>JAWKTE010000006.1:0-203874 GCA_041401985.1 Phycisphaerales bacterium
GACGCCAGCCGATCCAGCGACGGCGTCGGCACGCCCAGGTCAATCGCCTCATCGAGCACCGCGCTGCCAAGGTCATCGCTGCAGATCAGCACGATGTTGGGCCGCGCGCCAAGGCCAGGTGGTCCGGCCGCTTCGACCTGCGCCGCCGCACGAATCACCGCACCGCACACAACCAGCACCACGACCCACCACGCCCGCGCTCCGCGTGGGCGTGCCACCCGCCGTCCAGCGCCTCGACCCACGCCTCCACTGTGCCACCGAGACACGCCGGCTCGGCGGCGTTTCTCGGTGCCGATCAACGGACATCCCCCAAGGCATGGAATGTCGGTGGCCACCCGCTTCCAACCCCCCATCACTCCCCCCCCGACGCCTTCTCCTTCTCCGCCGACTTGGCCCGCTCGGCCGCCTCCCCCTGCCCCGCGTTGATCGCCGCCAGGAACTCCGTCCAACTCTCCGCCTTCAGGCACGCGTCGATCGTCTCCTTGTCCCGCAGCGCCCGCGCCACGCTCGCGAGCAACTCAAGGTGCAGCCGCGCCTCATCCCCCGGCGTCAGCAGCACCACGACCAGCCGCACCGGCTTGCCATCGGGCGCGCTCCACTCGATCGGCTCGGCCGGGAACCCCACGCCCACCACCGGCATCTCCAGCCCGCTCAGCCGCGCGTGCGCCACCGCCACCCCATTGCCGATCGCGCTGCGCACGAGCAGGTCGCGGGCCACGATCGCGTCCCGCACCATCTCCAGGTCCAGCCACGCCCCCTCGGCCGTCCGGCGCGACATCTCGTCGAGCGCCTGGGCCCGGTCCGTCGCCCGCATCTCCGCCAGGAACGTCTTGGACGAGCCGTACGCCGTGAACTTCACCTCACGCCGCTTGCCCATCGCCTTCTGCATCAGCGCCCCGCTGACCGCCAGGGCCACCAGCGCGTTGATCACCAGCGCCACGAACAACTTGTCCGAGATGATCCCCATCTCCAGCGCCAGCAGCCCCAGGATCACGTCCACGCTCCCGCGCCCGTTCATCGCCAGCCCCACCGCCAGCGAGTCCCGCCACGACGAGCCCGTGATCTTCGCCGCCCCCAGGCACCCGCCGATCTTGAACACCGCCGCCACCGCCAGCACCACCAGCACCAGCACCAGGTCGAACGCCCCGGCGAAGTCCACCCGAAGCCCGATGCTCGCAAAGAACAGCGGCGCGAAGATGAACGAGATGAACTGCTCCAGCGTCAGCCGCGTCGAGTGCCGCAGGTGCCGCGAGTCGCCCAGCACCATCCCGAAGATGAACGCCCCGACGATCGCGTGCACCCCCGCCCACTCCGTGAACGCCGCCGAGAACACGCACCCAACCAGCGCGAGCCCCAGCACCCCGCCCGGCCACGCCGTGTGCGCCTGCACCCACGGGATCACACGCCCGAGCACCCACCGCCCGATCGTCAGCATCCCCACCACAAACAAACCCGCGGCCAGCATCGTCTGCCACACACTCAGCGACCCGTGCGCCCCAGCCCCGCCGCCATGCCCGTCCGCTTCCGCCGCTTGCTCAGCCCCCTGCTGCACCACCGGCTCCGCCGCCGCGCCCAGCGCCTCGCCCGCCGCCCGCACCGCGTCCCCGGCCGCCGCAACCGCCTCCTGCCCGCCGTGCGACAGCGCCAGCACCACCGCGAACAGCAGGCACCCCACCACGTCGATCACCACCGCCGCCGCCAGGATCGTCGCCCCCAGTTCCGTGCGGCTCAGTTGCAGGTCCATCAGCATCTTGGCGATCACCGCCAGGCCCGACAGCCCCAGCGCCGTCGCCAGGAACAGCGCGAACGCCGCCGGCGCCGCGCCCTCGCCCATCCCCACGAACCCCGGCGCCCCCAGCGCCAGCGCCACGCCCGCCAGCATCGCCGGCGCCGCCCCGCCCAGACCGATGGCCAGCGCCGCCGTCCGGCGCTTCCACACCATCTTCAGATCAACCTCCATCCCCGCCACCAGCATGAACATCGTGATCGACAGGCTCACCAATGCCTGCAGCGCCACGTGCACCCGCCCCGTCTCGGGAAACAGCGCGTGCGACACACCCGGCAGCACCCGCTCCAGGATCGTCGGCCCCAGCAGCACACCCGCCGCGATCTCGCCCACGATCGAAGGCTGCCCGAACCGTCGCGCGATCTCACCGAACGCACGCGCCACCAGCAGCAGGCAGCCGAGGGCCAGCAGCAGCATCGTGATGTCGTGCACGGTCAGCATGTGCGAAGCATCCCAGCGAGTCCACCAAGGGCCGCGGGACCACCCCCGCGGCGAGCCGCAACTCTACGGGACAACCCCCGCCAACGCCGCCAGGCGCCCGCTCGGGCCAAACTCAGCGCCACCATCGCCAGACCGAAACGGTCCCCGCCCAGCCCCTCATCGCCCCGCCGACCCCGTGACCCCGCGACCCCTCTCCGTCACTCCGTCGCTTCGTCGCTGCTCTCCCTCACTTCGCCGCCAGATAAAACCTCGCCACCACCGCCTCAAACTCCCGCCCATCATCCCGGCGCATCTGGAACGTGCCCTCCATCGTCCCCCACGCCGTACGCAGCGGGCAGAACGACGAGTACTCGAACGTCTCCCCCGCCTCGACCCGCGGCTGCTGCCCCACAACCCCCGGCCCACGCACCTCGTGCCGCTCCCCGTGCGCGTCCACGATCAACCAGTACCGCGACTCCAGCGTCGCCGCCTCCGAACCCTCGTTCGTGATCCGGATCCGGTACGAGAACATCCACTGCCGCTCGTCCGGCTGCGACTGCTCGGCCATGAACGCCGGCCACACCTCGACCCGCACCCCCTCCGTCGTCGCCTCCGACCCGAGTTTCTTCACACCAGCCGCCATGGCCCAAGCGTACGCGCGGCCCCCACCGCCCCGCCCCGATTCCAACACAGAGCCACAGAGACGCAGAGCCGAACACAGAGCCGCATCCCCATCAACCGCATCCAAACCGCATCTCTCTGTGCCCTCTCTGTGTTTCTGTGCCTCTGTGTTGAACCCTCCTTCGCCACCCCACAATCCCTTTGCCACTCTGCCACTCTGCCACTCTGCCACTCTGCCACTTCGTCGCTTCGTCACTCCGTCACTCCGTCACTCCGTCACTCCGTCACTCTCAGATCGTCGCATCCACCACCCCCGCGCCCCTGGAACATCCAACCGATCCGCCGCGATCGACTCCACCAGCAACGACTCCCCAAACAGATGGTCATACTTCCGCACCGCCCGCGGCGACACATGCCCCGCGATCTCCACCGCCGCCGGCATCCCCGTCCCCTCCGCCCCGCACACCGCCGCCAGCCGCTCCCGCACCTCATCCGCCGACGCCTTGCACGCAAACCCAACCCGCCGGTCCACCGCCTCTATCCCCTGCATGAGCAGCAGAGCCTCCAGCGTCCGCTGCGCCCGCGTGCCCGTCCACGTCAGCCACAGGCACGACCTGTCCGACACCTCCACCAACCCACGCCGCGCCAGCCCAAACCCAGCCGCGGCCTCACGCGCCGCACGCAACACCCCCGCCGCCGTCGCATCCAAATACACCGGCACATCGCCCGCGCCCAGCACCGCCAGCATCTCCTCCCGAACCCGCGGGTGCACCTCGCCAACACCACCAGTAAACCGCGGCCTCCCGCCCCGCCCCGCCGCGCGCACATACACCGCCATCCGCCCCGCATCCACCTCCTCCACCAGCCACCGCCGCGCCGCAAACACGATGTGCTCACCCGCCTTCGGCAGCGCATCCATCGGCACCGACCCGATCGACCGATCCCCAGCGATCACCGCGAACTCCTGCCGCCCCGCGAACGCCGCATAGAAGTCCCGCCCCGCCCGGATCCGCTCGCCCTCAAGCCCCAGGATCAGCTTCCCGTCCGCCCCCTGCTCGATCACGTCCGCCGCCCCCAGGTCCCGCAGCACCCGCGCAAACAGCCCCGCATCGAACCCGCCGAACGCCCCTTCCACGCACAGCACCCGATGCAGCGCGCCCGCCTCCACCGCCCCCTCCTGCGCAATGACGCTCATCACCTGCTGCGCCAGCGTGCTCAGGTCCATGCGCGAGGGCTCCGGCGGCTCCACCCACTTCTTCAGCATCAACTCGCACACCGCCACCGTTTGCAGGAGCTCGATCGGCAGCAGGTCCAATGCATCCACGTCCGTCTGGCCATCGCCCGAAACGCCGCCGCGCACCGCGCCCGCCGCGCCGGTCCCCGCCGCCTCCGCCTCGCACACCACATACCCCCGCAGCCGCCGCGCCTCGCCACCCTTCCGCCCGCTCCGCCCCATCCGCTGCTTGAACGACGCCACCGACCACGGCGACCCAACCTGCCCCACCATCCACACCGACCCGATGTCGATCCCCATCTCCAGCGTGCTCGAGCACACCGCCACCAGCGGCCCCTGGCGCCCGCCGTCCTCCCCCTTCATCGCCGCCTCGGCCTCCTCGCGCACGTCCCGCGCCAGCGACCCGTGGTGCACGATGAACGACGCCTCCCGCCCCAGCGCCTCGCACCGCCGCCGCGCCAGATCGGCGTACACCTCGATGTCCCCCTTCGCGTTGGCGAACACCAGCCCCGTCCGCCCCGCGAAGTGGTCCACCAGGTCCCCCGCGATCCGCCCCATCACCTCCTCGCGCGGATCAGCATCGCTGCTCCCATCCTCCACCCTGCTCGCCCCGACGCCGGACCTGAGGAGGCCCTGCGACGAAGGTCCGGGTCGATCAACAGGAATCGCCGCTTCACTCGGCGCACCACGATCCGTCGAATTCCGCGCCCGCTCCACATACGCGTGCACCCTCAGCCGCACCTCCTTCTGCTTCCCCGGATCGCTGATCACCGCGACGCGCTCGGGATCGCCCGGGCACAGATACCGCCGCGCGATCTGGGCATCGCCCACCGTCGCCGACAGCCCGATCATCCGCACCGCACCCCCGCCGCCCGCGCCATCCTCTTCGCGCACGCACCTCCGCACCCGCGACAGCAGGCTCGCCAGGTGCAGCCCCCGCTCCCCGTCCAGGAACGCGTGCACCTCATCGATCACGATGGCCCGCAGCCCGCCGAACAGCCGCCCAAGGTGCGCCGTCCGGTTCACCAGCAGCGACTCGAGCGACTCCGGCGTAATCAGCAGCACGCCCCCCGGCGACTCCACCAACCCCCGCTTCCGACCCGCCCCCACATCCCCGTGCCACCGGTGCACCGGCACATCCAGGAACGTCGCCAGGTCCTCCACCCGCCCGAACTGGTCGTTGATCAGCGCCTTGAGCGGCCCCACATACACCGCCCGCACCGAACCCGCCTGCTCCCGGCTGATCGCCGACAGCACCGGCAGAAACGCCGCCTCCGTCTTCCCCCCCGCCGTCTCGGCCATGATCAGCAGATGCCGCGCCCCATCCGCGTCCCCGCCCAGATACGCCCGGATCGCCCGCTCCTGGATCGGCCGCAGCGACCGCCACCCCCGCCGGAACAACTCCCGCTGCAACCCCGGCACAAGCAACTCGAACGCGCTGGCCTCACCCATTCTCACAACTCCAGCACCGCCCGCGCCCCTCCCCCGCGTGCGGGGGAGGTGTCAGACGAGGCTCCGCGAGTCTGACGGAGGGGGCAATCGATCAACCGCAACAGCCCACACAACTCACGCCTTCGCTCTCCCGCCTTCCCGGCTCTGTGCCCTCTGTGCCTCTGTGTTCAATCCCTTCCCCCCGGCCTCCAGCACCGCCCGCGCCCTCTCGATCTCCCGCCCGAACCCCACCGCCCCGCCCATCTCCATCCGCCGCCGCCGCCCGCCCGCGCTCACCTCCACCACCCCGTAGCCCAGCACCCGCCCCAGCACGCCCTGCCGGATCGACACCGACGCGATCTCGCCCAGCGCCGCCTCGAACGCCCGCCGCTGCAGCACGCCCGACTTGAAGATCACCCGCCGCGTCGTCGCCACCGCGGCCTCGCGCCCTCTCCACCGCGCTTCAAACTGCCCACACCAAGACCCCCACAGCCTTGAGCCCAGTGACCGGAAAGCGCCGCGACCGCGACCGCCGCGATCCCCAGCCCCCGCCTGCGTCACAACCCCGCGGCCGGGTCCGCCTCGCCCATCAGCCGAAACCCCTCCCGCGCGATCCACTCCCGCCACCACACCAGCGCCCAACCCATCCCGGCCGACACCGCCAGCCAGAAGACTCGCGACGCGACCGGGAACCAATGCAGCCGCCCCCACCGCACCACCGTCTCACCGGCAACCAGACTGGACTCAACGTAACTCATTGCTCACCACCCACGCCGCGCCCACGCACCCCTCCCCCGCGTGCGGGGGAGGTGCCAGACGAGGCTCTGCGAGTCTGGCGGAGGGGGCAGCCGAACAACCGCGACGCTCCACACGCAACACACATCCCTCTCTGCCTCTCTCCGTGTCTTCGTGTCTCCGTGGTGAACTCCTACAACCGCGCCGCCGCGATGCTCGCCAGCTCGCTCCGCTCGCTCTTGGCCAGCGTCACATGCCCCACCAGCGGGATCCCCTTCATCTTCTCCACCGCGTAACTCAGCCCGTTGCTCGACTGGTCCAGATACGGGTTGTCGATCTGCCCGATGTCGCCCGTCAGCACCAGTTTCGTCCCGTCCCCCACGCGGCTGGCGATCGTCTTGACCTCGTGCGGCGTCAGGTTCTGCGCCTCGTCCACCACCATGAACTGGTGCGGGATGCTCCGCCCCCGGATGTACGTCAGCGGCTCGAGCACCAGTTTCCGGTCCGCGATCAGCCGCTCGATCCGCTGCTCGGTCGAGTGGCTCTCGGCGCTCTGCACCCCCGCCCCGCGCGTGCTGAGCAGGTAGCTCAGGTTGTCGAAGATCGGCTGCATCCACGCCGTGAGTTTCTCGTCCTTGTCGCCCGGCAGATACCCGATGTCCCGCCCCATGGGCATGATCGGGCGGGCCACCAGCAGCTTGTCGTACCGCTCCTCGCTGAACACCTTGGTCATGCCCGCGGCGATCGCCACCAGCGTCTTGCCCGTGCCCGCCGAGCCCAGCAGCGTCACCATCTTCACTTCGTCGTCCAGCAGCAGGTCCAGGGCCATCGTCTGCTGCAGGTTTCGCGCCATGATGCCGTAGGTCGGCTTGCGCTGGCTCATCACCGGGATCAGGTGCTCGGTGTCCGCCAGACGCCGCCCCAGGCCCGTGTGGTTCTCGTCCTCGCTCGACCTCAGGATCACGAATTGGTTGGCGTGCAGCGGGCGACCGCCAAGGGCGGCTTCCAGCGCCTCGCCGATCGCGTCCATCGCCAGCATCCGCTCTCGGTACAGCTCGTCGATCTGCTCGCCCGGCACCTCCACCGTCGCGAACCCGGTGTACAGGCGGTCCGCATCGACCTTCTGGTTCTCGAAGTCCTCGGTGATGATCCCGAGCGTGTCGGACTTGATCCGGGCCCCGAGGTCCTTGGTGATGAACACCGCGGGCAGGCCCCGCTTCTTCATCGAGAACGCCGAGGCGATGATGCGGTTGTCGGCCGTGTCGTCGCGGATCGAGGGCGGGCGCTCGTGCTCGGCCACATCCACGCGGACCGTGCCCGTCTTGCCATCGGCCCCGACCGAGGCCGCGGCCCCCGTCCAAGGCCCGATCTCGCCCCAGGCCACGCCCTCGATCAGCGAGCCGGCGGCCCGCAGGCGATCAAGGTGGCGGATCGTCTCCCGGGCGTTCCGCCCGATGTCGTCCTCCCGGCGCTTCATCGAGTCGAGTTCCTCGATCACCGGGTACGGGATGATGACGTGGTTCTCCTGGAACACGAACAGCGCGTTGGGGTTGTGCAGCAGCACGTTCGTGTCCAGCACGAAGTGCTTCACCGAACCCTCGGGCAGGATGTCACGCGCACGGGCTGCTGCGGCTGCGGCCATGGTTCGTCCGTGGTCCCTTCGCAACGACCCCGCTCCATCCTCCCCAGAAGAGGCGGGTGCGGGCTCTCTCTCGCCGGGACGCTCCGCGTCCCCATGGCGCCCAGCATAGCGGCAGCCGGCCCGCCCCTCAGACGCCATCCAACAGGCGGATCCGGCCAGCCAGAGGCGTCCGCTCCAGCCCGGCCCCGAACCGTTTGTCGGCGGTCAGGAATGTCCCGTCGAGCAACTCGGCCAGCGCCAGGTAGATGCAGTCGTAGAGCGGCTTGCGTGTCGCCAGCGAGGTTGCAACGCCCAAGTCCAACACATCCTCCAACGGGATCACCGTGACCCCGGCCGCCCGCAACTCCTGGCGGATCTCCGCTAGACGGTTCTCCTTCAGGTTGCCCCGCCTGAACTCCGTGCACAGGATGGCGTCGCACTCGAGCAGCATCAGTTCAGGAGCGTGCAAGGAGTCGGAACTCTTCAGAACGGCCGTCGCCTCGCGGCTGCCCGGCTCGTCGAAGTACCACTTGATCGCGACGCTCGCGTCGACAACGACTACCGCTCCCATCGCTGCCTCAGTTCGCGCAGCATCTCCGTGGAGTCGCCGCCCGTCTTGCCCTTCATGGCCTTGCGGATGCGCTCCGCGGCCCGGACCGCCGCGCTCCGATCGGTCATCGCGGCCCGCTCCAACAACTCGCGCACCTCGGCCTGCAGGGAGCGCCCCTTGGCCCTGGCGGCCTCCTTGAGCCGCTCAACCGCCGCCTCGCTGAGCCCGCGAACCAGGATTTGTGCCATGGACGGTCTCCCGTGGGTGATAGCAAAACGATAGCACCGCTACAGCCACGCCGCCAGGATCAGAACCGCCGCCGCCACGCCCGCGATCGCGGTCTTGACGACCGTCGAGAGCAGGCGTCCGACCGCGGCTCCCTGGGCGACCTGGGCCGACTCCTTCCAGGTCCGCTGCGACACGCCGCGCTCGGCCACGAACGCGCCCAGGCCCGCGCCGATGATGGCCCCGATCACGCTGCCCAGGATCGGCACCGGGATGAACATCGTGCCCAGGATCAGGCCCACGATCGAGCCCAGGATCGCGCCCCAGACGCCGGCCTTGGTGCCCTTGGCCTTGGCGGCCCCGACGGCGCCGGCGGCGAACTCGGCGACCTCGGCCAACGCCGCGATCAGGGCCACGAGCGCGATCGTCCACCACGACATCAGTTCCGGCTGCCACCACTTGCACACGAGCGCGATCGCCAGCGCGACCCAGATGCCCGGGCCTTGCAGCAGGACCAGCGCGACGCCGACGAGCGCGAACACGGTCACGATGATGGACGCGATGATCTCCACGGTGGATGGTACGAAACTGGAACCGGCGCGTTTCGGCGTCCGGACGGGGTGGGGCGACCGCACACACGATTGTGGCAACAATGACGGATTGGTCCTGATTGCGAGGTTCCGGTAACGAAAGGACGGCGATGTCGGCACAACATGGTTCGGACGAGGCGTTGGCAAGGGCGGCGGATGCGGTGAAACGGTGGATGGAGGAATCACCGGGGGCCAGAGACGCGGCACGAGCAATAGCGGCCTGGCTTCTTGAGGTAACGCGGCAGGGCGAAGGACAGACGGAACAGGCGGAAGCGACGAAGGCGGCCCAGGCGATTGAGATCAAGCACGAGGCGGTCCAGGCCGCGGGCAGCACGGCGGGGGCGGAAGCGCAGGCGGCTGGCGAGCCCAAGGCGCCGGTGCTGCGGCCGAAGGCGATCACGGGGCCGAAGGTGATCCAGCCGGCGGTGCCGGCGATGGACCCGGTCGAGGCGATGGCGGCCCTGGCGGCGGGGCTGGGGGGCGGCGGGTCGGTCAGCCCGCGATCGGCCGAGGCCCACGCCGGGCCGGCCCCGGACCAGGGCAGCGCGATCGAGATCTCGATGTCGGTGATCGCGCGGCGATGCGAGATCAAGGCGGACGCGTGCGAGTTTGCGCGGACCCGGAACGAGCGTGGGTTCGACGAGGTCAAGGCGGTGTACGACGATCTGCGGGCCCAGGCCAACACGGTGCAGCCGTGCTACTTGTGGGCGATCCAGCGGGACACGGAGTGGCTCGATGATGGCTTGCTGGAGGCGGCGGCGGGGTGCTACCGGAACCTGGGGAGGGCGGCGGGGCTGGCGGATGAGTGGCCCGACGACAACGGCGTGCTGGAGTTGCTGGCCGAGGCCCAGGGGGCGGTGTTCCAGTTGCTGCACGGGATCGAGCAGGCTCGGGGAGACGACCGTGACCAGCGGACGGCGTTCGCCTGGCTGCGGGGTCGGGCGGAGCGCGGCGAGATCGACTCGCGCGTGATTAACGCGGCCCGGGACGTCGATGCGTCGGCGTGGCGGGGGCTGGCGGCGCGGCTGGCGGCGATGCGCGAGCGGATGGAGGAGTCGCGCAAGGGCGACCGGACGAGGCGGCAGGCGCTCAAGACGCTGGAGTACCACGCCGAGCGGATCGCGGAGGCCGACGAGGGCGAGGGCGGCAGCGCGCTGGCGCACGACTGGAAGAAGGTGGAGGAGTCGGCCGCGGCGTTCCTGGCGGCGGGGGCGCAGGCGTCGGACAGGTCGCTGGTCGGGGCGCTGATGCCGATCGCGGACCGGGTGCCGGAGTCGATGCTGGAGGGCACGGCGATCGGGCGGGCGATGCCGTATGTCGATGAGCGACTGAGCGAGGCGGAGGACGAGGACTCCGACGCGGCGCCGGCGGCGCGGCGGGTGACGGAGGAACTGTTAAAGGTTCGGGAACTGCTGCGCGGCAAGGTGGTGGTCCTGCTGGGCGGGAAGTGCCGGCACAAGTCGAAGCGGCTGATCGAACGGGAACTGGAACTGAAGGAACTGGACTGGATCTCGTCGGACTCGCACGATTCGATCGCGCCGTTCGAGGCGAACATCGCGCGGGAGGATGTGGGGGCGGTGCTGATGATGATCCGGTGGTCGAGCCACTCGTACGAGGGGATCAAGGCGTTCTGCGTGAAGCACGACAAGCCGTATGTGCGTGTGCCGGGGGGGTACAACCCGAATCAGCTCGCGCACCAGATTCTGGAGCAGCAGGGGGGGCGGCTCGTGGAAGGGGTCGAGGGGCAGAGGGGCTGAGGGGCAAAGGGAAGGTGTCGAGGTTTCAAGGTGTCGGGGTGTCGAGGGCGCTTGGTTCGGCGCCCCTGGCACCTTGGCACGTGGAGACCTTGGCACCTTCTCGTTGGGCCAGTCGTTCGAGCAGGGCCAGGACGGCGCGTTGGGTTCGTTCGACGGCGACCAGGGCGCGGGTGCTGTCGCGGACGAGGCGGATGAGGGTGTCGGCGTCGCGGCGCTCGCTGATGAGGCGGTCGTGGGCCTGCTCGAGGGCGCGCTCGCGGGCGGCGGCGGCGCGGCGTTCGACGAGCCACATGGCGGCGATGAGGCCGGCGGCGCCGAGGTTGGTGAGGGAGATGGGGTCCATTGGAGTTCCGTGTTGTCGGGCCGGGGCGGGGACGCCCCGGCTCGCGCGCGGGGGATGGTCAGTCGTCGCCGTTCTGGCTGGAGACCGAGAGCAGGTCTTTGCGGAAGACGGCGGTGAACTGGAGGGAGCGTTTGCGGCCTCTGTCCGTGCGGTCGGCCTCGGTGTATTTCCAGAGGGTCATGGACGTCCACTGGCGGCCGTGGTGGTCGATGAGCGTGGCGGGCGCGGGCGGGTGCTGGATGACGGCGGTGATGGCGTCGCGTTTGGCCCAGAGCGCGGCCTCGGTGTCGGCGACGAGTCGCCCGGTGACGATGACGTCCAGGTCGCGCAGGCCGTAGGCGATGGAGCCGGGGACGAAGGCCTGGACGTACTCGCTGAAGGGGACGATGGCGTTGCCCTGGGTGCCGAGGCTGAAGCGGTGGGGGCCTGGGCCGAAGAGGTCGACGGCGTTGAAAGAGGAGGGCATGGGTTGCTCCGAAGGAGAAGGGGCGGAGGGGTGGAGGGACTGAGGGGCAAAGGGGTCTGAGGCAGACGAGATGGCGGGTTGGACTGCGGGCTCGGAGTTTCTTTGCCCCTTGGTCCCTCTGACCCTCGGCCCCTTCTCAAATCACACTTCGCCCAGCACGGGGTCCGAGACGGCGATCGGATCGGTCGCGCCGTCGGTGGAAATCGCGGTGAGGGTGATGCGGCGCTGGTGGCCGCGGGTTTGGGAGAGTTCGTGGGTGATGGAGGTGATGACGGCGGTGGTGGTGACTTTGCGCCGGCGAGCGTCCGCGGCGGTGGGGGAGGTGTAGAGAGTCAGGGTGTCCTGGTCGCCGGGGCGTGGGGTGTTGATGTCCTCGCTGGGGGCGTCCTGGATGATGCGGATGGTGAGTCGCTGCTCGGGCGCGTCTGCGAAGACGGGGTGCGGGCCGAGGTCGGACCATTCGAGGGCGAGGCGTGCGGCGTCGCGGTCGATGGCGACCAGGGTGACGTCGGGCCAGGTAGCGGAGCCGAAGCGGACGTTGCGGGGGTTCAGAATGAGCATGGGGTGGGGGTCCGAAGGGGTTGAGGGGCGAAGGGGCGGAGGGACGAAGGGAGGGGATGGCGCGAGGGAGCAGGCGGCGAGTTGGCTCACTCTGCCCCTTGACCCCTTTGCCCCTTCTTATCTGAGCAGTTGTGCGACGGAGAAGCGGCGGGTGGCGTCGGCGATGGCGTCGTTGTCGAGGTCGAGGCGGACGACGGTGCGCTGGCGTTCCTGGGCGTAGCGGCGGCGGTACATGTCGGCGCGCTCGGCGAGCGGGCCGTCGCGGCGTTGGGGTGCGGCGGCGGCGGTGTAGATCAGGTGCAGGGCGCCCAGGGCCTCGGGGAGGATGAGGCTGCGCGGGTTGGTGATGTTGGTTTCGGTGATCTCGGCTCCGGGGTCGGCGGGGTCGATGCCGAGCATGCGGAGCAGTTGGTCGTGGATGATCGCGATCTGGGGTGCGAAAGTCGTGATCTCGGCCAGGAGGTTGGCGGCCGAGGGTGCCGGCGGGATGGGCGGGTCGTCGGGGTCGGGGCGTGGGCGGGAGACGGTGGCGGTGGTGGCGGAGAGTCGCTCGACGACTTCGAGGGCGACGTTGTCGTAGGACAGGACGTGGCCTGTGGTGACGCCGGCGGCTTCGAGGGTGGTGTCCGCGGTTGCGAGGGTGAGGGTGGTGCCGGCGATGGTGCCGGTGCCGCGGACGAGGCGCTGGGCGATCCATGCGACGTCGCGGAAGAGTGCGGGTTCGAGTGCGAGCAGGTCGCGGTCTTTGGTGAACATGGTGGGGTCCGAGTGACGGAGTGACGGAGTGATGGAGTGACGAAGTGACGAAGAGAGGAGAGAAGTGAGAAGAGAGATGAGCGAGGGGAGAGGAGGCTGGAAGCCCCGCGGGGTGGGTTGGTTCCCCGCGGGGTGACGCGTGCGGCGGCCCGTGGTGTGGCCGCACGCGGTTGGGGGGAGTGCTGGGGAGAGAGCAGAGAAGAGAGAGTGGAGAGAAGGGAGAGGAGGTGTGAGGACTTCAGATCTGAGATTCGAGACTTGAGATTCAAGACTTGAGATCTGAGATCTCAGCACTTAGCACTTAGCACTTAGCACTCGGCACTCGGCACCTGGCACCTGGCTCGCTTACGCCGCGAGGCCGCGGATGAGGCCGTGGGCGGCTTCGTTGCGGAACTCGAGGGTGTACTCGCCGAGGATCTGGAGGCTGATGGCGTCGCCGGTGGTGGCCAGGGGGCGGGCCTGGAAGGAGCGACCGGCGAGTGGGAGCACGTCGATGCGTGAGGAGTCGAGGAAGAGGGCGACGCCCGCGGGCATCCAGCGTGAGGTGATGATGCGGCAGACGCCGAAGTCCGACTCGTAGACGGACACGAGCGAGCGAAGGGTGGTGTCGCTGGGGGCGTAGCCGCGCTGGGCGGAGAGGAACTCGTTGATGCGCCGTTTCTGGGCTCCGCCGACGACGATGGTGTCGACAGGGCCGGAGGCGTTGTCCCAGATGCGTCGCATGGCGGCGTTGATGAGGGTCTCGGTGAGTTCGTCCTCGCCGGCGCCGCCGCCCAGGGGGAAGCCGCCGGTGCCGGGCGTGAAGATGTTGGTGGCGATGGAGTTGATGATGCCGTTCATGGAGCGGCGGACGGTGGAGGAGCCCTGCTGTGTGGCGCTGGGGGCGACGCCGTTGAGGACGGTGTTCTCGAGGTCGCGCAGGAGTTCGCGCATGCGCTCGGCCTTCTGGTAGTCGGCCTCGTCGGCGACGCCGGCGGCGCGTGCGGCCTGCATGGAGCCGGAGACCTCGACGGTGGCGGTGAAAATCTGCGTGTAGTTGCTGCGCCGGGCGCGGGTGGTGAAGCGTGCGGCGGGGGCGGCGGCGCCCTCGAGGGCGGCGTTGCCGAGGATGGTGAGTTTCATGTTGTTCGCCAGGGCGTGGGCGGCGGTGCCGCCGTAGGCCCGGACGACGGTGAGGGTGTTGGTGGCGATGGCGGTGACGAGCATGACCTCGGAGGACTCGTCGGGGCGGACGAGGTCGCCGACCTGGAAGTAGGCGCCGTTGTCGACGGTGATGCTGGTGGCGGCGGTTGCGGAGGGGGTGAAAGAGGTCTGGTTGATGAGGTCGGTGTTGGGCAGGAGGGCGTCCTCGATCCACTCGTGGACGGTGGAGAGGGCCGGGGCGCGGGGGTCGCCCAGGTGGTCGAGCAGGGGGGTCTCGTAGGGGGAGACGATGGAGACGATGTCGGAGACGTCCTCGGCGAGTTCGGGGAGGGTGGCGCCGGCGTCGTATGTGGCTTTGCCAGTGAAGGGCATGGGGGTCCTTTCGGGAGTGACGGAGAGACGGAGTGGCGGAGCGAGAGTCAACACAGAGGCACAGAAGCGCAGAGACGGGCACAGAGGGAGGCGACTTGGATTGGTTTGATGGGGGTCTGGCTCTGTGTTGGGCTCTGTGTTTCTGTGCCTCTGTGTTGGAATCCGTTTGATGAGCCCGCGGCGTTCAGGCGCTGCGGCGGAGGCGGAGGTAGCGGAGGAGGGCGGCGCGGTCCCCCGTGTTGGCCGCGGCCTCGCGGGCGCCGGCCAGGTGCTCGGCCCGGGCGTCGTGCTGGGCACGCGGGGCCATGACAGTCGACCGGGGCGTGCGGCGGGCGAAGAGGAAGGGCTTGCGGCGCTTGAGCTCGCCGACCGCGGCGTTGATGTCGGCCTCGTCCATCTGGCTGACCGCGGCCTCGGTGAGCAGCGAGGCGGTCTCGAGGTCGATCGCGTCGGCCTCGGCCAGGGCACGCTCGATCTGGCGGCGTCGCTCGGCGGTGTCGAGGGCCGTGCGGAGCGAGTCGAGTTCGCGCCGCGCGTCGGCCAGGGCGGTGTGGAGGTCGTCGGTGTCGGTGATGTCGGGCATGGGGTGCTCCTGAAGGGGCGGAGGGTCAGAGGGACGAAGGGGCAGAGGGAGTGGCGGCTACTCGATGCCGTTGTCGGGGGCGTAGCCGAGTTCGGCGAGGATCTGGTCGCGCGGGATGCCCAGGTCCTGCTTGGCCTTGGCCGCAGCGATCTCCCGGGTGAGGTCGGGCGGGAGCGGGTCGGGCCAGGCCAGGCGGAGCGAGCGCTCGGCGGGCGTGGTTCGGAGGATGCCGGCGGCGTCGAGGGCGGCCAGGGCGAGGCGCGAGGCCTCGAGGATGCCGCGCCCGTAGGCGAATCGCTTGCGGGCAGTTCGGGCCAGCAAAGAGAGCAGCGTGATGCGGAGCGCGTTGGCGGAGGAGAGGTTGCCGAGTTTGGCGCGGACGACGCCGCCGGCCAGCGGGGGCACGCCGGAGATCTTGTCCATGGCCTCGCGGATCTCGTCGATGTGGCGGGCCTCGGAGGGGCTGTCGGTGTCGCCGCCGAAGGGGAGGATGGAGGCGTCGGGGTTGTCGGTGGCGAAGACGCGTCCGGGGCCGATGAGGGTGCCGTCGAAGTTGTCGAGGCCCTTGGCCAGGAACATGCGGAAGGACTGGAGGGTGACGCGGCTGGCGCGGTCGGAGAGTCGCGTGTTGAGTTCGTCCTGCAGCGGGATCAGTTGCTCGACCTCGCTCAGGCCGTCGTAGCGGAAGGGCTGGGCGACGTTCTGGATGTGGACGATGGGCAGGCGGCCTTCGAAGGCGGTCTCGATGGACTCGTCGATGGTCTCGAAGGCGTCGGTGGTGCGCCGGAGGATGTGGCGCGAGGTGGGGGTGAGCAGTTCGATGGTCGTGGTTGTGGACTGCGGGAGCGGGGGGCGGCCGGCGCGAGAGGCGCGGTTCGCGCTTTCGCTCGTGTCGGGTGCTTCGGTGAGGATGGCGTAGGCGTCGATGATGCGGAAGTCGTGGAGGTTCTGGAGGGCGAGGCCGCGGGTCGGCTCGATGAGTTCGATGCGGACGGCGTCGGCGGGGGAGTCGGGGATGTGGGTGGGTTCGGGGGCGCGGACGACCAGGTCGACGTGCCCGTAGACGTGCCCGAGCAGGGCCATGTCCTGGAGCAGGGCGATGCCGCCGGAGGCTTCCCAGACGGCGTCGAGGGCGGCCTCGATCTGTGCGGCGCGGGCGGGGTCGTCGAGGGTGGAGAGGATGCGGACGGGGCGGCCGACCATGAAGTCGACCATGGTCTGGATGCGCCAGGCGATGTCGTTCTCGATGACGATCTCCGGTGCGGCCTGCCAGCGGTCGTCGAGGCGGGGGTCGGAGCCGGAGGGGCGGAGTCGCGGCGGGAGGCCGGTCTCCTGGCCGTGGCGTGTGCGCTTGAAGGCCCAGGGGGCCATGCCGAGCGTCTCGGGCGCGTTGCGGAAGTAGGTCCAGAGGCGCTCGAGGCGCGGGAGGGCGTCGCGCCGGTGCGCGTCGATGGCGCGGGCGAGCGTGGACACTTCGGGGTCGGTGGAAGCCCCGGCTTCGGACGCGAGGAGACGGTCGGTCATGGCGCACCCCTGGGCGATTCGGCCCGCGAAGGGGCCTGGGCTTGCCCGCGCGTGGCGGGCGTGTGGTGGAGGCCCTCGCGGGCCGGACGGGTTTGCGGGCGGTGGCCCGCGGGGGTCGTTTCGTGCGACCCTCTACCCATCCCCCCTGCGTGCAGGTTTGGGCGCGCGCCGCTGCATTACGACTTTGCGTCGGGCGCGGGAGGGGCTGGTTTTGTCGTGCCAAATCGTGATGGAAAAGGCGCGCACAAAGGTGCGCGCGCAGCGGCGCGCGCGCAAACGCGCTCGTGGCGCGCGAAGGGGCGGCGGCTGGGTTGCTCGGGGAGGTGGAACGTGCCTGAGCTTGCGCCCAGGGCTCTCTTTAGCAACCGGCGGCGAAGAGGGAGAGGTAGAAGAAGAAGTCGTCGTTGTTCACGGTGCCGTTGGGGATGCCGTAGCCGGGTTGGCCGGGGACGGCGGTTGTGGTGAGGTCGGCGACGGCGGCGTTGCCGGCGGCGAACTGGGTGAGGTAGTAGAAGAAGTCGTCGTTGTTCAGCGCGCCATTGGGCGTGCCGTAGCCGGGCGAGCCGGGGATGGCTGTGGTGGTGAGGTCGGGGCGGCAGCCCCCGCCGAGGCTCGCGGGGCTGCTGGTGGCGGGGCCACAGGGGCCTGTGGCGACCAGTTCGTAGACGCCGGCATCCTGGGGGCGGGTGTTGGCGATGGTGAGGGTGGGTGTGGTGGCGCCGCTGATGGTGCTGCCATGGGGCGTCGGTCCGTCGGCGAGCGGGGTTCCGTCCTTGCGCCACTGGTAGGTGAGCAGGCCGCGGCCGGTGGCGAGGGCTTCGAACTGGGTGGTTGCGCCGACGGCGAGCGGCTGGTCCTGCGGCTGGCGGTCGAACACGGGGCGGTCGAAGTAGCGGTACTCCCAGGTGTCCATGGGGTTGGTGGGGAGGCTGTTGTTGTATGTGTTGCCGACGACGACCATGGCGCGGCGGCGGGAGTCGTAGCACATGGCGGCGGGAACGAGCGCATCGAAGACGTTGGGATGGAAGTCGGGGAGGATGGTGGTCCAGGTCGAGCCGTCGAAGGCGTGGGTGTCGGTGCGGTAGACGCTGGGGCTGCCGATGTCGCGGCAGCAGCCGAACATGGTGACGCGCTGGCGGGTGGTGTCGTAGGCGAGCACGGGCCAGTAGCGGTCGGGGGTCTGGGCGCCGACGCTGACGGCCCAGAGCCCTGGCGCGTAGCGCCAGGTGTTGAGCCACGGCAGGGTCATGCTGGTGGTCTGGCCATAGAGCGTGTTGCGCGAGGGGTCGAAGGCGATGGGGGCGGTGCGGTAGTACGGGGCGGGCCCTTCGAACGTCATCTGCCACTGGAGGGTGGTGGAGTCGAGTTCCCAGGTGCGGCTGGTGGGCTGGGGGCCGCCGATGTACTCGGCCAGGACGATGAGCTTGTTGCGGGCCCGGTCGAACGCGGCGTCGCCCTGCTGGGCGTAGTTGGTCGTGGGGCCGTTGGGCGAGGTGGTCAGGAGGGTCCAGTCGTCGCCGTCGTAGGCCCAGACGTCGGCGTTGAAACCGACGGCGGGGGAGTAGCCCCCGAAGAGGAGGATGACGCCGCGGGCGGGGTCGTAGACGAGTTCGTGCTCGGAGCGTGGGCCTGGGGTGTGGGCGGGGAACTTCTGGGTCCACTCGAGGCCGTTCCATTCCCAGGTGTCGGCGAGGTAGGTGCTGATCGGCCCGCCGAAGCCGCCGAAGAGCACGGCGACGCCTCGGGCCTCGTCGAAGGCCATGTCTGTGGTGTAGGCGAGGCGTCGTGGCGGGCCGCTGCTGGTGCGGTGGGTCCAGGCGGGTGCGCCGGGAATGGAGAGGGTCTTCACGCCCGGGCTGAGTGTCTGGCAGAGGTCGGAGACGGCGCACTGGTACTGGCCCTCGTCCTCGTAGCGGACGCCGGCGATGGTGAGGGTGGGAGTGTTGGCGCCGGTGATGCGGCCATCGTCGGACAGGGGTTCGAAGCCGTGGTACCACTGGTATGAGAGCGGGCCGACGCCGGAGGCGGAGAAGGTGAAGGTGGCGGTGTCGCAGGGGGCGACGCTGGCATCCTGGTAGAAGGAGTTGAAGGTGACGCCGACCTGGATGTGGAAGGTCGCGGTGATGGCGGTGTCGCAGGCGTTGGTGACGGCGAAGCGGTAGTTCCCTGTGTCGGTGTTGGTGGCGTTCTGGAGGATGAAGATGTTGCCGGGGGCGTTCACCTGGCCGGGCAGGTCGCACCAGAACTCGCCGCACTGTTTCTGGAGTTGGATGGTGAAGGGGGCGGTGCCGGCAACGCCCGGGCCGATGATGGAGATGTTGGTTCCGGGGCAGGCGGTGGGGTCGGCGATGGGCTGGATGTTGACGGAGGGTGGGGTGCGGACGGTGACGGCGCAGGATCGGCTGGCAAGCACGCCACAGGCGTTGCCCACGACGCACTGGTAGCCGCCGGCGCTGGCCTGGGTGACTGGACTCACGACCAGGATGGGCGAGGTCGCTCCGGGGATCGGGCTCGCGTTTCTGTACCACTGGATGCTCACGGCTCCGGCAGTCGCGACACTGAGCACGCCGGTCTGGCCCTCGCACCAGGCGACGGCGGGGGGCAGATCGATCGCCAGGCCGGGGCGATCGGTGGTGAGCGCCCAGGTGTCGTGGTACTCGTGGAAGGTGACGGGTGGGCCGATGTCCTGGCGGGCGCCGCCGTAGAGCAGGATGCGGTCGTTGTCGGGATCGAAGCACGCGTGGGCGGAGCCGCGGCGGTTCTCGAAGTTGGTGGTGGTAATAAGGTCCCAGGCGCGGGCGTTGGGGTCCCAGGCATGTGTCGCGTACGTGAAGTTGTAGAGGGCACCCGCGGGGCGGCCGGCGTGGCGGACGACGCGGTGGCGGAAGGCGTCGTAGGCCATCGCGACGACCTCGAGGCCCTGCGTCGGCGCGCCGGAGTTGGGGATGTTCTGCCAGAGGCCCTGGGCGGCGGTGGGGCCGGGCGTGTACTCCCAGACCTGCTGGTAGAAGTCGTCGCTGGCGATGCAGTAGACGAAGCCGACGCCGCGGGACTCATCGAAGCAGAACGAGACCTGGTATCCGCCAGAACCGATGGGGCCGAGCGTGGGGCCCTGCTGCCACACGCCGCCGGCCCATTCCCATGTCGTCCAGAATCCGGTGGAGTTTGGGTCTGACTTGATGAGGATGACGCGGTCGCGAGCGGGGTCGTAGACCATCTTGCAGGTGCCGCCGGGCGGCCAAACCCCGGCCTTTGGGAACTGGACCCACGACGAGCCGTTCCACTCCCAGAAGTCGTCGACGGCGTGGGCCGCGGCCCCGACGCCGACGATGCCACCGAAGAGCATGACGCTCTGGCGGGCGCGGTTGTAGCAGATCGCGTTGGAGAGCCGGAAGCCCTGGGGGATCGGGCCGGCACCGTAGATCACGGGGATCCAGGACGAGCCGTTGAACTGGAGGATGCTGGTGTAGTCGGGCGCGGCGGGGTAGTCGTTTCCGACGGCCAGGGCGACGTGGCGGGCCTCGTCGTACACCAGGTCGATGGAGTAGGAAGCGGGCGAGGCGCTCGTCGGGACCTGGGTCCACTGGTCGCACTGGGCCTGGGCGCGGGACAGAGGCAGCACCGCGCACCACGCCGCCAACGCCACGCGCACGCACCAGCCCATGCCGATGTCTCCGGGAAGCAGCGACGGCCCGATCGGAGGGCGGCGACGCCTCCGCCAGTGTACCAGCGAGACCCGGATTTCCAAGGCGATTGGGTACCGAATGCCGTGCGAACGATCGCCCCGCGAGGTGTGGCTCGCCGAGGGCTCAGCACCCGGCGGCGAAAAGCGAGAGGTAGAAG
This sequence comes from Phycisphaerales bacterium, assembly GCA_041401985.1. Taxonomy (GTDB): domain Bacteria; phylum Planctomycetota; class Phycisphaerae; order Phycisphaerales; family UBA1924; genus JACKHA01. Next base: position 20,562 of record JAWKTE010000006.1, read on the forward strand.
AAGAAATCGTCGTTGTTGATCACGCCGTTGGGCACGCCGTAGCCGGGCTGGCCCGGGACCGCGCCGGTGGTCAGGTCGGCCGCGGGGTCGTTGTTTGCGAAGATGAACAGGTAGTAGAAGAAGTCGTCGTTGTTCAGCACGCCGTTCGGGACGCCGAAGCCCGGCGCGCCCGCGACGGCACCGGTGGTCAGGTCGGGGTCGCACTGGGCGACGCACGCGGTGGTCCAGGTGTCGCCGACGGTCCCGCCGTTGGGTGCGCCCTGGTACCCGCCGAAGACGACGAGTTCCTTGCGGGCGGCGTGGTAGACGGTCAGGTGCTGGTCGCGCCGGAACGGGCCGGATGAGCCGACCTGCGTCCACGCCGCGCCGTCGAAGACCCAGGTGTCCTCGGCCCGGTCGTCGGAGCCGGCCCCGGTCTGCCCGCCGAAGAGCACGATGACCTGCTGGTCGGCGTCGTAGGCCAGCGGGGTGTACTGGCGGCTGCTCGGCCCCATGGCGGGCGAGGTGCTCCAGTTGCCGGTGGCGGAGTTGTACTCGCGCGTGTCGCCCAGGCGCGAGCCGTTGAACCCGCCGAAGATGACCATGGTGTTGCGCGAGGCGTCGAAGGCCATGCCGTGCCCGTTTCGCCCGCCGTAGGAGGTGCCGGTGCGCTGGACCCAGTTCGTGCCGTCGTACTCCCAGGTGTCGCTGTATCGGGTGGCGCCGAAGCCGCCGGTGAGCACGATGACGTTGCGTGTGCTGTCGTAGGCCATGGCGTGGTTGAAGCGCGGGGCGGGCGAGTTGGCGGGGAAGACCTGGGCCCACGAGGTGCCGTCGAACTCCCAGGTGTCGCCCATCGCGCCCCCGGCGTTGCCGCCGAAGAGCACGACGCGGTCGCGCGCGGCGTCGTAGGCCATCGAGTGGTTGCTCCGCGCGGGCGGTGCCAGGGCCAGGATCTCGCTCCACGACGTGCCGTCCCACGCCCACGTGTCGCCGTAGGTGCCGAAGGCGTTCCAGTACCCGGCGAACACGACGATCCGCTCGCGGGCCGAGTCGTAGACCGCGGCCGAGTTCTGGCGCTGCAGCGGGTCGGACTTGACCGCCGGCTGGCCCGCCGAGGCCAGCACCCAGTTGGCCGCGCACTGGGCCTGGGCGTGCCCGGCCAGGGTGGCGATGGCGAGCGCGGCGATGCAGGCAGCCGGGCAGGACGCGAGGGAGAGGCGCGGGATCGGCATGGTCATCCTCCGGGGTGGGCGACGGATCACGAGAAGGGCGTTGTACCGCGCCGCGTCCGGGAACGCAACAGGATTTCTGAAACTTTCTGTTCCCGCAATCACGGACTCGTGGGTACTGTTTTGAACGGCGACGGCGGACTCGCCACGCCCACGGGCCGGAGCGGCCGACCGATACACCGGCTGCCGCGCCGTCGGGCTCGGTCCCCGCAGCGATCGGAACACGGGATGCCAAGGAACGGGACATCCAGAACCAGCGGCAAGCCGCGGGTGCTCGAGGCGTTCGAGGGTCAGGCCGCGGCCTCGATGGCGGCCCTGGGCGAGGCCCTCGCGCACATGTTCGACGCCCTGGGCGCGCCCATCGAGCGGGCGGTCGATGTCGAGCGGGCCCTCGGGCTGGACAAGAAACTGGCGTGGCAGGTGTTTGGCCTGGCACGCGATCGGTCCACGGCGCAGATCGCCAACGTGCCGGCCCGGCGTTCGATGGCCCGCCTGCTCGAAGCGGCGTCGAGGCACGGCGTCGGCGACGCGCCGCGGGCCGCCGTGGAGCAGGCTTTCGAGCGGTTCGAGGCCTTCACCGCGTCGCACGCGGGCGACCGCGACGTGCTGGTCACGATGGTCCGCGGCATCGGGTCGTCGGTCGATGAGCAGGCCGAGATGCGCCTGCGGCGCGGCCTGTACCGCGGCAACGCCCACGCCTGGGGCCTGCGGATGAGACTGTTCGTCCGCTCGACGATCTTCCTTCCGGGCGCTCAAGACGGCGGACGCGAGACGCCGGGCGACGAGATCATGCTCTCGGCCCACATCGGGCTCGAGCAGTTGCGCCCGGACTCCAGGGCCGCGATCATCTCGTGGGCCAGGCCCAGCGGGACGGCCCACGAGGCCCCGGCCCGTGTCGAGCCAACGTTCACGCTCCACGAGGAGTTCTGCAGCCGCCCGCTCGCGGCCATGCGCCACTCGGGCGTGGGGCGGGGCGTCGAGACCGAACTGACGCTGCCCGCGATCGGTCGAAAGGGCGCGACCACGCTGTACACGAGCCAGACGCTCCGCGCCGTCGGGGCGGCCAAGGGGCGCTACGAGACCAACAACATCTTCTGCGTGCCCGTCGAGCGCATCGTGTTCGACCTCATGGTGCCGGCGGGGCGGGGCGACGCCGCCAGCGCGGCGGCGGCGATCTATGGGCGCCCCTACCACCCCGAGCACGTGTTCGAGAAGCGGGCGGCGGACCTGCTGCCGCAGCCGGTGGCGGCGACGGCGCTTGGCGAGGTCGAAGCCGTGCCCGCGATCGACGGGGCCCCGCGCCACGCCGAGGCGGTCGCACATGTGCTCGAGCAGGCGGGGCACACGGGGGCGCGGTTCGACCTGTACCGGTGCGAGGTGCGGTATCCGGTGCTGCACACGATGCTGTCGCTGGGGGTGAACGCGGCCGGAGCCGCGGGCGCCGCGTGATACGCCTTCGAACAAGTCCCCGCGCTTCGATCCACGCCGGGGGCGCTCACCGCCGAGGCGCAGAATGCGATGAGGGATGCAGAAACTCCAACGCATCCGCCTTCCTCGGCGACCTCTGCGCCTCGGCGGTGAGTCCTCGTGTTCCCGGCCTGAGAGCGCAGGGAATTCACCAAGTTCGTATGAGGCCACCTCCGCAGCGGCGCGACGCCCTGCACGTGAGGCCTTGCCGGACCGGATCGTGGTCCGGCCGAAACAACAAGCGGCGACGCCCCCAAGGACGCCGCCGCCTGACATGATGATGCGTTGATGGCGTCGTTGCGGGCGCGTGCGGCTCCGCTCAGCAGCCGGCGGCGAACAGCGCGAGGTAGTAGAAGAAGTCGTCGTTGGTGATCACGCCGTTGGGCACGCCGTAGCCCGGCTGGCCCATGATTGCGCCGGTGGTCAGGTCGGCCGCGGGGTCGTTGTTTGAGAAGATGAACAGGTAGTAGAAGAAGTCGTCGTTGTTCAGCACGCCGTTGGGCACGCCGAAGCCCGGCGCGCCCGCCACCGCGCCGGTCGTGAGATCGGGTGCGCACGACGAGCCTTGCAGCGTGTAGTTGATGCTCCCGTCGTACATGCGGCTGCCGACGCCGAACGAGTTCGGGGTGAGGTTCAGGTCGTTCACGACGGCCCCCGGCTCGGCCGTCAGGTTGCCATCCGAAACCGTCGGCGACGTCGGCACGACCGAGAGCCACGCCCCCGACTGGCTCGGACCGCCGGCGTTGAGCGAGATGAACGCGAAGCCCCAGGTCTCGCCCGGGTTGATCGTCAGCCCCGTGATCTCCAGGTTGTCCACGCTGCCCGTCGGCCCGCTGGTGACCACCGTCTTGTTGCCCACCGGGGTCCAGTTGCCCACCATGCCCTGGTTGGCCGACCACCCGCCGAGCACGGCGTAGGCCTGCACGTCAAAGGTGTAACTCGGCGGCGCGGATGTGCCGTACCAGACGAAGAAGTCGAGGCTGTCGATCGTGAGAGGGGTGGCCGTGTCGTTGCGCAGGTCGATCATCGTGCCGCGCGTGCCGGCGTTGGCGAACGTGCCGCAGATCAGCGTCTGCGCGCTGGCCGAACCCGCGATCGCGAGCATGGCCGAGGCAGCGAGGGTCTTGAGCATCACATCTTCTCCCTGGGGACGAGGGCGAGCGCCCTTCGAAGCGACGCGCCCGCGCGCGCGGGCGACGTGGAGGCACGCCGATGCGGACGGGTGCGAGCGAACCGACCTCGGGTCGCGGGCGGACCGCCGCCCGACCCCCGGATCGGCCCACTCCGCACCCCGTTTCAGAAACCAGCGTACCAAAGCCCGGGCGTCGTGCAAGCCGGGAGCGTCCCGCTCCGGCACCATCGCAATCGGGTGCCGGGCGCGAAGAAAGACCCCCTTGCGGGGGTCTTGGGGGAGGCAAACGCTGGAGGCGAGCCGTGCGGCGTGGGGCGCTGCTCAGCAGCCGGCGGCGAAGATCGCCAGGTAGTAGAAGAAGTCGTCGTTGTTGAGGATGCCGTTGGGCACGCCGTAGCCCGGCTGGCCCGCGACCGCGCCCGTGGTCAGATCGGCGACGGCCAGGTTGCCCGCGGCGAACTCGCCGAGGAAGGCGAAGAAGTCATCGTTGTTCAGGATGCCATTGGGAACGAGATAGCCCGGCTGCGCCGGGATTGCACCGGTGGTGATATCGGGACCGCAGCCCGCGGTCATGAACGGGACGCCCTGGACGCGTGGGGCGTTGTAGGGATCGTCGGCCCAGAACGAGACGGCCATGATCGCCCGCCCGCTCGGGGCCGTGGCGAAAGACGAGTCGCCGTAGTGCTCGAAGCGGCGTCCGACGAACACGTTCTCCTCCGGGTCGACCGCGCTGCCGCTCGGTCCGAGCCGGACCCGGAAGGTGGTGAGGTTCCCGTCGACCTGCGCGTCGCGGCGCGAGCCCATGATGAAGTAGTCGGTGCCGCTGGTGAGGATGGCCAGAGGGATGGCGTCCTGACCGGCGACCACGAACGTCGGCTCGGTCGGCTCTCCGTTCCGGGACAGCCGACGGGCGTAGATGTGCCTGCCGTCGTTGTACCTGGCCCATGCGACGATGCAGGACTGGCCGTTGGAGGCGAGTTTGACCTGCTCGGTGAGCCAGGAGCCTGTGGACTCGACGAGCCTGGTGTCCAGCAACGAGCCGGCCGAGTCGACGTGCGCAACCCACACCGCGCCGCCCGTGCTTCCGAACGCGTACCACGCGATCAGGAATCCGTCGTCCACCGCGGCGACATCGAAGTGGAACGAGGCGTCGGTGGACGGTGCGAGGTGGAACGGCCCCGCCTCGATCTGGCCAAGCGTGTTGACCAGGGCGTACTGCAGCGGCTTCTGCCCCGTCAGGAGCAGATTATCGTGCCACGCGACGCAGTATCGCTGGCCGTCCCAGGCGATCTTCGGGCGGGAGGTCGCCCCGGTGGGGTCGTTCGTAAAGATGACGGTCCCGTTGGGCCCGCTGGGCACCGTGCCGTCCGGGAGCACCCTTGCCATGCGCACGGCCCCGAACGGGCTCTCGTACACGATCGCGTGCTGGCCGCCCCCGAACACGGAGTCGGGATGCGACAGCGGCTGGCCCAGAGCAGTGGCGACGGGGAACGCGGAGGCGTCGATGGGCGTGCCGTCGATCGCGGTTCGGATCGCGTAGAGGTCGGGTTGGTAGCCGGGCTTGCCCTCGCGCCAGTCCTCGAACACGGTGACGAACTGCTGCCCGTCGAACGACGTCGCGCTGTTGGTCTGCCAGGCGGCGCCCGTCGAAACCTCGAGGGGCGCGGGGGTGTCCAGCACCAGGCCCGACGCGTCGATCCGGGCAGCCTGCGTGTCGTGCACGAACTCGGTGCCGCGGGCGTAGTTGCCCTGCCACAGCACGAAGAACTGCGACCCGATGGTGGCGACGCCAAAGCTGTCCTGGCTGCGACCTTCGAGCGTCGAGACCGGGAACGGCGAGCCCGGCACCCCGTCGCGGTCGACCCTGATCGCCCACAGGTCGGAGTTGAGGAACAACGGCTCTGACGTCGAGAACGCGATGAGGTGGTCCGAGCCGTTGAAGCCGACCTGGGCCGCCCACGTCACGACGAACGGCTGGGCGCCGCCGTCGAGCAGGAGCCTCGGCCCGGAGACCGGCGTGCCCTGCGGATCGACGTGCGCCCCGTAGATGTCCCAGACTACCCCGTTGCGTCGCTGCCACACGACGTAGAAGTTCTGCCCGTCGAAGTCGATGTGGGCGTCGATGTCGGCTCCGCCTCCGGAGATGTTGACCCCGCCGGGATCGAGCACCTGGCCCTGGGGCGTGACGCGGGCGGCCCACACGGCCTGGTTGGGCGTCTGCACCCACACCACCATGTAGACCCCGTCGCCGTACGCGACCTTCGGATAGCCGAGCGCCGTTGCGCCGCTGGCCACGACCAGCGGGACCGGATCGAGCACCGTTCCGTCGCCGGCCACGCGCGTCGCGTAGATCGAACCGGCCGCCGCCTGCACCACGAGGAAACCGCCGGAGCCGTCGCTGGCGACCGCGGGCCATTCGAGGGATGTCGAGCGGCTGTCGATGAGGAAGCCAGCCGGGTCGCGGAGCGTGCCGTCCGACGCGACGCGCATGCCATACAGCGCAGCACCCTCGTGCCACGCGACGAGGAAGTCGTCTCCGCCGCCCCACGCGACCGCCGGAACGCCGGTGGCTTCTCTGGCCGGGTCGCGCAGGAGTTTGAGGCTCCCGGGGTACAGATTGGTGCCGTCGGTCCGGATCCGCTGGGCGTACAGGTCGTACCCCGTCGGGTTGTTCCCGCCCACGCGGAGGTCGATCCAGGCGGCGAAGTAGTCGGACTCGCCCGCGGTCACCGCGCCATAGAACTGCTCCCCGAAACCGGCCTGGTACGCCGCGGTCTGCTCGAGCACGGCCCGGCTCATGTCCGGTTGGGCCGGCGCGGGTCGAGCGGTGATCACCGCGAGCGCCAGTGCCGCGACCAACGCGAAACCTGTCAATCCCCCGGGGCGCATGCCATCACTCCTTCCTCGCTCGGACGCCGGAGCCACTGCAACGCCTCCACAGCGAACGCACCGGCGCGGCCGATCGGCAGGTGGGGCGAGCGCCCGTCCTGATACGCCCGTTCGGAATTCCAAGGGCTCTTCCCGTCGCCCCGGAGTTGATCGATCGGCCCGACGCCGCGCCGCTGCCACGTTCTCGTGGCGTCGCATGAGTCGTCCCGCACGGGGACACGTCGGGTTGGTTGGCACACATCGGACCCGCGCCGAAGCCCCCCCACGAACGAAAGCACCCCAGACGGCGGCGCCGTCTGGGGTGCGGATGCAACGTCTCTCGGGCGCTCCTTCTGCCGCGCTCAGCAGCCGGCGGCGAAGATCGCCAGGTAGTAGAAGAAGTCGTCGTTGTTGAGGATGCCGTTAGGCACCCCGTAACCCGGCTGGCCGGCGACCGCGCCCGTGGTCAGATCGGCGACGGCCAGGTTGCCCGCGGCGAACTGGGCCAGGTAGTAGAAGAAGTCGTCGTTGTTGAGCACGCCGTTGGGCACGCCGTAGCCGGGCATGCCCGCGACGGCGCCGGTGGTCAGGTCCGGCTGGCAGGCCGGCGGGAGCGGGCACGACGACGACCAGACCTTGAAGGCGTCGATGCCGCCCTCGACGATGTCGCCCGAACCGGTGTCGGCGATGACGAAGCGCACGAGGGTCTGGGCGGTGGGCGCGACGAAGTCGGCCACGCGGAAGCGGCGCAGGAACCAGCCGTTGGCGGTGTCGGGCCCGAGCGGGCCGAGGGTCTGGACGTTGGTCCACGTCTGGCCGTTGTCGTTGGAGACGTCGGTCTCGAAGATGTCGTTGATAGTGGTGTCCTCGCCGCCGTGGTTCGAGAACCACTGGGCGTACTGGACCATCGCCTCCGGGTGGTCGGCCAGGTCGAGCAGCGGGCTGGTCAGCGTGGTGCGTCCGCCGTCGACGTCGCCGTTGGAGGCGTTGGTCTCGGGGTTCTGGCCCGTGATCATCGCGAACACGTCGCCGCCGGGCAGGTAGTAGTCATTGGCGTCCTGGGACTCGGTGTTGTTGGGGTCGATGCGCTCCCAGCGGCCCGTGGTGGCGTTGTCGCCCGGGGCCGAGAGGGACCACCCGGCCGAGCCGGACGAGAAGTCGTCGTAGCGGACGACCGTGACCTGGCGGGCGGGCAGTTCGAGCGGGTCGCTCGCCCCGCCGACCGGGTATGTGTACGTCTGGCCGTTGGAAGACGCGGCGGAGAAGTAGACCTGCGTGACCGTGCCGCACGCGCCGGCGGGAATCGCGGCCGAGTGCACGTTCTGCTCGATCAGGGTCATGGGCGTCGCGGTGAACGGGCCGCTGGTGCCGATGCGGGTGTGGACCATCGCGTTGGGGTCGGAGGCGATCGGATACAGCCCGCGGCTGACATCGACGATGATGTCGGTGGTCGTGTTCTCGGACAGGGCATCGGGCGCGCCCTCGAGGAAATGGAACCCCAGCGGCTGGTCGATCAGGAAATGCCCGAGTTCGACCATGCCCGCGAAGTACTCCTGCCCGGTGGGCACGATCTCCGAGGGCTCGGCGATGAACCCGCCCTCGTTGCCCTGGTCGGGGCGGAGTTCGATGGTCCAGCCCAGGGCGCCGGCGGTGTCGCCGAACCAGTCCTTCGCGCCGCCCGACGTGAAGTAGAGCACGACCGAGCCCGGGCCGGTCAGATAGGTCTTGGTGCTCGACGAGTGCATGCCGGTGTTGATAGCGTGCATGGCTCCGCGCTGCAGGGCCTCGTCGTCCGGGCGGTCGTAGGTCCAGCCGATGCCCGAGAGGATGTTCTGGGCGTAGGTGTGCGTGTCGACCGCGACCGCGATCTGCGGGTTGGCCGAGACGAAGTTCGAGACGGCCACGACCTCGGGCTCGCTGAACACGAACGGGCCGCGATAGGTCTCGCTGTTGGGATCGCCCGAGGAGCCGACGCCGCCCCAGTTGGCGTCCCAGTTTCGGTTGGGGTCGACGCCGAAGGACCCGCCGCCGTTGTTCCGCCGGGTCTTGCGCCACAGGCGCTGGTTGGTCCAGGTGTAGACGTACCCGTCGGGGTTGACGATCGGGACGATGATGATCTCGTAGTTGTCGAGCAGGAACGTCGCGCCGGGATCGGTGCCGTAGTTCTCGACCAGGAAGTCGCCGGTCCACATCGTGGTCATGCCGGCGAGCCACTCGCGCGCGTGCTGCATGGACTGCAGGAAGAACGCGGGCTTCGTGCCCGGCGTCGTGCCGGGGGCGTTGAGGCGGGCGCCGAACACGTCACGCCCTTCCAGCGACGTGCCGACGCTCAGGCGGGTGGCGATGTCCGGGCGCAACGTGACCCACGCGTCGATCTGGGCCGAGTACTGGTCGCGGTCCTTGAAGTCGGTGAACCACGACGGATCGTCGATCAGCCCCTGGGCCAGCGCCGCGTTGTGGGCCTCGATCCGGGCCCGCTCGGCGTCGATCCGCGCCTGCACGTCCGGGATCGCGATCTCGTACTCCAGCCCCGCCGCATCCAGCACCTCGAGCCCGCCCGGCGGGATCAGCCAGTCCTGGCGCCCCAGGCCGGGCGTCTCGGTCCAGCAGTCGCGCGAGACGCTCATCACGACGCGCATGTCGCGCAGCGAGCGGATCTGGACGCTCACCAGGGTGTGCCCGTCGACCCGATCGGCCGCGCCGACATTCGCGCCGTGCTCGCCCGCGCGGGCGTCCTGTGCCAGAGCCTGCGGAACGCCAACCACCAGGCCGCAGGCCGCGGCCAGGACGATGCTGCTGATCTGCATGAGATGCGCCTCCCCGAAGCGGATTGCCCCCCGGAACCCCACAAGATACACGATGGCGCGGCCAGCGGTGCCGGAGATTCGCCAGGAAGCGGTATCGGACGTGATTCCGTGCGACTTCCCGGGAGGTGTTCCGGGGTCTGTGAGGATGCGGGGCGTCCGATCCGCCCAAACGCCTCGGGTCATGGCCCTATCGAACCCGAACGACGACGACCGTCTGATCGTCCACCTGGCCCTTGAGCCCGGTGAACGAGCGGAGTTCCCAGAAGATGCGTTCGAGAACGACCTGGGCGGGGGCGTCGGGCTCCAGGGCGATGCCGTGCAGGACCGCCGAGCGGAGGCGTTCGCGACCGAACCGCTCGCCCAGGAACGAGCGGGCGTCGATGAGGCCGTCGGTGTAGCAGACCAGCACGTCGCCGGGGCGCAGGTCCACCGAGGCCGGGCGGTACGACTGGTCCTCGTCGATGCCGATGACCAGCCCCTCGGCCGGGAGCATCTGGATGTCCTCGGGGCGGGGGCGGCGCGGCTGGTCCGGGGCGCGGAACAGGATCGGCGGGTCGTGCCCGGCCGAGCAGTACGTCAGGCGGGCGGTGGCGGCGTCGAGGGCGCCGAGCCAGACCGTGACGAACTCGGTGTCGAGCGTGTCGCGGCACAGGTCGCGGTTCACACACGCCAGCACGGTCGGCACATCCACAGGGCCATCGTCCTGCGCGTGGGCCCGCAGCGAGGCGCGGCAGGCGGACATGAGCAAGGCCGCGGGCAGGCCCTTGCCCACCACGTCCCCGACCGCCACCGCCAGCGACGCCGTCGCCTTCGGCCCGATCTCGAACACGTCGAGGAAGTCGCCCCCGAGTTCCAGGCTCGGGACGTACCTGAAGGCCACGTCGAACCGCGCCATGCTCGGCACGCGGTCCGGGAGCATGCGTCGCTGGACCGCGGCCCCGAGCAGCACCTGCTGCTGCAACTGCTCCTCGTGGCGCTTGGCCCGGAGCAGGCGGGCCTGCTCGACGGCGGTGGCGGCCTGGTTGGCCAGCACCTGGGCCAGGCGCGCGTCGGTGTCCGTGAACACGCGGGGCGAGCGCGAGTACAGGCGCATCACGCCGATGGCCTGGTCCTGGAACGCCATGCCCGCCTGCATGGCCGAGATGAGCCCCTCGCTCTGGACCAGGTCGGGTATGTTCACGCGTGGATCGCGCCGCAGGTCGTGCACGCGCACCACCTCGCCCGCCAGGGCCTCGCGGTCGAAGCGCCGGTCCTTCGAGAGCGGACGCGGGTCGTTCAGCCAGTCGCCGCTGAGCCCGATCGACGCCTTGAGCACGAGTTCGGCCTCGTGCAGGTCCGAGGCGGGGCCCTCGGCGTCCTCCGGGAACAGCACGATCGAGCCGGCGTCGAGGTCGAGCACGTCGAGCGCGGACTCGAGGGCGGCCTTTAGCACGCGGTCCATCGACTCGCCCCGCACCAGCATCGACGACAGGCGGTGCAGCACCCGCATCTCGCGCAGACGCCCCCAGAGTTCCACTTCCTGCTCGCACAGGTCCGCCGCGCCGGCCATGAGGTACCGGACCGCGCCGCGCAGGCGGGCCCTCGTGTTGTCGCCCAGCGCGGGCGCGCCGGGGTGGATCACCGCGAAGCCGACGACGGTGCCCGCGACGTCGAGCGGCTCGAGGATCGCGTCCTCGGGCGGGTCTGGCGCGTCGGTGAGCGTCCAGCCCGGCGGGGCGTCGCTGGGCAGGATGAGGCGTCCCCGCTCGTCGCGGAGTTCGACGCGCACGCCGACCAGCGCGGTGAGTTCGGCGAACAGGCGCGAGAGCGAGCCGTCGGTCAGGAACTGGCCGAGCGAGAGGCGTTCGTCGGGGCGGACCGGGGCGCGCGGGCCCGGGAGCGTCGGCTCACCGCCCGGCGCGTCGAGTGGCGGGCTTCCCATCTCGTCGTCCCGAGCATCGGGACGCCAGTGGTCCGGCCCGGGCGTGCTGAAGGCCGTCTCGCTCAAGGCAGGCCTGTCCGGTTGTTCTCGATCTGGCCCGCCCACACGCCGCGGACCATCTCGAGCAGGGCGGCCCCGTGCTGCGAGGCGGACTGCCCCTGGGCGTCGGGATCGGGGGCGTACTGGTCGAGCAGCCGCTGGTAGAGGTCGAGGCCCTCGTGGAGCATGGCGTCGTTGCCGCGCTGGAAGCCCAGGTAGGCCAGCAGCAGGGCCGAGTCGGTGCCGAGCAGGGCCCGCTGGCCCGCCAGCGCGCCGGAGATGTTCGTGCGGAGTTCCTGGGCGATCTCGTCGAGCCGGTCCGCCGCCGGCAGCATCGACGCGTCGTAGGTGGTGGCGGCGACCTCCGGGTGCTCGGCGAGCATGTTCCGCAGGTTCGTGCCCGCCGAGAGGTACATGCCGGCGCCGAGCTGGGCGTGCAGGCGTCCGACGCCCGCCATCCAGTCGCCGTTGCGCATGCCCAGGGCGCGGGTGAAGCGTTCCTCGGCGTCGAAATAGGCCCGGCGCGACAGCAACTCGGCGGCGATCGCCATGTGCTGGGCGTACACGCCCTCGCGGTTCTCGAGCGGGGTGTACCGCTCGAGGCGCAGGCCCGACTCGCGGATCACGCGGAGGGCCTCGGGATCGAGTGGGCGGAAGGTGTTCAGCCCGGGCGTGCGGTTGTCGCTGGCCGGGTCGTCGCCCGGCTCGAACTCGCCGCGCTGCAGGTTCGCGCGGGACTCCCGCAGCACCTGCGGCTGGGACAGGTCCTGCGACAGGCGCTCGCGGATCTCGGCCAGACGCCGATCCCATTCTTCGGAGCCGGGGGCCATCGCGTCCGGCGTGCCTCCCGGTGTGGTTCCCGGTGTCGTACCGGGTGTGGACACGCCCGGATCGGTGCCGGGTGCGTTGCCCGGGTTCTGGCCCGCGGGCGGGTCCTGCCCTGGGGGCGTGGCGAGGCCGGCGGCGACCTCGCGCGCGTGATTGAGCATCGCCTGGTACGAGTTGGGCACGACGGTCGACTGGGCCCTCGTGCCCGGGCCCGCGTTGATCGACGTGTTCGGCTGGGAGGGATCGACCGCGCCGCTGTCGGCGGCCCCGGTGGGGGCGGCACCCGGGCGCTCGATCTGGGTGCTCGCGCTCACAAGCGAGTCCATGCGGATGCCGCGGAGCGGAGAGGCGGTCAGGCCCCAGACCTCCCCGGTGTTGGGGTTGGCCATCTGGGCGAGCATCTCGGGCTGGATGCCGCGATTGACGGTGTACGCCGACGTGGACCGGAGCATGCCCATGAGCGAGCCGGTCTGGAGGGCGTAGGGATCGGACGAGGCCGGGAGGGGGTCGGTGTTCGCGTCGGTGCCGGGCGTGATGGTGCCCGGCGTGATCGTGCCGGGGCGCACGGCCCCGGGCGTCTGGACGCCGGTGGTGGGAGCCGAGAACCCGGTTGCCTGCGGGCCGACGCCGCCTCCGCTGCGTTCGACGATGCCGGCACCGTTGCCGAGCATGCCGCTGGGATTGGCGGTGGAGAGCGCCATCTGGTACTGGAGGGCCTCGGTGCCGCGGATTCCCATGCCCGCCAGTCCGGAGAACAGCGAGTCGCGCCGGAAGGCGAAGAGGTCGTTGGACCCAAGTTCGCCCCGGAAGTCGTTGGGGGCGATGTAGCCCACGTCGCCCCGGAACGAAGCGCCGTTGGGGGCGTTGCCGGTCACGATGGCGTTGCGGATGGCCAGTTGGCGGTTGAAGGCGGCGGCGTTGTTCGGGCCCAGGCGGGGCACGCCGCGGCCCAGGTCGCGCTCGAGCGACCGGCTCAGGCCCGCGCCGTCGTTGCCGGCGGTCGTGCCGGGTCGGGCCCGGGCCCGCTCCAGCGGGTTGTAGAGGCTCGTGCCGTCGCCGAGGTTGTATTGGGCGGAGGCGACGCCGCCCAGCCCGGCGATCGCGATCAGGGCCGCGGCACACCTGGCTGGCGCGACCAGACGGGTCGGGCGGCGTGCCGGGCTGTGGTTCGTCGTGCGGCGGTCGGCTGGCATGGTGCCCTCCTTGCTGAGCGATCGTATTCGGGACGCGAAGCAGATTCGGCCCGTGTCAGCGCCCGATCGCGCGAAGATCGGCCCGAATCGGGGCGGGCCGTGTTCTCGGACGCTGGCATGGGCCCGCGCGTGGCGGCCGCACCCCGGACCAACATCGGGCCTCGGTCCACTGTTCTACGAGCGGCGGCGGCAAGGGTTTGCCCGCGGGGGCGATCCGCCTCTGCGGGGTCGGCAATCCGTGCCGAGGGTTCGTGCCCCAGGGCGAGGAGTTGGGCCGGGATCCGGAGGCGGGGCTTGGGAATGGCAGAGGTAGACCCGAAACAGGGGGGAACCACAAGAAGCGGGTCGGTGTGAGGGAGAGGTCCGGAAACGCAGGAGGGACGCCCATGCTTCTTGGGATCCAGTTGGCACTGGTGGCGATCGGTGTTGTCGTACTGCTCCGCGGGCAAATGAGCGGGGCGCGGGGGCGCGAGGTGAGCGGGGCCAGGGCCAGGCTGGCCGGGCTGGTGCTTGTCGGGATGGCGGGGTGGAGCGCGCTGGCGTCGCGCGGGCTCGAGGCCACGCCCGAGGGCGTGGACCGGCTGGCGTTCGTCGCGGTGCAGTGCGTGTGGCTGCTGGGGGCGATGATCGTGGCGTCGATGGTCGCCGGGGCGGGCGTGAAGACGGGCGAGAGCCGGCGCCGGGCGATGGCGTGAGAGGCGGCGGGGCGGGTCTTGATCAGGCTTCGCGTGGGGCCTCGGGCGTGGGGGCCGGGGCCGGCTGGCCCTTGCGATAGCCGGTGACCTTGTGGATGGCCTTGTTGGCGATCAGGCCGACGATGCCCAGCGCGACGATGGTGATGACGATGCCGCTGGGCAGGATCCACCAGGGGGTGGCGTCGTTGATCGCGTCGCGGTTGAACTCGCCCTGGATGAGCCCGGCGATGTAGACGGCGGCGGCGGTGCGCGGGGCCATGCCCACCAGCGTGCCGACGGCGAACGGCATGCGCGGAACCTTGGCGGCGGCCATGACCAGGTTGGTCAGGGCGAAGGGCGAGTTCGGGGGGAAGCGCAGCAGGGCGACGATGCCGGCGGTGCGGAAGAAACCGGCGCCCTCCCGCCCGCCGACGAGGGCGTCCCGGACGGCCCGCCACTTCGGGTGCTCGTTGATCAGTTTCTCGCCGCGATCGCCGCCGAGGTGCTTGGCCAGGGTGTAGCCGATGATCGAGCCGCCGAAGAACCCGGCGAGCGCGGCGGGGAAGCCGATGCCGAACCCGAAGGCCCAGCCGCCCAGGACGGCCTGCGAGTAGGTCGGGAGGAACGCCAGGCCCGCCAGGATCATGAACGCGACGACGTAGATCAGCACGCCCATGAGTTCGTGCGACTTGAACCAGTCGCCGACGGGGTTGAGGGTGCTGAGCAGGGCGATGCCGGCGATCGCGGGCATGAAGGCGGCGAAGGCCGCCAGGAAGGCGACGGGGCCGAGTTTGCGGGCGACGGAGGCGATGGTTTCGTGCGGCTCGGCGTTCGGCGCTGCGTTCGGCTCGCCGTACACGCCGGGGGCGTCGCTCGGGTTGCTTGGCGGGTTCGGTCCGGATGGCGCTGCGGCGTCGGCGGCGGGTGCGGCATCGACGGCGTCGCGTGCGTTTGCGTTGTCGGTTGCGGCGGCGTCGTTCACCGGGCAAGCGTAGGGGGTTGCGCGTGTCGCGTCGCGCGTCGTGTCGGTTGCGGGTGCGCCGGCGAGTTGACTGTGGGCGGGGTGTGAAGTACCTTTGCCCCCGTTGTTGATCGAGCCGCGGTGTGGTGCCGCGGTTGAGTCCGGTGGCCCTGAATCTGGTGAGTGGTCCTCCGCGTGACCGTCGCCGCGACCGTGCTGGCGGCGCGGCTTCGTGTGTGCTTGCGCGGGCGGGCTGTTTCGGGAGCGCGTGTGTGTGCGGGGCGATCGCGATGGGGCGGTCGTTCTGTCGGCGCGGCCGCGGGCGTGGGCGTGGTGGGCGCGGACGCTGTGTGGGGCGTCGCGAGGCGTTGATTGGGGGCGTGTGGCGCGATGCGCGATCCTGATCGGCAAACCTGGAAGAGCGTGCTGGCGCACATCCGCGGGGCGTACCCGACGCTGTGCCGCAACTGGTTCGACGAGATCGAGTTCGTGGGTGTTGACGGAGGGTCGATGGTGCTGCGGGCTCACTCGCCGGTGCACCGCGACTACCTGCGTCGGCACTGCCTGGACCAGTTCAACGACGCGCTGCGGACCGTGACGGGGCGCCTGCTGGCGATCCGGTTCATCGGGCCGGGCGAGTCGGACCGGGCCGAGTCGAGGCCCGGGCGCGTGATCGACGAGGCCGAGGGGCTGCTGGGCGCCCCGGCGGTGGGCAGCGGCGTGCAGCCGTTGGCGGTCGGGCCCGGCGCGCAGGGGATTGGTGCCGACGTCACAGAAGGCGATGCGGACGAGTTCGGCGGACGCGGGGCGGGTTCGGGGCCAGATGAACGGCTGGTCGTCCGCCACCCCGGCACGCGCGGCCCGTCGCGGGCGTACTACGCCTCGGAGGCCGAGCCGCTGGGCCCCGGCTCGCTGGTGATCAACCCGGACTACGACTTCGAGCACTTCGTGGTCGGCACGAGCAATCGCCTGGCGCACGCGGCGTGCCAGGCGGTCGCCAACGACCCGGGCTACGCGTACAACCCGCTGTTCATCCACGGCAAGGTCGGGCTGGGCAAGACGCACCTTCTGCAGGCGGTGTGCCTGGAGATCAAGCGGGCCCGTCCGGATGCGGCGATCCACTATCTCTCGTGCGAGGCGTTCATCACGGACTTCGTGGAGCGGGTGCGGGCCGGGGCGATGGCCGAGTTCCGCCACCGGTTCCGCAACGTGGACGTGCTGGTGATCGACGACATCCACTTCCTGGCCAAGCGGGAGGGGACGCAGGAGGAGTTCTTCCACACGTTCAACACGCTGTACCAGGCCCACCGCCAGATCGTGCTGTCGTCCGACGCCGAGCCGGACGAGATCCCGGACCTGGAAGACCGCCTGGTGAGCCGGTTCAAGTGGGGGATGGTGGCCAAGGTCGACTCGCCGTCGTTCGAGACGCGGGTGGCGATCCTCAAGAGCAAGTCGGAGATCCGGGGGCTGTCGCTGCCCGACGAGGTGGCGGTGCACATCGCGGGGGTGGTCAAGGGCAACATCCGCGAACTCGAGGGGGCGATCACCAAACTGCAGTTGCGGTCGATGGTGGACGAGCGCCCGATCGATCTGGCGATGGCCCGGGAGGCGGTCGGGGTCGGCATGGGCGGGGCGGGTTCGTCGGGCGCCGGCCCGAGCGGGACGGAACTGACGGTCCAGGCGATCATCGACGTGGTGACGGAGTACTACAGCGTGCGTCGCCAGGACCTGGAGTCCAAGAAGCGCCAGCGGTCGATCGCGCTGCCGCGCCAGGTGTGCATGTACCTGGCCCGCCAGCACACGCGTCACTCGCTGCAGGAGATCGGGCGGCACTTCGGCGACCGGGACCACACGACGGTGATGCACGCGATCAAGACGGTCGACGAGCGTCGGGAGCGGGACCGGGCGTTCGGGTCGTCGATCCAGGTGCTGGAGCAGCGGCTGGTGCAGACGCGCCGGTGAACCGGTTCAAACCGGCGGAGGCTGGGCGGCCCGATGCGCGGCGGATGGATCCCCTCATCCGGCGGGCCGGGGCCGCCGAGCGAGGGTGCAAGAAACTCCCGGCGTTCGGCCGCGAGCCTGGGGCGGTTGACGCTACCATTCCCGCGAGAGAACAACCTTCCACTTTCCCCCGGGGCGACAGCCCCACGCGGAGGGATTCCCCCGATGCTTCCCAAGCCGCCGCCCCGTGAGGGCGGCCTCGGATTCCTGTACCTCCCGCCCTATCGCGTGCAGGGCACGAGCGTGGCCGGCGAGACCACGTGCGTGCAGGTGCCAGAACTGGACGTGTGCTTCGACGCGGGCAGTTGCCCGCGTCCGATCCTGGCGGCCAAGTACCTGGCGATCAGCCACGGGCACATGGACCACATCGGCTCGCTGGCGTACTGGTGCAGCCAGCGCCGGTTCCAGGGGATGGGCACGGGCAAGATCGTCTGCGACAAGCGGATCGAGGAAGCCGTCCACGGGATGATGAAGGGCTTCATCGAACTGGAGCGTCAGGAGACCGAGTACGAGGTGATCGCGCTCGAGCCCGAGCAGCAGATCGAGATCAAGAACAACATCTTCCTGCGCGGGTTCCACACCGAGCACGCCGGGCCCTCGATGGGCTACGCGGTGATCGAGCGCCGGACGAAACTCAAGGAGGAGTTCCACGGCCTGCCGCAGGAGAAACTGCGGGAACTCAAGGAGCGCGGGACGGAGATCACCAACGCGTTCGAGATCCCGCTGGTGGCGTACGTGGGCGACACGCAGCCCGGGCCGCACTTGGTGCGGGACGACGTGCGCAAGAGCCAGATCATCATCAGCGAGTGCACGTTCTTCGAGGGCGACCACCGGGACCGTGCCAAGATCGGCCAGCACATGCACGTGGCGGACATCGCCGAGTGGCTGCGGGTGCTCGAGTGCCAGCACCTGGTGCTGATCCACGTCTCGCGCCGGACGAACCTGATGACGGCCCGGCAGGAGATCGAGAAACTGGTCGGGCGCGAGAAGGCCGAGAAGGTCCACTTCCTGATGGACCACCGGACGAACAAGATGCGGTACGAGCGTCAGTGCATCGACGCGGGCGTGCCGATCGAGACGAGGCGTCCGGGACCGCCGCGCAGCGGGCCGCCGGGGGCGCGGCCGGGGGGCGGGTATCGGAGCGGGCCGCCGCGGCGGGCGTGATGGGGGGCGGCGACGATCGCGCGGCTCATGGGTCACGCGTTCGAGTCAATCCTCACCTTCGACGCTCGCACCGTCGAGCGCCGGTGCTCCCGGCGCCAGCGTCGCACGCACCGCCATGATCGGCCAGTCGCCCGCGTACAGCGCGTACTGGCCGCGACCCGGGAGTTCGGTCAGCACGAGCCCGGCGAGGGCGAGGCGTTCGAGAGCGCGGGAGCGGTCGCTGGTGTCGCCCTCGCGGGGGGCGCGGAGGATGATCGTCGCCGGGCCGCGGCGTTCGATGGAGCGGCGCAGGCGGGCGAGAGGCCACGGTGTCAGGCCCGTCAGATTGTCGCGGGTCGTGATATCGCCGACGGGCTGGGTGCGTGGGCGGCGGGGGGTGCCGTCGCGGGCTTCGCGGGCATTGGTGGGCGTGTGAGTGTCGAGTTCGTACTGGATGCCCGGGTCGTACAGTTCGTAGACGAACACGCGGTACGGATCGACGCCGAGAGCCGGGTCCATGATGGTGTGCACGAAGTCGCGTGGCGAGCGGTGGGAGTAGAGAAGGCCGCGGGCGAGGCCGTACCACGCGGCGTGGGCGAGGGTGAGCAGCGCGACGCCCGCGACAAGGACGCGTCGGATGTTGAGCGCGATCCGGTCCGAGGCCAGACGTGAGGCCTCGGCGACGCCGATGCCGCCGAGCATCGCCAGCGCGGGCCACACAGGCAGGGCGTAGCGGGCCAGGCCCTTGCCGAAGAGGCTGAACAGGGCGATTCCGCCGATGGCCCAGGCCAGCAGGACGAACCAGCCCGGGCGCAGACGCGGGCGGACCCACACGAGCCACGCGAGCGTGCCGATCGCGGCGAACGAGCCGAGCCCGACGCCGAACGACGCGGCCTCCAGGATGCTGACCGACGAGGCGGGGCGGAAGGGGCGGAGGTTGTCCTCGACCTCCTCGCCGGCCCAGACGTCGAGCAGGGTCGGGTCGATGCGGGCGTCGACGGCACGGACCCAGAGGTAGAGCACGAGCGTGGCCGACGCTATCACGAGGATCGGATGGGTGCGCGAAAGGGCGGCGACGAACGCGCGGGCGCGGGTCGGCGAGAGGATCGGTGCGATCGAGCCGAGCACCAGGGCGGCCAGGGCGGCGCCGAGGAGGGTGCCGGTCGCGTCTTTCGAGGATCCGATCTGTGGGATGGAGAAGGTCAGCGCGATGGCCGCGCCGAGCAGTGCACCGGCGATCGAGAGCGGACGCGACGGCCCCGCGGGCGTGATGGGCGTCTCATCGCGATCGCGGATGAACGGCGGCTGGAACCGCACGCGCAGCGGGGCGTGTGTTCGGGCGGCGTGGAGCAGGATCGCGCCGTAGGAGCCGATGGCTATCACCGCCAGGGCCGGCGGGCCCTTGGTGAGCCCGGCCAGGATGGCCGCGATCGCGCCGAGGATGCAGGCGAGCCAGTTGGTGCGCGGCCTCGAGCGCTCGGATCCTTCGCCCTGCTCGGCCAGGTGGCTCCGCCAGGCGCGGAAGACCATCCAGATGGCTGTGGTGACCAGCGCCGGGAGCAGGATGTCGAGTTCGCCGACGCGGGCGGCCCGGGTGTATTGGATGCCGGTGGCCAGCATGGCCGCGGCCCAGAACGCGGCGGTGCTCGCCCATCCGCGCGCACGCTCGGGGGCGATGGTGGCCGGCGGCTGGCAGATATCTCGCGCGGCGAAGTAGGTCGCCAGCACGCCGAGCCAGCCGAACAGGGCGATCGTCAGTCGCGTGTCGAGCAGCGTGACGGACGAGCCGCGGAGCGAGGCGATGGCCATCTGGACCCAGTAGAACAGCGGCGGCTTGGCCAGGTATGGGTGCCCGTTGATGGTGGGCACGACCCACTCGCCGGCGTCGAGCATCTGGCGGGCGACAAGCAGGCGCTGGCCCTCGTGCCACGCGGTCACGCCGATGGAGGTCAGGCCCAGCGCGTAGGAGAGGGCGCTGATGGCGGAGAGGACGATCAGGTGCCGGCGGGTTGGTTGCGTGGCCGACATGGGGCTCGGAGTATCGACGTGTCAGGTGGATCGAGCGAACGCGAAGGGCGCGAAGGACGCGAAGGACTCTCGAACTGGGAGGCACTCCCCCGGCGCGTGGTGATTGCGGCACATGGGCGATTCAAGGCCGGCAACGAGGGTGGCTCTCGCCGGCTCTTCCCCTCCGCGTCCTTCGCGAACTTCGCGTTCCAACTCGACCAACCCTGGGCTACTTTTCATCCAGCAGGTCCACCGACTCGAACCGCTTGCCTTCGAGCATCTCCAGCGACGCCCCGCCGCCGGTCGAGACGTGGGTCATGCGGTCGGCCAGGCCGAACTTCTCGACCGCGGCCGCCGAGTCCCCGCCGCCGACGATCGAGACGGCCCCGCCCTCGGTCGCGCGGGCGATCGACCGGGCCACCGACTCGGTCCCGACGCGGAACGGACGCCACTCGAACACGCCCATCGGCCCGTTCCAGACGATCGTCTTGGCCTTGCGGATGGCCTCGCCGAACTTGCCGACGGTCTTGGGCCCGATGTCCAGGCCCATGAACCCGTCCTTGATCTGGTCGTCGAAGGTCTCGATGTCGCCGACGTTCTCGGCGAACTGCGTCGAGCAGACGTGGTCGATCGGCAGGTGCAGGTCGTGCCTGGTCTTGGCGGCCTGCTCGATCAGGTTCTTCGCCACAGCGACCTTGTCCGACTCGACGCGGCTGGTCCCCACGTTCTTGCCCAGCGCCTTGAGGAACGTGTAGGCCATGGCCCCGCCGACGAGCACGGCGTCGGCCTTGGGGATGAGGTGCTCGATGGCCGGCAGTTTGTCGCTGACCTTGGCCCCGCCCAGCACCACCACGAACGGGCGGGCCGGGTTCTGGAGCGCATCGGCCAGGTACTTGATCTCCTTCTCGACCAGGAACCCGCTGACGCGCGGCGTGCCGGCGGGGACCGAGCGCGGCACCGCGACCATCGAGGCATCGGGGCGGTGGCAGGTGCCGAAGGCGTCGTTGACATAGACGTCGGCGTAGGCCGCGAGTTTGGCGGCGAACGCGGGGTCGCCCTTCTTCTCGCCCTTGTGGAAGCGGAGGTTCTCGAGCAGGACCACGTCGCCGGGTTTCATGGCTCCGACCGCGTTGGCGGCGGCCTGGTCGATGCAGTCGTGCGAGGGGAACGCGACGGGGCGTCCCAGGATCTCGCCCAGGCGGACGGCGCAGGGCTTGAGGCTCTCGCCCTCCTCGTAGCCGGTGCCCTCGGGGCGGCCCAGGTGCGAGACGAGGATTGCCTTGCCGCCGCGGTCGATGACGCTCTTGATGGTGGGCACGGCGGCCTGGATGCGCCGGTCGTCGCCGATGGCGCCCTTGTCGAGCGGGACGTTGAAGTCCACGCGGATGAGCACGCGCTTGCCGGCAACCTGGACGTCGGCGATGGTCTTCTTGGGCATGTGGGGCCTCGGCGATGGCATCGACGCCGCACGGACGCGGGCGGCGTGTGCGGGCATGGTAGTCGGCGGGTGATTCGGCGGGCGACGCGGGGCGGGACGCGGCGCGATCAGTCGCCCAGCACGCTCTTGATCTTGCCGCGGAGGCTGGCGGCCCCGTCGCGGGCCAGCTGCTCGCGGATGCGGCGGAGTTTGGTGGAGATCGAGGCGTCGACCAGTTGGTCGCCGATGCGGAGGCGCACGCCGCCGATCATGGACTCGTCGGTGTAGGGGTGGACGACAACTTCCTTCTTCAGGCTCGCGCCGAGGCGCTCGCGGATGGAAGAGAGGCCCTCCTGGCCCATCGGCTCGGCGGTGTAGACGTCGACCTCGACACGCCCGAAGGCCTCCTGGAGGATCTGGTCCAGGGCCGCGGCGATGGCGGGCAGGTGCCCGAGGCGTCCCTTGCGGTTGAGCGTGAGCAGGAAGTCGCGGGTCAGGTCCTCGCACTTGCCCGAGAGCATGGAGCGGATCGAGTCCTCACGCTTCTGCATGGGCAGGATGCGGCTGGCCAGGAACTCGCCGAAGCGCTTGTCCTGGCGGGCCAGGTCGAGCAGGGCCTCGAGTTCGCCCGAGACGCTCTCGGCCAGCGTCTGGCCGCCACGCTCCATGGCGAGGTCGAACACGCTGCGGGCGTAGATCTCGGCGACGGCATCGGGCGGGGTTTCGATCAGCGGCATCGGGCGCTCCGGAGTTCGATTCGACTCACCACTGAGGCACGGAGACACGGAGAGGGCGGTTCTTGTGCCGCGAGGTGCTTGATCCGAGGAATCACGAGAGTTTCGGACGCGAACTCGTTCTCTTGCTCTCGCTCCGTGCCTCAGTGTCTCCGTGGTTGATTCTCGATCAGTTGGCCCGCAGTTCGGCCAGGGACTCCTCGACCAGGCGGGCCTGGTCGTCGGCGCTGACCTCGCGCTGCAGGATCTTGCCCGCGACCATCGTCGCCAGCGACGCGGCCTGGCCATAGATCTCGCCGAGCGCGGTCTTCTTCGCGCTCTCGATGTCGCGCATGGCACGCTCGCGCATCTGGGCGACCTCGGTCTCGGCCTTGGCCTTGAGTTCGGCCGCGAACTGCTGCTGCTGACCGCGGGTCTCCTCGAGCATCTTCTGGGCCTCGCTGCGGGCCTCGGCCAGCGAGCGTTCGTAGGACTCGAGCGCGTCCTTGGCCTGACGGCGGGCCTCCTCGGCGGCCTCGATCTCCTGCAGGATCTTGTTCTCGCGCTCCTTCAGGCCCTTCGTGATCACGGGCCACACCCGCGTCGACAGGACGAAGAACACGATGCCGAAGACCACCAGGGCCGTGATCATCGGGATCAGGCCCTGCTGGATGGTCGGGATCACGCCGGCCGGGGTGTGGTCGCCGTGCCCGTCCCCGTGGTCATCGCCGTGGGCACCCGCGGCGTGGTTGCCATTGGTGTGCCCATCGTCGGCGTGGCCACCGTCGTTGTGCGCGGCGGGCGCGGCGCCATGGGCCCCGGGCGGGGTGGCCAGGGCCTGATGGGCCGGCACGAGCCAGAGCGTCGCGGCCAAGGCGATCGCAAGCATTCGGAGGGTGCGGAGCACGGGCGGACTCCCTACTCGTGGAAGGTCGGACTCGTGAAGGACTGACAGGCCGCGCGGGCACGCCCGCGCGGCGAAGCCGGTGCGCCGCCGATGGGCGACGCGCCGGGGTGGACGCACGATCCCTTGGCGCCGAAACCTCGCGCGGGGCGGGGCGTCGGCGCGGGGGGCGGCTCAGAGGGCGGCCAGCAGACCGACGACGACCGCGAAGAGGGTCGCACCCTCGACCAGCGCGGCCGCGAGGATCATGTTGGTGCCGATGGGGCCCTGGGCCTCGGGCTGGCGGGCGATGGACTCGACCGCGCCCTTGCCGATCAGGCCGATGCCGATGCCGCCGCCCATGACCGCCAGGCCGGCGCCGATGGCCGCCAGGCCACGACGGGCCGACTCGTTCTCGGCGTTGGCCAGGTCAATCATCTCCCCGGCGTTGGCGGGGACGTACTGGGCCAGCGCCTGCGAGACGCCGGCGACCGCCAGAGCGCCGAAGGCCAGGGCGACGTTGCGGATGATCTTGCTCATTGGTCCCGATTCCCTTTCTGTCTGAACTGATTTGGCCCGCCGCGGCGGGATCGTGGTCCGAGTGGCCGGTGGATCAGGTCGGAGGGGCCCGGCCGGCCCCGTAGCGTGCGGAACTCAGTGGGCGGGGACGGGGGCGGCGGTGTGGGGGGCGTCGTGCCCGGAGCCGTCGTCGTACACCCTGCCCAGGCCGTGGGCATGCGGGGCGCCCTCGTCGCCGTGGACCTCGTGGTCGTGCGGGTGGTCGTGGTGCGAGAGTTGCCCGATGAACACCGTCGTGAGGAACATGAACACGAACGCCTGCAGGAAGGCAACGAAGATCTCGAGGAAGTAGATGGCGATGGCGGCGATCGCGGACACGGCCGTCACGCCCGTGCCGATCAACGCCCCGGCCCCGAAGGCCATTCCCGTGAACATGAACAGCGTGGCCATCAGGATGTGCCCGGCGGTCATGTTCGCGAACAGACGGATGGCCAGCGCGATCGGCTTGACGAACGTGCCCATGATCTCGACGGGCACCAGCAGGACCCACAGATAGGGCGGAGCCCCGCCGGTCAGGTGCTTGAGGTAGCCCCCGACGCCGAGTTCCTTCAGGCCCGCGGCGTTGATCACCAGGAACGAGACGAAGGCCAGCGCCGCCGTGATCATCAGGTTCTGCGTCGCGGTCCCGCCGACCGGGGCCATGTGGGCCTTCTTCCAGTCGGGGAAGGCCAGCAGGACGATGTCCAGGATCGGGATCAGGCCCAGCAGGTTGTTGACCAGGATGAAGAAGAAGATCGTCGCCAGGAACGGCATGAACTTCTCGGTGCGGTCGCCCAGCAGCGGGCGGACCGTCTTGTCGCGCAGGTACAGGTAGATGACCTCGACCATGCCCGCGATGGGGTTGGTCGTGACGAACCGCCGGTTGCCCTGGCTCTCGTCCTTGGTGGCGATCTGCCGGGCCAGCCACGGGAACGCGGCCAGCATGATGACCATCGTCAGCAGCAGGTTGCCCGTGTGGGCCGTCCACACCCACCAACCGTCCACCGTGAAGAACTGGTGCTGGACGACGTGGTCGACGGGGTTGTCGGCGGCCAGGGTGTACATCGACGCGGGCATCAGGCATCACCCCCGCTGGGATCGCTGGTGGAGGACGAAGAAGCGGACGAAGAACGGGCGGCGGGGCCGGTTGCGCCGCCCTCGCCGGAAAGGTCGGCCCCGATCTCGCGGATCACGCCGCGGACCAGCGGCGTCTCGACCGCCAGCGTCACGAGCGACACGCCCAGGAACGCGACGGCGAAGACGAACTTGTCCGGGCTGCCGCCGTCGGGCCCGACGGCCGTGACCATATAGGCCACGCCGATGGCGACCGAGGCCAGCAGGCGGGCCATCGACAGGCCCATGAACAAGGTGGTCAGGCTCAGAAGGTGGCGGGTGCGGACGGTGGCCAGCACCGCGTACATGCCCCCGACCGCAAGCACGACCGACCCGGCGCCGACGGCGGCGGTCGCGGTCTCCGCGGGACGGGCCAGGGCGAGCAGCCCGACGATGACGCCGCTCGCCAGGCCCGAGGCCCCGACCACCTTGGGCGCAAGGCGACCCACGGGGAGCCTGATCGCGGGATGAGCCGGGATGGCCGTCATCTGGGCGTTGATCTCGGGATGCGGAAAAAGAGGCCTCACCACCCCCGCGCCGAGGCCGCGTGTCCCGCGACGCCCGGCGTGGGACGGGAAGAATAGCCCCACGCCGGGGGATCGGCGACCCTGTTCGAGCGGGTCGTATGAGTGGATCAGGCGCCTCG
This sequence comes from Phycisphaerales bacterium, assembly GCA_041401985.1. GTDB lineage: Bacteria > Planctomycetota > Phycisphaerae > Phycisphaerales > UBA1924 > JACKHA01. The sequence goes on from JAWKTE010000006.1 coordinate 46,144, forward strand.
GCTCCGGGGCCGAGGGCGATCAGCCCATGCCCGAGAGCATGGCCTCGGCCAGGGCCTCGATCTCGGCCTCGGACGGGCCGTCGCCGCCCATGGTCTCCTCGGCCTGCGGGTCGGCCCGGTGGGCGACATCCCCGAGATAGGTAACCTCCACCCCGAAGTTCTCGCCGACCTTCACCGCGACGCCAAAGCCCAGGTGGCGGTTGTTGATGAGCAGGTCGAGTTCCTCGTCGGCGGGCTTGTCGATCTCGATGATCGAGCCGGGCACGAGGGCCATGATGTCGCGCAGGGACATCTTCCGCGTGCCGACGCGGACGATCACGGGGACTTCGAGCGTCAGCAACTGCTTGAGGGTGCGGGACATCGGGTCTGTTTCGGCATCGTGGGAGGCGCGGGACAGCCCGGAACGGCCCGCAAGACCCGTGCCGGAGGGACTCGGGGCGGTCTGTTCGGGGCCAGTTCCTATCGCCGGCAAATCAGTGGTTATAGGACGATATTTGGGTCTGGACTTCGGAGGGATTCGCCTACATGCTTATTGGCAGTCCCTGGAGGCGACTGGCCCGCACGTTGGCGGGCGGCGGTGTCGTCGGGGATGCAAAGGAGAGATTGGTCATGAAGCGCAACATCATCGGTGGGATCGCTCTGGTCATGGCGTGCGGGACCGCCGCGTCGGCCCAGTTGTGGAACGACAACTTCAACCGCGCCAACGGGGCCCTGGGCGGGGAGTGGAACATCCTCTCGGGCACGTGGGCGACCTCGGGCAGCGCGGGCACGCACACCAGTGCGCCGTCCAACGAGATCATCCAGCACAACAACGCCGACCTGCGCTACCAGCACGCCCGCGTCTCGATGGACGTGTTCTACGGCGGCGCCGGCTCGTACTACGTCGGCCCGATGATCGGCCTTGGCGGGACCGACAGCATCCAGGTGAAGCTGCAGGCCCAGACCGGCTCCGGCTTCTTCTCGCACATCGGCATCTACCACCAGACCACGCTCGGGCCCGCCGCGGGCTCCGGGTTCGGCCAGTGGACCGGCACCACCACCCTGCCCGACCTGACCACCAGCGCCGCGGGCTTCGTGGCTCTGCCCGTCGGCGCGGCGTTCACCGCGGCCCGCCTGCACGTCACATTCGACAGCCTCGACGTGATCCGCGTCGACATCGACGCCAACATCGACGGCTCGATCGACTACACCTACACGCGCGACGGCGTGACCAGCGTCTCGAGCAACTTCGGGCGGCGTTACGGGGCCGCGGCGTGGGATACAAACGGCTCGTTCGACAACTGGCGCGTCCAGAGCCGCAACTGGCAGATCGTGGACTTCGACTACACCCCCGGCGCCGACAACCGCCTCGGCACCAACGACGACGTGGCGCTGGTCGCTCCTTCGAGCTTCGGCGGGCAGACGACCCAGCTCTCGACCGAGTTCAACGCGCTGGGCCTGACCTTCCCGGCCGCGGTGGAGGACCGCAACGAGGTGCTGAACAACTCGACCTTCATCGTCCCGCCGTTCTCGACGCACCCGAACATCCTGACCTCCGCCGGCTCGCTCGTGACGGCGTTCGGCTTCAGCCGTCCGATCTACCGCGTCGGCGCGCTGCTGGGCGTCTCCGGCGGGGCCGACCGCATGCGGGCGTTCGACGCGAACAACAACGAACTGGCCAGCGTCGTCGGCGACGACACGTTTGAGCAGATCGTCACGGGGCGTCCCATCGCCCGCGTGACCGTCGAGGGCGAGGCCGGCGCGGCGACCCCCGCGATCGACAACCTCGTCTTCACCGGCGGGCTGGTCGTCGACAGCGGTCCCAACGGCACCAACGCGACCTTCAGCGGGGGCGACTACGTCTCCGGCTCCGAGTTCACGCTCGAGGCCCCGCTGACGATCCTCAGCCTCGGCTGGGTTGACGCCGAGGGCGACGGGCTGGCCGGCTCCCACCAGGTCTTCCTGTGGAACGTCGCGACCCAGACCCTGGTCACCCAGGCCACCGTCACGCCCAGCAGCAAGCGGGTTCCCTCCGCGCGCGGCCCGGCCCAGTGGTTCCTCGGTCACACCGGCCCCGTCACCCTGCCCGCCGGCACCTACCGCGTCGTCGGCACCATGGCCACCGACACCATCGTCGTCAGCGGCGACCAGCTCGCCATCGGCGGGGCCAGCATCACCCCCGGCTACGTCCGCACCGACTTCCCCAGCGGCGGCAACGGCTACCCGAACCTGTTCTTCACCAGCACCGGCGTCCGCGCCACCGCCTCGGTCCTGTCCGGCTGCCTGGCCGACCTGACCCGCGGCGCGATCGCCGGCCAGTCCGGTTACGGCGTGCCCAACGGCATCCTCAATAACGACGACTTCTTCTACTTCCTCGCCCAGTTCGCCGCCGGCAACCTCGCGGTGGCCGACCTGACCACGGGCGCGATCGCGGGCCTGCCGGGCTACGGCGTGCCGAACGGCGTGATCACCAACGACGACTTCTTCTACTACCTGGCCATCTACGCCGCGGGCTGCTGAGCAGAGCCCCACGCGCGGGCGTGGGGTTGATGGCGCAACATCCGGAGAATCTCACGGGGCGGGCGCGCGGGCGCCCGCCCCGTTTGTTTTTGTTGGCGGGAACCCGGCGTGCGGTAGACTGGACGGATCGCCGCCGCGCCCGATCGGCTCGGGCGTCGCGGCGGCACGTCGGCCGAGGTGTCGGCCGGGATCGTGGAGGATTGCCATGGAGCGTTCGCTTGCCGTTCTTGCTGTCGTCGCGCTCGCCGGCCTGGCACAGGCCCAGCCGCGCGTGGCGATCGTCGCCGCCGCCGACTCGCCCGGCGGGCCGCGGTACACCGACCCCCAGAACAAGTTGCTGGGCACGGGCCTGTTCAGCGCGGTGGACATCATCGACGCGCGGGTGGTCACGCCCACGCTGGCGGACCTGCAGCAGTACGACGCGGTGATGACCTGGACCAACTTCGACTACGCCGACGCCGTCACGCTTGGCAACAACATGGCCGACTACGTCGACGCCGGCGGCGGCGTGGTCGTGACGATCTTCGCCAACACCACCACGGGCACGAATCGGCGCCTCCAAGGACGTTGGGCGGGCACCTACGAGATCATCCCGGCGGGCCTGGGCAACCTCAGCACCGGCGGGCCGCTGGGCATCGGCAACATCCTGGTGCCGGGGCACCCGACGCTCGATTCGGTGAGCACGTTCAACGGCGGCAGCAGCAGTTGGCGGCCCACGAGCACGGCGCTCACGTCCCACGGCGTGAAGGTTGCCGAGTGGTCCGATGGCTCGACGCTCATCGCCGTGAGCAACCAGTACCCGACGCGCGTGGACCTTGGCATGTACCCGCCGTCGGACGTGGTCAGCGCGTCGTGGTGGGTCTCCGCGACCGACGGGGCGCGGCTTATGGCCAACGCGCTGATCTTCGCCTCTGGCGGCGGCGCCCCGACCTGCGAGCCCGACCTGACCACGGGCGCCATCGCCGGCGTGCCCGGCTACGGCGTGCCCAACGGCGTGTTGAACAACGACGACTTCTTCTACTACCTGGCGCTGTTCGCGGCCAACGACCTGCGGGCCGACCTCACGACCGGGGCGATCGCGGGCGTGCCGGGTTACGGCGTGCCCAACGGCATCCTGAACAACGACGACTTCTTCTACTACCTGGCGCTGTTCGCCGCGGGGTGCTGAGCAGAGCCCCACGCGCGAGCGTGGGGTTGTTCGCCGAACATCCGGAATACCTCACGGGGCGGGCGCGCGGGCGCTCGCCCCGTTTGTTTGGCGGGTGAGTTGCGTGACGTGCCACGGCCGTGCGGCTCTGGACACGGTCGTGCGATCGTGGGTGGGTCGGGGCGTCGCCGGGGGTTCGGCACGCTACTCGCGCGGCGGGCTCACCTGCGCGGCCAGCAGGCGTTCATAGTCCACGAACATCCCCGCCCACGCGTCGAACGGCAACGCATCGCGCCGGGCTTGTGCCGATTCGATCGGCTGGATGATGAACAGGTCGTCCACGCCGTCGAGCCGCCAGCGGTCTCGGGCGGTCAGGCCCGCCTGCGCCGTGTCCGGCTCGGCCGCACCCGAGTAGACCAAATACTCGCTCAGCGGCACCTGGGCGTACGAGCCGGCCCAGTTGCGGCGCTGCTCGCGGCAGGTGCCGCACCAGTTGTAGAACCTCGGCTCGGCCCGCAGAAACGCGCGCCCGTCGCCCAGGTCCCGATCGATCTCGACGCCCCGGGCGACCACGACGCGCAGGAACTCGTCGCGCGCGGCGGGGTCCACGCCGGGAGCCCAGCGGATGCCGGCAGGCTCGAACACCCGCCCGTCGGCCAGCGTGATCCGCCCATCGGCGACGCCGTCGACCGACAGCGGGGCCGCGAGCGGGTGCTTGCGGTCCCACCACTCGGGCGCGAGACTGCCGCGGAACAGCCAGACCAGCCCGGCAGCGACCAGCACGAGGATGGCGACGCCGCGGATGTTCATCCGGTGATTGATACTGTTCGGGGAGCGCGGCGGTTCCAGTCTCAGGGCGATGCCGCCGCGCCAGTCGGGAGCAAGCGATGTACACGATCGACCATCGCGACAAGGTCGTCCCCCTCGACGGCTTTCCGCGGAGCGAAACGGGGGCTCCCATGCCCATCGTGCTGAGCGATGAGGACCGGACGATGCTGGCGTACGCCGTGCGCGTGCCGCATCCGGCATTCGACGGCACGAATCCCCGGTCTGTCTCGCCCGATGACGCCGATCTCACCTACGCCATCATCGAGTTCGACGGGGGGTCGGTTCTCTTCGGCTATCCCAACGACGAGGTGCTCGGCGGCCACCCGCTCTTCGAGCGGGGACTCCGCTTTTATGGGGCCTTCGAGGTGGTCCAAACCTCGTGGATCCGCGGCCTCGACCGCAGGAACAGGATCGTCTATCCGGACCGATCGGTCTTCGAGGGCGAGCGCCACATCATCCTGACGTTCCACGACTCCACGTTCGAGTGCCTGACGCGTTCGTGGACGATCCACGAGAGCATGACCTCGCCCCGGCGCGAGGTGGTGGCGCGGATGAACGAGATCCTGCACGCCGATCAGTGAGGGCGCAGACACCGTCGCGCGGCGCGACGAGACGTGGCGGCGACGGCGACAGGTCTTTCGGCACGACCATCGCTCCGAGCCGCGATGGCCCTGGCACAGGCCTGTGGTTCGCGTCAGCGGATGATGCCGCGGTCCTTCAGCAGCACCAGGCACTTCTCCACGCACGCCTTCACATCATGCTCCGCCGTCTTGAGCACCAGTTCCGGCTCGCGCGGGGCCTCGTAGGGGTCGTCGACGCCTGTGAACTTCATGCCCTTGCCCTCGGCCAGGGCCGCGCGGGCCTGCTTGTACAGGCCCTTGGGGTCGCGCTTTTCGCACAGTTCCAGCGGCGTGTCCACGAACACCTCGATGAACTCGATCCCGCTGGGCTTGGCCCCCTGGTGGCTCTTGCGGACCAGGTCGCGGTCGCGGACATAGGGGCTGATGAACGAGGTCAGGGCCAGGCAGCCCGCGTCGGCGAAGAGCTTGGCCACCTCGCCGATGCGCCGGATGTTCTCGGCCCGGTCCTCGGCGGAGAAGCCCAGCCCGAACCGCTTGGCCGCGTCCGGCCCGAAGCCGAAGTTCTCGCCCAGGATCTTGGGCCCGGCGTTGAGCCCGAAGCGGACGTTGTCGCCGTCGAGGCGGTAGCAGTTCACGCCGCGGCTGACGAGCACCTGCTCCAGGGCGCTGGCGATGGTGGACTTGCCCGAGCCCGAGAGCCCTGTGAACCACATGGTGGCCCCGCGGCACTTGAGGGCCTTCCAGCGCTCGTCGCGCGCGATGTCGCCCTCGTGCCAGTGGATGTTGGTGTCGGTGGGTGTGGCGGTGGTCATGGCGTGGCTCCCAAAGGCCAGCAGCATAGACGCGTCAACCCCGTGTGGGTGAGTTGGCCGCGCAGGAGCTCGTCACCGAACGTGGTACGTCTGCTCCCATCGGCATGTGTTTTCTGGAAAAGTCAGCGTGACGTCGACACGGGAGGGCTTGCTTGGAAGAGCCGGATAATCGGGGATGATGTTCACAAACTGACCCTGCGACCACGATTGAACGTCCCGCGAGTGCTCGATGACTTGGTCGCCGCAGTGGAACTGGACATCGAGGTGGCACTCGGGAAGGGCGTTGACTCCGTTCAGTTGCAGGCGAAGCGACCAGACGTAGCGGAGAATGCCGTTGTCGAACACCGTTGCGGCGAGGCTGAGGTTGTCGTCGATGAAGGCCTGTATGTCCGCGTCGCGCTCGGCGCCGGCGTACTGGTACGCGATCGGGTGGCAGCGGAATCCGCGGCCCCAAACCTCGACCTCGACGGACTCGACGCCGAAAACCGTTTGGCGGCCCACTGTCGACGCTCCAACTGTTGCTCCGATTCCGTACCGCGCGAAAAGCGGCTGTTCGGGCTTCCACTCCTGGACGAAATGGACATTCTGGGCACGGGAGCCATCGGCTCCGGTCAGCTTGACAGAAATGACCGCGTCCCGAATGGTCGCACCGGCGGTGTTCGTCAAGCACACCACGTCGCATGCGGTTGATTGCCCGTGCCAAGACTCGTCGAAGTCGACGGCGATCAGGTTGTTCCTGGCGGGTGATTGGTTCGTTCGATCGGCCAGATCGCGCAACGCGAGTTGAGCACCTCGATTGCGGTTGAAGGCGAGGACGTACCCGCGTTGAACCGCGGCGTACGCGTCGGCTCCATGAACTCCCGATTCCAAGCCCGACAGGATCAGGGTCGGCTCTCCCAAGAGCAGACCGGCAACCCCGAGCAGGGCTCCCGCTTCGGCGCCCGACGCGGTGTTGAGTTCGCGATGAGCCGCGAGAAAGGCGGACTGCGCCTCCGCCGCCTCCGCCGCCAACGCGGCGACGCGAGGCTCTCCCTCCGCCAACGCGCCGTACTCCATCAGCCGAGAGTTGGCCTGCGAGTAGAGCACATCCATCTCAGGAACGGCCGGCTCGGTCGTCGGATCGAGGAGCATGGGATCGGCAAGCACGAGTGCGAGGCGGGCGACATCGGTCCAACTCTCGTTGAGTTCCGGCGCTGCCGGCGAGGAAGTGGCCTTGGGCTCGGTTTGGGGCGAACTGGTTGAAGAACCCCGTCGTGAGACCTCTTCTGGGGATGGCCGCGGACCACATGAGACCAACCCGAGTGCGAGGCTAGAGAGAACCACGAGTCTGCCAGTGTCCATGGACGGCGTTCCTTTCTTCGCTTCGATCGTGGGTGCCCGGAACGCAGGGTGGAGCAACTACCCGAAGGTGAGGTCCGAACGAGGCGACGACAACGCCAGCCACCGCACCTCAAGACTCCGCGTCGGCCGCACGACAATCCTAACAGAATCCGGAGTCCCGACGCAACGCGATTCGGCGGAGCCTCCGGTCGGGAGCCTCGGGTGCTGGACTCCCCGCCCCGCTGCGCCGATGTACGCCCCCGGACCATCGCGGCCCGTCCGAACCCCGCGCCCCTACGCTCCGTAGCCCTCTTCTCGGGGCAGGAACGCGGCACGGGGGCACGGCGAGCCCGAACGGACCACGAAACACAGCCCGCGTCGGCCAAGGCTGGCCGGTGCGGGCACAGTCGCCGCGTCGGGGCGTTTGGCCCGGGCGTGGCAGCCAGATGAGCGGCCCTCGCGGGCCCGCGCGGAGGAATCGGGATCATGGCGAGCAAACTGGCAGTCGTCGCGGGCGGGGGCGGGTTCATCGGCGGGCACCTGGCCCGGACCCTGATGGACAAGGGCTACTCGGTCCGCGTGGCGGACATCAAGCCGCTCGACGAGTGGTACCAGGTCCACACCGACGCGGAGAACTTCGCGGGTCCGCTGCAGGGCGATTGCCGCGACTTCCGCATCTGCCGCGATCTGTGCAAGGGCGCGACGGAGGTGTACCAGTTGGCCGCCGACATGGGCGGCATGGGCTTCATCGAGAACAACAAGGCCCTGTGCATGCTCAGCGTGCTGACCAACACGCACATGATCCTGGCGGCCCAGGAGGCGGGCGTGGACCGGTTCTTCTACGCCTCGTCCGCGTGCGTCTACAACGCCGACAAGCAGAAGGACCCGAACATCACAGCCCTGAAGGAGGCCGACGCCTACCCGGCCCTGCCCGAGGACGGCTACGGCTGGGAGAAACTCTTCAGCGAGCGCATGTGCCGCCACTTCCGCGAGGACTTCGGGCTCAAGACCCGCGTGGCCCGGTTCCACAACGTCTACGGGCCCAACGGCACATGGGAGGGCGGGCGCGAGAAGGCCCCGGCCGCCATCTGCCGCAAGGTCATCGCCGCCAAGGTCTCGGGCAAGCACGACATCGAGATCTGGGGCGACGGCACGCAGACCCGCTCGTTCATGTACGTCGACGACTGCACCAAGGGTATCGACAAGATCACCCACTCGGACATTCTGGAGCCGATCAACCTGGGCTCGAGCGAACTGGTGAGCATCAACCAACTCGTCGATATCGCCGAGCAGATCGCGGGCATCAAGCTCAACCGCCACTACAAACTCGACGCCCCGCGCGGCGTGGCCGGGCGCAACTCCGACAACACCAAGATCAAGAAGTACCTGGGCTGGGAGCCCGACACCCGCCTCAAAGACGGGATGGAGAAGACCTACCGCTGGATCTGGGACGAGTTCACCGCCAAGTACGACGCCAAGACCGCCCTGAACTCCTCGGTCTCGAACTTCACCAAGGGCTCGCACCCGATCCCGGGCGACGGCTACAACCCCGAGAGCCGCAACTCCGACACCTGGAAGCAGGGGATCCCGGCGTCGTACAACGTCGGGGCGGGGGTGAAGTAGGGCCGAGGCGTTCGAACACCTGAGCGACCAAGGCGGTCGATGTGAGCCGGCCGGGCGCGGCCCCGGGCTCCGCCCCGGCGCCGGAGATCAGCGCCCGTGCCCAACCAGCCCACCATCCTCGTCATCTCCCAGGTCTACGTCCCCGACCCCGCTTCCGTCGGGCAGCACATGCACGACGCCGCGGCCGAATTGGCCCGGCGCGGGCACCGCGTGGTCGTGTACTGCTCGCGGGCCGGCTACGACGATCCGTCGAAGAAGTACCCGTGGAAGGAGACGCGCGACGGCGTGACCATCCGGCGCCTGCCGCTGTCGTCGTTCGGCAAGTCCTCGATCCTGATCCGCCTGCTGGCCCAGTCGCTGTTCATGTGGCAGGCCACGACGCTCGGGCAGTTCTGCGCCGCGTTCAAGGGCGGGCCGAAGAGGAACGGGCTCAAGGCGATCCTGGTCTCAACCTCGCCGCCCATGGCGTCGATCGGCGCGTGGTGGATCTCGGTTCTGCGCCGGGCGCCTGTCACGTTCTGGGCGATGGACCTCAACCCCGACCAGATGATCGCGATGGGCAAGATCACCGAGAACTCGCTGCCCGCGCGACTGTTCAACTTCCTGAACCGGCGCATCCTCAAGCGCAGCCGCGGCGTGGTCGCCCTCGACCGCTTCATGGCCGAGCGTCTGAACCGCAAGGTCCCCGCGTCGGTGAATCTCGACGCGAAGATGTCGATCCAGCCGCCCTGGCCGCACGAGGGGCACGTCGAGGTCGTGGCCCACGCCGACAACCCGTTCCGCAAGGCCCACGGGCTCGATGGCAAGTTCGTGGTCATGTACTCGGGCAACCACGCCCCCTCGAACCCGCTCAAGACGCTGCTCGAGGCCGCGGCCCGCCTGAAGGACGACCCCCGCTTCGTGTTCATGTTCATCGGCGGCGGGCTGCTGAAAAAGGACGTCGAGGCCGCCATCGCCGCGGGCGCGACGAACATCCGCTCCCTGCCCTACCAGCCGATGAGCGAACTGAAGTTCTCGCTCAGCGCGGCCGACGTGCACGTGGTCTCGATCGGCAACGACGTGGTCGGCATCGTCCACCCGTGCAAGGTCTACGGCGCGATGGCCGTCGCCCGCCCCATCCTGTTCTTTGGGCCCAAGCCCAGCCACGTCTCGGACCTGATCGACAACTTCGACATCGGCTGGTCGGTCGAGCACGGCGACGTGGACGGGGCCGAGCGGGCACTGAAGGGGCTGGCCGACCTGGCCGCCACCGAGCCCGAGTCCCTCGCGGCCATGGGCGCCCGCGCCAAGCAGGCTGTCGAAACGACGTACTCCAAGGCCGCCCTCATGGCGATGTTCTGCGACGTGGTCGAGGGCAAGGTCCTCGGCCCGGCGGGGAGCGTCCAGGCCGGCAGCAGTGCGACCAGAACATCTGAAGCGTCGGCCGCACCGATGCCGGCCTGAGCCGCCGCCCGCCTTCTGGCCACACACACCCGAGCGGGCGGGCCACGCCGCGTCACGCCGTGGCACGACCAGGGCACGGATCAAACGCAGGACGGCGACCAGCGCTTCGTGCGCCGGCCGCCGCCACTGGGAGGGTGAACGCTGTAGGGCGCGGACGCGTCCGCCCGCGCCGATCCCAAGAGGAGTGGAGAAGTGTTCGTCGCGGCACCATCGACGGACGGACCCTCTTGGCAGGCCATCCCGCGGCGGGCGTCATCGGCCGCCGGTCGCGCCGCTTGTGATCGGCGTGGCTACAGCGCCGGGTCGATCGGCGTGGTCACATCGACGCGCGACGCCACGTTGTCCTGGTGGGTCACCGTCGCGGACCGCCCGGCGGCCAGCGCCTCGTCGCGCGAGGACGTGATCCCGTTGAGCGTGTAGACCGTCGTGTCCTGCACGCTGATCGTGATCTCCTCGTCCCGCTCGTCCGGCACGAGGACGAACCCCGCCCCGTCCTCGCTCACGCTCTTGATCGTGCCGGCGATACTGGCGACGGCCGCGGCCTCGACCCGGCACTCGGCCCCGCGATCGGGGCGGTACTCGGCGAGCACCGCGTCGAAGCGGTCCACGAACGCGTCGGTGGAGAGGCCCATCAGACCCAGCGAGCACGCGGCAGTGATCATCGAATGCATGTCGTCTTCCTTTCCCAGGCCGCCCGGCCGGGGCGAACGCTCGCCCGAGACGCCGGCGGGATGGCGAACGACGCGGAACGCGAAGGAGCGGCGTGGATCGGCGGACCGACTCGGTGTGAGGTGGCTCGCGCCGAATTGGGTCGCGCTAGCCCATTGATGAACCGTCCCCGAATCCACGCCAGGCTCCGTTCCGTGCGTTCGTCGCACATGCAAAGGAATACGGCGCGGGCGCCCCGGATCCGTGAACCGGCCATGAATTGCGGGTCATTCTGCGGCGGCGGATTCCCCCCTGCTTATGGGAGCGCCGGCGAGGCAACGCACACATCGCCGAGCCGGAACAGCCCGTCCGGATCAGCAAACGGGCGTCGCCGCCCGGGCCCCGGCGTGCAGGGCGCCCGCGCTCCGGCCGATCCACGGTTCAACCCACCGCACCCCCGAGCTGTCTCCCATGCCCGACTGGCCCGAACTCTTGGCCTGGTTCCGTGAGCACGCCGTCAGCGTGTTCGGCGCGATCTTCGCGCTGGCCGGCATCGGCATGCTCGTGCGCGTCCAACTCGTCGGCGCGGCCGTGCGGTCGTGGCACACCACCGACGGCATCATCCGCCACGCCACGCTGCGCCTCCAGCAGGTCTCGGGCAACGACGTCTCGCACGTCTGGGCCGTCGACATCGCGTACGACTACCTCGTCGACAACCGCGACTACGTCGGCAAGCGCATCTCCCCGACGGGAGACGTCGCGACGTCGATGCGCGGCTCGATGGAGGCCAAGATCGCCGGCTTCGAGGCGGGCGCGGTCGTGCCCGTCTACTACGACCCGGCGAGGCCCCAGCGCTGCTGCCTCACCAGAGACGCCGACGGCGCGGGGCTTGCGCTGGCGTTCATCCTCGGCGGCATCGTGTTCACGATCGGGCCGCTGCTGGTCGGGTGATCCCGGTGCCACCGTGGTGGAGCCGATCGCGAGAGCGATCGAACACGTGATCACACCGACGCAATCGCTCGCGCGATCGGCTCATTCGGTCGTCGCTCGAATGTCAACGGAATCCGCATCCATTGGGAGCGACCTGCTCGTGCGAGGGTGCCCATCGCCGTGCCATCAGCCGTGGCTTGGCACGGCTGATGCACTTAACCAATTTGGCGCACAACATCCCGCGTCCGACGCGAACCCGCATCGCAGCCCGCGCTCGAACCACCCCCACGCCGTCACGGCATGCACCTTCCGGGGTCGCCAACGCCTTCGAAGACGGTGACAGGACGACCTGTTTGGAAAAAGCACCGGACCGGGGACGCTCGCGCGACGCCCTCGTGTTTGGAACTGGGGGATCTCACACACGGGTTGCACGAGAACGCCGCGTCGAGTTGGCCCCCGGTCCGGGCCTTGCGGAATCTCGGCAGCGCATCCACGAAGCCCGCCCCACGCTACGCACGCGGGAACACAATGCCGGCACGCCGCCCCACGAGCACGGCGCGCGCAACCCCGCGGCCTTTGCCGCGAAGCACACTCGGCCCGATGCCAGTCGCCGCCAGGGCCTCCAAGACAGGAGACGCGAGGCCGCTACCCCCGGGCCCTTCTCAGGGCCGCGCATGGACCAATCAGTGAGCACCGAACGAACTTGCGTCGAACACTGCCCGCCACCCCAGAACGGGGCGGCACTGACCGAGAACCGGTCAGTCGTCCAATATACGGACTTCTTCCCCTTCGTCAAGCCCTTTGCCCCGGTTCCCCCGATTCTCCACACCGAGTGCAAGCCGGGGCCAATCGGAGCACGGGCGCACGCCCTGCGCGGCCCCAGCCCCGATCTCGTATCATCAGGCCCGCAAAGGAGATCCGCCGTGAAGACGCCGACCACCATCCTCGCCATCCTGGGCGCCTCGGCCCTCGCGTTCCTCGCCGGGCGGGCCTCCATCGCGACGCTCGCACCCGCCGATTCGGGCCCGACCACAGGGCTGGCCGCGCGTCCGGCCGCGGGGCCAGCGATCCGAACCGCCGCGTTCCAGCCCGAGGACGGCGCCGGCGTCCCGCCGGAGATGCAGGCGATGTTCGAGGCCGGCCTGCCCGCCGAGCAGCACGAGGTTCTCGCCCGCTTCGAGGGCGACTGGAACGCCGACATGGTCATGTTCACGCCGGACGGCGGCCAACTCCGCAGCGGCGCCACCCTCCGCGGCGTCCGCATGTTCGACGGGCGGTTCATGGGCCAGGAGATGTCCGGCGAGTTCATGGGCCGCCCGTTCGAGGGCTTCGCCCTCTACGCCTACTCCCGCCCCACCGGCGAGTACCAGGCCATCTGGTTCGACTCCATGTCCACCCACATCTTCATGTCCGTCGGCCAGTACGACCCCGAGAAGGACATGCTCGTGCTCCACGGCCAGGAGCCCGACGCCGAGGGAGCCGTGCGGGCCTACCGCGACGAGATCGAGTTCACCAGCGACGACGAGCACGTGTTCACCCGCTACTACGCGCTGCCCGACGGCGAGTTCCGCGGATTCCAGGTGACGTACACGCGGGAGTAGGGTTCCGGCCGGCTCTCCTCGGGCCGCGCGACGCGTGGAATCCAGACCGCAAGCAAACCGCGGCCCCGGTCCGCTTGGACCGGGGCCTTGTCATGCCGTCCATTCGATCAAGGCGGCGACAGCCCGTGGCGTCCACTCGGATTGCCCTCGTGTACCATCCCCCGCTTCCCTCTGCCCCTCTGCCCCTCCGCCCCTCCGCCCCTTCCCTCCCCCCCCATGGACCTCCTCAAAGGCATCCCCGTCTCCTCCGGCATCGTCATCGGGCGGGTCTTTGTCCTGGACAACGACCTCACCCGCGTGCCCCGCCGGCGGGTGACCGAGGACCAGGTGCCCGAGCAGCAGACCCGCCTGGCCGACGCCCTCGCGGTGTCGGTGGCCGAACTCGAGCGGGTCTACCAGGAGGCCCGGCGCGAGATGGGGGATGAGGCCGCCAAGATCTTCCTGTTCCACATCGGCATGCTCCGCGACCGCAACCTGATCGCCCCGATGGAGAAGGCCATCGCCGACGAGCGGTACACCGCCGAGTACGCCGTCTCCAGCACGTTCCGGGCCCTGTCCGACCGATTCGCCCAGATGGGCGACTCGGCCTTCACGACCAAGGTCAACGACCTGGCCGACCTGTCCGAACGCCTCCTCAAGCACCTGATCGGGGAGCGCCGGGCCGAACTCGACCTGGCCCAGCCCGGCACGGTGGTCATCGCCCGCGACCTGACCCCCTCCCAGGCCGTCGGGTTCAACCGCAAGAACATCGCCGCCATCGCCACCGATCTTGGCGGTCGGACCGGGCACACCTCGATCGTCGCGCGGGCTTTGGGCCTGCCCGCGGTCGTCGGCTGCCAGAGCCTGCTGGCCAAGGCCATCAGCGGCCAGATGGTCATCGTCGACGGCGACAGCGGGCGCGTCCTGCTCGACCCCGACGAGGAGCAGATCGCCCAGTACAAGGCCTACATCGAGCAGGAGCAGACCTACCGCCTCTCCCTCCGCGACATCGCCGCCCTCGACAGCGTCACCCGCGACGGCGTCGGCATCGAGATCCTCGGCAACATCGAGTTCCCCGAGGAGATCCCGATGCTGCTGGACCTGGGCGCCACCGGCGTCGGGCTGTACCGGACCGAGTTCCTGTACCTGACCCAGCCGCGCGAGCCGACCGAGGAGGAGCAGTTCGAGTCGTACAAGGCCTGCGTCGAGGCGCTCGCCGGGCGTCCGCTGACGATCCGCACCCTCGATCTGGGGGCCGACAAGTACACCCAGGAACGGGCCGACAACCCGGAGCGCAACCCGTTCCTGGGCCTGCGGTCGATCCGCTATTGCCTCCGCTCGATCCCGATGTTCAAGCGCCAACTGCGGGCCCTGGCCCGGGCCTCGGCCTTCGGGCCGATGAAGATCATGTTCCCGCTGGTGACCAACATCGCCGAGGTCCGCCAGGCCCGGTTCCTGCTCAACGACATCCTCGAGGACCTCCGCGAGGAGGGCATCGCCCACGACCCCGCGATCCCGATCGGCATGATGGTCGAGGTGCCGGCCGCCGCCATCATGGCCTCGTCGTTCGCCCGCGAGGTGGACTTCTTCTCGATCGGGACCAACGACCTGGTGCAGTACACCCTGGCCGCCGACCGGACCAACGAGCAGGTCGCGGCCTACTTCACGCCGATGCACCCGGCCGTCATGCGCCTGATCCGCGAGGTCGTCAAGGCCTCGCGCCGCCACGACGTGCCCCTGTCCTGCTGCGGGGAGTCGGCCGGCGAGGTCGAGTTCGCCCTGTTGCTGATCGGTTTGGGTGTGCGTACCCTCTCGGTGTCCGCCCCGGCCGTCCCGAATCTGAAAAGGCTGGTGCGGAGTGTGTCGATAACCGAGTGCGAGCGGATCGCCAAGCAGGCGCTCACGTTCGATTCCGACACCCAGGTCGCGGGGTATCTCCGCGATCGGGCCCGACGGATTGTTCCCGAGGCGTTCGACGGTCGTGCCGCCGAATAGCCGCCCAGAATGCCCTTCGCAGGCTCAGTTTGCCGCGTCGGGGCCCAACGGGCGACCGCCTCGCCAAGGCTTTGGGCGTGACGCCGGGCGTCAGGCCTGGGCCTCCCACCCTCCCCCGCAGGGCCGCTCGGCTCCGGGCGCGGACGGTGGGGGCGTTCCAGCCCTTTCCCAGGCTCCGCCAAACCGGTCGCCGCGCCGACCCACCTGTTCGGGTGGCCCGCGCGGCCCCGGCGCACATCTGCGGGAAGCACCTCGTCCCGTGCGCGCGACACCCCCTGAACAGGGATTCTGTACCCGGTCCATCGCGGCCCTTCGCCGCTGGCCCGTCGCGCCCACCCGACGCCACCTCGCCACGACCCTGCACTGGGCGTGAGCGCGGCCCGCGCGGAGGAACGCATGCCCGAAACGCGCATGCTCATCAACTACGTCCCGGGCGAAGAGTGCCGGGTCGCCATCGTCGAGGACGGCCAACTCGAGGAGTTCCACGCCGAGTCGGCCGACGCCATCAGCCGCGTCGGCAACATCTACCTCGGCAAGGTCCAGAACGTCGAGCCAGCCATCCAGGCCGCGTTCGTCGACTTCGGCATCGGCGAGAACGGGTTCCTGCACGTCTCGGACCTGCACCCCCGCTACTTCCCGGGCGAGGACGAGGACACCGCCGAGCGCGTCGGCTTCAAGACGCCCCGGCGCGAGCGCCCGCCCATCCAGCACGCGCTCAAGCGCGGCCAGGAGATCCTGGTCCAGGTCCTCAAGGAGGGCGTGGGCACCAAGGGCCCGACGCTCACCTCGTACCTCTCCATCCCCGGGCGCTTCCTCGTGATGATGCCCCAGATGGACAAGGTCGGCGTCTCCCGCAAGGTCGAGGACGAGGACACCCGGCGCAAGATGCGCCAGATCCTCGACACGCTGGACCTGCCCGACGGCTTCGGGTTCATCCTCCGCACCGCCGGGTTCGATCGCACCAAGACCGAACTCAAGCGCGACCTGGCCTACCTGCAGCGCCTGTGGAAAGACATGGAGCGCCGCAAGGCCTCCGGCAAGGCCCCGCGCCTGCTGTATGCCGAGACCGACCTGCTCGTCCGCACCATCCGCGATGCGCTGAGCAACGACATCGACGAACTCGTGATCGACAACGAGCACGCGCTGGACCGGGCCGGCAAGTTCCTCAAGATCGTCTCGCCCAAGAGCCGGACGAAGCTGCTGCACTACAAGGGCAAGGCCCCGGTCTTCCACGCCTACGGGATCGAGCCGCAGATCCTGCAGATGCACGCGCGCGAGGTGCCGCTGCCCTCGGGCGGGCGCCTGGTGATCGACGAGACCGAGGCGCTGGTCGCGGTCGACGTGAACTCGGGGCGCTCGCGCGACGCCCGCGACGCGGAGACCAACGCGTACAAGACCAACGTCGAGGCGGTCGACACGATCTGCCGCCAGCTGCGCCTCCGCGATCTGGGCGGCCTGGTCATCCTCGACCTGATCGACATGCGGATGGCCAAGAACCGCAAGGACATCGAGGCCCGCTTCCGCGAACGCCTCAAGCGCGACCGCGCCAAGTCCACCATCCTGCCCATCAGCGAGTTCGGCATCCTCGAGATGACCCGCCAGCGGATGCGCGGCAGCCACGAGCGCGTCCACTTCACCGACTGCCCCACCTGCCACGGACGCGGGCTGGTCCAGCGCCCGGCCTCGGTCGCGGCCGACGCGCTGCGCGAACTCTCGGCGGTGCTCGACCACGAGCGGGTGGCGCGGCTGGAGATGGTGGTCTCGCCGCGCGTCGCGGGCGAGCTGCTCAGCCAGCGCCGCCGGGCCCTGGGGCGGATCGAGCGGTCCAGCGGCAAGATCGTCGAGGTCCGCGTCAGCGAGACCCACGCGGTCGATCGCATCACGCTCTACGCCTACGACGCCTCGGGCACCGACATCGGGCTCGACAGCCTGTCCGGCAAGCGCCCCAAGCCCGATGTGGTCGAGTGGGACCTCGGCCCCGACGCCGCGGACTGGTCCTCGTCGCTCGCCGACGAGCAGCCCGTGGTCATCGAGGAGCCCGTCGAGGAACCGGTGCCCGTCGTGGACGACATGGGCCGCCTCGCCTCGCCCGAACTCGACGAGGACGACGAGTCCAGCGGGGGCGGCACGAAGAAGAAGCGTCGGCGTCGGCGCGGGCGCGGCAAGGGCCGGGGCGATTCGACCGATGGCGACGCCGAGCCGACCGAGAGGCCCAAGGCCCCGGCGCGGCCTGCAGCGCGGCCCGCCGCGGCGTCCACCGCAGAGCCCGATGACGCCGAGCACGATGACCAAGGCGCGGACGCACCCGGCGATGGCTCGGGCACCGAGGGGGCCGAAGGCGGCGTGAAGAAGAAGCGTCGGCGCCGTCGGCGCGGGCGCGGGCGCTCGGGACAGGGCGAGGGGGGCTCGTCGGAAGGCGCCGAGGGTTCCGAAGCCGCCGAGTCGGACGACGCGGATCGGCAAGGAGCCTCGGGTGGCCGCGGGCCGCAGCAAGCGGAATCCACCGACGCCGACGCTCCCGATGCCGACGAGCGCGCGGGTGGCGACGAGGCATCGAACGAAGAAGGCACGGGCGACGCCCCGCGCCGCAAGCGCCGCCGTCGCGGCGGGCGCGGACGAGGCAGGCGCGATGGCGACGGGGCGGACCGCGCCGATGGCTCCCCGCCCCCGGCAAGGTCGGAGACCCCCAAGAAGTCCCCGCCGGCCGCGGTCGTCGAGCCGCGCCCACTCATCCCGGCCCTCCCGCCGGGCGTGCCGGCCGGCGCCAAGCCCAAGTCGCTCTACGGCGGAGCTCGCCGACGCCTGGCCCCGAGCGAGATGGGGCGGATCAAGGCACGCAAGGACTGAGCGGAGCCCGACGCGCCAGCGTCGCGGTCGATCGCACGGTTCGGCGCAGAGCCCGACGCGCAAGCGTCGTGGTCGAACGCGCGCCCGGTCGGCGGCCAATGCCACGTCCTGAGTGCACGGTGGCACGACCCGACGCTTGCGCGTCGGGCTCTGCGCACCAACCAGAGTTGGCGGCCGAACCGGCTACGGCATCTTGAGCCCCGCCGGCCCCAGCGTCTGCACCGTCGCCGTGCCGAGCGTGCGCTTCGCCAGATACGCGTTCACCTCATCGAGCGTCAGCGAGTCGATCTGTTCGATCAGTTCCGACAGCGCCCGCGCCCGCCCGAGGCGGACGTAGTCGCCCACCAGCGCCGATGACCGCGCCCCGGTCGATTCCCCGCTGAAGATCAGCCTCGACTTCATCCCGATCACCGCCCGCTGGAACTCCTCGGGCGTGACCCGGCCCGCCGGCGTCGTCAGGCGGTGCAGCTCGCTCCACAGCACATCCAGCGACTCCTGGGCCCGCTCGGGCGTGGTGCCGACGTAGGCCGAGAGCGTGCCGTTGTCGCGATCGGTCGAGTACGACGCCGAGACCGAGTAGCACAAGGCCCGCTTCTCGCGGACTTCGGTGAACAGCCGCCCCGACATCCCGCCGGAGAGCACCGCGGCCGCCGCCCGCTCCAGCCGGGCATGGTCGCTCTTCTCGGTCGGGGCATCGAACATGGCGTAGATCTGGACCTGGTTCGATTCGTCGTCCTCGTGGGCGTAGCCGCGCGCCGGGGCCGGGCCGCGTGCGATCTGGTCGGCCGCGCCCTCCCAGCCCGCCAGCAGCGGCTTCAGCCGCGCCTCGATCTGGCCAGCATCCACCGCCCCCGCGATCGCCAGCACGCTCCCTTGCGGCACGGCTCGCTCGCCCCATCGCTCGACCACGTCCTCTCGCGTGACCGCCGCGAGTCCTTCTTCCGTGCCCATCCCGCTGCGGTCCAGCGGCGTCGCGTAGTGCCGCGCCCGGGCCGCCAGGGCCGCCCGCTTCTGCGGCTCATCCTCTAGCGATTCCAGCGCCTGCACGCACAGGTCGCGCACCGGCTCGATCGACGCCGCGTCGAACCGCGGGCGGCGCACCATGTCCACCGCCAGCGGCAGCGCCTCGACCACCCGCTCGCCCACCAGCGTCATCGTCAAGTACAGATAGTGCATCCCCACCGAGCACGACCGCGACGCCCCGACCCGGTCCAGCGCATCGGCCGACGCGCGGCTGTCCAGATCCCCCGCCCCGCGCAGCAGCAGTTCCTGCCACATGGCCGATAGGCCCTGGCGGTCCTCCGGGTCGCTGGCCGCCCCCGCGGGGATCGCCCACGTCAGCGCGGCCGACTTGACCCCGCCCATCGGCTCGACCAGCAGCACCAGCCCCGAGTCGAGCGTGCGCGTCTGAATGGACTCCATGCGGCCTCCAGTGGTCAGGGGCGACTGTAGGAAGAAAGCCCCGAGCGCAAGCTCGGGAGTCGGGAGAAGCGCCGCCCGAGGGTGGCACGCCCACGCCCCGCCCCTGGGCTTGCGTCGTCCGCGAAGGCGCGTCGCGGGGCGCGGGCGTGGAGCGCGCAACGGGCGTCACGCCACGCTCGCGCTGCGCGTGGGCGTGCCACCCGGTCACGCGACCCCACTCTGCGCGCGAGCCGGGGCGTCCCCGCCCCGGTCCTAGCCTTGCCCCATGCCCGAAGCCCCCGAGGTCGAGCGCGTCCGCCGCACGCTCGAGCCCTGGCTCGTGGGTGCCACCGTGCTCGCCGCCACACTCCGCCGGCGCGACATCGTGGTCCGACCCGGCGACCCCGCTGGCGGCCTCTCGCGCCAGCGGGCCGGCACGCGAGCGGCCATCCGCCTCCGCCCCGTGCCCAGGCATGAACTGCTCGTGGGTCACCGCATCGCCCGCATCGAACGCCAGGGCAAGCAACTCGCCATCACCACCGACGCCGGCCCCGCGCTGGTCGTCCACCTCGGCATGACCGGCCGCCTGCTGGTCGATGCCGACGCGAGCGACGACTCGGGCCAGCGAAGCAACGCGACTCGTCTCGCCGCGATGCCGCACACCCACATCACCTGGCGCCTCGCGCGCGACACGACGCCCATCCGCCTCCGCTTCATCGACCCCCGGCGCTTCGGCGGCGTCTGGATCATCCCGTCGCGCGGCGACCTCGACCGCCGCCGCGCCGAACTCGGCCCCGATGCCACGGCCATCACCGGCGAGCAACTCGCTGAAGCCCTCGCCTCCAGCGCCCGCCCCATGAAGGCCGCGCTGCTCGACCAGCGGACCGTCGCCGGCGTGGGCAACATCTACGCCGACGAGTCGCTGTTCGAGGCCCGCATCACGCCGCGTCGTCTCGCCTCGTCGCTCACCCCCGCCGACTTCGACCGACTCGCCGCCGCCATCCGCCTCGTCATAGCCCGCGCCATCGACGCCGGCGGGTCGACCATCCGCGACTACGCCGATGCCGACGGCAAGCCCGGCTCGGCCCAGAGCCTGCATGCCGTGTATGGGCGGGCCGCCCAGCCCTGCGTCCGGTGCGCCACCCCGCTGGCCGCGGGCATCGTCGCCCAGCGCACCACCGTCTGGTGCCCACGCTGCCAGCGATAACCCGCTCGGGCCGGCCCTGCCCACGCCGATTCGGACGGCGGGTCCGCCCCCCACGCCGCCCGCCGATTCGGGCCGACAAACCGGCCCGCAGCCCTACGATTCGCCGAAGAAACTTCTCGGGCCGCCCGCCCCGTCGGCGGGCGTTCCGGGCTGTCCATCCGCCGCCCGCGCCGCAACCGACACCAGCCACCGGGGTAGATTCCGATGCATCGCAGAGGGTTGGAAAGGAACAACGCCATGAACCAAGCGTCGCTCCGGCGCGGGCCGATGGCCCGATGCCGCCGGTCATCCCACGTCCTGATCGCCCCGAAGCCCGCTGCGAGCACCCGCCGCGGCGAGCGCGCGTTCTCGCTGCTCGAACTCACGCTCGTGCTGGCGATCATCGCTGCCCTCATGGGCGTCGCGGCGTTCGCGCTGCTGGGCCAGGGCAACCGCGCCAAGATCCGCGCGACGGAAGCCAGCCTCCGCGTGATCAGCACCGCCATCGGGCAGTACCAACTCAACCACAGTTCCAACCCCGACACGCTCGCCCGCCTCGTCACCGCGCAATACCTCGAGGCCCGCTCCATGCAGGACGCCTGGAAGCGCGACTTCTACTACCGCACCCCGGGCCTGGGCGGCCGCCCCTACACCCTGCTCTCCGGCGGCATCGACGGCGATTACAACACCCCCGCCGACAACATCGACGTCTGGACCATGGACGCCCAGCAGGGCCAGTAAGCCGCGCCCATTCGGTCCATGCACAATCGACCGACGCCCATTCGTTCCAGTCCCGATCCGCCAACCGGTGACACCCAGCCTCCGTCCCCCACGAAGCACCGGCCCATGCCCACCGCGCAACACCCATCTCAAACAGCCGCCCCGGCAGCGCAGCGACCCACCCCCAGTCTCGCTGTCTCGCTGCCTCGCTCTCTCGCTTCTGCCCGTCTTGCTCCCCGCCGCGGCTTCTCCATGCTCGAAGTCGTCGCCGCCGTCGCCATCCTGGCGATCATCACCGCGACCGTCGCGGTCGGCCTGAACTACATGGTCGCCCGCAACGCCCGCGAGCGCCGCCAACTGGCCGCGATGGAGATGGCCAACCGCCTCGTGCTGATGTACATGGACGACAAGAACGCGATGCCCTCGCGGACCACGCCGCTGCCGTACGCCGGCGAGGAGTACATGTATTCCATGTACGAGGACAAGCGGGTCGAACTGAGAGACAGCCCGACCGTCGCGGCCGCCCTCCGGGCCGCGACCCGCGGCGGCATCTCGCGCGACCGTCTCGAGGTCGTGCGGATCCGCGTCTGGCTCCACAAGGACCTGCAAGGCCGCGAGTACGCCCCCGACACCGCGCCCAGCGCAACCCTCGCCCGCATCTACGACCCGCTCAACCTCACGCGCAACCCCGATTCGGGCGCCAACACCATCTACAACGAGCAGGGTCTTCGCGACGTCGTGAACCGGGTCCTCAACGGCTCCACAAACCAATGACCCGTCGCCCCACCACAACCCACGCCTTCACCCTCATCGAGGTCGTCCTCGCCCTCGCCCTGGGCACCCTCGTCGTCCTGGGCGCGACATCCGTCATCGGCATGCTCAACCGCGGCGACACCACCCTCCGCGACCGCTTCGACCAGACCCACGCCCTGGCCAAGGGCCAGATCGTCTTCCGGCGCGTCTTCTCCACCATCGTCATGTCCAACGAGGACAAGCCCGCGTCCTACATCGTCGAGCGGGCCAACGCCGCCAGCGAGGAGATGCGGGCCCGCGCCGCCGAGGAAGCCGCCGCCGGCATCGAGTTCCCGCCCGTCCGCTTCCTCGTCGAGCCCGACACCCGCTGGGACAACTACGCCCGCGGCATGACCACCGGCGACGGCACGCCCTTCACCCCCCAACGCATCGAGATCGTCGTCTCCCAGCCCCCGCTGGTCGGCAGCCTCCAGGCCCGCGAGGTCCTCGAGAACCGCGACTCGGGCAACATCATCCGCGCCTCGCTCGAGGTCCGCCCCTCGCGCACCCGCGCCGGCGACTTCTGCTGGGCCGTCTGGTGGGTCCCGCTCATCGAGACCGAACTCGGCTGGGTCCCCCAGACCGACGACACCGGCATCGTCCTGGGCGACAAGATCATGGACGGCCTGCAGTCCATCCGCTGGACCATCTTCGACGACCGCAAACGCAAGCAGGAATACGCCGCGATCTGGTACGAGGACCTCCCGGCCTACGTCGAGGTCGAACTCACCACGACCGCGGGCCTCTACGCCAACTGGATGTTCGACATCTCCTGGTTCATCGGCCCCGACTCGCCCGCCTCGACCCTCCCGCCCGACGAAGAAGAGAACGCGGCCGGCGGAGGTGCCGGCGGCGGCAACTTCGGCGGGGGCGGTGGCGGCGGTGGCGGCGCCGGCTTCGGACCCGGCGGCGGTGGTCGCCGCGGCGGACCGGGCGGCGGGCGCGGCCCCGGCGGTGGCGGCCAGCGCGGCCCCGGCGGGAACAGCCCGGGTCCACGACCCAACGCCCCAACCTCAACCACCACAACCGGCCCCGGCGGAGGCCCGCGATGAGCCGCGCCCGATCCGCACCAACATCGCGCCGCGAAGCCGCCCGCCCCGCCTTCGCCCTGCCCATGGTCATCATGCTCGTCATGCTGGCGACCCTGCTCATCGCCGTCATGCTCCAGCGCTCCACCGTCCAGGGCTTCACCGTCAAACGCCAGATGGACTCGTACATCGAGCACCACGCCTCGCGCGGCTTCCAGGAGGTCCTCAACTTCTGGATCCGCTCGCTCGGACGCGTCCCCGTCACCGAGGTCCTCGAGGACGACGGCTACGTCTTCAGCCTCAGCGTCGGTCGCGACGAGATCCGCGTGTTCATCCAGGACGCCCAGGGCTCCCTCAAGGCCTCGCTCCAGGGCCTGCCCGAGGCCCAGCAGTACCTCGTGCTCGAGCCCCTCCACTGGCTCGACACCACCTACCCCAACCGCCCGGACCTGGTCCGTTCCGTCGGCCCCATCTCCGTCTCGGCCATGACCGCCCCGCGCGAGGTGCTCGACGCCATCGAGGGCGCCCTCACCGACGCCGCGCCCACCGGTGCCCTGGCCGACGGGATCATCTCGGCCCGGGCCGACGGCTCGATCACCCGCCCGGAGATCGTGGCCGCGGGCCAGAGCGCCAACCTCACCGCCGGCCCCTCGGCCAACGACCTGATCAACCTCGTCACCCACGAGCCCACCCTGCTGCGGGCGATCGTCGAACTCCACCAGCCGAAACTCGGCGGGGGCATGCGGCTTGCGGCCCGGTACTCGGGCCTGATGCAGGTCACGCCCATCGGCGGCGGGCAGCAGGCCGGCACCGCCACGCAGATGACCTCCTCGTCCCTGTTCCTCTCGTGGGGGCCGATGCCGATAGAGTAACCCCCCGCGCGAGGCCCCCTTCTCGCGGAACTCCCGCCCGGATCAGGTCTTGCGGGCCTGTTCGGGGCATGCAAGACCAGCCGACCGACGCCGTTTGGCCCGTCCCGACCTCGTTGAAGGCGGGCGGCCCCAGCGGCCAGACCCCGAGGTGCCCGATGCCAGCCAGAACCTCAAGAGCCGGCGCCGTCAAGGCCGCACTGTTCGCCAAGGCGGCGCTCGTGCTCGCGCCGGCCGGGGTGGCCGCGGCGATCTTCGCGCTGCCGGCGATCAAGGAGCCGCAGCTCGAGGTGCCGGAGTTCCCAACGGGAGAGACGACCGCGGAAGCCGGACCCCGCGTCGACCTCGGCGGCATCGGTCGCCGCATGACCTTCGTCGCCCAGTTCCCCGAGCCGGAGCCGATCGTGATCGAGGGTGAAAATGGGGGTGGCGAAGGACCCATCATCACGACGCCGCCGACCACCCCCGGCGTCCCGGAGATCCGCTTCCTCGGCGCCATCGCCGAGCCCAACCGCTACGTCGCCCTGCTCCGCATCGACGGCCGCCAGAAGTTCCTGGCCCCGGGCGACTCGTACGGGTCCGTCAGCGTCGTCGATGTCACGCCCGGCGAGGTCCGCCTCGAGATCGACGGCGCACCCGCCGAGGCCGCGATCCAGACCATCGCCCTGGCCGAACGCAGCGGCCCGCGCTGGACCGAGGCCACCCCCGCCCCCGAATCAACCGGTGCCGCGGGTGGCGGCGACGGCGCAAACGGATTCGCCGCCCCGGCCATGCCCAACATGCCCCAGGGCTTCACGCCCCCGCCCGGCATGAGCCCGGAGCAGATCCAGCGCATGCGCGAGTTCGAGCGACGGCGCCAGCAGGCCATCGAGCAGGGAGACGGTGGCTGAGTGAGCGGACGCATCCTTTATGTCGAACGCACCGATCGCGGCGACCGCCTGACCGGCCTCCGCCTGGTCGGCCCGCGCACCGAGGACGCCTGGAGCGCCCCCGCCGACGCGACCGTCGAGGGCGCCATCGACGCCGTCCGCGAGGGCGCCGCCTGGGCCCGCGACCGCCTGCTCGGCGGCGAACGCTCGCGCCTCGAAGCGATCTGCCTCGACACCGACGGCACGATCTGCTCCTGGCTCACCGCACCGACCACCGACCCCACCGTGCTCGCGGCCATCGCCCGAGGCATGGGCGAGTCGCTCCACGACGAGCACGACGACCACGCCGCGGCCGCCTCGCCAGCCCCCCGAGCCCTGGACCATTTCGCCGGCGTCGGCGCGGGCCTGGCGGTGCAGGCCCGTGCGACGAGCGAAGCAGCAGCAGATCAGAACGGCGCGGCCGCCCCGAGGAAGTCGGCAAAGCCCAGCGCCAAGGCCGCCCTGGCCGACCCCGCCTCGCGCCGACGCGTCCCGGTCCTGGGCGTGCCCGACTCTACGCCCGGCCTGCTCATCGACGCCCTCGACCAGATGCGCGTCCCGTTGCCCGAGGTTGTCACCTTCTGGCACAGCATGGTCCGCGTGTGGGACCCCGCGGCCCAGCAGCGCCACGACGCCCCCCGCGCCGACCGCCTCGTCGCCGACGACACGCCGGTCGCCGCCATCGTGCTCATCGAGCCCGCCGGCCGCCTCTCGTGGGCCTGGTCACGCCGCGGCGAACTGCTCGCGGGCGGCACGATGCGCCTGGCCAAGGCCCGGGCCCCCCACGACGCCCTCTCGCGCGACAGCGCTCGCGACGGTGCCCGCCAGATCGAGCAGCCGACCGTCCCGCGCCTCGACCAGGCCCAGGCCTCGCGCCTCGCGGCCGACTGGCTCGCGTGGTCGGCCCAGACCGGCGCGTGCCCCGGGCGCGTCATCGTCGTCGCCCCCGAACACACCGCGGGCCAGCCTGCCAGCGAGTTTGCCCAGGGCCTCGTCCGCGCCTGGCCCGGCGCGACCGTCGATGCCATGTCAGACGAGGACCCGGTGCTGACGACGCTGCGGCGCGCCATCGAGGCTCCGCCTTCCGAATCCGGCGGGACGCCCAGCACCGTCGAGGCCCTCACCGCCCGCCCAGGACGGGCCCACCGGTCCATGTACGTCTGGAGCGCGGCCGCCATCGCCGGCCTCGCGGTCGCCGCCGGCGTGACCGCCGTGCTCGCCTGGCGCACCGCCTCCGACGCCCGCGACGCCGCCGCCGCCAAGCGCCGGGCTACCAGCACCGCGGTGCTCGACCACTACGGCGACCCCGGCGCCGCCGCCGCCGGCGTCATCCTCACCCTCGAGAGCGACCTGGCCCTGCTCCAGGCCGCCGGGCGTCCGGCCGAGACCACCGAGTTCAAGCCCGTGATGGAGGAACTCGAGACCATCTCGCTGGTGGTCTCTTCGCTCATCGCGTCGCACCCGCGGAGCCAACTGGTCAGCCTGCGAGTGGACAATCTCCTGGGCGTCACGCTGCACGTGCGCCTCGCGGACGTGCCGGAGTTCGAGCAGTTGCGCCAGGCGCTTGCCCAGGCCGGGCGCTCCGAACTCGTCTGGCGCGAGAACTCGACGCTCAGCCCGAACAACGCCCCGAACCAGCCCCCGTGGCAGACCACGCTCCAGGCCGGCTGGCGCGAGACCCGACCGGGAGGGGCGACGCCATGATCGACCAGAACCGCCAACCACTCAGCCGCGACGACCGCGACGAGCTGGCCTCCATGGCCGCCGCCGCCGCTCGGCGTGCCCGCCCGGCCCACCTCGTGGGCGCGGCCGCGGTGCTGCTCGTCGGCGCGCTGGCCATGGCCGGCTCGGCCCTGCTCTCGCGCCAGTCCGCCGAGCGGGCCCTCAACCGCGCCACCGCCGAGAACGTCCGCGCCGTCGCGCTGATCGACGAGATCAAGCGGATCACCCAGGAACGCCAGGACGCCCGAGGCCAGGGCGGCGCCGCCGGCGAGAACGACCCCGCGCCGACCTTCCTCACCCAGGTCATCGCCGCCGGCACCGAGGCCAACCTCACCGTCGGCGCCCCGCAGGAGTCATCCTCAACCGTCGGCGGCATGACCCGACGCAACTACCAGTACAGCCTCACCGCGCCCACCACCGAGGCGCTGATGAACTGGATCGACAAGGTCCGGGCCAGGATCCCCGGCACGCACGTCACCTCCGTCAGCCTCACGCCCCAGCCCGCCTCGCGCTCGTGGGCCGCCACCATCACCTTCTCGCGCCTCGAACGCCCCAGCAACTGACCCAGCCCGCGTGCCGACTCCCGCCCGACCCGATCACGCCCACGCCCCGGAGACCCCGCCGTGCGACGCCGACCCGCCCTTGCCCTTCTGCTGCTCCCCGCGCTGGCGGCCCCGGCGTGCCTGACGGCGTGCGCCTCCAAGCCCCGCCAGTCCGGCGAGGTCCTGCGCATCGACGAGATCGCCGCACGCGAGCGCGAGGGCTACGCCATCGCCCGCCGCGCCGCCGAGGCCCAGCGCAACGGCAACACCGAACTGGCCATCGACCTGTACCGCCAGGCCCTGGGGACCTGGCCAGAGATCGCCAGCGCGTGGAACAACCTGGGCCTGCTCCAGATGGGCCAGAGCAACTACATGGAGGCGGTCGAGTCCTTCAAGGCCGCCGCCCGCCTCGACCCGACCGACCCGCGCCCGCTGATCAACGTGGGCGTCGCCTACGACCAGACCGGCTGGGCCGAGGACGCGCTGACCGCGTACCTCCAGGCCCTGGAGCGCCGCCCCAACGACCGCGACGCGTTGCTCGGGGCCATCACCGCCAACCACCGCCTGCTCGGCGCCAGCCGCCAGGCGCTCGACCGCGTCAAGTCGGCCCTCATGCTCGAGCCCGACGACCAGGTCCGCGTGTGGCTGGAGCGCGAGCGGTTCCGCATCGAGTCGCGCCTGGCCTCGACCGCCGAGGCCGAGAGCGTCCGCATCCCGGCCCCGTACTCGCCGCCGACGCAGGCGTCCCCGCAGGCCCCGGCGGTGGTGCCGGTCGTGCCGCGGAACTGAGAAGACGAGGACTCACCGCAGAGACAACGACTCACCGCAGCGACGCAGAGGTCGCAGAGGGAATCGGGATCGGTTGGAAGGCAGCGGCGGCACGCCCCGCGTCCCAAACCGATTTCTGCCTTCCTCTGTGCCCTCTGCGTCTCTGCGCTGAGTCCCGGTCTTTGTTCCGCCCGCGGCCCTACAGCCGGCAGCCGTTGACGAACTCCATCAGGTAGTAGAAGAAGTCGTCGTTGGTGACCATGAAGTCCTGGTCGCCGAAGCCGGGCGCGCCGGGGATGGCGCTGGAGGTCAGGTCGGCCCGCCACGAGCCCTGCGCGAACAGCGTGAGGAACACGAAGAAGTCGTCGTTGGTCACGAACCCGTTGGGCTCGGCGTAGCCCTGCTGCCCGGGGATCGCGCCGGCGGTCACGTCCGCCGGGCAGATGTTCTCCAGCCCGATCCGCATCCGGTACACCGGGCTCGAGGCCAGCAGCCCGCTGCGGTCGTGGACCCGGATGTCCACCCACCACTCGAAGAGATTCCAGTCGAAGTTCGGGTGGAACTGGTCGGCCCGGATCCACACCCCGGCGTTCCACGTCGTCCCGCCGGCGCCGCAGAACATCTGGTTGCTCTGCCAGATGATGTTCGAGAGGTTGCCCTGATCGTGGTAGTAGACCTCGGGAACGGCGTCGAGGACCTCGAGCCAGATCTGCGTGCCCTGCTGCGGCGGGTACTCGTCGTTGCCGACGTTCGGGATCACCAGCGGCTCGATCGCGACATTGAACGCGTCGCCGCGAAGTGGCGGGATCCACTCGTCCAGGAACGTCGGGAACGACCAGGCGTACAGGATGCGCAGTTCGTTCGACGACGTGCGGTAGACCACGAAGTCGCCGGTGTGGGCCGACGCGGTGCCCGCGACGCCACAGAGGCCGAAGGCCGCGGCCGCGATCGTGCCAAGTGTCTTTGCCCTGTTTGCTCGCATGGGATGGCTCCCTTCTTCGTGGGCGGCCCCTCCCGGCCGGCCCAAGCCCCTTGCTCTAACGCTACCTCACGCCGCCCCCGCGATCCAGAAAACTCCGCCGCGGGCCCGCGCGCGGGCACGATTGGTTCCGAGAACCGTGGCGTCCCACCCCCGAACGGGTGGCTCACGCCGGCTGCGCGACCGCCCCGCCCAGGCGGATGGAGCCCTCGCGGCGCTGCCAGACCTGGGCCTGCTGGTCCTCCGCGACGCCGAAATCCTCGCCGAAGCGGAACAGGCGGAACGAGTTGGCCAGCACGAACACGTCGCCCACGAAGTGGTACAACCCGGCCAGGCCGATGCCCAGCAGGCCCATCGAGGCCAGCACGAGCCCGACGATGACGATCACGATGGACGCGGCGATGTTCTGGGCCACGATGGTCCGGGTCCGCCGGGCCAGTTCGATCAGGAACGGGATGCGGTTGAGTTCGTCGGTCATCAGCGCGATGCCGGCGGAGTTGGTCGCGATGTCCGAGCCGGACAGGCCCATGGCCACGCCCACGTCGGCGGCGGCCAGCGACGGGCCGTCGTTGATGCCGTCGCCCACCATCATGGTGCGGTAGCCCGCGTTGACCATGCGCTCGATCTGCTGGTGCTTCTCCTCGGGCAGGCACTCGGCCTCGATGGTGTCCACGCCGACGGACATGCCGACCCGCTTGGCCACCGAGAGGCGGTCGCCCGTGAAGATCGCCACGGTGCGGACGCCCAGCTCGCGCATCCGCTCGATGACCTTCTTCGTGCCGGGCTTGACCTTGTCCTCCAGGCCCACGGCCCCGAGGTACGTGCCGCCCTTCATCACGTGCACGCCCGACATGCCCTCGATCCGCCCCTCGACGAGTTTCACCTCGTCGGCGATCGACGAGTCGAGTTCCCGCAGCCACGAGGCGCGGCCCACGAGCAGCTCGCCCTCGGGCGTCTTGGCGCGAACGCCCCGCCCGTGGACCTCTTCCACATCGCCGGACGCGCCGAGTTCGACCCTGGCCGCCCGGGCCGTGCGCAGGATCGATTGGGCCAGCGGGTGGTTGGAGTGCTGCTCGGCGATCGCAGCCGCACGCAGCAGGTCGGCGCCCTCGACCCCGGTGGCGGGTGCAAGGCGGGCGACCTCGAACTTGCCGGTGGTGATCGTGCCGGTCTTGTCCATGACGACCGCGTCGAGGTTGCTCGAGGCCTCGAGGTACTCGACGCGCTTGATCATGATGCCCAGGCGGGCCGCGGCCGCGAACGCCGCCACCATCGCCGACGGGCTCGACAGCAGCAGGGCCGCCGGGCAGCAGACAACCAGCACGGAGATGGCGGCCTCGGCGGCCTCCTGGTGGGCCGCGGACGTGCCGCCCTGGCTCTTGATGAACCAGGTGACCGCCGCGATCGACAGCGCCACCGGCACGAAGAACTTGGAGACCTGCTCGATGAGCAGTTGGCGCGGGCTCTTGCTCTGCTCGGCCTCGCGGATCAACTGGCTGACCTTGCCGATGGTCGTCTGCTCGCCCACCTGCGTCACGCGGAGGTCGATCTGGCCCGTCAGGTTGCTCGTGCCGGCGTAGACCAGGTCGCCCGGCTGGACCTCGACGGGGGCGGCCTCACCGGTCAGCGAGGCCTGGTTGATCGTGGTCCGACCGACGGTCACGACGCCGTCGACCGGCAGGTTCTCGCCCGCCCGGACGCGGACGGTCTGGCCGACGGTGACCTGCCCGAGGGCGACGTCCTGCTCGGCTCCGTCCTTGTCCAGAATGCGGGCCACGTCTGGGGTCAGGTTGACCAGGGCCTCGATGGCCCGCTGGGCGCCGAAAGCGGTGCGGCGGAGGATCTGGTCGGCCACCAGCAGGATCAGGGCGAGCATGCCGGCCCCGACGTAGTTGCCGATCGCCAGGGCGCCGAGAATGCCCAGGGCCGCGAGCGAGGACGACGAGATGCGCAGGGTGCGGACTTCCTTGAGCGCCACCCAGAACAGGGGGATGGCGAGGATGAGGGCGCCGATGGCCGCCGGGATCTCGGCGATCTGGGCCTCCCAGCCGAACCACCGGATCACGGGGGTGGACAGGACCAGCACGCCGCCGACAAGGTAGAAGACGATCCAGCGATCGATCTCCATCTCGTGGTGGGAGCAGCACTCGACCGAGGACGCCGAAGGGGCGTGGTCGTGATCGTGGCTGTGACCCGCGTGGTCGTGGTCGTGGTCGTGCCCGGCGTGGTCGTGGGAGTGGGTAGCGCTGGCCATGTGGTGCTGGCTCCGTCGGGGGGTCGGGTTCCCGCGATCGACCCCGTAGAGTTCGGGATCGGGCCGGTACTGGCTCGGCGGGCGTCCTGTGGACGACCCGGATCGTAGCGCACCGGCGGCGCGGCTCTGGTCGATCGAGAGGTACGCCCGGGAACGATCAGATGTTCGAGGGGTTGTGCCAGATTGTGCGTTGGCTTGCGACAGGTGATCCCCGGCGCCGTGCCGCCCGGATCGGGTTCGGGAGGGTGGGTACCATGGACCGAACCTGATGGCGAAGAAGCGATCCAAATCGAGCGGCGGCGAGCCAGCCGAGTCGGGCAGCGGGCGAACAAACTTCGTCGAGCGGAGCCGGACGGGCAACTACGATTCGGACCCCGATCTCCGCGGCAGGATTCCCGACTCGATTTTCGAGTCGTATGAGTGCCGCCAGTGGAAGCACGCGGGCGCGATTCTGGCAACGGACTTCCCCGAGGAACTCGCAGACATCGTGCATGTTTTGAGCACGGTGAAGTTGCACAAGCGGTTCATCACCGATCCGGGCGGTGGGAAAGGGAAGTACGCGAAGGCGGTTGACCATGCGTTTCGAGAGCGCGGGTGGACACCCAAACGGTGGAGCACCGCGATCGTCGTTGATGACGTGCCGGCGGCCAGCCCTACGCACGAGGTCGATTGCTTCAAGAACCGAATCGGACTGGAACTAGAGTGGTCGAACAAGGACCCGTTCTACGACCGCGATCTCAACAACTTTCGCCTGCTCTTCGATCTCCGCGTCATCAGCGTCGGGGTCATCATCACCAAGTCCGATGAGCTAGCCGGCTTGCTTTGGGATTTGGATGTGTGGTCCAAGTACGGCACCACGACCACATGGATGTCCAAGCTCCTGCCTCGGGTTCGAGGTGGTGGCGGCGGAGGGTGTCCACTGATCGTCTTTGGCATCAGGAAGACTGTGTACACGGAGGCGTAAGCATGTCGAAGGATTCGGCGCTCGCGACGGCTTCCGCGGAGCTTCTGGAGTTCGCGCGGGCACCGGTGCGGACGATCTTGGCGGACCCGCCATGGCAGTTCACCAACCGTACCGGGAAGGTCGCGCCGGAGCATCGGAGGCTCCGGCGATACGAGACGATGACGAATGCCGAGATCATGCAACTCCCGGTTGCCAGGGTCGCGGCTCCTCAGTCCCACCTTTACCTCTGGGTTCCGAACGCCCTGATCGGTGAAGGGCTGGAGGTGATGCGTCGCTGGGGTTTCAACTACAAGAGCAACATCGTGTGGTACAAAGTCCGGAAGGACGGCGGGCCGGATCGCCGCGGCGTCGGGTTCTACTTCCGCAACGTGACCGAGCTCGTGCTGTTCGGGATCAGGGGCAAGAACAACCGGACCCTTGCGCCCGGGCGGCGACAGCCGAATGTGATCGTCTCACGAAAGCGGGAGCACTCGCGCAAGCCCGATGAGCTGTACGAGATCATCGAGTCTTGCAGCTCAGGGCCGTACCTGGAACTGTTTGCCCGCACGGCGCGTGCGGGTTGGCGGTCGTGGGGGAACGAAGTGGAAGCGCCCCGGATGCCAAAGCACAAGGGGTACGCGCACGAAGGCCAGGAACAGCGACTCTCCATCGAAACGCCGGTGGTCCGAGCGACTTCTGCCCGTCAGGGTGTGGAAGAGGATCGCTGGGCGTTGGCGCTCGCCGAGTCCTGACGCGACGCCGGACCCGACGCCGCCGGTTCAAAAAACGTACCGGCCGGGCCCGTGGGCCCGGCCGGAAGTGTGCGGTGGTGGTCGCGTGGCGGCCGGATCGGCCGCGGCGGTTTACTGGTCCGTCTGCACCGACGCGAACGTGCTCGGCGAGAACGAGCGGACCGAATCGACGAGCGGCTCGGAGGTCAGGCCGGCCGAGCCGCCGAGCACGAGGGCGAGCTGCGGGTCGAAGCCCTTCTCCTGGATGAGCCAGGCGGACCAGAGGGCGGCGGCCTCGGAGTGCTCCGAGCCGTGGACGAGCACGCGTCCGTTGGTCTCCTGGAGCACCTGGTCGAACTTGTCGACCATGGCCGGGGTGATGTCGGGCTGGATAAGGGGCATGTAGACGTAGCGCATGCCCAGGGCGTTGACGGCCTGGGACTCGGAGAAGTCGATGCCCTGGACCTCGTGCTGGTTCATGTTGATGACGACCTCGCCGCCGGAATGGGCGAAGCGTCGGAGGGTGTCTTGGTTGGGCTGGTTGGACATGAAGAGGTTGCCCGAGCGGTACATGCCCTCGACGCCGTCGTACTGGACGATGCGTTCGGCGGGCTGGTAGGGCTGGCTCTGGGAGCGCTGGGCGCTGCTGCTGGTTCCACACCCGCCGGCGATCATGGCCAATGCCCCGGCCGAGACGATGCAAATCCGACCCACCATGCGATCCTCCTCCATCCATTGGGCCGGGGTCGCTGGGCCGCCGGCCGGATCGCGGCCCAACGGGGGCCGGCGATGCGCAAGGGGGGCATCGGCGCGGTCGGGCGGCGGGTGAAGGGGTGGGAGCAGTCCGAGCGTGCGTCGTCCGGCTCGCGCAAGGGCTGGCGATTGGGAGGGTCCGAGAGGCCGTCGGCGTCGCCCTCCCCCCCGAAGCGCGTGGTCCGGTACGCTGCGGGCGTGAGCGATGAGGCGAACAGCAAGCGGCGGGGCGGCGGGCGGGTGCGGTCGGTCTGCGTGTTCTGTGGGGCGCGGGCGGGAACGGACCCGGCCTACGCCGAGGCCGCCCGTCGGGCGGCCCGGGCCATCGCGGGGCATGGGCTGCGCCTGGTCTACGGCGGGGGCAACGTCGGGCTGATGGGCGTGCTGGCCGACGAGGCGGTGCGCCTGGGCGTGCACGTCACGGGCGTGATCCCGCGTTCGATGGTTGATGTGGAACTAGCCCACACGGGCATCGAGCGCCTGCTGGTGGTCGAGACGATGCACGAGCGCAAGGCGGTGATGGCCGCCGAGAGCGACGCGGTGCTGGTGCTGCCGGGCGGGGTGGGGACGCTGGACGAGTTGTTCGAGGCGATGACGTGGAACCAGTTGCGCCTGCAGCGCAAGCCGATCGCGCTGGTGGACCTGCCGGTGGCGGGCGGGTCGTTCTATCAGGGGCTGCTGGGGTTCATGCGCTCGGCCCAGGAGGGCGGGTTCATCCTGCCGGCGACGCTGTCGCTGTTCCGGGCGGGGGCGAGCGTCGAGGCGTTGGTGGACGGGCTCGCGGCGTGGGATGGGGAGGCCTAGGGTGCGGGGGCGGCGGATCGGTGGATCCGCCGATCGACGGAGGGTGCGAGCGGCGCGAGAATGGATCCCCGGCTTGAACGAGGGGCTCGTTCGGCGCACCGCGTTTCTGCGGGGAGGGGCACATGTCGAACCATGCAGGGGAACGGCTGCGGATGCTGCTGTCGGAGGGCACGGTCGTCGCGCCGGGGGCGTTCAACGCGCTGTGCGGATTGGCGGTGGCCAAGGCCGGGTTCCGGGCCTGCTATGTGTCGGGGGCGGCGACCAGCGTCGCGGCCGGCGTGCCGGACGTTGGCATCCTGACGCTCGAGCACTTCTGCCGCGTGATCAACGAGGTCGCGACGGCCTCGGGCCTGCCCGTGCTGGCCGACGCGGACACGGGCTTCGGCGAGAGCGAGATGGTGCGCCGGACGGTGTTCGAGTACCACCGGGCCGGGGCTGCGGGGCTGCACATCGAGGACCAGGTGTTCCCGAAGCGGTGCGGGCACTTGGACGGCAAGGCGCTGATTCCGGTCGACCACGCGTGCGAGAAGGTGGAGGCCGCGGCCCGAGCGAGCATCGACTGCTCGGACGGGACGTTCGTGGTGTGCGCCCGGACGGACGCGCGCGGCGTGACGGGGATGGACGACGCGATCGAGCGGGCCCGGCGGTACGTCGAGGCCGGGGCCGACATGATCTTCCCCGAGGGGCTGTCGAGCGAGGCGGAGTTCGGGGCGTTCGCCAGGGCGATGGACGATCTGGGCGACGCCCGCCCGCACCTACTGGCGAACATGACCGAGTTCGGCAAGACGCCGATGATCCCGGTCTCGCGGTTCGAGGAACTTGGCTACTCGATCGTGATCTATCCGGTGACGCTGCTTCGGGTCGCGATGAAGGCGGTGGAGGAGGCGGCGGCGGCACTGAGGGCTGAGGGCACGGCGGCGGGGCTGCTGGGGCGGATGCAGACGCGTCAGGAGTTGTACGACCTGATCGGGTACACGCCGGGGACGGAGTGGCGGTTCGGGGCGGGCGACGGACGCGAGTAGCGAGTGGATTGTCGGTGCGCGATCCGCGCGAGCCGGGGCGTCCCCGCCCCGCGCCAGCCCTTGCGCGTCCGACTCACCGCGGATTCGTCGAAAGCGAAGAGGGTTGGTGCCCGCAACGCGCTTTGGGGGGCCGGGGCGGGGACGCCCCGGCTCGCGCGCGGGTGGTGTGGTTGGGCGTCGTTGGTCGATAGTCTCCGTCGATGCTCCGCCCCGGGCAGGTTGTTGTCCTTTGCGCGCTCGCCCTGCTGACGCTGGGTGTGGTGATGGTGTCGTCGGCGGGGATGGAGGTCCAGACGCTCGGGAGCGTGGAGGAGGGGCCGCGGCCTGGGATCACGCCCCGGAGCATCCTCTTCAGCCGATCCTCGGCGTACTTCGCGCTGTCGCTGGCGGCGATCGTGATCTGCTCGGGCGTGCCGGTCGGGCGGCTGGCGGCGGCGCTCGAGCGGCGCGGCCCGACGGCGCCGCGGGCCTCGATCGACGGGCTGATGCCGACCGCGATCGGCGTCGTCGCGCTGCTGGCCCTGCTCGCGACGGTCTACCTGCCCGGCATCGGGCACGAGGTGAACTACTCGCACCGCTGGCTGCGGTTCCGGATCCCGGGGCTGGGGGCCCAGACGTTCCAGCCGTCGGAGATCGCCAAGTGGGGGTTGCTGGGGCTGCTGGCGTGGTACGCGGCCCGGCGCGGGGCGTACATCAAGCGGTTCCTGCTCGGGTTCGTGCCGGGCGTGGCGGCCCTGGGCATCGTCTCGGGTTTCGTCGCGGTTGAGGACCTGGGCACGGGCGTGCTGATCGCGGCGGCGGGCGGGCTGCTGCTGCTGGCCGCGGGCGCGCGGTTCTGGCACTTTGCCCTGTTCATCCCGGCGGGGGTGGCGGGCGTGGTGTTCCTGATCCTGACCAGCGAGTACCGCGTGAAGCGCCTGCTGGCGTTCCTTGATCCCTACGCCGACGCCCAGACGACCGGGTACCAGATGATCCAGTCGATGGCGGCGATCGCCGAGGGCGGCGGGGCGGGGCGGGGGCTGGGCAACGGGCTGTACAAGTTCGGCTATCTGCCCGAGGACACGAACGACTTCCTGTTCGCGATCATCTGCGAGGAACTGGGCATCGCCGGGGCCGCGGTCGTGGTGTCGCTGCTGCTGCTGCTGCTGTGGTCGGGCTCGAAGATCGTGGCGCGGGAGACCAGCCCGGTGCTGCGCCTGTTCGGCGTCGGGGTGCTGGCGACGATCGGGATCCAGTCGATGATCAATTTGATCGTGGTGACCGGGCTGGGGCCGACCAAGGGGATCGCGCTGCCGCTGGTGTCGTCGGGCGGCACGGGCTGGATCCTGACCGCGGCGTGCCTGGGGCTGCTGGCGTCGATGGACCACCACCACGCGATCGCGGACGCGGCGGGGAGCGACGAGTTGGAACCGGCGGACGAGGACGCGGAATCGGGCGTTGCCCTGGCTTGATGCCTTGAAGCCTCGTGCGTTCGTGCCTTCGTCCGCGCCAACGACAATCGCGAGGCGGGGCGTCCCCGCCCCGGTCTCCCTTTGGCGCTCCGGGACGCGTCGTGACACGAGACGCGGTCGGGCGGACGATCGGAACGCGAGCATGGGTGATTGACTGGGGCGGGGACGCCCCGGCTCGCGCGCTTCTGGAACTCCCGTACCGTCGGATCGACGAGCGAGGCGATCCACGCGATGCAGACCAGCCCCGACACGCTGTTCATCTTCGCCGGTGGCGGCACCGGGGGGCACCTGTTTCCGGGGCTGGCGGTCGCGGAGCGCATCGGCGAGCGGCTCGGCGAGCGCGCCGCGACGCTGTTCCTGTGCAGCCGGCGTCCGATCGACCGTTCGATCCTGGAGCGGGAGGGGGCTTCGTTCACGCCGGTGCCGGCGGCGCCGCCGGGGCTGGAGCCGCGGGCGATGTGGCGGTTTGTGCGCGGGTGGGGGCCTTCGCTGCGCGAGGGGCGGTCGGTCGTGCGCTCGGCCCGCAGGAGCGGGCGGCGGGTGGTGGTCGTGACCACCGGCGGGTTCGTGGCGGCCCCGATCGTGCAGGCGGCCCGGGTCGAGAAGTGCCCGGTGGTGATGCTGAACCTGGACGCCGTGCCGGGACGGGCCAACCGGTGGATTGCGGGGCACGCGCGCCGGGTGTATACGACGGTGGCGCTCGAGGGCGGCGCGAGGCTGCGGACCAGGGCTGAGATTGAGGTGGTGCCGCCGATCGTGCGTCGAGCGGCGACGGCTCGCGGGACGCCCGCCGAGTGCCGCGAGTCGCTGGGGCTTGATCCGGCGACGCCCACGCTGCTGGTCACGGGCGGCAGCCAAGGGGCGGCCTCGATCAACCGGTTTCTGGTGGCGTTTGCCAGGCAGCGGGGCGAGGCGCTGCGGGGCTGGCAGGTGCTGCACCAGACCGGCGGCTCGGGCAGCATGACGCCGGGCGAGGAGGACGGGGCGACGCAGCGGGCGGTGGTGGAGGTCCGGGACGCGTACCGCGGGGCGGGGGTGCGGGCGAGGGTCGTGCCGTTTTTGCGCGAGATGGGCCGGGCCTGGGGGGCGGCGGACCTGTGCGTGTGCCGCGCCGGGGCGGGGAACGTGGCGGAGGCGTGGGCGACGCGGACGCCGTGCGTGTTCATGCCGTACCCGTACCACCGGGACGAGCACCAGCGTCTGAACGCCGCGCCGCTGGCGGTCAAGGGGGCGGCGATGCTGGTGCGCGACGCGATCGGCCCTGAGGCGAACCTGCAAGAGGCAGGGCGGATGCTGGGGGAACTGCTGGGCGATCCGGCGGCCCGGGCCCGGATGGTCCAGGCACTGGCGGGCCTGGGACCGGCCGATGGGGCTGAGCGGGTGGCGAGCGGGGTGGTGGGGTTGGTGCAGGGGATGTAGGGGCCTGATTGAACAGAGCCCGACGCGCGAGCGTCGTGGTCGATCACTGATGGCGGCGACGCCGCCGGGGTGACGACCGAGCCGGACCGCGACGCTTGCGCGTCGGGCTCTGCGCCGGTCGGGCTGGAAAGCCCGACCCCCTCGTTCGAAGGGGCTTTGTGTGACTCGCGGAGCGCGGCGACTGCGCGGCGGGTTGTTTCGGCGGCTGCGAGTGGCGCGTTTGGGGGCGGGGGCCGATGTAGGCCAGCCGTGCGCGGCGGTCGGTGGGCCGCGGGTGCGCGCGGGCGGAGGTGGATCATGCGTTCGATCGGCGCTCGGGTGGTGGCGACGGGTCTGGTGGCCGGGCTGGTGGCGGGGATGGTGCTGGGGGCGGGGTGCGCCTCGTCGTCGAACTCGCGTCGGGCCCGGTGGACGCCGCTGAGCGAGACCTCGTCGTACGGCCAGAGTTCGTCCAACGGCCAGATGATGACGGCCACGATGACGGTGCTGCCCGACACGCCGAGCAACCGTGCGGCGGCCCCGGCACCCTCGCGGGGCAGCGCGGCCCCGATCGCCACGTACCAGACGCGGACGCCCGAGGCGAGCGCGCCCGTGCGTCCGTCGCCGGCGCGAACGGCGATCCCGACCGGCGGCGACCCGACCGGCATCGCGGTCGGCATCGATGCGGACGGCCAGGTGATCACCAGCGGCGACTTCCGCGGGCGTGTGGTGGTGCTGGACTTCTGGGCGACGTGGTGCGGGCCGTGCAAGGCCAGCAGCCCGTCGTTCCAGCGTCTGTCCGACCGGTTCGCGGGCGACTCGCGCGTCATCGTGCTGGCGATCCACACCGACGACAGCGGCGACCCGAAGGCGTACATGCATCAGAACGGGTACACGTTCCGCATGGTGCCGCGGGGCCAGGAGTTCGCGCGGCGGTACGGCGTGTCGGTGCTGCCGACGTTCATCGTGCTGGACCAGCGCGGTCGCGAGATCTACCGCGACATGGGGATGATGGGCGAGAGCCAGCGGGCGGAGGTGGAGGGGATCGTGCGCTCGGCGCTTCGGTAGTTCGAGAGGCAGAACGCGGAGGAAGCGGAGGCGGACGCGGAGGTCGCGGAGAGAGGCTTGGGTTTGAGGCGTCGGCGATGGGGCCGTACAGCGCGAAGGACGCGGTCGCGCGCTTGTTCATCCGCTCATAACCAGATCAACCTCCGCGCTCTCCGGGTCAATCTCCGCGGCCTCCGCGTTCTGGCCTACGCCGCCTTCTTGCGGCTGCTCAGCACCTGCTCCGCGTACTTGTTCATCGAGTCGCGGAGCTGCTCGAACGACTCGAGCACATAGAGGATCGGCTGGTAGTGGTCGATCTCGAACGGCGTGTCGCACACGCGGTCCAGGTCGAACGGGCGCCGGTCCACGTTCGGGCTCTTGAGCGCGTGGGGGCTCTCGCCGATCGAGGAGATCAGCCCCGAGCCGTAGAGCTTCACGCGTCCCTCCTCGCGGATCAGCCCGAACTCGACCGTGAACCAGAACAGGCGACCGAGCCGCTCGATGTGGTACGGGTCGTCGCAGAACAGCGCGGCCTTGCCGTAGGTCTGCAGGAACTCGGCGAACACCGGGTCGGCGTGCAGCGGGACGTGCCCGAACACGTCATGGAAGATGTCCGGCTCGGGCAGGTACTCCAGCAGTTCCTTCGGACGCACCGTGATCGTCGTCGGGAACTCGCGATGCGCCAGGCACGCGAAAAACGCCTTGGCGGGCAGGTACCCCGGCACCGGGCGGCTCTGCCAGCCGGTCAGGGGCTTGAGGATCCTGTTGACGTGCTCGAGGTCGGGCACCTGGTTCTTGTCGAGGTCGAGCAGGCGCATGCCGTTCAGGAAGACCTCGCTGGCCTCCTGCTCCAGCGTCTCGAGGCGGCGCTTGGCCATGGTCCGCCAGACCTCGTGGTTCTCCGGCGTGTACAGGTTCCAGCGCTGCTTGACGTAGAACGCCGAGGGGTCGATCTGTTCCGACGGCAGGAACGGGGCCCGGTCGGCCGCGGCCTGGGCGACGCGGCACTCTTCGCCGTCGATGACCTTGCTGTAGCGGATGTCGCTGCGCATGGGGAGCCTCCGATGGAGCGTTCCACAGATGATAGTGGGGGAGCGACGGAGCGACCAAGCGAGGCCACGCGTGAGCCGGGGCGTCCCCGCCCCGGTCTCTCGTTCGATCGCGAACGCCTCGCAGGCAAGAGGGGCCGGGGCGGGGACGCCCCGGCTCGCACGCTACGACAGCGCCCAGAACAGCAGCGGCGTTGTGACCACCAGCACGCCGACCACGATCGCCCACAGGCGGCGCTGGCGGGCCCTGTCCTTCGCGGCGTCGAGGTAGTAGCGTCCGTCGCCGGTCGGCACGATCAGCCCCTTGCGGACGGCACCCTCGAACAGCCACACGCCTGAGAGCCCGACACTGGTCGGCTTGCGGGCGGTCTTGGGCGACAAGGCCCCGGCCTTACGGAACGCCGACGCGGCCGAGGGCATCTGGCGGGTCAGCAGGATCAGGGCGACGGGGTACGCCAGGGCGCCGACACGGAAGGGCATGGGCACGCTCCAGGGGACGCCGCGGCGTCCCGGGTATCTACATCGGGCCGGGGCGGTTTGTTCATTGGGGCCGGCGGGCGCGGGGTTGCACAGGAATGGGCGGCGCGCCCCGCCCGACACATCAGCGCGCGAGCCGGGGCGTCCCCGCCCCGGTCCGGCTTTCCCCACGCGAGTCCGACCGTGGTACGAACCGGGCCGCGAACCGGGACATGAACCGGGGCGGGGGCGCCCCGGCTCGCGCCCCGAGGCGCGTGTCGGTGTCGGTGATCCGTTATGCTCTTCCCCATGGACTTTGACGCACTCGTCGAAACCGCCCGCATGGGCATGAACAAGACCGGGGAGTTCGCGCTGCACAAGGCGGTGCTCTCGATCCCGACGTGGTACTTCATCGCCCAGGGCCAGGGCGACGACGTGCAGCCGCTGGTCGGGGCGGTCGAGGGCGTGCCGCACGTGCTGGCGTTCACGGAGGAGTTCCGGGCCGCGGGCTTCGCGGACATCCTTGGTCGCCAGCGGGGCGGCGCGGCCCCCGGCGTGCTGAACATGGACGTGCCCGACGCCATGGATTACTTCAAGATGCTGGCCGAGCACCGGGTCGAGGGCGTGGCCTTCAACTCGGGCGACTACGCGTTCGCGATCACGTTCACGCAGTTGAACGCGGCGGCGAAGGGGTGAGGGTTGGCCAAGGATCCACCGCGTCCGCGATCGCTGCGTAAGACGCTCCGGGCCTTGTTGCACGAGGCGCATACGCCGGCCATCTTCGTCCCGCCGTTCCGCCGCCGAGTTCAGGTGTGGGTCCATGCTCTGCGCCAGGACGGGCGCGGCAACCTGCTCTCGGACCCCGTGGTGCTGACCCTGGCGGGCGATCTCGGCGTCGCGGCGTGCTACGCGCCGCAGGAGGCGCACGCTCGCGCGAGGGATCTCGTTGTCGAGCGTCCGATGAGCGTCCGCAACTCCGATGGCCTGGTGGCCAACCTTCCGCAGCAGTCCATGGTGGGGGTGCCCGACGCGAGCCAGATCGATCAAGTGCTCGCGTACCCCCGGGTCGATTGGCTTCTGGGCGACTCATGTCCCGGTCGTCACATGCTCATGGTCGCGTCGGACATGGAGACACCGGACTCGCGGCTGCTCATTTCGTATGCGCGCCTTTCGGTAGCCGCGCTCGCGCCGCTCTCTCTCGACGAGTGGTGGACGCAGCTCGGGCACTGGGATCGAGCGTGGATGAAACACTGGAACATCAAGGACTCGGGAGAGATCGTGCTTCCGGGGGCCGAGTTTGACGACGAGCCGGACCTTTACCCCGAACTCGCGCGGTTCCCGTACCAGCCTCGGGTCGATTTGGAGCCCACCAGGATGCCGCGAGCACTGGTCGCCGCGCTGCGAGACTGGTGCGCTCAGCAGGAGGAGGACGAGCCGGGGGATAGGCTGCACCCGGGCATATACCTGCGGGAGGTCGCGTCGTGGTGGGTCGAGGGACGATGGGCCTGCGCCACAGTCCGCGGCATCGAGCAGGAACCCGCTTGGGGCGGCCGCAAACCGATGCCCGCGGCCGTGCGAACGTGGTCGTTCAGGATGTTCCGTGAGGACGCTGGTTGGACCGTAAAGAACAGGACGCGAAGGGAAGACGCGAGTGCTGATGTTCGCGCCGCCCGACGGTCCGCTTGGGCGAAGCGCTGGCAGGGTCCCGCGGTGGAATGAGCCGATCACACGCATCGGCCCGCCAGACTGGTCGACAGCGGCGTGCGAAGCGATCGCGGCCATTCTCCCAAGGACCACGGGTGCAGATCCATCGCCACATCACCCTCCGGCGCATCGCGGCCACCGCCCTGTTGTTCCTACAAGGCGGCTCCGTCGCCGCGTACCAGCACGAACTCTGGCTGCGGGGCTGGAACTACACGGGTGGCCCGAACGACGACGGCCCCCACCGGCTCATCCTCGCCTCGCTCGGCGTCGTCGCGGGAGCGGGCCTCGTGCTGCTGTCCGGTCGCGTCGGACGCCTCGGCGCGTGGGCCGCGTTCGTCGGCTCGCTGTACCAGTTCGCGGCCATCACGCTGGTCGCCCCGTGGTTCTGGGAACGGTGCTCGGCGTGGTCGGCCTGGGCGATCGTGGCCGCGTCGGTCCTGGCCATCGCGGCCATGCTGCAGGACGCCGTCGTGCGCCGAGGGCGTCCTGGGTTGTGCTCGAACTGCGATTACGACCTGGCCGGGCTTGACGGGGCGCGGTGCCCGGAGTGCGGAACCGTTCGCGACGCCGGGGCTTCTTCCGGAGTCTGGACGTGACCGCCGCTTTGGCTGGCTTTGTTGGTCACGACCAGGTAGGCTCCACGGGCGGGGGATGAACGGGGTGCCGACATGGGGACGCCTTCGAGCCGTTGGTTCGCGTGCCTGGCCTTTGCGGTTGCGTTGGCCAGCGGTGCATCGGCCCAGTGGGATCGGGCGTGGACAGCCCAGACCGGCTCCCAGCACTCGGACTGTCCTCGCGGCCGCCAGCGGCCTCGACGGCCAGTTCTTTACCGCGGGCTATACCACCGGCGAGATCGCTCGGCGAATCCCCCGGAGTCGGGACGCCGCGTGGGGCAAAGTTCACGCCCACCGGGGAGCGGGTTTGGGCGGTCCAGATCGGGCTCGACCGACCGCGTTCGAGCCCTTGCCGCAGCGCCCGGATGGATCGGGGTGTGTACATCGATGGGTACACCGAGGACTGCTGGGGCAGCAATCATTCGGGAATGAGGACGCTTGGCTGGC
The DNA here is from genome assembly GCA_041401985.1 of Phycisphaerales bacterium. Classification (GTDB taxonomy): domain Bacteria; phylum Planctomycetota; class Phycisphaerae; order Phycisphaerales; family UBA1924; genus JACKHA01. Next base: position 89,985 of record JAWKTE010000006.1, read on the forward strand.
GCGAGACGACGCGGATGGCACACTTCTCGGCTGAAGCAAGTCGGCGCGCATGGCGATCAGCGAATCTTGACGATGGCGACGCCGGACGGCGTTTATGTCGGAGGCTCAACGTCTCAGGAATACCTGGGTCCGGCTTCCGGGAACGCCGACGTCTGGGTCGCGATGTTCGACGCCGATGGCAATCTTGAGTGGGGCGAGCAGTTCGGGACGAACATGAACGACTACGTGAGATCGGCCAGCCAAGACGGGCAGGGAGGTGTCTACTTCGCTGGCGAATCCTTCGGCGAGCTCACCGGACCGATTCCGTGCAACTGCCGCGATGCGTGGGCCGCCCGGTACGACGTGGGCGGAAACCAGCAATGGCTCCGCCCGTACTGGACGCTGATGCAGGGAGTGTCCGTGATCGCAGAGGACGGCGAGGGGGGTTCATATGTCCTGGGCACCGTCTGTGGTGAGTCGTGCAATGGGTACTACGACGGGAGGATCGCGAGGCTGAGTCCGACGGGCGACGTCCGTTGGGTGCGTGAGGTCGCGACACAGGAAACCCTGTTCTTCAAGGCGGCGCTGCCGGACGGCGTTGGCGGTGTGATCTTCGCGGCGGACAATTGGGGTTCGTTGTACGGCCCCGGCGCCGGGGACTATGACTTCCTGGTGGGGCGTCTCTCCGCGGAGGGCAATCTCCTCTGGGGCGACCACTTTGGATTCGCGGCACGCGAGCGTCTCACAGGACTTGTCAAGCAGCCGGACGGGGGCCTCGTGCTCGCCGGGCACAGCGACGGAGACTTTGGCGCGCCCAGCCTCGGCCTGATCGACGGCATCATCGTGGCCTACAGCGAGCGGTGCCAACCCGACCTGACCGGCTCCGCGCTTCCCGGCCAGCCCGGCTACGGCGTGCCCGACGGGATCGTGAACTCGGACGACTTCTTTTACTACCTCACGCTCTTCACGGAGTCCATCGGGTGTGGAGCTCCCGGAACGCCGTGCACGTCGCCACCGGACTTCACCTCAACGTCGTTGCCGGGCACGCCCGGCTACGGCGTGGCCGACGGCATCCTGCAGAACGACGACTTCTTCTACTTCTTGACGCTCTACGCCGCGGGTTGCTGACCTCATAGGCGAACGTGGCGTGCGTCCTCCTGATTCAGCGCGCCCCTGCCCCCACCGCCACCGCGCTCGGCAACTCCACGACCATCGTCGTGCCCTGGCCCCACACGCTCTCGACCTTCACGCTCCCGCCGAGGGCACGCACCGCGTGCTTGACGATCGCCAGGCCCAGCCCCGTGCCGCGGCGTTTGCCCGAGCGGGCCGGGTCCACCTGGTAGAACCGCTCGAAGATGCGGGCCTGCTGCTCGAGCGGGATGCCCACGCCCTTGTCGATCACGCGGAGCACAAGCGTGGCCCGCTCGGGCCCGTGGGCCGCGTCGGGCGTGGCCTGGCCGATGACGCGGACGATTGTGCCCTCGTTGGCGAAGCGGCACGCGTTGTCGATCAGGTTCCGCAGGATCTCCTGCACGAGGCGCGGGTCGGTGTCGACCTCCCTCGCCGCGTCGTCGATCTCGAGCGACAGCGTGAGCGCCCGGGCCTTGCACACGGTCTCGAACTGCCCGGCCAGGTCCTCGGCCAGGTCGGCCACATCGACGCGCGAGATGCGGACCTGCGTGTCGGGCGATTCGAGGCGTGACAGATCGAGCAGGTCGCGGGTCATCTCCTCGAGGCGGGTCATGTTGTTGCCCGCGAGTTGGAAGGCCCGGTCGCGCATCTTCGGGTCGTCGATGGCCGCGCGCAGCGTGTCGAAGGCGGAGCGCAGGGCCGTCAAAGGCGTGCGCAGTTCGTGCGAGGCGTTGCCGACAAAGTCCGTCCGGGCCTGGACCGCGGCCATCAGGTCCGTCACGTCGCGGAACGCCAGCACCACGCCCCATCGCCGCGCCCCGTCGGCGGCGCTGTCGCCCGATCGGTCTTCGCGGCCGGTCCTGGCGTCGCCCGCGTACACCGCGATCGGCGTCGCGGTCGTGTCGAACACGCGGACCCCGTCGCCCACCGCGATCCGCACCCGCGTGGAGGCCACCCGCCCCTGGGCCGCGGCTTCGTGCAGGGCCAGCACGTCGCTCTGCACGATCACGTCGTCGATCCGCTTCTCGCCCGCCCCGCCCCGGATGCCCAGCAGCCGCTCGGCCGCCCGGTTGACCAGCAGCACGTCGCCCTCCTGGTCGGTCGCGATGACCGGCTCGCCGACGGCCTCGAGCACGTCGCGGAGGTCGCGCCGCTCGGCATCGGCCGCGAGCAGATCGGGGGCGCCCTCCCGGGCCCGGGCCAGCGACTCGCCGACCCGGCGCAGGCCCAGCGCGTCGTCGGTCACCTCGCCGACGGGCGAGCCCAGCGACTCGCACAGGAGGGCCGCCTCGTCGAGCACGGCCCGGGCGTCGCGGGCCGATTCCCGCCGCGCCGGACCCCACAGACCCCAGGCGATCCCGAACACACCGGCGGGCAGGGCGATCAGCGTGAGAACGACCGGCGGCCGGGCCAGGATGGACCAGACCGCCACGAGCGCGAGGGCGGCGATCCCGCCGACGATCAGCCCGAACTGCCTGAAGGTTCCGGTCATGCGGGGCGCGGGCCGGCCGGGCGCGAGGCGGGACGGGAACAGCCTCGCGCGGCGAGGCATGCCCTGGGACACCGGCCGGGCGAGGTGACGCTAGGCGTCGACTTCCTCTTCGCCCGGCGTGGCGGCCAGGCGGTACCCGACGCCGCGGACCGTGCGCAGCATCGGCGCGTGGTCCGCGAGTTTGCGCCGGATCGACGTGACGTGGACGTCGATGGTCCGCTCGGTCACGAGGATCCCCGGCCCCATGGCCCGGGTCATGAGGGCGTTGCGGGTCAGGACCGTGCCCTTGGCCTCAAGCAGCGCCTGGAGGAGGCGGAACTCGGTGAGCGTGAGCGAGAGGGCCTGCCCGTCGAGGCGGGCTTCATATGTAGATGGATCGAGTTCCAGCGAGCCGCGCCGGAGCATCGGGGCGTCGGTGGGCGGCGCCGGCTTCTCGACACGGCGGAGCACGGCGTCGATCCGTGCCATGAGCACCTGGATCGAGTACGGCTTGGTCACATAGTCGTCGGCGCCGAGGGTGAGGCCGACGATCTGGTCGGTCTCCTCGCCCTTGGCGGTGAGGATGATCACGGGCAGTTCGGACGTTTTTTCGTCGTTGCGGAGACGCCGGAGCACCTCGCTCCCGGACATTCCCGGCATCATCAGGTCCAGAACAAGAAGATCGGGCGGTTGCTGGGCGATCCGCTCGAGGGCCTCGCGTCCGTTTGAGGCGGTCTGGACGGCGAAGCCGGCTCTGGCGAGGTTGTACTCGAGCAGTTCGACCAGGTCGTCGGCGTCGTCGACCACCAGGATTCGCTTCTGGTCGCGCATCATGCTTTGTGACATGGCCTTGCGCTCGACGGTTCCTGTCATGGCGACCCTCGCAGACCGCGTGGCATCGGACGGGAGTGAAGGGTAGTGTGGGGCCGGGGTGCCGCCTAGGGGCGTCGTGTTTGGAATGCGCGAAGAGTGGGGCCCGGGTGTTGCGGGCCAGATGTACGGCGTCTACTAGCATAGTCTTTGACGGAATTCCGATAATTCTGTCCAGCCACCGAACCCGGTGCCGATGGAGAAGATCGTCGGGAGTTTGCGTTCGCTAATCAAGCGGGCTACCATCCTCCCCTCTTGCTCTCGTCGGTTGCCGCGGTGGTGACTGGAGGGCACGGCTCGCCAGGATCGGCGGGCTGTTTCGAAGGGAGATCCGTGCACCGGCCGGTGGTGTTCACCGGCACGCTCGGCACAACGACCCAAAGGCCCGCCATTGAGCGCGGCACCTCGTGGGGCGGTGGAACGGGCGGGCGAACCGGGGCAGCGGGCCCGAGCAGGGGTTGTTGGAAACCAAACAGGACGCCACGAGCACCGTTGGCGGTCCGCAGAGAACAAGGAGCAGGTGCATGAATCGGAAGATGGGTCTTTTGGTGGCGTGCGGTCTGGCGGCGAGCCTGGGCGGCGTGGCGTCGGCCCAGTCCGATGCCAACCGGGCCCTGAGCGCCGACATCGCCGCCGACGCGGCGAGCCGTACGTCCTACCAGGGCGGGAGCGAGGGCTTCGCTGTTCCCTCCTCCACCGGCAACTCGACGCTCAACATCGGCGGTCTGGTCTCGTTCCGCACGAACCTCAACTTCGGCGACGACGACCGTGGCGAGGACAACGACTTCGTCTGGGGCTTCGCGCTCCCGCACGAGCAGATCTGGTTCTACGGCAACCTCTTCAACCCCGACTTCACCTACATGATCGAGGCGGAGTTCGAGGGCGTGAACTCCAGCGGAACCGGCGTCGGCTCCTCCGGCAGCGGGGACTTCAACCTCCGCGACGCCTGGGGCCGCTACCAGTTCGAGAACGGCGCCTACGTCCAGGCCGGCCAGTTCAAGGTCGACTACTCGGCCGAGACGCTGACCGAGGACCAGTACCTCCTCTTCGCCGAGCGCTCGTTCGTCGATGAGTACTTCAGCGCCGACTACACCCAGGGCGTCCGCGTCGGCTACGAGGGCGAGACGTTCCACATCGTCGGCAACATCTACGACGGCCCCTGGGGCCGCAATCTGGACTGGACCGATCCCGCCGAGGCCGACATCGCCTTCGGCGGTCGGTTCGACTGGCTCTTCTCCGGCCAGTGGGTCTTCGATGACCACACCTCCTGGCGCGGCAGCGAGTTCAGCGGCCGCCTCGGCGGGGCCGTCCACTGGGCGACCTACGGCGAGACCGGCTTCGGCGCTCCCGCCGACGTCGACATCATCTACTACACCATCGACGTGGGCGTCGAGGGTGACGGCTGGAACGCCTTCGCCGCGTTCCTGGGCGACCACATCGACGCCGACGGCGCTGACGAGGTCGACAACTTCGGCTTCGTGATCCAGGGTGGTATCTTCATCACCGACAACACCGAGATCGCCGGTCGCGTGGACTTCCTGTTCCGCGACGACGACGCGTTCTCCGGCGATGAGGACCAGTACTTCCTCACCGTCGGCGTCAACCACTACTTCTTCGCCGAGAGCCACGCCGCCACCGCCTACGCCAACCTGGTGTGGGGCTTCCAGGACACCGGCGACCTGATCGGTTCCGACATGCACTACCGCGGCAACACCGCCAACGGCCTCCTGGGCAACGACGACGATGAGGTCGCCCTCATCTTCGGCTTCGACGCCCTCTTCTAAACCCTCGCGGGCGGACCGCCCGCCAACCTTCAAGTGACCTTCAACCGGCCGGACCCATCGGGTCCGGCCGGTTCCTTTTTGTTCCGATCGGGATGCGCGACGAATGTTGGCAAGCCCGGGCCGCCCAACTTGATGCACCGACCGAGCAGGCCGAGGGCATCGGGCGCGAGCCCGCGGCTCCGATGGAGGTCACACCCGCGTCGCCGCGTGGGCGGTTGTGCCAGTCCGCCCAGCGCAGGGGCGCGGGTGGGCACAGCCCGAGGGCCGCGCACTCGTCGATGAAGCGCTGGGCGGCGGCGCGTTCGCGCGGGCCCAGGTCGAACCGCAGGTGCGAGGCGAGGTACCGCTCGGCCAGATCGACGGGCCAACCGGCCGCGGGCCCGTGCTCGGCCGCCAGCGAAGCGAGTCGCACCAGGTTCTTGCGTCGCTGGCGATCGAGCAGCGCGGCGGCGAGCGCGATCTCCGGGCGGTCGGCTTCGTCGGCGCGGCACATCCACGCGGCGTACACGAACGGCTGGCCCGTCCATTCGTGCCACGCCTGCCCGAGATCGACCTGGTGCGGGAACAGGTTCTCCGGCGGGGCGCCGGTGATGACCTTGTCCCCGATGAGCAGCACGCCGGTTCTCGGACCGTGCGGGAACGCCGATGGATCGGGAGTCTTCGCGTCCCCTCGCTCGCCCGAAGCGGCTTGCCCGCGCGGCGCCAAGGCCCGGAACGCCGGGCGAGCGCCGAATCGCCGCTCCAGGAGCAGGCGGCACAGCGCCCGCGGAGGTGTGGCTGTCCGGATCGAGCCAGACCTCTTCGAGTTGCTCGGGCCGCGACGCGCCGAAGAGCCGGACCGTCAGCGTCGGCCCCTCGCTTCCGATCATCCCCGCGTCAAGGATGGCCAGCGGGGTGCGGCTGCGTGCGGCGTCGATGGAGCTCACCAGCGCGATGTCGGCGCGACCCGACTCGAGCAGCGTGTGAAGTTGGGAAGGAACGTCGCGGGACCATTGCAAACCCGCGGTCTCGGCAAGCCCATCAACAAGCGGGATGGTGTTGAGGAAGCGAACGCCGGCAACGCGGACTGGCATGAGCAACGGTACGCGCCGGGTCCGGCTGCCGACCGAGCACGCCACCACGGTTATCGGCCGTGCGGTTCGCGGTTGGACGCGGTGCGGTTGTGGATCAGCCAGAACGCAAGACCGTGCCAGTTCGAGAGTTCGCGGACGCGCGCTGGGCCGGCAGAACCCCGCGAAAGCGAAGAATCGCTTGACACGGACCCCTCCGGCTCGTAGGTTCAATAGTCGTGGAGTGCCGCGCGATCATCCCGCGGGGCTGCTGCACGCGGTGGTCTCGTGGGTTGAGACGGCCTTGGACGCTGGCCGCATTGGGTTGGGGCAATGCTTGTGGCACCCCCGGGGTCAGCGAGGGAGAGCGCCCGACAGGGCGAATGCCATCTTTGTGATGGCGGAAAAGTGAGTATCAACATGATGAAGACCGGACTGATGATCGCGGTGTGCGGCTGCCTGGCTTCGGCCGCCAGCGCGCAGGTGCTGTTCGACAACGGCTCGGCCGAACTCGGCACGGGCACGATCTCGTCGAGCGGCGTGGCGAACCCGCTGGGCGAGTGGTCCGAGTGCGACTACGACATGTCCACCGGGCCCGACTTCCTGAACGACGACGTGGCCGGCTACGCCGCGGCGGTCTCCTCGGGTTCCGCCTCGCCGACGACTTCACCGTCCCGAGCGGCGAGACCTGGAACATCACGCAGATCGGCGTGTACTCGTACCAGACCGGCAACAACTCGGTGACCGGCACCTACAACGAGATCAACCTCCGCATCCTGAACGCCGATCCGTCGCTTCTGCCCGGCCAGGCCGGTACGGTGGTCCACGGCGACACCACCACCAACCTGTTCAGCGGCCAGCAGTACACCGGCCTGCAGCGCGTGTTCTTCACCGGCGGCGCCACGGGCAGCAACTGCTCCGTCGGCCCCGGCCTGACCCGCAACGTCTGGGAGGTCCAGGCGGCGGTCAACTGGACTGTCAGCGCCGGCACCTACTGGCTCGACTGGCAACTGGGCGGCACCCTCGGCTCCGGCCCGTGGTGCCCCCTGGCCGGCGCCGACGTGCACGGCAGCGGCATCGGCCGCGCCGGCGCCAACGCCCAGGGCGGCGACCAGGCGACCCTGACCTACGGCATCACCGTCCACGACACCGTCGTCAACGACACGATCGGCATCGCCTGCTTCGATGACTTCACCGATCCGGCCAACGACTTCGTGTTCGTCCTCTACGGCACCATGGGCGGCGGCGGCTGCGAGCCCGACCTGACCACCGGCGCCATCGCCGGCGCGCCCGGTTACGGCGTGCCCAACGGCGTGCTGAACAACGACGACTTCTTCTACTACCTGGCCCAGTTCGCCGCCGGCAACCTCGCCGTCGCCGACCTGACCACGGGCGCCATCGCCGGCCAGCCCGGTTACGGCGTGCCGAACGGCGTGCTGAACAACGACGACTTCTTCTACTATCTGGCGATCTTCGCCGCCGGCTGCTAAAGCCAACCGAGCCGATCCGGACGACCTCCGGCCGGCTCGCACCAATCTCCGCTCATCGGGCGCAACGCGCCCGATGGGCGATTCCAAAGCCGCCCCCGGAAGGGGGCGAAAGGACCGGGCGATGGCGGCCAACGCCTCGATCCGGTGGGGTAGGGTGGTCCCCGCATGGGCGGCCCACCCCAGGGACGGAGCACGGTGTGCTGCTCCGCATGGTGCTTTGTCGCGTCCGTGTGCCGGTCTTCGGCGCGGTGCGGCTTTCCCAACCCTGTGGGGCCGGCGATGTTCGCCGGCCGATTCCGTGGAGAAAGTGAGTCACACCATGAGCAAGAAGATCCTTTCCGTGGTCGCGGTCGCCGGTCTGGCCTCCGCCGCCAGCGCCCAGCTGTACAGCAACGGCGGCCCCGCCGAGCTGAGCTCCGGCGTCACCGCCGCCAACGGCACGCCGAATCCCCTGGGCGAGTGGTCCGAGTGTGGGCACGACGAGATCGGCCTGACCAAGAGCGCCACCGCCGGCGCCTCGGTCAGCGGCGTCCAGTTCCGCATCGGCGACGACTTCACCGTCCCCGCCGGCGAGACCTGGAACATCACCCAGATCACGCTCTACGGGTACCAAACCAACGGCCCCAACAACTCGATCAACAACGTCAACATCCAGCTCTGGGACACCGACCCGACCCTCGGCGGCACGCCGGCCCAGGGCAACACCACGACCAACGTGCTCTCGACCGCGACCGCCTCGCCGACCGGTCTGTTCCGCACGTTCAACTCCGCCACCGTGGGCGGCTGCGGCGGCACCGCCCCCAGCCTGGCCCGCGAGATCCAGGAGATGGTCTGCAGCGTCAACTGGACCGTCGGTGAGGGCACCCACTGGCTCGACTGGGCCTACACCGGCACCGGCACCTCCGGCCCGTGGTCCCCGCAGCTCGTCGTCGTTCCCACCGGCAGCGGCACCACCGTTCCCGGCGCCAACGGCCTGCAGTCCAACACCGGTGTGTGGGGCGCGGCCCTCTTCACCACGTTCGACGGCAACGGCGGCACCTGCGTCACCCTCGCGAACGTCGATCCGGCCGAGTTCCCCTTCATCATCGACGGCACCATCTCCGGCGGCGGCTGCGAGCCCGATCTGACCACCGGCGCCATCGCCGGTCAGCCCGGCTACGGCGTGCCCAACGGCATCCTCAACAACGACGACTTCTTCTACTACCTGGCCCAGTTCGCCGCCGGCAACCTCGCCGTCGCCGACCTGACCACCGGCGCCATCGCTGGCCAGCCGGGCTACGGCGTCCCCAACGGCGTGATCAACAACGACGACTTCTTCTACTACCTGGCCATCTTCGCCGCCGGCTGCTAAGTCCAGCCACCTCGGCCGCCCGCGCGGCCGACGGACGACTCAACTCCGGGCCCCTCGGCGACATGCCGAGGGGCCTTTTCGTTCACGGGGCACAATCGCCGGTTGTCTCGCTGGACCGGCGAGCGTTCGGGCGGGCGGGGACCGGGGCGGGAACGCCCCGGCTCGCGCGCGTCGGACGCGGAGGCGCGCTGACGCCCGACGCGATGCGCCGTCGCCCGCGCTGTTCCGCTCAGAAGATGAAGAACGCCTCGAACTCGCGGAACCACGGGTCCTTGTTCGCGTCGTTCTCAATCTGGTCCAGCGCGCGTCCGAAGTCCTTGAGCTGATTGTCGAGTTCCACCAGGCTGTCCATGTACTCGTCGAACTCGCCCCGCACCGAGCCGGGCATCCAGGGCAGCAGCGTCTTGCGGATCGCGTCCATCGAGAACTCGTTGATGTCCTCGGGGTTGCGGTACATGTCGTCGAGGTACTCGTCGATGATGTCGTGGGTGTCGAACCGCACGCGCTGCCGCGTGCCGGACGACAGGTCGCCGAACTCGTCGTCGAAGCGGTGCCCCTCGTCGGCGCTGCGGGCCCGGAGCAACTGGATCGCGGTGGTCGCCTTGACCTCGTCGCTGGTCATGTCGCGCTCGCCGACGATCTCGTCGAGTTCGTCCCAGAACTCGTCGGAGAGCGTGCCGCGCTCGGGGTCGGTCGGCAGGACGTCGAACCCGTTGGCGTCCTCGCGGTTGAAGTCGGCCAGTTCGCCCAGCACGCCGCGGAGTTCGTCGCGCCCGCGGTCGCCGAAGAGCAGGTCGTCGCCCAGCCCGCCGAACAGGTCGTCTGGCCCGAAGCCGCCTCGGAGGATGTCGTCGCCGCTGCCGCCCCGGAGTTTGTCGGCCCCGCTGTTGCCGCGGATGTTGTCGTCGCCGGGCCCGCCGAGCAGCGTGTCCTTGCCGTTCTTGCCGGAGATGCGGTCGTCGCCCTCCTGCCCGTCGAGGAAGTCGTCGGCGTTGCCGCCGCTGACCTTGTCGTTGCCCTTGCCGGCGGTGATGGTGTCGCGTCCGTTGCCGCCGCGGAGGTCGTCGTCGCCGACGCCGCCGTCGATGGTGTCGTTGCCGTTGCCGCCGTCGATGCGGAAGCGGAGGACCGAGCCATCGAGTGCCCGCGGCGTGCCGGATACCCGGATGATGTCGTTGCCCTGCTTGCCATAGACGCGGATGCGCTGGACTCCCTGGAACGTCGTGCCGTCGGCCACGCCCGGCACGCCGACCAGAACAATCGCCCCGTCGGCGCCGCCGGCGGAGAAGAACATGGCGTCGCCGCCCGAGCCGCCGTTGACCGTGAGCAGGTCGCCGGTCAGTTCGGCCGAGAGCACGACGCGGGATTCGAGGCGGTCGAGCATCGGCGCGGCCTCGGCGTGCGACGAACGGGCGGCCGTGCGGCCTGCCCGAGCGATGCGTGATTGCGTGCTGGAACGGAACATATCGGCCTCTCGCGTGCGGCTCGGAACCACGAGCCCGGATGGTACGAGCCCTCCCAGGAAGTCCGTCGGTTCGGCGCTCCCGCTGACAGGCGGGCGGGGCCGCCCGCGTACACTCTGGCCCGTACGGAGACCCGACCGGCATGCACGCAGGCCAGGCCGCCACAGATCAGGGCGCGGAGGCGCCGACGCATCGGAGCGCGTTCGCGGCGACCCGCGCCGCGCCCGCGGACCAGCCGCGCCATGGCGTGGCCGCGCCCGAGCGCTCGTCGCCCGATTCGATCGTCGAGGTGAAGCCTGGCGTGGGCGACGCGCCCGGACTCGGCGGCGCAACCGGCGCGGCGATCGCCACGCGCCTGGTGTGGGCCGTCGTGCCGTGCTTCAACAGGCCCGACGACCTGCGGCTGCTGCTGGAAGACATGGGTAGGCTCGATGGCGTCGCGGGCAACGACGCGCCGGCGGGCGCGGGGGATGACCAGCGCCAGGCGGCCAACCCGCCCGTGCGCCTGCGCCTCACCGTCGTCGACAACGCCTCGGCCCAGCCGCTCGACTCGCTGCCCGTTCCGGCGGGGCTGGACATCGAGTTCCTCCGCCTCCCGACGAACACGGGCGGCGCGGGCGGCTACAACGCCGGCATGGCCTGGGCCATCCGCGAGGGGCGTCGGCGCGCCGATCCCGCCGACTTCGTGTGGCTCGTGGACTCCGACGTGCGGCTCGAGCCCGCGTCGCTGCAAGGCCTGGTGGCGGCCCTCGACGCGCGACAGGACGCCGCGGCCGTCGGCTCCGCGGTCGCAAGCCTGCAGGACGATTCGATCTTCGAGGTCGGCGGGCGCATCGAACGCCTCTACGGCCAGTTCGGCCCGCGCTACGGCGAGGGCAACCTGCCCAAGAAGCGCATCGTCGAGTGCACGTACACCGCGGCTTGCTCGGCGCTCGTGCGCCGGGAGGCGATCGAGGCCACCGGCCTGTTCCCCGACGTGTTCCTCAATGGCGATGACGTCGAGTGGTTCATCCGCATGCGCCAGCGGACGGGCATGAAGATCCTGGCGACGACCGATTCGATCATCCGCCACCCGACGTTCGGGCGGTACACGACGATGCCGCGGTACTACATGGCCCGCAACGCGTTCGGGCCGATCGACGCGCTGGGCCTGGGCGGTCGTGTGCGGCTGTTCAGGGCGCTGCGCGAGGTGCCGCGCGCGGTGGCGCAGTGCATGGTCGGGCGGGAGGACCTCGCGTCGCTGCACATCAAGGGCTTGCGCCACGCGCTGGAGCGGCGCACCGGGGCCGCGCCCGCCGGGACGATCGAGTTCGAGCGTCCGCGCTCGTTCGCAAGCCTCGCCGAGACGCTGGCTCCATTGCTCGCAGCGCTGCCCGGTGGGGCCGCGGCCCAGCGGGTCTACATGCACAAGCGGGTCGTGCTCGAGGCGGGCAAGGCCAGGGAGGTCGAGAAGCAGCTCGCCGCCGCCGGGCTCGATGCCCCACGCGTGCAGCGCGGCGTGACGCCCCAGGACACCGAGCACATGCTCAAGGGCGTGTGGGGCGGGCTGTGGCGGATGCTCGTCGCCGGGCCGGGCGCGGGCGTGTCGGTGATCCACGCGCGCGGGCGGCCGGCGTCGTGGGCTCGCGGGCGGGTCCAGGTGCTTGTCTCGCCCGAGGGCTTCGTGGTCCGGCGGCTCGATCGGCGGGCGGCGCTCGGGTCGTCGCTGCGGACGCTGGTGGGTGGCGTGGGGCTTTCGATCGGTCTGGCGTTCCGCAAGCGTCTGCCGCGCGGGCGGGACCCGTTACCCCGCGTCGCGGATGTCGAGGCGACGCTGCCGGGGTCGGCGGGCTGAGTCGATTTCGCGTTGCCTGTCGAGCGGGGCCGCTCGATCCCGGGGTCGCTGGGCCTACCCCTTCACCGGTGCCGCCCCGCTCGCGGGCTGGGCGGCCTGATGGCCCCCGTGCTGGCCGGCCTGCTGGTTGGCAAACGCCTTCGGCGCGGCCCATTCGAACTCCAGTTCCGCGCCCAGCATCTCCGCCAGCGACGAGAGCGTCCGCTCCAGGCTCGTCCGCGCCTTCATCTCGTACTTCCCGTCGTTCTGGTAGAACTGGTGGGCGGCCTGCTGCTGGGCCACGCGCTTCATCTCGTTCTGGCGCTCCGCGCTCATCGGGTTGACCTCGATCAGCCCGAGCACACGCCCGCTGGAGATGTCGTACATCTCGAAGTCGCGCGTCACCAGGTCGCCCCGCACCGGCGGAAGCACGATGCGGAACCGCTTGGGGCCGATCTCGCGGATGTCCTCCGAGCGGAGTTCCTCGAGGTCGATGTAGTACTGCTTCTCGAAATGGAAGATCATCGCCAGGCGCGATTGGCTCACCAACGCGGGGTGCATCCAGTTGACGCCCTGCTTGGCGGTCGTGATCTCCTTGGCGAACACCTCGAACCCGACGAGTTTGCCCACCGAGCGGACGCGCTCGGTGATCATCTGCGTCTGGACCTCCAGCGGCTTGGCTCGTGAGCGCCGCCCGAGCCACAGCCCGAACACGACGCAGCCCGCGACGAGAATCAGAGCGCCGATGCCGCCGAGGATGAAGATCTCCATGGATTCACTCTACTGTGCCGGGCCGACCGAGCCCAGGCGGTTTGGCCGACGATCGCCGGCGGGATTGGTGATCGGGCGTGGTGCGCCAGCCGCGCGGCGGAGGGCGTATCCGGCCTTGTTCGGATTCACGGGGCCGGGATTGCCCCCCGTTGGAGGCGTCACGACGCGGGCGAGCCCGCAGAAGCCGCGGCAGGCAGGGCCGCGGCCTTGCCAGGAGTCCCCGCCCTGTGCCCGAGCAGGAACGCGTGGATCGCGAAATGGGCCGAGGCGGAGGTAAGCCCGATAAGCACGATCCCGAGCAGCGTGAGGCCCACGATCCGGAGCGCCTCGCCCAGGCCCTTGGCCGGGCGGAGCAGCGGCGAGTTCATGACGGCGCGCACGGCGTTGTCCACGATGGCGGGCGAGCGCCCGGCCTGGACCGGTGCTGAAGTGGCGGTCGCCTGGGTGGTCGGCGCTTGGGTGGTCGGCGACGCTGGCGTCGGAAGCGGGCGTCCGTAGCCGATCGCCGCAAGGGCGAACACCAGGGCCGCGACGCCCGGCACGGCCCCGAGCACGCCGGCCTTCACGAGCATCCCCCAGGACCGCCTGTCGCGCTGCAGGACGAGCAGGGCCGCGACGCCGGCCAGGATGGCCGCGATGGCAATGCGGGCCAGCATCCACGGGCGGAGCGGGATCCCGGCCAGATCGCCCGACGACCCGGTGTACTCCAGGATCGACGCCACGCCGAACACCCCGGCGACGCACAGCACGCCCAGGGCCGGCGCCTCGCGGAACCGCCCGAGTCCGAGCAGCACCCCCAGGACGCCGGCAACGACTACCACCACCTCGAAGCCGAGCGCGGTCCAGACGGGCGTGCCCGCGAGGAACGCGGCGGCGACAACGCCCACAAGGCCCCATAACGCGGTGGCGAGCGAGAGCCCTCCGACCAGGGCGCGGGCCCACCCCGGAACAGGGTACTGATCGGTGGCGGGGGCCGGGCTGGGCGGGGCGTCGGGCATGGGAGTCGGATCGGGTCGTGGGGTGCCGGACCTACGCCAAACCGGGCTTGAGGGTTCGTTCGAGCGGGGCGAGGCCGGGGCGGCGCGGCGGGTGCGCATTGTGTGCGCGTCGGGGTGTGCGGGCGCGCGCGGGTGGAGCGGTGCGGATGGCGGGACGGGCGGGCGGATCGGGCCGATAGGAGGGGTGCGGGCGCGGAGCGCGCCCGCGGTGCCGCGCGCCGATTGGGGCGGCGCGGCACGGGTCGTGCGGGCGGTGGGACATCGCCCCGGGGATCGTTGGTTGGCACGCCGGAAGGAGCCGGTCATGAGCGGGATCACGTCTGGGATCGGTCTGGCGAGCGGGATCAACACGCAGCAGATCATCCAGAGCCTGCTGGCGCTGGAGGCCAGGCCGCGCACGCTGGCCCAGCAGCGGCTGGCCCAGTTGCAGACCCAGCAGGCGGCGTACCTGGACCTCAACTCGCGCCTGGGCACGCTGCGGAGCGCGGCGGCGAAGTTCCGCACGTCCAACGTCTTCCAGACCAAGCGGGCCTCGTCGAGCGTGCCCGAGGTGCTCACCGCCACCGCCAGCACCGCGGCCCAGCAGGGCAGTTACACGATGCTGGTGGACCGCCTGGTCACCAGCCAGCAGTTCCTGTCCAAGGGTTTCGCGGACCAGAACACGTCGGCCTTGGGCGCGTCGTCGTTCACGTTCGAGAGCGCGGTGGCGCGGCTGGACCGGGACACGGACCTGGCGGACCTGAACGGGGGCGAGGGGATCCAGCGCGGCAAGATCGTGCTGACGGTCAACGGGACGGGCACGACGGTGGACCTGTCCAAGGCCGCGACGGTCAATGAGGTGCTCGAGGCGATCAACGGCTCGGGAACCGGCGTGACGGCCAGTGTGGAGGGCGGGGCGTTCGTGCTGCGGGCCGCGAACACCACCGACACGCTGGTGGTGTCGAACACGGGCGGGACGACGACGGCGGCGGACCTGGGGATCGCGGGCACGGCGGCCTCGGGCGTGCTGAGCGGGGGCACGGTCTACTCGCTCACGGGCGACACGGCCCTGGCGTCGCTCAACGACGGCAACGGGGTGGACATCGGGGACGATCGAACAAACAACCCGGAGGACTTCACGATCACCGTCGGCACGGTCGAGATCAACGTCTATCTGGGCGACGTCTGGGAGGATGATCCGGAGAACCCCGGCACGCTGATCATCACCCAGCCCGCGGTGTCGACGCTCGGGCAGGCGGTGGCGCGGATCAACGAGAAGTTGGCCGAGGACCTGCCCGCGGCGGGGTATGGCGCAAGCGACGTGCAGGTGGCGATCGCCAGCGACGGAACTCGCCTTGAACTGACCAACAACAGCGGCGCGTCGGTCGTCGTGGAGAACCGAAAGGTCGGCTCGAACTATCGCAGCGGCACGGCCAGCGACCTGGGCCTGGCCGAGCGCAACGCCCCGACGACCTATGGCACGGGCTCCACGACCGCCGGCAAGCGCATCTTCGCCGGGCTCAACTCGACTCTGACCCGCAACCTCAACGGCGGCACCGGCATCGGCGTCAACGGCCTGGGCCAGGGCGAACTGTCGTTCACCGACCGGGCCGGCACCAGCGCGACGGTCACGTTCGATCCCGACGCGTCGGTGGCCGACATCGTCGCGGCGATCAACGACCTCGCGCCGCCGAACATCCAGGCATCCCTCAACGCCGAGGGCACGGGCATCCTGATCAAGGACACGACCGCGACCGGCGCGATCACGGGCAACCTGATCGTCGAGGGCGCGTCGGCCGAGTCGCTGGGGCTGGACACCGGCCCGACCGGCGTCGACGCCAGCGTCAAGGACTCGGACAACCTGCAGCACGCCTACATCCGGCGCGGCACGCTGGTGTCGGAACTCAACAACGGCAACGGCATCGGCACGGGCATCTTCCGCCTGACCGGCCCGAACGGGGCCACGCGCGACATCAACATCGGCGACGACACCAAGACGGTCGCCCAACTGCTCCAGGAACTCGATTCGGCCGCGAGCGAGCTGGGCCTGCGGGCACGGATCAACGACCGGGGCGACGGCATCATCGTCGAGGAGACCAACGCGACGCCGGGCATCCAGAAGATCAAGATCGAGGACATCTCGGGCACGGTGGCCAAGGCGCTGCGGATCGCGGGCGAGGCCGAGGGCACCGGCGCGGAGAACTTCCTCGACGGCTCGTACGAGACGACCGTCGAGTTCGGCGTGAACGACACGCTCCAGGACGTGGTGACGAAGATCAACAACGCCGGGGCGGGGGTCGCGGCTTCGATCCTCAACAGCGGATCGTCGTCCAAGCCGTTCCGGATCTCGCTGGCGTCGCGCGAGTCGGGCACGGCCGGGCGGCTGGTGATCGACACCAACGGGTTCGATCTGGGGCTCGAGACGCTCGACGCCGGCACCGACGCGCGGGTGTTCCTGGGCTCGACCGATCCGGCCAAGGCGATCCTGCTGCAGTCCTCGACCAACACGCTGGACCGGGCCATCTCGGGCGTGTCGATCGACCTGCTCACCCGCAGCGACGACCCGGTCGAACTGACCGTCTCGCAGGACACCGCGGCGTTCGAGTCGGCCGTGACCGAGTTCATCAGCGCGTTCAACGGCGTGATCAAGCGCATCGACGATCAGAGCACGTACAACCAGGACACGAACCGGCGCGGCATCTTCCTGGGCGACAACACCGCCCAGTCCATCCGCCAGCGCCTGTTCTCCGCGATCCAGGACGACGGCTCGAACCTCACCGGCTCGTTCAAGTTCCTCACGCAGGTCGGCATCGGGTTCAAGGACGGCGAACTCACCTTCGACAAGGATCGCTTCCGCCAGGCGCTCGAAGAG
Source organism: Phycisphaerales bacterium (assembly GCA_041401985.1). Taxonomy (GTDB): domain Bacteria; phylum Planctomycetota; class Phycisphaerae; order Phycisphaerales; family UBA1924; genus JACKHA01. The sequence continues at coordinate 107,006 of JAWKTE010000006.1, forward strand.
GACTTCGACGCGGTCGTCGAGATCTTCGCGGCCCGCGAGCAGGAGATCGGCAGCACCTTCCAGCCCATCGCCGGCATCCCGGGCGCGAGCGTGAAGGTCGGCCAGGACGAGCGCGGGTTCACCAAACTCGGCGTGGTCGGGGCCCTCGAGGAACTCATCAAGGACTACGTCGACACGATCGACGGCACGCTGGCCAAGCGGTCCGAGTCGCTCGACGCCCAGATCAAACTCCAGCAGGACCGCATCACGCTGCTGACGGCGAAGCTGCAGAGCCGCCAGGGGATCCTCGAGCGACAGTTCGCGGGGATGGAGCAGGCAATCTCGGCCCTGCAGTCGCAGGGGACGGTGCTGGGGCAGATCCAGCAGATTGGATAGGGAAGCGGCGAAGCGACGGAGCGACGAAGCGACGAAGCGACGAAGCGACGCCGTGACGGAGTGACGAAAAGAGGAGAGAGGCAGCGACGGGGAGACGAGCGGCGGGGATTGCGCGGACGATGGGCTTGTGGCGCGGGAGTTGCGCCGGATGGTGGGGCCGGGGCCGGGGCCGAGCCGACGGCTGGACTGGCGGGTTTCTTGGACCGATGACGTGGACCCTATGGCTTCCGATACCAACTCGGCCAACGCGTATCTCCGCACCAAGGTGCTCACGGCCCCGCCGGAGCAGTTGCGCCTGATGCTGCTCGATGGGGCGATCCGGTTCGCGACGCAGGGGCGCGAGGCAATGGCCCGACGCGACCACGAGGCGACGTACCTGGGCGTGAGCCAGTGCCGCGATATTGTGTACGAGTTGCTCACGAGCATCGGTCCGAGCGTGGAGACGAGCCTGGCGGAACGCGTGCGGGCGCTGTACACGTTCCTGTATTCGCGCCTGCTGGAGGCGAGCACGGAGCGGAGCATCCCGAAACTCGACGAGGTGATCGGGCTGCTGGAGTACGAGCGGGAGACGTGGGCGCTGTTCATCGAGCGTCTGCACGCCGAGCGCAGCGGGGGCGCCAGCCAGGCCACGGGGCAGGCCGCGAGCCAGGCCGTCGGCCAGACTATGGGCCAGACGGCGGGCCAGCCCGGCAACGACCGCCCGACCCGCCGCCTGAGCATGAGCGCCTGAGCGAGGCGGCCGGCGCGTCAGTCAACAGTCGACGGTGCCGACGCCCCCGACCCACCAAGGTCGGCGGGCCTGCTTCCCGTTGATCCCCACAGCGGCCCCGGCTCCGCCCGCCCGCGGATAGGCTCTTGACGCTTCGTCGCTTCGTCGCTTCGTCGCTTCGTCGCTTCTCTCGTCTCTCCTCACTCTTCTCTTCTCTCAGCCCCCAATGCTCGACCGCCTCCCCGACACCCTCTTCCGCACGAAGCGCGGCCTGTGCCCGAGCTGCGGGTCGCCGCTGCCGTTGGGCGAGGACACGTCGAACATCGAGTGCGGGTTCTGCGGGCAGCACGCGGTGCTGGAGCGTCGCCTGCGCCGGGCCGAGCCGGAAGTGCCGGACGCCCCGCTGCGCCAGTTCGATTCCCACGACCACGAGGGTTGGACGCGGACGGATCGCCTGGCCGAGGCGTACCTGCGCGAAGCCGCGTGCCCGGGCTGCGGGCACGGGCTGGAGGAGCCGGCGCACGGGTCGCGGGTGGCGTGCGGGTCGTGCGGGATGGAGTGCCACATCGAGCGTCGTCTGGTGCCGCCGGCGCGGAACCCGCTCCGCGGCGAGCCACGGGCGCGCCATCCGGACGAGCGGTACTCGTACGAACTCCAGGCCGACGAGGACGCCCAGACCGAGCACCTGATCTGGCGGCTGACGCGCGAGGACGACCTGGACCGGGCGATGGGGCTGGCGGCATGGTTCGATCGGTGGACCGCCATCAACGAGACGACCTCGCGTCTCATGCCCGCGCTGCTTGAGCGGATGCACAGGGCGGCCAGCGCGGGGCACAGGCCACTGGTGTTCGAGATGGGCAGCGCGGTGGACAAGTGCCTGTGCTCGGAGGGCGTGAAACTCCGCGACACGATCGCGGCCTTGGAGCAGTGGGTCGTCCGGGTGCCCGCCGAGCCGCAGTTGCTCTCGAGCCTCGGGCTCGGGCCGGCGATGGGGCTCAAACTGCTGCTGGACTGCTCGATGCTCGCGTACAAGGCGGGGGACCTGCGGCAGTCGGTGGCCGCGCTGTTCGGGATCAACTGGATGCTGCAAAGGAACTATCCGCAGCATCCGATCATCAGCCAGATCCTGATGCACCGGATGTTCTACCTGAGCGGGCCGCCGCTGGCGTTCTGCGTGATGTTCATGCACGGGCAGGTGTCGGACGTGGCGTTCCGTTATGACCCGCGGACGACGCTGTCGTTCCTGGATGATGCGGTGGCGGAACGCCCCTGCCTGGTGCCGAGCCTGGACCACGAGCGGGCGTTCTACTGCGGGCGGGCGGAGGACGAGCAAGAGTGGGCGGGGCGGCACGCGTTCGTTGAGTCGCTGCGGACCGACGAGGCCAAGATCGCGGCGTGGCGGTGGTACCTCGGGCCGCCGGAGGGGGCGAGCGCCGAGTTCTATGAGGAGTACGGGCGCAAGGCGCGGGCGATGATGGACCACGAGCACCCAGCGTGGCGCGCGATTGGTGAGAGGCGGGTGGAGAAGATCATCCGGGACATCAAGCCGTGCCCGGCGTCGATCATGTCGCTCGTGGCGGAGCGCGGCGAGTCGCTGCCGGGGGAGATCCGGCGCGCGTTCCTGGGCGAGTACGACAAGTGCGGGCTGTCCTACCGGAACCTGCCGAACTGGGAGTCGGAGCCCAAGCCGCAGGAGCATCCGGAGGTCGTCGAGGCGCGTCTGCTGTACAAGCAGGGGCTGGACCTGCACCTGGCCCAGAAGTCGGACGATCGCGGGGCGTGGAAGGCGTACTGGGACGCCCGCGGCGGCAAGCCCAAGAGCCTGCCCGACATCTTCGATGGCCAGAGCGAGGGGCCCGCGCCGCCGGCACGCGGGAGGGAGAAGCGCCGGTACCCAAGGCCGTGGGAAGATGCGCCGACTGGCGCGCCGAGGCCGACGGAGACGAGGGAGCCGGAGCCGGGAGATGAGGCGGCACCCGATGAAGCCGACGTCGAGACCGAGGCGGGCGGGCCAAACGGGGCCGGCGACGGGTCGGCGGGTTCGGGAGAGGGCGAGGGCAGCGCCGGGGCTCCGGGCGGCCATTCGGTGACGATCTGGGAGTACGTCGCCAGCCTGCCCCCGGAGGAACAGAAGCAGTACGAGGAGGTGCTTCGGCAGATCGAGCCGCAGCGGAAGGCGATCGAGGCGGCCGCCCGGGCCGCCCGCGGCGAATCGGCCGAGCCCGAGGTGCCGCCCGAGCCGCCGCCCGAGACCCGGAAGGGGCTGCTGGGCCGCCTGTTCCGGAAGCCGAGGGGCTGACGACGCCGAGAGGGGGCCGCGCCGACCCCGGCTTGGCGAGGCCCGGATTCGCGGGAACCGGGGGTGGCCCCGCGCTCGAACAGACTGGGAGCCAGCGTGGCACTGGGTGGTCAGTCCCGGTTTCGGGGGCGGGCCCGAGAGGATCGGTGTGCGAGGGCGTGGAAAGTGGCACGGCGGGCCGTGGGAGACCGGGGCAGGCCGATTCTTGGATGGGTTGGTGTGGACGGTGGCGTGGTGGCTTAGGCGCGGCGGGTCTGCCCGTGCCTGTGAAGCGGGGCAAGTCCGGCTTCGTCGGCGGATGTTCGGTCCGCCGCGGGGGCCTTTGGGCTATGCTCTGCCTGTCGAATCTGCATCGCGGCTCGGGCCGGCGTTCCCGACCGTCAGCGGCCCGCCCGGGGCCGGAGGAATGATCCCATGACGCGTCAGGCTTCCCGCCGCGCTTTCTCGCTGGTCGAACTGCTGGTGGTCATCGCGATCATCGCGCTGGTGATCTCGATCATCCTGCCCGCCCTCGGCGGAGTGCGGACGGCGGCGCGACGCGCGGCCACGCAGACCGTGATGAAGGGCTTCTCCGACGCCGTCGGGCAGTTCACGCTCGACAACGACCGCGTGCCGGGGATCTACTCGGCCGAGGAGATGGGCAGTTCGGACAACCTGAACAACGGCATGTCCGCGATGGAGAACGCGATCCTGGAACTTGCCGGCGGGGTCGTCACAGTCGGCGGGCCGGGCGGCGTAACGGCCAGCCCGATGACCCAGGTGAACTTCGGCCCGACCAACGCCGCGATCATGGCCAACAACCAGGCGAACCGACGTGTGGACGTGACGCGAATCGGCGCCGCCGGCGACGACAACCCCGGCTACTTCACGATCGATCCCAAGTTCTTCGAGGCCCAGATTCCCGGGCAGCAGGTGCAGTCCAACGGCATGGTCGGGCACACCGCCGACGAGGGCGATCCTTCGATTCCCGATCTGGTCGACGCCTGGGGTGCGCCGCTGCTGCTCTGGGTCGAGAACACGACGTCGCTCAACGCCATCGAGGACATCGAGGACTTCGTCGCCATTGATTCCGGGACGAATGGGTCGGTGCAGGCTCGGTTCTACTGGGCGTCCAATGCTGCGTTCCTGCGTTCGGACGAACTCGGACGCGAGCGCCGGAACCAGCCCCCGCAAGGCCCTTCCGACCGCGACTACAGCCTGATCTCGGACCCCAACGTCGGCCCGCTGAACGCCGCCAGCGTCCGCGGCACGCTGGCCGCACTTCTCGGCAGCCCCGCCTTCCCCGTCGAAGAGGGGCTCACCGACCCCATCGGCATCGCGCCCACCAGCGACATGTTCGTCCCCACCCAGGCCCGCGGCGGATTCCTCATCCAGTCCGCCGGGCCCGACGGGTACTACATGAACCGGACCGATCGCGGCTCGCGCCGCCTCGGCGGCGACGTCCGCTACGCCTGGAACTTCTACATCCCCGGCAGCATGGACGTCCGCCAGACCGGCGACGACGGCAACCCCGGCACCGTCGACCTCATGTCCTTCTTCGACGACATGACGGCCCAGGGCGGGAACTGATAGAACGGACAGGCTGGCCCCGCGCCTCGAACCAGCAGGTTGAACCAGGGTGGCACGCCCACGCGCAGCGCGGGCGTGCTTTCGTTCAGAGCCCGACGCGCCAGCGTCGCGGTCTGGCGGACGGCGCGCCGTCAACGGCCTCCCCGGCCGAACGACCACGACGCTGGCGCGTCGGGCTCTGCGCCGTCCACGCCGCCCCCGCGCCGGGCTCCGATTCCCGGCCCGGCCGTGGCCCCGGATTCCCGCCACTTCGTACTGGGCTGTGCCGACGGGCACGCCCACACGCGGCTTCGCCCCCGGCATCCGGCGACAACGCGGACAGAAACGGACCGCCACATGGTGTGGCAAGCGTCGGCCAGCGCCGACGCGGATGGTGTCCCCACGTCCCGCAGTCTCGCCGCGACCAAGGAGTCCGAAGCGATGGTCCGAGTCTCTTCCAATGTGCGTACCGGCGTTCTGGTGGCGGCCGCGGGTCTGGCCGGCGTGGCGACGACCGCCCATGCCCAGATCACCCCCGGGCGCGTCCAGTTGTCCACGAGCAGCAGCGTCGTCCAGGCCGGCCAGTCCATCGAGGTCTACGCCGACGCCTCCTTCAACCCGGCCTACCACCAGTTGGGCCTCGTCGATTTCGATATCGAGGCCACCGCCCCCCGGTTCACGGGGCACACCGGCGGCGTCAACTGGGTGATGGGCGACGGCAGCGTCCGGTTCATCCGCGACTCCATCTCGTTCAACCCCGTCGTGCCGGGGAACAACCCCTACCGCGTCTCCACCTCGCAGTGGACCCCGGCGTCCTCGGCCCCGGCGCTCGTCCGCTTCCAGCCGGTCGTCCGCGAGTTCGGCGTGTATGCCACCGCCGGCTCGCCGACGCTCATGCTCACCTCGGCCACCGAGCTGCCCGCCAACGTGCTGGCCAACCCGCTCTCGATCGCCGGCACGAAAGTCGCCCCCGGCCAGGGCTCGAGCGTCGATCCCATCGGCCCCACGGGCCTGAGCGTCGAGAGCCCCGGGACCGAGGCGATCCTGATCGGTCTGCTGCTGCCGGCGGTGCAGAAGGTCCGCGAGGCCGCGGCCCGCAACCCGGCGATGCTGGACCTGACCGTCCAGCCCGTCGATCCGACCGGCGCGCACTTCGTCGGCGGCTGGGGGATGGCCCAGTACCAGTACGCCAACGAGGGCACGTACTACAACGTCGCGGCCAGCCGCCCCGGCGCGCTCCGCACCGAGGTGTGCTACTGGAACGGTCGCATCTTCATCTGCCTGATCGACCAACTCGCCGACGATGCGTCCTTCAGCGTGGAGCGACTGCCCGACACATACTCGACACGCGTTGAAATCGACCCCGAGTTCGACACCGCGACTGTCGTGCTGACCATGGAGTGGGACGTTCACGGCTCGACCACCTGGATGTCCGGCCAAGCCGTGGAGACGCGCCGCATCGAGGTCCGCACCACCTCCCAAGGCATCCCGCAGGGCTACCAGCCCGGCCCGAGCCTGATGGTGTTCGATGGCGGCGACGCCGAGCGCTTCAGCATGAGCCTCAGCAGCGTCTGCGAGCCAGACCTGACCACCGGGGCCATCCCCGGCACGCAGGGCTACGGGCAGCCCGACGGCGTGGTGAGCAACGACGACTTCTTCTACTACCTGGCCCTGTTCTCGTCGGGCAACCCGGCGGCCGACATGACCGCTGGTGCCATCGCGGGCACCGAGGGCTACGGCGTGCCCAACGGCGTGGTGAACAACGACGACTTCTTCTACTACCTGGGTGTGTTCGCCCAGGGCTGCTGAGCCGCCGGTCGGAGCCGGCGCGGTCCCCGCCGCGAGCACCACACGTCCAGCACTCGCGTCGTCGGACCCACCCGGCGACGCGCGATGAGGGGGAGGGGACGGCCATCGCGGCCGTCCCCGCTTTTTTGCGCGCTGGTGGTGCAGCGCAGTGCCCGACGCGCGAGCGTCGCGGTCCGCCCATAAGGAGCGCGCTGAATCACGGGAGCCGCCGCGTCGACCGACCACGACGCTCGCGCGTCGGGCTCTGCGCCGAATGGGCCGGGGCGTCGGATAGGCTTGCCCATGCCCACGCCGCCCGCCTTCCCCGCCCCCTCCGAGCACGCCCGCCACTGGCGGCTCGACCCGGCCACCTGCTACCTGAACCACGGCTCGTTCGGGGCCTGCCCCAGCGCCGTGCTCGAGGCCCAGTCCGCGTACCGCGACCAGATGGAGGCCGACGGCGTCGAGTGGTTCGTGAAACGGATGTACCCGCTCTTGGACCGGGCCCGGGAGTCGCTCGGGCGGCTCGTCGACGCCGACCCGGCGGACCTCGTGTTCGTGCCCAACGCGACCACCGGCGTGGCGACGGCCTTGGCGTCCCTGCAACTGCAGGCTGGGGACCAGATCGTGGCCCCGGATCAGGAGTACCCGGCCTGCCTGAACAACCTGCGCCGGATCGCCGGGCGGGCCGGGGCGGAGGTGGTGACGCCGCGATTGGCGTGGCCGACCACCGGGGCGGACGAGGTCCTGCAGGTGGTGCTGGATGCGATCACGGATCGGACCCGGGCCGTGTTGATCAGCCACGTGACCAGCCCGACGGGGCTGGTGCTGCCGGTGGAGCGCCTCGTGCCGCTGCTGCGGGAGCGGGGGATCGTGAGCGTCGTGGACGGGGCCCACGTGCCGGGGTTCGTGTCGCTGTCGATCCGGGGGCTGGACCCGGACTTCTACACGGCCAACTGCCACAAGTGGCTGTGCTCGCCCAAGGGCTCGGGGATGCTGTACGTGCGCCGGGACCGCCAGGGGTCGGTGCGCCCGCTGGTGCTGTCGAACCACGCCGAGAGCGGGCACCCCCACCGCCCGTTCTTCCAGGCCGAGTTCGACTACGTCGGGACGGGCGACATCACGGCCTACCTGGGCGTGCACGACGCGATCGGGTTCATGGGCTCGTTGCTTCCCGGCGGGTTCGGGGCGGTCATGGAGCGGAACCGGGCGCTGGCCGTGGAGGCCCGGCGCGTGCTGTGCCGAGCGATGGGGGTTGAAGCGCCCGCGCCCGAGTCGATGCTGGGCTGTCTGGCTGCCGTGCTGATGCCGATGCACGAGCCGGAGCGGGACGCCCGCCTGCGGTCCCGCCCGACGCCCCATGTCGACGCCCTGCAGGACGTGCTGTACGAGAAGCACCGGATCCAGGTGCCGGTGTGGCGGTTCGGGGCGGCGAAGCGGCGCATGATCCGGGTGAGCGCGCAGGCGTACAACGCCATCGGGCAGTACGAGTATCTGGGGCGGGCGCTGGTGGAGGAGTTGGAGGCGGAGCGGCGGCTGTAGGGTCTGGGTTGGACCGGGGAACGCGAAGGGCGCGAAGGCCGCGAAGGCCGCGACGGATGGAGGGGCGCCCGAGCGGGGGCCAGTGGCGCCGATGGGTGGTTGCGACGACGAGCCGGAGACGGGGACCGGCGTTCATCCGCGACGGAACCTCCCATCGATGGGGCGGGGCCTTCCAGCCCCGCTGAGTTCGGTGGGAGCCGTCCGGACGGTGATCGCCCGGTCGGCTCGGTCGCGGCCGATGCGAATCTTCCACCTTTGAACACCGCCACCCGCATCCGGCGGGGCTGGAAAGCCCCGCCCCCTCGTTGGACCCCTGTCCTCGCTTGGCGCGCGTTTCGAGTTCGGGCGCTCGCGCCGCTTGTCGGTTGTCCGCCCGACGCCCGCCGCGCCGTCTACGCTTTTCGGCTGGTGTTTCGCCCGTCGGCACCCGTGACCATCGCGTCCTTTGCGCCCTTTGCGTTCGACTCGATCGTCAGAGTCGAACCACTCCACGCGTGTGCAGGCACGAGGCCGCGAGTGCCGACGTATTGGGGATTCGCGCGCAGGTAGGCCGCGCGGCCCCGCACACACCCGTCCGCCCGGAGGCCAGGAGGGCCTCGATCCCATGAGCACCGCGAGCACGTCACGAGCGACCGCCCCGAGCGTTCGCCCGTCCGGCCACGTCCAGACCAAACCCGCCCCCGCACCGACCCCCGCCGCGCCGGTCGAGGTCCCCGCGCCCGAGCCGGCCCCCGCCTACGGCCCGACGGCCATGCACCCCATCCCGTTCTGGCCCGTCGAGCCGGGCCTGACCATGCTCAACCACGGGTCCTACGGCGTCACGCCCCGGCCCGTCATCGAGGCCCAGTGGGCCATGCGCCGGCGGATGGAGTCCGACCCCGCCCGCTTCTTCATCGTCGAACTCGAACGCCTTATGGACGTGACCCGCCGTCGCCTCGGCGAGTTCATGGGTGTCGATCCCGACTGGCTGGCCCCCGCCGGCAACGCCTCGATCGCCCTGGCCACCGCGATCCGCAACGCGGGCATCCGCCCCGGCGACGACGTGCTGGTCACCAGCCACGAGTACGCCTCGGGCCTGAACGAACTCAAGCGGATGTCGGGCAGCGAGGGCTTCAACGTCGTCAAGGCCGACATCCCGTTCCCGATCCGCACCGCCCAGCAGGCCGTCGACGCCGTGCTCGGTGCCGTCACGCCCAGGACCCGCGTCGCCATCGTCAGCCACATCACCAGCGCCACGGCCCTGGTCCTGCCCATCGAGCGGATCGCCCGCGAACTCCGCGCCCGCGGCGTCGAGGTCATCGCCGACGGTGCCCACACGCCCGGCCAGATCCCGCTGAACCTCCGCGACATCCCGTTCTCGTTCTACACCGCCAGCCTGCACAAGTGGCTCGGCACGCCCAAGGGCACGGGCCTGATGGTGGTCCCGCCCGATCGCCAGGGCACGTACCGCCCGCTGTGGCTCTCGAGCCGGGCCGAGAACGGGCGGACCGATCGCCGCCGCTTCTTCTGCGACTTCGACTACCAGGGCACCGGCGACTTCACGGGCCTGCTCTCGGTGCCCGCGGCCATCGACGCCATCGGCGCGACCCGCCCCGGCGGCTGGCCCGAGGTCATGCAGGCCAACCACGACCTGGTCGTCCGGGCCCGCCGCCTCGTGTGCGAGGTGCTGGGCCTCGAGCCGCCGGCCCCGGACGAGATGGCCGGCAGCATGGCGTCGATCATCCTGCCGGAGCCGAAGCGCCCCCAGCCCAAGCGCCTGTACGAGGACGCGCTGCAGGACAACCTGCGCGACTACCACAACATCCAGGTGCCGGTGTGGCGCTGGGGCCCGCGGAACCTGCGCGTGCTGCGGATTTCGGCTGCGCCGTACAACACGATGGACGACTACCGGAAGTTGGCCGAGGCGCTCAACATCGAGCTGGCGCGGGAGGGTTAGAGCGGCTCCGGTGCCGCGACAACCATCGCCGCCGCCTGCCCGCCCAGCGCCGTCGCGCACACGAGGATCGCCCGCGGCGGCTTGGTTTTGCTCGGCCCGCGCGTGACCGCCGCCGGCGGGATCGCTGCGCTGCGGATCAGCGCCGCCGCCACGCCGACTCCAAGCCCGCCATGCCCGGCCACGCAGTTGCCGATGCTGGGCGTGAGCGTGACGATCGGGATCGACGCGAGTCGCTCGCCGAACACGCGCGACAGCGCCCGCCACTCCGCTTCATCAGCCTCCGGCTCGCCCAGCGCCAGCGGGATGACCGCGTCGATGGCATCGGGCCCGAGCCCCGCGTCGGCCATCGCCCGCTCGATCGCATCGCCCAGCGCGGTCGCGTCCGGCCCCGTCTCGCCGCTCGCGTACGGCAGGCTCGTCGGCACCGACTGGGCCGCCCCGAACCCGGCGATCTCGGCGTAAGGCACTGCCCCCCGCGCCGTCGCCGTGTCGGCGCCCTCCAGGATCAGCAACCCCCCGCCCTCGCCCAGCACCGACCCGCGGCTGGCCGCATCAAACGGCCGCACAACCTCGCGCAGGTCATCCCCAACCCCGCACTCGGCCACGCGCCCCGCCAGGTGCCATCGCATCAGCCCCATCGGGTTGACCTTGCTCTCGGCCCCGCCCGCGATGGCCGCGTCCGCCCAGCCGCGCTCCACCACACGCGCCGCCTCGCCGATCGACAGCAGCCCGCTCGCCTCGGCGCACGTGATCGTGTTCGAAGGCCCCTCGGCCCCGTGAACGATCGTGACATGGCACGCCAGCATGTTCGGCAAGTACTTGAGCAGCCACAGCGGCTGCAGGTTGTCCATCCCGCCCTTGGCGCCCTCGACCTCGGCGATCGACCCCCAGGCGCGGGTGTCCAGCGATGGCAGTTCGTCAGAGCCGGACGCGCTTTCGGCACCCGCTCCCGTCGCCGCCGTCGCCATCGCCGACGCCAACTCCCCGATCTCCGTCGCGATCAGCCCCGCCCCGATGTTGCACGCCAGCCGCCCCGCCGGGTACGTCGCCGCCTCCGGGTCGTGGGCCCGCGTCTTCAGCCCCGCGTCCGCCGCCGCGAGCGCGGCACAGGCCACCGCGATCTCCGTGTCCCGCGCCATCACCTTGACCGCCTTGCGGTACGACTTGGGCACGTGGGCCTTGGCGTCCAGATCGGGCACGCACGCCGCCAGTCGGCACGGAAAGCCATCGGCATCGAACCCGCGCGTCCGGGCCGGATCGACCGGCCCGATCGCCGTCCGCCCCTCCGCCAGCGCGCCAAGCAACGCCGCGTGCCCCAGCCCGTGCCCGCTGACCAGCCCCAGCCCCGTGATCACCACACGCCGACGATCCGTCCGCATGGGCAATGGTAGTGGCGTCAGCGCCCCGGCCCCCCCGCCACCGGCCACGCCAGACTCGCACGCCCGATGTTCGTTGCGACCATCATCCGGTACCCGTCCGCCGTGCGCAACGCCATCTCCCGCATGCCCCACGCCTCATCGCGCGGCGGCTTCAGGATCGCCCCGCCAACGCCCCCGCCCGCCATCGCCGCCGCCGCGACGCCGTGGAACGCGTCCACATCATCAACGACCAGATACGCGACGTACTGATGGTCGCCAAGGTCGGCAACCGGGATCGCGTCCGGGCACCGCCCCAGCATGAACACCACGCTGTCGCGCACCATGAACACCCAGTTGCCCGGATCGACCTCGTCCGCCACGCATCCCAGCACCGCCTCGTACCACCGGCGCGAGCGATCCAGATCAGGCACGGCAAGCACGATGTGGGCACGCTGGATGGTCGCCATGACCAGAGTACCGCCGGATCATCCGGAAGTGCCGCCGCGTTTCGGGAACGCCTTGCAGCCTTGTGCGTCAAACCCTCAAACGGACCACCACTGTGCCACCGAGTCACGCCGGCTCGGCGGCGTTACTCGGTGCCGAACAACCACAACGCCACGACCACGCAACGACATTCACCTTTGTGCGCGACTTGCTCCACAACGATCACGTTTGTGCGCCAATACCTGCCCGTACCTCACAACCCCCTTGAACCCCGCCCCCCCTCCGGTACGCTCCCCACATGGCCCCATGGCTCGACATCCTCTGGCGACTGGGCACATGGGGCGTTGTCGCCCTGGGCGCCGTCGTCGTGCTGCTGGCCCTGTTCGCCGACGCGTTCCGCGGCTGGCGCGCCCGCCGACGCACCGGCACGCCGCGACTCCGCTGCCCCGGCGGCTGGAGCCGCATCCTCTGGCTCATCCCCGTGCGGGCCGGCTGCTGGTACGACATGGGCGGCAGCAGGCCAGAACCAAACCGAGACCCCAACCCAGACCCCAACCCAGACCCAGCCGCAAAGGCAGACCCAGCCGCAAAGGCAGACCCAGCCGCAAAGGCAGACCCAGACCGCCGCGTTCGCTGCCCCGAGTGCGGGCGACGCCACAAGCCACGCCGCCTCCGGGCCGCACGCCGGCGCTGGGGGATCGCGGCTCTGGGCCTCGGCGTCGCGCTGCTGGGTCTGGGCGGGCGGTACTCGCGCGAGGTCTACCAGCGCGGCTGGTCGGCCGTGCCCGGCGAGGTGCTCGTGCTCGTGCCCTTCGACGAGCGGACCTGGCTCGAGACAGGAAAGACAGGCTCGCACTGGCTGATCGAGGAGGCGGCCCAGGAGATCGCGGCCCGCGACGCCGAGGGGCGGCTCTCCGACTGGGCCGCGGCCCACCTCGGCCAGCGCGTCCAGCGGCGCTACATGCGCGACCCGGACTACGGCGTGGACGACGCCAGCCGCGCCGTGTTCGCGCGACTCGAATCAACGCCGTTCACCCAGGGGATCGACGCCCGCCCCTTCGCCGAGGCGGTCCGCACGATCGCGGCGGCCGCGGGCGTCCAGATCGAGGTCGATGAGGCCGCCCTCGAAGCGGCCCACATCGAGTTCCAGCGCCCCGTCACCGTGCCGCCATTCAGCCTCATGACCTGCGAGCAGGCCCTGGACTGGGCGTGTGATCGGGCCAGGGCCAGGCGGGGCTGGGCCAAGGGCGATTGGGATGTCAGGCATGGAAGGCTGCTGGTGACGGATGACGGGAATGTGTATTCGAGGAGGCGTTTGGTGGTGTTCTTGACGCCCGGGTACGCCTCCGTTCGCCTGAAAGAAGTCATCGAACACAGCGTTTCACCGGAGCAATGGGCGTCCGTGGGAGGCGTCGGGGGGAGCGTGAGCACCGACTCCAATTGGTGGCTTCGGGTTGATACCGCCGCCCGAGACCTCATGAAATGCGAGCGCGTCCACCAGACCATTGCCGCCGCGAGAGGATGGGACTCGCCGCACTCGGCGGGGATCGCACGCATGGCCCGGTTCCTCACCAGTACGCAGATGACGCCGCTCAACAGCGAGATGTGCCTCTCGGATGTGATCAAACGGATCATTTCGGAATGCCTCGTCCCCATCCGCGTCGACCCTTGGGGGATCGACCTGTACCTCAAAGACGTGGAGCTTCAGGGGACGATCGAGTTCCATCGGCAACCACTGCCTCTTCCGGGTTGGATGGTCGAGTCCGATCGTCGCGATCCCGGGCTGGACATCGGGGCCGAGCCAACCCTGATCGATACACCTCTGGCAGCGCTCGATCGGTTTGATGCTCCCTATGTGCTCGATGGCGAGGGGATTGTCGTCGGCCACGTTGCAGTGTCGCTGCTCTCGGTCGTGACTGCGTACAGGCTGCCAGCCGAGCCCGAATTGGAGGATGCCAACTCCCCGTTTGGTTCGATTGTCATCCCCTCAGAGGCGTTCGAGGCGTGGGAGCGACACTGTCTCGCGCTGCGAGAGACCATCGTTCAAGTCAGGCCGAATCAGTGGAGGTTCGGCGGGACATGGGCGTCCTTTGGTGAGAACGCGGCGAAGCTCTTGTGGCTCGATGATCGCTTCGTGGTCGTTGCCCCGCCCGACTTCCAGACGCTCGTGGCAGACGCCATCGAGCAGTACATGGCCGAGAACCCCGATTGGACCGTGCCGCCCGGCAGCGCCGCCCCAGAATAGGAGGTGCAGAAGCGGCGTCACCCCCCTCCGCCCCCCCGGGCGCGGTACGCTCCCGCTCCATGCTCTCAAGCGCCATGTGGTTCCTGGGCGGGCTCGTGATGCTGCTGGTTGGCGGGCGCTTGCTCGTCGCCGCGGCCGTCGATACCGCGCGACGACTGGGCGTCTCCCCCCTGGTCGTCGGGCTCACGCTCGTCGCCTGGGGCACCAGCGCACCGGAACTCGCGCTGAACCTCGTCTCGGCCATCAAGGGGCGCGGCGGGCTGGCCCTGGGCAACGTGGTCGGGGCCAACATCTGCAACATGGCCCTCGTTCTGGGCCTGTGCGCCCTGGTCCGCCCGCTGGTGGTGCAGGAACGCCTGATCAAGGTCGAGATCTGGCTCAACGCCGCGATCCTGGTCTTCATGAGCGGGCTCGGGCTGTTCGGGGGCTTCGCCCGCTGGGAGTCGGGCGTGATGCTCGGCGTGTTCGGGGCCTACAGCGTCTGGACCATCATGGCCTCGCTGCGGGCCGGCGAGCGGGCCCGCGGCAAGCAGCGCGAGGAGGCTCTCGGCCAGGACCCGACCCTGCCCAAGGCCCCGATGGGCTGGACCATGATCGCCTCGTGCTACGCGGGCGGGCTGGTGCTGCTGGCGATCGGCGGGTCGTTCACGTCCGACGCCGCGGTCGCGATCGCCGAGGGCCTGGGCGTGCACAAGGCCCTGATCGGGGTGACGATCGTCGCGATCGGCACGACGCTGCCCGAGATCATCACGGGGCTGACGGCGGTGGCCAAGGGCCAGACGGACCTGGCGATGGGCAACGCGCTGGGCTCGTGCCTGTTCAACGCGGGGGCGATCTTCGGGATCACGTCGCTGCTGGCCCCGCCGCCGGTCGAGGCCCCGCTGATGTTGCCGCTGGCGTACATGGGGGCGCTGGCGATCGCGCTCGTGCCGCTGAGCCGCTCGCACGACAAGACGGTGTCGCGGGCCGAGGGCGCGGGGCTGCTGGGGTCGTACGCGGTGTTCCTGGCGGTGTCGGCGTGGCTGGCGATGCGGGGCGGGTGAGGCCGGAGTGATCAGTCACGAAGGGGGTTCGCGATGAGCCAGGCCGAGATCGATCGCATGCTGCTCGACGCGGCGTACCAGCAGGCGCTCAAGTCGCTCCGCGAGGGCGGCATCCCGATCGGAGCCGCTCTGGCCACCGGCGACGGCACGATCCTGGCCCTGGGGCACAACCTGCGGGTGCAGGCGAGCGAGCAGATCGCCCACGCGGAGATGGTGTGCCTCCGCAACGCCGGGGTGGGGCGGAGCGACTGGGGCGAACTGATCATGGCTACGACGCTGAGCCCGTGCGCGATGTGCAGCGGGGCCGCGGTTTTGCACGGCCTGCGCCGGGTGGTGGTGGGCGAGAGCGTGAACTTCAAAGGGCGCGAGGACTGGCTGATCGAGGCCGGCATCGAGACGCGCGTGCTCGACGACGACCGCTGCAAGCGGATGATGGCGGCGTGGATCGAGGCGAACCCGGAGCTGTGGCGGGATGACGTGCCGACGCTGCCGGGCGCGCGGTCGCCAAGGAAGCGGGTGGTGCAGGTGAAGGGTGGAGCCGCGAAGGGGGCGAGGGGCGCAAAGGACGCGAGGGGAGTGGCCAAGCGGGAGTGAGCGAAACCCGACGGGCGGCTTTGCGCCCTCCGCCGTTCGGGCGAAGAGTTGGGGTGTGGCGGTGCGTCCGGCGTTCGCACCGAGTAACGCCGCCGAGCCGGCGTGACTCGGTGGCACACACGAGTCGGTCGCACATCGGAGGTGTGGGAATGACAAGGCGGGATCGGCTTTCCACCGATCCCGCCTTGGATGAGAGTCGGCGACGCAAGAGAGCCATCCGGCGTCGCCGACGAAGAGGGGCACCGACCGGCGGAGCGCGCCCCGCCACCGCTGTTCTACCCGACTCGGGGGGGCGACTCCAGCGCGAGCCGAAGAAGTCGCGGGCGCGGGCGATGGGCGTGCGATTCGGGCGTGTTTATCGGGCGGGCGGGGTGAATCGGGCGGGCGGCGGGCGACGAAAGCACCCGACGGAGGCTCCCGATGCGCGTGCAGGCATGGCTCTCGATCACGGCGATGGTGGGCGCGTTCGCCGCAGCTGCGGTGTACCAGGTGGGCGCGACGCGATCGACGCCTGTCGGGGCGGAACCGGGGGTCGCGGTGGTGCCGGTGCGGTCAATCGCGGACCTGAGCGGGCCTGCGTCGGATATGCCGCGCGGGGTTGGAGCGCGGGGTGGGTGCGTGGCCGTTGCCACGAGCGATTGCGCGATACTGGACGCGGTTCTGGGCGCGGATGTGGCGGCGTGCGGGTGTCCAGCGGTCGATGCCGGCGACGCGCTGACCGCCGCCGACGATCAGAGCCTGCGGAGCGGGTCGGCGTCGGACGTGCTGACGCGGAACTCGAGCGACGACAGCGAGGACGCCAGCCGCTTCGCCAGGCGGGGGAGGTAGCCGCGTTCGGTGTTGGTGTGTCCGGCGAGGATGACGTTCACGCCGGCGTGCAGGGCCTCGACGATCGAGTGGTGGCTCATCTCGCCGGTGACGAACACGTCGCACTGCTCGGCGATCGCGAGCGCCAGGGCATCGCCGCCCGAGCCGGCCACGACGCCGATGGTGCTGCGCGGCGGATCGGCCTGATCGACCAGCGCGATCTGCGTGCGCGAGACGCCCAGGTGGTCGCGGAGGCGCCCGGCCAGTTCGGCGACGGGCGCGGGCTGGTCGAGCACGAGGCGTCGCCCGAGGCCGACGGCGCGGCGGGGCTCGCCGTGGAGGTCGTAGACGTCGATCGCGGGCTCTTCGTATGGATGGAACTCGCGGAGCGTCTCGATGGCGATGGGCAGGGCCCGCTTCGAGCAGACCATCTCGAGTCGGACCTCCTCGACCAGTTCGACCTGGCCCGGCTTGCCGACGACGGGCTTGGATCCCTCGGCCCCGAAGAACGAGCCGGTGCCGGTCGTGGCGAAGGAGCAGACGCGGTAGTTGCCGATGATGCCCGCGCCGGCGGAGGCCAGGGCCATGCGGAGGTTCTCGACCTTCTCGGCGGGGACGAACGTGACGATCTTGACCTGGCGGGTCGGGTCGGGCTGGGCGAAGGGGGTCAGGGCGCGGCAGTCGCCCGGGATGCGGGAGGCGTCGGGCGAGAGGCACTCGCAGAGCCAGTCGGTCAGGCCGTGGGGCGCGGCGTCGAGGGCGGTGTGCGGGGAGTAGACGGCGATGCCGGCCTGGATGGCGCGGTAGAGGATGCGTTCGCGGGGCGTGGCGTCGGTGATCGAGGTGAGGGGGTTCCAGATGGGCGGGTGGTAGGCGATGATGGCCGCGGCTTTGGCGCGGATGGCCTCGTCGATGACGCGCTCGGTGAGATCGATGGTGAGCAGGACGGGGCCTGCGATGGCGGCGGCGCGCTGGCCGACGTGCAGGCCGACGCGGTCCCAGGACTCGGCCAGGTGGGGCGGTGCGATGCGTTCGACGGCGGCGACGAGATCGGCGACGGTGGGTGTGGGCATGGGCGGCCTCGTGCGGGTGAGGGGAATCGTAGAGGGATGATGGCGTGGGAGGCACCAAGGCACGAGGCATCGAGGCACGAGTGGTATGCCGTCCGTCTGCGCGAGACGCAGACGGGGCGGCGCGTTTGGAGGCGCCGCCCCGTCAGAGGTCGTGGGTTGTGGTGCGCCTTACTCCTCCAGGCGCCTCGGGCTGGTGGAGGCGACCATGCGGACGACCGGGGCGTCGAGGGGGGCGCCGATGGTGTCGGCCTGGTCGTCGTCGGGCTGGATGGTGATGTCGATGGTGGCGCGGCGGAGGCGGGGGCCGACGTCGTAGTCGAGGATGAACAGCACGTCCTGCACGTTGCGGAGCATCGTGCGGGTGGTGGTGCTGATGACCGCGCCGTTTTCCACCTCGGTCAGCGTGGCCTGGAGGTGGAACGGGCCGGTCTCGGGGTCGGGCGAGTCGATGCGCTCGACGGTCCAGACCTGGGTGAGGGTGCTGGTGACGGGGACGGCGAACTCGATGGAGGTCGATTCGATGGTGGGGGTGATGACGGGGTTGGCGGGGTAGGGGCCGAACTCCTCGCCGGTGCGGATGAGGGTGAGCAGGCGCTGCATGACGAGCCGCCCGACGACGTGGGTGGAGGCGGACTCGGTGGTGACCTTGTAGGACTTGAAGCAGGCGTCCAGGGCGGTGAGCGTGGCGGTCAGCAGCATGGCGCTGATGGTCAGGGCCACGAGCATCTCGATGACGCTGAAGGCGCGGCGGCGGGCTCGGGCTGCGATGCGGCGGACTCGGCTCGGGCTGGTTCGGGTCACAGGCGTCCTTCCTGGTAGGTGCCGGCCAGCGGGCGGACGGACATGGGCAGTGGCAGGCCGTCGGGCAGGGCCATGTCGGGATCGAAGCGCAGGTGGATGCGGCCGTAGCCGTGGAAGGGGATGGCGGTGGCGCCGGCGGGCTGGGCCTCGAAGGGCGAGACATCGGCGATGCCGTCGCCATTGGTGTCCCAGCCGGCGAGGCGCTGGCCGTTGTAGAACGGGAGTGTGGCGGGGTCGAGTGATTCCTCGTCGCCGTCGTCGGGGCCGAAGTAGCCGAGGGTGGTGTTGAAGAGCGAGGGGTTGCCCAGTGGGTTGCCGTGGATGTCGCGCAGGGGACCCTCGCCGGCGACGGGCTTGTAGGTGAGCAGGAGGGCGCCGTTGATGTCGGCGTTGCCCCGGACGTCGAGCAGGCCCGCGATGATGGCGCCCTGGAGGCGGACGGCCTGCTCGGGCGGGCTGTTGAAGGTGCCGATGTCGACGGACATGTTGGGGAGCATCATGGAGGAGCGTGCGATGACCTCCATGTCGTTGGGGTCGGGGTTGTAGCCGGGCTCGTCGGGGTGCTCGGGGTGCTCGGAGGCGAACTGGGTCCGGCCCGTGAACTGGATCTTGTTGCGGACGTTGTTGAAGGTGGCGGGGTTGTCGCTGACGATGGAGCCGACGAACAGGCAGTCGTGGAAGCGCAGGTTGTTGGAGTAGACGCGGGTGTCGTAGACGTGGGTCCCGTTGATGACCAGGGGCTCGGGCAGCAGGTCGAGCTGCTCGGGCGGGTAGGTGCCGGCCTCGCTCTCGCGGACGTCGCCGCGATCGACGGGGCTCAGGGCCAGGCGAACGACCTGGTCGGGCGGGTCGAGGGCGGCGGCCAGTGCGGGGTAGAGATCGGCGGCGGTCTCGCCGGGATCGTCGCCGAAGGCGTAGCGCTCGTTCTCCAGGGCGGGGCGTCCGGTGCTCTCGTCGAGGGCCATGCGGCCCCAGACGGACCACATGGGGTCGTCGTTGCTGCTGTGCGAGCGGACCCAGGTGACGCCGATGAAGGTGCAGTTGATGAACAGGCCGTTGTTGCCGGTGGGGATCTGGACGTCGCGGAAGGTCATGTTCTCGTAGACGGGGCGGTAGTACCAGTCGTTGTAGTTCGGCGAGTTGAAGGGCATGCGCTCGAAGTGGGCGTCGGCCCAGTTGTCGGGCAAGCCGTCGTAGTCTGCGTCGGCGTCGAGGCGGAAGTAGCGCGGGACGCCGGGGTCGCCGGACTCGACATAGGCCAGCAGCGAGGCGACCGAGACGCCGAGGTTGTCGGCGACCTGCTGGTTGAACGCGTCGCCATCGGAGGCGGTGCGGAGCGACTCGGTGGTGGCGGTGAAGTCGTCGTTGTCGAAGTCGGGGAGTTTGTCGGAGTCGACCTCGAAG
This sequence comes from Phycisphaerales bacterium, assembly GCA_041401985.1. Lineage (GTDB taxonomy): Bacteria > Planctomycetota > Phycisphaerae > Phycisphaerales > UBA1924 > JACKHA01. The sequence goes on from JAWKTE010000006.1 coordinate 126,972, forward strand.
CGCATGGGTGCGCCGTTCGCGCCGGGGGCGATGGGGCCGCGGATGCGCTCGAGGAAGTCGCCCTGCGCCGCGGACCAGGCCTGGGCGGAGACAACGAACGACAGCGAGCCGGCGACCTTGGAGTATCGGTCGAGGCGGTCGATGACGCCGTCGCGCCAGCCGAGTTCCTGGTCGGGGTAGGTGCCGGTGACGGGGTCGTAGTCGAGGGGGACCTCGATGCCGTCCATCAGGCCGTTGCCGTTGAGATCGATGAAGCCGTAGATCCCGTTGCGGTTGCGGTCGGGGTTGTTCATGTCGAGCAGGAGGGCCAGGTCGGCGTCGATGTCCTGGCCGCCCGAGTCGACGAACTCGGCGGAGCGTCCCTCGGCGGGGGTGCCGGCGGCCAGTTCGACGCTGAGCACGACCTGTCCGTCGTCGTCCTGGTCGAAGTGGCGGATGAACACGTCGAACTCGTCGACGGCGCCGTCCTGGGTCGCGTCGAGGAACGCGCCGTCGGGGTTGCCGTCCATGTCGTAGTCCCAGTTATTGTCGGGGACGCCCAGGCCCTCGGTGGGGTGGTTGACGCGGAGGCGGTTGTCGCCATCGACGTCGAAGTCGGCCAGGCCCTCGAAGAAGTCCTCGAGCTTGTCGTCGAGGATGGCCTCCAGGCCCAGGAAGTCGGAGCGGACGACCAGCGGGTCGCCGTGCTGCTCGTCGATGTCCTCGTAGCGTGCGCCCAGGTCGCCCTCGACCAGGACGTTCTTGCCGATCATGATGCGGGTGGGACTGATGACGGCGTGGCTGACGCGCTTGGACAGGCGGATGTCCTGCATGATGGTGCGTGTCAGGGGCTGTCCCTGGCGCATGTAGGCGAAGTCGTAGCCGGTGACGATCATGCGGATGGTCACGCCGTCGGCCAGGGGGGCGTATGTGACGCGGAAGCCCGAGGCGCCCTCGGGAGAGGACGGGTCGTCGACCGGGTCGAGCGCGATGATGGGAGTGGTGACCCAGCCATCGGCGGCGTATTCGGCCAGGCTGACGCCGGGCGGGGCCGAGCCGATGGTGACCTGCTCGACGCCGTCCCAGTAGATGATGTTGGCGTCGGCGGCGTGGATGAAGGCGACGGCCTCGGCCAGGCCCGCGGGGTCGCTCGGCTCGTAGTGCCCGCTGGGCGGGGGCAGGATCTCGACCTCGCCGAGCGCGCCGAGGCTGCCGTTCCACAGGCTCGTGGCGAACGAGCCGTCGATCGTGCTGGAAGCGACGATGAAGCGGCTGGTGGCCTCGCCCATGCGTGCCTCGGCCATGGAAAGGCCGGTCTCGGCGGCGTGCATGGAGCGGCTCACGTGCAGGTGCGAGGCCGCGGCCCTGATGTTGCCCTGGCTGGAGATGGCCATGGCGGCGACGAGCGAGCCGAACATGACGACGAACATCATGGACAGCACGCTGACGACGCCGCGCCGTGCGCGCGGGCGCTTGGAATCGCGCACCCGAACCGGGCGGGCCAGGCCGACGACGGACAGCAATCGACGCGCGTTCATAAGGCTCCTCGCGCTCTCTCGACTCCAAAGCCCTGCGCCGCGGGCGCGTCAGGGGGCGATCCAGGTGATCCTGGTGACTTCCAGCGGCTCGTTGTCGTACGGGCCCTGGTACTCGACGATGACGGTGACCAGCAGCGGGAACTGATCGACGGTGCGGCCCTCGAAGTCGCCCGAGGGCGGGTCCTCGTGGTCTGGCGGCAGCGCCACGGCGGTGTCGAAGGGGCTGACCTTGATGACCTCGACGCGCTGGGTCCAGCCGATCATGGGCACGGGCTCGCCGGTGTTGGGATCGAGCACGACCTGGCCATCGGCGTCGAGCTGGGGGATGACCTCGCCGTAGGCGTTGATGGGGCCCGGGAAGTCGCCCAGGGCGCCGAACTCGACGCCGTCGAAGTCGTCCAGGTCGTCGTAGTCCTGGACGGTGACCTCGCCGATCTCGGGCCCCCAGCCGACGAGCATGGGCCCGTCGAGGAAGAGCCCGGTGACAGGGTCGTGGCGGTCGAGGTGGCGGGTCATCTCGCGGAGTTCGCCGGCGAGGAAGGTGCCGCTGGCGGCCTGGCTGGACCAGGTGTTGGACCGCATGAAGGCCTGCTGGGCGTCGACGACGGCGACGACCCCGACGCCGATGATCACCAGCGACATCGCGGTCTCGATCAGGGTGAAGCCCCGGTGCGAGCGCGACGCGGCATGGCGGTGGCAGTTCGTGCGGGACATCGGCGCGGTCCTCCTCCCGGAGGGCCATCGGTCACTTGACGATCTGGCTCATCTTGAAGATCGGCAGGATGATCGCCATGGCGATGAAGCCGACGATTGTGCCCATGACGAGGATCATGATGGGCTCGATGAGGCCGGTAACCGCCTTGATCGCGTCCTTGAGCTGCTTGCCGTAGTACGCCGAGATCTGGTCGAGCACCTCGCCGAGTTTACCGGACTCCTCGCCCGCGGCGATCATCTGCACCACGCTCTTGGGCAGCAGCCTGTCCTTGAGCAGCGGGAGGGCGATCTTCTTGCCCTGGCGGACCGAGGAGTGCACGCGGCTCCACATGCCCTCGAACAGTTTGTTGCCCGAGATCTGCCCGGTGATGAGCAGGGTGTCGAGCATGGGCACGCCGGCGTTGATGAGCTGGCCCATGGTCTGGAGCGAGCGGGAGATGTAGAGCGCGCGGAACATGGCCTTGACCACCGGCACGTTCAGTTTGGCGGTGTCCATCCAGAAGCGCCCGACGGTCGTCTTGAGCGCGAGCAGGAACACGACGCCGACGCCGACCAGGCCCGCGAGCAGGATGGGCCACTGGGCGACCAGGAACTTCGACAGGCCCATCAGGAACGTCGTGGCCCAGGGCAGGACCTCCTCCTTGCCCTCGAACACGCTGTAGAACTTGGGCAGCACGAACGCGAGCAGGAAGACGGTGACCGCGACCGCCATCACGCCGATCACCGCGGGGTAGATCGACGCGCCGACGACCATCTTGCGCGTTTCCATCTGCTGGGCGATGTAGCCGGCGATGCGGTCGAGCATGTCGGCGAACGAGCCGGACATTTCGGAGGCGCGGACCATGTTGTAGTAGAGCGGGCCGAAGAGCTTGGCGTGCTTGGCGATGGCGTCCGAGAACTGCTTGCCGCTCTCGACGTCGGTGCGGAGCGACTGGATCACGCGCCGGAAGCCGGGGTGGGTGGTCTGGTCGCCGATGCCCTCGAGGGCGGCCCGGAGGTTGATGCCGGCCCGCATCATGACGGCGAGCTGGGTCGTGAAGTCGAGCACGTGCTTCTGGCTGGGCTTGCCGGCGTTGAGTTCGGCGATCCGGGCCGCCAGCGACGCGCCGCCCTCCTTGCCGCCGATGGAGGACACGCTCATGACGTGCCCACCCTGGTTGCGCAGGATGGCGGCGGCGGTGGCGGCGCTCTCGGCCGAGAGCACGCCGCCGCGAACCGAGCCGTCGTCCGCCCGAACCTGGAACCTGTACGTGCCCATCGTGGCTCCGGAGTAGTGCCGAGTGCTGAGGAACGAGTGCTGCGTGTTCTCTTGCCGTCGGGTCGCCGGTACTCAGCACGCAGCACTCAGTACTCGGCACTGGCTCATGCCGCCAGCATGCGATCCAGTTTGTCCGGGAACACCGCCTGCGCGATCGCGTCCTCGCGGCTGACGTACCCGTTGAAGTAGAGTTCCGCGATCGACGTGTCCAGGCTGCACATGCCGATGGCGCGGTTGGTCTCGATCACGTTCGGGATCTCGAACGTGCGGTTCTCGCGGATCAGGTTCCGCACCGCGGGCGTGGCCAGCAGCGTCTCGACCGCCGGCACCATGCCCGGGCGGTCCTGACGCGTGAACAGGGTCTGCGACACCACGGCCTGCAGCGTGCCCGCGAGCATCGAGCGGATCTGGTTCTGCTGGCCCGCGGGGTACATATCGATGATTCGCTCGACCGTCTGCGAGGCGTTGACGGTGTGGAGCGTCGAGAGCACGAGGTGGCCGGTCTCGGCGGCCGAGATCGCCAGGGCCGTGGTCTCGAGGTCGCGCATCTCACCGACGAGCACGATGTCCGGGTCCTGACGCAGGGCGTGCTTGAGGCCGGAGGAGAAGGTCGGCATGTCGGCGCCGAGTTCGCGCTGCTCGATGAGGCACTTGTCGCTCTCGAACGTGTACTCGACGGGGTCCTCGAGCGTGATGATGTGCTTGGCGTACCGCTCGTTCATCGCCTGGATCATGGCGGCGAGCGTGGTGGACTTGCCCGAGCCGGTGTCGCCCGTGACGAGCACCAGGCCGCGCGGGAGGTACGTGAGGCGGGCGATGACCTCGGGAAGGCTCAGCGCCTTGAGCGGCGGGACCTTCGTTTTGATCATACGCATGGCCATTCCGACCGTGCCGCGCTGCATGTGGCAGTTCACGCGGTAGCGGGCCAGGCCGTCGACCTGGTAGGAGAAGTCGGCGTCTTTCTGACGCTGGAAGATGGCCTGGGTCTCGGGGCTGGCCATCTCCTGGAAGAAGGACAGGCCCTGCTCGGGGCTGATGACCTCGAAGTCGTCGAGCGGGCTGATGACCTGGTGCACGCGGACGACCGGGGGCTGCCCGCACACGAGGTGGATATCGGACGCGTCCGCGTCGTACGCCGCACGAAGGATCTGGTTCAGGTCCACGCGTGTGCCTCCACCGACGGTGCCCCGGCCCGCAGCACACGCCGCGCACCGGTCCGGAGGGGACATCGGTCGGGCGCGGGCGGGCGTTCACGAGGGAGCGCGGCAAGACGGGCGGACTGCGCGGCCAAGGCGACGCAGACGGCATAGACGGCACAGATTGTGAGTGCGGCGGGCGGTCAGGGCGGCAACGCCCTGCTTGGTTCAGCAGCCCTCGGCGAACTTCGTCAGGAAGTAGAAGAAGTCGTCGTTGTTGAGCACGCCGTTGGGCACGCCGTAACTCGGGTTGCCGGGGAAGGCGACGCCCGTCAGGTCCGGCGGCGACGGGCAGTTCGGGCTGCAGCCGGTGTTCGTGCCGAACAGCGTCAGGTAGTAGAAGAAGTCGTCGTTGTTCAGGATGCCGTTGGGCACGCCGTAGCCCGGTTGGCCGGGCAGCGAGCCGGAGGTGAAGTCGGGCAGGCACGCGCCGGGAGGGATCGGCGCCTGCGAGAAGGTGATGTTATCAATCGCGATGGCGTCGCTGAGGGCGCCCAGGTTGTTCGAGTCGACTCGGATGCGCAGCAGCCCCGATCGGGGCGGGCTCGTCGAGAACTCGAACGTCGAGCGTGTCGTTCGGGCGATGGAAACGCCGGACTGGACGAAGAGGTCGCGTCCGTCGCCGCCCTTGACGATGACGGCGTTGATGATCGGGTCCGTCGCGAACGCGTTCGTCCTGGCGGCCATATCGAACGAGTGCAGCAGAACCCAGTAGCCGGGATCGGCCGTGATGACGATCTCGATGAATCCGAATCCTGTTGCGCTGTCGATGAGCACGTCGGTCAGATCGCCGTACCCCGTCGTCCAGGTCGCCGGGCTCATGGGGCCGACGCTGTAGTCGACCTCCGCGTCGGGGGTGAAGCCCTGCGACACGCCGTAGGTGAAGGGGCCCATGACGCCGGAGGTGACCCGGTCGCCGTAGGCCTGATCGATGGGCGAGCCGTTGGCGGCGCCCTGGATCTGGAACGTGAGGTCGATTGCCGCGGCCGGGGTGGCGCAGGCGCTCGCGGCCGCGAGCAGGAGGGCGAGTCTCATCGGCGGCCTCCCGACGGTGCGATCGAGGACGGGCGCCTCTCGGATCCGCGGCGCGTTCGGGCCATCAGGCCCAGCGAGCACACCACCATCCCGAGCGATGCGGGTGCGGGCAGGATGGTGAGCGTCGTGCCGACGTAGGTGGTGTCGGCCTCGACCCAGTTGACGACGAAGCCGAGATTCGGGAAGAACCGTGGACTGGGGGCCAGAGGGTGCGCCCTGAAGTCAAACCGCACCTCGGTGGGCGAAGAAACCGCCGGAGCCGTCCAGTCGAAGTGGACGAACTGCATCTCCTCGTTGCTCAGCGTCCAAGGCCAGGGTGTGGCCGTAAACGTCTGAGGGATGATCGCGATGTCGGTACCGACGAGCGATCCGGCCCATGGCTCTCCGAGCCGAACGAATGGCTGCGTTGCGCCTGGGTCTCGGAGTGCGGAGCCGACGTTGGTGATGTCGCCCATCGGCCCGCTCGCGATGGTGTCGCCCCGCATGCCGGCGAACTGTGCCGACGGGTCATCCCATCGGACGATGACAATCATGGTGGCGGTTTCGCCGGGTTCCAACTCGTGAATGATCCCGACGCCGGGCTCGACGGCGACGACGCTCACCGTGGCGACGATGCCGAAAGCGTTCGACGATGCCGCCAAATACGCCATCAACGCAAGCGTCATGCGCGAGTGGGACACCTGAATGTGCTGATGCACCGTCGCCACTTGGTACTCCAAGGCTGGTCGCGCACGGCCACTACCCGTCCAGCGTACGAAAGGTACTTGACGCATTCCGGATGACAATGGTGAGCCCGAGAATAAACGGCGGAGACCACTTCGAGCCAACGCCAAGCGGCCTCATGAGCAGCTCTCCAGGCCACCCACCCATCCTCAACCCGCATCCCCGGGCTGACCACGCACGCCCCGCCGCGTTCCATCATGCCCGCGACGGGGTAAGCGCAGTAGTCGAGGCTGAACGCGCCGGCCGGGCGGTGGTTGCCGCTGCGCCCCAGGCCGCCGAAGGGGAGTTTGCTGCTGGCCCCGGCGGTGCCGGCGTTCACGTTCACGCAGCCGGCCCGGGCCTCGTCGAGGAAGCGGGCGACGCTCTTCTCGTCGCTCGTGAAGATCGACGCGGCCAGGCCGAACGCCGTGGCATTGGCCTGCTCGATCGCGTCGCCGAGCGAGTCGGTGACGCTGATGCGGACGATGGGGCCGAAGACCTCGGTGTCGCAGCCGGCGTCGCCGCCGCTGGGGCCGGGCTGCTCGGGCGTGAAGCGTTCGACCTTGACGACGCCGGGGGTGAGGTAGAAGCCGTCGGGCGAGGGGGCGCCTGGCGAGCCGGGACCGCCCTCGAAGCGGGTGGACTCGACGAGGATCTCGCCGCCGCCGACCATGAACTGGGCCTGGGCGGCGTGGACGGCGTCGCGGGCCTCGCCCCGGATGATCGGGCCCATGAACACCGGGTGCTCGCTGCGCGGGTCGCCGACGACCAGATTGCTCGCGGCCTTGCACAGGGCCGCGATGAACCTCGGCGCGATCGCCTCGTGCACGATGATGCGGCGCGTGCAGGTGCATCGCTGGCCGGTGGTGATGAACGCGCAGCGGACGCACTCGACCACGGCCTGGCGCAGGTCGCAGTCGGGCATCACGACCGCGGCGTTGTTGCCGCCCATTTCGAGCGCCAGGATGCGCCCCGGGCGGTCGAGGTTGGCCGCGGTGATGGCGCGTCCGACCGGCCAGGAGCCGGTGAACAGCACGCCATCGATGTCGCGGTGCCCGACGAGGGTCTTGGCGACCTCGGCCGCGCCCTGGACGAGGTTGACCACGCCGGGCGGGGCGCCCTCCTCGCGGCAGGCCTGCTGGTAGAGTTCGGCGAGCATCTGCCCGACGCCGGGCGTCTTGTCGCTGGGCTTGAGCACGATCGTGTTGCCCATGAGCAGTGCGGGGGCGATGTGCCCGTTGGGCAGGTGGGCCGGGAAGTTGAACGGACCGAGCACGGCCATGACGCCGTGCCCACGGAACCAGCAGCGCCCATCGCGCGAGTCGGTCAGCGGGGTCTCGAAGCCGGTGACGCGGGCTAAGCCCGAGTTGGTCGAATCGTCGAGCGTGATGTCGATTTTGGGCGCGAGCAGCCCGGCCTCGGCCTTCGAGTCCCAGAGCACTTTGCCGGTCTCGTCGCAGATCAGGTCGGTGACCTTGGCGACGCTGTCGGCGGCGAGGCGCTGGAAGCGGCGCAGCACGCGGGCCCGGCCGTCGAGGCCCATGGCGCGCCACGCGGGCAGGGCCTCGCGGGCCGCGGCCACGGCCCGGTCGACGTGGGCAACCTCGGGGCGTCCCTCCCACACGGTCCGTTCCGGATGGGAGGGGTTGACGGAGCGGATCGAGCCGGGGCCGGCTTTGAGCGGGATCCACTCACCGGCGATCAGGTCCGAGGGCTCGTGCTCGAGGCTCGCGTGCTTCATCGGTTCTCGATTGGTTTCCGGGGCTTCCTGGGGGCTGGGGCGACGCCGTTGCGCGTTGGCTTCTTGGAGGCGGTTTTGGTGGATTGCGGTGCTGAGCCGCGCGCCTGTTTTGATGCACCTGGCTTCGACGAGGACTTGCCTCCAGTCCCCTTCGAAGACGCAGCGGCAGGCTTGGAGGTGCTCGTTGCGCCCGATCCCTTGCCCGTCGATTGCGACGGGCTCGGCGTCAGCGGCGTGATGCCGACCGTGTCGCCCTTCTCAACGCGGAGCGCCTCGAGGTGCTCCGGGGCCAGCAGCACGCGCCCGCCCGAGTCGATCTGCACGGGCTGGAGGATCGCGCGGAACTCCGCGTCGCCGTCCATCACGCTGACGATGGCGTGGGTCGTTCGTTTCGATTCCGGGGCCGTGCCCGCGACGGTGGTCCAGCGGGTGTCGCGCACGAGGGCCACGTCGCCGGTGACCGCCTCCAGGTGCGGGCCGCCGTCGAACGGGTCGATGAAGCCCTTGTAGGCGAAGCCGAGGCGTTCGAGCAGGCGCCGGGCCGGGACCGTCTCGGCCGAGACCTGGGCCACGGTGTTGAGCACGTCCAGCGGCAGCAGCGAGAGGTAAATGTCCTCCTTGGGCAAGAGTTCGTCGATGAAGCGCCGGTTGTGCTGGCAGAAGCGGTCGGCCTCGCTGTACTTGACGGGGATGAACTTCCGTCCGATGTGGTCCCAGAAGACGTTGTCGCCCGCGCTGCTCACGGGGGCCATCATCTCGGCCAGAAGGCGCTCGCCGAACAGGCTGCGGTGCAGCCCGATGAAGTGGAAGCGGACGAACGAGAGCAGGCGTCCCGGTTTGTCGCGGTGGCCCCTATAGGAAGGCTGGATGATGAGCCCGCCGACCTCTGTCGGCCTGGTGGTGTCCTCGTGCAGGCGCGCGACCAGGTGCGTGGTGCCGAAGCCCAGCGATGCCGAGCGGAACTCGCGCTGGAAGACCCTGAACGCGTAGTTGGGGTTGCCCGGGCCGCCCATCTGGGCCTTGATCTGGGATGTGCCGACGACGCCGCCGTTGTCCGTGTCCTCGATCGAGAACATGAACACGTCGGACTCGTCGTCGCCCAATCCCGAGATCGCGGCGGGGGCCGCCTCGAACTCCTCGCGGTCCTCGACGCCCGCGGCGACGCGCGCGAAGCACACGCGGCTCTGGGCGATCTTCTTCGAGATCAGCCGCTCGTCCGGCGGCAGATTGATGAAGTACACCATCCGCGCCAGCGTGAACAGCGCCGAAACGTCCTCGACACGCGACCGACGGATGATGAACACGCTTGGATCCTCTTTCGTGATTCGGGTCACCGCGAAGGACGCGAAGGGCGCGATGCGTCATGGGTGTCGCACAATGCAGCGAGGCCGCAACGCCGGGCTGAACTCCTCATCTCGCTTCCTGGCGTCCTTCGCGGCCTTCGCGTTCAAATCGAACAGCCTACGGCCCACTCAGCCAGCCACCCTCGCCAACCCCTTCTCCACGCACGCGAACACCCGCGGCCAATCCTCGATCCGCATCACCCCCAGCGGCGGCAGCATCCGCAGGTGGTACGGGTCGTGCCCGCAGTAGAACAGCACCACGCCCTCCTCGAAGCACGTCTGGCACGCCTTGGTGACCTTGTCCTTGGCCCCGCCGAAGGGCGTGAACCGCATCATCCCGCCGTGCCCGCCGGCGATGTCCGCGGCGCCCGGGGTCAGCATCGCCTCGGGCGCCTTCGGGAACCAGGCCGGGTGCTTCGCGGCCAGGGCCTTGACCTGCTCGCGGAACGCCGCGTGGTGCCTGGCGATCAGGCCGGGCTGTCCGTCCTTCGAGTAGTACGCACCCTCGCGGAGGCGCTCGACCACGCGCGTGCCCACGTCGAAGCACACCGTCGGCGAGGCGAACGTCCCCGAGAGCAGCCCCGGCTTGGGGTTGTACTCATCGGTGAACAGCGTCACGCACGCCTGGGTCATCTTGCCGACGCACAGCACATCCACATACTGCCCGAGGTCCAGCGTCTCGTACGCGAACATCCGCTCCGTCCGCCCGAACGTCTGGATCTCGTCGTCCCACACCGCGATCTTCGCGGCCTTGCACCGCTCCATCAGCACGCGGAAGAAGTCGCGCGGGGCCGTGTTGAATCCGCCCTCGCCCTGGATGAGTTCGAAGATGAAGCAGGCGTGCTGGTTCGGGTAGCGGGTGATGTACTGGTCCAGGTGGGCCACGCACATGTCGATGTACCGCGTCTGGCCCATCCGCTTGGCCGCGACCTCGTCGTAGAACGGCATGTAGTCGACCAGCGTCGAGAGCGGCACGCCCTGGCGATAGGCCGCGGCGTCGCCGATCTGGCACATCGTCACGCTGCGACCCATGAAGCAGTCGCGGAACGCCAGCACGCGGCTGGCCGGGGCGTGCTTCTGGTAGCACGCCTTGATCCCGTTCTCGTTGGCCATCGCGCCGGAGGTCGAGGCGAACGCCACGTTCAGGCGGCTGTTCTTTCGGGCTTCTGTGAGCAGCGTCTGGGCGAAGCGGTACTGGGCGTTGCCCGACTGCAGGTGCCCGTGCTGGACCGTGTCCTCGATGCCGGCCCGGACGGCGGTCTCGACCATGTCCGGATCGGAGTGCCCGAAGAAGTGCACGCCGATGCCGCAGATCATGTCCCACTTCACGCTGCCGTCGCCGAGTTCGACCAGCGCGCCGTTGCCGACGCCCGAGCCGAGGTAGGGGTAGAGCAGCGGGCGGCCCTTGGTGTCCTTGGCCGCGTCGAGCATGGCCTGGTAGGGGGTGCGGAGTTCGTCGATCGGTGGGCGGACGTCGGTGATCCTGGCCGAGGCCTGGCGGACCTGCTCGACCACGCCCCCGATGGCCTGCTTGAGGGCGGGGCTGGAGTGAAGAGTCGCGCCGACGGTCTGGGGTCCGGCGTTCGAGCCCGAAGCCTGGCTGGCTGATTGGCTGCCAGCGGGCGAGGGGCGGACGGAACCACCTGATTGAAGCGTGCTCACGCCGACTCCTTTGCGCGTTGCGATGGGGCACGCCGGGGCGTGCCGAACCCATGCCGAACCTTGCCGCCGAGGCGGAGGGGTGGGGTGCCGAATCCTCTGTCGGACATCGTTGGGGGGTGGATCAGGGGTATCTAGTCCGGCCGATCCGGAGCGTGTTCAGCCCCGCGGGGCGTTGCTGCCGGCGGGCAGTTCCTGCAGGATGTTCTCGCCCGAGCCCTCGCGCGACGCCCACGTGAACCGCTCGACGATCCGGACCAGGGCGTCCCGGCGGCGGATCTCGCAGGTCGAGGCGCCGCCATCGAGCACGCCGTCGGTCTGTCGCTGGCAGTATCGGAACGACAGCGATGCGCCGTCGCGGGTGCCGACCAGGAAGCCGCGAGCGACCATGCCCCCGGAATACTCGGCCCACACTTCGGAGCCACGCTCGTGGAACTCGAAGATGGTGGACGCGTTGACGAAGCCCCCGGGCGCGGTCGTGATGGCGTTCATGCGGACGCCGTCGAGATGGATGGTCATTCGCTGCCCCTGCACCCCAACACACCCGACCGGATCATTGGGCCGCACCGCCCGGCGTTCGGCGCAGAAAAAGCCCTCGGGCAGCGGTGGGTCCGCCCGAGGGCCGGTGGCCGGGAGCAGGCGGACCCGAAGATCGACGCCCGCTCCCTCGGTGGTGAGCCAGTTGTTGACGCCGTTCCCGGCGTCCGCACCGATCGCCGCGATGACGCGCCGACCGGTGCTCGAATGGACGACGGCGACGCCGCTCGGTGAGGGAAAACGCGTGGCCCGTTCGACGCGCGGCGTTGCGTGCCTCGCGCCGACCCGGCCCCGGGAGCGGCGGGCGCCGGGCTGTCCTTCGCCCGCGCCTCAGCCGGAATCCTTCCCTTTGCTGACTCGTTCCGTCAGCCCTCACCATTCGCGGCGTCGCCCGCCGCCCGGTCCGTGAACTCCTTTCAGTACCGCCGATCGACCCTGATCGGGGTGGACGCTCGCTGGTTCGCCGCGATCGGTTGGTCCCGAACGCGAGCACGGGCAAGGTAGAGGTTCCCGGCGGCCATCCGCGTTGCCGACAGACTTCCCCCAACGGAAAGTCGCGCGGACGAGACGGTTCAACTGCATCCCAGGCTGGCCCCGCAGTTCAGGCACTTGTAGCAGGTGCCGCTGCGCACCGTGATCGTGCCGCACACATCGCACGGCGGGGCGTCGCCCGCGCTCTCGTTGGCCACGGACAGCGTCATCGAGAGCGACTCGGCCCGCACGCCCTGGCCGGTCTGCTCGACCCGCGACTCGCGGTAACTGGCCTTGACGACCGAGCCGCCGACGCGCCCCGAACCATGACCGGCGCCGCGATCGGGCGTGCGGGCATCCACGGGCCGCGTCTCGACCAGTCGCGAACCCATGCCCGTCCGCCCGTCGTCGTCGCTGTCGCCCGACGCCTCGACTCGGGTGGCCAGCGTCGCCCCGCCGCGGTTGGGGGTGTTGGCCTCGCGGTAGCCGGGGATGAACTGGATGCCCAGCCAGCGGAAGATGTAATCGACCAGGCTCTTGGCGAAGGGGATCTCGCGGTTGCCGGTCATGCCCGCGGGCTCGAACCGCTGGTGGGTGAACTTCTTGACCAGGCTCTCGAGCGGCACGCCGTACTGCAGCGCGACGCTGGTGGCCGTGCCAAGCGAGTCCATCAGCCCGCCGATCGTCGAGCCCTCCTTGGCCATGGTGATGAACAGCTCGCCCGGCATGCCGTCGTCGTAGGTGCCGACGGTCAGGTACCCCTCGTGCCCGGCGACGTTGAACTTGTGCGTCAGCGAGTGGCGCGTGTCCGGCAGACGCCGGCGCATCGGGCGGTGCACCACGGCCCGCTCGAGTTCCTCGGCCCGCCCGGCGTCAGAGGCCGCAACAGCCGACGCCACAGCCGCCGCCTGCTGGGCCACCTCGGCCCGGGCCTCGGACTCCCCCTGCTCGTCCACGTCCCCTTCCACCTCGGCCTCGGCCGCGGCATCGGACTTGGTCGAGAGCGGCTGGCTGAGTTTGCACCCGTCGCGGTACAGCGCGTTGGCCTTGAGCCCCAGTTCCCACGACATCCGGTAGCACCGCTCGATGTCGTCAACCGTCGCCTCGTTGGGCAGGTTGATGGTCTTGCTGATGGCCCCGGAGATGAACGGCTGGCTGGCCGCCATCATGCGGATGTGACCCTCGGGCGCGATGAACCGCCTGCCCGTCTTGCCGCACTTGCTGGCGCAGTCGAACACGGGCAGGTGCTCGGCCTTCAGGTGAGGTGCGCCTTCGAGCGTCTGCGTGCCGCACACCAGCGTGTTGAGCGCGTCGATCGCCTTGGCCTTCAGCCCCAGAGCCTTCAGCAGGTTCCACGAGGAATCCGCCTTGGCCTTGGCCGGGTCGACCTTGAGACGTTTGAGCGTTTCGTCGGAGAAGCACCAGGCCCCGAACGCGAACTTCAGTTCGAACACGCTCGGCAGCATCTTGCCGATGGCCGAGAGTTCGTCGTCGGAGAGCCCCTTGCCGCGGAGCCACTGGGCCAGCGTCTGCCCGGCCTGGGCCTTGCCCGCGCCCGCGGGCATGGGCACGTCCGGGTCCAGCGTGCCCAGCAGGTGGGCCATGATGGCCCAGATCTGCTCGGGCGTGTAGCCCGAGCGTCTCCGCCCGGACGCACCGACTCGTTGGCGATCTTGAAGTACCCGCCGCCGGCCAGTTTCTTGAACTTGACCAGCGCGAAGTCCGGCTCGACGCCCGTGGTGTCGCAGTCCATCAGCAGGCCGATCGTGCCCGTGGGCGCGATCACCGTGACCTGCGCGTTGCGGTACCCGTGCCGGTCACGCCCGGCAGCGCATCATCCCACGCCTTCTTGGCGTGCCGTGCCCCAGGTCCGCGGCATTGGCCAGGCGCCCGGCGAGGCCCTTGACCACGCCGTGGTCGATCGGCACGGGGCGGATCTTGAGCCCCTCCCACTCCGCGGCCCCGCGCCCAACACCGTGGGCCGCCCGCCGGTGGTTCCGCACCACCCGCAACATGTTGTCCCGGTCGTCGTCGTAGCCGGGGAACGCCCCGAGGCGCTCGGCCATCGCCGCCGACTGGCGGTACGCCCGCCCCGTCATGATCGACGACAGGCACGCGCACACCGCCCGCGCCTCGTCGCTGTCGTACGCGATCCCCGCCTGCATCAGCATCGCGCCCAGGTTCGCGAACCCAAGCCCCAGCGTGCGGTACTTGTACGACAGTTCCGCGATCTCGCGGCTCGGGAACGCCGCCATCAGCACGCTGATCTCGAGCACCACGGTCCACAGGTCCACGCCGTGCTCGAACTTCTCGAGATCAAACCGCGTCGTGGCCCGGTCGTAGAACTTCAGCACGTTCAGCGACGCGAGGTTGCACGCCGTGTTGTCCAGGAACATGTACTCGGAGCAGTTGTGGACCACGATGCCGTTGGCCACGAAGTGGCTCGTTTCCGGCTCGGTCAGGTCGAACACGTCCTCGGTCCCGCACGGCGTCAGCGACGCCACGCCGTCGGTCATCCGATCGGCGTACGCCACCACACCGCGGTTCAGTTCCGACAGACGCTCGGCCTTGCGGCTGCCGACGATGAACCCGACCTCGCGCTCGAAGACGATCCGCGACGATCGGCTGATCCGCAGCGAGTGCACCTGCTTGACGCCGTAGGCCGCCATCCCGCCCCGCCCGTCGGGCAGGCGGGCCGCCGTCTGCCCGAGGGCCGCCGATCGCGGTAGATCTTGCTCTTGACGCCGAAGGACAGGAGCAGCACCTGCACTTGGCGCAGCAGCGCGAGGCTGACGCTGTCGAGCGCGACGTACTGCGACTTGGTGCCGTAGTTCGCGACCGTTCCGTCGGCCGAGAACAGGCCGCGGAGAATCGCCGCCTGGCTGGCCCGGTCCAGCCCGAACACCTCGTCGGTAAAGGCCTTGGCTTCGGACCCTGCGTCAAGCGTTGCGAACCGCGCGAACTCCGACACGATCCGTCCGACGGACGTGCCCACG
Source organism: Phycisphaerales bacterium (assembly GCA_041401985.1). Taxonomy (GTDB): domain Bacteria; phylum Planctomycetota; class Phycisphaerae; order Phycisphaerales; family UBA1924; genus JACKHA01. Next base: position 142,141 of record JAWKTE010000006.1, read on the forward strand.
CGCAGCCCCGTCTGCGTCTGCACGACGCTCGTGGGCCGCTGGCCACGCCGGTCGTCCGTCGCGAGCCACCGCTTGCACTCGTCCATGTGCCCGCGCAGACGCTCGGCGACGCCGCCTTCCTCCTGCCCAAACGTGATCGAAGGAAGTCCTGCTCGAGGCTGGTGCGATGCCCGTCGCCGATCGCCGCCGAGCAGTTCGCCGACGCTTCCGGCACGAACGCGGTGAACCCGGCGCCCTTCAGGATCACCTGGTCATCAAGGGTGAGTTCGCACGCGGGCACATCGCCGCGATTGGCCGTTAGAACCCGGTGGTCGGCGGTCAGCCGCAGCGTGTACCCCGAACGCGTGGTCAGTTCGTACACGTCCTTGTGCCCGGTCAGGAAGATCAGGTCAACGAACGACGCCTCGCCCCTGGCGTTGATGACCTCCGCCGACTTGCCGACCAGGTCGCCGATGCGCCGATACCCGTCCGCCGTCGCGACCAGCGTGTCGCCGGTCACGCACGGGTTGCTTGCGTTGATCCGCCCCGCGCTCGGGCACGTGTGCCACTCGTTGATCGTCGAGTCGAACTGCACGCCCGGATCGGCGCACCGCCACGCCGCGGCTGAGTCCCCCAGCGCGCGCCTCGAACTCCCGCTCGATCTCCGGGTTGGTCCGGAACGGCGCGACCCACTTGGCCCCGGCGTCCACGGCCTCGAAGAACTCGTTGGGCACACGCACCGAGTTGTTGGAGTTCTGCCCCGACACCGTCAGGTACGACTCGCCGTTGAAGTCGTAGTCCAGTTTCAGCCCGAGTTTTGTTGCCGTCTCCCGCTGGTCCTCCGAGAGGTGCTTCATCCCCTCGACCAGGGCCGCGACCTTGATCTCCTCGCGCACCTTCCAGTTGATGAACTCCCGGATGTCCGGGTGGTCCATGTCCAGGCAGACCATCTTGGCCGCCCGGCGCGTCGTTCCGCCGCTCTTGATCGCCCCGGCCGCCCGGTCGCCGATCTTCAGCCACGACATCAGCCCGCTGCTCTTGCCCCCGCCCGACAGACGCTCGCCCTCGGCCCGCAGGTTTGAGAAGTTCGTCCCCGTGCCCGAGCCGTACTTGAACAGACGCGCCTCGCGCACCCACAGGTCCATGATCCCGCCGTCGCTCACCAGGTCGTCCGACACGCTCTGGATGAAGCACGCGTGCGGCTGCGGGTGGCTGTACGCGTCGGGCGCCAGCACCACCTCGCCGGTCCGCGGGTCGACGATGCAGTGCCCCTGGGCCGGGCCGTTGATCCCGTACGCGAAGTGCAGCCCCGTGTTGAACCACTGCGGGCTGTTCGGGGCGCACATCTGGTGCACCATCATGTACACCAGCTCGTCGTAGAACGCCTGGGCGTCCTCGGCCGTGTCGAAGTAGCCGTGCTCCTCGCCCCAGAACCGCCAGCACCCGGCCAGGCGGTGGATCACCTGGCGGGCCGAACGCTCCGGCCCAGTGAGCGCCTTGCCGTCCTTGCCCTTGACCACCGGCGAGCCGCCGGGCAGTGCGTAGGGCTGCTCGGTCTGCGGCACCCCCGCCTTGCGGAAGTACTTGCTCACCATGATGTCGACCGCGAGCTGGCTCCAGCCGGCGGGCATCTCGGCGTCGGTCATCTCGAACACGACCGAGCCATCGGGTTGGAAATGCGGCTCGACCGCTTGGCCCACGAGGTGGTGGCGAAGGGGTCGCGTCCTGCGACGGTGAACTTCCTGGTGATCTTCATTTCGAGCCGGTCCCTATCAGAGTGCAACCGATGATGAACAAGAAGGCATCGAGGCACGAGGCACCGAGGCATCCAGCCTCAGCGTTCGAGACTCCGGATCAATCCCGCGAGCACCCGCTCGCTCTCGTCGAGCATGTCCTTCAGCCCGTCGAACGATTCCTTCGAAAGCAGCGTGAAGTCCATTGCGAACAACAGCTGCGTGTCCAGTTGGTAGATCTCGCCGCGAGCCTGCTTGAGAAACCAGAGGTAGTCCTGCGTGTTCTGTCGTCCGTATCCGTTGGCGATGTGGCTGGCGACCGAGACCGCGAGTCGTTTGAGCGAGGCCGGCAGCCCGAACCGATCCGGCTCCTGCATCGCCGAAGCCGCGGCGTACACCGCCTTGCCCATCGCGTAGGCCCGCTGCCACGCGATCAGATCCTGGTACGAGTTGATGGGGCCAGCCATCCATCACTCCCCATGTGCCTCTGACTTGATGCCTCGATGCCTCCTGCCTCGATGCCTTCCCCAACGTCATCCGCGTTCAATCCACCTTCGGCAACGTCAATCCATCCTGATTCTGATACTTCCCCGCCTTGTCCGCGTACGACACCGCGCACACCCTGTCGGCCTTCAAGAACACCATCTGCGCGATCCCCTCGTTCGCGTACACCCGCGCCGGCAGCGGCGTCGTGTTCGAGATCTCCAGCGTCACTTTCCCCTTCCACTCCGGCTCCAGCGGCGTCACGTTCACGATCAGCCCGCACCGCGCGTACGTGCTCTTGCCCACGCACACCACCAGCACATCACGCGGGATCTCCATCCACTCCACCGTCTCGCACAAGGCGAACGAGTTCGGCGGGATCACCACGTGGTCCGTCCCCAGGGCCGCGGTGTCCACCTCCACGAACAGGTCGTCCGTGAACCGCTTGGGGTCCACAACCGTGATCCCCCCCGTCCGCGGCGTCGGGGTGAAGATCTTGAACCGCGTGCCCACCCGCACGTCGTACCCGTAGCTCGACACGCCGAAGGACACCCGCCCCGGGCGCTTCTCGGCCTCGGCGAACGGCTCGATGCCCACCAGTTCGCGGATCTGCGTGTCGCACAAAACGCCCATGCCTGCTCCCTTGACCTCTGCTCGGCCGACCCGTTCTCGTCCCACTGGGGCTGCGGGCCTCCGGCCCGCCCACCCACTTCTCTTCTTCTCTCTTCTCCTCTCTTTCCGTCCGCCCCCGCGGCCTCTTCTCTTCCCACTCGCGCGCAGCCGCCCGACCGCCAGCGCATCGCTCCCGCGACGCCCCGGCACTCAGCCGATCAACAACCGAATAATACACGCTCGACAGCCGATCGACAGGCTCCGCCCCGCCCGATCGACGCCGCCCGTCCACCGCACTGAAAACGACTCGGACACCATTGAAACTCCCCTGCCGATCACCACTCGGGGGTCGCCAGCATACCACTACCCATCGGGTCGGCAAGGGCTCGGACCCGCTAAATCTTGTGTCGATTGTAGTGGATCGGACCGTGCACAGCGCGCAACTCGCCGCCTGCCCGAGGGTTCCGCCGGGCACGAATTCTCGGACCGACACCGACCGACGCCCGGGCTCGCGCCACCAGTATCCACACGCCTCCCCGGATCGGGCGGGCAACCGCCCGCAGGCGTCAGGCGATCCACCGCGATTGCCCCAAGGCATCCACGATCGACGGACCGGGCCGTCGCCGACTCGGCGTCCCGGCCCCGCGCGCACCTTCTATAGATCACGGGCATCCCGCCGCCCCGAAGTCCCGTAAAGTACGAACCCGCCCCGCACTTGCGGCCGCGGGCACTCCCACGCCGCTCGCGTTCCGCGGCCGACAGGCCGCGCTTTCGGTCGGAACCCCTCCCGATGCAGAACCCCACCCTCCGCCGTGCCGTTCCGTCGCTGCTGCTGGTCGCCGGTCTTGCGGGCACGCTCGCGGCGGGCGGCTGCTCGGGGTCGTCGAAGCCGCGGCCGTTCGAGGCGGCCCCGATCGTGCGTCGCGACGTGCCCGAGGCGTTCCGCAACACGATCGGCGCCGAGGCGACCATCGGCGGCATCGAGCCGGTGCTCGTCTCGGGCTACGGGTTCGTGGTCGGGCTGCACGGCACCGGCGGGCAGCCCATGCCCGAGCCGATCGCCGCCACCATGGAGCGAACGCTGGGGCTCAACGGGGTGAACGCGGCCAACCCGATGCCGGGCCTGCCCCCAATGTCGCCCCGAGACCTGCTGCGTCACCCGGATACCGCGGTGGTTGTGGTGCAGGCGGCGATCCCGCCCGGCGCGCCGCGCGGCACGCGGTTCGATGTGGCGATCGAGGCCATCAACGCCGACTCCCTCGACGGCGGGCGACTGTGGACCACCGAACTCCGCCTGGGCCCGCCCGCCCCGCTAGGCGGGCACGTCACGCAGCGCCTCGCCACCGCGCTGGGCGAGGTCTTCGAGAACCCGTTCCGTGAGCCGGGGTCAGCCGATTTCACCTCGGCCCGCGTGCTCAACGGCGGCGTCGTGACCGAGCCGTTCGACCTGGTCATCCAGCTCGATAGCCCCTCGCACGCCCGGGCCCGCCAGATCGCCTCCGCGATCAACAGCCGCTTCCCCGACGACGACGGCATTGTGACGGCCCGGGGCGTGGACGACTCGCGCGTCGGGCTGCACGTGCCCGCGGCCTACTCCGACCGTCCGGACGCGTTCCTGAACATCGTGACCCACCTGCCCATCGACTGGCAGTACCGGCGCGAGTACGCCCAGCGGTACGTCCGGGCCATGAAGGACGACCCGGCCCTGGCCCGCGAACTGGCGTGGTGCCTCGTGGCGTGCAACGAGCGTGAGGTGATCCGCGAGTTGTACGACTCGCCCGACCTGGCGACGCTGATGGGCGGGCTGCTGGCGGGGGCCGAACTGGGCGACCCGTTGGCGGCCGATCCGCTGCGCGACCTGGCGGCGCGGGGCCCGTTGGGGCTGCGGGCCGAGGCGATCCGCCTGCTCGGGTTCGTGCCCTCGGGCGTGCAGGTCGACCTGTTCCTGCGCGAGCAGTCGAGTTCCCCGGATCTGGTGATCCGGACCGCGGCGTACGAGGCCCTGAGCCGGCGGGCCGAGCAGGCCCAGACCGCGGCCCGCCTGGCGGCGATGACCAGCGTGCCCGCGGTGCGGCGGATGAACGAGCGCGAGATCAGGCGCGAAACCGAGTATTACCTGCCGGGCCAGACGATCCAGGGGATCGCCCGCCGCCCGATCATGGGCCAGCAGGGGGCCGAGCCGGTGCTGACGCTCGACCGCGCCCCGTTCGGCAGCCCCCTGGTGTACGTCACGATGCACCGCCAGCCGAAGATCACGCTCTTCGGCGAGGACGTGCGCCTGACGGCCCCGCTGGTGATGTCGGCGTGGGACAACCGCCTGATGATCGCCTCGGACCCCTCGCTCCCCGAGTTCAGGGTGTATTTCCGCCACCCGACGACCGGCGCGGCGACGGTCTGGAAGTTCGACGGGCAAGTCACGGAACTGATCGCGTTCATGGCCCGTCACCCGCTGGACGCCGAGGACACACCGGGGTTGGCCCTGTCGTACTCCGAGATCGTCGGGGCCCTGCACGCCATCCACCAGGCCGGCGGCATGAACGCGGGCTTCACGACCGAGCGGGACCAGTTGGCGGCCCAGATCCTGGCGGCGACGCAGTCGACCCGCCTGGAGCAGCGCCCCGAAACCCCGACCGACGTGCCGGACGACACAACCCGCCCGGGCCAGGTGCCCGAGGGCTTCCGCCCGGAGGTGGTGCCGCTGGCCCAGCCGGAGGAACAGGGCTCGAGGGGGCGGTGAGTCGGGCCGTGAACAGAGCCCCACGCGCGAGCGTGGGGTCGGCTCGATCGGGGGCCTTGTGGCGTCCGGACCCGACGCTGGCGCGTCGGGCTCTGCGCCCAGGGTTGCGGGCGGGCGGGGCGATCTGCCGATACCCGACGATGAGTCCCCGTCCGCCTTTGGCGGCGAGGTGGCAGGATGCCCCTCGCGGGGAGGAGTTCCCAGCGGTCCGCCGGTCGTCGCGATGCGGCGACCGCTCGGGCCGGGCCCCGCGACAGGAGGTCGCGTCTCGATGCGTCTGATCAAGCTCACCCTGGCCGGGTTCAAGTCGTTCGCCGACCGCACCGAGTTCCTCTTCGAGGACGACGTCACGGGCGTGGTCGGGCCCAACGGCTGCGGCAAGAGCAACGTCGTCGATGCGATCAAGTGGGTGCTCGGCGAGCGCTCCAGCAAGAGCCTGCGCGGCAAGGAGATGATCGACGTCATCTTCGCCGGCTCGGCCGGGCGGAAGCCCGCGGGCATGGCCAGCGTGTCGCTGACGTTCGAGAATCCGGTGAGGGGAAGCGACGGAGCGACGGAGCGACGGAGCGACGAAGGGGCAGAGGCGAATGCGGCCGACATGGTCGGGGAGATCCCTGGCGAATCGGCCTCGTCCGAGGCGGGCGAGCACCGGCTCGGAGAGCCAGCCCACCAGGAAGAAACCCAGGCTGCAAGCCTGGGCCACCAGGACAGCGACGCCGATCTCGACCGCGACACCGCCGACTCGAAAGTCCTCGACGACTCGGTCCGCGGCCGTCGCGCCCTGCCGATCGACGCGGACATCGTCGAGGTCGAGCGTCGCCTGTACCGCGACGGCACGAGCCAGTACCTGATCAACAGCCGCCGGGCCCGCCTGAAGGACATCCGCGACCTGTTCCTCGACACGGGCGTCGGGGCCGACGCGTACTCGATCATCGAGCAGGGCAAGGTCGACGCGATGCTGCTGGCCAGCCCGCAGGAGCGTCGGGTGGTGTTCGAAGAGGCCGCGGGCATCGCGCGGTACAAGCAGCGCCGGATCGAGTCGATCCGCAAGCTCGAGCGGACCGACCAGAACCTCACCTCGACGCGTGAGCAACTCGACAACACCGAGCGTCGCCTGCGGATGGTCAAGGGCCAGGCCGCGAAAGCCCGGCGGTTCAAGGAACTCGACGAGGAGTTCCGGGCCCTGCGCCTGGCCCTGGCGTTCGACCACTACGACGAGATCCGCCAGCGCCTCGACGGGCTGACCAGCCGCCTGTCGGCCCTGGAGAAGGACCGGCGCGAGGCCGGCGCGACCGTGCTCCGCTTCGACCAGGCCCGCCAGGAGGGCGAACTGGCCCGCGGCGAGGCGCTCGACGCCCAGCGCAGCCTCGAGCAGCAGCGCACCGGCGCGATCCACACCGGCGAGAGCGCGGCCCAACGCCGCGCCATGCTCGAGCGCAACCTGGGCGAGGCCGGCAAGCGCCTCGAGGGCGACCGCGAGCAGGTCCAGCGCGTCGAGGCGAGGCTCAAGGAACTGACCCAGGACATCCAGCAGCGGGCCTCGCAGATCGGCGCCAGCGCCGAGCAACTGGCCTCCGGCGAGCAGGTGATGCAGCAGGCCGCCGAGGCCCGGGCCCGCGTGCTCGAGTCGCTCACCGAGCAGCAGTCGGCCCTGGCCAAGCGCCGGGCGACGGCGGCGGAGATCGACCGCGAGCGAACGCGCCTGCTGGCGTCGGTGCAGGCCGACGAGCGGCGTCTGGAAAGTTTGCGCGAGCAGGCGGCCCGGTCGGCGGCCAAGGCCGCGGCTTTAGCGGGCGAGCAGGAGCAGGTGGCCCAGGCGATCGAATCGCTCAAGCGAGCGGTGGGCGAGCGGCGCGTGCGGATCGACCAGGCCGAGGGCGCGATCAACGACATCGAGGCCACGCTGGCGTCGCTCTCGTCGGACCGGGCGTCGCTGGCGGCGTCGCTGGGCGATTTGGAGCAGCGTCTCGTGCGCAGCGAGAGCCGTCGCCAAACACTGCAGGAGATGGTCGAGGCCCGCGAGGGTCTGGCCGACGCGGTGAAACTGGTGCTGGATCGCAAGGCCTCGGGCGAGGGGTTCGCGTCGGTGCTCGCGCCGCTGGCGGACCTGGTCTCGGCGGGAGCCGAGCACGCCGCGGCCATCGAGGCCGCCCTCGGGCCGGACCTGCAGGCGCTAGTGGTCCGCGACGTGACGGCGATGCCGACGCGCGAGGAGATCGCGGGGCTGGTGGGGCGGGTGACGTTCCTGCCGCTGGGGGCGGGGCTGGCTGCGCGAGCGGGTGTACGCCTCGGCCTTGGCCAGCGCGACGCGCAAGCGAGCGCGATGCGTCCCGACCCGGCCGATTGGCCGGTCCCTGGGCTGGCAGGCGACGCGGCGCCGGACGCATGGGTTGGCGGCGGGCGTGCGCCGTCGCGCGCCGGGGCGCCCGGGCTCGATGTCGCGACGCTGCACCTCATGGGCGATCGCGTCCGCCCGCTGCGTCCGCTGGTCCAACCCGACGCCGCGGCCTCTGACGCCGAGGGCGTTTCGGAACTGCTCGATCATCTTCTCGGCCGCACGTTCCTGGTTGCCGGCCTCGACACCGCGACGCTGCTGAGCGCGGGGCCGCTGGGCGGGTGCCGGTTCGTGACCGCCGATGGGGCGTGCCTGGAGGCGGACGGGCGCCTGTCGGCGGGGCCGTTGTCGGCGTCGTCGGCGGGCGGGCTGATCCAGCGTCGGGCGGAACTGGCGAATCTGGAGCGTGAGATCGCGGGGCTGCGCGAGCGCGTCGAGGCCGAGCGGGCGTCGCTCAAGGCCGCGGACGCGGAGGCTGCGGCGCTCACGACCCAGCGCGGCGGGCACGCGGGGCGTCTGGCGACGCTGCAGCGCGAGCAGATCTCCGATCAGACGCGGCTCGAGCGGGCCGTGGCCGACCATGCGCGTCTGGAGCGGGACCTCGGCTCGATCGGGCAGGAGCGCGAGCAGGTTGAGGCCAGCACCGCGAAGATCGAGGCGGATCGGGCGGCTCTTTCCAGCAAGGCCGAGAGCCTGGCCCGCCTGCACGAGGAGCAGAGCGGGGCCGCGGAGGCGATCGAGCGGGAACTTGTCGGCCTGCGTCGGCGTCACGACGAGGCGAGCGAGCAGTTGACCGCGTCGAAGATCGAGGTCGGGCGGCTGGGCGAGCAGTTGTCCGCGGCCCGGCGCGAGCACCACGCGCTGCAGGCCCAGCGCGAGGACGCGGCCCGTCGCCAGCGCGACCTGGCCTCGTCGATCGAGCACAACCAGGCCCGCGTGCAGGAGCACGAGCGGGCCATCGAGGAAGCAAGCAAGGCCGGCGAGGAGGCTCGGGCGACGGCCGCGCGCCTCGAGGAGGAACTCGAAGGCGTGCGCGAGCGCGTCGCCAAGGCCGATGAAGCGGTCAAGTCGCTCGGCGAGCGGCTGGTGGCGGCCCGCGGGCGGGCCAGCGCGATCGAGCGGGACTGGAACGCGCTGGAGGCGTCGCGCCGCGAGGCCGAGGTGCGGCGTGAGACGCTCGAGGAGCGGACGCAGGAGGAGATCGGGTTGGACCTGGCGTTCGAGTACGCGGACTATCGCGCGATGATGCGGGATGAAGAGGATGCGACGCCGACGGGTGCCGCGACGGGTGGCATGGCTGCCGCTCTGGGCAGCCATGCGACGGACCAGGAAGGCGACGAGTCTGCGGAGGATGAGAGCGAGGGGGACATGGCTGTGCAGAGCCACAGCCATGCCACACGGGTCGCGGTCCGCATCGTCCCTGTGCCGCGGGACGAGGGGCACAAGCGGGTCGAGGAACTCCGGCGCGACATCAAGGCCCTGGGCAACGTCAACCTCGACTCGATCGAGGAGGAGCGGACGCTCGCGGCCCGCAACGACGACCTGATCCAGCAGGTCGCGGACCTGGACGCCGCGGGGCGGCAGTTGCGTGAGCTGATCGACCGGCTCAACGACGCCAGTCGTGCACGGTTCGAGGAGACCTTCGTCCGCGTGCAGGAGGAGTTCGGCGGCAAGAACGGGATGTTCCGGCGTCTCTTCGGCGGCGGCAAGGCAGAGGTCCGCCTCATGCCGCTGGTCAAGGAGATCAACGGCGAGAAAGTCGAGACCGACCAGGTCGACATGCTCGAGTCGGGCGTGGAGATCATCGCCAAGCCGCCGGGCAAGGAGCCGCGGAGCATCAGCCAGTTGTCGGGCGGCGAGAAGACGCTGACGGCGGTGTCGCTGCTGATGGCGATCTTCCGCAGCAAGCCGTCGTGCTTCTGCGTGCTCGACGAGGTGGACGCGGCCCTGGACGAGGGCAACGTGGCCCGGTTCTGCAACACCATCCGCCAGTACACCGACTTCTCGCGGTTCATCGTCATCACGCACAACAAGCGGACCATGCAGGCCGCGGACCGCCTGTACGGCGTGACGATGCAGGAGCGGGGCGTCTCGAAGCGGGTGAGCGTGCGGTTCGACCAGGTGCGGGACGACGGGTCGTTCACGGCCAAGGGCGATGGGGGCGAGGAGGCTCCCGTGCCGAAGTCGCCAGTCTCGCCGAACGCGAAGGTCGCGAAGGAGCGCGAGGCTGTGGCGGCGGAAGCGCCCGCCGAGAAGCGACCGCGCCGGTCCACGCGCGCGGTCGAGGTGCCGACGGTGGCACCCGAATCCGACGAGGCGTCCCAAAGCGAGGCACCCCTGGACGGACCGGTGGTCGTTCCGCCCGCCGAGCCTGTGGGCGTGGACGCCGCCGCCGCGCCTGTCGCGCCTGCCGAGCCGATCGACGAACGCCCATCACGCCGGCTGCGTGAGGCGCTCGGCCAGATGGGAAGGCGACCCGAGACCGCCGGGCGTGCCTGAGGCGCGCCATCGGGCGTGGCTCGGAACGCCTGATGCCGTTCAATCCGTGGCGCGATCGCACCAGCCGCTCAGAGCCGCGGCAGGTGGCACGGGTGGGCGCGAACCTGCACGAACGTCGGGTCTGCGCGTCAGTCCTGCGCGATCGTCGACTTGCCGCGCTGGCCGCGTTCTTTCCATGAGTTGACGGCCGACTGCTTGTCGGGGAACTCCTGGGTGCTGTAGGCCAGGCGGGACTCGCCAACGGTGATCATGTCGCCGTCGACCAGCGGGGTGTCGTTGACGAGCGTGCGCCCGTTGATATAGGTGCCGTTGGCCGAGCGCATGTCCATGGCGATGTGCTGGCTGGTGGCCTCGTCGTACCTGATCTGGACGTGCTTGCGGCTGGCGCGCGAGTCCACGATCTGGATCGGGCAGGCCTCGTCGCGCCCGATGACCATGGTCCGCTTGCCCACCGGGTAGTAGTCGCCCTCGTTCGGGCCCGCCACGATCGTGATCGACGCCATGCCTTGCCTCGCCCGCCCGGGGCGCGCGGATCGCCCCGGTCCCCGCTATGGAAACCCACTCCGCGGGGGCAATGTAGCGGCAAACGCCGGCGGGGTCACGCGGCCGGGGCTGGGCAGGCACGCCCGCCGGCTCACGGGCTGGACTGGATGCCCCGGACGCGGACGTTCCGGCGTCCGTCGTCGCCGCCCGGGTTGATGCCGCGGAACGCCCGGAATCTGGCCCGGACCCACCACCAAACGCCAAAGACCAGCCCGACCGGAATGGCGATCGCCGCCGCGATGACCAGCACCCCCAGCGCGACCACGAGGATCAGGGCCGTCAGGACCCAGGCGGCGACGGAGGCGAGCAGACCACGCGGGCGGTGGAGTTTCTGCCAGCGGACCGCGACCTGTTCACGCACGAAACGGCTCATGGCTACCAGAGCCTAGTTCCGAGACGGGGTCCGGGCGTTGCGGACGCCCCGGCGGATGTCCCCGCGATCACCTCATCGGGTACCCAAACAAACACCCCCGCGGCCGGAACGAGCCGGCCGGGGGGCGTGGAAAGTGGGCAGAATGGAACACCGGTGCCGTATGGGCAAAGTGTTGCGCCGACCTGTCAACATGCCACAGATCCGCGAAATGGGTACCAGACAACGAGAATTGTTGTTGTGCGGCTGGGGTGGCGGGGACGGAACGCCCCCTGAATAGGGCGGGTGCCGAGCGTGGCTTGGCGGCGTCGGTGGCTGGCGGCAATGCCGAGCCCGGCCAGCGGGCGGGTACCATGGTGTAGACGGGGCCCGTTCGGGATTGCGGGCTCCGTTTCGCGCGCACGGAAGGGATCGGCCATGGCTCGACAGGATGTCGCACCGGCGGATGGAACGGTGGGGGGCGGGGGCGCGGAGGCCGCGACCGGCTTTGCCCATCTGCACCTGCACACCGAGTACTCGCTGCTCGACGGCGGGAACCGGATCGACCGGCTGATCGCCCGGGTGAAGGAACTCGGGATGTCGTCGGTGGCGATCACGGATCACGGCAACATGCACGGGGCGGTCGCGTTCGCCACGACGGCCAAGGCCGCGGGGCTCAAGCCGATCCTGGGCGTCGAGGCGTATGTCGCGCCGGGGGACCGGCGCGACCGGACGGCGACCGGCGTGCAGGACGGCGGGTGGCACCTGGTGCTGCTGGCGGAGAACAACACGGGCTGGGCGAACCTGAAGTACCTGTGCAGCGAGGCGTACCTCACGGGGTTCTATTACAAGCCGCGGATCGACCGGGCGCTGCTGGAGTCGCACGGCTCGGGGCTGATCGCGATCAACGGGCACCTCGGCTCGGAGATCGCGCACCATCTGGTGCAGTTTGAGCGGACGCGGGACGAGGCGGCGTGGGCCAAGGCCGTGGATGTGGCGAAGTGGCACGCGGCGGCTTTCGCGGACGAGGGGACGGGGCCGCGGTTCTTCATCGAACTCCAGCACCACGTTCCGGAGCAGAACGCGATCAACCCGCACCTGATCCGCCTGGCGCGGGAACTGGGGCTGCCGCTGGTGTGCGACAACGACGCGCACTTTCTGAGGGCGGAGGACCACGACGGCCACGACACGCTGATCTGCATCTCGACGGGCAAGGCCAAGAGCGACAACGACCGGATGAAGTACACGCCGGAGTTGTACGTGAAGAGCCCGGAGCAGATGCGGGCGATCTTTTCAGAGTACGGCGAGGCGGGTGCGGAGGCGCTGGCCAGCACGACGTCGATTGCCGAGCGGTGCCATGTGGACCTGGGACTCGGCCAGAACCACGCGCCGATGGTGCGAGTGAGAAGAAGGCATCAAGGCAGCGAGGCATCGAGGCATCAAGGCGACGGCGCGTGGGCGGATCTGCCGCGTGTTGATGACGCCCGCTTCGCCGGCGATCTGTCGGCGTGGTACGCGGCGTACTGCGCCGAGTTCGAGGTGGAGCCGTTCGCCGTGCCAGACGGGTGTTCGGAGGGCGAGCGCGAGCGGCTGCTGGCGGAGGCCAAGGACGAGTGCGACGCGGCGCTGCGTCTGCTGGCCGAGGCGGGGATGGTGTGGAGGTATGGCAGAAGCGACGGAGCGACGGAGCGACGGAGCGACGAAGGGGGGGGCACCCCGCCGCTTGGCGACGTTCGGGCGCGGCTTGAGCGGGAACTGGGCATCCTGTCGGGCAAGAACATCTCGGCGTACTTCCTGATCGTGTGGGACTTCGTGAACTGGGGTCGCCAGCAGGGGATCCCGGCGATCGCGCGTGGCTCGGGCGTGGGCACGATGGTGGGGTACTGCCTCGGTCTGTCCAACGCGTGCCCGGTGGAGTACGGGCTGCTGTTCGAGCGGTTCACCGACCCCGATCGCAGCGAGTACCCCGATATCGATATCGATCTTTGCCAGGACGGTCGCGGGCGGGTGATCGACTACGTGCGCCGCAAGTACGGGCACGTGGCCCAGATCATCACGTTCGGGACGCTCAAGGCGCGGGCGGCGGTTCGGGACGTGTGCCGCGTGATGGAGGTGTCGCTCCCTGATGCGGACCGCCTGGCGAAGATGATCCCCGAGGCGCTGGGGATGACGCTGGACGCGGCGCTCGATCAGGAGCCGGACCTCAAGTCGCTGTACGAGTCGGACGCGACGGTGCGTCGGGTGATCGACAACGCGCGGGTGATCGAGGGCCAGGCGCGGCACGCGTCGGTGCACGCCGCGGGCGTGATCGTGGCGACGCGACCGCTTCACGAGATCGTGCCGCTATACAAGCAGACCGGGGCCGAAGAGCACGAGGTGGTGACGCAGTGGGACGGCCCGACGTGCGAGCGGATGGGCCTGCTCAAGATGGACTTCCTGGGGCTGCGGACGCTGTCGGTGATCGAGCGGGCGAAGCGGCTGATCCGGGACGGGCTGGGTGAGGCGGAGGTCTGGAGGGCCGTGGGGAGGGCGGGGGACTTTGGGGCGAGACAGCGGTGCAGCGAGACAGCGAGACAGGGGGCCGAGGAGGCGGGCCCTTCGTCGCTCTCGCACCCGCTGGACCTTGACCGCCTCACCTACGACGACCCGCGTGTGTTCGACGTGTTCCAGCGGGGGGACACCACGGGCGTGTTCCAGTTCGAATCGGGCGGGATGCGCCGCCTGCTGGTCGAGATGAAGCCCGACCGCCTGGAGGACCTGATCGCGGCCAACGCGCTGTTCCGCCCGGGGCCGATGGACCTGATCCCGGCGTACAACGCGCGCAAGCACGGGCGCGAGGATGTGCCGCGGGTGCACCCGATCGTGGACCGGTTCACCGAGCCGACCTACGGCGTGATGGTGTACCAGGAACAGGTGATGCAGATCGTGCACGAGCTGGGCGGGATCCCGCTGCGTGCGGCGTACTCGCTGATCAAGGCGATCAGCAAGAAGAAGGAGAAGGACATCGCCAAGGCCCGCCCGGTGTTCCTGGAGGGGGCGGTGTCGAAGGGGCTGTCGCAGAAGCAGGCCGAGGACCTGTTCGAACTGATCCTGAAGTTCGCGGGCTACGGCTTCAACAAGAGCCACTCGACGGGGTACGCGATCGTGGCGTACCAGACGGCGTACCTGAAGACGTACTTCCCGGCGCAGTACATGGCGGCGTTCCTGACGTTCGAGAGCCAGGCGCAGAAACTGGCGGACTGGATGCCGTATCTGGAAGACACCCGCCGGACGCGGACGATCGACGCGGCGACAGGCGAGGTGGTGCGTGCGGGGCTGGAGGTGCGCCCGCCGGACATCAACCTGAGCCAGTCGGACTTCGCCGTGGTATTCGAGGACGCCGAGCCGCGGACGAGCGGGGGCGGGCACATCCGCTTCGGGCTGCGAGCGATCAAGGGGGCGGGGGAGAAGGCGATCGAGGCGATTATTGAGGAGCGAGAAGGGGCGAAGGGGCGGAGGGTCGAAGGGGCAGAGGGAGAATCGGAGGCCGCGATCGAGCAGGCCGGCGAGCGCAAGGCGTACGAGTCTCTCTTCGATTTCTGCGAGCGTGTCGCGGTCGGCGGCGCGGGCGGGGCGGTGAACAAAGCGACGATCGAGGCGCTGGTCAAGTGCGGGGCGTTCGATTCGCTGCACGGGCGCAAGCACCGGGCGTCGATGCTGGCGACGATCGAGCCGGCGGTGGCCGCGGGCCAGCGGATGGCGGCCGACAAGGCCGCGGGGCAGGCACAGTTGTTCGGCTTCGGCGGCGACGAGCCCGCGAAGGAGAAGGACGCGGCCGATGGCGAGGCGTCGCGGCTGGTCGCGACGGAACCCTGGTCCGAGTCCGACACGCTGCGCGAGGAGAAGGAGACGCTGGGGTTCTACGTGTCGAGCCACCCGCTGGAGCGGTGGCGGGCGTGGGTGGGCGTGTTCGCGACGCACGACCTGGCCGGGCTGCGCGATGGGCAGCAGGACCAGCGGGTCGTGGTGGGGGCGCTGGTGCAGTCGGCGCGGACGCTGGTGTCGAAGAAGGGCAACTCGGCCGGGCAGAAGATGGCGATCCTGACGCTGGAGGACCTGGGCGGGACGTGCGACGCGGTCATGTTCCCCGGCGTGTACGCGATGTTCAGCCACCTGCTCGACGACGACGAGCCGAAGTTCGCGCTGGGGCGGATCGACCTGTCGCGCGGCGACCCGCAGATCCTGATCGACCGGCTCGCGCCGATCGAGACCGTGCCGCTGGACAAGGGGCGGCTGCGGGTGATCATCCGCGAGCCTGCGCTCAATGGCGGGAGCGTGGCGGCGGTGGACCGGTTGCGGGAGATCGTCGCCAAGGGTGTGGAGAATGGGGCCGCGGTGCCCGGCGTCAATGGCGCGGGGGGGAACGGCGTTGCCGGGCATGGCGGCGGGGCGAGGTCGATCGAGGACGACTTCGCCAGTCCGAACTACCCGCTGGTGCCGCTGGAACTGGTGATCGAGACGGCCGACGCTTGGTACGAACTCAAGCCGGATGCCGCGGGCGTGCGCCTCGCGCCCGCGCTGGCGTCGGCCGCGTCGCGTGTGCTTGGGCCGGCGAGCCTGCGGCTCATGGGGGGGGTGGTCATCGAGACGCCGGGGCAGGAGCGGCGGCGGTGGGAGAAGAAGTAGCGGGGGGCCGGGAGGCACTACTGCTCGGCGTGGGCGCGGATGAGCGACGAGAGCGTCGCGACGTCCTGGTCGTTGATGACGCCGTTCATGTCGAAGTCGGCGCCGTTGGGCGTGGTGGGGCCGCTGAGGGCGAGCAGGACGTTCATGTCCTGGGCGTCGAGGCGGCCGTCGGCGTTCATGTCGCCGAGCGAGAGGCGGAGTTGGGCGCGGGCCGGGGGCGTGATCTTCACGCCCGGGATGTCGCCGCCGATGGCGGCCGAGAGCAGGCGGGCCAGGCCGTCCTTGTCGCGGGAAGTCTGGAGGAGCAGGTCGTGCAGCGGGGCCAGGCCCGGGTCGGCCTCGACGAGGCGGGTCCAGGGGTTCTCGGCGTTGGCCAGGGCCTCGAGTTCCTCGTCGGTCAGGTGGGCCAGATGGGCGGCTTCCTGGACCGTGACGAGCCCGTCGGTCTCGTCCTCGATCACGACGTCGATGGGGCCGGTCGGGGCGGCGGCGTTGAGCAGGGCGTCGAGTTCGGCCTGTTTGTCGGCGTCGGTGACCGGCATGGACGCGCCGGCGTGCACGCCAAGGGGCCGGGCGTTGGGGCCCGGCGTCTGCGGGGCGTTGGACGCGGCCAGGGCGTCGAGGCCGCGGAGCGCGCCGGAGCCGGTGCCTTGGCCCGAGGCGCCGGGCTGCCCGGAGGCGGCGGGTCGGGAAGACGGGCTGGAGGCGTCGGAGTCCTGGTTGACGCCGACGAGCAGGAGGGCGGCGGCCAGGACGAGGACGGTGCCGACGCCGCCGGCGGCTCCGAGGATTGTTGAGGGCTTGAGGTCCACGGCTGGTCTCCTTGGTGGGGCTTGTGCCCCCATCCAGAGCAGCGGGGCGCGCGGGGCTGGTCCGCAACGCCGGGTCGGAAGAAATGCTCCGGGCACGCGCCTGGCGTGCCCGGAGCGATCGGGACTGGTGTCGGCGCGGGGGCTATGGGAGGTACACGGGCTCGTTGACAATGGTGACGGCCCGGTAGGCCGAGACGTCGTAGAACCCGTTGACCACGGTGACATTGGCGGTTCCGCCCGCAAAGCCGACGAACGTGCCGGGGGGAAGGAAGGCTCGGTACCCCTTGGTCTGGCCCGGATCGATGTACGGCTGGATGGGCAGATCAAAGGAGTAGGGCTGGCCGTTGATGGTCAGGTTGAAGATGTCGAAGATCTGGATGGGGTGGTCGGAGTGGTTGGTGAAGCGGAGGTAGAGGTCGTAGCCCTGCGGGGTTCGGAAGAACTTGGGCGTGACCTCCATGCCCAGGGGCTCGTTGACGTTGGTTGTGCAGGCCGAGAGCAGCCACTTGTGGTTCTCGATGGCGGTGTAGCCGACGAGCAGGACGTAGTACGTGCCCGGGAGCGGGTTGTCGATCTCGATGGTGTCCTGCTGCCCGGACCCGTTTCTTGACGCCCACGTGTAGAAGCCATAGCGGAGCACGGGCAGCGCGCCGCGCCGGACGAAGATGTCGGGATCCCCACTGGGGCTGTAGTGCGGAGAGACGCGGAAGGTCACGCGGGGCGTGTTGGGGGGAACGTAGAACGAGAAGAACTGCTGCGAGCCGCTGTGCCCCTGGACCCACATGTTCTGCCCATTGCTCAATCGAAGCGTGGCCCGGAAGCGGCAGCTCGAGTAGCCGCGGTACGCGTGGACGGCGAGATACCAGATGCCGGGCTCGGGGTTGATGACCTTGAGGTTCTCGTTCGAGTCGCCGCTGCGCGACTGCTGCTGGTCCGGCGGGAACGGGAATGAGGTTTGGGGCGGCGAGCCGTACCGCAGGAACAGGTCCGCGTCGCCGTTCGGGCCGTTGAGAGAGACCTCGAGCGCGGCCGTGCCCGCCGGGACGTTGATCCGCAGGTACTGCACATGCCCGATGGTGTTGCTCATCCAGAGGATCTGCCCGGATCGGACCATGTACTGGGCCGAGGCCTGGGTCGCGGTCAACGCGACGGTCAGGATCATGGCGACGAGCGCGAGGAGGCCCGCGCCGGGCCTGGCGGGTCGGTGATCGGTGGGCGGGTTGTCGGGGGAAATGGCGGTCCGCGGCATCGAGTTCTCCTATCTCCGAGGGTTCTGGACGATTTGGGGCCGGATTGGCCAGCGTACCCGATTCCGGGGGGAAGATCGACCCGGAAACAGGTCCCGATCGATCCGGGCGTGCTGGCCCAAGAAGGGCAGCGGCCCGACGGTCGTCGGGCCGCAACGAAAAACGCGGCACCCAAGGGCGCCGCGCTCTGAATCAGGGATTGTCCGGAGTTGCCGGGCTCACGGCAGGGGGACGGCGGCGGACGCGCCGCGGAGTTCCGTGACCGAGGCGTCGAAGAAGGCGGCGGCGACGTCGACCTGGGCGGTGCCCCCGGCGAAGCCGACGAACGTGCCGGCGGGGAGGTTGGCCCGGTAGCCCCGGACCTCGCCGGCCTCGATGACCGGGCGGATGGGCAGGTCGAAGTTGTACTGCTGTCCGTTGATGCGGAGGTTGTAGACGTGGTAGATCTGGCCCGGACGGTTGGAGTGGTTGGTGAAGCGGAGGTAGAGGTCGTAGCCGGTGGGGGTGCGGAAGAACTTGGGGGTGATCTGGATGCCGAAGTACTCGCGGACGTCGGCGTTGACGGCCGAGAGGAGCCACTCGTTGGGGTTCAGGCGGGTGTAGCCGTAGATCATGACGTAGTACATGCCGGGCTCGGGGTTGTCGAGGTCGACGCTGTCGGCCTGGCCGGAGCCGCGGGTGGAGGCCCAGTCGAAGATGGAGCGGCCGCCGCTGCGGACGGGCATGGCCCCGCGCCGGATGAACAGGTCGGCGTCGCCCTGGGTGCCCTGGTAGGGAGTGATGCGGAAACTGACGCGCGGCGTGTTCGGGGGGACGTAGAAGGCGAAGAACTGCTGGGAGCGGTGGTGCCCGGAGACCCAGATGTTCTGCCCGTCGTCGAGGCGGAGGGTGGCGCGGCAGCGGAGGTTGCTGTATCCGGTGTAGGCGTGGATGGCGATGTGCCAGATGCCCGGCTCGGGGTTCTGGATGGTGAGGTTCTGCACCGCCCAGGAGCCCGAGGCGGTTAGAAAGGCGGCGTGCTGGCCGGGGGCGAACGGGTTGATGATCGGGTTCGAGCCGTGGCGGGCGTAGAGATCGGCGTCGCCGTTGGACCCGTTGATGCCGATGCTCAGGGTTTTGGTGCCCTCCGGGACGTTGATGCGGAGGTACTGGACGTGCCCGGTGGGGCGGCTGAGCCACAGGAGTTGGCCCGAGCGGACCATGTACTGGGCGGAGGCCTGGGTCGCGGTCATGGCGATGGTCAGGACCATGGCCATCAGGGCGAAGAGGGCGGAGCGGCCGGGGGCCGACTCGCGGCGGGCCGGGCGGTCGTCGGGTCGTTGCTGGCGTGTCATCGTGGGGCTCCCTGTGGTTTGGGGTTGTTGCTGGTCGTGGGCCCGGCTGGCGTTGCCTGCCTGCCTCACGAGGTTCAGCGGGGCGTGGCAGGCTGGTCCGCAAGTGGTGAGCGGAAAAGCGCGGGCCGAGGGTCGGGCGGGCTCTTGGCCGAGATTCCCTCGATCAGAGGGCGATGTGGTAGGATGGCGTGATGGCGCGTGAGTCTGGGGAATCCCTTCGGTCGGGCGGGTCGGGCGGGAGCGGCGGGGGATCTCTGCCTGGGCATCCGGGGCTCAACGCGCCGCGTGGGGACGTGACGCTGGTGCTCGGCCGGCTTGCGGAGTCGCCGGCGGCGGCGGGCGAACTGTTCACGATGCTCCAGGACGAACTGCGGCGGATGGCGTCGGGGCGGATGGCGCGGGAGCGTGCGGGGCACACGCTGGACACGGGCGCGCTGATGAACGAGACGTACCTGCGGCTGTTCCGCGACGGAGCGAACCCGGTGTTCAACGACCGGCGGCACTTCCTGGCGGTGGCCGCGGAGGTGATGCGTCACATCCTGATCGACCACGCGCGGCGTCGGAAGGCGCGGGCCCACCAGTGGAAGACCGACGGCACGCCGGCGGAGGAGGTGGCGGCGTTGACGCCCGACGAGGACCGGGCCGAGGAGATCAGCGGGGCGCTTGATGCGCTGGCCGAGGCGCATCCGCGGGCGGCGGACGTGGTGCGGCTGCGGTACTTCGCGGGTTGCAACGCGGCGGACGTGGCCGAACTGCTGGGGGTGTCGAAGCGGACGGTGGAGTACGACTGGACGTTCGCGCGGGCGTGGATCCAGCGGAAGATCGGGGCGGCGAAGCCGGCGGAGTGATCGGGACTCGCTGCGTGGGAGCCGCGGCCTGCGCGGGGTTACTCGGGCGCCGGGGTGTCGGGCCATCCGAGGGCTCGCCATCGATCGATGTTGTCGGCGTGGGCGGCGCCGGGCTCGGCGGCGTCCCACTTCTCGTAGAGTTCGGTCAGGTCGCGGGCGGTTGCGATGGCGCGGACGTGCTGCGGGCCGAGGTTCTGCTCGAAGAGTTGGTACGCGTGGAGCATGAGGGCCTCGGCCTCGGGGAAGCGTTCGAGCGCCAGGAGCGAGCGTGCGTACTGCCACTCGAACGACCCGATGTACCAGTGGGTGGGCGGCAGTTGCTCGCGGGCCCGCGCGAGGATCGAGGAGGCGAGTTCGGCCGCTTCGGCGTGGCGGTTCTGCTGCTGGATGCAGTTCACCAGCGAGAGCGTGGTGATGAGCGTGTTGGGGTGCGACCGTCCGAGTCGCTGCTCGAGGAACGCGACGACGCGGCGGTAGATCTCCTCGGCCTCGGCGGCGCGGCCCAGGTTCGTCAATGCCCCGGCCAGACCCGAGAGCGACTGCTGCGTGCCCTCGTGCTCGAAGCCGTAAAGCCGCTCGAAGCCCTCGGCGGCGATGCGGTGGTGCTGCGCGGATTCCTCGTACAACTTCCGCCCGTTGCAGCACCTCGCGAGGCTCTCGTGGGACAGCAGGGTGTCGAGATGGTCGGGGCCGAGCAGTTCGATGCGGGCGTCGAGGACCTGGCGGTAGAGGCGTTCGGCCTCCTCGGGGCGACCGAGCGTGAAGGCGATGTCCGCGACGCGGTCCATGGCGTCGAGCGTCGACGCGTGGCCCTGGCCGAACACGCGGAGGCGGCCCTCGAGCACGCGGTTGAACAGGGCCTCGGCCTCTCGGGGCCGGCCGGCGTACTGCAGCGTCCGCCCGAGCGTCGCCTGCGACGTGAGCGTGTCCGGGTCGTCGGGGCCGAGGGTCTCGGTCCGCACGCGGACGGCCTCGGCCGAGACCTCGATGGCGCGTTCGAGCAGCCCGACCTCGCGCATCGTGCTCCCGAGGGTCTGGAGCAGACGCCCCTGGATCACGGGCTGGTCGTCGAACTGCTCCTGCACGGCGACGATCGACGGCTCGAACAGGTCGCGCTCCAAGGTCTGGGCGGCGATGTCGGTGAAGTTCACCCGGTCGAGCGTCTGGAGGGCGAGCGCCACGGTGTTGGGCTGCTCGGGGCCGGTCGCGTCGGCGAGGGCTCGCACGGCGTCGGCGACGCGCTGCTGGATGCCCTCGCCCACGCGCTGGGGGTCGAGCCCCGCGAGCTGGGCCTCCTGGAAATCGGCGACCTGCTCGAGATCGTCGGCGCGCTGGCGGGCGTCGTGTTCGGCCCGTTCGGCGCGATCGGCGGCGGCCACGGCGCGTCGCTCGTTGTCCTCGGCGTCGAGGCGGGCCGACGCCTCGGCCTCGCGGGCGTCGATGGCGCGGACCATGCCGATGCTGGTCCCGACGGCGCCCGCGACCAGGAGCAGCAGGATCGCGACGCCCGCCGCCACGCCGCCCCGGTTGCGGCGGACGAACTTGCCGAGGCGGTATGAGACGCTGGGCGGGCCCGCTTCGACGGCCTGTCCGGAGAGGTAGCGGCGCAGGTCGGAGGCCAGGTCGCTCACGGCGGAGTAGCGCCGGTCGGCGTGCTTCTCGAGGCATCGGAGCACGACCCAGTCCAGATCGCGCCGGAGCGTTCGGCCCAGCGAGCGGGGCGAGCCGCCGAACCGGGCGGCGGTGGCCGCCTCGCCCGCCTGGCCCGAGACCTGCCCGAAGCGGGTGCTCGGGCGGGGCGGGTCCTGCTCGCAGATGACGCGCTGCATCTCGAACAGCGCGGCCCGGGTGAGGTCGAAGGGGCGGGCGCCGGTGAGGATCTCGTAGAGCACGACGCCGAGCGCGTAGACATCGGTCCGCGTGTCGATCTTCGCGACGTCGCCGGCGGCCTGCTCCGGGCTCATGTAGTCCGGCGTGCCGATGAGCTGGCCCTGCTGGGTTTCGAGCGACATGCCGGCGGCGGTGCGGTCGAGGGCCTTGGCGATGCCGAAGTCGATGACCTTCGGCTCCGGCTGGCCCTCGATGGTGTCGACGAGGATGTTGCTGGGCTTGAGATCGCGGTGGATGACGCCCTTGCTGTGGGCGTGCTGGACGGCGTCGCACACGCGGGCCATGAGGCGGACGCGGGCGTCCATCGGCAGGCGATGCGTGTTGCAGTAGGTGGTGACGGGCTCGCCATGGACGAGTTCCATCACGAAGTAGGGTCGGCCGTCGTCGGCGGTGCCGCCGTCGAAGACCTTGGCCACGCAGGGGTGGTCCATCATCGCCAGGGCCTGGCGTTCGGCCTCGAAGCGGGCCAGGACGGCGCGGGAGTCCATGCCGCGCTTGATGATCTTGAGCGCGACCTCGCGTCGGACGGGCTGCTGCTGCTCGGCGCGGTACACGGCGCCGAAGCCGCCCTCGCCGAGCACGCCGAGGATGCGGTAGCGTCCGATGGTGCGTCCGATGAGGGCGGCGGGGGCCTCGTCGCTTGGTGCGACCGCGTCGTGATGGGTCGCTGGGTGAGGCGTCCCGGAACGAACCCCCGATTCGGCGTTCACGGCCACTCCCGCGACCGATGCGCTTCGCGCGAGAAGCCCGGCCTCGTCGGCCGACGCGAGCGCATCGAGCAGAGCCTCGACCTCGGCGCGGAGGGCGGCGTCGCCGGCGCAGTGGCGCTCGACCGCGTCGTCGCGGGCCTGGCCCTGGAGTCCGACGACGGCCTCGAACACCTCGCGGACCCGATGGCCTGCGTCATCGGGTCCGCGGGAGGGCTCGTCGCCGGGTGGGGGGGCGGTCATGCGGAACGAGTCTACACGACCGGCCCCGGCCGATGGAACGCTGGCGCGGCTAGATGCCGGTGCCGATGACGCGGAAGTTGAAGGGGAACTCGTCGGGGTCGCTGGAATCGATGTAGATCATCCCCTTGGCCTTGCCCGGGCCCATGGCGGTGAACTCGACCAGGAAGGTGGTTGACTCGCCCGGGCTGAGGGAGGTGTCGAGCGGCCGCTGGACAATGCGCCAGGCGGGGTAGTCGACGACGATGTCGCCGAGCAGGAGCGTGGTGCCGCCGGCGTTGGTGATGGTGTAGGTCATGAAGACCCGCTGGCCGATGTCGACGACGCCGTAGCGCTGGCCCGTGTTGGCCCGGGCCTTGCGGTCGTTGTCGGAGATGTCGCGCGAGCCTGCGGTGACGGCGATGTCGGGCAGGGCGGGGTCGGGCACGCCGCGCCCGGCGACCTTCATGGTGAAGCGGTTGCGGTCGGGGTCGTTGGTGAAGATGGCGATGTTGGCGCGGCGTGTGCCGTATTCGGACGGGTCGAATCGGACGACGAACTCGGTGTGCCCGCCGGGAGCGATGGTGGAGGCGGGGTAGGCGATGATCTGGTAGTCGCCGGGGACCTGGCCGCGGGGCTCGATGTCGGTGATGATGAGGGGGTCGGCGCCGGAGTTGGTGATGCGGAAGGTGATGTCTTTCGAGTCGGCGTCGCGCTCGACGGGCCCGAAGCCGGTGCCCTGGCTGCGCCGGGCCTTGTCGAGGTGGGTGAGGCTTTGGTTGAGCATCGCGCCGCCGAGGACGTTGATCTCGGCGTTGGTGGCGGGCGGCGGTGGGGGCGGCGACGGGTTGACGAACTGGAACGACAGGTCGGAGAGCACGACGTTGTTGGACTCATCGGTTTCGGGGTAGATGTCGTCGGGGTCGACGATGAGCGCGACGTAGTACGTGCCGCTGGGGATGCCGGGGTTCTGCGGGAGCGTGAAGAACACGTCGTTGTACCCCAGCTGGCCGGCGGTGGCGAGGAGCGAGCCGCCGCTGTAGAACTCGACGTCGTCGGCGTTGCCGATGGTCGAGTCGGTGGTGAGCACATAGCGGACGGGAACGGCGGGGGCGTCCTGCGTGCCGTTGTTGCGGACGACGCCGAGCAGGCCGATGGCGTGCCCGGGCTGGACGACCGAGGTCGGTCCCTCGACGTAAAAGGCCTCGAGATCGACGGTGATTTTGGCGTTGGGGTCGTAGTTGACGATGGTCTCGGCGGTGATCGTCTCGTTGTTCGATTCGTTGGACTCCGAGACCAGGTTGTTGACGTCCACGAGGCTCCCGAGCGGGTAGGCACCCGGGCTCAGGTCCGATGGGACGGTGAGCGTGATCGTGTTGGTGTACGACTGGCCGGCGGTGAGCGCGGGCACATCGGCGGCGCCGAGGAACCAGTTGAAGGGATCGCCGGGCAGGAAGAAGTTGTTGTTGGTGGCGCCGGAGGGCGTGCCGCCGAGGTTGTCGACCCGGTAGGTGACGGTGAACGGGACGCCCCGGATGGTCGCGGGCCGCGGGCTGGAGTCGAGGATGGTCACGACCAGATCGGGCAGGGTGGGGGCGGCGACCTCGATGACGGGCTGGGCGGTGATGGCGGTGTTGTTGTTCTCGTTCGACTCGGCGACGGCATTCTCCGCGTCGGCGATGACGCCGGCGTACCAGGTCCCGGCGCCCAGCGACGCGGGGACGGTGGCGGTGTACTCCCCGCCGAACGACTGGCCCGGCGAGAGCGCGGGCACGGCCTGTGTGGCGATGGTGACGTCGTCGGCGTTGCCGATGGTCTGGTCGGAGGAGAGGACGAAGCGGGCGGTGGAGGGGCCGGCGTCGTCCGTGCCGTTGTTGGGGATGCTGAACGGGATGACCAGTGAGCCCCCAGGGGAAGCGGCCGGGCCGGAGGGCTGGGTGATCGATGCGGCCAGGTCCGGCTCGGTCCCGTTGAGCACGGTGAAGACGTTGCTGGTGTTGCCGACGTTGTTCCCCTCGTTCGACTCGAACCATGCGTTGGTGGGATCGAGCGTGGCGCGGACGCGGTAGGTGCCGTCGAGGATGCCGTTCGGCAGCGTGAGCGAGGTTGCGAGCGTCGTGAAGAACGACTGGATCGTGGTGCTGTGGCGCGAGGTCTGCTCCCAGCCGCCGCCCTCGCGATACATCGTGAGGTCGATGAGCAGGTTGCCCCCGGCCCAGGGGCTGTTCGGGACGTTGCCTCCGTTGCTTCCGTTGAACTCTGGCGGATAGAGCTGGAGCACGATCGAGACCGAATCACCCGGCTCACGGTTCTGGAGCTGGCTGGACCCGCCCGACAGGTAGAACGTCTCGATCCACAGGTCCGACAGGACCAGGCGCGGCTCGAGGGCGTCGATGAGCGGCGCGCCATGGGCGTGCCCCCGGCGGTCCGCGCGGCGGCGGGAACCCGCGCGACGATGCAGTGGCGTGCGTGGCATGGACGATCTCCCGGTCCGGGCGCGGCTCGAAGCACGGTCGCACGATCGGAGGCGCCGGGCCGATGCGTGCTGGAAACGAAGCCGCCGGCGCTCGTGCGCGAGCGCCGGCGGGACAGGTCGGGTTGTCGGCCCGGCGCTCGCGCGGGGCCGGGCGGGTCGGGTCAGATCGGCACGCCGACGCCGATGACGCGGAAGTTGAACACGGCCTCATCCGGGTCGTCCGAGGCAAGGCTGATGAAGGCCTTCTGCTTGCCCAGGTCCGTGGGCGTGAAGGAGACGACGAAGGTTGTGGACTCGCTCGGGGCCAGGGAGGTCGCGCCCGGCTGCTGGACGATGGTCCAGAGCGACGAGTCGACGGTGACCTCGCCGAGCGTGAGGGTCGAGCCGCCGGTGTTGGTGACGGTGTAGGTGACGGTGACGGTCTGGCCGAGGTCGACCTGGCCGTAGCGCTGGCCGCTGCTCGGGCGGGCCTTGCGGTCGTTGTCGGAGATGTCGCGCGAACCGCCGGTGACGCCCACGTCGGGGAGGCTGGGGTGCGGCACGCCGCGCCCGGCGACCTTCATGGTGAAGCGTGGGCGGTCGGGGTCGTTGGTGAAGATGGCGATGTTGGCGCGGCGGGTGCCGAACTCGGAGGGGTCGAAGCGGACGGTGAAGGTGGTGGAGGAGCCGGCGGGGATGATGAACTCGGGGAGGATGATGACCTCGTAGTCGCCGGGCACCTGGCCGCGCGGCTCGATGCTGGAGATGACCAGGTCGGCATCGCCGGTGTTGCGGATCAGGTAGACGATGTCCTTGGTGCCGCTGACCAGTTCGACCGGGCCGAAGCCGGTGCCCTCCGCGCGTCGGGCCTTGAGTTCGTGGCCCAGGGGCTGGTCGAGCATCCCGCCGCCAAAGGGGGCGATGTTGGGCCCGCCGGTCGGGGGCGGGGGCGGCGGGGGCGGCGACGTCGGCTCGATGGTGATGACCGGGTTGTCTGTGATGGCGGTGTTGTTGGTCTCGTCCTGCTCGACGACGGCGTCGTCGGCGTCGGCGATCACGCCCAGGCGCCACGCGCCCTCGGGGAGGTCGCTCGGGATCGTGACAAAGACGCGGTGAACGAGGCTGCCGTTGGCGGCGATCGTCCCGATCGCCTGGGACGTGAGCTCGACATCGTCCGAGTTCCCGAGCGTCTCGTCGAGCGAGAGCACCAGGCGGAGCGTCGAGGCGCCCGCCTCAAACATCGTGGGGTTCGTGATGACCGGGCTCAGGTTGACGACCGTGCCCACCTCCAGCGGGAGCGTCAGGCCGCTGAAGTCCGCGGTCAGGGCCAGGTCGGGGCGGAACTCCTCGACCGCGACGGAGAACATGACGGTCTGGTCGATGTTGTTGGTCTCGTCGAACTCGATGACTTCGTCGTCGGCGTCGACGATCAGGGCGAGTTGCCACGTGCCCGGTGCGAGGTTGGCCGGGATGGTCATCATCTCGTCGAACATGACGAACTCGCCGGCCGTAAGGGCGCGGCGGTCTTCGAACAGCGTCACGTCGCTGGGATCGCCGAAGTTGCCGTCCAGCGACAGCACGACCCGCGTGGCGAACTCGCCGGCGTCGACCAGGCCGCCGTTCTGCATGCCCCACTGGGCCCGGATCGGCTCGCCCGGGGCGGCGGCGCCGGGCATGATCTCGAACAGCACACCGAAGATGTCCGACGAGTTCTCGACGACGTTGAACGGTGAGATCGCGATGTTGTTGGTCTCGTCGCGCTCCTCGATGGCGTTGTTGGCGTCGGCGACGACCGCGATGCGGTAGTTGCCGATCGGGAGGTTCGCGGGGATGGTGATGGTGTTGGTCCCACCGAACGAGGCCATGGCCGGGATCGCGGCCGTCGTGAACTGATCCACGATGATGTCGTCGGCGTTGCCGATCGTTTCGTCGGTGGTGAGCACGAACTGGATGAGCGGCCCGGCCGCGTTGATCGACGTGGTGTTCTCGACGGTGAACGGCACGTCGTAGGTGAGCCCGGGCGGGGAAGGAACGGGCGACAACAGCCCCAGCGTCGTCTCGAGATCGGGCAGCGGCGAGGACGCGACGTTGATCGTGGCCGCGAACCCGAAGTTGTCGCCGGTGTTGGAGGCGGGGTCGCCGGGCTCGTTCAGCAGCAGGAACCCGTTGGCGAAGAAGTAGACCGTGTACTCGCCCTCGGGCGTGTTGGCGGGGATGGTCAGGAAGGTCGTCACGTCGGTGTTCGAGTTCCCGCCCAGGCGCGGGGCCGACTGCGACGTGAACGCGATGTCGTCGTCGTCGCCGGGCACGCCGTTCTGGTCGATGTGGGCGTGGAGTTCGTAGTCGAGGTTGACGACCGGGTCGGGGATGGCGTCGGGGCCGTTGTTGAACAGCGTGGCGGAGAGCGCGACCGTCTCGCCCGGGGCGTAGACGGACTTGTTGGTGGAGGCGCCGAAGAAGAAGTAGTTGACGTTGGCGACCATCGCCGGGCCCATGTAGTTCATGGTGCGGGACGAGATGCTGGTGTTGTTGTTCTCGTTCTCCTCGTCCACCTGGTTGAAGGCATCGACGCGGACGGCGGCCGCGTAGTTGCCGGCGGGGGTGTTGTCGGGCGCGAAGAAATCGAGGTCTTCGAGAACGACCATGCCGCCGGCCGGGATGGCCGGGAGGTCCTCCCACGAGACGATGACGTCGTCGCTCCCGCCGAACACGTCGTTCAGGTCCAGACGCACCTCCAGGCGGGAAGCCGCGGCCTCCTGGTCGCCCGTGTTCTGGACCGTGATGGTCGCCAGGAACGGATCGCCGGGATTGATGATCTGCACGCCGAGGTCGACCGAGGCCACGAGATCGGCCGCGAGCAGGCGGCGTTCCTCGAGCGACTCGAGCAGCCGGGCGGGGTCGTACTCGGGCCGGGGATGGCGGGCCTTCCGTGCGGTGCCGTAGGCGGTTCGCTGGGCGCGGCGGCGGGACTCGAGGATTCGCTGAAGCATCGGTGAAGTCTCCTGCTGGCGGGACGCTCAAGAAGGCAGCGGCTGGCGCGGCAAGAGCCCGCAAGCAAAAACCGTTTGCCATCAATCCGGACAATCTCCGAACGTGTTCGCGGGGGTGGAATCTCCCCCGCTTCAAGGGGTTACGAGCCTACAGCGTTGAGCGTGCTGCGCCAACCCCGTTGTTGCGGTTGTCGCGTGTTGAGGGTCGGGGCGCGGACGCGATCGGCGCTCCGATCGGCTTCCCGATGCGCCGCGGCATCCTCCGGAGCGCGTTCCGGCTCGCTGCAGACCCGCACCTGTCCGAGCCGATGTCCACAGTCGGCGGCGGGCGCTTGACAACGCGCCGGCGCACGCTCATGATCGTCGCCCGAGTTCCACCCATGATGACCTCCCGCAAACACGCGATGCACAAAGACGCCAAAGGCGTCCGGGGTGCGCGCGTGCGGGCGGGGCGGCTCGGGTCCTAGACGATCCAGCAAGTCCAGATCCCACGAGGCCCCCGGAGCAGCCGGGGGCCTTGTTGTTTTTGCACCGTCAGTTTCGGCCCGCGGGGTTGTCCCCCGGCGGCCCAGGTCCGAGACCATGACCCAGATCACGACCCAGAACAACGGAGGAGTATCGCGATGAGCCAGTCCATGAGCCAGTCCATGAGCCAGTCTGTTGGCCAGTCCATGCCGCAGCAGACCTTGTCCACCGACCATCCGGCGCCCTCCGCGGCGGGCGTGTGCCCAGAGTGCGAGCAGCCGGTCGCGTTCGCCCGCGCGCCGCTGGCGGGGCAGGTGGTGTCGTGCGTCGGGTGCGGGGCCGAGTTGGAAGTCACCTCGCGCGATCCGCTGCGGCTGGAGCCGGCCCCAGAGGTCGAGGAGGACTGGGGTGAGTGAACCGGAGAAGGGTGGGGCGAGACCCCGTGCAGAGCTGGCGTCCGCGTTCGTGGCGGACGAGCGGGGCCTGGCGGCGTTGCTGGGGCCGCGGGGCCTGGGGCCGGTGATCGAGGGCATTTTCGAGAAGCGTGCCGCGATCGCGGCACAAGGGAGCGGCTTTGATGCGTATCGCCATGCTGTACACGCGGCTTCGGGCCGAGGAGCAGTTGCTGCTCGACGCGTTCGCGGGCGTCGGCGTCCGGGTTGACGCGATCGACACGCGGACGGTCGTGCAGCAACTGGACGAGCCGGGGGCGTGGCCGGGCTACGACGCGGTGTTCGACCGATCGCTGAGCCTGACCGCGTCGCTGACCATCGGACGGGTGCTGGACGCCTGGGGCGTGCGATGCGTGAACCCGATCGGCACGATCGAGGCGTGCAGCGACAAGTTACGAACGAGCATCGAACTGGCTCGCCGCGGCGTGCCGACGCCGCGGGTCCGGGTGGCGACCTCGCCGGCGGCGGCGCTGGAGGCGATCGAGGCGATGGGGTATCCGGTCGTGCTCAAGCCGACGATCGGGTCGTGGGGGCGGCTGGTGGCGCGGGTGAACGACCGCGACGCGGCCGAGGCGCTCATCGAGCACCGCGACACGCTGGGCTCGGTCCAGCACGGCGTGTTCTACATCCAGGAGCACATCGACAAGCCCGGGCGCGACGTCCGCGTGTTCGTGATCGGAGGCGAGCCGGTCGCGGCGATCACGAGGACGAGCGAGCATTGGGTCACCAACACGGCCCGCGGGGCCCGGGCCGCCAACTGCCCGCTGACGGAGGAGATCAGCGGCGTTGCGGTGCGGGCCGCCGCGGCCGTGGGGGGCGACGCGGTGGCGATCGATCTGCTCGAGTGCCCGCGCCGCGGGGTGCTGGTCAACGAGATCAACCACTCGATGGAGTTCAGAAACAGCATCGCCACGACGGGGGTGGACATCCCTGGGCTACTGGTGCGCCGGGTGCTGGAGGCGGCGCGGGAGGGGGCGAGGCGGAGGGAATCGGCGGGCGTCGGCGCGACGCCGATCGGGCCGACCGGGGCCGCGCCGCAGGTTGAGGCGGTGGGGGCGTGAGTTTCTCAGCGGCCATCGTGGGCGCGAGCGGGTTCACGGGCGGTGAGCTGTTGCGTCTCCTGCTCGGGCATCCGTCGATCGAAGCGGCGCAGATCACGTCGCGCCGCCTGGCGGGGCACCCGGTCCATCGTGCCCACCCGCACCTGCGTGGGCTGAGCGACCTGGTGTTCGAGCCGGCGGAGGACGTGCGGGCGTGCGACGTGGCGTTCCTGTGCCTGCCGCACGGCGAGGCGCAGCGCGAGATCGATCGGTACCTCGGGCTGGCGCGGGTTGTGGTGGACCTGTCCGCGGACTTCCGGTTGCGCGACGCGGGCGAGTACGAGGCCTGGTACGGCGAGGCGCACGCGCGCCCGGACCTGCTCGGGCGGGCGGTCTATGGGCTGTGCGAGACGTCGCGCGGGCGGATCCGCGAGGGGGGTGAGGCCGAGCGCGGCAGCGACCGGGCCCGGCTCATCTCCGGCGTCGGGTGCAATGCCACCGCGATGATTCTGGCTCTCCTGCCGCTGGCCCGGGCCGGGCTGGTGCGGCGTGCGATCGCGGACCTCAAGGTCGGCTCGTCGGAGGGTGGGGCCAAGGCGACGGATGCCTCGCACCACCCGATCCGGGCCGGGGCGACGCGGACGTACTCGATCGGCGGGCATCGGCACCTGGCGGAGGTGCGCCAAGCGCTGGGCGCCGACATCGACGTCGACGCGACGGTGACATCCATCGAACTCGTCCGCGGCGTGCTGTGCACGGCCCACGTCGAGCCGACACGCCCGGTGGACGAGCGGGAAGTGCGGCGTCTGTACCGCGAGGCGTACGAGCGCGAGCCGTTCGTGCGGATCGTGAGCGAGCGATCCGGCCTGCACCGCCTGCCGGACCCGAAGGTGGTGGTGGGGAGCAACTTCGCGGACGTGGGGTTCGGCGTGGACGCGCGGTCGGGGCGGATTGTCGCGCTGTGCGCGATCGACAACCTCGTCAAGGGCGCGGCCGGCAGCGCGATCCAGGCGGCCAACGTCGCGTTCGGGCTGGATGAAACGGCCGGGCTTCGGACGCCGGGACTGTTCCCGGCCTGACGAGACAGTCGGAGTCGGACGGGGTGCGTGCAACGAGATCGAAGGGAGCGCACATGGGCAGCATCGCAGTCATCAAGATCGGCGGCGGGGCTGGGATCGATGCGGCGGCGCTCGCGCCGCAGATCGCGCGTCTGATCGAATCAGGCGAGCCGGTCGTCGTCGTCCACGGCGGCTCCGGAGCGACCGACGACCTGGCGGCCCGGCTCGGCGTCGAGAACCGCCGGCTCGTCAGCCCGTCGGGGCACGAAAGCCGTCGCACCGACGCGGCCATGCGCGACGTGTTCGCCATGGCGTGTGCGGGGCTGTCAAACACTCGTCTGGTCGCGGCCTTGCGTTCGGCCGGCGTCGACGCGGTCGGCCTAAGCGGCGTGGACGGGGGCGTGTGGACCGCCGAGCGCAAAGGGGCGATCCGAGCGATCGAGGGCGATCGCGTCGTGATCGTTCGGGATGACCTGTCGGGGCGGGTGGTGGGCGTCGATGGCGCGCTGCTGCTCGGGCTTCTGGAGATGGGGCGCACGCCCGTGCTGTGCCCGCCGGCGATCACGGGCGACGGCGTGGTTGTGAACGTCGATGCGGACCGGGCGGCGGCGGCGACGGCGGCGGCGATCGGGGCCTCGCGACTGCTGCTGCTGAGCAACGTGCCGGGCGTGCTGGCGGACCCGTCGGACCCGGCCTCGCTCATCGAGCACGCCGCGGGCGAGGGTCTGGGGCGCGTGCGCGAGGCCGCCCGCGGGCGGATGAAGAACAAGGTGCTGGCGGCGGAAGAGGCGATCGCGGCGGGCGTGTCGCATGTGGTGATCGGCACGGCCCAGGGCCCGGATGCGGTTTTGCGCGCGATCGCGGGGCAGGGAACGATGTTCGAGGCGGCGGAGATCGGAGCATGACACGGACGACGGCGGCAGTGGACGGCACGGCGGATGCGTCGGCGAGCACTCGCGGGCGCGTGGAAGAGGATGCCCGCCTCGCGGAACCGAAGCCCGCAACGGCGCTCCCAGTAGCGACGTTCGTGTCGGTGGACGGACATCCCGCGCTCAACGCCGGCGTCGGGGATGATCGGGCCGTCGACGCCCTGCAACGCCTCGTCGCGACGCCCAGTGTCTCCGGGTCAGAGGCCGCGGCGGTCGGCGTGTTCATCGAAATCGCCGCAGGGATTGGGCTGTTGGCGTCGATCGACGGCGCGGGCAATGGCCTGGCGTTGCGCCCGAGCCGCGGCCCGGAACAGGCACGGATCATCCTGCTCGGGCACATCGACACCGTTGCTGGACACATCCCCGTGCGCATCGAGGACGGCGTGCTGCACGGGCGGGGCAGCGTGGACGCCAAGGGGCCGCTCGCGGCCATGCTGGTGGCGGCGTCGCGGGCGTGCGTTCCCGACGGAGTCGCAGTCGAGGTCATTGCGGCCGTCGGCGAGGAGACGCCGACATCGCCCGGAGCGCGGTTCGTGCTGCCGCGGCGACGACCGGCCGCGTGCATCATCGGCGAGCCGAGCGGGTGGGACGGCGTGACGCTGGGCTACAAGGGTCGGCTCCGCCTGACGGCCGAGGTTTCGGGCGGATCGGCCCACTCGGCCGGGGCGACGGAGTCGGCGTGCGACGCAGCGATCGGTTGGTGGTCGCGGGTGCGGCGGTGGGTCGAGCGGAAGAACGATGGCCGCCGCGGGACGTTCGAGACGATCTCGGCGTCGCTGCTTGCGATGGAGTCGGGCGACGACGGGCTGTGCCAATGGGCGCGGCTGCGCGCCGGTCTGCGTCTGCCCGTGTGGATGCCGCCCGGCGAGGCCGAGGCCGCCCTGTGTGCGCTCGACGCTGCCGACGGGTTCGAGATCCGCGTTCACGTGGATGGGGCGGAATGTGCCCACGAGGTCGGGCGGAACGACGCGGTGGTGCGGGCCCTGTCCGCGGCGATCCGGGGCGAGGGCGGCGTGCCGCGGCCCAAGCGCAAGTCGGGCACGTCGGACATGAACGTGGTCGGACCAGCGTGGGGCTGCCCGATCGCGGCGTATGGGCCGGGCGACAGCGCGCTCGACCACACGCCGCACGAGCGGGTCTCGGTTGGCGAGTACCTGCGGTCGATCCGCGTGCTGCGCGCGGCGATCGAGGGGCTTGGAGTGGAGATCGCGACGGCGGGCTAACTTGCCCGCGCTCCGGTCTTGGCTCCAGCGCGCGGATATCGTGGACCCATGAATACGGACCTGACCGGGCGGCAAGCGATCGTGTGCGGGGCGTCGGCGGGCATCGGGCGGGCGTGCGCGGCCGAATTGGCGAGCCTCGGGGCGAGCGTCACGGTCGTCTCTCGCACCGAGTCGAAACTCCGCGATGTCGTGGCATCGCTGCCCACGCCGCGGGCCGGGCAGGGGCAGCGGCACGCGGTGCTGGCGTGCGACCTGTCCAAGCCGGATGAGGCTCGCCGGGCGGTCGAGGGCTGGCTTGGCGCGAACGGCGTGTGCCATGTGCTCGTCAACAACACGGGCGGCCCGGCGCCGGGGCCGGCGGCCTCGATGACGCTGGATGCCCTGCGGGCCGGGTTCGACAGCCTGCTGGCGACGCCGCACGCGCTTACACAGGCGGTGGTGCCCGGCATGAAGCAGGCGGGGTTCGGGCGGATCATCAACATCGCCAGCACCAGCGTGAAGCAGCCGATCCCGAACCTGGCGGTCAGCAACGCGATCCGGGCGGCGACGGCCAACTGGGCCAAGACGCTGTCGCAGGAACTGGCCGGCTTCGGCATCACCGTCAACAACGTGCTGCCGGGGTACACCGACACGGAGCGGCTGTCTGAGATCTTCGAGATGCGCGCGAGCAAGGCCGGCGGCGGGGCCGACGCGGTCGCCAAGGCCCGGGCGGACACGATCGCGACGATTCCCGCCGGGCGGCTGGGGCGCCCCGAAGAGGTCGCGGCCGCGGTCGGATTCCTGGCCAGCCCGGCGGCGGCGTATGTGAGCGGGATCAACCTGCCGGTAGACGGCGGACGCCTCGCGACGCTGTGAGCGGGCGCGACGCATGCTCGCCTCAATCAAGAGGACTCACCACGGAGACACGGAGACACGGAGCGAGCCGTGGGCCATGTTTTGTTGCCTTCCTCTGTGCCCTCCGTGTCTCAGTGGTGAGTTCATGCCGTCGACCCCGGATGCTGAGACGACGGGCAGGCCGGGGTCGCCCGGCGCTTGTCATATAGTCCGCCATGCCCGAGTGCGCGAACCTGATCGGCGGCCGGCTCGTGCCCGCGAACTCCGGGCGACGGCTCGAGTCCGTCGAGCCGGCAACCGGGAGCGTGTGGGCCAGCGTGCCCGATTCGGACGGCGCGGATGTGGACGCCGCGGTGCGGGCGGCCTCGGCGGCGTTCCCGGCGTGGGCCGCGACGCCCGCGACCGAGCGCAGCCGTCTGCTGCTCCGCCTGGCCGATCTGATCGATCGCGATCTGGATCAACTCGCCGAGGCCGAGTCGCGCGACACCGGCAAGCCCATCACGCTGGCCCGCACGGTGGACATCCCCCGGTCGGCCGCCAATCTGCGGTTCTTCGCGACCGCGATCCTGCACGCCGCGGGTGAGTCGCACGACTTCGACGGCGGGGGCACGCCCGGCGGCGTCCCGGCGATCAACTACACGCTGCGCCGCCCTCGCGGGGTGGCGGGGTGCATCTCGCCCTGGAACCTGCCGCTGTACCTCTTCACCTGGAAGATCGCCCCGGCGCTGGCGACCGGCAACACGGTCGTCGGCAAGCCCAGCGAGGTCACGCCCGTCACCGCCGCGATGCTCGGCGAACTCTCGATCGAGGCCGGGCTGCCGGCCGGCGTGCTGAACATCGTGCACGGCACCGGGCCGGGCCCAGGGGCCGCGCTCGTCGAGCACCCGGACGTGCCGGCGATCACCTTCACCGGCTCGACGGCGGTGGGGCGGTGGATCGGCCAGACCTGCGGGCGGATGTTCAAGCGCGTCAGCCTGGAACTCGGCGGCAAGAACCCGTTCATCATCTTCGAGGACGCCGAGCTCGATGGGCCGGGCGGGGCGATCGCGACGGCGGCGAGGGCCGCGTTTGCGAATCAGGGGCAGATCTGCCTGTGCGGCTCGCGCCTGCTGGTCCACCAGAGCGTGTTCGAGCGGGTGCGGGCGGGCGTCGTGGAGCACGCCGAGGCGCTGCGCGTGGGCGATCCGTTGGATGCGGCGACGCAGTTCGGGTCGCTGACGAGCAAGGCCCACCTGGAGAAGGTGGAGGGCCTGGTCAGCGCGGCAAGCGAGTTGGGTGGCCGTGTCCACACGGGTGGGGGGCGTCTGACTGGCGGATCGGGGAGCGGGACCGATCAGTCGGCGGGGATCGCTGGACGGGCGTCGTCGTTGCCCGAGCGTTGCGCGAACGGCTGCTTCTATGCGCCGACCGTCATCACGGGTTTGGACCCGGCCTGCCGCGTCGAGCAGGAGGAAATCTTCGGTCCCGTCGTGACGCTGCAGCGATTCAGCGACGATCAGGGGGCGATCGCGCTGGCCAACTCGACGCCGTATGGTCTGGCGGCCACGCTGTTCACCCGCGATGTCGGGCGGGCCCACCGCGTCGCCGGAGCGATCGATGCCGGGATCGTGTGGATCAACTGCTGGATGGTCCGGGACCTGCGCACGCCGTTCGGCGGCATGAAGCACTCGGGCGTCGGGCGCGAAGGCGGCACGGAAGCGATCAAGTTCTTCACCGAGGCCAAGAATGTGTGCGTCGGGCACTAGCACGAAACAGATGACTCACCGCAGAGGCGCAGAGAGCGCGGAGGGAGCCAGAGCGGCGGGAGAGGCCGGGGCACATCGCACCACCCGTTCCGTGCCTTCCTCAGCGCACTCTGCGTCTCTGCGGTGAATCCGGTCTTTGGAAACACCCATGACGACGATCCGATCCACCACCGCCGCCGAGCCGCTCGGCCCGTACCCACACGCCCGGCGCGCGGGCAACCTGCTGTTTCTGTCCGGCATCGGCCCGCGGAAACGCGGCAGCAAGGACATCCCCGGCGCGATCGTCGATGCCTCGGGAAGACTGGTCGACTACTCGATCGAGGCCGAGATGCGGTCCTGCTTCGAGAACATCCGCACGATCCTCGAGGAGTCCGGCAGCCGGTGGGAGAACATCGCTGATGTGCAGGTGTTCCTGACCAACATGCAGCGCGACTGGAAGGAGTACAACCGCGTGTACGCGGAGTTCTTCCCGCCGGGCGGCCAGAGCCTGCCGACGCGGACGACCGTCGAGGTCTCGGCCTTGCCGACGGGCGGCAACACGCCGATCCACTTTGAGATCAAGATCGTGGCGACGATGTGACGCGGCTGCTCCATCGTTGGAGCGTGTGGACATTGACTCACCACGGAGACACGGAGACACGGGGACACGGAGGGAGCCACAGCCAGAAGCCACTGCCTCTCTCAGTGCCCTCCGTGTCTCGGTCGTGAAACCCGATTCAACGCCTCAGAATCGCCCGGACCGGGCTGGCGTCGCCGCCCTCCAGCCGCAGCGGCGGGGCGATCAGTTCGTACACCCCCGGCTCAACATCGCGCAGCACCAGGCCTTCCAGAATGGCGATCCCGTGCTTCAGAATCGCCCGGTGAGCCGGCAGGTCCTTCGAGTCCTGCAGGTCCACGCTGGGTGTGTCGATGCCGATCGTGATGACGCCGCGGGCGGCCAGGGCGTCGATCAGTTCGACCGACAACGCCGCGAAGTCCGCGTTCCAGCGGTCGGGGTCGGGGAACGAATCGGTCCTGATCAGCACCCGCGGCTCGCGGATCTCGTCAAACCCGGCAAGGTCAGCAGGCGTCACGCGTGAGCCGGGCACGTAGGGCCGCGCCAGCGCCACAACGCGGCACGGGCCGATGTAGTGCCCCAGCGGCATGCGATCGATGCCGACCGCGCCCTCCGACGCCTTTCCGTAGTGGTTCGACGCGTCGGCGTGGCTGCCCAGGTGCACGGTCGCGCGGATCGTGCTGAGCGTCAGATTGTCGCCACGCTCGGTGTCGAGCAGGACCTCACGCGAGAACGCGTTGTCGCCGGGCCAGACGCCCAGCGTGGGCGAGATTGTGGGCGAGATATCGATCAGCCCGGGCGACGCGGCTTCGTCGCTCGGGGGCGAAGCCGCTTGCGCACCAACCGGTGAGTCTGAGCCCGAGCCCGATGCCGCGGCAGCCACAGCCACCCGCCCGGTGTCGCGCGCCGGTGGTCCCAGCCGCTCCATGCCCAAGGATCGGATCCGCTCGGCCCACCGCTGCTCACCCAGGCTCTCGCGCGACCCGATCGGCAACGCGGCGACCACGCCATCGATCACGCGGGCCAGGTCGTCGCCGCGCCGCTTCGCGTCGACATACGCCACGGTGGAGAAACTCACCAGGTTGTACTGCGGCGTCACGCGGTCGGGGAACATCGCGTGCAGCGTCTGCTCGACCTTCTTGCGGTACAGAAACTCGGGCCGCCCGGTCTTGTCGCGCATCTCGACGAAGTTATCAAGGGCCATATCGGCGATGGCCTCGGCGTTGGGCTTGCGGGCGTGCTGGTAGGCGTCGAGGGCCGCGTTGAGGCCCGCATCCGTGTCGGCGCCGGAGCGCAGCCGCTCGGCCAGGTCCACGCAGTCCTCGAACCCGCAGTTGATGCCCTGGCCATAGAAGGGCACGATGGCGTGGGCCGCGTCGCCGACCAGCACCGTCCGCCCACGGACCCACGGAAAGCAGCGGACGGTCACGAGCGAACTGGTCGGGTTGGCCATGTAGTCCGCTGCAAGCGTCGGCATGTGCGGGACGGCGTCGGCGTACTGCTCGGCGAAGAACCGCTCGATGTCGCCCTCCGTGCGCAGCCCCGCGAACGAGTGCTCGCCCTCGAACGGCCAGAACAGCGTGCACGTGAACGAGCCGTCGCGGTTGGGCAGGGCGATCATCATCGACCCGCCGCGCGGCCAGATGTGGAGGGCGTGCGGCTCCATCCGGAACAGCGACGCATCGAGACTCGCGTCCAGCGGGGCCCCGCTCGGTCCAACCACGCGGCCAGCCTCATGACCAGCCACGGCCGATGCACCGCCCGCGCCCGCAGCCGCGGCCTCTCCCCCGTCTCGCGGCGGGATGTGCAGTTCCTTGTACCCGTGCCCGAGATACGACTGCGCGTACTCGAACCGGTCCGTCCGCTGCATCACGGCGCGGATCGCGCTGAACGCCCCGTCGGCCCCGACCACCAGATCCGCATGAACAGTCACGTGCGAGCCGTCGCTTCGTTGAAACGTCGCGGTGGACTTCTCAGAGATCGGCGTCGATGCACTGGTGGCCGAAGTGCATCGCCACTCCCGGCTGCTCGCCGGCGGCCGTGATCAGCGTCAGGTTCAGCCCGCCGCGCGAGACGGAGTTGATCGCGTCCTTGGGGTCGTGGCTGTAGGGCTGGAACACGGTCGAGCCATCGCGAGCATGGATCATGCGTCCCGGCATCGGGATGAGATCGCGCTCGCGGACGATTTGGTCCAGCCCCGCCGCCGCGAGCCCCGCAAGGCCACGCGCCGAGAGCGCGAGGTTGATCGATCGCCCTCCGATGTATCCCTTGGCCCGCGGGTCGCCGCGGCGTTCGTACAGCGAGACGCGCCAGCCGTCCTTGGCCAGCAGCACCGCCAGCAGCGCCCCGGCCAGCCCGTTGCCCACGATCACCGCGTGCCGGCTCAAGCGAGCACCTCCCCGAGCGTTTGCACGAACCGCCACACGTCGTGGAATGAGCAGTACAGCGGCACCGGAGCCGCGCGGATCACGTTGGGCTCGCGGAAATCGCACACCACGCCGCGCTGCAGCAGAGCCCGCTGCACATCACGAGATGCGCCGGGAACAACGATCGAGAGTTGGCAGCCGCGGGCAGCAGGATCCCGCGGCGTGAGCACGTCAAGCCCCGAACGCCCCATGCCCCGAAGCCTGCCGCTCAGGTCGCCGAGCAACGCCTCCATATACCCCGTCAACGCCACCGACTTCTCCCGCAGCCGATCCATCCCCGCCCGGTCGAACAGGTCCAGCGAGGCCTTGAGCGGCGTCAGCGAGAAGATCGGCGGGTTCGACAGGCTCCACGCGTCGGCCGTCGGCGTCGGCGCGAACGCCGGCCCCATCCTGAACCGCGTCGCCGGGTCGTGGCCCCACCAGCCGGCCAGGCGGGGGCGCGAGGAGTCGCCCAGGTGGCGCTCGTGCACGAACGCACCGGCGATCGCGCCCGGCCCGGCGTTCAGGTACTTGTACGAGCACCAGGCCGCGAAATCGACGCCCCAGTCGTGCAGACGCATCGGCACGTTGCCGGCGGCGTGGGCCAGGTCCCACCCGACGATCGCGCCCGCCCTGTGCCCCGCGGCCGTGATCGCCGGCATGTCGAACCACTGCCCGGTCAGGTAGTTCACGCCCCCGAGCATGACCAGGGCCGGCTTCTCGCGCTCGATCGCGCCGACGACGTCCTCGGTCCGCAGCGTCTGCTCGCCATCGCGCGGCGCGAGCCGCACGACCGCGCGCCCGGGATCGAAACCGTGGAACGCCGCCTGGCTCGCGACCGCGTACGAGTCGCTCGGGAAGCAGGCGTCCTCGACGACGATCTTGAAGCGCTCCGGCGTCGGGCGATAGAACGACGCCATAAGAAGGTGCAGGTTCACCGTCAGCGAGTTCATCGCCACGACCTCGCGCTCCTGCGCCCCGACGAGCCGACCCAGCGGCCCTCGGAACTGCTCGTGGTACGGCAGCCAGGGGTCACGCCCGGTCAGGTGCCCCTCCACGCCCAGCCGCGCCCAGTCCTCCAGTTCCTGCCTGAGCAGTTCCGGCACGCGCCGCGGCATCGCGCCCAGCGAGTTGCCCGTCAGGTAAGTCGAGGGGCGAGGCTCGCCCTTGAACGATGGATCGCCCACCGCACCGGCGTCGGGGATGGCGAACTCGGCGCGGAACTGGCGCAGCGGATCGCGCGCGTCCAGTTCCAATGCGCCAGCCTCGTCAAGCCGGGGGGCGTTGGCCTTGTTCGCCTGTGCCGTATCCAAAGCGCCGGTGTCCATGCCACGAGTCTACTCAGCCGGCCCGCACCGGCGCGCGACCGAGGAACTCGAGCGCCGCCCCCGCGAGCAGCAGCCGGCGATCGGACGCCGAGAGGTTGCCCATGGACTCGATGAGCGCCCCCGGGCGGTCCTCGCCAAGGGGGAACGGGTAGTCGCTGCCAAGCGCGACGCGCGACGCCCCGACCATCGCAACCAGGTGCCGGAGCGCGGCCGCATCATGCACCAGCGAGTCCACCCAGAACCGCCGCGCGTCCAGGTACTCGCTCGGATGGCGGGCCGCCGCCGGGAACAGGTCCCGCCGGCACTCGAACCCGTGCGCGATCCGCCCGAGCGTCCCGGCGAACGACCCGCCGCCGTGCGCGAAGCACACGCGCAGCGTGGGAAGTTCGTCGAAGACCCCGCCGAACATCATCGACATGATGGCGATGGTCGTCTCGGTGGGCATGCCAACCAGCCAGGGCATCCAGTACCGCGCCATCCGCTCGCTGCCGAGCATGTCCCACGGGTGCACGAACACCGCCGCCCCGAGTTCGCCCGCCCGCGCCAGCACCGGCCGCAGCGACGCGTCGTCCAGGTTCTTCCCCTCGACGTGGGTCCCGATCTGCACGCCAAGCAGCCCGAGTTCACGCACGCACCGATCCAGTTCGCGGCAGGCTAGGTCGGGGTCCTGCAGCGGCAGCGCGCCGAGGCCCTCAAACGGTCGCACGCCGCCTCGGCCCGCCCCGTCGGCGTCGCCGTGCGCAGCCACGACCTCCGCGATATGGTCGTTCAGCAGCCGGTGCAGGTCGTACGCGTGCTCGGCCCTGGCCCAATGGCTGAACATCACCGGCACCGTGCTGAGCACCTGCACCGAGACGCCGGTCGCATCCATCTCGCGCCGCCGCACCGCCGGGTCCCACAGGTTCGATTGAACGTCGCGGAAGAACTGCTTCCCTCCGCCCGCCAGCGTGCGGCACATCCGCCCGCAGCCCGGCCCGGTGTGCTCGAGTTCCGCCCAGCCGGGATAGCCCGACCGCCTCGTCCAGTCCGGCCACCGCTCGGGCAGAATGTGCGTGTGCAGATCGATCTTCATGGGCGGCTACCGACGCCGGGCCGCGGGTTTCTGCGACGCACCCCGCGCCGACGCGGCCCGCTTCGAGCCGCCCCTGGCCGACACGGCCTTCTTCTTCCCCGCCGTCTTTCTCGCACCCGCCGTTCCGCCCGCCGTCGTGTGCGAGACTTTCTGCTTCGCCACCCGCTTGCCGCCCGCCTTCTTTGTTGCCTTCTTCGCCGCCTTCTTGGCCGGCTTGCCGACGGCCGTCACCCGCCGCCCCTTGAGTTCCACCGCCCCCGCCCGCTCGATGACGTGCCCGCAGTTCCTGCACGTCCGGCGCGCCACCGGCCCGCCCCAGAACTCGTTCATGATGACCTTGAGGTCCTCGTCGATCTTCTTGAGCACCCACGTTGCCTCGTGCACCAGTTCATCGCACGCCGGGCAGTACCACCGCAGCCCGTCCTTGTGCGGCTTGCCGCGCTCGTCGAACCCGCGCGGGAACTCCACGATCAGCCCCAGCGTGCCCGGAGGACGCTGCGGGCGGTGCGGCACCCACCGGTCCAGCAGGAACAACTCGCCCTCGCGCACGATCACGTCGTGCGGTTTCGAGCCGTCCAGCGGCCTCACCCGCACCGCGATGTCGCCCTTGAGTTGGTAGAACAGTTCCTCCGTCGCGTTGACGTGGTAGTCGTTCCGCGTGTTCGGCCCGCCGCTGACGAACAGGATCATGTCCTTGCTCGCCCCGAACAGCTGGCGGTTGCTCACCGGCGGCACCAGCCGCTTGCTGTTGGCCCGGATCCACTTGTCCAGGTGGAGAATCGGGAACGACAATCCCCGGGGCGGCGACGACGACGCGGCTTTCCTGCTCATCCGCGCATCATACCGATCACGGCCAGCGCATGTCCGCCCCGCAGCCTCCATCGCGCAGCCCGAGCGTCGGGCCGCGTCACCGAGGCCGCAGCGCAAGGATCAGTTCGACCTGCCCGGTCGGCTGGTTCAGTTGCCGCGCGATGTCGAGCGGCGTGGCCCCCGAGTCGGCGAGTTCATAGACCTGACGCTGCAGCGGGTCCGAGTCGTCGTCGAGGCTGATCGAGGGCCGCGATCGGGCCGCCGCGACCGTGGCCGCCGGCGAAGGCCTCGCCTCCACAACGCTGTGCCGCTTGGTGGCCTCGACGCGTCGCAGGTAGTCGTCGGCCTGGCGCATCAGGGTCTCGAGGCGCTCCGCCTGGGCGTCCAGCGCCCGCGACAACCGATCGGCCAGTTCCTCCGCATCCGCCATCACCGTGCGCAGTTCCGTGATCTGGCTCGGCTCGCTCCCCCGGCCCGAGGCCTGGCTTCCAGACACGGGAAACGGAAGGCCCGTGGTGGCCAGCCCGACGCCCGAGGCGCCCCCCGCGCCGCTCTCCCCGCGTGCCGCACGCTCGGCGACAAGTTTGGCGAACCGCTCCTCCAGGCCCGGTGGTTCCTTGGCCTTGATCGTCCGAACCCACTGCTTCCCGACGACGACCACCACGATCAGCCCCGCGCCAACCAGCAGCAGCGCCGTCGGGTTGTTGAACAGGCTCAGCAGGACCGATGTGCCCCTCGGGGACGGGGCGCCTTGGCCGCCGGGGTTCGCCGCCGCGAGCGCGTGCCCAGCCGACGCGCCGATCGCCAGCGCGGCCACCACCATCCGGGTCGTTGGTCGGAGTCCGTCCATGGACACCCAAAGCCTATCCGCCCGCCAACGATCGTGCATGGACGGGCCGGCGGTGGACCATCGCGACGTGCCGGGTGGCTGGGCACAGAGCCTCAACGCCGATCCCGCGGCCCGGTCGACTGTCCGCCGGATCGCGGCGTCGTGGCGGCGCCTGACCGGCGGGCGGGAAACGCCGGACCCCGATCGCCGGACCCTCGTGGCCTGCTCCGGCGGGGCCGACTCGACCGCGCTGCTGCTGGCCCTGGCCGCGGCGTGCCCGGAGCGGATCGTGGCGGCCCACGTCCGCCACGACCTGCGC
This sequence comes from Phycisphaerales bacterium, assembly GCA_041401985.1. GTDB lineage: Bacteria > Planctomycetota > Phycisphaerae > Phycisphaerales > UBA1924 > JACKHA01. The sequence goes on from JAWKTE010000006.1 coordinate 185,643, forward strand.
CCGGAGGCGGACGCCGCGGCGGACGAGCGGGCGGTCGAGGCACTGGCCCGCCGGCTGGGGGTCGGTTTCACGCGGGCGGACGTGGCGGTGCGGTCGAGGCCTGGAAACGTCGAAGCCAACGCTCGGCGGGCGCGGTACGCCGCCCTCGCGACGTTGGCGAGCGAGCAGGGCTGCCGCTTTGTCGCAACCGGGCACCAGGCGGACGACGTGCTCGAGACCATGCTGATGCGTCTCGTGCGCGGGGCCGGGCCGAGGGGCCTGGCGGGGATCGCCCCGCGCCGGCAGATGGCGGTTGGCCCGGACCCGGCAACCCCTGCCCGCGCGCCACTCCTGTTGGTCCGCCCGATGCTGGAAGCGACCCACGCCGACGCCGAGGCCATCTGCCGGGCGGCGGGCGTGGCATGGCAAAGGGACGCGACAAACGCGGACACAACGCGGTGGCGGGCGAGACTGCGGCGCGATGTCCTGCCGGTCCTGCGCGAGTTGCGGGCCGACGCGGCGATCCGCGCCGCGGCATCGGCACGCCTGCTCCGCGAGGCCGCGGGCATGCTGGAACAAGAGGCCCGCGTGCTGCTCGACTCAGGCCGGGTGCCGCGTCCTGCCGCGGCCGCCGAGCCGGGCGCGACGTACGAGTGGCCCCGATCGAGAATCGACGGCGTGCCCGGCGTGGTGCTGGGAGAGGCTTTGCGCCTCCTCGACGCCTCGCTCCGCGAACGCGACGTGCGGTCGATCCGGCGTGGCCTGCGAGGTCCCGACCGACGACGCCGGGCGTGGGCGTTCGGTCGGATTCGGGTGGCAGCCGACCGGGAGCGTGTGACGATTCACATCGCCAATGCCCCGGACGACGCGCGTGCCGCGGACGTCAGTCGTCGATCCGGGCGTTCGTGAACACCTTCTGCACGTCGTCCAGGTCCTCCAGCGCATCGACCAGCGTCATCATCTTCCCGCCCGCCTCGGCGTCGAGCGCCACGTGGTTCTGCGGGACGTGGGCCAGTTCCGCGGCCTCGATCTTGAGCCCCGCCGCCTCGAGCGCGTCCTTGACCTGTTGGAACTCGGCCACCTCGGTCAGGATCGTCCACGGGGCGTCGGCCTCGCTCGGATCGTCCGGCTCCTCGACATCGATCGCGCCCGCCTCGATGGCCCTCTCGATGATCTGATCAGCGGGCAGGCCCGCGCCGGTGGCGACGATCTGGCCGCGCGCGTCGAACATGTAGGACACCGAGCCGGGGTTGCCCAGGTTCCCGCCGTGCTTGCCCAGGATCAGGCGGAGGTCGCCGGCGGTGCGGGTGCGGTTGTCGGTCAGGCCCAGAACGATGATCGCGGCCCCGCCGGGGCCGTAGGCCTCGTACATCACGTTCTCGAAGTCGTCGGTGCCGGCGGCCCCGGTGGCCTTGTCGATGGCCCGCTGGATCGTGTCCTTGGGCATGTTGGCGTAGCGGGCCTCGTCGATGGCGTAGCGCAGCGGGAGGTTGGAGGTGGGGTCCGGCCCGCCCTGACGCGCGGCCGACATGATCGCGCGGGCGCACTTGGTCCAGATCTTGCCCCGCTTCTTGTCGACCGCGGCCTTGCGGTGCTGGATGTTGTGCCACTTGCTGTGTCCGGCCAAGGGGGGCTCCTGGGGGCAGAGAGCAGAGATGAGAGAGCAGAGATCGAGAGAGTGACGAAGAGACGGAGTGACGGAGCGACGAAGAGAAGAAGAGAGGAGGAGATGAGCGGCGGGGCGAGAAGCGGCGCGCGATCGGGCCGGTTCGCTTGGCCGGTCGTCCGACTCGGGATTGTTGCCGGTCGCACCCGCCGCGTGCAACGCTCGGGATCGGAGGCTCACGGCCCCCGCCGATCGCTCACGTTCGAGGGGGCAGACCCGAACGAGGGGGCAGGGCTTTCCAGCCCTGCCCGAAGGCGGAGTGGGCCTTGTGCAGCCCGGGACTCATGACGGGGGCTGCTGCACCGACTCGACCGCGCCCAGATCGCATCCTTGTCCCCGAAGCCGGTCGGGCTGGAAAGCCCGACCCCCTCGGTGGGAGCCTCCCCGCCGCTCGGCCTACAGCGCTCCTGGCGCTTGGTTGAATCGTGGTCCCGCCCGGATCACAACGCCGGTCAACGACGACTCGACTTCGCCGACCTGCGCCACCCGACGTCGCATCGCAGCGATCTCCCACGCCTCCATCCGACGATCCCCGCCTGGTTCCGTGACCCACATCTCGGTTGCGCCCGAATCGCACAATCGCTCAACCGCCAGCAGAAGCCGTCCGAGATCCGGCTGGATCTGCATCGCGACGGCAAACGCGAGCTCGCCGGTCGCGCCGAGCTGGTCGATCAACTCCATCTCGAACGGCTGCGCGTGCACGCTGGTCACCGCGAAGCGGGCTCCGCCGCCGCCCCCGCGACCGCCCGCTGCCGCACGTTGTCCAGCACGTTCATGTAGTTGATGTACGAGTCGTACGGCGAGTCGTACGGGCTGAAGTACTTGTGCACGTCCCCGTCCGACCAGTACTTCGTGCACATGTAGTAGAAGTGGTCGGACGTGGTCAGTTTCCGCCAGTCCTCCATCAGGTACCCGGCCTGCTTGATCTGGTCCTTGTCCCCGCTGGCCGCGGCCTCCGCCATCCGGGCCCGAATGTCCGCCTCGAGGCGGTAGCACTCGTCCAGGGCGTTGTTCTGCATGGCGTTCTCGCGCCAGGCGGAGAGGTCGCGCTCCAGGTCGGCCCACGAGATCCAGTCGTGCACGTCGTACACGCCGACAGGCTCGAAGCGGGCCAGGGCCTCGCTGGGCGTGTCGAAGTGGTTGTGCCCGGGGTTGATGTCGAAGAACTTCTCGGGCAGGGCGTCCAGGAACTCGAAGATGCCCGTGTCGGCCCACTGGTGCTCGCCGAACGTCTCGTAGTCCATGAACAGGTTGACCAGGTACCCGTCGCCGTTGATGTCGTTGGCCCACTTGGCGAACTTCTCGGCGCTCAGCGGCCACTCGGCCCAGCCGCGGTTCGAGAAGCGGAACGCGATGTCGTCCGACAGGCGATAGTTCTTCAGCAGCAGGCCGAATGGGCGGCCGTCGGGCCCCCGCATCCCGCCCTCGGGCACGCCCAGCATCGGCGGCGGGGAATAGACGTACGTCGGCTTGCGGAACCCCAGCAGGCGGTCGACGCCCTCGCACAGGCACCCCGCCCAGCGCGGCTTGCCGTCGGGGCCCTTCATCTCGCCCAGGGCCAGGGCCAGTTGGTTGGCGTAAATCAACTCTGTGTTGCGGAAGACCCGCGGCGTCTGGCCGAAGAGCGACTGGATCTTCTTCGTGTGCAGGTCGACCTGCTCGGCGAACTCGCGGCGCGAGTAGAGGAACGAGAGCGAGTGGTAGAACGTCTCGCCGACGAACTCGCAGCACCCGGTGTCGCTCAGGGCCTTGAACGTGTCGATCACGTCCGGGGCCCAGCGCTCCAATTGCTCGAGGCACACGCCGGTGATCGCGTACGAGACCTTGACGTTGCCCTCGTGCCGCCGGACCAGGTCGAGGATCTTGGCCGTAGTCGGGCGGTAGCACTTGTCGGCCACCTTGAGGCAGATCTGCTCGTTCTTGGCGTCGTCGAAGTAGAACGGGTCGGAATCGAAGACCGAGTACCGCCGCAGGCGGAATGGCTGGTGCACCTGGAAGTAGAAGACGATCGACGCCATGGGGGCAGTGTAGGGGAAGGAGGGAAGGGGCAGAGGGGCGGAGGGGCAAAGGGTCAGAGGGATGCCGATGTGCTCGCGCATCCGGGCAGCGAGCCATGGGACACGCGTCCCTCAGCCCCTTTGTCCCTCTGCCCCTTCCCGTCTCACGTCTGATGCCCCAGCCGCACCATCTGCCCGATCGCCATCGGCGTCAGCACCAGCACCGGCAGGAACACCCCCAGACCGGGTGGCACCCCCGGGATCCCCACCGCCGAGCCGATCACACCCGCCATCACCGCCCCCATCGACAGCGGGGCCGCCTTCAGCGTCTGGGTCAGCATGGGTCGCGGCTCACGGGCCAGGAAGAACGGGATCGCGATCGCCAGGGCCAGCAGGTTCGCCAGCATCACCGGGATCCGCCCCCACTTGATCCGCTCCAGACGACGCGCCTGACGCTCGTCGAGGTGGTTGAGCGACCCCAGCAGCCGCCCCGCCTGCGCGAACGACATGCTCCGGCTGAACCCCCGGTACCGCAGCATCATCAGTTGCGTCGGGTCCAGATCGGACTCGATGCGGCTGATCGGCTCCGGGTCGCCCAGGCCCTCGGGCCCGGACCGGCGGACCTGCCCGCCGCGGAGTTGCCACGCCCCCTCGCGCCAGGTCGCATCATCGGCGGTGATCCGGGCCGTCGGGCGGCTGGTCTCGTCGAGCACCCACACCCGCACGCCCCGCAGTTCCTGCTCGATCGCGTCGAACTCCTCGGCGTAGAACACCTGCCCCTGCCCGTCGCGGGCCAGCGGGATGCGGGTGGGGGCCAGCGAGCGGGTGGCCGCGTCGTTGCGCTCCCGGGCCAGCAGCGGGGCGATCCGCGGCAGAATCAGTTCCCCGTTGACCGCCTGCACCAGCGTCAGCCCGACCGCCACGACCATGATCGGGCGGGCCACGCGGAACAGGCTCTGCCCGCTGGCCAGGATCGCCACCAGTTCCCGGTGACGCGACATCTGGGCCAGCGTGAACCCCATCGCCCCGACCATCACCAGCCCGAGCATGAAGTTGAACAGTTGCAGCAGCCGCGGCCACCACAGGTCCACAACCAGCATGATCGTCAGCACCGTCGTGCGGACGAACGAGGCGTCCTCCTGGCGCGACGCGGCCAGATCGCGGGCCGCAGACAGGAACTCGTCCACGTTCAGCGACGCGTCGATCGCCACCACAAACGCCGAGAGCAGCGCAAGCAGGATGACCACGTTGGTCAGGAACTGGCGCGCGACATAGCGGTCCAGGATGCTCACGCGGGTAGGGTACGGGCGTCGGCCCGGTTCAGGCTGAATCAGGGTTGGTCGGAGCGCGGGCCCGGGCCGACGCGACGGCGCGGTCGCAGCAGCCACACGCCCGGACACCGCCGGGCCCGCCCCGGCGTGATCCACCAGCCCAGCCCGTTGGCAGCAAGCACGCCCAGCATCGCCCCGGCGATCACGTCGCTCAGGAAGTGCGCGCCCGTGAGCGTGCGACTGATGCCGCAGGCGATGGCCAGAACGATCGCGAGGCCGCCAACCCAGACCCAACCGGATCGGGCCAGCCGCTCGAAGCCGGCCCGCTCGGGCAACCGGCTCCGCGCCATCCGCCACAGCAGCCACGCCCCGCCGAATGCCACGCCGGCGTGGCTCGACGGGAATCCGAGCCCGCCGCTTAGACGATCGTCCAGCGGGCGGAACACGCTCCCGCCGTCGTGGTGCAGCGGGCGGTCGCGCCCGATCACGGGCTTGAGGACCTCGGCCAGCAGCCCGCCCAGCGCCGCCGCCGCCAGCACCGCCGCCCCGGCCCTCACGCGCCGACGCCACGAGCCGGGCGTCACCGCCCCCGCCACCGCCGCCACCGGCACCCACACCGTCAGCGAGCCGATCTGGCGGACGATCCGGTACCACCACCACGGCTCGACCGCCTCCTTGCCCATCAGCAGCGCGTGGTACGCGGCCTGGTCGAAGACGAAACTCAGGAACAAAGCCAGCGTCGCGCCCCCCCACGCCGCGAGCGCGAGGCGCGATGGTCGCCCGCAACCCGTCGGACGCGCCGCGTCACCGGTGTTGTTCGGCGGAGTGTGCCGCACCACTTAGCCCCCACCTTCGAGGGCTTCAGTTCCCGCGGGGATCGGCGTTGCATCGGCTCCGCCGCCTTCGGCCAGCCCCGCGAACCCGTTGTAGCCCCACCCCTCAAACACCCGCCGCTGGCGATGGTCGCCCTCGATCGGCCCGACCTCTTCGATCCGCGCGAAGCCGCGCGACCAGTTCTCCGGCTTGCCGCTCAGCAGCACCGCCGATCGCCCCAGCAGGGCCGCGTTGTCCAGCCGCGTCTCGGCCCACAGGTCGAACTGCGTGGTCCGCCCATCGAGCGTGCCCGACGTGCACGAGACCGTCCGCCCCGGCAGATAGAACGCCATCTGGGCAGCCCGTCCGTAATGGTCCGTCAGGACGAACGCGGGGCCGACGCCGCCCGTCCCGCCCTCTTGTCCAACACGCTCGGCGTCGAGCCGCTCCAACCGCTCGCGAACCCCCGCGGCCATCGCCGGCCCCGACATCACCCGCCCGATCGGCACCAAGTGCCCGACCCTCGGCGCCGCCGCGATCCAGTCCAGCCGCAGCATCCCAAACCCCGACGCCAGCCCGATCACAACCAATCCGCGTCGCAGCACCACCGCCAACGCCCACGCCCGCCGACTCGTCGCCCCCGCCAGCCACGCCGCGCCGATCGCCAGCATCCCCGGCATCCCACCCAGCGCCCAGTTGCCCTCGACCCGCGTTGACAACGACACGAGCAGGTACATCGCGTACACGCCGAGCGAGGCGAAGATCGCGATGCGGAACGCCGAGCGACCGGACCCGGCGCGACCAGACCGTGAAGGCTGAGCCGATTCCGAGTGGGCCGCTGCTGCCGCATCTGCCTGAGAACCGCGTCGGCCCCACCGCAAGCCTCCAACGACACCAGCAACCAAGCCGAACCCGCCCAGCGCAACCTGCAGCCCGGCGTACTCACCAACCCACCCAAGCCGCCGCGCGACTGTCGGCCCATCCCCACCCTCGGCCTGCAGGTGCTCGCCCAGGTGCCTTGCCATGGCCCAGCCGTGCTGCGCGTTCCACACAAGCATCGGCGCGAAGCCCGCCGCGATGAGCAGCAGCGCCACGCCGCACAGAACGCCCCATCCGCGCCCGAGCGCCCGCCCGCCACGCGAACCCAGCATCGCCGCCGCCAGCCCGACAAGCACGAACAGCACCACCGGCTTGAACAGCACGCCAACGCCGAGGCTCAGCCCGAGCGCGATCCACGCACCGGGCGACGCCCGCCCGTCACCCCGCCCCGGATCAACGCACGCGCACGCCGCCCACAGCCCGATCGCCATGCACGCCAGCATCGGCCCGTCGATCGTCATCAGGATCGTCAGCGCCTGCAGCGCGGGCGTCAGCAGCGCGGCCGCCGCCCCCCACCACCGCGCCCTCGCCACGCGCGCGGCGTCCGCCGCAGGGTCAGGTCCATGACCCCCGCCCGCGATCCGCCCCGCCAACCCCGCCACACCGATCGCCAGCAACGCCCCCCACAACGGCGCGGTCAGCCGCACGCCCGCTTCGGCGTCGCCCAAAACAAGCGTTCCCAGCGCGATCGCCTGGGCCACGCCCGGCCCCTTGGTCAGGTACGACCAGTCCGGATGCTCCGACCACAGCCAGTAGTACGCCTCGTCCTCGATCAGCCCGTACGGGCAGAACCACACCAGGTACGCCAGGCGCAGCACGGTCACAACGCCCACGAGCGCCAGCACCCGCCCCCAGCCGCTCCCGTGCTCCGGCGCTGCCCCGTCCGCCATGGCGCTCCTCAATGCCGCGACACCGACAGCAGCCCGATCATCCCGCCGACGCCGATCGCCGCGACCCCGCCCCAGAGCAGCCCCAGCCACTCGACCCCGCCGCGGTGCACCATCTCCTTGCCGGTGCTGATCGTCACGATCGCGGCAATGGCCGGGAAGAACGCCCAGCAGTAGATCACCAGCGCCTGGGCCCCCTGCAAACGCATCGACGCGATCGAGCCGCCCACCACCATCACCAGGCACGCCGCGGCCATCGCCATCCGCAAGTGCCGCGTGCCCAGCACCTCGCGGTCCAGTTGCACCAGCCGCCACCGCAGCGCCTCGGTCACGCCCGAGAGTTCCGGGTCCGCCGGCTTGCGCGACTGCCACTCGTCGGACCGCTCGAGCAGATTGTGGCTGCCCAGGGCCAGGTAGTCGCGCTCCGGGCTCGACGCGATCCGCAGCCCCGTCCACCTCGACTCGCTCTGCGTGGCGACCGGGCGCTCGTCGGGCGCCATCGTGCCCAGCCCCATCGGCGCGAAGTCGATCAGCGTCAGGTCGAGCGAGAGCTCCCGGGCCCGCCAGTTCGGCCCCAGGTTCACCTCGACGAAAGCCCGCCGGGCCTTGTACGTGTCCAGCCTCGCCAGCCCGTCCTCGCCAACGCGCCGCACGTCGATCACCACGCCCATGGCCGCCTCGTCCGGACGCAGGAAAAACCGGCTGCCCTCGCGCTCGCGCAGCCCGGCGGCCTTGATCACCACCGTCTCGCCCTCGCGCTCCAGCCGCACGCTTCCTCCATTGCGCAACTGCTCGGCCAGCGTCTGCAGCACCTCGCGGCTGGCCAGGTGGTACGCCAGATCGATCCGGCGCCAGTCGATGAAGTTCATCTGCTCCGGCTCGCCCCGCAGCGCGTCGAGCTCGCCCGTGGTCAGGAACGCCGGGTCGTCGCGGAACGCATTGGGCAGGGGGAACGCCCGCGTCTGCGACGCGACGGCCATCTCCGTGCCGTCGCTCGTGAACCCCTGGCCGCTCGAGACCTGGATCAGCACCTGCCCCGGGATCTCGCCCAGTTCCGGGTCACGCGAGCCGGGCAGGATCCAGACCTGGGCCGAGTCGGCGAAGACCTCCTGGCTCGGGCGGCGCTGGTCGTCCAGCGGCATGGCCACCACGCCCGTGAGCCAGAGCCGGGCCGTCGCACCCTCCATCTCCTCGGGGTTCAGCAGCCGCGCCGTCTGGGCCGACAGGATGATCTCCCGGCGCTCCACCGCCTGGCCCGCCTCGACCTGGTTCACGATCACGCGGGCCAGGTCGTCGGCCACCATCTCCTGCATCGTCCGCACGAAGCGGGGGATGATCTGGGCGTTCAACCCCCCCAGCACGCCCGCCAGCACCACCCCCGCCGCCAGGGCCGGGGCGATCAGCGTCAGGTGCGAGACACCCCCGGCGTGGGCCGCCAGCAGCTCCCGGTCCTGCACCATCCGGTGGTACGCCAGCGTCGCCCCGAAGCACGAGGCGAACGGCAGGGCGTAGGTCAGCATCGGGGGCATGGCCCACAGCATGAACCGGACCGCATCGACCGGCCCCAGGTCCCCGCTGGCCAGCGGCTTGATCGACAGCGCGAACGCGATCACCGTGACCAGCACCGCCGTGGTCAGCAGCACCAGCCGCCACAACTCGATCGACATGGACAGCCACAGCGTCCAGGGGAGGCGCATCGGGCGATGGTACGCGATGACCGGGGCCCGACCGGGCGTGGCGAACGAACCGGAACGCGAACGGAAAAGACAACCGCCCGGGCGGTTGCCCGGACGGCTGCGAGACTCAGAGTCGGTTGCCGGCACGCGAGCGTGCCAAGGCCATTATCGGCGACGGCGCCCGCCGACCAGGCCGCCGAGCCCGATCAGGGCCAGCGAAGCCGGGGCCGGGACGACGTCGGTGCGGAAGTTGACGGTCGAAGCCGCGGTCAACGCGGTGGAGTTCGACGTCACGTTCCAAGCGGTGGCGCCGAACGTGGTGTTGAACAGGCCGATGGCCAGGTAGTAGGTCTCGCCGCCGTTCAGGTTGCCGTCGCGACCGTTGGCGGCAACACCGTTGGTGAAGCCGAACGGATCGGCCGGCTGCGTGCGCGGGTCGACGTTGCCGAAGGACAGGGCCGAGCGGACGCTGTGGCCGTCGTCGTCGTCGCTGGCGAGCAGGTTGCCCAGCGAGTCGTACACGCCGATCTCCGTGTCCGACTGCCCGGTGGCGCCGGTCGAGTGCAGGTCGATGTCGAAGAACGCGCCGGCCGCGCCGGTGCCGCCGGCCAGGGTGAAGCAGTACCACAGGATGCCGCTGGCCTGGGGCTGGCTGGAGAACGACAGGTCCGGGATGTCATAGACCGCCGACGTGTTGGAGACCACGCCGAGGTCGATGCACTGGGGCTGGGCCGAGGCCACGGAGGCCAGGCCGGCCGCGAGGGCGAGGCAAGCAAGACGGGTGCGCATCTCTATCTCCTATGTCTGTGCGTCCACGCGGACGACACGAAACCAGCACCGCCCGGCTTCGACCGGGCGGAACAGTCGATCCCACAGGGGTTCGAACGGATCCCCCACACGCGAAATCCCCTTCCCTTCGGGGTTTCTCGCGCTTGGCGATGGTACCACCTTGCGCCAGACGACGCAACGGAGTTTGCCACGAATCCGGAGCGATAGGTGCTCTCAAACCCCTCTATTTGGGGGTCGGCAGCCGAACGACTCACGAGCCCAAGTCCGAGAACACCTGGTCGCCAACTGCCCCGCCCCAAAAAGGCCGAAACCCGGCCCACCCACAGGCCGGGTTCCTTCCTTCTCTCTCTCACTCGTCCGTTCGACCCATCGGGCGAGCCGCGGCTTGCGGGTTCGCGTCGGAGGGCCGTTGCTCTCGGGGTTCCCTCGCGGGTCCAAGCAAGGCGTCGAGTGATCCACCCCACCGTACTCGTACCTCAAAAACCCGTCAAGGGGTTTGGCGCGGGTCGGCGCGATCGGCGGGCGGTTCGAGCGAGATTCTCCCGAAACAGGGTGCAGGTCTGCCTCAGTTTCCCATGGGTTCCCTTGGGGTTTAAGGTTGATCGACCGCCCGCGCGAACCGGGAGCGAACGGGCACCGGAATAGAATGTCCGGATGCCCCCCCTCCTGCGCTGGATGCTGTCGTTCGGCCCGACGAACCCGATCGCGGTGCGTCTGGTCCAGAACGGCTCGCGCCGGGTGCGCCACCTGACCATCCGCGCCGCGTACCTGGGCGCGCTGGTCGTCGTGCTGCTGTGGGCGTTGCTCGTGAAGGTCCAGGACGGGACGGCCGACTACCGGGCCCTGGCCCTGGCGGGGGCGTCGTCGTTCGAGATCATCGCGTACCTGCAGATCGGCCTCATCTGCATCATCACGCCGGTGTTCATGGCCGGGGCGATCTCGCAGGAGGCCAACCCAGCGACGTGGGACATCCTGCTGTCGACGCCGTTGAGTTCCGGGCAGATCGTGCTGGGCAACCTTTCGGGGCGGCTGTTCTTCGTGCTGGCGCTGCTTGTCTCGGGCTTGCCGCTGTTCGCGCTCACGCAGTACTTCGGCGGCGTGCCGGGGCGGTCGATCTTTGCGTCGTACGCCATCGCGGCGTGCGCGGCGTTGCTGGTGGGCTCCATCGCGATCGCGCTGTCCGTGTCGCGCCTGGTCGGGCGTCGGGCCGTGTTCGCGTTCTACGTCTCGGTCGTATCGTACCTAGCGGTGACGTGGGCGGTGGACGTGCAACTCCGCCAGCCGCTGGGCGGCGGGGTCGAGAGCACGACCTGGGTCACGGGCCTGAACCCGTTCCTGGCGATGTACGCCCTGCTGGACCCGTCGAACTACGTCAGGTGGCCCGAGGGCAGCGCGTGGATGCTGCGCCAGCCGGTGACGGTCTGGTGCGTCGGCTCGGGGCTGCTGTCGCTGGCGATGGTGGTCGCGGCGGTCATCACGGTGCGGCTTGGCGGGCTGACGGCGTTGGCCCGGGGCTCGGCGGCGGTGCCGTGGTACCGGCGCATGTTCGGGCTGGGCGCCAAGGGCGCCGAGCACCGCCCGCCGCGATCGGTGTGGCAGAACCCGATCGCGTGGCGCGAGGCCGCGGCCCGGAACAGCACGCTGGGCAAGATCCTGGCCCGCTGGGCGTTCGTGGCGTCGGGCGCAGCGTTCGGCGTCGGGCTGATCTGGTGGTTCCACACGGACGCGACCGCGACGATCCCGGCGTTCCGCTCGATCCTGCTGGCGACGGTCTGGGGCGAACTCGCCGTGATCACGCTGGTGGCGATCAACATGTCGGCGACCGCGGTGTCGCGTGAGCGCGAGGACGGCACGCTGGACCTGCTGCTCACGACGCCGATCACGCCAGGGGCGTACCTGTTCGGCAAACTGCGGGGGCTGATCGCGTACCTGGTGCCGCTGCTGCTGGTGCCGCTGGGGACGCTGGCGCTCGCGTCGATCTATGTGGCGTTCAACGGGTTCGGGCGGGCGGGCGGCTTGTGGCAGCGTGTGGGGCCTGGCATCGACGTGCCGATGGTCACGCCCGAGGCCGGGCTGGTCGCGCCGGTCATCGTGTTCCCGTTCATCGCGTTCTGCTGCATGGTCGGCCTGTACTGGTCGCTCAAGAGCAAGGGGACGCTCGGCTCGGTGATCGGGGCGGTGGGCGTCGCCGGCGTGGTCGGCGGGATCGTCGGGCTGTGCGGCTGGCGGTCCGGGGCCGACATGGAGACGCTCGGGCCGGTGCTCGCCGGCCTGAGCCCCGCGACGGCGGTCTACGGCCTGATCGACCCGTACACCGCGCTGGGCGCGACGGTGATCGGCAACAGCGAGACCGCGCAGGCCCGCGTCGCCCTTGGCGTCGGCACGGCGATCGGGGCCGGCGTGTTCATTGGCGTGGTCTATGGCCTGCAGGCGTCGATGGTCCGCGGGTTCGATATGACCGTGCGGAGGCTGGCGGGCACGAGGTAGCGGACGCGCGGGCTTTCGGCGGACGACCGCCACACTGGCCTTCTGGGGTTGCGGGCGTTCCGCCCGCCTCCGGCGGGATCTGCTCGATCCATCCGCATCTCCAGGAACAAGGGATCCCGAGCGGGCGGAACGCCCGCAACCCCAGCGGAGGGCCCCCCGCCGGTCGGGTATGCTGCTCCCATGTCCAACCCGGCCAAACTCTTCAAGGGCGTCGAGGCGCTGACCTTCGACTGCTACGGCACGCTCATCGACTGGGAGACCGGCCTCCGCCGGGCGTTGCGGAAGTCGCTGGGAGCCAACGCCGCGCGCGTGCCGGACGAGGCGCTGCTGAACCAGTTCGCCGCCCACGAGTCACGCCTCGAAGCCGGCGCCAAGGGCGAGGCGTTCGTGGCCTACAGAGAGGTGCTGTGGGCGGTGCTGGCGGCGATGGCGACCACGTTCAACGCCCGGGTTCGCGACCCTGATGCGCTGGGCGCGTCCATCCGCGACTGGCCCGCGTTCCCGGACACATCAGCGGCGCTGCGCCGGCTCAAGTCGCGCTTCCGCCTCTGCGTCGTGAGCAACATCGACGACGACCTGTTCGAGATGTCGCGCCCGAAACTGGGCGTGGAGTGGGACGGGATCGTGACGGCCCAGCAGGTGCGGTCGTACAAGCCGCGGAAGGCCCACTTCAAGGAGGCGCTGGCGCGCCTGGGGCTGCCCGCGTCGAAGGTGGTGCACGTGGCCCAGAGCCTGCACCACGACATCGCCCCGGCCTCGGAACTCGGGCTCAAGACCGTGTGGGTGAACCGCCAGGCCGGGCGCCCCGGCGCGACGCCGGCGAGCCGGGCGAAGCCGGACGTGGAAGTGCCGGACATGGCAACGCTGGCGGAGATCGCGGCTCCCGAAGCGGGTGAGAAGCCCGGTGTGATCGAGAAGGCCGGGGCGACTCGCGGCTCGGCGACAGGCGACATGCAGGCCAAGCCGGCGATCGAGGCCGCGCCGGCGATCCGTTAGACTGCCGCGGCATGGCACGCAGCGCAACGCGATTCGTGGGCCTCATCCTCCCGCTTCTGGCGACGGGAGCCGCCCTGCTCGGCGGGTGCCAGTCCGGCCCGGACTCGGGCCTGCCGCTGGTGTCGTCGTCGGCCCCGATGCCGTTCGCGCCGGTGCGGATGCAGGTCCACCCTCTGACGCATCTGGACGTGGACACCCAGGGCACGGTCCGCCTGATCTGCCACGTCGAACTCAAGGACCGGTGGGGCGACACCACCAAGGCCCGCGGCCTGCTGCGCCTCGAGCTCTACCGCCCGATCGAGACCACCCGCCCGGACCTGCTCACCCAGGAACTCTCGTGGCAACTGGACCTGCGGGACCTGGACCTGAACGCGGCCCTGTTCGACCCCGCCACGCGGACCTATCGCCTGCAACTGGGCGGGCTGCCCAACTGGGCCGAGGCGATGGCGCGGCGGCGGGCCAGCGGCGACCCGGCGGCCCGGGAGCGGCTGCTGATCCGTGCGGTGCTGGACACGCAGGGGCCGGACGCGCGGCCGCAGGTGCTGAGGGATGAGAGGCAGATTGAGGGTTGAGGTGGGAAGAGACGGAGAGAGTGAGAGACGAAGAGACGGAGTGCAGCAGCGGCGTACCCGCCGCGTGCCAAGACCCGTCTCGATCACTCTGCCCCTGTGACCCTCGGCCCCTTCGCCCCTTCTCGGGCGCTCAGGCCTTGATGCCGGTGATCTTCACCTGCGTGTAGCGCTGGCGGTGGCCCTGCTTGACGCGGTAGGTCTTCTTCGGGCGGTGCTTGTAGATCACGATCTTGTCGCCCTTGACCACGGGCTCGACGATCTCGGCGGTGACGCTGGCGCCCTTGACGTAGGGGGTGCCGAACGTGGCCTTGCCGCCGGGCTCGCCGACGAGCAGGACACGGTCGAAGGTGATCGACGAGCCGGCCTTGGCCTGGCCCTGCTCCAGCAGGTCGATGTAGATGCTGTCGCCCTGGGCGACGCGGCGCTGGCTGCCGGATTCCTCGATGATGGCGTACATGGTCGTCCTTCGCGTGGGCTGGCCCGGGGAGGGCAAGCCGCGGCCGCGCCGGAGTTCGGGGCGGGTCTGGACCCGTCTTGAACCCGTCCGGCGGCGGGTCGAGATGGTAGGGCGGTCGGGGGTGGAGGGCGAGGGGGGCTGAGGGAGAAGGGACAAGAGAGAGCAGAGAAGAGAGAGGGCGTGACGGACGCCGGACCTGAGGAGGCTCTGCGACGAAGGTCCAGGTCGAGCGACCGTGCGGCGCAACACCCCAGGCCTCGGGGCGTGCCCGTTGCGACCCGGACCTTCGCGGAGCCTCAGGTCCGGCGGCTGGTGCGTCAGGGTCTGGCGCTCGGGATCGGGCGGGCGTCGGGGTCGGGCTCGGGCTGGTCGAGGGCGAGGCGCTGGATCTGGGCAGGGGTCAGGACGGGGAAGATGGTCTGGCCGGTACGGAGCATGAGCAGGACGTAGGGGCGGCACGTGGCGCAGCCGGTGCAGCAGCCGGTTCGCCGCGAGAGGCCGTCGAGGCCATCGCCGGTCGCGTCCGCCAGGGCGCGGAGTTCGGCGAAGGTGACGTCGTGGCAGATGCAGCGAGTGACCATGCGGGGGAGCGACGGAGTGGGTGAGCGACGGAGCGACGAAGGGGGAGGCGGGAAGAGAGCGGAGACGAGAGAGAAGAGAACTGGAAACGGGAGCGGGTCAGCGCGGGTTGAACAGGGTGTTGTCGTCGGATTCGCCGGGCCAGCCGATGTTGACCGAGGCAGCGGGGGGGATGTAGAGGCCGCTGGACCAGGTGAAGGCCATCGGGGCCGGGGCGACGTGGGCGTCGAGGTGGGCGATGTTGGCGATGGGGCGGGCGGCCCCGCGGTTCGGCCCGTGGCGAAAGTGGATGGAGGGGTCGGGGCGGCTCGGCGTGGCCAGGTGCGGGTGGAAACGGGGCTCGGCGAACGAGTATTCGATCACGTCGCCGGCGGGGGACTGGCTGGCCAGGGCGCCGTCGGCGAAGGCGAGGGTGGCGGCGGGGCGGTGGAACGCGGCGCGCCGGGCGCCGGTCTGGTCCGAGTGGACCTGCGAGACGGGGCGATTGTTGATGGTGACGGCGGGCGTGCGTTCGACGCCGACGTACGCGGCGTTGTAGGCGTAGCCGCCGCAGCCGCGCTCGAAGCCGGCGCCGGCCTCAGCGAGGGTCTCGAGCGTCAGGGCGAAGGAGGGGCAGGCGCGGACGGCCCGCCCGAGGCCCGGGGAGCCGGCGTCGAAGTAGGGATTGAGCGGGCCGCGGGCGGGCTCGAAGGCGGCTGAGGGGCTGGGGCGCGTGCCGTGCCAGCGGCTCAAGTTGGCCAGGAAGTCGGCGGCGGCGGGTGCGTAGCGGTCGGCTTCGTCGGTGGCGTAAAGGTCCAGGGCAATGGCCAGTTGGCGGAGGTTGGAGGTGCAGACGCTGGACTGGGCAGCCCGGCGGGCGGCGGCCAAGGAGGGGAGCAGGATGCCCAGCAGCAGGGCGATGATGGCGATGGCGACGAGGAGTTCGATGAGGGTGAAGGCGCGGCGGCCCATCAGAGCCGCGATCGTGAGATCGCGACGGGCCCGGAGTTCCGGGCGGAGTCGGTCCGTGGGATCGTCGGGGATGATGGTCATCGCGCGAACTGGACCGTGACATGCGGGCGGATTCGGTGCGGCGCGGCGTCGGCGACGCCGCCGATCTCCGCGGACACCTCGCCGAAGAGCGGGTCGATGGAGTCGATCGCCGTGGTCAGGCGGATGAAGTCGAAGCCGGGGAGGTTGGCGGGCTGGCCCGTGGCAGGGTCGACGGCCCAAGCGATGTCGAAGGCGTCGCCGCCGCCGGAGCGGGGGGTGATGCCGACGGAGAACGGGTCGTCGGGGACGGTGTAGAACGCGGCGGGAGCGATCGAGGCGTCGTCGATCACGTTGTCGGCGGTTGTGTCGCCGAGCAGGAGCGTGGGAGTGTGGTCGGCGATGCCGCGGATGGCCTCGGCGGTGGCGGTGAGGCCGAGGGGGTTCTGGAGGATGGGGCCGGCGAAGGGCGTGGAGAAAAGGAGGTAGGCGCTAGTCTGCCACGTGCCGGTGCGGCCGGGCGGGATCCACGCGGGATTCGCGGGCGGATTGGCGGGGTCGGCGACGTTGTCGTCCCAAGTGCGGGTCGCCCACCAGTCGTCGGGGACGGCGGGCATCTGCGGCACGCGGATCACGTACCACGGATCGTCGGCCAGCCCGTTGTTGTTGGCGTCGATCGCGATCTCGATGGTGGCGGCCTCGGCGAAGCGCCGGTTGGGATGGCCCGCGACGTACACGGCGTTGCCGAAGACGATCGCGTCGAGGCCCATGAAGTTGCGTGGGTCGTCGAGCACGCGGTGGTCGAAGGCCAGAACGATGGAGCCGCCGAAGCCGCCGAGGGTGACGACCTTGGTGTTGTCGGGGGCGATGGTGCCGCCGCCGATGGGCGGGCCGACGGCGCGGGTCGGGTCGTTGAACTGCGGGTTCTGGACGAACTGGCCGGGGGCGGGGTCGTAGGCGATCACCTGTGTGGCGAACGGCGACTGCGCGGCGGCGAGGGCGGAGAGCAAAGGCAGTACGCAGAGGAAGCAGAGAGGGAGCGGAGGAACGCGGAGGGTGGGGCGGGATTGGGATCGGAGGATGTGCGATCTCGGTGCCACGACGCTGGTGAATCGGACGGCACCGCAATTCTTCACCCCAGGTGCCCTCTCCGCGCCCTCCGCGTCTTCTCCGCACCCTCCGCGTTCGGCATCTCGTTCAACCACGGCGGCGCCTCCCGTTCGCAAGGACGCAGACAAGCACGAGCGTGCCCGGCGCCGGGACGATGGCGTAGCGGTAGACGGTGGTGTCGTTGAACGTCGTGACGAGCAGTTCGCCGGTGGCGGGGTTGAGTCGGACGAAGTGCGAGTCGGTTGCGCCGGTGGGCGAGAGCCCGAGGAGGGTGGTGGCGGCCGGACCGCCCGAGGCCGCGGCCAGGGCCTCGGCCCCATCGACAACCGCGGCGAAAGTGTCGGGCCCACCGCCGACGAGCAGGTTGCCGAGCGTGTCGAAGCCGAGGGAGTTGCCGCTGAGCACGGAGGCGACGGGCGAGCCCTGGGTCTCGAAGTTCAGGGGCGAGCCTGGGGTGAGCGAGGCGAGGGGAAAGGCCCTGATGTCGCCTGTGGCGGAGGGGCCGGTGAAGGAGAAACCGTTGGCGGTGTAGAGGTAGGTGGCGTCGGTTGTGATGCCGCCGGATGCGCCGCCGATGGTGTTCACGACGGCCCCGAACGCACCGGTGGCGGCATCGAGCCTGGTCAAGAGGGTGTCGGTGACGTTGCCGCCTGTGACGTAGAGCGTGTCGTCGCCCGCCCAGTGGGCGTCGAAGTTGTCGATGGCGTAGGTCGAGCCGGCGACGGGCGACGCGGTGCTGAGGGCGGCGGGGTCGAAGACGAAGACCTCGGCGCCGGGGCCGAAGTCGTTGTCGCCCAGCGCGGCCCGCGTGCCCGATGGGTTCACACGCAAGAACGATGCGCCGAACGACGAGACCGCGCCCGTTGGGACCGATCCGATGACCGAGAACGACGCCGAATGGAGCGCGTCCTGGGCGAAGACTGACGTTCCGACGATCGCCAAGGCTCGCCCGTCGGGGAGCACGTCGTACGAGTTCACGCCGACGGGCAGCGGGAACGAGCCGACGAGCTGGTAGTCGGGCAGGGCGGCGCTTGCGACGCCGATGCCTGCGAGCGAGCCAGCCAGAGCCCCGGCGGCGCGCGGCACGATCGATGCGGACCTGGTC
>JAWKTE010000007.1:0-198832 GCA_041401985.1 Phycisphaerales bacterium
GCGTCTGCAGGCGGGGCACGTGTACATCGCGCCGGGCGGTCAGCACATGGTCGTGGAGCGCGAGGGCGGCGTGCTGAAGTTGGCGCTGAACACGGAGCCGCCCGAGAACTCGTGCCGCCCCGCGGTGGACGTGCTGTTCCGATCGGTGGCGTGGACGTACGGGGCCAAGAGCCTTGCGGTGATCCTGACGGGCATGGGCTCGGACGGGCTGCGGGGGTGCGAGTACATCGCCGAGGCCGGGGGGCGCGTGATCGTGCAGGACGAGGCGTCGTCGGTGGTGTGGGGGATGCCGGGGTTCGTGGCGCGGGCGGGGCTGGCGGAGCGTCAACTCCCGCTGCAGCAGGTCGCGGGCGAGATCACACGCCTGGTCGGCGAGGGACGCGGGCGGATGGCCCGGGCCGGTTGAGGGCGGCGGTCGCGGGAGTCGCGATCGGGCGGCGGGGCGTCGATGGGAGCCGAGGGGACGGACGGGTCAAGGAACAGCGCATGCCAATCACCACGAGCGAGTTCGATTATGTGCGGGACCTGGTGTACCGCAAGTCCGGCATCGTGCTGGAGCCCGGCAAGGAATACCTGGTCGAGGCGCGCCTGACGAGCGTGGTCCGCCAGGAGAAGCTCGAGTCGATCGAGGCGCTGGTGAAGCGGCTGCGGGCCAGTTCGGTCGACCCGCTGCACGTGAGGGTCGTCGAGGCGATGACGACCAACGAGACGAGCTTCTTCCGTGACATCCACCCGTTCGAGGCGCTCAAGAAGGTCGTGATCCCGGAGCTGCTCGAGAAGCGGGCGGCGAGCAAGACGCTGTCGATCTGGTGCGCCGCGGCCTCGACGGGCCAGGAGCCGTACACGGTCGCGATGTGCCTGCTGGACGCGATCCCGAATATCGACCAGTGGCGGATCTCGTTCGTGGCGACGGACATCTCGTCGGAGATGATCGCGCGGTGCAAGGCGGGACGGTACAACCAGATCGAGATCAACCGCGGCCTGCCGGCGATGCTGATGGTCAAGTACTTCAGCAAGCAGGGCCTGGAGTGGGAGATCAGCCCGAAACTGCGGTCGATGGTCGATTTCCGCGAGATGAACCTGACCCAGCCGTTCGTGGGGCTTGGGCAGGTGGACATCGTGTTCATGCGGAACGTGCTGATCTACTTCGACGCCGCGACGAAGAAGCGGATCCTGGCCAACACGCGCCAGTTGCTGCGTCCGGACGGGAGCCTGTTCCTGGGCTCGGCCGAGACGACGATGGGGCTGGACGAGAACTATCAGCGCGTGCCGATCGACAAGAGCAGCATCTATCGCCCGGCCGCCGCGTCGGGGATCACCGCCAAGGCCGCGTGAGGCCGGGACGAGCACCGCTCCGAGAAGGGGTCCGACCGTGAGCATGAGCGAGGACGAAATCCGCCAGTTGGCCCAGACGGTGTGGGAGACCACGCTCGGGATCCCGCTGACGCCGCAGGACACGCCGTCGTTTGCGTCGGGGACGCGGATGGTGGTGGCGTGCGTGCAGATCACGGGTGCGTGGGGCGGTGCGGTGTTCCTGCACGTGCCGGAGCCCGCGGCCCGGGCCGCGGCGGCGGGGATGTTCCAGTGCGAGCAGCGTTCGGTGCGCGTGCAGGACATGCAGGAGGCGGTGGCGGAACTGGGCAACATGGTGGCGGGGAACATCAAGGCGCTGCTCCCCGAGCCGTCGTGCCTGTCGCTGCCGACCGTGGTCGAGGGCGGGGACTTCTCGTCGAGGATCCCCGGCAGCCGCCTCGTGCACCGCGTCGTGCTGTCCGCCGACGGGCAGGACATCGCGGTGACCGTCGTCGAGAGCGTGCGCCACTCCGGCGCGGCGTCGAATAGCGGCGTCAAGGCCGCCTGAACCAGCAAGCACCAACCCTTCGGAGGAAGCGATGTCCGCCACCCAAGCCCCGTCGACCGCGATCGCCAAGGTCATTGTCCCGTTCACGCACGCCGTCCGCCAGGTCTTCTTCAAGATGGCCAAGGTGCAGACGACGGTCGGGACGCCGCACCTGAAGAACCAGACCGCGTCGACCTACAGCATCTGCGGGATCATCGGGTTCTCCGGGAACGTGACGGGCTCGGTGGTGCTGTCGTTCTCGGAGGAGGCGGGGGACAACCTGGTCGAGGCGTTCGCGGGCGAGCGGCACGAGCGGAGCAGCGCGGACTTCGCCGACGCCATCGGCGAACTGGCGAACATGGTGGCCGGGTGCGCCAAGCAGCAGATGGGCGCCGGCACGAACATCTCGCTGCCGAGCGTGGTGATCGGCGAGAAGTACACGGTGGCGGCCCAGAGCATGCCCTGCGTCGTGATCCCGGTCACGAGCCCGATGGGGAGTTTCTCGGTCGAGGTGAGCATCAAGGAGACGCCGGCGCAGGCGTGAGCGCCGGCGGATGCGCCCCGGCGCACGATCGGCAAGGAGGCGGCATGTCAGCCCAGCGCAGCCAGCCCGAGTCCCCCGCACCCGTCGGCGATGGCCCCGAGCGGTCGGGGGCGGGCCCGGCCCAGGCGCCGTGGTGCTGCCAGGGCGACGTGCCCATGGGCAGCGACCCGGTGGTGTGCGAGGGCGACGCCGTGGTTGATGGGGCCGTGCGCGTCGGCGCGTCGATCAGGGCCGGCGGCTCGGTGTGCGTCGGGGCCAGCACCGAGCACGCCACGATCGAGGCGGGCGGCGACATCGAGGTCGCGAGCGCGATGGTTGGCGGGCGGGGCGGCTCGTACACCAGCGGCGGGTCCGTGCGCTTCCGCCTGGCCAACGGAGCGACGATCCACGCCGAGGACAACGTGTCGGGCGAACTGGAGATGGCCGGCTGCCGCATCACCTGCGGCGGTGCGGTGCGCTGCCCGATCGGGCACATCCTGGGCGGGCACGTGACGGCGGTTGGAGGCCTGGTCTGCGGGACGCTGGGGAGCCCCGGCGTGGGCGGCGTGCCGACGGTTGTCGAGGTCGGGATCGACGACAAACTCCGGCGTCTGAGCGACCGGCACGCGCCGACCATCATGGCGAACCTCGAGCGGGCCGAGAAGATCCGGAACAAGGTCGGTCCGCTGATGGCGCACATGAAGCGTCTGACCGCCCAGCAGCGCGAGACCGCGACCGAACTGCTCACCGAGGCGAGCATGCTCTACGACGAGACCAACGCCCTGGTCACGACGCTGCGCGGCGCGATGGCCGAGAGCGAGATGCGGGCCGTGCGGAGCGTCTTCGTCGCCGCGGTGATCCACCCCGGCACCACGATCCGGTTCCCGGCGGCGCAAATGATCATCGAGAAGGCGTACAAGGGCCCGGTGCGTCTGGTGAGCGACGGGCGCGGCTCGGCGGCGAAGGTCCAGGCGGTCGACCCGACGACGGGGTCGGTCACGACGCCGAAGTTCGCGTTGTACGCCGACGCGTCGCTGGAAGCGCTGGCCCGCGCGATCGCGGCGGTGGAGTCGGCCCAGGCGGCGGCCCAGGCGATGCGCAAGGCCGCGTGAGGCGCGTACGCTCGAACGGTCGGTGCGCCCCGCTCGGCGTTGCCGCTCCCGGGGCCGCGCGATGGATAGTTCGCATAGCAGCGATGAGCACGCCGAGTCCCGCGTTGCCCGGCTGTTCCGCGAGGCGATCTCGCTCGATGTTGATGCGCGGGCAGCATTCCTGGAGCGCCTCGGGCACGCCGACCCGGACGCGGTGCGGGAGGTCCGGGCCCTGATCGAGGCCGACGCGGCCGCCGCCACGTCGTTCCTTGCGCGTTCGCCGGGCGATGGCATCGCGTCGGGCACGCTGGTCGCGCGTGCGGACACGCCGACGCGGATCGGGCCGTACACGATCGAGCGGCGTCTGGGCGAAGGCGGCATGGGCATCGTGTATCTGGCCCACCAGGACCGGCCGCGCCGGCAGGTCGCGGTGAAGGTGATCCGCCCGGAGGGCATGTCGCAGCGGGCCATCGCCCGGTTCGCGTCCGAGGCCGAACTGCTCGGGCGGCTCAATCACCCCGGCATCGCGACGATCCTCGAGGCCGGCACGGACACGAGCGGGCCGCACCCGCGCCATTACCTGGCGATGGAGTACGTCGAAGGGCGTCCGCTGGCGGTGTTCGCGGCGGGGCTGGACCTGCGCCGCAGGATGGCGCTCGTGGCCGACATCGCCGACGCGGTCCACCACGCCCACCAGCGAGGCGTGATCCACCGCGACCTGAAGCCGGCCAACGTCATGGTCACGCCCGAGGGTCGCCCGAAGGTGCTGGACTTCGGCATCGCGCGAACGGTGGGCACGCGCGAAATCGACGCGACGCTTCGGACCGCGACCGGGCACATCGTCGGAACGCTCGAGTACCTCTCGCCGGAGCAGGTCGGGCCGGACCCCAGCGCGGTGGACACGCGGACGGACGTGTACGCGCTCGGAGCGATCGCGTACGAACTCGTCACGGGCGGGCCGCCGTTCGACTTCCAGCGTCTGGCCCTGTTCGAGGCGATGCGTCTGATCCGCGAGCGCGGGCCGCGGCCCATCGAGCAGGCGGCCCCCGCGTGCGACCGGGACGCGGCGACGATCATCGCCAAGGCGATGGCATTGGAGCCCGGGCGGCGATACGCGTCGGCGTCGGAACTGGCAGCGGACATCCGGCGGTATCTGGCGGGCGAGCCGATCGAGGCCCGCCGTTCGAGCGTGACGTACCGCGTGACGAAGTTCGCGTCGGCGAACCGGACGCTGGTCGGCGGGATCGGGGCGTTTGTCGGGCTGCTGGTCGTGGCGCTCGTGGTGCTGGCGTTCACGCTCGGGCAGGTGCGGCGCGAGCGCGACGAGAAGCAGCGACAGATCGAGACGCTCTCGGGGCTCAACTCGTTCTTCGTCGATGATCTGCTGTCGCTGAGCGACCCGTGGGAGGCCGGGCAGGAGGATGTGCGCCTGATCGACGCGCTCGAGCGGGCGTCTGCGGGGCTGGGCGAGCGCCTGGCGGGCGCGCCGGAGGTGGAGGCGAAGATCCGCCTGGCGCTCGGGCGGACGTACATCAACGTCGTGCGCCTGGAGGAGGCTTCGACGCAACTGGAGCGGGCGGTGGCGCTGGTGGATGGCGGCGGCGTGCCGGACCGGGACGCCGCGGACATCCTCGGGACCATGTCGATGCTGCGGCGCGACCAGGACCGCCAGGATGAGGCGCTGGTCGCCGCGACGCGGGCGCTCGATCTGGTTCGCCAGCGGCTGGCGAATGACTCGGGCCTGCTGCTGGAGGCGCTCGTCGAGCGGGGCAGCGTGCTGTACCGGCTTGGTCGGTTCGACGAGGCGGTCGCGGCGTTCGGAGAGGCGTACGAACTCGGCAAGCGTGACCTGCCGGACGACTCGGGCACGCTAGCGGCCGGCTCGAGCCTGTCGGTTGCGATCGAGCGGGACGGACGCCTGGCCGAGGCCCGCGAACTCAGCGAGGAGGTCGTCGAGCGGTACCGACGCGTGCTCGGACCCGAGCACCCGGACACGCTGACGGCGGCGAACAACCTGGCGACCCAGCGATCGGCGGTGGGCGACAACGAAGGCGCCGAGGTGCTCTTTGGTGAGGTGCTGGACGCGCGGCGGCGGACGCTTGGGAGCGAGCACGCCGACACGCTCGTGTCGATGGTGACGCTGGCGCAGCACTACCTGCGCGTGGGGCGGTTCGACGATGGCCTTCCGCCGGCGATCGCGGCGGCCGAAGGGCTTGCGAGGTCACTCGGGCCGGCGCACCGGTACACGCGCAGCGCGCGGCGGACGGTGGTGCGGCTGTACGAAAGCGCGGGGCGGGCGGACGAGGCGGATGCGTGGCGGGACGAGCCGTGAGCGGTGACGCTTGCCAATGAAAGCGGGCGGCCGTGTGGCCGCCCGCTGGGTCGCTGGATGTGATGTGCGGCGTTGTCAGATCCGCGTGAGATCGCCGAAGCAGACTCACCGCGTCGGGCCGCGTCCGCCGGTCTGCTCCTTCTTGAGCCGTCGGCGATGTCGGCCTGGGCGGACTCGCGCCCGCCCTGGGGCCGTGGTTGATGCCCTCGACTTCGACATGGCCTCGACGCTGCCCGCCGCGGCTGCCGCGACCACCGGTCTGCTCACCGGCATAGGCGGGCGCGGCGGAGCAACGTCCAGGACCATCATGGCCGCCAGCAGCAAGGCCCCGACGGCCCTGCCCAAGCCGCCCCGCCCGCGGGCCGCTACCAGGCGCGTCCTGCATGATCGACCACCCTCCGAGGCGGCTGCGCATCTCTGCTTGCACCGTGTTCACCTTCATGTCCCCCGTGGTGGTGGATTCGATCAGGTCGTCGGTCTTCTCGTCGGTCACGCCCAGGGCCATGGCGATCCGCTGACGCTCGCCGGCTTCCGGCCACGACGCGGCCAGCTTCTGGCGGACGCGCTCGGCGACCGCCGCGCGGACACGGGCCAGGTCGGCCCCGATCTGTTCGTTCTGCTCGAACGCCGCGCCCTGCCCGCTGGTGGCGGCCAAGGCCTCGACGCGGCTGGTGGTGACGCTGGCGCGGATCTCCGCGGCCCGGGCCTTCTCGTAGGCCGCCTCACGCGCGGTGCGGCGGAAGGTCTTGCGGACCAGCGCCAGGTGGGCCCAGCGGGCCAGCGTCGCGGCGTTCTTCTCGAGGCGCTCGACGGCGACCTCGGGCGTCGGGTCGTCGTGGAACGTGGGCCAGGCGCCCTTCTCGAGCATCCGCCACACGCGCTGGTCGACCCACGCGACCATGTCCGACGGGTCCATGGCGTTGTCGGTCAGCGTGCGCGAGACGCGCCGGCACGCGCGCTCGACGGGCGTGCGCACCTGCTTCTCGTAGAGTCGCCAGAAAAGGTCCTGTTGGCTTCGTTCCATGGGGCACTTCCTTCCGCGCTCCCCCGGGGGCTACCAACACCCGGGACGCCCCGCTATTCGCGCTTGCGGTCGCGGGGCTTGGTCCGCTCCCACCTGGCCATGAGTTCGGCCAGGGCTGGGAGGCCGGCGGCGAGTTCGCCAAGGCGCGGCTCGTACTCCAGATAGGCGACGAGTTCGGTCCCGGGCCGCAGGTGTTCCGCCGTCAGGAACTGGCGGAAGATCCGGTCGGCCTCGTCCGAGAACCCCGCCAGCGCCAGGGCCTGGGCCCCGGTGAGCATCACGGGCACGCTCTGCGGGGCCACGTCCTGGGCGGCCAGGAAGTGCTCGATCGCCTCCTCGTAACGCCCCAGGCGGAGACAGCGGTCGGCCAGGTTGCCGAGGCTGATCTCGCGGCGTCTGTCCGTATCAGCATACCGCAGGGCGATGCGCTCGGTCACGATCGCCTGTTCCACTTCGCCGGCCGCGGAGTGGGCCAGAGCCCGCTGGTTGGCCCGGGCCCAGGCCGGGTTCGGGTGATTTTCGGCGTCGGACGCGTCGTACTTGTCCAGCAGGTCGAAAAGGTGGGAGCGGACCTCGGCGGTCCGGGCGGCGTCCTTGGCGGCCCGGACCTCGTGCAGGAGGTTGCAGGCGTCCATGATCGCGGCTTCGAGGGGCGATAACTCGGCGGGCTTGGTGGCCGTCACGAGCGAGGCGCTGTGGCGGGCTGGGTTCTTGGGCGAGCGCGAGAACATGGGGGATTCCCGGGCGGGGGCGGGGGCGGGGGTGTCGAGGCGGGCGGGTGTTGAGGCGGGTCTCGGGTAGGCGATCCGAACGAATGACGAATTGTAGGGCGGGAAGGTGGTGGACCGGAGAGGGACCGCCGGGGGTGGGGCGGGGCTGACAGGAAAGTTGGGAGTCGGGACTTCGGGGTTTGGCGCGGCGCGATAGGCTGAGGGGATGGATGCCCGGAGACGGTCTATCTGGCGCTTGGTGGTTGCCGCGCTGATCGGCCTCATCGCCGTCCCGGGCGGGGCGTGGCTGCCGGTTCGCGTGTGGACGATGCACGCGTCGCCGGTGGATGCGGCGGTTTGGACGGCGGTCGTCGTGATGAGCGTGGCAGGTGTGGCCTGGTCGGTCGTCTTGCAGGCTCGCCGGTTGATCGCGGCCCGACCCTGAGCGCCTTGTGGCGACGGTCGCGTCGCCGGTCACGGCGTTGCGCTCAGCGTTGATCGCACCGACTTGCTCCGCGGATTCCGCAAGTCCCAGGTCCAGCCGCTCTCGACGATCCGGTTGAAGCGGTCCAGGCCAGCAGTTCGACAGACCACTCCTCGACAGTCCCTCGCAGACGTTAGGTAGTCTTCGATCCGCACTCTGGGCACACTTCAGCCTCGAGGCTGGCCAGTGAGTAGCCGCAGTTGTGGCACGCGCCCTGGGCCGCAGAGTATTCCATCGACATGGCCAATGCACTCACGGCGATCAGCAACAGTGCCGCAATACTGAGCACGGGGTTGATCGAGAACAGCAACGCGCAGCCCAGACCCATCGCCGCCTGCACAGCCAAGCCAAACTTTACAACCACTGGGCGAACACTTGTGCGGACAAGTCTTGTGAGTATGAGCAGGGCGCACGTAGTACACCCGGCAATGACATGGGCCACAGAAATAGTCACTGTCTCTTCGAGTCCATGTTCGTGCCGACCAACTCGCCATGCAACAAAGGCAACGAGACTCATGAATCCAATAAAGTACACAGATTGAGATACAATCGCGCAGATCCAGATCGCATTTCGCTTCGAGTGAGTCATCAGGATGGTCTCAGTCTGGCAGCACCTTGGCGGACTGGAAAGTTGGGGCGGGTTGGGAAGGGGACGCTGAGGGTTGATCGCACCGACCTGCTCCGAAGACTCCGCGGGTCGATGGCACGGTACAAGTCGACTATGGCGTGGTCAGGCGTGGCAACTGTTCGAGCAGGCGGTCGGCTCGTGCCGCGTCGTGGTCTCGGATGACCTGCAGGTTCTCGCGGGCGGCGGGGAGGTCGTCCAGCGCGACGAGCGCGCGGATCAGGGCCTCGCGGCAGTCCATGTCTTCTGGCCAGCGTTCGACCCCGGTTCTGGCGAACTCGGCCGCGGCTTCGGTTTCGCCCCAGGCCAGCAACTGCCGGGAGGGCGAGAAGGATGACTCGGGCGAGTAGTCGAGGTACTGCCAGACCCTGGCGACATCGGTGAACAGCGGGATGTTCTCCAACGCGGCGTGGGCGTCGGCGGCAAGCATGAACGGGCGCGGATCCGATCGGTACGCGTTGATGGCGATCCTCAGGTAGCGCATCGCGTCGCCGCTCGCGCCCATCTGAATGAGCACGCTGCTGAGGAAAGTGGCGGCCACCGGTGATGCGTCGCTGCCAGCCTCAGCGATGCGGCTGAGTTGCTGGAGTCCCCCTCGGGTTGAGACGAATCGGAGTTGGTGCGTCGCTCTCACGAGTGCCAGGCGATCTGTGCCAGACTCATCCAACTCTGGATGACTTTCAAGAACCTGTAACAAAAGCGGCTCGAGTCTCCAGTGAATCGCCTGCGTCGCCAGCTGGAAGAAGAACTCTTCCGGAAGCGCGGCCGTCCAATCCGGGTCGATCGCGTTCCAACGGGCCACGAACGCCGACAACGACGATTCGGTCATCGCGCCCGAGAGCCACAGGCGGCTCAACTGCGCCACATGGGCCGGCCGATCGACGATCACGGGTCCGAGCGCCGTGATGTCCTGGCGGTCTGGGTTCTCCTTGTAGTCGAGCATCATCCGCAGCACGACGCCCGGGATCAGGCTCATACGATCCCCAAGGCCGAAGCTCAAGTCCGCGGATTCCGACAGAATCCCCGCAAGCCGCCCGTCGGAGTGGAAGAACGCGGTGCCGGCGGGATAGTCGCCGGCATGCGTCGTCACCAAGCGAACTCCAGCAGCATTCCTGGCGGAGTGCAGAAGTCGCGGGCGCTCCGCGGAGTCGTCCTGCGGGTCTTGTGCCCGACTCGAGAGGTAGTCTCCGAGGTCTCGCGGGTCGAGCGACTCTGGCAAAGCCGGCACGAGCTCGACGGGAACCGGCGGCGAGAACACGATCGCTTGCACGTTGACGCCCCGAGCCTCGTAGACATGCTCGATCGCGCGCGGCTCGCCACCAAATGAGAGGCTGATGTCGGTGGCACCCCAGACCGACATCGATGGGACAACGACCATGTCCGGAGCGATCAGCACCGCCGGCTGCTCGTCGATCCGCACGCCCTCGTGATCGTGCACCGTGATGAGCACGGTCCGGTTGGCTTCGTCCGGATCGTGCGTCGGATCGGCGAGGGCGGGGGTGCCGAGCGGCGCCGTGCAGACCAGGAGTGCCGCCAGCACGACGCTTGGGGTGCGGGCTCGGCGCCCTCGGTCGCGAGGCGATCCGGCGGGGAGCAGGGCGCGGCGGTTGGAGGGACGGCGAAGCGGGAGTGTGAACATCGGGGCACTCCGAAGTGGGGCGGTCCGACAGGATACCAGCGATTGGGCTGCGGGATCGGTGGCCTCGGGTTGATCGCACCGACTTGCTCCGCGGATGCCGCACGTCGGTGGCACGGTGCGAGAGGCGGGGCCGGCAGGCTTGTGAGGCGTCGTGCCTCTATCGTTCCCCCCGACCCCCCCTCCCATGGCCAAACCCAAGAAGAAGAACCCGGACCCCGTGATCGAGAACCGTCGTGCGCGGCACGACTACTCCATCGGCGAGACGCTGGAGGTCGGGATCGTGCTGCGCGGGTCGGAGGTCAAGGCCGTGCGCGAGTCGAACGTGTCGATCGGCGAGGGGTACGTGACGGCGCAGGAGACCCCGCCCGAGTTGCAGTTGCACTCGGTGAACATCGGGCCATACGGCCCGGCGGGGCCGATGGCCCACCCGCCGGTGCGGGTCCGCCGGTTGCTGGCCCACAAGCGGGAGATCCAGCGGCTGGCGAAACTGTCGCAGGAGAAGGGGGCGACGATCGTGCCGCTGCGCCTGTACTTCAAGAACGGGTTCGCGAAGGTGCTGGTGGGGGTGGGCTACGGCAAGTCGCGCCACGACAAGCGGGAGTCGATCGCGAAGAGAGAGGCGGAGCGGGATATGCAGCGGGCGATGTCGAAGAGGATGTAGGGGCGAACACCCCCTCCGTCATGCTCGCCGAGCCTCGCATGGCACCTCCCCCGCGGCGCGGGGGAGCGGGCCGGGGCGGGGACGCCCCGGCTCGCGCGCTTGGGGGTGTGCGCGGGGGTGTTGGTGGGGGTCAGAAGCGGATGACCGAGTGGACGGTGCCGAACTCGTCTACGCGGCGGCGGCCCTGGAGGCCCTCGAGTTCGATCAGCACCGTGAGGCCGACGATGGTGGCCCCGGTCTTCTGGACCAGTTCGGCGCAGGCGCGGAGGGTGCCGCCGGTGGCCAGCAGGTCGTCGACAAGCAGGACGCGCTGGGAGCGGTCAACGGCGTCGGAGTGGATCTCGAGGCGGTCGGTGCCGTATTCGAGCAGGTAGTCGACGCCGTGGACGGTGCGCGGGAGTTTGCCGGGCTTGCGGACGGGGACGAAGCCGGCCGAGAGCGACTGGGCGATGGCGGTGCCGAAGATGAAGCCGCGGGACTCGGCGCCGACGACCAGGTCGATCCGCTTGCCGCGGAAGGGGTTGGCCATGAGTTCGACGGCCAGCGCGAGGGCGGCGGCGTCGGCCAGCAGGGGGGTGAAGTCCTTGAAGGTGATGCCGGGCTTGGGAAAGTCGGGCACGTCGTGGATGAAGGTTGTGAGGCGATCGATGTCGGCGGGCATGCGACGCTCCTGGAATGGTCGGGGGAGGGTAGGGGTTGGAGTGGTGGGGTGCGCGATGGGCCGCGACCGGGTTCGACGGGATCGGTACGCTCGTTGTGGCGGCGATGCTGGTTGGGTGCTGCGATGGAGCGCGTGATGGCACGGAAGTTCGCAATGAGCGATTCGTTGGAGCGATTGGCGAGGCTTGGCGTTGCGGCGCTTGCCTTGGCGTTCAGTGCGACGAGCGGCGTCGCGGCCCAACCCCAGCGTGGCGGCCAGCAGTTCCAGGCGCCCGAGACCTCCCAGGCCGTGCTGCGAGCGGTTGAGGCGTCGTACCTGACCGAGGATGAGGCCAAGGACCTCCGCGTGTTCCACGGGCTGTGGCGCGAGGGGGATCTGGACACGCCGGCGCGTCGGGCCAGGGCCGCGCTGACGGCGGGGGTGTGGGACCACGCGTGGCTTCTCGATCCCGAGGCGCCTGTGCTGGATCGGGCCGAGGCGATGGTGCGGCGGGGCGAACTCGAGGAGGCGCTCGAGGCGCTAGCGGGCGAGTCGTCGCTTCGGGCGGTGCGCCTGCGGGCCGAGGCGCTGGAACTGCTCGGGCGGTTTGAGGACGCGGACGCGGCCCTGGATGTCGCGGTCGAGCGGCTGTTGCGGACGCGGGCCGACAACGCCGCGGACCTGACCGAGGGCGTGCGGGCGCTGATCGCGCGGTCGCGCCTGCGCGGCCCGGCGCGCGAGGGGCAGGCCGGCGCGGACTACCGCACGCTCGCCGATCTGCTCGGGCGGGCCCGCAGTGAGATGGACCGCCTGTACTGGCCGGCGTATCTGGCCGAGGCCGAACTGCTGATGGACAAGGACAACACGCCGCAGGCGGTCGAGGCGATCGTGCAGGCGCTGTCGCTGTGCCCGGCGTCGGGCGAGGCGTTCGGGATGCTGGGCGTGGCGGCGGTGGACTCGTTCGATTTCGCGCGGGCCGAGGCCGCGGCCCGGTTCGCGCAGGAGCGGTACGAGCGGCTCGACCCGGAGGGCGAACTCGGCTCGTCGCCGATTGCGACGATGGTGCTGGTGCGGGCGCGCCTGCGCCAGGGCGACGCGGACGAGGCGGCCCGGCTCATGCAGCCGCTGATCGAGCGCTTCCCGCAGATGCGCGAGGCGCGGGCGCTGCACGCGGCCATCGCGGCCGGGTTCTTCGAGATCGGACTGGCCCGCGAGCGGTGCGAGGCGTTCGACGCGCTGTCGCCCGGCTCGCCGCTGGCGCTGCTGGAGGCGGGGGAGCGTCTCGCGGACGATCGCCAATACGAGGACGCCGCGGCGTTCCTGGAAGAGGCGGCCGAGCGCCAGCCCAACTGGGCCCGCCCGCGACTCGCGCTCGGGCTGCTTGAGATGCAGTCGGGGCGCGACGTGGCGGCTCGCGATGCGCTGCGGACGGCGACGGCGCTGGACCCGTTCAACCTCCGGGCCCGAAACAGCCTCACGCTCGTCGAGGAGCTGCTGACGTACGAGCGGATGGAGACCGAGCACTTTGTGATCCGCTACAAGCCGGGCATCGACGAGGCATTGGCGATCGACATGCGGGACGTGCTCGAACGGATCCACGCGCGGGTGGCGGGAGGCGGCACGGGCGGGATCGACTTCGAGCCGCCGGTTCGCACGGTGGTCGAGATCATGCCCGACCACGCGTGGTTCAGCGTGCGGATCACGGGGATGCCGAGCATCCACACTGTGGCGGCGGCGACGGGGCCGGTGATCGCGATGGAGAGCCCGCAGGTCGGGGCTGGGCACAGCCTGGGGACGTACGACTGGCCGCGCGTGCTGCAGCACGAGTACACGCACACCGTGACGCTGGCCCGAACGAACAACCGGATCCCGCACTGGTTCACGGAGGCCGCGGCGGTGTATCTGGAAGATGGGCCGCGCGACTTCTCACGCTGGCGTCTGCTGACCGAGGCACTCACGACGGGCAACCTGTTCGGCATGGACGAGATCGACCTGATGTTCGTCCGCCCGCGCCGCCCGACGGACCGCGCCCAGGCCTACGCGCAGGGGCACTGGATGTACGAGTTCATCATCGAGCGGTGGGGGGCCGATGCGCCGCTGCGCCTGATGGACCTGTTCGCGGCCGGCGCGCCGATCGGGCCGGCGTTCGAGCAGGCCCTCGGCGTCGACTCGCTCGACGCGTTCATGGGCGAGTTCCGTCCGTGGGCCGAGGCCCAGGCGGTGGCGGCAGGGATGCTGGCCAGCCCGGACGTGCCGTCGCTGGGCGAACTGATCGCGCGGGACCGGCCCGAGGGCACGCCCGAAGGACGGACTCCGGCGCCTTCCGTGGACCAGTTGCGCTCGTGGCTGGGGGAGTTCCCGGGGCACCCGGAAGTGCTTCGCGAGATCGTGCGCCTGACGCTGGAGATGAATCGGGGCGAGGCGACGCTCGAGACGGCGGTGATGCTGCTGGAGTACGCCGCGGCGTGCCCGGTGGACGACGGGCCGCACCGGGCGCTGGCCCGGCTGTACCTGCGGACGCCGGGGCGCGAGCACGAGGCGATCCCGCACCTGGCGTTCCTGGACGCGCGCGAGCAGGCCACGCCCGTCTACGCCGCGGAACTCGCGCGACAGCACGCGGCCCTCGCGGACTACGACGCCGCGGCCCCGAAGGCCGAGCGGGCGACGTGGCTCGCGCCCTTCGACGCCGACCAGCGGGAACTGGCGGCCCGGATCGCGCTGCTGCGCCAGGACTACGCGACCGCCGAGCGCCACATCGCGGCCCTGACGATCATCGAGCCGGATCGGGAGATCCACCAGCGTCGGTTGGAGCGGGTCAGAGAACTGGGGGCGCAGGCTTCGATGCCTTGATGGTGAGCCTCGCCGGTCCCCTAGGGCTGCGGCGGCGCGCCGAAGGCCGACCGTCGGAGCGGGACGGGCCTCGCCTTGAACCTAGCATTGCTTCGCCACACGATGGACGACCTCCTGAACACGCTGGCGGCCTGGAAGCCCTTCCGAGCGGCGGTCCTCGGGGACTTCATGCTGGACCAACTGGTCTACGGCGACGCCGAGCGCCTGTCCGCCGACGCACCGGTGCCGGTGCTGCACGTGCGCCGCACGGAAGATCGCCCCGGCGGGGCCGCGAACGTCGCGATGGACCTGGTCGCGCTGGGTGCGACGGTGGTGGCGATCGGCGTGACCGGGCAGGACGCCGAGGGGCGGCTCCTCAAGGGCGCGCTCGAACGCGAACGCGTCGACTCGGCTGGCCTGGTCGAGGATCCCTCCCGCCCGACCACCGTCAAGCGGAACCTCATCGGTCTGGCCCAGACGCGCCACCCGCAGAAGATGTTCCGCGTCGACTACGAGACGCGCGAGCCGCTCAGCGGCGAGACCGCCGCGGCGCTGCTCGGCGGCCTCGAGCGGGTGCTGGGCCAGATCGATGTGCTGTGCATCGAGGACTACAACAAGGGCGTGTGCACGCCGGGCGTGTGCCAGCGGGCCATCGCGATGGCCCGCGACGCCGGCGTGCCCGTGTTCGTCGATCCCGCGGCCATCGGGGACTACTCCAAGTACCGCGGCTGCACCGCCATCACGCCCAACCGCGTCGAGGCCGAGCGGGCCACCGGCCTGCCCACGCACGAGTCGGCCGATCTGGCCCACAACGGCGCGCTCGCGGCCCGCCTGTCCGAGCGGCTGGAGTGCGAGGCCGCGGTGCTGACGCTGGATCGGCACGGCGCGCTGCTGCTGGAGCGCGGGCAACAGGCCGTGGCGGTGCCGACGGTGGCGCGCGAGGTCTACGACGTGACGGGTGCGGGAGACATCTTCCTCGCCGCGCTGGCCGCGGGGCGCGCCAACGCACTGTCGTGGCCAAACGCCGTCCGCCTGGCCAATGCCGCGGCCGGGCTGGAAGTGGAAGTTTTCGGCGTTGTGCCGATCCCGCTGGAAAAGATCCACCACCAGTTGATCCTCGAGCACGCCGGCGACGATCGCGGCCTGCGGACGCTGGATCGCCTGCTGGTCGAGGTCCGGGCCAGGCGGCGTTCGGGCGAGCGGATCGTGTTCACCAACGGTTGCTTCGACGTGCTGCACGCCGGGCACGCGGCGCTGCTGGAAGCCGCGCGGGCCCAGGGCGATTTCCTGATCGTGGGGCTCAACGACGACGCGTCGATCCGCCGGCTCAAGGGCCCGGATCGCCCCGTGAACACGCAGGAGGACCGGGCCAGGCTGCTGGGCGCGATGGCGTGCGTCGGGGCCGTGGTGCTTTTCGACCAGGACACGCCGCTGCGCCTGATCGAGGCGATCAAGCCCGACGTCTTGGTCAAAGGCGCCGACTGGGCCGGCAAGGGCGTGGTGGGGCAGGAGGTCGTCGAGCAGCGCGGCGGAAAGGTCGTGCTGGTCGAACTGGTCGAGGGCCTGTCCACGACGCGGACGCTGGAGCGGATCCGGGGCGTGGAGTCGGCGTCGAACGCGTGAAGGACTTACCAGTCGCTCCGCAGTTCAGACACGATGTCGCGGGCCAGTTGCTGGATCGCCTCACGCCGCCCCACGTCGATCCGGTCGCCCGTCGGGCGATGCGGGACGAACGAGCCCGCCGCGGCGAAGCGCCGACGCGCCAGCAGCACCTGGCCGGTCCGGTTGTCGCGCCAGTCGAAGTCGACCTCGACGGTGACGGTCTCCTCCTCGACCAGCCCGCTGGCCCGTGATGTGGAGAGTCGCGTGATCTCGACCTCCTGCACGACGCCCGAGAGCGTTGTGTCGCCCCCGCCGCCGGGACGCTCGGGGGTGATGCGCCAGGGCGTGGCCCGCTGGATCTCGGCGATGATCGCCTCGGTCAGTTCGGTCTCGACGCCGACCCAGAACGTCGAGTTCTGGAAGATCGGCACGGAGATGGTGCGGACGCTCTGGTCGTAGGTGGTCTCGAACGAGTAGCCCTGGGTGGGGTCGGACGCGCATGCCGAGAGGCCGGCAAGGCCGCACGCCAGCAGGCATCCATGGAGGGCGATGGTGCGCACGGGGCGTTTCACGGCTGGGCCTCGCCGGAAGTGGCTGGCTCGCCCTGGCTCGCCGCCGGTTCGCCTCCCGCAGCGTTTGTGGGCGCACCGACCGGCCCGGTCGGCGCGACGACCCCCGCGTCCCACCCGCGCTCGCGCAGCAGGCCGAGCGCCTCGACCGCGGCCACGGTCTGCGGGTGGTCCCGGACCAGCCGACGCAGCGTGTACCTGGCCGACGGCTCGTCGCCCGTGCGCAGGTACCACCGCGCGGTCTCGAGCTGCTTGTCGCCCAGCGACTCGTCCACGCGCGTCAGCAGCGCCTCGTTGATGCCCGCGCTCTCGGCGTCCTGCGGGTACTGGTCGCGGAAGTCCTCGATCAGGTTCCGGGCGTCGACCAGGCCGGTCGTGTCGTGGCGGGGGCCCTTGTAGCGGGCCAGGCTCGAGTAGATCCACCGCTGCATCGCCCAGCGCCGGTACGGGCTGTCCGGGAAGTTCCGCGTGAAGATCTCGTACATATCCGAGGCCATCGGCATGTCCCGTCGGCGGTAGTAGTAGTCGGCCAGTTCGATCGCCGCC
Organism: Phycisphaerales bacterium; assembly: GCA_041401985.1. GTDB lineage: Bacteria > Planctomycetota > Phycisphaerae > Phycisphaerales > UBA1924 > JACKHA01. Next base: position 17,116 of record JAWKTE010000007.1, read on the forward strand.
TGCTCGGCCAGGCGGCTGCCCGGCAGGCGCTCCTGGATCCGCACCATCAGTTCCTCACCGGTCGGGCGAGCGTCCTCGATGCGCAGGCCCAGGAACTTGCGGCGCAGCCCGTTGAGATACCGCAGCGCGATCTCGTACTCGCGCTCCAGGGCCGTCACGAAGTGCGGCGACTCCGGGAACATGGTCACGGCCTCGTACTCGATCAGCGCGCTGTACTCGTTATCCGCCGCGACTTTGGCGTCGCCCCGGAGCAGCAGGGCCTCGGGCACATAGGGATTCGCCGACCGCTGGTGATGGACGAGCCACTGGTCCAGCATTGAGATCGCCTCGCCCGTGCGGTTCTCGACGATCAGACGCCGCACCTCGGCCATCACCGCGGCGTCCGAGCCGGGCTCCGGGGCCGCGGTCTGCACCCACGCGCCCGAATCGTCGAGTTCATAGACGGGCTGGTCGACCGGCTGGCCGCCTCTTGCCGCGTCGCCTGTCGGCTGTGCCGACGCGGGCGACGGCGTGCCGGGGGCGGCGTCCTGGGCCATCGCCGACGGGGCCATTGCCAGAGCGAGAGAGGCCGCGAGCGGGGCCAGCGGGTGTGTCCAGCGGTCCATGGGGGCAGGATAGCCGGGGGCGTCCGCTCTCGCCCCGATCCGCCACCAGGGGCGCGGGACGAACGGGCTCGCACGCGGTCATCGCACCTCGATCGCCAACGCGCTGTTCTTGGCTCCGAACGCCAGGCAGTTCACCAGCACCCGCCGGGCGTCGGTCGGTACGCTCCGCCCCGGCGTGTAGTGCAGGTCACATTCCGGGTCGGGCTGCTGAAGGTTGATGGTGGGGGGGATAAACGCCGGGCCTCGGTCCAGCCCGCGGAGGGCGGCGATCATGGCGACCACCGCCGCGGCCCCGCACGCGCCCTGCGGATGCCCGATCATCGACTTGATCGACGAGCCTGGAACCCGCTCGGCGTGGTCGCCCAGGGCCAGGCGCACCGCCTTGGTCTCGAGCGCGTCGTTGACCTGGGTGGACGTGCCGTGGTACTGGATCGCGCCGACCTCCTCGACGCGCCATCCCGCGTCCTGGATCGCCAGACGCATGGCCCGCGCGCTCTCTTCCATGTCCGGCGCCGGGCGGACGCGGTGGTACGCGTCGCAGGTCGCCCCGTACCCCGCCAGGCGGGCCACATCCCGCTCGCGCCAATCGGTATCGCCCGCCTCGCGCCGCTCGAGCACGACCGCCCAGGCTCCCTCGCCCAGCACGAATCCGTCGCGCCGGGCGTCGAACGGGCGGCTCGCCGACGCTGGGTCCTCGCCCGCGCCCTCCCAGTCGCGCGTCGCCAGCACGCCCAGCAGTTCCATGCCCATCAGCGTCTCGGTCCGCACATGGGCGTCGGCCCCGACCACCACCATCTTCCGCGGCGAGCCCGGGCGATCCGATCGCAGCAGGTCGCACGCAAGCCCGATCGCGTCGCTCGACGAGGCGCACCCGGTCGACACGCACAGCGACGCCCCGTGCAGCCCGAGGCGGATCGAGAGCTCCCCCGCCAGGTTGCCGTGCGTCGCGTTGGTGATGGTCCACAGGCTCTGGCGCCGATCGTGGTGGAACGCGTCGGCCTGGGTCAGCGTGAAGTCAATCCCGCCGCCGCCCGTGCCCAGCACCAGGCCGAACTCGCGGGCCCGGTCCACGCCCGCCTGGGCGTCGAGCGGCGTCGCCACCCCCGCCATCCCGAGCGCTTCGCGGCACGCCGCGAGCGCCATCGGCACCAGGCGCGGCACTCGCTCCAGGTCCGCCCGCGAGAGCACCGACTCGGGGTCGAATCCGTCGCAAGTCGCCGCCACCGTGCAGCGGACGCGAGGGTCCCGCTCCGCCAGCGGCCCCACCCCCGACCGCCCCTCTCGGAGCCCGGCCGCAAACGCCGCCGCGCCGATCCCGTTCGGGGCAACAGCCCCAACGCCCGTCACGGCGACCGTCGGGCGATGGGAAGGGGAGCGGGCCATTTCAAGAGGTTAGGTCGCGGCGACGCGGGTCCGCGAACAACGGGATTCGGGTCGGATTGTGCCGACGATGCGGTTTTTGACGCCTTTGCTGGCGTCCGCCCAATCACGGTGTAGTTTGAAGGGGAGCGGTGCGGTTTGCACGCGGCGGTGCCGCGGATGCGCCCGTGCCCCTTGCAGAGTCCACGAGCGCTCCTCGGAGTGCCGGTTGTTCCTCGGTCCGTCCTCATCGAGGGAGAGGTTGTCCTATGTCCACGCCGAACCACGCACTCAAGGTTGTCCTCGCCGCCGGCATCGTCGCCTCGCTCGCGACGGCGACCCTCGCCGATCCGACGGTGAGCCGACGGGTCGACGCCACCGGCCAGCAGGCCACGACCTTCCTCTCCGACCACGCCGGCTATGCCAGGGCCGAGGTGCTGGGTGCCCAGCTCGCTGGCCTGCGGAGCCAACTGGATCCCTCGGGCAACCTGGGCGCTGGCGCCGGCGGCGGATTCACCGACGATCCGCCCGCCTCGGCCACGCTGAGCAACAGCACCCAGTCGCTCAGCCTCCGCATGCTGGGCATCAACAACGCCCAGGGCTTTGTCAACTCCCTCGGCAGCGTCGATGTGGTGATCAACTCCGGATTCCAGTCGCTGGGCACCAACCCCGCCGGCGTGGAGATCGTCGGGCGCGTCCGCCAGTTCTTCACCCCCGACGACCGCGACTTCATCGAGATCCAGATCGAGACCGCCAACGGCTCGCCCCTCGTGCCCATCGGCACGACCGTCGGCGGGCAGACCGCCGTCGCCTTCGGCTGGGAACTCGGCACCACCAACGCCGTCGACTTCCGCCCCTTCTACACCTCCATCAACATCCCCGCCAACGGCGCCATGGCGACCTTCAGCGGTCCCGGCGGCCAGAACACCGTTAACCACACGCCCGAACTCGTCGGCGTGGGCGGCGGCGAGTGGAACGGCGTCGACACCGACAACCTGCTCATCCCGCTGGGCGACCTGTACAGCCGCGTGCTCGTCCGCTACCAGCTGAACCCGGCCCCCGTGCCGGCCCCCGCCGGGCTCGTGGCCGTCGCCATGGCGGGCGGGCTCGTCTCGCGCCGTCGGCGCCGCTGATCGGGTCAAGGTCCGATCGCCGCGCGACAACGGATGCTCACTCCCCGGCGCCCGCCACCCGTGCGGGCGTCGGTCTTTTTGTCGCGGCGCCCGCCGCACGCCCAGGAACGGGCCCGTCCGTTCCCCTCCGGCATCGTGCCCACGCAACAATGCCCCATGGACCATCTCGTTCGCACGCCGCTCGCCACGTTGCTCGACCAGATCGCCGCGAAGGCTCCGACGCCCGGCGGCGGGGCGGTCGCGGGTATCGTCGGGGCGCTCGGGTGCGCCCTGGGCGAGATGGTGGTGGCGTACTCGCTGGGCAAGAAGTCGATGGCCGAGCACCAGTCGCACCTGGAACTCGAGGCCGGGCGACTCGTGGTGCTGCGGGGCGAGTGTCTGCGCCGCGCCGAAGCCGACGCCGCGGCGTACGCGCGCCTGAACACGCTCCAGCGGCTGCCCGCCGATCATCCGACGCGGGCCACGGAGTTTCTCGAGGCCCTTCACGACGCGATCGCGGTGCCGATGGGCCTCGCGGGCGTGTGCGCCGAAACGCTCGATGCGCTGGTCGGGCTGGCCGGTCGCTCAAACCCGTTCCTCAAGAGCGATCTGGCGATCGCGGGCGTGCTGGCCCTGGCCGGGGCCGAGGCGGCCAGGTGGAACGTCGTGGTCAACCTGACCGACCTCGCCGCGGACGAGCGCGAGGCCAAGCGGACCGAGATCGACGCGATCGTCGATCGGTGCGCGTCGGCGAAGTCGAATCTCGACTCGCTGTGCGCATAGCCAAATGGGAGACGAGGATCGCGCGGGGCGGGCTCAGCCCCCAGGACGGCTTCTGGCCTCGGCCCGGCCTCAATCCTCCGGGATGCTGTCCGACGTCACGATCGCCCGGAACGCCTGGCGGAGGCGATTGGTCGTCGGCCCCTCCTTGCCGCCCGAGAGCGTGTGCTCCTTGCCGCCGCTGGACTTGCGGTCGATCACCGCGGAGATCCCGATGATCTCGGCCGCCGAGCCGGTCAGAAACGCCTCGTCGGCCGCGAAGATGTCCGAGAGTTCGAACACCTTCTCCTGGACCTTCAGCCCCAGCGACGGCGCGAGCCGCTCCATGACGAAGCGGCGGGTGATGCCGCCCAAAGCCCCGACCGACAGCGGCGGCGTGTACATCTGCCCGTCCTTGACCAGGAACAGGTTGTCGCCCGAGCCCTCGGTCACCTTGCCATCGGTGTTGAGCATGATGACCTCGAGCAGGCCCTGATCGATCGCCTCGACCTTGGCCATGATGTTGTTGAGGTAGTTGAGGCTCTTGACCCGCGGGTCCAGGCACGCCACGGGCGTCTTGGGGCGCTCCGCAACGATCACCTTCATCCCCGACTCGTACAACTCCTTCGGGAACAGGCGGATCTGGTCGGCGATGCAGATGATCCCCGGCTCCGGGCACAGGAACGGGTTGAGCCCAAGCGTGCCGACGCCGCGCGTCACCAGCAGGCGGATGTACCCGTCGGTGATCTCGTTGGCCTCGATGCAGGTGCGCATGAGGCGGACCATCTCCTCGCGCGTGATGTGGATCTTGAGGCGGAGCTGCTCGGCCGACCACCACAGGCGGTCCATGTGCTGCCCGCACAAGAAGATCCGCCCGCGGTACACGCGGATGCCCTCGAACACCCCGTCGCCGTAGAGCAGCCCGTGGTCCCAGACGCTGACCTTGGCCTCGCTGGCGGGCACGAGCGCGCCGTTGACCCAGACGTAGGGGCGTTCCTTCGTCGCGGCCGGGGCCGGGGCGGGAACGCTCGCTGGCTTGGCTCCGCTGGCGGTCTGGGTCATCGTCGGACTCCTTCCTTGGGCACGCATCCGTCGGGCTTCCGGCGGAGCGGGTCGGACATCGCATGGTAGCAACAAGTGGTCCGGGCCGGGCCGCGGCCCCGCCGATCGACCGCCCATGGCACGCCCATGATGCGAACAGATCGGGCGGGGACGGTTATCGGGACGCTAGCTCGGCGTCGTGCTCCACTCGCGCGGCCCGGTCGACGCACCGATCTACGCCCGCAGCGTGGCACCGAGTTCGCGCTCGAACCGCTCCACCAGCGAGGCGATCGGCGCATCGGCCTCCTCGCTCCGCAGCGTCCGGTCCGGGGCACGGAACCGGACCCGCAGCGTGAGGCTCTTGCGCCCCTTGCCGACTTTCGCCGGGTCGCGGTAGGTCGTGACGTACGACAGGGCCTCGAACAGGTCGAGCCCGGCCTGGCCCACGATCCGCTCGACTTCGGCCCACCGGGCCGCCTCGTCAACCACGATCGAGAGGTCGCGCTCGATCGCCGGGAACGCCGGCAGCGGACGCACCTCGCGCAGCGGCGCGGCCTGGCCCTCCAGCACGTGCATGCCGAGTTCGGCGTACACCACCGGCACATCCAGATCGTGCTTCTTCTGCGCGGAGGCCGACAGTAGCGCCATGTAGCCCAGCGGCTTCTCGCCCAGCATCACGCCCGCCGACGAGGCGGGGTCGCACGCCGGATGGACGGTCCACTCGGGTGTCATCGGCTTAAGCGTGATCGTCGACGGCAGCAGCCCGGCCGCGCCCACCACCTGGTCGATCGCCCCGCGCAGGACCCGCATCGCCGCCTGCACATCGTCCTGCGAGCGCTTCCGCCCCGTGCCGGGCACGTCCATCAGCAGCGCGAGGTTGCGATGCTCGGCGTGCGTCGGCGACGAGGCATCGCCTGCCTTCCCGCTCTCGGCTTGAGTGCCCGCGAACACCGATGAGACCTCAAAGAGCCGCACGCCGCCGGGCTGGTCGACCTGCCCATCCTGGTTCGCGCGTCGGCACCGCAGCAGGCTGGGCACGACGCTGGGGCGGAGCGTCGGCTCCTCGCCGCGGCGCTCGTCGTCGACGTCGATCCGGGCCATGCCGGGCGGGAGGAAGTCCGCGGCGTCCGCCGGGCGCACGAACGAGAACGTCACCGTCTCGTAGAACCCCATGCCGGTCAGCACGCCCGCGATCCGCTGGCGCACGCTCTCGGTCCGCTGGGCGGCCCGGGCCCGCACGGGAAGCGTGTCGAGCGTCGGGATCTTTTCGTAGCCCGCGATCCGCGCGACCTCCTCGATCAGGTCGATCTCTCGCTCCAGATCAAGGCGGTGCGGCGGGATCGTGCAGGCAAGCGTCCGGGCCTCGGCTTTCACGCCCAGCCCTAAAGCCTCCATGATCGAGATCATCTCGGCGTCGGGCAGCGCGTAGCCCAGCATCATGCGGCACCGCTCGGTCCGCATCGACACCGTCCGCACCGCCGGCCTCGCCCCGCCCTCGTCGAGCATCCCGTCGCACAGCGTCCCGCCCGCCAGTTCCAGGATCAGTGCCGCCGCTCGGGCCGCCGGTTCATCGATCGTGGTCGGGTGCACGCGCCGCTCGAAGCGGTGCGACGCGTCGGTGCGGATGCCCAGCCGACGGGCCGCGGTGCGGATCGTCACGGGGTCCCACGTCGCGGCCTCCAGCACCACGTCCGTTGTGCTTGTGTCGACTTCCGAGTCCGCCCCGCCGATCACACCCGCCAGCGACTGGGCCCGCTCCGCATCGGCCACCACGAGATCGGTCGCCTTGAGCGTCCGGGCCTTGTCGTCGAGCGTGCGGAGTTTCTCACCCTCGCTCGCGAAGCGGACGATCAGGGCCGCGCCCGCGAGTTTCTTCAGGTCGAACACGTGCGACGGCTGGCCATACTCGAAGTTGACGTAGTTCGTGACATCGACAACGTTGTTGATCGACCGCTGCCCGACGGATTCCAGGGCCGCGACCATCCACGCCGGGCTGGGCCCGAATTTGACGCCGCGGATGACGCGGGCGGTGAAGCGGGGACAGGCCTCTGGCGTGCGGTTCTCCAAACGCAAGGCCTTCGACGCCGCCTCGCCCGTCCCGCCCCCGGGCAACTCCACCCGCGGCATCACCACCTTCCGCCCCGTCGCCGCCGCGATCTCCCGCGCGCACCCGACGTGGCTCAGCACATCCCCCCGGTTCGACGTGACCTCAACGTCGAGCATGGTGTCGCCATCGCCGACGGCCTCCCGCGTCTCGATCGGGAACCCGACGTGCGTGAGCACGTGCTCGGCCTCGTCGGGCGTGACGGGCCGGTCGAGCAGTCGGTTCAGCCAGGCGACGGAAACATGCATGGGAGGCAAGGATAGACGCCGGGTCGCCCGCACCCGCCAATCCCGCGGAGACACGTCGGGAACGCCCCCGCGGTGCGGCGCACCCGATAGACTCCCGACGATGCGTTCGCCCGCTCGTCCATCCGCCCGCCGCACGACGCCGCCGATCGTGACCGCCTTGCGTTGGACGCTGTCAAGATGGTCGCGCCGGTCCGGGTCTGGAATCGTGGTCGCGGCGCTCGCCGGGTGCCTCGCCGCCTCCCTCTGGGCTTGCGGCGCGACCCGCCACCCCGTCTCGGGCGTCCCCGGCGACTTCGGCCTGGCCATCACCGTCCTGGCGACGCGCGACGAGCCTGGCCTGCCCCGCCCCCAGCGCCCCGCCCAGTACATCCTCGAGCCCGACGGCACCCTCCGCGTCGCGGTCGGCGCGGGCGTCGACCCAGGCACGTTTCCGCCGCGGACCCGCCGCCTCGACCCGCGCCAGGTCGAGCGTCTGTGGACGCTCGTCGAGTCCGCGGGCTTGGCCGCCGATGCCGCCGGAACGCCTGTGAGCGGCGCCGGCCCCGGCCCATCGGCTGTCCCCTCGCCGCCCGACGGCTGGGCCTACGTCGATGTGGCCGCGTCCGGCCAGCGCCACCAGCGGGCCATCCAACTCGAGTCCAACCCCGCGGCCCAGGGCGTGATCGACGAACTCGCGTCGCTGGCGTGGATCAGGCCGTAGGCGGCACTGCGCCTCGCGCTCCCCCACACATGGCCGTCCGATCGCCCCGCTTGGGCGGGCGCGCCCGGGTGCCTCGCAACCGCGTTCCTATCGTCCGGCAACGTGGAAGAAGCGACTCGAACCACAACGCGTCCGCCTGCCGACCCCATTGTCGGCATCGACCTCGGCACGACCTTCAGCCTCGTCGCGGTGTTCGTCAGCGGCGCCCCCCGTGTGCTCGAAGCCGCCGAGGGCCGCGCGCTCATGCCCTCGGTGGTGCGTTACGCTGATGAGCAAAGCGACGCGAATGGATCGGGCGAAGCCGAAGCGACGCGCGAGCCCCCCATCGTCGGCTGGCCCGCCCGCGAGCGATCCGTCGAGTTCCCCGCCACAACCATCTCCAGCGTCAAGCGCCTCATGGGCCGCTCCCTCGCCGATGCCCGCGCCGACCTCCCGTACCTCTCATACGACGTGGCCGAGGGCCCGCACGACACGGCCCGCGTCCGCCTGCCCTCCGGGCGCACGCTCTCGCCGCAGGAAGTCTCGGCGGACATCCTCCGCGCCCTGAAGGCCCAGGCCGAGGCCAACCTCGGCGTGCCCGTGCGCCGCGCCGTCGTGACCGTCCCGGCTTACTTCGACGACGCCCAGCGCCAGGCCACGCGCGACGCCGGGCGTCTCGCCGGGCTCGACGTGGTCCGCATCGTCAACGAGCCAACCGCCGCCGCGCTGGCCTACGGCCTCGGCACACGCCCCGGCGAGCCCACTCGCCACATCGCGGTCTTCGATCTCGGCGGGGGGACGTTCGATGTGTCGATCCTGCGGATCACGCCGGCAACGGCCCCATCACCGGCCGCTGGCGATTCCGACGCATCCGCCGCCGATCAGACCGCCTACTTCCAGGTCCTCTCCACCGCCGGCGATACCCACCTCGGCGGCGACGACGTGGACATGCTGCTCGTCGACCTCTTCACCCGCGAGATCCTCGATCGTCTCGGCGTCGCGGCCCCCCAGCCCGCCGCGAGCGCCCAGACGCCCCCGGCCATTGCGGCCCTCGACCCGCACACCCGCCAGGCCCTGCGCCGCTTCGCCGAGTCCGTCAAGATCCGCCTCTCCGAGGCCGAGTCGGCCAGCGTCGCCATCCGCGTGAACGACGACGTGACCTACGAGCGCACGGTCACGCGCGCTGAACTCGAAGACCTTATCGACCCCTGGGTCCGGCGCACCACCGACGCCTGCCGGCGCGCCATGCGCGACGCCCGCGCCGACCTCGACGGTGCGCCGATCGACGCCGTGGTCATGGTCGGCGGCTCCACCCGCATCCCGCGCGTCCGCGCCGCCGCCGCCGCGTTCTTCGGCGTCGAGCCCTACACCGCGCTCGACCCGGACCGCGTCGTGGCCCTCGGGGCCGCGGTCCAGGCCGGCATCCTCTCGGGCGCGGCCCGCGGCTCGCTCCTTCTCGACGTCATCCCCCTCTCGCTCGGCATCGAAACCGTCGGCGGCGCGGTCGCCAAACTCATCATGCGCAACTCGACCGTGCCCTGCCGCGCCACAGAGATGTTCTCGACCAGCGTCGACGGCCAAACGTCGGTGCGCTTCAGCGTGTACCAGGGCGAGCGGGAGATGGCCGCCGACTGCAGGCGTCTGGCCGAGTTCAGCCTCGCCGGGCTGCCGCCGATGCCCGCGGGCATCCCGCAACTGGAGGTCGAGTTCCTCGTCGACGCCTCGGGCATCCTCCGCGTCGCCGCCACCGAGCGCCGCAGCGGGCGACGGGGTGAGGTGCAGGTCGTGCCCAACCACGGCCTCACGCGCGACGAGGTCGATCGCATCGAGGCCGAGTCCGTCGCCCACGCGCGCGAGGACATGGCCCGCCACCGCGTCGTCGATCTGGTCACGAACAGCCGCCTCGATCTCAAATGGATCGGCGAGCGACTGGAGCGGTTCGGCGACTCGCTCGATCCAACCTACCGCCACGAACTGACCAAGCAGGTCGGTGCGCTGCGCGCGCTGGTCGATTCGGCCGCGAAGGACTGGCGCTCGGTCGATCCCAACGCCTTCCACGCCGCCAAGGAAGCCCTCGACCGCGCCAGCATCCGCCTGCAGGAGATCGCCATTACGCGATCACTGGCCGAAGAGCCAGACACAAAGTCGTAGACCGAGTTGATCGACACACACAGACGCAGCGGAACCAGGCGAACCCGGAAGCGGGCTCCTCCCCCCCGCATCCTGCCTTCCTCTGCGCCCTCTGCGTCTCTGCGGTGAACCCGCCTTCAAGGCCGCTCGATCACGATCGGCACCAACGCCCGCTTCGACCACTCGCGTGGCGAGTCGTACCACCAGATCACGTCCCGGGCCGGCACCAGCAGCGTCGGCCCGCCGATCACGCCGTCGAGCGAGGTCTCCAGGGCCGCGAATCCGCTCTGCCCGCCCGCGGCCCGGTTCAGGTCCCGCTCCAGTGTGCGCAGACCCGCCTCGGTCAGGTCGACCTCGGCCAGGTACACCGCCAGCGCATCCTCAGTCGGGCGCAGCAGCCACGCGTCGGGGTCGGTGGGTGGCGCACTGGCGATGCGCGTCGGCTCGCCCGACGGCGCGTCCGGACCGGTGGCAAACGGCGTGCTCGGCGAGGTCGCGGCCCGCTCGTCCCACGGCGCGAGCGTCAGGCCCATCGAGCCGGCCAGCGTCGCCGGCGCGTCGGCGCGGACGTGCCACGCCGGGCGGTCCGAGTCGGCGGCGGCGGCTTCCATGGCCGCGATCACGGTTCGAGGCTCCGGTGCCGTGACACGTAGCGCCAGGCGACGCTGCTCGGCCAGCGCCATGACCTCGGTCCGCGCGACGCGCCCGGGCAGCACGCGCGTCGAAGGCAGCGACTCAGGAACGTCGAGAATCGGATCGGTGTGCAACGCCGATCCCGACTCCATCGCGAGCACCTCGCCCGGTCGGTCGTCGGCGATGTCCGGCCCCGCCGCCGGCACGCCCGCCGACCGCTCGGCACGATCGGGCACTGCCATCACAAGCGGGCCGGGTGTTGCGTTCGGGTCGCCCGCGCCGCGGCTTCGTGCGATCGAGGGCGTCGATGGCCCGCTCGCCGAGGGCGTCCCGACGCCGATCGTCGCCAGCACGCCGCCGACGACCAGCGCGATCGCCGCAGCCGCCGCCAGCCCGACGCCAAGCCCGCCCGAGTTCCACGACCGCCGCGGCAGGGCGCGGTCGATCGGGATCGTCTGCACGAGCAGCGGATCATGTTCGCCCGCCGACGACCATCCACCCGAGCCATCCGCGTCGCCCGCGCCCGCCGGAGTCCCGGCCTTGATCCCGGATACCCTCTCGACGCCCCGCTCGACACCCCGTTCCATCCGGCGCTGCACCGACGCCGGGATGTACGGCTCGCGCAGCAGCACGCCGCGAAGCACCGACCGCTCCCGCCGCATCGCCTCCAGCCGCAGCATCACCTGCGGCGACCGGGCCAGCGCCCGACGCAGCGCGGCCTCCTCGCCGGCGCCGAGCTCGCCCTCGACAAACGCGAGCATCGCCTCGTCCGAGGGGCTCGGCGTGGCGCGATCCGGGTTGGAGTGGTTGCTCGCCATGTCGGGTCGTCATCCGGTCGAATCGATCGCGTCGCCGTCTGGTTCCGTCTCCGCCGCCTCCGAATCCGGGGTGCGCCCACGCGGCGATCCGGCCGAGTATCCCATCTCCTCCATCGCCTCGCGGAGCGCGCCGCGGGCCCGGAACAGGCGGCTCTTGACCGTCCCGATCCCGATCCCCAGCACCTCCGCGATCCTGTCGTACGCAAGGTCCTGGCCGTCCCGGAGAATCAGAATCGCCCGCTGCTCCGGCTCCAGCGTCCGCATCGCCCGCACCAGCCGGGCAGCCGCGTCGGAGTGTTCGACGCTCGAACCCGGGTCCGGTTCCCGACCTTCCGGCTCAATCGACCGCCCGACGCCGGGCCCCTCGTTCGGGTCCCGGGCCGCGTCCAGGCTCGACGCCCGCCGGACCTTGGCCGACCGCAGGCGAGAGATGCAGATGTTGGTGGTCACCCGGTAGGCCCAGGTCGAGAAGCGGCTCCGTCCGTCGTACTGTCCGATAACCTGCAGCAGGCGGAGCATGGCGGCCTGGGCCGCGTCGGCGGCGTCCTCGCGCCGCCCCATCATCCGATAACACAAGGCATACAGGCGGGGCAGCACCCGCCGAGCCAGGTCGCGCCAGGCGTCCTGGTCGCCGTTCTGGATGGCCCGAACCAAGTCCTCCTCGGCACCCTCGGCGGGCGGGCGGCTCTGCGGCTTGGACCGATCGCTCCCCAGTTTTGGGGGTTCGACAGCGTCGAACTGGAGCGGCTTCGGCGGGGGCATCGCTGAGGGTGCGCGGGCGGGTGCCATCCGGTTCCGTCGGGGGCGGTCGCGCGTCGGCCCCAAGGTATCGCACCGGGCGCCTCGCCTGTTGGAGTTTCCAACCGATACCGGAAAGGGATCGGCGCGGCGTCGGTATCATCCGCCCATGCGCTGGTGGTTCTCCAAGCATGACCGGATGGAGGCCGGGCGGCGGGCTCGGCTGATCCACTCGCTCTGGCTGACCGAGGCGATGGCCCGCCCGTACGACGTGCCGCGGATCCCGACGCGCCGGGTGAGCGAGGGCGGGTTCGCGTCGATGGCGTCGCGCCCCGGCGGCATGGCCCGGGCCGAGCGGTGGTGGAGCCTGGCGCTGGAGCGGACGCCGCTGGAATAGGCGGCACGGGATCCGCAGCGCGGGTTCGGAGCCAGACGGTCCGCGGATTTGGCGGTTCGCCGACGAATACCCTCGGGTCGGGCCGATGACACGGGCTCAGCCGGAGGGCGTTATGGCAGAGCATCGCGACGAGCACGAGCCGATCGATGGCGGGGCGGCCCACGAGGACGCGGACGTGGAAGTGGGCGAGGAGGCCCCGGACGAGGCGTTCGAATCTGAGCCCGATGAGGACGAAGAGGACGTGGGCCCGCCGGCGTCGGTGCTGGAGCCCGGCACGTCCCGCCTGGCGCCGCGCTGGTGGCTCAAGACGCTCGGGTTCGCGATCGTGCTGCTCGGGTTCGGGGCCTGGGGGCTGTACGACGCGCTGGTGGTGTACCCCGAGCGGGGACGCCTCGACGCGGAGCGGAAGCAACTGGAGTACCTGCGGTCGTGGTCCAGCGGCGGGCGGCTCGGGCAGGCGACGATCGCCGACCCCGCGGCCGAACTCGCGTCGCTGCGCGAGCGGTCGCGGGCCGGGACGCAGAACCTGGGCGAGATGGACCAGAAGCGGCTGGTGTGGCTGGAGGCCCTGAGCCGCATCGGGCACGTCAGCCCGGAGCACACAACGATCGAGAACCCGGGCGAGCGCCTCGGCACGCTGGAGCGCGAGTGGACGACGCGCACGGCCCCCGCGCCGCTGGCGGCGTACGACATCCCGGCCCAGTGGCTGTTCGTGGCGATCGGGTTCTCGATCGGGCCGTGGCTGCTGTTCAAGTTTGTGCGGGTCGCGGGCAAGCGGTACTCGTGGGAGCCCGAGGGCCAGCGTCTGACGGTGCCGGGCGGGCACGTCGTGACGCCGGGCGACCTGGAGGACGTGGACAAGCGCCGATGGGACAAGTTCATCGTGTTCCTCAAGATCAAGCAGCAGCACTCCGGGCTGGGCGGGCAGGAGGTCAAGGTCGACCTGTACCACTACGGTCAGGCGGTCGAGGACTGGGTGCTGGCGATGGAGCGCACGGCGTTCCCGGATCGAGCGGAGGAGGATGAGGACGAGGACGCTGAGTCCGACGAGGCTGAGACCGACGACGCGGGCGAGGACGATCTGGAAGCGTCGGAGGAGGATGAGCGGGCCCGGGTGTGAGCGATCTCGAACGGACAACCTGCCCGCGGTGCGGATACAGCCTCGTCGGGCTGGCGGAGCGATGTTCGGAGTGCGGGCTGGCGTTCGGCCACATGCGTCGGTATGCCGTGCGCCGGTTCCTCGGTCGTCTGGGCGTTGCGGCCGGGATGGTCGCGCTTGGCCTTGCGTGTGCCGCCGTTCCTCCCGCGACGCTGCCAATCGGCGAGTTTGGATTCCCAGCGACTCGGGCCGGGTGCCTCCAAGCACTGATCTGTCTTGGATTGGGCGGCGCGTTGGTGCTCGCGGCGGTGGTGTGGGTCCTGATCGCGAGGCCCGGGTTCCACGCGCGTGATGCGGCGCTGCCACTGACGTTGGCCGCGTTTGACTACGCCTTCGTTGCCGGCCTGATCTGGTTTGCTGTGGCCTCTCAACGGCCTTGGTAGGACCACCTTCCGCTCTCGGCTTTCCTCGACCGCCGGTTGGCGTGGCCTGTCACACGCCCCGCCCCGCCCTCATCTACAGGTCGTTCCAGTCGCCATGTGGCGGCCGGACAGAAAGACAACCCGCGGCGGGCAAGGGCGGCAGGCTGCCGTCCGGGCCGTCGCCACGACCGAAAGGAACGCACCATGGCCCGTCTTCCGATCCAGAACCCCGAGGCCGCGACCGGCTCGAACCAGGAGATCTTCGCCTCGCTCAAGAAGGCCCTGGGCACCGTGCCCAACATGATGAAGGTGATGGGCAACTCGCCCGCGGTGCTCAAGGGCTACGCGAGCCTGAGCGGGGCCCTGGGCGGCGGGGCGCTGGCGGCCCCGATCCGCGAGCAGATCGCCCTGCTGGCGGCCGAGACCAACGCGTGCGACTACTGCCTCTCGGCCCACAGCGCCCTGGGCAAGATGGCCGGGTTGAAGCCCGACCAGATCGCCGCGGCCCGGGACGGCTCCGCGAGCGACCCGAAGGCGGCGGCCGCGCTGGCGTTCGCTCGGTCGATCATCGAAACCCGCGGCGGCGTGGAGGCGGGCGACGTGGAGGCGGCTCGGAAGGCCGGGCTGTCCGACGCGGAACTGGCCGAGGTGGTGGGGGCCGTGGCGCTCAACGTGTTCACCAACTACTTCAACCGGGCGTTCGCGACGGAGATCGACTTCCCGGTGGTGGAGTCGCGCCAGACCGTCGGGGCCCGCTGAGGGACTCGCCGAACGGGACTCACCGCAGAGTCGCTGAGGGCGCAGAGGAAGGCAGTTTCGGGTGAGGCGTGTGCCGCGCCAAGGGGCACTGCCCCTCATCTGGGAGTGACTTCTGGATTGCCTCGTCTGATCTTCTGCGTGCCGATTCGCCAGCGCGGGTCGGCACGATTCCGGGGCCTGGCTCGGCGTGCGGGCCGGCCCCCTCCACAACTGGCCGAAAGGAGTTTCCCATGGCCACCGGCACCCAGAACCCCGTCGTCCACCTCGACGACACGACCTTCGAGAAGACCATCGCGAGCGCGGATGTGCCGGTGCTCGTGGACTTCTGGGCCGCGTGGTGCCCGCCGTGCCGCGCGATCGCGCCGACGGTCGACCGGCTCGCAGAGGACACCAAGGGCACGGCGATCGTGGCGAAACTGGACGTCGACAAGGCGCCCAACGCCGCGTCGAAGCACCGGGTGCAGTCGATCCCGACGCTGATCATCTTCAAGGGCGGGCGCGAGGTCGATCGCCTGGTGGGGGTGCAGTCGGGCGAGACGCTCAAGGCGCGGCTGGCGCGGGCCGCGGGCTGAGGATCGCGCCGAGCCACCGGCCACACGAATGTGGCACATCCGAGTCGTCTGCCGCAGGCGTCGGTCTCTCTCGCCGCCCGCCGGGTTCCCGCCCGGCGGGCGGTTTGCGTGCGCGGTGTTGGTTCGATTGGTGGAGCGGCGGGGTCGCGAGACTCTATTTGTGTGCTGATCCGTCTTGAACCGCGGGACGCCCTTTGTTAGATTCCGTCGCCATCGTGCCGGGCGGGTGATCCGGAGCCGATGGCGCGGAGGGGTGCCCGATGTCCGAGGCGGCTGCGTCGAAGGTGTGCGTCCGCTGCAAGGTGGATGTGGTCGGCAAGCCGCGCGTGAAGGACGCGAAGGGGCGGTACCTGTGCCGCCCGTGCTTCGACAAGGCCGCGCCGGAAGGCGCGAAGACAACGCGGCCCGAGCCGGCGGCGGTGGGGGCGGGCGGCGCGGCGGACCCCGGCGACGACGTCTTCGACAACGCGGCGATCTTTGATCTGGCCCCGACGGCGTCGGCCCCGCAGGGCGGGCCGTGCCCCGGGTGCGGGAACTTCCTGCGGGCCGGCATGCAGGTGTGCGTGAACTGCGGGTACAACGCGGCGACTGGCGAGGTACTCGCGACGGCGGTTGGCGTCGAGAAGGTCAAGGCCAGGCCGGCGTTCAAGTCGAAGGACGACATCCGCAAGGAGCACCTGGCCGAGTCCTCGCGCGATGCCCATCGCCAGGCGTGGATCAACGCGGGCATCGTGCTGGCGATCGGCGTGGTGAGCAGCATCGGCGTGATCATGGGGCTGTCCGAGACCCCGGAAGCAGACCTGAAGTTCTACGGCGTAATGCTGGCGATCGCGGTGCCGGCCTCGTTCCTGGCGTTCTGCGCGTTCGCGCTCTTGGGGATGGCCGGGGGCGTCGGGTTCTTCCTGATGTTCTTCGAGATCGCGGCGTTGTGCTCGATCGTGGCGCCGGTGTACATCCTCACGGCCCTTATCCCGCTGCGCATCGCAAAGTGGATCGCGCGGGGGATGATCCTGGGCGGGCTGTCGACGTGGCTGCTCGATCTGGAGGAGCCGTACAACTACGCGTTCTCGTTCGTGCTGGTGGTGATCCTGATCGCGTCGGCGTTTGGCGCGGCGGCGCTGCTGGGGGTGTGAGGGCGGATCGGGGGCGGCGGCGCGTGCGCCTCGCCGGAGCCGTTTCTGAGAGCGGCCTTGCATCTGAGCGTCCTCGCTGTAGCATGGGACTTGCAGGGGGTGCGAATCGCGTAGGGATGCGCGCACAGGAGTTCAGCATGCGCAACAACTCGAACCGATTCCTAGCGGGCACGCTCGCGATGGCGCTGGCGGGCGCGGCCGGCGCGCAGCCCGTGCTCTACGGCGTGACGTTCACCAACCAGACCTCCGACACGTCGCGGATCGTGGCGATCGACCCGGTCACCGGCGTCGCAACGCCGCTGTTCACGGTGTCGGTGCCCGATGGGTTCGTGGCGTCGTGCCTGACGCACCACGACGCGCTGGGGCGGATCGTTCTGCTGCTGCGGCGGGCCACGCCGGACGGCACGTTCAGGGTCGGGCTGATCGACCCGGTCGCCCAGGCGATCACCATCGGCCCGGTGTCCGCGGTGCCGACGGGATCGAGCAGCGTCGAATCGATCGGCTACGACGCGGCCAACGAGCGGCTGCTGATCACGCACGGGCCGGGGTTCCTCTCGACGCGCCTGTCGAGCGTCGACTCGAGCGGCGTGATCCTGGAGACGTCGATGGAGGTCAGCGGGGCGGCGGACCTGGACGGGGTCGAGACCGACCGGTTCGTCGGTCGCCTGGCCGGCACGGACCTCAACGCGTTGAGCCCCAATCCGCGGGTGTTCGCGATCGGCGATCCGCTGGGTTCGCCGGTCGCGTCGGGGCTCTTCGATCCGCCGCGGAGCAACGACGTTGGGGACGTGGCGATCGACCCGGACACCGGGAGCATGTTCGCGGTCGGGCTTGGGGCGTGGGCGGAGAATCTTGTCGCTGTCGCCGCGGGCTCGTACACGCCGCTCGGGAACTACGGCATCGGCGAGAACCTCATCGCCATCGCGTTCGGCGCGGGCGTGCCGGCGTGCCGCCCGGACCTGACGACGGGCGCGGTGGCGGGCCAGCCGGGCTACGGCGTGCCCGATGGCGTGCTGAACAACGACGACTTCTTCTACTACCTGGCCCAGTTCGCCGCGGGCAATGTCGCGGTCGCGGACCTGACGGCCGGCGCGGTGGCGGGCCAGCCCGGCTATGGCGTGCCGAACGGGGTGATCACCAACGACGACTTCTTCTTCTATCTGACGATCTTCGCCGACGGGTGCTGAGCGTCGCGCGGCAGGCTGCGGTAGAGTCTCCGAATGGTTCGGCTGCTTGTGGCATTGGGGCTGCTCGGGTTCGCCGCGGCGCGTGCGGGCGCGTGCGAATCGACGGGCGTTGCCGTTGGGGCGGCGGACGAGCCCTCGCCGTTCGTTGTGGTCCTCGGCGTCGCCCAGGACGGCGGGTATCCGCAGGCGGCGTGCCGGCGGGCGTGCTGCCGCGTGGCGTGGGAGGACGAGTCGCGGCGTCGGTTCGTGTCGTGCCTGGCGATCGTGGACCCGGCAAGCGGGCAACGGTGGCTGATCGATGCGACGCCGGACTTTGCAGAGCAGGTGCGTCTGCTGGACGAGATCGCCCCGCCGGACGCGGACAAGCCCGGTGCCGCGTCCCAGGCGATGCTCGACGGCGTGCTGCTGACGCACGCGCACGTCGGGCACTACACGGGGCTGCAGGACCTGGGGCGGGAGGTGACGGGGGCGGCGGGGGTGCCGGTGTACGCGATGCCGCGGATGGCGGAGTTTCTGGCGTCGAGCGGGCCGTGGAGCCAGTTGGTGTCGCTGGGGAACATCGAGGTGCGGGCGCTTGCGGACGGCGAGGCGATCGCGCTGAACGAGCGGATCAGCGTGACGCCGCTGCTGGTGCCGCACCGCGACGAGTTCTCGGAGACGGTGGGGTTCCGGATCGACGGACCGGGCGCGCGGGTGCTGTTCATCCCGGATATCGACAAGTGGGAGCGGTGGGACGAGTGGGACGCCGCGGGCGCCGGGGCTTCGCGGCTCATTGAGGACGAGATCCGGGCGTGCGACGTGGCGTATCTGGACGCAACGTTCTTCTCGGGGGATGAACTTGGCGGGCGCGACATGTCGCAGATCCCGCACCCGTCGGTGCGCGAGAGCCTGGCGCGGTTTGGGCTGCTGCCCGCGGACGAGCGGGCCAAGGTCCGGTTCATCCACCTGAACCACACCAACCCGCTGCTGCGGGGCGAGGTGGCGGCGGTGGGGGAGGTCGAGGCGGCCGGGATGCGGGTGGCGGAGCAGGGGGAGCGGGCGGGGCTGTAGCCCTCCTGCCAGGCTAGAATCGCTCTCGTCTGGCCGAAGTCGATTCGTCGTCTGGACGGTGGTTCGCACTGGCTCGTTTCGAACGCGGGGCCCGGGGTCTGGAGCGCGGCTTGGGACGATTCTCAACGATGTCGAACGCGGAGGGCCTTGGCGCGAACAGCGCCGGTGTGGCGACGCGGGCGGGCGCGGCTTCGCTTCCGACCATCGCCGACCTGATCGAGTGCACCAAGCCGGGGATCACCCGGATGGTGACGATCACGGCCCTGGTCGGGTTCGTGCTCGCGGCGCTCGGCGCTTGGGGCGGGCTGTGGAGCGCGGCTCCCGGCTCGTCGTGGGGCACGCTTGATGTGCTGGTGACGCTGGTCGGCTGCGTGCTGGGAACGGCGTTCAGCGCGGCCGGGGCCAACGCCCTGAACATGTGGTCCGAGCACGCGCGGGACGCGTGCATGGAGCGGACGGCCAGCCGCCCGATCCCGTCGGGGCGGGTGTCGCCGCGGGCGGCGTTCTGGCTTGGGACGGGGCTGTCGACGATCGGGGTGGTGGGGCTGTGGGTCGTGTGCGGCCCGCTGGCGTCGCTGATCTCGCTGGCGTGCGTGGTGACGTACCTGCTCCTGTACACGCCGATGAAAGTGGCGAGCCCGCTGTCGACGCTGGTGGGGGCGATCCCGGGCGCGCTGCCGCCGCTGATCGGGTGGTACGCGGTGGGGCACGCGCTGTCGGCGGGAACGGCGGCGGGCGGTTCGTGGCTGGCATCGCCGATCGGGCACGCCGGTGGCTGGGCGCTCTTCGGGCTGATGTTCGTGTGGCAGATGCCGCACTTCATGGCGATCGCGTGGAAGTACCGCGAGCACTACGAGGCCGGCGGATACCGGGTGCTTTCGGTGGGCGACGCGAGCGGGGCGCGGACCGCGGCTTCGATGCTGCGGTGGACGCTGCTGCTGCTGCCGGCCACGCTGCTGCCGGCGCTGGCGATGCCGGGGCTGCTGGGCGGCGTGACGATCGTTGTCGCGACGCTGACGGGCCTCGGGTTCCTGTGGCTGGTGCTCGAGTTCGGGCGCGAGCGCACGGCCAAGCGGGCCAAGGCGGTGTTCCTGGCGTCGATCGCGCACCTGCCGCTGCTGCTGCTGGTGATGGTGGGGGAGGCTGGGATTCGCGTGCTGCTGGGGCTGTGAGGCGCGGGCGCCGAATCGCCGTGCGTCGCGACGCCCAACGGTAACGTGTGCCGGCGATCGACACTCGGGCGTGCGACGATCGGCGGGCCGCTACGCTGCGACATGGATCGTCGGCGACTGTCCACCTTGCTTGCGGGCCAAGTTGACTCGCCCGTTCTGCGCGTCGAACCGATGGGCAGCGGCGTCGGCGGCGGCGTGCACCGCATCGTCCTCGCGGACGGCAGTCTTCTCATCGCGAAGGCATCGGCGGGCGCGGCCCGGGCGATCGACCTGCGCGTCGAGGCGCGGATGCTGGATCTCCTGCGCGAGCGCGGCCTGCCGACGCCGAGCGTCGTCGCGGCCGGGTCCGATCTGCTGGTGATGGAGCGCGTCGATTGCGACGGCTCGCGCGGGCGTGGCGTTGAGGCGCACGCGGCGGACCTGCTCGCGTCGCTCCACGCGAACCTGTCGCCGGACGGGCGCTACGGCCTCGGGGAGGACAACACCATCGGCTCGCTCCCGCAGCCGAACGGGTGGATGGACGACTGGGCGGCGTTCTTCGGCGAGCGGCGGCTAACGCCGATGTTGGAGTCGGCGCGACGCGTTGGCGCGGTCGGCGGCTCGCTGGCGGCCCGCGTCGAATCGCTCATGGCGAGGCTGGGCGAACTCGTGCCGTTGCGTCCACCCGCGTCATTGATCCACGGCGACGTCTGGAGCGGCAACGTGCTGACGCGCGAGGGGCGGGTCGCCGCGTTCATCGATCCGGCCCCGTATCACGCCCCCGCCGAGATGGAACTGGCGTTCATCAGGCTGTTCTCGACGTTCGGACGGGCGTTCTTCGATCGGTACGCCGAGCGCGTCGGTGTCGAAGTGTTCGACCCGAGCGGGTTCGAGCGGACCCGGCGCGACCTCTACAACCTGTACCCGCTGCTCGTGCACTGCACGCTGTTCGGGGCGGGCTACGCCGGGCAAGTGGGCGAGAACCTGTCGCGGCTCGGGTTTTGAGACCCGCCGGTCGTGCCCGACCGCGGGCCGGCGTCCGTTCCGCAGTATCATCGCCCAATGCTGACCACCATCGCCTCGGTCGTCTCCACCGTCTGGGCCGCCTGCATCGCCGCCGCCGGCGCCACTGCCGTCCCGACGCCGATCGACGCCCTCCTCCACGATGTCGCCACGCTCCGATCCGGCGGCAATCCCGCCTCGCTCGTGGCGTGGGGCGACGCCGAGGCGCTGCTGGTCGCGCCGGACGGGCGTGTCTTCGCCGCGGCTTCCACGCTCGGACGCGGGCGGGTCGTCGCGATCGGGCACGGCGGCTTCGTGTCCACGACCGAGGGCGACTCCGAGGTGTTCGCCGCCAACGCGGTCGGGTGGCTGGCGGGACGCGAGGCGCATGTTGGTGACGGGCTCTCCGATGCCGAGCCCATCCGCGTCGCCGGCCTGACCAACGCCATCGAGGGCGAATTGGATCGGCGCGGCGTGGCGTTCGAGCGCGTGCAGGCCGAGCCGCGAGACCTGGACTTCGACGCCGTCGATGTCGTCGTCGGTTCCGCGCAGGCCTTCGAGCGGGGCGGTCGCCTCGCGGACCTCCGCGCCTGGATCGACCGCGGCGGGGGCATGCTGCTCACCGAGACCGCCTGGGGGCAACTCCAACTCAACCCGGACCTGACCGTCGACACGCTCGCGGCCAACCGCCTGCTCGAAGCCGCCGGCATCCGGTTCACACACCTCTCGCAGCGTCCATTCGGGCCTGATGGCGACTACCCGCTCGACCGGTCGCTGCTGTCCGGCGGGAACGCCACGCACGCGCTGCGCGTGCTCGCGGGGCAGGAGGAGGGTGATGGCGTGCTGGCGGCCCGTGTCGCGGGCGACGCGTTCGCGTGCGTGCCGCTCGACAGCCCGCTGGTTCTCGAAGCGAGGGCCATCGCGATGGCCGAGCGAGTTCGCCTCGACGAGGCTTACGCGAATCTAAGGACGGCCCGCCTGACGCCGGAGCGAGACGCGCTCGCGCGGGCGCTCATCGATCTGGACTCGCGCCTTGCGATGGAGCTGTCAGCTCGCGACGTGCGTGCCCACGCGTCAAGTGCGGCGTTCCCTGGGCCGCTGGGGCCCGATCGCGTGCGCCACGCAGTCATCGAACTCGACGCGGGCGTGCCGGGCTGGCGGTCCACGGGGCTGTACGCCCCGCCCGGCGAGGTCGTGACGATCCGGGTGGCCGATGCGCTCGTCGGCGCCGGTGTCCACGTCCAGATCGGCGCGTGGCGCGATCCGCACGACCACCCATACCGTGTCCGCCTTCGCGACGCGATCCGGCGCTTCCCGGTCGACACGCCGGAGGTCGAGGTCGCCAGCGCGATCGGCGGGCCGATCTACATCGACGTGCCGGTGGGCCTGGCCCGGACTACCCGCGGCTCGGTGTGGCGCGTCGAGATCGACGGAGCGGCGGAGATGCCGCGGTACGTCTCTGGCGTGACCGACATCGGGCAGTGGCGATCCCGCATCCGCCATCTCGACGCGCCGTGGGCGGAGTTCGAATCGGGCGAACTCGTGCTGACGGTGCCGTCGTCGGCGGTGCGCGATGTTGAGCATCCGGACGCGGTCATGGCGCACTGGGTCCGCGTGCACGGGGCGATGCAGTCGCTCGAGCCGCGGACCGACAACCACTGGGCCGATCGCCCGTACCGGTACGTCGCGGACGTGAGCGTGTCGTGGGGCTACATGTACTGTCCGGCGGACGGGCCGATCGTGATCCCCGCGAGCGCGGCCGCGGCCATGTTCCAGATCGAGAACTTCGACGCCAACGGCCCCAACAACCTCTGGGGGCACTACCACGAGATGGGTCACGCCCACCAGAACCCGCTGTGGACCGACGGGGCCACCGGCGAGGTCACCGTCAACATCTTCACGGTGTACGCGCTGCACACGGTCAACGGGTATCCACTCGATGCGGACGTGACTCGGTCGACGCCGCGGACCGCGTGGGAGACGTTCGATCGCCACCGCTCAACGGGATCGCGATTCGAGGACGTGGGCGGGCCGTTCCCGCGTCTGCAGTTCTACGCCCTGCTGTGGCACTCGTTCGGGTTCGAGGCATTCCACGCCGCGTTCGACGCGATGCGGGCGCTGCCATCGGAAGCGCGTCCGCGAACCCAGGACGAGGAGCGCAACGCGTTCCTGATCGCGTTCAGCGAGGCGGTCGGGCGTGATCTGAGCGGGTACTTCGACGCGTGGGGCATCGAGGTGACGGACCAGAGCCGCGAGAGACTGGCGGGATTTGAGCAATGGATGCCGGAACCGCCCGCTGCGGCCGATGCCGCCGCGACGCCCCCCGGGTGAACAGCAATCCTGACTCGGGCAGCCGACGCCCGTCCGCTCCCTACGCGGCCCGCGCGGGCGCGGGCGCTTTGGCGGGATCGATCGCGAGCGCTGCCCACGTCCACGGCAGCACGAGCCGGCCCGACGCCCGGTCCTCCGCGCGTGCCAACGCCGCGTCGATCATCGGTCCCGGCGAGAGCGTGCCCACGACGAGTATGTCCGCCGCGGCCTCGGCGTCGGGCGTGTCGATCAGTTCGATCCCGGCCTCGGTGATCGCGAACCTGACGGCCGCTTCGTTCTTTCCGGGGTCCACGATCGCCGCGGTGCGGACGGCGCCCGATCGCTGCGCGCAGGCCATCTCGATCGCGCGCCGTGCCGCCGCCAGGCCCGTGAACCGATCGAACACCCGCTGGGGCATCTCGCGGCGCGGCTGGGCCGCGATGGTGTCGCGCAGATCCACCAGCCCGCGCCCGAAGCCGCCCAGCGCGTTCTCCTTGGTCGCGATCGAGCGGTACCGCGAGCGGATGTGCCGGATCTCGGCACGCCGGACGGGCTCCGGCGCGTACCGCTGCATGACCCACGCGTTGTTCCGCACGAGACGCTCGAGGATCAGGTCCATGTCGCGCCCGGTGGCCACCTTGCGATGGTCCACCGTGAACACCGGGTCGAACCCGACTCGCAGGCCATCGAGCAGCATCCGGGCCGCCAGGTCGTACTCCTCGGCGTAGTAGCCGAACGACGCGTCGTAGCCGCCCAGGTCCAGGAACACGTCGCGCCGGATCGCCACGCCGCAGCCGATGAACACTTCCGGCAGCCCGCCGGCCTCGCGGCGTCCCGCGCCGGGCAGGCGGATGTCGGCCATGACCGCCGCGACGTTGTCGGGCTGCGACGCCAGCACGCTCTCGAGTTCATCGCCCGTGCAGGTGGGGCTCGAGTCGTCGTCGAGCATCACGAGCCAGCGTCCCGACGCCGCCCGGGCCGCGACGTTCCGGGCCGCCGCGCCCTCGTTGCGGGTGCGCTGCACGAGCGTCGTGTGCACGCCGCTGGCCAGTTGCGAGGGCAGATGCGGGCGCGTGGCCGAGGCGTTGTCGGCGACGATGACCTCGGCGTCGTGGCGTCCCATGTGGCCGATCGCGTCGAGCGTGCGCCGCAGTTCGCCGAGGCGGTTCCGCGTGGGGATGATGTACGAGATCTCTGTGGTCATGTCGGGCGGCTCACGACGCCACGCCCGCCGCCGGTTCGCGGCGCGGCGTCAGGTGCGCGTCGAGCACCTCGGCCGGGGCGTACGCCAGGTGCGAGGCGTGCAGGCGGGCGATCGCGTGGCGCACGTCGGTCGCCGAGACGGGCAGGTTCCCGAGGCGCTGGGCCTGTACGCCCGCGGCGGCGGCCCCGAGGATCGCCGCGCTGAGCAAGGAGCCGCCGGCCCCGAGCGCCAGCGCCGCGGTCGTCAGCAGCGAGTCGCCGCAGCCCAGCGGATCGACCGCGAACGGGCACAGGGCCGGGATGTGCTCGGCGGCCAGACGCCGGGTCCAGCCGTCGCCACTGCTCTGGCTCCCGCCGGCGGCACCGGACGCGCCGCCCGCTCGCGCCGGCTCGGCCTCCGCCCCTCCCTGCACGCGATCAAACGCGATCAACCCGTCGCCGCCCATGGAAATGATCGCCCGCTTCGCCGCCGTCCGCTCGAGCAATCGCCACGTCACCGCGGGCAGGCCCTGGTCGTGCAGCCCCATCGCGTCGCGGACCTCGCCCTCGCTCGGGCACAACAGGTCCATCCCGCTCATCGCCGTCAGGTTCGAGCGCCGCCCGCTGACATCGCCCGCCATGATCGCGGCGTGCTCGCGCAGCGCCAGGCACAGGCGCCGCAGCAGCGCGCTCGAGAACAGCCCCAGCCCGAAGTCCGCCACGATCGCCACGCCCGCATGCACCTCACGCGCTGCCGCAGTGGCCATCTGCACGAGGCGCTCACCGGTCGTCGTGTCCACAACGAGCCGGTCCACCAGATCGACCTTCATCACCTTCTGCGCGCCGACCAGGAACCGCTGCTTCTCGGGCAGCGGCGTCTCGACCGGGATCGGGCGCACGTCGACACCCTCGGCGATCAGGCGCTGGCGCACCGCGCGAGCCGCCTCCAGCCCCGGTCCGCTCGTGGGCATCGGCGTGATGAGCACCGGTCGTGCCCCAAGCGCCGCGGCGTGGCGCGCGATGATCGCCGCCCCGCCGTCGTAGTGCCGGTACTCGGCCGGGCGCAGCGTCATGATCGGGCTCTCGCCCGCCACGTCCGGCCTGTCGCACAGCACATAGGTGTCGAGAATCGTCTCGCCCACGACCACCACCGGCACGCCGCGCATGCTCGACACGATCCCGCCGAGCGTCGCCCCCTGGGCCTCATCGCGTGCGAGCAGGTCGCGCAGGCGGGCGTGGAACGGGTCCACGCTCTGCTCCAGAGCCGCGATCAGGGCCGTGCTGGAGAACACCACGTCGCCGGACGAGAACACCACCCGCCCGCCGTGGTCCTCAACGGCCCGGCGCTCGGCCTTGAACCGCGGGTCGCTGTTGAACTCGTACTCACGCCCCTTCACGTACACATCGGGGCGCACCTCACCCAGGAGCTCGGCCGCGGTCGGGCGCGACTCGACGTACACCCAGTCCACAAAGTCCAGGGCCGCGAGGTTGTCGGCCCGCAGTTCCTCGGGGATCAGCGGGCGACCCGTGCCCTTGGCGATCGACGCATCGCCCGTCAGCGTCACGAGCAGGATGTCGCCCAGTTGCCGCGCGAACCGCAGGTGGCGGATGTGCCCGGGGTGCACGATGTCGAAGCAGCCGTGGCACTGGACCACCCGTCGCCCGTCGCGCCGGGCCTGCTCGCGGACGCGCAAGAGTTGCTCGCGGCTCAGAATCTTCGTGGCGGCGTCCATTCCTGCGTTTCCGATCTGCGTCGTTTCCCCACGCTCCAGGCATGACTCGAGGACGAGGCGGCGTACGGCCGGCGCGCGATCGCCCCGCCCAACTCGCCGGGCCGACCGCTTTTGTCGGGCCGTCCGGGCGCCCGTCGATACAAAGCCGATGTCCGGCCCGACCGCGCAGCCCCCGCCCATCGCCCAGCCCATGGCGCCGCCCCACCCCCTTCCCACGCCGGGGGTGCAGGCAAAGCGGTATACGCGCGACGACATCATCCGCCTCGGACGCTCCAGCGAGCCCTGGGCTTTCCTCCCCGTGGGCGTCGCCGCCCTCCGCGCGGCCGCGGGCGATGCCGGCGTCCGATTTCTCTTCGCCTCGGCCCTCGGGCGGCTGGGGCTGCGAACGCTCGCGATCGAGCAGCTCGCCCTGCTCACCGGTGAAGCCGCCACAGACCCCGCGGTCTCGGGTCTCCGCGACGCGCTGCGAGCCCTGCCGAATGACGAGATCGACGCCGACTCGCGGCGATCAACGCTCGCGGCCAACCTCCAACACCTCGGCCCCCGCGCCGCCGACCTGCTGCCCCACGCCGAGAACTGGCTGAAACAGGCCGATCGCACCCAGGTCTACCGCACGCTCGACCACAACATCGTCCGCCGCGATCGCGCCGACGCCGACCCCTCAACCTGGATCGGCCTGATCGACCACCGACGCGCGGCCCGCCAGTTCGTCGCCCACAACATCGCCCCCCTCCCGAGTCCCCGCCCCGCGATCGTGCTCGAGGGCCTCGACCCACCCTGGCTTGCCGAGGCCATCGCCCAGGCGACCCCCGCCGAGCCCAACGGGTACCAGCCACGCCTGATCCTGCTCCAGGCCGATCCGATCGACGCGCTGCACGCCCTCGCCCTCGCGCCGCTGGAGGGCCTGCTCGCCTCGCCCCGCGCGATGCTGCTCGCCGGACGCGACGCGAGCCAGCGCCTCGCCCGGTGGGCCCGGAGCAACCAGGCCCGCAGCCTCACGGGGCGGTTCGTCCGCCTCGCCGGCACCAGAACGCTGCTGGCAGTCGCACCGGAAGCGGCGATGCAGGAGGCGATCGCCGCCCAGAGCCGTCTGGCCGACGAGTTGCGCTCGCGTGTCATGCAGCGGGACGCAGCACGCACGCCCGTCGCGATCGCGGCCCGCCTCGCAAAGGCGATCGGCGACGACGCCACAGCCCGCTGTGGGTGGGCCGGCACCAGCTCGCCCGACGCCCCCGCCGGCCCGCTGCGCGTGCTCATCCCCACCAGCCGCTACACCACCTTCCTCCGGCACGCCGCGACCGATCTGGCGGGCACGCTCCGAGAGATGGGGCACACGGCCGAGACTCTGCTCGAGCCCGACGACCACACCCAGTTCTCGACCGTGGCGTATCTCGAAGCGATCGAACGCCTCGACCCGGACCTGATCGTCTTCGTCAACTACGCCCGGGCCCAGTTCCCGGGCGTCACGCCGCCCAACGTGCCGGTGGTGTGCTGGGTGCAGGACATGATGCCGCACCTGTTCAGCCGCGAGGTGGGCGAGGCGATGGGCCCGCTGGACTTCGTGGCCGGGCACTGCGCCGAGGACCTGTTCGAGAAGCACGGCTACCCGCGCGATCGGGCCGTGGTGTCCCCGGTCGTGGCCAGCGACACCAAGTTCCACCCTGCGCCCGTCGCCCCGGCGTTGCGCGAGCGCTTCGCCTGCGAGATCGCCTGCGTCACGCACCACAGCGAGACCGTCGAGGCCATGCACGCACGTCTCAAGGGCGAGGCCTTCGAGGACCCCGCCGCCGCCCGCGTGCTCGACGCGCTGCTGCCGCGCTGCCTGGACATCGCCCGCGCGACGGACCGAAGCCCGTGGAAACCGCTCCGCGACGCGGTGCGAGAGGAACTGGCCCGCCACCACCCGCTCGGCCCCGACGACCGCATCGAGGGCCTCTTTTTCCGCAACTACGCCCTGCCCATCGCCGACCGGGCCTTCCGCCACGAGGCCCTGGCCTGGGCCGCCTCCATCGCCGACCGCCGTGGCTGGCGCCTCCGCCTCCAAGGCAACGGCTGGGAGTCGCACCCGACGCTGGCCCGATACGCCGCCGGCCTCATCGAGCACGGCGAGGAACTCCGCGCCTGCTACCAGGCCGCCGCCGTCCACCTGCACCTGTGCCTCACCGCCCTGATGCACCAGCGTCCGATGGAGTGCGCCCTGTCCGGCGGGCTGCCCCTCGTCCGCCCGACGCGCGAGTCGCTCTCCACGCTCCACGGGCGGGCCCAGCGCAGCCTGCTCGAACGCGGCGCGACGCCCATGGACGCCAGCGCCGATTCTGATGCCGATCCCGACGATGGCCCGCTCTACTGCTTCGCCGACGCGCCCGAGGCGATGGACTTCGCCGCCCAGACCCAGCGCCTCGGCTTCCCCCTGCTCCGCCCCGGCATCCTGCTCAACAAGGCACGCGTCGAGGCGCTGAGACGCCGGGCCGCGCTCGAACGCGTCGAGATGGACTCCACATGGCTCTTCGGCGATCTGGCCGAGGTCTCGTTCCACGACGAGACCTCGCTCGAAGCCCTGATCGAGCGAGCCATCGAGCGTCCGGACTGGCGTCGCGCCGTTTCCGACGCCATCGCGGCCCGGGTCCGCGAGCGCCTCACCCACGCCGCGCTCGCCAGACGCCTGCTCGTCGCGATCCGTGACGCCGCGGCCGCCCACGCAGACGCCCCACGATCGCCCTGAAGGCCGGAGGCACGCGCCATGATCGACCTCGCGTACGTGATCCCCGCACTCAACGCCGCCGACACCATCGCGCACACGCTCGAGAGCGTCCGCCGCCAGATCGGCCTGCGCACCCACACCATCGTCGTCGACGACGGCTCCTCCGATCAGACCGCAGACATCGCCCGCGCCACACGCGACTGGCGCGTCGAGGTCGTCCGCCAGGCAAACCTGGGCCTGGCCGGAGCCCGCAACACGGGATTCGAGACCCTGGGCGACCGCGCCGAGTTCGTCTGCTTCCTCGACGCCGACGACACCATCGAACCGTCCCACGGTGCGACGCTGGTCGAGGCCCTGCGCGCCGCCCGCGAGCGGGATGGAGCCGGCGTCGTCGGCGTCGGCGCGGCGTTCCGCATGGTCGGGCCCGACCTGGAAGACCTGGGCTGGAACGTCTCGATCGCGCCCGACGCCACGAGCATCGAGCGACTGCTCGACTGCAACCCCTTCGCCGTCGGCGCCGTCGCGCTCCACGTCGAGACGCTCCGCGAGCGCGCGGGCGCACGCCCGTTCGACCAGTCCCTCCGCCAGGTCGAGGACTGGGACCTCTGGCTCCGCCTGACGCTCGACGGCGCAACTTGGGCCCCGCCCGTCAACGAGCAGCTCTTCAACTATCGCCTCCGCTCCGCCGCCCTGAGCCGCGGCATCGAAGCGATGTGGCAGACCGGGCGGCGCGTCCTGCACCGCGCCGGGCGTCTGCCCGACGCCGACCCCATCCTCGTCGAACGCGCCCTGCGCCACTGGACCATCCGCCACCTGGCCCGCGCCGCCGCCGCCCCGTCCGAGGTCGCCCGACGCCTGCTGCCCGGGCTGCTCGACGATCTCGACGACCACGGCCGGCGGACGCTCGGCCCCGACGACATCCGCGTCTTCCACGGCGCGCTCCGACACGCCATGCTGTTCGAGCACGCCGTCGGGCCCGATCGCGCCTCCCACCGAGCCGCCGACTGGTGCGAGGCGGCGCGCCGCAACCTCGCGGCCTGGCCCGAGTGTGCGCCCGCCCTCGACTCGTTCTCCCTCACGTCGCCCGTGATGCTCGCCGACGCGCTGGCCGAACTGCTCCGATCCGCCAAGACCGCGGCGGCCAAGGGCGGAATCGGCGCGGCCACCGGGCGACTGGCCCACCTCCGCCCCGTGCTCGCCGGCATGGGCCAGAACGGGCGCGACCTCGCCGCCGCCCTCCGCGCGCGCCGCGTCGCGTTCGACTGGTTCGACGACCACCCATCGGCAGCATGCCCCGTGGCCGGCGCGCGCCGCGTCGAACTCGACGCCATCGGCGCGATGCACCTGGTGGTGGTGACGCCGACCAATGCCGCGTCGCTCGCCCAGCGACTCCGCACGTCCCCAGCGCTCGTGATGCTGCCCGAGGAGGTCCTCTCCGCCGCCGCACCGCCCGCGTCGGTCTCGATCGAGGCCGCGTCCTCGGGCCACGCCTCGCGCCGCCTGGTCGCATAGCCCGATAGCGACTGCCGCGAGTCGTCGCAGGCCGCGGTTTGCGGACCCTCACGAGCATCCGACATCCGATCTGGCTGGTATCGCCTTGCGGACCGCTCGGGGCCCGAGGGCGATCCGGTATCATCAACACGTCGCCGGTCGCGGCTGCCGACCGCGCCGATCCAGATCTGGCGCCAACCCCAGGCTGCCCGACCGCCAGACGCCAGCACCGACACCCGGCACCAACAGCCACCGCCTACACCAAGCGCGAGCACCGGGCGCGCAGACCCGCACGAAGAACCATCAAATGGACTCGTCCCCCAACAGATCCGCGCGCCGTGCGCAGGCCGTCCGCGCCGCGGCGAAGCCCCTCCGCCCCAGCATCTTCGAGGGCGGCGACACCGTCCGCCGTCGCGTCTACTGCGGCTCGGTCGGCGCGATCGGCGCCTTCCGCTGCCCGCCCACATGCCGCCTGTGGGAAGAGGAGAACCGCACGGGCGACATGCCGACCTTCGCCTTCGCCCGCGACCCCGTCACCATCGCCCAGGCCGACTTCGAGCCCGTCGTCGCCACCTCCAACGAGGCGATGCTCTACAACGCCCACCAGCCCTATCGCCGCCGCCGCCTCGCCGACCAGGGCGACAACTGCGAGTTCATCGTCATCCGCCCCGAGATCCTCCGCGAGATCGTCGCGGCCCACGACCCCGCCGCCGCCCAACTCGACCGACCCATCCGCTGGCCCTCGGCCCCCGCGGCCCCCGGCGTGTTCATGGCCCAGCGCGTGCTCTACCGATACGCCGCCGCCCACGCGTCGGATTGCGCCGAGGCGCCTGCGGCCGACGCGCACCGCGATGTTCCGGCGCACCCAGAGCCGCGCGCACTCCACCATCCCGCCCCCGGCATCGACCACCTGCTCGTCGACGAGGCCCTCATCAACATCGTCGACAGCCTCATCCGCGCCGCCGTCGAGCGCGCCACACCCGTGCACGCCCGCCCCGCCACCGCCCGCGACCACCGCGCCTGGATCGAGGGCGCCAAGGCCTACCTGGCCCGCAACCTCGACAAGCCGCTGACGCTCGATGATGTGGCCGCCGCCGTCGGCGTCTCGATGTTCCACCTGTGCCGCCTGTTCAAGCAGCACACCGGCGACACGATCCACGCCTATGTCCGCTCGCTCCGCGTCCGGGCCTCGCTGGACCGCCTGGCCGAGCCGGGCCTCTCAATCGGCGACTTCGCCGAGCGCCTCGGCTTCTGCAACCAGAGCCACTACACCCGCGCGTTCCGCGCCGAGTTCGGCCTCACCCCGACCCAGGCCCGCCGAGCCCTCCTGAGCGGCGCGGCCCCGCGCGACCTGCTCGATCACGGCGAATGACGGTTGTCGCTGCCGCGGGTGCCGTGGCCGCGGCTCTGAGCGGCCACGCGACGCACCGAAGCCATCTCACGCCCCCGCCGCCGCCTTGTCCTTCGCCTGACGCTCCACACGCCGACGTTCCGACTCGTTCAGCACTCGCTTGCGCATCCGCACCGACGACGGCGTGATCTCAACCAGCTCATCGTCCTCGATGTACTCGAGCGCCGCCTCCAGCGACAACAGCCGCGGCTGCTTGAGCACCACCGTCGCCTCCTTGCTCGCCGCTCGCACGTTCGTCAGCGCCTTCTCACGCGTGATGTTCACCACCAGGTCGTTGTCCCGGTTGTGCTCGCCCACGATCTGACCCGCGTACACCTTGTCCCCCGGCTTGACGAACAGGAACCCGCGGTCGTGGAGCAGTTCCACCGCGTGCCCGGTCACCTGGCCGTTCTCGATCGCGATCAGCACCCCGCTCGGACGCTCGGGACGCTCGCCCGACACCGGCGCGAAGTGGCTGAACCGGTGGTGCATGATCGCCTCGCCCTGCGACGCGGTCATGATGCGGCTGCGAAGCCCGATCAGCGAACGGCTCGACATCTCGAACACCAGGTGGCTCGAGCCCGTGCCCCGCGGCTCCATCTTCTTCATCTCGCCCCGCCGCCCGCCCACCAGTTCCATCACCGGCCCGAGATTCTCGTTGGGCACGTCGATGACCAGCGTCTCCATCGGCTCCATCACCACGCCGTCCTCCTCGTGCGTGATGACCTGCGGACGCCCGACCGACAACTCATACCCCTCGCGCCGCATCGTCTCGAGCAGGATGCCCAGGTGCAGCAGCCCCCGCCCCGACACGTTGAACTCGTCGGTCGTCCGCCCCAGGTCCACCCGCAGCGCGACGTTGTGCTCCAGTTCCTTCATCAGCCGGTCGCGGATCTGCCGGCTCGTGACGAACTGCCCCTCCTGCCCCGCGAACGGCGAGTCGTTGATCCGGAACAGCATCGAGATCGTCGGCTCGTCCACCGTCACCGGCGGCAGCGCCTTGGGGCTCGCCGGGTCCGCCAGCGTGTCGCCGATGTCGATCCCCTCGACGCCCACCACCGCGCACAGGTCCCCCGCCGACACCTTCTCGACCTCCGTCCGCCCAAGCCCGGAGAAACCCAGCAGTTTCTGCACCCGCACCTGACGCGTCGAGCCGTCCCGCTTCATCAGCAGCACCGGCGTGCCCGCCTTGATCGTCCCCTCGAACACACGCCCGATGCCGATCCGCCCGACGTACTCCGAGTAGTCCAGCGTCGTGACCAGCATCTGCAGCGGCGCATCCGCGTCGCCCCCGGGCGCCTCGACGCTGTTCACGATCGTCTCGAAGATCGGCCCCAGGTTGCCCTTGCGCAGCTCCTCGAACGACCGGTCCAGCTCGAACGCCGCCCACCCGTCGCGCCCCGACGAGTACACCACCTTGAACTCCAGCGCGTGGTCGTCCGCCCCAAGGTCCACCAGCAGGTCGAACATCTCCGACACAACCCGCGGCGGGTCCGCCTCCGGGCGGTCGCACTTGTTCACCACCACGATCGGCTTCAGACCCGCCTCCAGCGCCTTGGCCAGCACGAACTTCGTCTGCGGCATCGGCCCGTCCAGCGCATCGACCAGCACCAGGCACCCGTCGGCCATCCGCAGCACACGCTCCACCTCGCCCCCGAAGTCCGCGTGCCCCGGCGTGTCGATGATGTTGATCCGGTACGTGTTCCCGTCCGCCGCCCGGTAGTTCACCGCGCAGTTCTTCGACAGGATCGTGATCCCCCGCTCCCGCTCCAGCGGGTTCGAGTCCATGATCAGGTCGTGCTGGCCCCCGGCCAGTTTCTCCAGTTCACCGGCGCGGAACATCCCCGACTGCTTCAGCAGCTGATCGACCAACGTCGTCTTGCCGTGGTCGACGTGGGCGATGATGGCGACATTGCGGACCAGTCGCGTCTCGGCGGCGGTGCCGGGCATGGTTGAGGTCTCTGTTTGGGGTGGTGCCCGCGGGCGGAAAGCGCTCCCGACGGAGCCCCCGATCGTAGGCGATTGCACGCTCGAAATGCAGAACGCGAAGGACGCGAAGGAACGCGAAGAAAGCCAAGGCGTGGCGTCGATCGACACCCACCCCCAACCACGCCTCCCTCCGCGCCCTCCGCGCTCCTTCGCGACCTCCGCGTTCGGCCTCTACCCGCCGGGCGACATCGCGTGCCACCCCGTCGCCCCCTCGAACATCCGCGCGATCCGCAGCAGCCGCGCCTCGTCGAACGCCGCCCCCACCAACTGCATCCCGATCGGCAGGCGCGCCCCATCAACCTCCGCCATCCCCGCCGGAACCGAGATCGCCGGCAGCCCCGCCAGATTCACCCCCACCGTGAACACATCTTCCAGATACATCGCCAGCGGATCGCCCAGCCGCTCCCCCGCCCGGAACGCCGGCGTCGGCGTCGTCGGCATCAGAATCGCGTGGCATTCTGGGCTTCGCGAGTCGCCCCCGCCCGCACCCCCAAACGCCGCGTCAAAGTCCCCCTTGATCAGCCGCCGCGCCTTCATCGCCGTCGCGTAATACTGGTCGTAGTACCCGCTCGACAGCGCGTGCACACCCAGCATGATCCGGCGCTTGACCTCCTCCCCGAACCCCTCGCTGCGGCTGCGCGCATACAGGTCCGCCAACTCGTCCCCCGGCCCCAGATCCGCCCGCCGCCCATACCGCACCCCATCGAACCGCGCCAGGTTCGACGACGCCTCCGCGCACGCCACGAGGTAATACGCCGCGATCGCGTGCTCCGCGTGCGGCAGCGCCACCTCCACCACCTTGGCCCCAAGCCCCCGGTACACCTTCACCGCCTCGTCCAGCGCCCGCACCACCGACGAGTCCACCCCCGCCGCCCGCGCCTCAGCCGGCACGCCCAGCACCAGCCCCTCGACCGGCGTCTCAAGGTCCGCCACGAAGTCCGGCACGTCTCGCGCCGACGCCGTCGCATCCCGCTCATCCACACCCGCGATCGCGCCGAGCGCCACGCCCGCGTCCCGCACGCCCCGCGTCAGCGGCCCGATCTGATCAAGGCTCGACGCGTATGCCACAAGCCCATACCGCGACACCCGCCCGTACGTCGGCTTCAGCCCAGCGACGCCGCACAGCCCCGCCGGCTGGCGGATCGACCCGCCCGTGTCCGACCCCAGCGCCAGCGGAACCATCCCCGCAGCCACCGCCGCCGCCGAGCCTCCCGACGAGCCCCCCGGCACGTGCCCCGGCGCCCACGGGTTCGCCGTCGGGCCGAACGCCGATCGCTCCGTGGATGAGCCCATCGCGAACTCGTCCAGATTCGTCTTGCCGACAACAACCGCACCCGCCGCCATCAGCCGCGCCGCCGCCGTCGCGTTGAAAGGCGACTCGTACCCCTCCAGCATGCGGCTCGCGCACGTCGTCCGCCCCCACGCGAGGCAGATGTTGTCCTTCAGCGCCACCGGCACCCCCGCCAACGCTCCGACCGACTCCCCCGCGGCCACCCGCGTGTCGATCGCCCGCGCCTGACGCAGCGCCATCTCCTCAAACGTCTGCAGGAACGCGTGGACATCGCCGTCCCGCGCCGAGATCGCGTTGAGCGCCGCCCGCGCGACCTCCTCGGCCGACCGCTCACGCCGCGACACCGCCGCGGCGATCGCCGATGCCGAGGAGTCAGGCTGAACCGGGTCTGCCATTCGCCCCAGCGTATCCCGCACCCGCCAGCGCCGCGTGCGTGGCCGAAGAACGATGTACGATCCGCTCGTGCAGATCGAACCCATGCCGGGATTGGAGCCCGATCAGGCCGAGGTCCACGCCCGCCTCTGCGACCTGGTGCTGGATGCACCCCGCGCCGACGAGGCGTACGACGCCATCCCCGAGTCAAGAAGTGCCCGGATCATCAGCGTCGACATCGCCCGCTACCTCATCCCCGAGTTCCGCGATCGCCTCTTCCGCATCCGCCACACGCCCTCGACGGCCACGCCCGCGGGGGCCTACGCCCACAATCGCATGCTGCGCACCCTGACCCGTGGCACCACAACCCCCGACGGCGTGGTCGTGTTCCTCGCCGGCGGAGCCGGATCAGGTAAAACGACGTCCCTGGCCAGCACGGCCGATGTCGTGGAACTTGCGTTCGACAACCAGATGCTCAACCCCGACCGGGCTCGCGTGCTGCTCGACGCCGCAGCCGACAATGGTTGGCAAGGCGTTGTGACATACGTCCATCGTCCGTTCCCGCTTGTCGTCGATGGGGTCATCCGCCGGAGCGTCGAGACCGGAAGGTGGAATCGCCTGCACGAACTGCCCGCCATGCACATGCGGGCCCAGCAGACGTTCTGGGAACTCAGCAGCGAGTATCGGACCAACCCCGCCGTCTCGTGGGGCGTGCTGGAGAACCTGGGCACACCATCCTCGCCGACCGACGTCCGCCCACTCTCGCCGCTGGCTCTCAGGCCAGGCGAACCGCGCCGATACCAGGACGTACAATCTCTACGAAAGGTCGTGGATGAACAGGTCCGACTCGCCATCCAGGAAGGACGATTCCCGGAGCCCCTCAGAACGCTCTGTCTCGGCGCGTGAGGGAGTTGATGTGCTGTCTTTCGTCCTCGGAGCCGCGACCGCGTCCCTGATCGCCTACGCGACCTGGCGCCGCCAGCAAGAGGCCAAGGCGGCCGAGCACCGCGTCCACGACCCCAGGTTCCCGCAGGAAATCGGCATGTAGGCCAAGGCCACCGGCCCACCCGAGGCAGCCCACCCATGCCCCGCCCCGCGATCTTCCTCGACCGCGACGACACCCTCATCGAAAACGCCACCCTCCCCCCCGAGGCCTTCGCCGCACGCCACCACGGCGACCTCTGCGACCCCGCCTGGGTCCGCCCCCTCCCCAACGCCATCAACGCCTGCCGACGCCTCGCCGGCGCCGGCTTCGCACTCATCGTCGTGAGCAACCAGGGCCTCGTCGCCCGGGGCCACGGCACCATCGAACAGGTCGAAGCCACCAACGACGCCATGCGCCGACTGTTCACCGACGACCAGCACCGCGGCCTCATCGCCGCCATCTACTACTGCCCCTTCCACCCCATCGGCCGCGTTCCCGCCTTCACCCGCGAGCACCCGTGGCGCAAGCCCGCCCCCGGCATGCTCATGGCCGCCGCCGCCGCGCTGGACATCGATCTCGCCCGCTCATGGGCCGTCGGCGACAAGCCCCGCGACCTGGAATCAGGCCGCCGCGCCGGCATCCCAGACTCAAACCTGCTGCTCGTCTCAGCCGCGTTCGACCTCGCCGCCGCCGCCGACCGCATCCTCGCCGCAAGCCAGTCGCGGTAGATCGCCCTTCCCAACGCACCGCCGCCCGCCGCGATGTGGTATCACACCAACATGGCCACCACGCCGCCACGCCCACGCCTCGACGCCATCGACCAACTCCGCGGCCTGGTCATGGTCCTCATGGCCCTCGACCACGCCCGCAACTACTTCGCCCCCTTCCCCCACGCCCCCGACGATCTCTCCCAGGCCTCACCAGCCCTCTTCCTCACCCGCTGGATCACCCACTTCTGCGCCCCGGTCTTCGTCTTCCTCGCCGGAACATCCATCTACCTCAAGCAATCCCGCGACACCCCGCGAGCCGGGGCGTCCCCGCCCCGGTCCCCAGAGATCCCACACAACTCCGCGCGAGCCGGGGCGTCCCCGCCCCGGTCATCGGGGCAGGCACACGCAGACGCGCGAGCCGGGGCGTCCCCGCCCCGGTCCCCAGATATTCCACACAACTCCACGCGAGCTGAAGCGTCCCCGCCCCGGTCCCCAGAGATTCCACGCAACTCCAAGCGAGCCGGGGCGTCCCCGCCCAGGTCCGTCACCAGCGACGCCCCAGCCACCACCTCACCGACCCCACCCCCCAGCCTCTCCCGCTACCTCATCACCCGAGGCCTCTGGCTCATCCTTCTCGAACTCACCATCATCGGCGCCTCCTGGGGCTTCGCCTTCGTCGGCATCCTTTGCTTCCAGGTCATCTGGGTGCTCGGCATCTCCATGATCATCATGGCCCTGCTCGTCCGCCTGCCCTGGCAGGTCTCGTTCGTGTTCGGCCTCACCACCGTCGGCCTCCACAACCTGCTCGACCCCATCCAGACCGCCACCTTTGCCGAAGCTTCGCGCTCCCTCGCGCCCGCCTGGCGCATCCTCCACGAACAGGGCTTCATCCCATTCACAAACGCCCAGTCCTGGCCCCAGCCCGGCATCTTCGTCATCTACCCCCTCATCCCCTGGCCCGGCGTCATGGCCCTGGGATACTGCTTCGGCAAGGTCGCCACCATGCCCGCCGCCGCCCGACTCAAGTGGACCGCCACCCTCGGCACCGCCTGCATCCTCGCCTTCCTCCTCCTCCGCGCCGCCCTCACCTACGGCGACCCCCGCCCCATCGACGCCAACCCCCCCGACCACCCCATCCTCGCCCTGCTCAACACCACCAAGTACCCACCCTCCCTCCAGTTCCTCCTCATGACCCTCGGCCCAGCCCTGCTCGCCCTCGTCGCCCTCGAACGACACCGCGGCCCCATCGCCGACACCCTCCGCACCTTCGGCCGCGTCCCCCTCTTCTTCTACCTCCTACACATCCCCCTCACCCACATTCCTTCTGCCATCATCTGGTTCGCCCTGCTCGGAGCGACCTCCGGCTGGCAGATCGCCCCCCCGTTCCCGGACGCCTACACCCCCCAACTCTGGGTGGCCTACGCCGCCTGGGTCGCCGTTGTCGCCACCCTCTGGTGGCCGTGCCGCTGGTACGAGCGCCTCCGCACCCGCCACCGCGCCTGGTGGACAACCTATCTCTGACCCTTTGCCCTCCCACCCCACGCGCGAGCCGGGGCGTCCCCGCTCCGGCCCCCACGCTACCTCGCCCCGTCCAACCCCCGTCCCTCCATCGCCTTACGAAACCGCGACCAACCCCGCCGGTATCCCCGCGGGGTTTCGCCGCGCCAGGCTCGACCCGGCCAGTGGCGCGCGAATGATTCCAACCCGTCCCCCGCCCCGGCGGGCCTGCAAGGGCCGGCTCATGCCGGTGGGCGATCGTCCCGACAACAACCGGCACGGGCTTCGCGCCCGGCCCCCGACGCGATGACGGAGACCCGCGCATGCTTCGCCACCTCGCCGCTCTTGCCGCCCTGATGCTCCTGGTCCTCCTCGCCCCGCGCGCCGCCGCGCAGGGCTTCGAGGCCGACCCCCGCGTCACCAGCGGCACCCTCGACAACGGCCTCCGCTACCTCGTCGTCCCCATCGACGAGCCCTCTCGCGGCGCTGCCGTCCGCCTCATCGTCGACGCCGGACTCGTCCACGAGACCGAGAACCAGTACGGCACCGCCGACGTCGCCGCCCAGGCCGCCCGCGCCGCCATCGGCTCCGACGCCACCGCCACCATCGCAGGCGACCACGCCGTCGTCTCGCTGAACCTCACCGACGCCTCCGCCCTCGGCGGGCGTCTCTCGGCGTTCTCGACGCTCGTCGCGGGCCAGGCCATCCGCGCCGACGCCCTCGCCGCTGCCAAGGTCGCCGCCGCCGAGTCGCTCGCCCGCGTCCCCGCCGAGCAGCGGATCCACTCGCTGGCCATGCGTCGCCTCATGCCGACCTCCCGGGCCGTCCGACGCCCCGCCGCCGGCATGCCCGACGCCGTCCGCGCCCTGACCCCCGACGCGATCCAGGCCTTCGCCCAGCGCTGGTACGTCCCGTCCAACGCCACGCTCATCGTCGTCGCCCCCGGCGACGCCGAGGCCCTCGTCGGCCAGGTCCGCGCCGCCTTCGGCTCGCTCGCCCGTGTCCCCCGACCGGCTTCCCCCGCAACCCCCGCCGCCTCCTGGACCCGCCCCGCGGCCCCCATCATCATCGAAGACCCCGGCGTCTCCACCCCCGTCTTCAGCCTCGTCTCGGCCGCCCCCAACGCGAGCGCCAACTCCATCCGCGCCATCCGCGCCGAACTGGTCGCCCACGTCGCCCTCGACGTGCTCGAGAACATCGCCCAGGTCCGCCTCGTCAAGGACAAGGTCCCCTTCTCCGCCGCGACCTGCGACACCATGAACGGCCCCGAGGGCCTCCGCTGGACCGCCTTCCACGTCACAGGCGACGCCGTCGCCTGGGACCAGGTCCTCGCCGCCGCCATCGCCGAGGCCAACCGCATCCGCATCCACGGCATCGAGACCGCCGACGTCGGCGAGTCGCTCATCGCCATGGCCACCGAACTCGAAGCTCAGGCCCAGGCCGAGACCACCGGCCCCGCCTCCACACTCGCCGACGCCCTGGTCGAATCCCGCGGCGGCCCCTCCGCCGCCCAGCGCCTCGAACTGCTCTTCGCCCAGATCCGCAACATCTCCGCCGACGACGCCGAGTGGGCCTTCGGACGCTACATCGACCCCGGCGTGTCCGCGATGGTCCTGGCCATCCCCGCCCAGCCCGGCGCCCCGACCGAGCAGGCCGTCTCCCAGGCCGCACAGGCCGCCTGGGCCCAGACGCCCGAGCCCGCGATCGAACTCGTCCGCCCCTGGCTCCTGGCCCCCGCCCTCCCCACGCCGGGCGAGGTCGTCGAGATCGCCCAGGACCCCGAGACCCAGGTCTGGTCCGGCTGGCTCTCCAACGGCATCCGCTTCCATTTCCGCCAGATGCAGGGCCGCCAACCCGGCGGCGTCGAGTTCTCCGCCAGCATCGCCGGCAGCCAGCTCCTCGAAGACGCCGACACCCGGGGCCTCTCCGAACTCGTCGGGCGCTCCTGGGAACTCCTGGAACTGCCCGACATGCCGTCGGCCAAGCTCCAGGCCCTGCTCCGCCCGTCGGCCGTCCGCATGCAGTCCCTCGGCCTGGGCGACTACTACCGCATCACCGTGCCCACCAACCGCCAGTTCTT
Organism: Phycisphaerales bacterium; assembly: GCA_041401985.1. Taxonomy (GTDB): domain Bacteria; phylum Planctomycetota; class Phycisphaerae; order Phycisphaerales; family UBA1924; genus JACKHA01. The sequence goes on from JAWKTE010000007.1 coordinate 57,785, forward strand.
CAACGCCTACATGCAGCGCTTCCACGCCATGCTCACTCGCTCCGAGCCAAACCAGGACCAGGTCGACAGCTACGCCCGCGGCATCGAGTCCGCCGTGCCCGCCCTGGGCATCGATCTGGGCGACACCTTCACGCATCTGCTGAATGAGACCATGTACGTCCCGGGCGAGGTCCGCGTCCGCCCGCCGACGCCCGAGATGGCCTCCCACATCACCGCCGACAACACCCGCGCCTGGTCGCGCCGCGTCGCCCTGGCCCCGATGGAAGTCGCCATCACCGGCGACATCCCGCTCGAGGAAGCCCTCGACGCCCTCAAGTACTACGTCGGCAGCCTGCCCGACCGCCCCCGCATCTCTCGCAACACCTTCGACGACCTGCGCACCAGCGTCCTCAACCCGCTGCCCCACATCGGCACCGCCGAGGTCCAGTCCCTGGGCACCCGCGCCGGCATCTACGTCAAGGGCTTCTACGTCTGCGAGCAGGAGCACCCCGACGCCGAGGCCCTCCGCGTCGCCATGAACATCCTCAACGCCCGCCTCGTCGGCGAGGCCCCGCTCCTGGGCCTGCCCGGCGGCGGCTCGTTCAACATCAACTTCCTCCAGCAGTTCCCCGGCACCTCCTTCATGTACTACGTCGTCCAGGGCGACCACGACGCGGAGGCCTGGGCGCGCTACTGCCAGACCGTCAACACCATGTTCCAGCGCTTCGCCACCGACGGCCCGACGCTCGAAGAGGTCGGCGCCGCCGCCGAGGACCTGGCCCGCGACCAGGAGACGTCCGTCGGCTCCGCGACCGGCTGGTGGGACATCCTCTCGCTCGAAACCTACAAGGGCCGCGACTCGCGCGCCTTCCGCACCAGCCCCGAGCGCTACCGAGCCATGACGCCCCAGGCCGTCCGCGACGCCTTCAACCGCTACTTCAGCCGCCAGAACAACGTCATCGAACTCGCCGCCATCCCGGCCGCCGCCGACGAACTCCTCCAGTTCGTCGTCACACCCCCGCCCCCGCCGCCCGCTCCCGAGCAGGGCGACGGCGCCGGTTCGGGCGATGGTGGCGACGCCGCCGGCCCCCAGCCCGCCGGCCCCGACGCCCCCGGCGGCCGCTGAGCCGAGACTTCTTTGCCACACACCAACGAGCCGCGCGGCGCAAGCCCGCGGCTCGTTTCATCGCGCACATGCTGCGCCAACACCGAGTGATCCCCTTCGTTCTCGCACCAAACCCACTCTTTCCGCCGCGACGTTGAAGCCCCGCCAACCCGACGCCGATACCGGACGTGCCCTCACACACGGAGCCGTCCCATGATCGCCCCAGCCACAAACCGCCGCCGCCACGAGCGCTTCGCCACCCTGCCCATGTACACGGGCGTCGAGGTCAAGATCGCCGGGGCCGACCGCACCCTGGCGGGCCACGCCTACGACATCGCCGAGGGCGGCGCCCAGTTCGAACTCGACGAGGCCCTCCCCCCCGGCACGCCCGTCACCCTCCGCGTCAACCTGCCCCGCTGGCTCCCGCGCAGCCTCAACACGGGCGCGATCACCCTCGACGACGGCCCGCCCTCGGTCGAGGTCATGGGGCGCATCGTCTGGATCGACGACGACGGCGTGCCCGGCCCCGTCCGCATGGCCGCCGCATTCACGTCCTTCGCCGACGCCGCCGACCGCCACCGCCTGATCGACACGCTCGCCGCCGGCCTCCTCCGCCGCGCGGCGTGACGGAGCCTCGTGTCCAGCGCGCGAGCCGGGGCGTCCCCGCCCCGGTCCTGTTCCAAAGCGCGCGAGCCGGGGCGTCCCCGCCCCGGTCCATCAACACCTCGCGCCCTTCGCGACCTTCGCGTTCAACCAAGTGAACCGGAGACGCCGGTGTTCGTGGAGCCGCCGCAGCCACCCTTCACCGCCCGCACCGCCATGAAGATCGGGATCTCCCGCCGCGCCCGATCCTCCTCCGCGGCCCTTGGCCCCGCCTGGCTCCGTCGCGGGCTGGCCCACTCCTCCAGGCAGTCCACCAGCAGCCCGGCCCTGCCGAGCATCGACACATACGCCCCGACCGGGCGATGGTGCGTGTGCGTCATGACCGGAGCCTCGCCGCGCGACACCGCGCCCGGGTTCATCGTCACGTCGCTCGTGGCGTGCGAGAGGTACGCATCGACGCGCCGGTACTGGCGATGGGCCATGCCGCCCCGCCCGCCCGCCGACACCGGCTGCGACGCCCAGCCCCAGGTCGTGATGCCGGGCGACCGGAACGCCGGGTGCAGCACGACCGCGACGAAACGCCCGCCGGGTTTCAGCAGCGACGCGACGCCTTCGAGCGTTGCGCCCAGGTCGTCGATGTTCATCAGCGCCATGACGCAGGTGATCGCGTCGAACGCCGCGTCGTCGCGCAGCCCGTCACGCAGCGAGCGTGCATCGGCGACCTCAAACCGCACGGGGGCGGCGGCGCCCGCCGCACCGCCTTCGTCTTCGTATGACTGGACCGTCTGTGACTGGGCCTGTTCGCTTCGATGGCGTGCGATCTCGATCATCCGCGGGGCCGCGTCCACGCCCACCGACTCCACACCCATCGCCGCCAGACGCAGCACCAGTTCGCCGGGCCCGCACGCCACGTCCAGCACCCGCTCGCCACGTCGCGGCTCGAGCAACTTCAGCACGCCGGGCGTCACCACCTCGTCCTGCAGGTCGTTGCGCTTGCCCGCAACCAGCGCGTCGTACCACTCGGCCACATGCTCCCAGCCGCGATCGGCGTCGCCGGCCTCGCCCGCGTCGGCCGCGCTCGCAAGTTCCGATGACGCACTCGCCGTCGCCGACTCTGCAGACGCTTCGCCCGGCGCATCAACGCCGCGCCCCGGCGTCCCCGCCTCCCGCACCTTCGCCCGGATCGCCCCGGCCTCGGCCGGCGCCTCGGCCCCAACCGCCTGCCAGAACGCCCCCGGCGTCGGGCTGGACAGACGCACCGCCTTGTGCGTCGTCGGGTGCGGGAACGTGATCTCCGCCAGATGCAGCATCGTGCGACCGACCCGCTCGCCCGCGCCGTAGAACGAATCGCCGGTGACGGGGTGCCGCAGGTCCTGCATGTGAACGCGGGCCTGGTGCATCCGCGGGCTCTTCAGCCGCAGCCGCATCAGCGTCCGCCCGTGCCCAGACGCCACCACCCGGTAGTGCGTGATCGCAAGCCGCGGCGTCTCGACACGCTTCCCGCCCGACCGATCTCCTGTGAACTCGTCCGGCGGGATGCTCTCGACCCGCGGCCCCACGCGCCGCACGAACGAACGCACCGTCCCGGTGAACGGGCGGTCCTGCGTCGCGGGTCCGCCACGACCGCTGTCATCGCCGTTCGACTCGCCATCACCCGCGTCGTCGCGCGCCTCGGCGTTGTTGGCGGTGTCGCCATCGGCATCGTCCGACGAACGATCCACAACGCCTCGCTGTGCCTCGCCGCTCTCAACCACAACCCGCGGCCCCGCACCAACGACGCCATCCACCACCGCCAAGTAAATCGCGTCGCCCTTCTTCGAGCCGAACGCCGATCGCACCGACTCCGCCGCCGCCGGGCTCCGCGCGAACACCACGATTCCCGACGCCTCGCGGTCCAGATCGTGCACGCCCCAGGCTCCGGCCTTGCGACCGCCCTCGCTCCGCACGTACTCCAGCACCTGGTCCTGCAGCGTCAGCGTCCCCGGTCGCCGCGGCTTGCCGGGCGGCACCGACAACGCCATCCCCGCCGGCTTCTCCACCGCAAGGATCGCCTCATCCTGGTACAGCACCCGCAGCGGCGGCGTCCGCTCCTGCCGCGGCCCGCGCGGCCCATCGAACCCTTGTCGGGGACCAGCCTCACGCCGCGGCCCAGGCCCAGGACCGAAACCAGGACCGGAACCAGGTCCAGGCCGCGGCCCACCACCGAACCCGCCACCCATCCTCGGCCCACGTCCGCCGCCCGCCCCAAACCCAGATCGCGGCCCGCGCCCCGGGCCCCCGGGCCCGAACCCGCCGCCAAATCCACCGCCGAATCCGGATCGCGACCCCCCCTGCCTCGGCCCGCGCGGCCCACCGCCGCCCTGTCCGCCACCGGGGCCACCCGTTCCAGGGGGGCTGACCCGTACCGGCCGCGGCCCGCGCCTGGTCGGGGGTTGCCAATCGCCGCCCTGGTTGCCTGGTCCGCCGTGCTGGTCACCGTCTGGCATGGTCGCTCCGAGCGGAGGTCGCCTCGCCAGCGCCATCCCCTGTTTTGGGAGCCATCCGCTCCCGAACCTCACCGATCACCCCAAGCAGCCACCCGGCGAACGCCGTCTTGGCGATCGGGCCGTCCGTGGATCGCCCGCCGGCAAGGCCGGTCGGTTCATCCCCAAAAACGGTGGCCTCGATCGTCTCCGCGTCCATCGTCTCCAGCGGATTGGCGACGATCAAATCCACTTTCTTCCGCGTCAGTTTCCGTCGGGCCGAGGCGACCATCTCCTGGCGCGGCTCCAGGGCGAAGCCGACCAGGGTCTGGTCCGCCCGCCGATTGGCCGCGCACCCGGCCAGAAGGTCCGGCGTGGCCTCGAGTTCGATCGTCAGACCCTCGGCCACCCGCCGACGCTTCCCCGCCAGATTCTCGGGCGTGGTCTTCGGGCGATAGTCGGCCACCGCAGCGGCCATCACCAGCACGTCGCAGTGGGGCAGGTGCTGGGCGAGCAGGGCCTGGAGGTCCGCCGTCGTTCGGAACCGGTGGAGGTCGATCCGCGAATCGGCAGGCTGCCGCGGCGTCGGGCCCAGCAGGAGCGTCACGCGCCACCCTTCACGGGCGGCCTCTTCTGCCAGCGACACGCCAAGCCGCCCGGACGAGCGGTTCCCGATGTACCGGACGGCGTCGATCGGCTCCTGGGTCGGACCGGCGGTGATCAGCAGACGCGGCGGCCCGCCCCGTTCCGGGCCGGCCGGGTGGCTCTTGGAAGGCTTCATCTCGACATGTCCGTTCGATCCCGCCATCCGGTCTTGTCTCCGTCCGCCGAGCGGCCCATCGCACCGGCTGCCGATCGGGGCGTCGCGTCGCCCGTCGGTTGGGCTGAATCGGTATTGTTGGCGGCTCCGAGCGTGAATCCCACCGACACGGGCTCCCGGCGGGGCGTGCGGCGCGATACCATCCTCTCCCTATCAAGGCATCGTCGTCCGGGCCCCCAGGCCGGGGCGGGGTGTCGGTCCCGATCAGCACCCGAGCGAGAGTGACACCGGTTCATGGCACGATCCCGCACGAAACTCGGCGACATCCTGGTGTCCTGGCGGACGATCTCGAAGGAGCAGGCCGAGAAGGCCGCCGCCGTCGCCAAGGGCTCCGGCAAGCGCCTCGGCGAGGTGCTGACCGAACTCGGCTTCGCCAGCGAAGAGGCCGTCGCCAAGGCCCTGGCCAATCAGTTCGGCATGGAGTACGTCGATCTCTCGGCCCACGGCGCGGCCAACCAGATCGATACCTCGCTGGTCCCCGACGACCTGATCAAGAAGAACCTCGTCCTGCCGCTGGGCAAGGCCAACGGCAAACTCAAGCTGCTCGTCCATGACCCCATGGACATCGAGCTGATGGACAAGCTCCGCTTCCGCCTCAACGTGGAACTGGAGCCCAAACTCGCCTCGCGCGGCCAGATCCGCTCCTACATCGAGGGCACGCTCAAGAGCAAAGAGCGCGAGATCACCGCGAAGGAGTCGCTGGTCTCCGAGTCGATCGACCGCTCGGTCGACCGCTCGGTGGATAAGTCGATCGATATCGCCGGCGAGGACGCCCCGATCGTCCGCCTGGTCAACCGCATCCTCACCGAAGCGGTCAAGATGCGGGCCTCGGACGTGCACGTCGAGCCGATGGCCGACCGCGTCCGCCTGCGGTACCGCATCGACGGCGTGTGCATCGAGCGCGACAACCTGCCCAAGCGCATGCAGAACGCGGTGCTCAGCCGCTTCAAGCTCATGGCCTCGATGAACATCGCCGAGAAGCGCGTCCCCCAGGACGGACGCATCAAACTCGGCGTCGACGGCACCGACATCGACTTCCGCGTCTCGGCCTGCCCGGCCTACCACGGCGAGTCGGTCGTCGCCCGTGTGCTCCGCCCCGATTCGGTCCGCATCGGCCTGATCAACCTCGGCTTCGAGGAGGACAACCTCGCGATCTTCAACCGGATCATCCGGCGTCCCAACGGCATCTTCCTGGTCACCGGGCCCACCGGCTCGGGCAAGACCACCACGCTCTACTCGGCGCTCGACGTCCTGAACAAGCCCGACAAGAAGATCATCACCGCCGAGGACCCCGTCGAGTACAACTTCGACGGCATCAACCAGTGCCAGGTGAAGGAGGGTATCGGCCTGGGGTTCCACGAGATCCTGCGCTCGATGCTCCGCCAGGCGCCCAACATCATCCTGGTCGGTGAGATCCGCGACCGCGAGGTCGGCGAGATCGCGATCCAGGCCGCCCTCACGGGCCACCTGGTGTTCTCGACGCTGCACACCAACGACGCGCCGTCGGCCATCACGCGTCTGGTGGACATGGGCATCAAGCCGTTCCTGGTCGCCTCGTCGATCCAGGCGATCATGGCCCAGCGCCTCATCCGCATCCTGTGCCCCAAGTGCAAGCAGGTCGATCCGAACCCGGACCACAAGTACCTGAACCTCATCGGCCTGAGCGCGAGCGACGCGGCCGGCAAGGTGCACAAGGCCGTCGGCTGCGAGAACTGCAACCGCACCGGCTATCGCGGGCGGAAGGCGATCTTCGAACTCATGCTCATGAACTCGCAGATCCGCGACCTGGCGTTCAACCTGGCCCCACTGGCCGACGTGCGCAAGGCCGCGATCTCCAACGGCATGCGGTCGCTGGTCGAGGACGGCAAGCTCAAGGTGCTCGCCGGCGTGACCACGCCCGACGAGATCGCCCGCGTTGCCCAGGTGGATGAGCAGGAGTAGAGACGGAGAGAAGTAGAGAACAGAGACAGCGAGACAGCGAGACAGCGAGACAGCGAGACAGCGAGACAGCGAGACAGGGCACCACGGCAGCCTCGGACACTCAAGCAGTCCTGAGCAACCCGTTGCCCGACCTCCAGGACTCAGGACCAAGGACCCAGGACTCGATCCACGCCAGCCCCCAAACCCCACTGAGTACTCGCCACCGAGTGCTCCCCGCGAGACCCCCATGTCCACGATGCAGATCGACCGCCTGCTTGACACGGTGGTCAAGCTCTCCGCCTCGGACCTCCACCTGACCGTGGGGCGCCCGCCCACCATCCGCCTCCACGGGCACCTGCGGAACCTCCAGACCAAGATCCTCGACTCCGAGGACATGGTGGCCCTCATGAAGGCCATCACCCCCGAGCGGAACCAGCAGGAACTCCAGGAAGAGGGCGGCACCGACTTCGGCTTCGCCTACGGCGAGGCGGCCCGATTCCGCGTTTCGGTCTTCCGCCAGCGCGGCGACCTGGCCATCGTCTGCCGCCAGATTCCGAACAGGCTGCTGACGCTCGAGCAGATCGGCCTGCCCGACATGTGCCGGGAACTCATCCGCCGCCCGCGTGGCCTCTTCCTCGTGACCGGCCCCACCGGCTCGGGCAAGACCACCTCGCTGGCGACGATGATCGACTTCATCAACCAGTCGATGGACCGGCACATCGTCACGATGGAAGACCCCATCGAGTACTACCACAAGCACAAGAAGTCGATCGTCAACCAGCGCGAGGTCGGCAACGACGTGCCCAACTTCGCCGAGGCCCTGAGGCGATGCCTCCGCCAGGATCCGGACGTGATCCTGGTCGGCGAGATGCGCGACCTCGAGACCATCGAGGCCGCCATCCGGGCCGCCGAGACGGGCCACTTGGTGTTCGCCACCCTGCACACCACCGGGGCGGCCAAGACGATCGACCGCGTGGTCGACGCCTTCCCCCAGGCCCAGCAGAACCAGATCCGCGTCCAGCTGTCCACCGCCCTGATCTGCGTCCTGTCCCAGGCCCTGCTCAGCCGCGTGGACCAGCCGGGCATGGTGGCGGCCTACGAGTTCCTGGTCGTGACCCCCGCCATCGCCAACCTCATCCGCGACAACAAGTCCTTCCGCATCGACTCCATGATCCAGACCGGCAAGAAGTTCGGCATGCAGTTGCTCGACGACCACCTGTGGTCGCTCTACTCCCGCGGCATGATCTCCGCCGAGGAGATGGTGGACAAGAGCAAGAATCCAGCTGACCTGACGGACAAGGTCCACAAGATTGGCCGCACCGTCGGGCGCACGGAACTCGACGTCGAGGACGACGAGGGCGTGGGCGGCAAGGAGGGCTCGAAGCCCAAGGGTTGATGGACGGGATTTGGGAGCATGGCATGCGACACTGTCTAGGTGTCGCATGTGCTTTTGAGCGTTTCGGACGTTCGGATTGCGGATCAGTCCGGGTATGATGGTCGAACAGGATGATGTTCGCCATCGGCGGGATCGGTGTCGGCGTGCGGGACTCGTGTCTGGACCTCGGCGTGGCCGGGGTGAGAGGCGGGGGCCGCGAGCCGGGGCCGAGCTCGGGAGTTCGGGGCGGAGTCTGGATCGGGGTTCGGACTGGGGTCCGCCCTCGAGCCGGATTCGGGTCCGGATTCAGGTCTTGGTAGTCCGGAGTGATCCGGAGAGCGTTCGGTCGGCGGGCTCGGCGGGTGTCTTCGGGTGGGGTCGATCGCGGCCCCGGATTGGGTGGTTGATGGCCCGGTACGGGCGATCGGCGATCCAGGGAAACCCCGAGGGCGACGCGGGGTCGGCGGGTCGGGCGTGATTCCGGAGGTTCCGACAGGACGGTTCCGGAAGGATCGGTTTCGGGGTTCGGCGTCGGGGCTTGGTCGTTCGGGTCGGCGCGGCATGCCGCTGGGAAGGGCATGGCGGGGCGGCTCGGGAGGCGGGGCTTCGGAAGGCCGGCCCGCACGATGGCTGGAGGCGGCATGGCGACTGGCGGGCAACCCAATATCGACCCGGCGGAACTCAAGGGGCGCAAGCTCGGGCGCGTGCTCACCAAGATGGGCAAGGTGACCCGCGACCAGGTCCACGAGGCCCTGACGGTCCAGCAGACCCGCAAGGTGCCCATCGGGCAGTTGCTGGTCGAACTGGGGTACTGCCAGCAGGGCGACGTGGCGGCCGCGCTGGCGGGCCAGGCGGGCATGGCCTACCAGGACCTGTCGGACGTGAAGGAACTGCCCGAGGCGGTGGCGTCGGCGTTGCCGGCGGAGAACGCCCGGACGTATCAGATCGTGCCGATCGAGTTCAACCCGACGAGCAAGCGTCTGAAGATCGCGATGAAGAGCGCGGACAACTTCCGCGCGGTGGACGACCTGCGTCTGCTGATGGGCTTCCGGGTCGAGGCGGTGGTGTCGGACGAGGCGTCGATCGACCGCCTGCTGCAGAAGCACTTCGCCAAGGCCGAGTCGATGACCGATGTCGTGTCGTCGCTGGCGTCGGACTCGAAGTTCGCGGGTCTGTCGGCCCGGAGCGACGCGTCGATCGACCTGGATCAGTTGACCGAGGCGGCCAGCGACAACCAGGTGATCAAGCTGCTGAACCTGGTGCTGCTGCAGGCGATCAAGGACAAGGCCTCGGACATCCACTTCGAGCCGTTCGAGAACGAGTTCAAGATGCGGTACCGCATCGACGGGGTGCTGTACGAGATGGTGCCCCCGCCGAAGCACCTGGGCCCGGCGATCACAAGCCGCGTGAAGGTCATGGCGAACCTGGACATCGCCGAGCGCCGCCTGCCGCAGGACGGGCGCGTGGAACTGACGGTGGGCGGGCGCCCGGTGGACCTGCGTGTCGCGGTGCTGCCGACGATGCACGGCGAGAGCGTCGTGATGCGCGTGCTGGACCGCTCGAACGTCGAACTGAGCCTCGACCGCATCGGCTTCCGCGAGAACGACCTGGCCCTGTTCCGCAACCTGATCAACCGCCCCAACGGGATCGTGATCGTCACCGGGCCGACCGGCTCGGGCAAGACGACCACGCTGTACGCGGCCCTGGCCGAGCTCAACGACATCGAGACCAAGATCCTCACCGCCGAGGACCCGGTCGAGTACGACATCGACGGCCTGTGCCAGTGCCAGACCAACTCCGAGGTGGGCACGACGTTCGCCAAACTGCTGCGTTCGTTCCTGCGTCAGGACCCGGACGTGATCCTGGTGGGCGAGATCCGCGACCTGGAGACCGCGCAGATCGCGGTGCAGGCGTCGCTGACGGGCCACCTGGTGATGTCGACGCTGCACACCAACGACGCGCCCAGTTCGATCATCCGCCTGGTCGATCTGGGCATGGAGCCGTTCCTCCTGACCGCGACGATCGAGGGCATCGTGGCCCAGCGCCTGTGCCGCACGGTCTGCAAGTCGTGCAAGGAGCAGTACACGCCCACCGAGGAGGAGCTGATGGAACTCCAGCTCCGCCCGGAGGACGTCAAGGGCAAGCAGTTCTTCCGTGGCCGCGGCTGCGACGTGTGCCACAACTCCGGCTACAAGGGGCGCGTCGCCATCTTCGAGATCCTGTCGATGGACGACGAACTCCGCGAACTGGTGATGAAGGAGGCCTCGACCGCGGTCATCCGCGACCACGCCAAGCGGCGCGGCATGCGGACGCTGCGCGACTGCGGCCTGCTGGCGATTTTCGACGGGCTCACGACCATCGACGAGGTGGTGCGGGAGACGATCGCGGAGGAGTAGCGACGGAGCGACGAAGGGAAGAGACGACCAGGCGAAGAGACCAGAGATTTGAGATTCGAGATCAGAGACAAACAGATAGACAGATAGATAGAGAGACAGACAGGCGAAGAGAAAAGACTGGCCTCGGGCACTCGGACGGATCCGAGCAATCGGTTGCCCGACCTCCAGGACCAAGGACTCAGGACCCAGGACTTCGACTCACGACCAGGGACTCAGGACGACGACTCAGCACCCAGGACTTCGACTCAGCACCAAGGACCGGCGACCCAGGATTTCTGACGCCTCTCGGAGTGCCCCCGCATGGCGACGTTTACCTATGAAGCGCTGAACGCCTCTGGCAAGCCCCAGAAGGGCACCGTGGACGCCAAGACGTCCGAAGAGGCCATCCAGCGGATCAAGGCCCAGGGGTACTACCCCACCCAGGTCCGCGAGCAGAAGGTCAAGAAGTCCGGCGCGATCGACCCCGCCGCGGGCGTGGCGGCCAAGAAGAAGAAGGGCGGCGGGTTCGCCGTCGGGCGGGCCTCGGCCAAGCAGCTCACGCTGTTCACCCGCCAGTTGTCCACGCTCCAGGACGCGGGCCTCCCGCTGCTGCGGTCGCTGCAGATCCTCGAGAGCCAGCAGAAGCCGGGCGTGATGAAGAACACGCTCATCGGCGTGTGCGAGGAGGTCGAGGGCGGCGCCTCGCTGTCCGAGGCAATGGCCAAGCACCCCAAGGCCTTCGACAAGCTCTACACCAAGATGGTCGCGGCCGGCGAGGTCGGCGGCGTGCTGGACGTGATCCTCCAGCGCCTGGCCGAGTTCATGGAGAAGAGCGAGAAGCTCAAGCGGAAGATCAAGGGCGCGATGGTCTACCCGGCGGCGGTCATCATCGTCGCCGTGGCGATCCTCACGTTCATCATGCTCTTCATCATCCCGAAGTTCGAGGAGATCTTCACGGACTTCGGCGTGGCCCTGCCGGGCCTGACGGTGTGGCTGATGAACACCAGCCGCTGGATGGCCGGGGCCGTGCCGGGCCAGGCGGTGCCCGGGTTTGTGTTCGTGATCGCCTTCCCGTTCGTGGCGTTCGCGATGTGGAAACTGATCCGCAAGGCCGGCCCCGGACGGGCCGTGACCGACTGGATCATGCTCAAGCTGCCCATCTTCGGCACGCTGGTGAAGAAGACGGTCATCGCCCGCTTCACGCGGACGCTGGGCACGCTGATCGCGGCCGGCGTGCCGATCCTCGAGGCCATCACCATCACCAAGGAGACCTCGGGCAACTGGGTCTTCGAGAAGGCCCTGGGCAAGGTGCACGACTCGATCCGCGAGGGCGAGTCCTTCGCCGGCCCGCTGCGCGAGAGCAAGACGTGCGACGCCATCGTCGTGAACATGATCGACGTCGGCGAAGAGACCGGCGAGATGGACACCATGCTGCTGAAGATCGCGGACAACTACGACGAGGAGGTCAACGTCGCGGTCGCGTCCCTGGTCTCGCTGCTCGAGCCGCTGATGGTCGTGGTGCTCGGCGGCATGGTCGGCACCATCGTGGTGGCCATGTTCCTCCCGCTGGTGGCCATGATCGAGAGCCTCCAGGGCGGCGCGTCGTCGGGCGATGTCTAAAGAGAAGCGACGGAGCGACGAAGCGACGCAGCGACGAAGGCAAGAGGGCGGACCGGACTGGGCCCGCGCACGGCGTGAGAGAGCGTGCGCGGGCGGGCAAAGGGGAAGGCGATGAACGCACCAGCGGAGACAACCAGGATCGGACCGGGCCGCACCCGGCGAGACGGGCTCCGCCGATGCGCGAAGGCCCAGCCCCCGAGCGCCCGGCGCGCCTTCACCATCATCGAGCTGCTCGTGGCCATCCTCGTGATCTCGGTCCTGATCGGGCTGCTCATCGTCGCGGTGCAGTTCGCGCTCCGCAGCACCCGCCGCGCCAACGACCAGTCCCTGGTCACCGGCATCCAGACCGGTGTCGGGCTCTTCCAGAACACCTTCAGCAACCAGGCCCCGCCGCTGGTCTACGACGGCGCCCCGATCGCCCTGCCCAGCCACCCCGCGACGCCCAAGATCCCCGGCGGCGTCACGATGGGCCCGGTCCAGCGCCCCGGCGGCTCGGCCGATCCCATCGTCGCCACGTTCGATCGCATCTACCAGGACGGCGGGGCCACGTTCCTGCGCGGGCGGGCCTCGACCTCGCCCGCCAGCGAGCCCACGCCGCTGTTCGATCCCATCGAAGACCCGCGCTACAGCAAGTTCGCGCTGCCGATCATCCTCGGCGGCGCGCTGGGCGCGAGCGTTGACGGCGTCGATGGCCCGGGCCTGCGCCTGTCCTACACCAACCGCGACGGGTGGATCATCGGCGGCGAGGCCACCATCCGCGAGCCGTTCCTGGGCCTGAGCCGCGACGACGCGACGGCCGCGGCCTACGTCTCCGCCGACGAGTACGCCGAGCACGGCGCCGGCGCGGTCCCGCCCTCGGCCCTGAACGCCGACCCGGATCGCGTGGCCTATGTCAGTGTGTCCGGCACCGCCATCCGCTACTACCGCTGGGAGCCCAGCAGCGAGTCCGAGGTGCAGGGCACCGCGACCGGCCCGCTGGCGTACCTCAACATCCCGCTCATCCTCCGCGACCCGCGCGACTGGGACGACCCGATGGAGCCGGGGCCGCGCGTGCCCGAGCAGCTGCGGTCCTCTTCGTACGCGATCGTCAGCGCCGGGCCGAACGGCGTGTTCGGGACCGAGCCGATCGACCTGCTCCGCGACCGCCTCGGCGTGGGGCCGGGCGTGGCCGAGGAGGTCGTGCGGTTCGAGGCGTGGGACGACAACGTCGTGAGGCTTGGGCAATGAAGCAGGCAGCAAGCCATCCCGGGATGCCGTCGCCCGCGCGGGCGGGCCGCCGTCGTGCCGTGCAGCGCAGCGCGAGGGCAGTTCGCAGCGCAAAGGCAGTGCGTCGCGCGTTCACGCTGACCGAACTGCTGGCGGTCATCACGATCATCGCGCTGGTCGTGTCGGTGGCGGTGCCGGCGTTCGTGAGCATGCTCCGCTCGACCAATCAGACGCTGGCGATCAGCAACTTCCGCGTGGCGATGGCCACCGCACGGGACGCGGCCGTGCGCTCCGCCGGGCTCAACGACTCGGCGGCGGTGTTCTTCTATGAGCCGGGCGGGCGGACGACGATCGCCACGGCCCTGAGCGTCGGGGAGTTCAACGGGCGCACCGTCTGGGCCATCGACCCGCTCACCGAGGCGATCGGCCTGCCGCGGGGCTGGATGGTCAACGGGTTCGCGCCCGCGGGCACCATCACCGCGCCCGCGAACGAGGGGGCGTCTCCCTACGCCTGGTACGAAGAGCGCGGCGGGGAGCGACACTACGACCCGGCCATCGACAACTGGGTCTTCCCCGAGTCCGGGTTCTATCGCACGAGCAACAACCAGGGACGCGACACCACGCCGGGCGACCAGGGCGGGTACCGCCAGTCGTTCATGGTGCGGTTCGACGGCACGACCGGCGGCGTCGCGTTCGACGACCGCACCGACGGGCTCGTGCTGGCGCCGGACCTGGCGATCGGGCGTGGGGCCTCGCCGTGGCGTCAGCGGACGAACCCCTGGGCCGACCCGCGGTTCCGCCTGGACGGCTCGGTCGAGCAGAGCGTGTATGTGCGTCGCCAACTGGGCAAGGCCTGGGGCACGCCCGCGTACCCGCAGCAGAACCGCGAACTGCTGCTGGGCGACGACTGCTCGGACACGGTGCTCACCCGCCCGGTCTCGCTGCTGGCGCTCTACGACGTCCGCGAACTGGCCCGCCAGATCGCCCGCGACGGCGCGCCGATGGGCTTCCGCGGCGTGAACCGCACCACCGGCTGCTTCTACGAGCCGCCCGCGAGCGCAAACAGCCCCGACTACCAGTTCGACTTCGCCGAGGCGGTCAACGAGGCGATCCCCGAGGTCGCGCAGATGTACACGGTCGATCGATACAACGGCGGGGTGGTGGAGGTCACGCCATGACAACACCAGGAAGTTCCATCCGCACGCGTCTGAACGCCGTATGCCGCGCCCCGCGCCGCGCCCCACGCCGCGCCGGCTTCTCGCTGGTGGAGGTGCTCATCTCGGTGTTCGTTCTGTCGCTGGGGATCCTCGGGCTGGCCTCGATCTTTCCGGTCGTGCTGCGCGAGCAGCGTTTCGCGGTCGAGGCGACCGAGGGCCAGATCGCCGTCGCCTCCGTCCAGTCGCTGCTGGCCTCGAACCTCGACCTCAGCGAGCCGGGCCAGGGCAAGGGCTGGGGCATCCTGCAGGACGACGACCAGTGGTCCGAAGAGGGCTACTGGGAGGTGCCGGCATACCTCGGCGGCTCCAGCGAACCCAACTCCTCGTCCCGCATGGGCCTCAACGCCCTCACCGGTGAACTCGTGTTCCTGTCGGACAACCCCAGCGGCCCGAGCAACGACCCCCGCGGCGACAACGTGTCCATCCCGCTCTCGGCCCGCCTCTCCCCCGGCGCGTTCCTCCGCGGGGCCGACCCGCGCGTCGACTGGGTGCTCGCCGCCCGGCGCGTGCTCACGCAGCGCAACGCCAGCAGCCAGCTCGTCCCGACCGACCAGGACGACCTCGAGGTCGCGATCTTCCTCCGCCCCATCGACCGCGCCATCCAGGTGCCGCGCCGCGAGCGCCGCGACCAGGCCGCGTGGGGAACGCTCGGCCGGACGCTGAACCTGTCCGACGTCATCCTCGCCGCGGAGATCGTGGCCCAGGGCGGCAAGTCCGAACTCCGCACCGCCGAGCCGCGCGTGCCCGTCGGCGTGAACCAGCAGGGCGTGCCCACCGGCGACGGCCGCGGCGCGTACGCCATCCCCTTCATCGCCGCCCTCGAGAACTACCAGTTCGACGCCGGCGGGCTGACCGTCGGCACCGCCGACGACCGCAACCGCCTCGACCTTGACGGCAACGAGTCCTCGCTCCCGGCCCGCCTGCTCGGGCAGATCGGCCAGAAGATCGTCGATGGCCGCGGCAACATCTACACCGTCGTGGGCGTCGAGCGGGCCGACCGCACCGTCCTGATCATCGACCCGCCCGTCCCTCTGGACGTGGTGAACAGCCTCGACATCAGCCCGCTGGTCGCCAGCCCCGTGGTGCCGATCGACGTGCAGGTGTTCCGGGTGGCGAGGTAGCCGAGAAGCAGAGAAGAAGAGAAGAAGAGAACGAGAGAAGCAGAGACGAGGCACGCGACGCAGCGACGAAGGGTCGAGACAGGATCGGGCACACGCATGAACCGCAGGGCCACGCACAGCACGAGCCGTCCGCACGCCGCCAGCAAGGCGGGGCGTGCCCGGCCGCGCGTCGCCGCCCCGGCCCGCCTGCCGCGCCTCGCGTTCACGCTGCTGGAACTGCTCGTCGCGGTCGGGGCCTCGGTGCTCATCGCCCTGGCCCTGGCCCAACTCTTCAAGACCACCGGCGACACCGTCACCAAGGGCCGGCGCACCGCCTACTTCAACTCCTACGCCGGGCTGCTCCAGCGCACACTGGCCCAGGACTTCGCCCGCATGTCCCGCAACGGGTACATGATCATCCGCAACGAGGTGACCAACGACGCCGACGACGTGGGCTACAGCGGCTACGACCAGATCCGCGTCCCGCTCTTCCGAGGCCAGCCCGCCGCCCTCCAACGCCCGCGCCGCATCGACGAGATCATGTTCTTCGCCCAGGGCGAGTTCGCCTCGGCACGCGAGGCCGTCCACCCGCTGCTCGTCGCCCGCTCGGGCGAGGCCCGCATCTACTACGGGCACGGCACGGTCAGCCCGCCCATCGACGCCGGCGACCCGTTCTACTGGAAGAACACCTCCCAGGCCGGCTCGCCGATGCTCAACCCCAACCTGCTCGCCGGCCGCCTCGGCCAGCCCAGCGTGCCCAGCCTGCCGGGACGCCCCGGCCCCAACGCCTTCGCCAGCGACTGGATCCTCCTGCGCCACGTCACGCTGCTGTCCCAGCCGCCGACCGTCGCCACCGAGTTCCCGCCCACCGGCCCGATCTGGGGCTACAACCCGCTGACAACGTCCGCGCGGGTCCGCCTCGAGGACGACGATCTCCAGATCGCCCTCCTCCCCGCCGCGAGCGAACTGTTCCGCGGCAAGAACCGCTTCGTCGACCCCGCGCTCTACACCACCGAGTACCCCGTGCAAGGCGGCTACCGGCGCCCGCCGCTCCTGCTGGCCAACTCCGGCCTCGTCGACATCGCCACCACCGACCTCGCCTCCATCCGCGCCCAGGTCATGCAGACCCACGCCGGTGTCGAGGCGATCGGCACGCTGCCCGACCCCATCTTCCCCTGGGACACTCCCCCCGCCGGCACCGTCGGCGGCGTCGTGCAGCCCGCGCCGCAGCTCACCACCCCCCGCCTGCCCAGCGCGTTCGACGCGTCGTTCCCCAACGCCCAGACCGAACTGGTCTACAACATGCAGGCGTGGATGCGCAACGGCATGCCCACCAACAGCCACGGCGACGACTTCCTCCCCGCCGCGGTCGAGGCCGAAGCGCCCCGCACCCGCATCCGCTGCGCCCCCTCGGCC
Organism: Phycisphaerales bacterium; assembly: GCA_041401985.1. Lineage (GTDB taxonomy): Bacteria > Planctomycetota > Phycisphaerae > Phycisphaerales > UBA1924 > JACKHA01. The sequence continues at coordinate 74,983 of JAWKTE010000007.1, forward strand.
GACAACATCCGCGACATCCTCATGGACTCGGGCATCGCCGGCTCCGGCGACACCTTCCTCCGCGCCGACGCCATCAGCAACGAACGCATGCTCATGGCCTCCAACCTCGCCCCCGGCTGCTCCGAGTTCATCGTCGAGTGGTCCTTCGGCGAGACCAATCGCCAGACCGGCGACCTGATCTGGTTCGGCTCCAGCCTGCCCATCGACAACAACAACGACGGCCAGATCGACCAGATCGCCTTCACGTATTACGACTACGACAACTCCGTCGATCCGCCCGGGCCCACGCTCTACCGCGATCGCCAGACCGGCGAGCCCACGCGCGACACGAACCAGCACCCGATCGACCCACGCCTGATCTACGGCGCCACCTACGACCAGTACACCAATGCCTCGGAACCGCTCCCCCTCGTGGCCCACTTCGGCTTCATCGACCCCACCTACGAGCCATCGGGCGCCAACCAAGCCCAGCAACTCCAGACCATGCCCTGGGCGTGGCCGGCCCTCGTGCGCGTGACCATCACGCTCACCGATCCGACCGACAACACGCTCGAGCGGACGTTCCGTTTCGTGTTCAAGACGCCGGGCGTCTGAGCCCCGGCGACAGACAAGCCGCCGACGCCCCGCGTCGGCACGCCGCGACGAACGCCCGCATGCGGGCTTGAGCGCGGCACCAGAATCAGGCCCCGGCGGGCGGCACCGCCGGGGCGCGTGGAGACCAGGCGTGGACAGGGCGGCCCCGTGGCGGGGCCGCGGACGGGAGATCGTGCAATGAAGCCTCTTGGCCGCGCCATCCGAATGTTCGCCAGCCGACTGACCGGGGGCCGCGCCCGCGCCGGTTCCATCGGCGCAGGCCTGCTCCGCGCCATCGCCGGCTCGCCCGCCGCTGTCGTGCCCCAGCGTGCGCATCGCGCCGCCGGCCGCACCACCGGCCGGGCCAACCGCCGCGGCACGGTGCTCATCATCGTCCTGGGCACCCTCGCGCTCATCTCCGTCATCACCGTGGTGTACGTCGTGGTCGGCCGCGCCGACCGGCGCGGGGCCGCGGCCTTCGTCGGCAGCGTCCAGCGCGAAGAGATGCCCGTGCTCGTCCGCGACTACATCGCCGACATCGTCGGACGCGACGCGCTCGCGACGTACCGCGATGGCGCGGGCGACCTGAAGCGTGAGGCCTTCGACTACCCCTTCACCGATCCCTACGTCCGCAGCATCCTGCCCGGCCAGACCGGCGTCGCCGGCGCCACCGCCACGCCCACCACCGAGCGCATCGCCCGCCGATTCGACCCCGTCGGCACCTTCGACTCGGTCAGCCTCTACGGCGGCTCGCCCGCCGGCGTGGCGGCCCGCGGCAGCCTCGGCAACGTCTACGAACTCCGCGTCCCCTCCGACCCGTGGCTCGCCGCCACCGTCCCCTCCAACATCCGCATCGACGACGACCTCAGCGACGGCACCTTCCCGCAGTGGGAGAACCGCGACTGGGCCCACATCTCCAACGTCGCGCCCGACGGGCGCTTCGTCAACCTCTGGAACCTCCGCAACAACTTCAACGCCGCCAGCGGCTTCAACGAGGCCAACCGCGAGATCTCCAGCCGCCTCACGCTCTACGGCCCGGGCGGCATGCCCTTCACCGCCACCGCCAACCAGGTCCTCGACAACGGGCAGACCGCCCAGGCCAACGCCCCCGCCCACTGGACCAACCGCCAGCGCAACGCCTTCCGCCCCGTCTCGGGCATCCCGACCATCGACTGGAGCCAGGCCGAGCACCCGTCGTACCAGTGGGTCGATGCCGACGGCGACGGGTTCTACGACTCGCGCCTGTTCGAGTTTGTCGACCTCTCCCAGGGCGTCGACATGGGCGTGCCCGTGCTGGCGATCGACGACGGGCACCGCTGGTTCGCCGGCGTGCGCATCGTGGACCTCTCGGCCTCGGTCAACGTCAACACCGCCACCGACTTCCTGGCCGACCCGAGCGCGATGGGGGGGGGGCAGGTGCTCGGCCCCGGCGCGTCCCCGGCCGACATCGACCTGCGCCGCCTCCTGTCGGGCGAGGACCTGTACGAGATGACCGGGTTCGTGGGGTACCTCGGCCTGCGCCCGCCGACGAACGCAGCTGGTACGGCTGTGAACTTGGCCTCGGCCGAGTACACCGGCCCGACGGGCAGCGTCGCCGCCGGCCTCGGCGCCAGCGGACAGCGGTACGCCGAGTACGCCGGCGACGCGGCCTACAACGCCGCCCGCGTGTTCCTGGACTTCGGTGTCGTCGGGCGCGACGACCTTCGGCTGACCCCACTCAGCTCGAACCCCAATGCGGTGTTCGCCCAGTTCCTCCAGACCGAACTGTTCTTCCCCGCCGCGACGACGCAGTTGCTGCGATTCGCCACCGAGGATGACCGGGCCGCGTATTACGACGCGATCGTCGGGCTCGACGACATGGGCATGCCCGGTTCGGAACTGTCGGTGTTCTCCTTCGGGCTCGACTCCGAGGCCGAGCTCCGCACCTTCCGCACCGCCAACGACCCGAGCGTCCGGTCCGTGCTCGAGATCGTGCTCGACGGGCGGTTCGACAACGAGCAGGCCTCGCTCACCGACACCTCGCTGCGCTACGGCCCGCTGCGCTCCAACCGCGGGGCGCAGGTCGAACTGGCCGCACGCGACCGCGCCAACGAGAACATGGGCGGGGCCTCCTTCAACCCCGGCTCGCTGCCGAGCGCCAGCGCCGACGGCTTCGGCGACTTCGACGCCACCACCCAGTCCCTGGCCGACATCCGCCAGTACCTCACCACCGCCAGCAACGCACGCCCGCTGCGCAACACCTTCATCGCCCCGCGGAACACGGCCCCGAACACCATCCCCGCGCTCAACAGCGGCGATGTGCTCGCCCAGGCCTCTTCCGGCGCGTCCACCATCTTCCGGCTCTACGGCGACGCCCTGCTGCCGTACTCGAGCATCGTCGAGACCTGGGACCGCACCTCCGCGTCCAACGCGTTCCTGACGCTGTCCTACGGGCACGCCGGGTCGGAACTGGCCCTCCGCCACGCCGCCCACATGGCGGTCAACATGGCCGACGCCAGCGACGCCGACGCGAACCCCACGGTCGCGACCGTGATCGCCGACGCCGCGGTCCGCGGCGACCTCGACGCCGACTACGACCCGCCCTACACCGGCACGGGCACGATCCCGACGTCCGTCCAGCTCGTGACCAACCGCCAGCACCCGTGGGCCGCGTGGGTCAACGGCGGGTCCAGCCGCTTCGACCTTGGCGACACGCGCATCGGCGACAGCGACACGCCCAACGCCGCGCCCGTGAACCCGGCGTACAACGTCTACGGCGTCGAGCCCCAGCCGTTCGTGACCGAGGTCTCGGCCCTGTGCATGTACACCGACGCGCCGCCCTCGGCCGGCGGCGACACGGAACTGCCGGGCCAGGAGATCACGATCAACGGCACGATCGACGGGACCAACCCGGACCTGGCCCTCCAGGCGATGGTGTTCCAGATCACAAACCCGTTCGACACCGCGATCGATCTGTCCGGCGACACGATGAACTTCGAGTCGCGGTTCTACCTCGAGTTCGGCGGGCGGTACTACCGCTTCGCCAACACCGACCCCGCCGCGATCGCCACGTCCTGGACCGGCTCGCTCGGCGCGGGCGAGTCGCGGGCGTTCTACATCACCGCCCATCCGATCGACGACGTGCGGACCCGATGGAACGCGTACGCGGGCGGCACCGGCGACCCGCTGCAGTTCAACGCCTGGTTCAACTCGGTCATGGGGGTGGTGAGCAATCTCGCCGGCACCGCGACGCCCGTCATGCTCGAGGAGTTCGACCCCGACACCGGCGCGGTTGTCGGCCTGGGGGCCGGCGACCCGTTCATCGATCGGTTCGCCGCCACGTCGGCGACCAACGCCTCGATCACCGAGGTCCGCCTGTGGCGGACGACCATCGCCCCGGGGCGCAACCAGTCGAACCAGCCCGCCGAGTCCTACCAGGCCAACACGCGGGACAACGACGTGCTGGCCGACCGGTTCCGCGAGCCGCCCAGTTCCACGGGCAACCAGGACACGTTCGTTCCCAAACTGCCCGACGGGAACATGCAGATCACCGGCGCGACCGTGCCGACCATGGGCTTCAACGAGCCGCAGGGCGACGACTACAACCGCGGCGTGACCGTGCTGCTGTGGGGCACCGTGCGGCGCCCGAGCGATCCGGAGGTCGTGGCGGCCGGCGTCGACCCGCGCGAGCTCGAATGGCTGCCGGCGTACTGCATCGAGCCCCAGCACACGATGACGCTCAACACGGCCCAGCGCGACGCGGTGGACCGCAACGGGCTGGACGTGAGCGACGTCCGTTCGGGCATGCAGGAGATCACCGAAGAGTTCGGCACGATGATCTTCAACGCCTACCAGGTGGTCCCGTCGCTCGTGGTCGCGCCGCACGAGCGGACCGGCGACGACATCGGCTTCAACCTGCAGGGCCAGTCGTGGACCGATGTCCGCGGCGAGTTCTACAACGACATGGGCGGTCAGAACGCCAGGGACCTGCGTCCGGGCGATCTGCTGGTCCCGCTGGGGATCGGGCCGTCGCTGGTGGTCGACGCGAGCATGCAGCCGAACCCGGACCTGTCGGGCTGGACGACGCTGGGCGAAGCGATGGCGATGGCGCTGGACTACGACGAGGCCCCTGCGGGCAACGTGCTGGTCCGCCCGTCGCGTCCGGACAACCTCAGCGCGTTCAATCGGCGCTCGCTCGATCGGGGTCACCTGATCACCGACCAGTTCGTGGCATTCGAGGACCTCAACGCCAACGGCGTGTTCAACGCCGGCTCGGACATCGTGTACGGCGACGGGCAGCCCACCGCCCTGGGCGTGCTGGCCAACCTGCGTGGGCTGGGCGACGAGTACGGCAACGTCCGGCGCGGCGTGCGCGGGCTGATCAACATCAACACCGCGCCGCTGGCGGTGCTCCGCACGCTGCCCATGCTCAGCCCGACGCACGGCGGCGACCCGGCCGTTCTTGGGACCTGGATGCCCGGGACGGCGTGGGCGGCCAGCGGCCTGCGCGACAGCGGGCAGGGCGTGAACTCCGACGGCGCGTCCATGCTCGTCGCGTTCCGCGACCTGCAGTACGCGTTCGCCCGACTGGCCCCGACGGCGACCGCGCCGCTGCCGGTGGACGAGATCAACATGACCGCGGAGTACTGGTTCCCGACGCCGTCGCGCCAGGGCTTCACGGGGATCACGGGCCTGCGCCAGACGCCCGGGTTCCGGTCGATCGCGGAGGTGCTCAACGCGCGGGACAACTCGACGCGGGCCGTCGATCCGCCGATGTCGGGCCCGCACGATCTGGACCGGCTCGGGCTGGATGGCCAACCGATGAACGCGCTGGGGCTGGACCCCGTGTACCGCCCCGCGGGCATGAACGGCACGGATCGCCTGGTGGACGAGGTGGACGAGCGGTACGCGCTGTACAACTCGATCGCCAACTGCATCACGGTGCGGAGCGACACGTACGTGGCGTGGTTCGTGCTGCACGGGTACCGCGAGCAAGACTGCATCGGGCTGGGGCCGGACGACCCGCTGCTGCCGAGCGTGGCGCGTCGGTTCATGATGGTGATCGACCGCTCGAACGTTGTGGCCCCGGGCGACAAGCCGCGGGTGCTGATCTTCCGCGAGGTGCCGTACAGCCCGCTGGGCGTGGCGGCGGGGGCCTCGTGAGCCGGCTGTGATGTGATCGGAACCTGATGCGAATCGGGCGGGGGAAGCCCCGCCTCCAACCAAGCCATCCACGCCAGCCGGCCCCTTCGATTGTCTCGTTGGGGCTGGCTTTCTTTTGCGGGCGTCGCGTCGGCGGTGGCGGGCGGTGTTCCTTCGGCCGCGGCCCTTCTTCACGGAACGCTTGCGCAGTGGTGGGCATGGGCATTTGTGGATGGGGTAGGCTGTGGCTCGTGCCGTGGTGTGGCGCGATGGGAGAACGGCGATGCGCGGGATGCGGGGCTTGCTGGCGTGGGCGATGGTGGTGGGGGGCGGCGGGGTGGCGTCGGCCCAGGACGCGGTGCCGGCGGATGCCGCGGCGAGGTGGTGGAAGGGGAACCTGCACACGCACACGTTCTGGTCGGACGGGAACGACTTCCCGGAGATGGTTGGGGAGTGGTACCGCACGAACGGGTACAACTTCCTGGCGCTGTCGGACCACAACGTGATGAGCCAGGGCGAGCGGTGGATGGAACTCAGCGAGATCGAGCGGCGGTCGCGCGGCGGGGCGCTGGGCAAGTACCTGGACCGGTTTGGGGCGGACTGGGTCGAGATGCGGACGAATCCTGGGACGGGGTTGCAGGAGGTGCGTCTGCAGCAGTTCGAGGAGTACGCGGCCCTGCTGGAGGAGCGGGGGCGGTTCATCATGATCCCGGCGGAGGAGATCACGAGTTCGTTCGAGCGGCTGCCGGTGCACATCAACGCGGCGAATCTGGCGGGGCGGATCGCGCCGATCTCGGGCGAGAGCGTGGAGGACGTCATCCGGCGGACGATGCGGGCGGTTGAGGCGCACGCGGCCGAGCGCGGGCGGGTGGTGCTGGCGCATCTCAATCATCCGAACTTCGGGTACGGCGTGACGGCGGAGGACTTTGCAAGGGTGGTCAAGGACCGGTTTTTTGAGGTGTTCAACGGGCACACGGGGGTGAACAACCACGGCGACGGGACGCGGGCGGGGATGGAGGAGGTGTGGGACATCGTGAGCACGATCCGGATCGCGGAACTGGGTGTGGCGCCGATCATGGGGATCGCGACGGATGACAGCCACTCGTACCACGACGACAGCCCGGTGAGCATCCCGGGGCGGGGGTGGGTGATGGTGCGGGCGACGCACCTGACGCCGGGGACGATTCTGGAGGCGATGCACCGGGGGGACTTTTACGCGAGCACGGGGGTTGAACTGGAGTCGGTGGCGTTTGAAGCCGGGTCGGAGGGCGGGAACGGGCGGCTGACGGTGGTGATCGCGGGCGAGGAGGGGGTGTCGTACACGACGCGGTTCGTGGGGACGCGGCGCGGGGTGGATCTGCGTTCTGAGCCGCGGGTGGATGCGTCGGGGGCGGAGGTGCGTGCGACGCGGCGGTACTCGGACGCGATCGGCGAGGTCTTCGCGGAGGTGGAGGGGACGAGGGCGGCGTACACGCTGGCGGGGGACGAGTTGTATGTGCGGGCCGTGGTGGTGTCGAGCGCGGCGCCGGAGCGTCCGACGCGCGAGAGCGTGGTGGAGATGGCGTGGACGCAGCCGGTGGGGTGGGGGAGGTGGGTTGGTGAGGGGGAGGACGGGGGGCGGTGAGGGGGCGTTGCCGGTTTTGCCATCTATTGACATGGCATCGGCTTCTCGCTAGCGTGGGGACATGGCCGATCCGCTGACGAGCATGAACGTTTCGCTGCCGGAATCGCTGCGCGAGTTTGTGCAGGAGCGGCTGGGCACGGCGGGGTTCGCCAACGCGAGCGAGTATGTGCGGCATCTGATCCGGCAGGACCGGGATCGGGTGGAGTCGCGGCTGGCGGAGTTGATCGAGGAGGGCCTGGACAGCGGGGCGGCGGTTGTGGCGGATGACCGCTTCTGGGCGGGGCTGGATCGGCGTGTGGAGGCGCGGGTTGCGCAGATGCGCCGTGGGAAGCGGGCCGCGGGTTGAGCGGCAAAGGGGCGTTTCGGGTTGAGGTGTCGCCGGCGGCGGCGGCGGACATCGAGGCGGAACTGGCGCGGCTTCGGTGGGAAGCGGGGGATGAGGTTGCGGCGCGGTTCCGTGACGCGATTCGGGCGTGCGTTGAGGGGCTTGGCGTGTTTCCGCGGCGCGGGAAGCGGCTGCGGATCGAGTCGCTGCGGCGGCGCGACGTGCGATGGGTTGCGGTGGGCGGGTTCCCGAACCAGTTGGTGGTTTATCGGCGGGGGACGGGGGTTGTGGTTGTGGTGCGCGTGCTCCACGGGGCGCGGGACCTTGGTGGAGTGCTGGAGTGAGCGTCGGTTGGCGGCGGGGCGGGTTGCGATCAGCGTCGTTGGTCAGGTGGGAGGCGCGGCGAGTGTTGCGGCGGGAGCGGGTCGGGGGGAGGGCGAGTTTGAGGATGGCCAGGGCGGCGTGGAGGCTGGTGTCGTGGTCGGGGCGTCGAGGAGGCGGACGAGGGTGGCGACGGCGGCGGGGGCGGCGAAGGCTGCGTGGAGGGTGGGGCGGGGTCGGGGTCGGGATGGGGCTGGGCGGGTGGCACGGGGGTCTCTATGCATCCCCCCAGCGGGCAGGTTTGGGCGCGCGCGGGTGAAGCACGATTTTGGGGTTTAGGGGTTTTTGGCGGGGATTCGTGGGTGAGAATTGTTGTGGAGAAGCGCGCACAAGGGTGCGCGCGGGTTTGTGCGCGCTCGGGCGGGGGCAGCGGACGCTGCGTGCTGTTGGAATGCGGCGTGCTTGGGGGATTGAGCGTGGGTAGGAGTGGTAGGGAGTCCGGCTCGGAGAGCCGGGCCACCTTGCGACCGCTGGCGCGGTCGGCTCTATGCGGGGCGGACGCTGGCGCGGCCGACGGAGTAGTAGTGGAAGCCGTGGGCGGCCATGGTCTGGGGGCGGTAGAGGTTGCGGCCGTCGAAGACGGCGCGGTGGTTCATGACCGAGGCGAGGCGGTCGAGGTCTGGGGACTTGAACTCGTCCCAGTCGGTGGAGATGACCAGGGCGTCGGCGCCCTTGGCGCAGTCGTAGATGTCCTTGGCGATGTGGAGGGCGGGGCCGATTTCCCTTGCGGAGTTGTCGGCGGCGACGGGGTCGAAGCCGCGGCAGGTGACGGCGTAGCCCAGGCACTTGCGGACGAGGGTGAGGGCGGGTGCCTCGCGGATGTCGTCGGTGCGTGGTTTGAAGGCCAGGCCCCAGAAGGCGATGGTTTTGCCGGTGAGGCCGCCGCGGTTGTCGGCGTCGAAGTGCTTGAGCATCTTGCTGAAGAAGACGTCGCGCTGGCGCTGGTTGACGTCGTGGACGGCCTTTGAGAGCGGGGTGGGGGTGCCGGCCTTCTCGCCCATCATGATGCAGGCCTGGGTGTCCTTGGGGAAGCAGGAGCCGCCGTAGCCCAGGCCGGGGTAGAGGAAGGCGGAGCCGATGCGCTTGTCGGAGCACATGCCCTGGCGGACGGCGTTGATGTCGGCGCCGTAGGCCTCGCAGAGGTTGGCCATCTCGTTGATGAATGAGATCTTGGTGGCGAGGAAGTTGTTGGCGGCGTACTTGACCATCTCGGAGGAGCGGACGTCCATGATGTAGACGGGGTGGCCGTTGCGGACGAAGGGGTCGTAGAGCTCGCGGAAGAGCTCGGCGGTGCGGTCGTCCTCGACGCCCACGACGACGCGGTCGGGCTTGAGGAAGTCGTTGATGGCGTCGCCCTCTTTGAGGAACTCGGGGTTGTCGGCGACGGAGAAGGGGATGTCGGGGCCGACTCGGGCGCGGATGCGGTCGCGGACGGCGAGGGTGGTCCCGACGGGGACGGTGGACTTGAGGACGACGACCTTGGGTCGTTGCCTGGGTCCGAGGGCTTTGAGCACGTCGGCGATGTCGTCGGCGGCGGCGTTGACGTACTTCATGTCGGTGTGGCCGCGGTCGTCGGAGGGTGTGCCGACGCAGATGAAGACCATGTCGGCGTCGCGGTAGGCCTCGTCTTTGTTGGTGGTGTAGTGGAGGCGACCGGCCTCGGCGTTTCGGAGCATGAGTTCGGTGAGGCCGGGCTCGTAGATGGGGCAGACGCCTTCCTTGAGTTTTGCGATTTTGGCGGGGTCGATGTCGAGGCAGACGACGTCGTTTCCGGTGTTGGCGAAGCAGACGCCGGTGACGAGGCCGACGTAACCGGTGCCGACCATGGTGAGCCGCATGGGGAGCCTCCGTGCGGGGCGGTTTGGGCCGCCCGGGGGGGGGGCGGATTGGCCGCCCAAAGGGATGATCGGACCCTCGGGGAGGGTCGTCCGCGAGTATAGATCGGGCGGGGTGGGGGGTTGGTTGAGGGGGGAAGGGGCGGAGGGGCAGAGGGGCAGAGTGACGGAGTGACGGAGTGACGGAGTGACGGAGTGACGGAGCGGGGGAGCGGAGGGACGGGGGCGCAGGGGGTGACCGGATGGGTCCAAGCGCGGCTAGAGGAGTGTGATGTCGCTGTCGCCTTCGATGCGCTCGCCGGGTTTGGGTGTGAGGCGGTTGAGGGCGGGGGGGAGGGCCTCGACATACCGGGCGATGCCTTGCTGGTCCCGGAGTGAGCAGAGCGCGAAGGAGTGGGGCGGGGTGTGGAGCGTGAGCGTTGTGCCGCGGAATGTGAATCGGGGGTCCCACTTTTTGGGGCCGCGCGTGTAGACGCAGGTCTCGTGTGATCGAAGGGAGGCGTCGGCGAGTGACCGGGTGTCGGCGGCCCGCACGCGGCCTGTTGGGGAGAGGGACTCGAGGGTGGCGGTTCCGCGGATGGGGTCGATGCGGAGGCGGTGGCCTCGACCTGCTTTGCGCCACGCGACGACAGCGAGGACGAGCGCGACGATCAGGCAGAACAGGTGGGCGAGCCCCACGAGCAGGCCGGTCAGGAAGGAGGCGTTGGATCCGGGCAGGATCGCGATGAGTCCGGCGGCAACGGCGAGGAGGAGGGTCGCGCAGAAGAGGGGCATCAGGGCGTGCTGCCAGCCGGAGTGTGTGAAGGTGTAGGAGCCGTCCGAGCGGCGGGCGGGCTTGAGGGCGAAGGGTGGTGGGGTGCGGAGGAGGTCTCGGAGTTCGCGGCCGGTGATGGACACTGGAAGAGTGTATTGGTTGGGCGCGGGGGGTTGGACGGCAGCATGTGCCGCGGAGGGGTTGCGGGGTGCGTAGTGACAGGCGGGCGGCGGTTGGTGGCATTGGTGCGGTGAGCCGCTACACTGCGGCCCATGTCAAGGACGAAGAGTGGAGTGGCCGCGGGAGTGGCCGGGAGCGAGATCGAGGGCAAGCCGGTGGCGAGTCGGGGGAAGAAGCGGACGGGGCAGCGGGCGAGCAAGGCCGGTTCCAAGGCTGGCTCGAAGGCGGGGGCGGCGGCACGCGGCAAGAAGGCGTCGGGCTGGACCGCGGCGACGGCGGATCGGCACGTGCTGTACACGCACGCGGTCCAGAGCGTGGACGCCGAGATCGACTTCGTGGATGAGACGTTCAAGGAGATCCGCGGCGTGCGGGCCCGATCGCTGCGCGAGGACTTCTGCGGGACGGCGGCGACGTCGTGCGAGTGGGTGGGGCGGCGGCCATCCAACGTGGCGATCGGGCTGGACCTGGACCAGCCGACGCTGGACTGGGGGATGGAGCACCTTGTCGAGCGGCTGACGCCCTCGCAGCGGAAGCGGATCACGCTGCTGCACCGGGACGTGCGGGAGCCGGGGCGCGAGGGCTCTGGCGTGGACATCGTGCTGGCGATGAACTTCTCGTACTGGATCTTCGCGACGCGGGCGGAACTTGGGGCGTACTTCAAGCGGGTGTACGAGTCGCTGGGGGATCGCGGCGTGTTCTTCCTGGACGCGTACGGCGGGTGGGAATCGATGAAGGAGCAGCGGGACCGGCGGGAGATCAAGACCAAGCAGGGCTCGTTCACGTACATCTGGGACCAGGTTCGGTACGAGCCGATCACGGGGCACATGGACTGCGCAATCCACTTCCACTTCCCCGATGGGACGCGGATGCGGAACGCGTTCACGTACTCGTGGCGGCTGTGGACGCTGCCGGAGATCCAGGAACTGCTCGTGGAGGCGGGGTTCCGGAACGTGACGGTGTACTGGGAAGGCGATGATGAGGATGGCGAGGGCAACGGGGAGTTCGAGCCGGCGAAGCAGGGGGAGGCGTGCCAGGCGTTCATCTGCTATTTGAGTGGGGAGAAGTAGAGAGGGGAGAACAGAGAGAAGAGAGAGGGGCGAGGCAGCGAGGCAGCGAGGCAGGGGGGGCGGATGGGGGTCTCGGGCTGGGGGCGCTAGAGTGCGCGTATGGCTGATGAGGGCGTGTATTCGTTGGAGCCGGAGGAGCCGGAGGGCGGCGGGGGTGTGACGCCGTCGGGTGGTGCGGGGCCGGGTGGCGGCCAGAGCGGTGGGAAGGGCGGCGGTACGGCTGGTGGGTCGTCGATGGGCAGCGCGGCTCGGGGCAAGCCCGGGTCGGTGGCGCCCGGGGCGAGGATCGAGGCCGGCGGGCTGCTGGATGACTTCGATGAGGATGCGGACTTCAGCGATCCGGGCGAGGGCGGGGTGGCCGCCAAGCCTGGCGCCGGCGCGCGTGGGCCTGGTGTGTATGGGCAGGCGGACGATCCGGAGTTGACGGGCAAGTGGCCGCCGCTGGTGACCGACGCGTCGGTGGTGCCGGTGCTGGGCAGCCCGAAGGTGCTGGGGATCGCGGGTGGGGTGCTGCTGGTGACGGCGGTGGTGATCACCGCGGTGACGAACACGAGCGCGCGGGCGCTGATCCCGCCGCTGATCACGCTGTACGAGGGGATCCTGCACACGGGCACGGGCGTGGTGGCGGCGATCGTGGCGGCGCGGTTCGCCGAGCGACGTGTGAACCGGCTGGACCTGGTCGCGGCTCGGATGCTGGTGCTGGTGTCGCTGTTCCTGTCGATCCAGAATCTGAACATCCCGATCCCGCTGAAGATCGAGGAGCATCTGTTGGCGGCGGGGGCGTATTACGCCGGGGTGCTGGTGCTGTTCCGCCTGCCGAAGTGGGAGACGGGGCTGATCGCGGGGACGCACTTCATCCTGTGGGTGCTGATGATGATCGGTTCGCTGATGTACGAGGTGAACAGGGCGGCGCCGGCGGCGGGCGGCGGCTGACGGCGGCGGCGACGTGCGGTGCGAGCAGAAACAACGAGCCCCGCGTGCGTGCACGCGGGGCTCGTCTGGTTCATGGATGACGGATCGGATTTAGCAGCCGTTGGAGAAGAGGGCGAGGTAGAAGAAGAAGTCTTCGTTGTTGAGGATGCCGTCGGGGGTGCCGTAGCCGGGCTGGCCTGCGACGGCGGTGGTGGTGAGGTCGGCGATGGCGAGGTTTCCGGCGGCGAACTGGGTGAGGTAGTAGAAGAAGTCCTCGTTGTTCAGGACGCCGTTGGGCAGGCCGTAGCCCGGGGAGCCGGCGACGGCGCTGGCGGTGAGGTCCGGCGGGCAGGCGTTCTCGAGGGTGATGGTGCCGTTCGACCAGTCGCCGGTGACGGTGCCGCCGTCGGTGATCTGGGTGTAGACCCAGTAGGTGCCCTCGTCGGCCTCGGAGGTGTTGAAGACGTGGAAGCCCTGGGAGGCGGGGGTGTTGATGGAGGTCGGGAGGACCTGCTCGGAGCCGTTGAAGGCGGGCGTGGAGTTGATGTAGACGGTGACCCAGGCCTCGTTGGACTCGGGGTCGGAGTGGGACCAGTTGATGTTGTAGGTTTCGACGCCGCGGAGGACGGTGACGTTGCCGGCGGGCGGGGTGAGGCACTCGATGGAGGGCGCGCCGTTGGCGGAGGGGTTGATGGTGAGGCTGTAGGTTCCGGTGGCGCCGTTGTAGCCGTAGGCCTCGGCGTAGTACCAGCCGGCGGGGTGTCCGGACAGGGAGATCTGCTCGGAGTTCGTGGTGCCGGTGGAGGAGCCGATCTGGGTGCCGGCGGAGTTGCGGAGGCGGAAGTCGAGGTCGCCGATCGAGTTCTGGAAGTCGATGCGGACGAAGTCGCTGCCGGTGCCGGTGGCGGGCATGTAGAAGCGGAAGAAGTCGTGGTCGTCGGCGTCGTGGATGGTCAGGGCGCTGAGGACGGTCTCGGGGCCGGTGGGGCCGAGGTTGGCGGAGTTGACGGCGCCGACGGCCTGGGCGTTGACCTGGGAGGTGGAGTTGTTGGACTCGAAGCGGTCGGGGGTGAGGGGCGTGGGCGTGCCGATGGTGATGAGGATGCGGTGGACGTTGTTGTTCTCATCGCTCTCGAGCACGCGGTTGTAGGGGTCGACCTCGGACTCGAGCCAGTAGGTGCCGTCGGGCAGGCCGTTGATGTTGATCTGCTGGCCGTCGAGGCCTGCGGAGTAGACGTCCTTCCAACCGACGGAGAGGCCTTGGATGGAGGTGCCGCAGGAGTTGAACTGGCCGCCCGCGGGGAAGCCGGGGAGCGAGGAGTTGTAGACGCCCAGGTCGAGGATGCAGAAGGAGGTCTTGGCGCCCTGCGCGACGACGTCGCCGACGCCGTTGCCGGGGAGGACCTCGCGGATGCTGTACTGGGCCCACTCTTCGAAGTGGATGTGGCCGTGGGTCGGGTGGTGGATGAAGGTTCCGGCGGGTCGTTCCCAGAAGGTGTTGTCGGTGCGGTAGATGCGCTGGATGACCTCGCGCTGGGTGGAGTTGATGACGGCGCCGCCGTAGAGGTAGAGCTTTCCTGCGCCGGTGTTGGCGGTGCCGTTGGAGAGGCGGAGGTAGCGGTTGCCCCCGGAGTTCTGGATGTACCAGTTCTGCATGTCGTTGGGGTCGGTGATGATGTCGGGAAGCAGATCGGTCTGAGCGGAGGCGACGCCGGCGAGCAGGGTGAGGGCCGCGGTACGGACAACGGTTCGAGCGAGGGTCATCTCATTCTCCGGGACGGGCTCTGTGGGCGAGCCTGGCGTCTGGTGAATCGGCGCGGCGACCGCCCCCGGCCTTCGGGCCGGGGTCCGCGGGGCGCGATGGGTCAGGATACCACACGCGGGGGCGGAGTCGCGGACAATGTGGATGCAAAGATGCTTTGAAAGGCTTATGTACGGCTTTTGATAGATTTATGGCGAGCGGCTGGGGGCTGGGGCTGCTCGTTCGTCGGCTGCTCCGCCGGTGAGGCGTCGAGGAGGCGGGCGCAGGCGGCGATGACGGCTGGGGTGGCGATGCGCTCGATGCGGCAGCGTTCGGGGTGGTCGTTGGCGGACTCGGAATCGGGGAGCGTCGGGTCCGCGAGGATGATCGCCTCGGAGGGTGTGGCGTCGGGCAGGGGGGCGCAGGGGACGGAGGTCCAGCGGTGGTCGGTCGGGCCGAAGAGTGTGACGACGGGGACGCCCAGGGCAACGGCGATGTGGCGCGGGCCGGTGTCGTTGGTGACCATCACGCGGCACCGTGCGACGATGGCCTTGAGTGCGGTGAGCGTGATGCCGGCGCGGGCGAGGTTGTGGACGCGATCGGTGCGGCAGGCGCGGGCGAGGCCGTCGGCCAGGTCGGCCTCGGCGGGCGAGCCGTTGATGAGGACGGTGAGGCCGCGTTCTTCGGCGAGGTAATCGGCCACCGCGGCGAAGCGTTCGATGGGCCAGCGTTTCGCAGGGTTGTTGCCGCCGGGGTTGAGGATGGCCAGCGGCGCTGCGTCGAGGGGGTCGACGCCGGCGCGGGCGAGGACTTCGGCGCCGGCGATGGTTGCGTCGGGGGTCGGGGCGAGTTCGAGACGGGTGGCGGCTTGATGTTCGCGCGGGCGCGTCGCGTGGGGCTCTTCGAGGACGTTGTCGATGGCGTGTCGCATGAGGCTGAGGTAGTAGTCGACGGCGGGGACGATGGCCCAGTTTCCGTCGGGGCGGAGTGGGGGTTCGAGGGCGTCGGTGAGGAGCATGCCGCGGGCGTCGCGGGCGTAGCCGATGCGGCGCGGGATGCCGGCCAGGCGCATGGCCAGCGCGGAGGAGAAGGAGTTTTTCAGGAGGATGGCGGCGTGGTAGCGGCGGGTGCGGACCTTGGCGGCGGCGAGTTTGGGGGCCATGACGCCGACGCCGCGCTCGACGTGGGCCTCGTCGAAGAGTTGGGTGCCTTCGAGGAGCGAGTCGATGCCGGGGCGTGCGAGGACGCCGATGAGGGCGCCGGGGCGTGCGTCGCGGAGCAGGCGGAGCGCGGGCGTGGCCATGATGGCGTCGCCGACCCAGGTGGGCAGGACAACGAGCAGGCGTGTGGGCTCGGGTGCGGGCACGGGGGATGGTATGAGAGGTGAGTCGGGAGTGCTGAGTGCTGAGTGCCGGGTGCTGAGTGCCGGGTGCTGAGTGCTGAGTGCTGAGTGCTGAGTGCTGAGTGCTGGGTGCTGGGTGCCAGATTCCGAGTGGCGATCCCATAACCGCTCGTTTGTCGCGGCTGCGCGATCGGTGTGATCGTTGCAGAGCGTTGTCGCGTGCGAAGGTGGGGAGGTGGGCGTGAGATAACGCCGGGGGCGACGTGGTGAGGTGGCGGGCGTCGGGCATCTTGCGTGTGTGCGGGCCGCGGGCCGGAAGGCCGGCGGGCGTGCGCGACAACGCAGGAGAAGAGAGATGCTCGGACGACTTGTGCTTCTTGGCGGCGGTGCGGTGATGCTGTCGCTCCCGGCCTCGGCCGACCCGGTGGTGATGTACGAGAGCGACTTCGAGAGCGGGCCGCTTGGATCGAGATGGTCCAGCAACGCCCTTCTGGTTTCGACGCCTGCGAACCAGTTCACTCGGTTCCTCGGGCGGCACGGGAACGAAACGGTGACGCTGACGCTGACGGCGGCGCCGCCGCCGCCGGACACGGGCGGGGGCGTGCCCGTGGGCTCGCCTTATCCGCCCTCGTCGCCGGGTGGTCCGGCATCGCCTCCGCCGCCGCCGCCGCCTCCGCCCGGGCCGCAACTCAAGACGGTGTACAACGTGTCGTTCGATTTCTACGCGATCGACTCGTGGGACGGGAGCGAGCTGCAGTACGGGCCGGACACGTTCAAGGTGTTCGCGAACAACTCGCCGATCTTCTCGGAGACGTTCGCCAACACGCATCTGTACCAGACGTACGCGGGGCAGCCGGAGGGCGGGCGGCGGCTCATCGGGTTCGGCTCGAACCTGCCGGACGCGATCTATCGCCAGATCAGCCTGGACTTCGAGGTGGATCCGATGGCGGAGCAGGTGGCGCTCAAGTTCCGCGGGGCGGGGCTGCAGGCACTGGTGGACGAGTCGTGGGGCATCGACAACGTGCGCGTGTCGTATCAGTACGTGGCGGTGCCGGCGCCGGCGGGGCTGGCCGGGCTTGCGGGCGGGCTGGTGCTTGCGGCGCGGCGTCGGCGGCGGTAAGGGTTGGGGATGGATTGCCGGGCGTTCGGTGGGCGGGTCGGGCTCCTACGCTGCGCTGTTGAGCACTTCACAGCAGCGAGAGGAGACACCGATGGGCCAGATCGCGACGACGATTGTTGAGACGTCCTCGAAGGCCGTGGCGTATGGGGAGCGTCTGCTGGCGGGGGTGACGCCGGCGATGTTCGCGCGGTTCCCGGTCGCGGATGGCAAGGCGGTGGCGACGAACCACCCGTGCTTCGTCTTCGGGCACCTGGCGTTGTACCCGGCGAAGTTTCTGGAGAACGCGGGGCTGGACCCGGCGCCGCTGGCGGTGCCGCAGCGGTACACGGACGTGTTCAGCGCGGGGATGGAGTGCCGCGATGATGCGGACGGGTCGATCTACCCGGCGATGGAGGAGGTGGTGGCGCACTTCCGCAAGGGGCACGCCGATCTGTTCGCTCGGATGCAGGAGATGGACGACGCGGCCCTGCTGGCCCCGCCGGCGCACGAGCGTTCGCGGGCGTTTATGCCGACGCTGGCGTCGCTGGGGACGTTCTACTTCCTGGGTCACACGATGATGCACCTCGGGCAGGTGAGCGCGTGGCGGCGGATGATGGGGCTGGGGGCGGCGTAAGAGGGGACTGGGGAAGCACGTCGAAGTTGGTCGGGGCGTCGTCTTGGGATGAGTGGCGTCCTGTGTGCTGAGTCCTGTGTCCTGATGGTCGGGCGGCACCACGTCGGATGGTCTCCCGCAACCGGTTGCCCGACCACAAGGACTCAGGACACAGGACCTAGGACTCGATCGGGCTTGCGGGCTGCGGATTCTGGCACTCGCCGAAGTTTGAAGGGACTCCGATGTCGCAGACGATCGTCGTGACGGGTGCGAGCCGCGGGATCGGGCTGGGGCTGGTGAAGGCCATGGTGTCGCGCCGGCACGCGGTGATCGGGACGGTGCGGAAGGATGGAGACGCCGCGGCAGTGCGCGAGGCTGGGGCGTCGGTCGAGGTGGTTGATGTCGGGGACGAGGGGTCGATCAAGGCGCTGGGCGCGCGGCTGGGCGGTCGCGGCATCGACGTCCTGGTGAACAACGCGGGGATGAGCGTGTCGTCGGCGACGATGGCGGATGTGGACGCCGAGGCGATGGTGCGGGTGTTCCGGGTGAACGCGGTGGGCCCGCTGCTGGTGACGCGGGCGCTGCTCGGGAATCTGCGGGCGGGCGGGCGTCGCGTGGTTGTGAACATCTCGAGCGTGATGGGGAGCATCGGGGCCGACGCGGGGCCGGGGTCGTACATCTATCGCACGAGCAAGACGGCGCTCAACATGGTGAACCGGTGCCTGGGGAAGGAACTGGCTGGCGAGGGGTTCTGCTGCGTCGTGATGCACCCCGGCTGGGTGCGGACGGACATGGGCGGGTCGGAGGCGCCGCTGTCGGTGGAGGAATCGGCGGCGGGGCTGGCGGGGGTGATCGAGGGGCTGGGGGCGAAGGACAACGGGCGGTTTCTGGATCACGCGGGGCGGGGGCTGCCGTGGTGAGCGGGGGCGTTGGCTGGGCGTCGGCTGGGGGGCGCGGGCGGGCGTTGGGGTTCCAGCCGGCCGGCGGGCGGCGGGTGGGGTGCAGGTCGGCGGGCTTCGGGGCGGGTGCTGCTGGACTCCGGCTGGGTCGGGGCGATACTTGTGGCTGGGCCGTTCCGTTGGGGCGGGCCGCGTCGGGCGTGTAGTTCAGTTGGCTAGAACGCAGCTGTCACATAGCTGAGGTCACAGGTTCGAGTCCTGTCACGCCCATTGCCCATCTGTGTAGCCGTTTCGCATGGACTCGCACCGGTCTGCGCGACCTTGTTGCGGGGCTTGGTCAAGGTGGGCTCCTTTGGTGCGTTGGCAGAGCGAGCGGGCGGTGCTCTCCGGCCCTGCCGCGCTCGTGACTCGCGTACCGATGGCATGGCGAAAGGCACGCGGCGGCCCGCAACGGGCCGTTCTGGGGTATGCTGCGGCACCGCAGCCGGGCGGCGGCCATCCCACGCCGAACCGCGACCCCGCTATGGACCGAATCAGAGAGATCTTCGAGTTGGTCGCCGGGATACCCGCCGAGGAGCGAGAAGCGGAGATCGTGCGCCTTTGTGCCGGCGATGCTGCGCTGGAGCGGGAGGTGCGTCGGCTGGTTGAGCTGGACGCGCAGGCGTCGCAATATGGATTCCTGGCGGGCGACGCGGTTGGTCGGGCGGCGGCACTGTCGCCGACCGACGTGGCCCGCCCCGCCCCGAAGCAGCTGGATCCCCGCGGCCTGCCGACGCCCGACTCCATTGGCCCGTACCGGATCCTGGGCGTCTTGGGCGAGGGCGGGTTCGGCGTGGTGTACGCGGCCGAGCGGCGTGAGCCGATGGTCCAGCGGGTGGCGATCAAGGTGATCAAGCCGGGGATGGACTCCCGGGCGGTGCTGGCCCGGTTCGAGCAGGAGCGCCAGGCCCTGGCGGTCATGAGCCACCCCAACATCGCGCGGGTGCTCGACGCGGGAGTGACCGAGGCGGTCCAGGGCTCGAGGCCGTACTTCGTGATGGAGCACGTGGCGGGCGAGCCGATCACCGAGTACTGCGACCGGCACAACCTGACGCTACGGGCGCGTCTGGAGTTGTTCGTTCGGGTGTGCGACGCGGTGCAGCACGCGCACCACAAAGGGATCATCCACCGGGACATCAAGCCGTCGAACATCCTGGTGGGCGAGCACGAGGGCGGGGCGGCGCCGAAGGTGATCGACTTCGGGATCGCCAAGGCGACGGCCAAGACGCTGACGGAGATGACGGTGTTCACGGAGGCGGGGCAACTGATCGGCACGCCGGAGTACATGAGCCCGGAGCAGGCCCAGATTGGTGCGGTGGACATCGACACGCGGACGGACGTGTACTCGCTGGGGGCGGTGCTGTATGAGTTGCTGGCGGGGGCGGTGCCGTTCGACCCGAAGTCGCTGCGTCGGGCGGCGCTGGGGGAGTTCCAGCGGATCATCCGGGAGGAGGAGCCGCCCAAGCCGAGCACGCGGCTGACGAGCCTTGGGGCCGAGGACGCGGCCAAAGTGGCCAAGCACCGGCGATTGGAGAGGGAGCAGCTGGCCGGCGAGCTGCGGCGGGAACTGGACTGGATCCCGCTCAAGGCGCTGCGGAAGGAGCGTGGTGAGCGGTACGCGACGCCGAAGGATCTGGCGGACGACATCGGGAACTACCTGGCGGGGCGGGCGCTGGAGGCCGGGCCGGTGTCGGCGGGGTATCGGGTGCGGAAGTTTGTGAAGCGGAATAGAGGGCCGGTCGTCGCTGGCTTTGTTGTGGCGGCGGCGCTGGTGCTGGGCGTGGTTGGCCTCAGTCTCGGATTGTGGCGAGCCTCGAAGGCAGAAGAGGAACAGGCCCGCTTGGCTTCGGCGAATGGCGCTCTGGCGGCAGAGAAAGCGGCGTTGGCCGAGTCGGAGGCTCAGCGCGCTCGCGAGGCGGAGGCGGCGACGCTGGCTGAGCGTGCGGCCGTGCGGCGTTCCGACTCAACTGTTTCGTTTCTCGTCGATCTCATGAAGGCGCCGAGCGCCGAAGCGCTGGGTCGAGATGTGCTCATGCGCGACGCACTCGAATACGCTGACATGCTCATTCCGATTCGAGCTTCGGAGGACAAAGAGCTCGAGGCGAGGCTGTGGCTGTCCGTCGCGGGCGCCTCGCTTGGATCAGGGGATCGGGCCGCGGCGAGGCGAAGGTCGGATCAAGCGCAGGCGGCTCTTGCCGATGTCGATCCAAGCCGGTCCATCCATCTTGAGTCACTTGTTTTTCGTTCCACGTTGGCTCGTGCCGAAAGCCAGTTGGACGAGGGCAGGAGGCTGGCGGAGGAGGCGTGGCGTCAAGTTCAAGAGGCGCCCGACACTCCGCTAGCCTTGCAGGCATCTGCGTTGGCGTCGCGCCGGCTGGCATGGGCGAGCGTGCAGGAGAGTCCCGTCGGCGAGCGAGACCTGCTTCTGCTTGCTGCGATGAAGACTGTGTTGGGCACGAGGGAAGGCACGATCTACCGAACCCAGGCCGAGTGGCTGCTCTCGACCGTTCATGGTGGGGAGCCCATCGAAACCGCCTCGTTTCTAGATGAGTGTCTCGACGTGCTGACAAGAGCCAATCCAACAAACCTCGGCGTGGCCGCGCTGTTGGTCGAGCTGCGAGCCGGTGTCGCGATTCGTGCTGGGGACTACGGGACAGTGGTGCGGCTGGTGTCCGGCTTGCTCCAGGCGCCGTTCGCAGAGGTTGAAGGCGCTGCGGCGTGCCTTCCTTGCGCGGAGTTCATGCTCGCGAGCTCGCTCCAACGGCTTGGCCAACTCTCCGACGCAAAGGATCACTTCGAGCGGGCTGTAGCGCGATACTCAGCGCAATACGGAGCTGCCAGCATCCAGGCCCTGAATGCAGCCAAGCAGATGCGTGGCCTCCTGATCCAGATGGAGGATTGGGACGCTCTGCTTCGGTTGGCCAGAGAGAGAGCCGAAGTCGCGAAGGCGAACTTTCCGGTGGGCGCGGCGGTCCGCGGTGAAGCGATGTACAACCTCGCCGATGCTCTCGTCAGGGCGGGCCGATGGGCCGAAGCAGAGCGGGCGGCCGATGAGTTGGCCCGAGAGAACGAGCTGCACTACGGGCGAGTCGAGAACCCGTTCTACGGTTCCTCTCTGCACATGCGGTGGAGGATCGCCTATGGGTCTCGAGACTTTGAGTCTGCAGCAGCGATCGCAGAGCGACTCTGTGAGTACAACTTTCGAACTGCGCCGAGCGATGCTCCGTACATCCTCAGCAATTTAGCGCTGACGGTGGACACGTATGTGGAGCTCGCGCGAGTCCACGACGCGGTCGGGATGTGCTTGCGGGTCTTCGATCTGCCCGAGCAGTCGGCTCAGGGTGGAGCCAGGCGGCGTCTCGAATCGATGCGGTTAGCGTTTCCACTGCGATCAAGGGCAACGCCAGAAGTGGCAGTATCGGTCGTCGAGAGGCTGAGGTCGCTTGGCGAGAGCGGAGCGGGGGGCGTCCCCTATGACCCAATGCAAGCCGCTGAGATCGAGCTGTGGCTGGGATCGTGGTTGCATGTCGCTGGGGCGATCGCTGACGCCGAAGAGCACTTGCTTGCCGCGGAGCGGCGTTCCCGAGACCAACAGTTTGAGGATCTGCGTCGCGCGGCGGTCGCAGAGCTGGTTGCCGCCTACGAAGGTTGGGCCGACCGGGTTCCGGGCCGTGGATATGAGACACGAGCCGAGGAGTGGCGGGCTGCGCTCCACGATATCAATGTGCACGGGGCGAGGCCGTGACCCAGACCGAGTGCGGATTCGCGTCCCCTTGCCTTCGTTCGTGTGGGGTCGTTCGGCCGGCGCGAGGACCCGTCAGGCTGTTGCCGGCGTGATCGCGAGACGAGTCGGCGGGCCACCCCAAGAAGCCGATTGCAGGGGCGGTACCCGGTCGCCGCATATTCGTGGGGAGCGGGGAACTGGTCCTTCTCACGGATTCCTCTTGGGAGCCAGCCATGAGCCGTCGGCGTCGTCGAAACCGCGTTCGTCCCATCGAGCAATCGCTGGAATCGTTGCGGAAGCAGGCCGGGCGGCAGTGGGCCGTTCGGACCCCGCTCGGTGAGGATGCGCTGCTGATGGAGTGGTTCCGGGGGCGGGAGGAGGTCTCGCGGCTGTACGAGTTCGAGGTCGGGCTGCTGAGCGAGCATTCGGGGGTCAACGCGAAGTCGCTGCTGGGGCGGGAGGTGTCGATCCATCTCGCGCTGCCGGGCGGGGGCCAGAGGTACTTCGGGGGCGTGGTGTCGTCGTTCGTGGAAGAGCCGGGCTGGGACGACCTGGCGGTGTACCGGATGACGGTGGTGCCGTGGCTGTGGCTGCTGACGCGGACGCACGACTGCCGGATCTACCAGGACATGACGGTGCCGGAGATCATGGCCGAGACGTTCCGGCGGTACGGGATGTCGAACTTCGACTTCCGCCTGAGCCGCGAGAAGGCGATGAAGCGCGAGTTCTGCGTGCAGTACCGGGAGTCGGCGTTCAACTTCGTGAGCCGGCTGATGGAAGAGGAAGGGATCGCGTACCACGTCGAGCACCACGCGGATAGGCACGTGCTGGTGCTCACCGACGCGGCCGGGGCCCGCAAGCCGTTCCCGGGGTACGAGGAGGTGCCGCTGGGCAACGAGTCCGGCGGGAAGGTCGATCGCGAGCAGGTGTGGGATGTGCGGGTGGGAGAAGAGGTGCGCCCGGGGGCGTACGCGTCGACGGACTACAACTTCGAGAACCCGAAGGACAACCTGAACGCGCGGACGGTGCACGCGCTGCCGCACATGGGCGGGGACTTCGAGGTCTTTGACTATCCGGGGCGGTACCACCTGTATCCGAGCGGGGAACTGTCGACCAAGATCCGGCTGCTGGAGTTACAGACCGGGCACGCGTGGCTGGAGGGTGAGAGCGATGCGCGCGGGCTGGCGCCCGGGCGAGTGTTCTCGTTGACGGGGGCGACGGCGCGGGACCGGCGTTCGCTGCTGGTCGCGTCGGCCGAGTACGAGGGGCGCGGGGACGGGTTCGACTCCGGGCCGGGTTCGGCCGAGCGGGCGGCCGAACTGGGTCTGTCGATCGAGGAGACGTTCCGGGTGCGGTTCACGGCGACGCCGGGCGGCGAGGAGTACCTGCCGGCGCAGATCACGCCGAAGCCGACGATCCAGGGGCCGCAGACGGCTTTCGTCGTCGGCGATGCCGGCAAGGAGATCGATGTCGACCGGTACGGGCGGATCAAGGTCCACTTCCACTGGGACCGGCACCTCCCGCAGGACGATCACAACAGTTCGTGCCGCATCCGCGTGAGCCAGCCGTGGGCCGGGCTGTCGTACGGCGGTCTGGCGATTCCGCGGATCGGGCACGAGGTTGTGGTGGAGTTCCTGGAGGGCGACCCGGACAAGCCGCTCGTGACGGGGAGGGTGTACAACGCGTCTCGCAAGGTGCCGATCAGCGGCGTTGGGAAGGACACTCGGCAGAAGCTCCGGAGGCTGTCGCCGCCGCTGAAGGCGCCGCCTTCGCTGCACCACGCCACTGCTGGTGGCGGGCCGGCCGGTGCGTCAGGCGCGGGCTCCGCCAGCTGGACGAATTCGTCGGGCGGTGTGGCCGGCCAGGCGGCCGCAACGCTGGTCGGGGCCGCGGCGGCGCCGGGCGCCGCCAATGCCCAGCAGCCTCGGCCCGGAGTGTCCGCAGCGACGGTCGTCGGGGCCGCATCGGGCGGCTCGGCGATCCCTCAGTGGGAGGGTCGCTCGGCCGCGTCGCGGCTGCTGCAGGCCACGCCCGGCGGCGAGTCAGGCGGGGCGGGTTGGGGAGCCAGTGCTGCCGGTGGGGGCAGCGGTGAGTTGGCGGCCGCTGCCACGCCGGAAGACAATGTGAACCCGCCCGACTCGATCGAGCACGCGGCCCAACTGACAACGATCCGCTCGAACAGCCTGGGCAAGACAGGCGGGTGCAACGAGATCACGATGGACGACACGTCGGGGGCCGAGGGGTTGTTCCTCAAGGCCCAGCACGACGAGACGCACGTGGTGGGGAACGACCAGGCCGTCAGCATCGGCAACAACCGCACGACCCAGGTCGGTGTCGATTCGCTGGAGAAGATCGGCAACAACATGTCGCTGCAGGTGGGGGTCAACGCCCAGGAGAGCGTCGGCGTCGCCAAAATCGTCGACGTGGGGTCCACGCTGGTGCTGCGGGCTGGGACGTCGATCACGCTGCAATGCGGGGCGAGCCTGATCCACATGAATCAGGCGGGGGTGATCTTCATCAAGGGGTCGATCGTCCAAGTCCAGGGCTCGCTCAACTGTGGCATCTCGGCTCCGACGACGTTCGTTGCAGGTGCTCTGCTTGCGAACGCCGGTGTGGTCACGGTGAGCGAGGGCGCCGTTGTGAACCGGATCGACGGCGGAACGACTGTGATGACTGGCAACCCCGTCAAAATCAACCCGACCTGAGTTGCTCCAAAGGAGACTGCTCATGCGACGCGCCCGAGTTGTCGGCTTCGACAGGATGAAGCGGCCGGTTGACCGCCGCGATCCACTCCGGTGCTTCGAGCACTTGCGGGAGTGGGGCAAGCGGGAGCCTCTGGGCACCGGAGTCCCGCCGGTGCGAGTGACGCCGGGGTGCGTCACCGTGCTCGAGGACGAGCTCGGCGACCAGCACGCTCTCATCGCGACGGCCGAGGGGATGTGCCCGGTGCCTTGGATCGCGGGCGATGACCAAGAGGAGATCTCGGAGGCGAACTCCACGCCCGGCCTGGTCTCGAGTGGTCGGGTCCGCGATGCCGCGGGCACCAACCCGATCAAGCCGGAGCTCTTGGCGGCGTTCAAGGGCATCCTCGCGGCGCTGTTCAAGCTCGGGCTGGTCGATCTGGGCGGCCTGGATCCGGCGCTTCGGAAGGAGATCCGGGCTCTCGCGGCGGCGATGCCCGATCCGCCCGAGGGGGCGGAGCGGCCGATCGGTGTGCCCGCGGGCGGGACCGGAACCTCGGACCAGGCCGGAGCCGAAGGCTCGGGAGGAGCGGAGGCCGAGGGCACGCCGGGCGACGCGGGCGCTGCTGAGAGCGGGGGCGGCGGCTCGGAAGAGCCGAACGAGTTGGAACAGGCGGCGATCGACGCCCTGCCGAGCGCCATCTTTGGGATCCTCGGCACGGGCATCGCCGATGGCGGTTTCCCTCCGCCTTCGGCGTTCCTGAACGGACTAACAGGACTCGGCATGGGCGTCCTGCAGGGGCTGGCGATGAACCAGCTGATGTCGATGCTGGGAGGGGCACCCAAGGACACGGACAGCACGCTGAAGTGGGCGATGGCGCTGCTCGGGCCGAAGCTTGCGGGGATGATGCTCGACAAGGGGCTGGTGAGCGAGCAGTTCTTGGGCGGTCTCGACGGCCCGTACCAAGGGGCCGCGCTGCGAGTCGGTGATCTAAACGAGAAGGGCGAATCGATCACCGCTGGGCTGCCCACGGTCGAGATCGAGGGGAAGCACGCGGCACGCGATGGCGATCCGATGGACCCGAACGGGGTGGCCGTGCGGTTCGGCGCGGAGAAGGTCCTTCTGGGGGGCAAGCCGGCCGCCCGGGCCGACAACGCCCGAAACCCCCACTACGGGAGCCAATCCACGAAGACTCAGACGTGGTTTCCGCTGAACAACGGCGCGGCGAAGACGTTCATCGGCGGTCAAACATCGAACCCGAAGCCCGAGGTGCCAAAGGAGCTTCAGGATGGTCCGGGCGGCAAGGGTGGGGCGGGAAACCTGCCGAGCTTGGACAAGCCGGATAGGCCGACGAAGGCCGACATGCCGGACGGTCGCGCATATGTCTGGGACCCGCATGACCGGGAGTGGTACATCTGGGATCCGGAGCAGGGATTCAGCAGCAATCTCACCGGGCTGGCCAACCTCATCGACGTGCCCGATTTCGTCAAGGACATCTTCGGTTGGGGCGGCGACACCTGGGGCGACATCAACGGCGAGAACGACTGGACGCTGCTCGGGCTCAACCTCGGCTCCCCACATTGGCCGGGCGCCGGGAATCCAACGCTTTGGTGGATTCCCGACGTTCTCTGGGGTATCGACATGCGGGAGTATTACCTGCTGCACGATTGGATCGCCGACTTCAACAATCCGGCGCACGGTGAGAATCCGTTCGCTTGGACCGATTGGGAATGGGACAGCTTCGTTGCGGGGATCGAATCGTCCTCGAACCCCGCCAAGTGGGTTCTGCAGATCATCTACAGCAGCGCGACGAGCATCGTGTCGATTGGCTCGATCTGGGACAGTCTCCTCGGCTGGCTCGACCACGAACTGGGTTTCCCGGATCGGTACGGCGATCCGAACCACGGCGGTCGATACGGGCCTCGGAAGCGCTGAGCTTCCCTCGTCGTTCTGTCAACAGGAAGAGGTCCATGCAGGAAACACAACCCATTCCGGTCGGTGGCGCGAGCTTCAAGCGAGCGACGTATGAAGGCGGACCCACGGCGGCGCACCACTTCGAGATCGCCGTGCCGGGCACGTTTCGCTCGGCCGAAGCGGCGGGCGTCGTTGATCCGGGGCAAATGAGTTGGCCGAGTTCGCCGTTCGTGCCAATGGCCACGTTCGTCGACGACCAGGACCCGGGGTTCCAGCTCGAGGTCGGCCTTGCGGAACTCTCGCGCGATGTCAACGCCGGAGACTTCGGCGAACTCGACGCCGCGGCCAGGGGCACGCGAGTCGTGCAACGCCGCGATGCCGACCCCTGGCAGGGATGCCACAGCGAGCTGATCGTGCATGGCGGTACGGTCGATGCGCCCGTGGTCGAACGGATTCGCGGTCTCAAGGACGGAACAAGGCTGTTCCGCGTCGCGTGCGTCTCGCCGAAAGCGGCGTACGACGGGCGGGCTGAGGTGATCGCTCGCTCGATCCGCTCGTTCCGCCTGTTGGCGCCGACCGGGGAGGCCGCTGCCGAGCCGATCCGGACACATCAGACTGGCGGACGTTCGGGATGGTCGTTCGGCGTGCCCGCGTACTGGACCAGATCGGATCCCGCGCAATCGGACGGCGCCGTGCTCTTGAGACCCAGCGCGACGCACCGATACGACCTGTGGACAGAGGTGCGGGAGCTGGCAGAGGGCGAGTCGCTCGAATCGGGATTGCGCGGCTATGCGGCGGTGATGCGATCGCGGGGCCTTCGGCTGGTCGGGGCGCCGATCTGTGCCGCGAACCCTCCGCCGGGCTTTGACGAGTTCCGCTACTACAGCCCACCGGCGCAGGCTCGCGGCCTCCACCACCAACCCACCGTGATGGCGCTGCGTCGGGCGGATCGATCGGTGCTTTGTGGCGTCTGCGGGCCGGCGCGTCACGACGCGGCGTGGGCCTGGGCGCTTTGCAAGCGGAGCGCGGAGACAGTCGTTCGGACGCTTGCGCCGATCCAGCCGCCTGCGCATGGTCTGTGCTGATGGACCGATTCGTCGCGGTCCGTGAGCCAGCGGGCACGGAAGCCCCGACCGACGCCTGAACGATCGCCTGTTTGAGCTTGGTTGCGGGGCTGGCGTGCGGACTTCGCATGCTCGCTGGAGCGGAGTGTTCCGCCCAGAGGAGCATGGAAATGCGATCCGGGTCGTTCTTGAGTGCGGGGATCGGGGTTGTGCGGCTTCCACAGCCATACAGCGTGTCGACGCGGCGACGGGCGGACGCGGCCATCCCGGGGCGAGTGGTGGTCGGCAATCTCGCCGGCCCCTTGCTCCGTCGCGTCGGGGCTCCCGCCGGGGTCGATCAGCGGGCTGGAGCCGCACAGGTTTTCGCGGCGAGGCTCCTTGGCCAAGGGAGGGCGGCATGAGCACCTCACCCAAGGAAACGCCGAGCGTTCACGCCCGCACCCCGAAGCCCGGCGCCCCCTCGCCGGTCAAGGCGGAGGCGGGTGAATCGAAACGCTCGCGTCTGCCGCTCGGGGAGGCCGCGACGGGGCGGCACGCGGGGAACGACTGGACCCGTTGGCTTCGCCAGCAGACGCGCTGACGAGCGTTCAGCCGGTTGACCCGTCGGATTCCGGCAGCCCCGTCAAGCGGTCCAGCAGGAAGGCCCGGGCGAACTTCCAGTCATACTCGACGGTGCGCGGCGATTTCTGGAGCAGCTCTGCGATCTCTGGAACCGTGCGTCCCCCATAGAACTTGAGCAAAACGACCTCGTACGGGCGTGGGTAGTCGCGCTTCAGGTCGTGCAACGCGGCCTCGAGGCCTTCAACGTCGAGGTCCCCTGTCGCGGCTCGCTCGGCGACGTTCTCGAGCGTCTCGCGGCCGCCGGGGGGACGGCGCTTGGCGGCCCCCTTGGCCCGAGCGTGATCGATGAGGATTCGGCGCATGGCCTCGGCGGCAGCGCCGAAGAAGTGCCTCCGGCTGTCCCAAGACTGCTCCGTCCGGGCGATGAGCCGCACGTACACGTCGTCAACCAGCATCGTGGGCTGGATGGTGTGGCCGGGCCGTTCCCGCGCCAGGAAGCCCTGGGCCATGCGCCGGAGCTCCTCGGAAAGCAACTCGTAGAGTCGGTCCACGGCGGCCGCATCCCCCCCCGCGGCGTCGGCGAGCATCCGGGTGAGGTTGTCGTTGGTTCCCATCTTTCGACGCCCCCCAGTGGTCGGAGATTCGGGATTGAGAAGAGCATATACCATGGGACAACCCCCTTCCGGATGGCGAACCGGGAGTTTGTGAATGCCGCGTTGCGTGATCCCAACCTGGTTTCCGCATGTGACCCTGCGGACTTGATGGAGAGGCGACGTTCGGCTCGAACGACCGCAGCGAAGTTGAGCGACGTGTTCGTCGCCAAGGCGCGGGGGGATGGCGGATGGTTCAACGCTCGGGATCGCCGGACGGCCAGTACTGGGAGCCCCGTTCTCGGGAGGATGAGACCCTCGTGGACAGCCGATCGGTCATGGAGGCGTTCGAGTCGCTGGTTGATGCCGCTCCCGCCGAGCGTGAGGGCATCCTCTTGTCGCTCGAGGGGTTGCAGCCCGGCCTCGCCGAGGAGTGCCGGCGACTCCTTCGAGCCCACGTCGCCGCCGAGCGGGGCGAGTTCCTGGCAGCGTCGGCGTTCACACAGGTTCTTGAGGACTCGAGCGCCCAGGCGAACCAGGCCCTGCAGGCAGTGAAACCGCCGGTCCCTATTCAGGAGTCGAAACCGCCGCATCCCGAAGGCTTCCGGCTCGCGAAGGTCCTGGGCCGCGGCGGATTCGGCGAGGTCTGGATCGCGGAGAACTCGACGACGCACGCGGTGCGGGCCGCGAAGATGATCCCGGACTCGGCTGGGGTGGAGCTGGACGGACTGCGGCGCCTCACGAGGGCTGTGGCGGGGCACGCCGGGCTGGTCCAGATCGAGCATGTCGGGTTGGCCGAGGACTGGCTCTACGCGGTGATGCCCTTGGCGGACCCTGCGGAGAGTTCCGGCGCGGTGCAGAGCATCGCCGGGTACCGCCCGCTGTCGCTCGACGCCTACGCGGCGCGGCGTGTGGCGTTGGCGTCGACCGAGGTGGCTCGGATTGGGGCCGCGATCGCGGCCGGCCTGGCAGCCCTGCACGAGGCCGGGCTGGCCCACGGGGATGTGAAACCACAGAATGTGCTCCGGTTCGAGGGCGCGTGGCGCCTGGGCGACTACAGCGTGGTGCATGCTGTCGATCACCCCGCGTTCATCGGGGGCACCCCGGACTATCTGCCTCCGGAGGGCGGTGGGGGGGTGGCGGCGGATCAGTACGCGCTGGCGGTCACGCTCTTCACGATCGCGACGCGGCAGCCCGCGACCGACTTCGCGTCGTGGCGGGACGGCGGGTTGTCGAGCGAAGATTCCCGAGCCGCCCGGCTGCTGGATGCGGCGATCAGGAGAGCCGGCGCGGCCGAGCCCCGGCAGCGTTTTCCTTCGATGGCCGCCTTCGAGCGAGAGCTCGTTCGGATCGGGAGAATGCAGGATCCCGGTCGGCGCGCGGCCCGCGTTGTGCCGTGGATCTTGGGTGCCGCGTTGGTTGCGGCGATTGGGATCACGGCCATCGTGATCCGCGGGCAGCGAACGAACGGGTCAGGTGGCGGTTCCACGGTCGATCCGAGCATCGCGGCCGGTCCGGGGCGAGAGTCCACGGCTTCTGCTCGGATCGAACGGCTCTCAGTTCGGTTCCGGCCGGCGCGAGCGGACGCAACGCAGGATCGGCGGATCGACTCCACGATCCAGCCGCTGGGCACACTGCCCCCGCTGGCGGCGGATGCATGGGAGTTCCGCGTCTCCACCGAGCTGCGATCGGATGCCTACGTGTACCTGCTCTACCTGCAGCCGGACGGGCTCGTCGTGCCCTATTCGCCGGAGTCCGCCACGCACGCGACCACTCGGTTGGCCTTCCCGACCAATGACGGGCGGTACGTCTTGGACCGAGCCGAAGGCGTTGGGCAGGCCGGAGTCGTCGTCATCGCAAGCGCGAACGCCCTCCCGGAATTCGAGGCTTGGGCCGTTCGTCCCGCGATCGAGGATGCGTGGGGCGGCGGTGCCGAACCGGAACCAGAAGCCGCCGGGCAATGGTGGGTCTTCAACGGGCTTGAGCTGCTCGCTCCGGCGGCGACGCGAGGTGTCGAGCGGCCCGTAGAGGCACAGGCGGCTACTAAGGTGCAGCGGGTTGTGGACGTGCTGGTCGATGCGTGCGGCCCAAACGGGGATGTACACGCCGTGTTCTTCCCCGTCGGCGAGTAGACTGCGGCGAGGGTGGCGACGCTCAACTGATTCTGTCTGCGGGGTTGTCCTTGGCGCGACGCATGGACGGCGATGGCCCGTTTCCCGCCGTGCCGCTCGGGCTGGTGCGTCACGAGTCGAAGGAGAATGGTGATGCGGACTTCCAGCAAGTGGATGACAGAGGTGCTCAAGGCGGCCCTCGTGGCGGCGTGTCTCTCCGGTTGCGGACCCTCCGCGGCCCCGTCCGGAGCGGCGAGCAACGACGCCGCCTCGACCCAGGGCGCGGATCAGGCCCAAAGCCGGACGGCCGGCCGAGCGACGCCCGAGCGTCCGGATCGAGCCGCGGGCGACACCACGCGACAGGCTCCGCCGGCCGGTTCCCGAGCGGTGGTTCCGGCCGCCGACGCGCCCGCTCGGCGGGACGCGGCCGCCGCGCCGCGGGGCCTGAGCCTGCATATCGGCGTCAACGCGTACAGGTCGATCCCGGCGCTGTCGCTGGCGGTGAAGGATGCGACAGACCTTGCCGACGCATTCCGCGAGATGGGGTTCGAGGCCACGACACTCCCGGACCCTGGCACCAAGCGCGAGATCATCGATGCCGTACGGCAGATCGCGCGGCGGGCCGGTCCGGACGACTCCATCGTGATCACGTACTCGGGGCACGGCTGGGGCGAGCGGCTCCCGGGCGACGCCGGCGGCTTCGTGGACTTCGACTTCCTGTGCCCCGCTGACTATCGCGACTATCGGGATGCAGTGGGAACACGCGAGCTGCGCGACATCTTGGACGAATCGTCGGCAAAAGGGGCGGCAATTGTCATCGACGCGTGCCGCTCCGGTCAGCGGCTCCAGACACTCGCACAAACCAGGGCGTTCCAGGAGTTCACGGGATCTGGCTCCACCAAGGTCCTGATGTACTACGGCACACAGTCGGGGATGGTGTCCATCGAGGCATCCGGCTCCGACCGCTTCGGCTTCGTCGTCGAGAACGGCCTCTTCACGCACTTCATCCGTTCGGCGATCCGTCGGCGGGCGGGGCTCGACACCGATGGCGATGGTGTGTTCTCGTTCGAGGAGATGGCCAACAACGTCGCGACGGAGATGATGAGCTGGAGCCTGCGCGACACCTCGCGATACCAACTGCCGTTCTGGAATGAGCAGCTCGGGCGTGTCCAGATCCCGTTGGCGGTGGTGGGCAAGGACTCCGGCTCGGCGATTCTGCCAGGAACCGTCGCGTTCGAGATCCGACAGATCGTGGACGGCCCTGTGGCGTTGTATGGGTCGCGCCTGGCGTCATATGCCGCGGATGATCGCCTCGGTTCGGACGCCGTGTACACCGGCGAGGTGTTCGACGCTCTGGGCGAAGAGATCGCGCGGCTGCAGGACGCCGCATTCGCCGATCGCGGCGGGAGGGCCGAATCGCCGGCCTTCCAACGTCTGCTCACGCTCATCCAGGCCGTGCTCGAAATCGAGAAGGGATCGGAGGCCGCGCTCGCGGGCCTCCAGCGCGGCGGGACGAACGACGAACTACGAGCTCAGATGGGGGTCCGCTTGGCGGTGCTGGAGGCTGTGGCACGGTTCGACGCGGCCCAGCGGCCCGTTTCTCAGGAGATCTTGGGCAACCTGGCCGCGTCGTACGCCCGGTGGCTCATCGATCACGGCGAGACAGAGGCCCTGGCCCGCTTGGCTGAGCCGCGCACGGGCAGCGCGTGGCCGGGCGCAATCGACGCCTTGGAAGTGGGTCTGCCTCGGCTTTGGCGGTCCGGTCGTCCGGAGCTGGCGGCACGCCTCTATCAGCGGTTTTTGGCCGCGGCGCCGGAAATGCCGATGCCGCCCGCGCTGTTCGAGTCGAACCTGGGATCGGCCGGAGGGGCACGCGACTGCGGCACCACGTCCGAGTTGATCGCGAAGGCGTTGCAGGGGGGATCGGCTTACACCGACGAAGAGCGCGACATGGCGCAGTCCGCCGCGATCGCTTGGATCGATACCGCACTGGTGCCACGAGCCGGTTCGGATCGGGACGCGGCGACCTGCCTGCGGCGGCTGGCTGGTGTTGGGGACGGGACGCTGCGGGGCGCCATCCTGGCGAGCCTGGAAGCGAGTCTGGTCGCTGAATCGGTATCGACGCGGGGCTCCATCGATCCCGCTCGGGTAGTTGCAATCGCGCGGGCTTTCGAGGTCGTCTCGGGCGCGAAGGCCAGCATCTCGCGAGAGGATGCGCAGCGGCTTGCCACGGCTTCGCTGGGATCGTGGGGCGAGGCTCCTGACGAACGCGAGGTCAATCTTGTCCGGGAGTTGGCGTCGCTCGCACGAGTCGAGGCCGCCGACCTAGTGCTGGCCGAGTTCCTGGATTCGGCATCGGATCGCGTCGTCGGAACGATCGAGCGCGGGGCGAGCGCGACGGAGCGCACCACGTCGGCGTGGTTGCGCGCCGCCAGCGCGCTCGGCCTGGACGAGCATGCGGTTCGCGCTTCGATTGGTGAGGATGTCCGCCGTGCTGTCGGCGAGCGAGCGCTGGCCGCATTGGAGCCTGCAGACGCTCGGGCGGTCCTCGAACTCGCCACGCTGGCCGCGACGATCGACCCGGAACGCAGCAAGGTGCCCCTCTCTCCGACCGCGGGCGGGCAGCTCGCCGGGGTGCTCCTCAGCGGGTGGTCCGACGAGCCGCAAACGGCGGACCTCCAGAGCATCGAAGTGCTGGCGGGCCTCTGCGATGTCTCACCGCCGGTGCTCGTCGATCCATCCTTCGGCGACGCCGCACGGGAGCGTCTCGAGCGTTCGGCCGAGAGGGATCCCGCACGGGCGATTGCCGTTGGAATCGCGTGGGGCGAGGCCGGCCGAAGCCTCGGTCTGGACGACACGACGGCATTCCAGCCGCTGCTCGCCCAAGCCGACAGGCTCGCCGATCGTTGCCTGGAGTCGATCGGCG
Source organism: Phycisphaerales bacterium (assembly GCA_041401985.1). Classification (GTDB taxonomy): domain Bacteria; phylum Planctomycetota; class Phycisphaerae; order Phycisphaerales; family UBA1924; genus JACKHA01. The sequence continues at coordinate 109,060 of JAWKTE010000007.1, forward strand.
GGCTGAGCGAACGCGAGCGCGGCCGGCAGGTCGAGGCGTTGTTGGGGCTCTCGTCCATCAAGAACGGGCTCTCCGAGCGGCTGGCGGAGGCGTTCCTGGCGCGTGGTGCGGACATGCTCGGCGCCGGAACGATGCCGGACGCGATCCGGGAGTTCCGGGATGCGCAGCGATTCGGCGCCGATGCGCAGCGGGTTGATGCGCTGCTGCTGCCCGGCGACATGTTTGGCTCGATCGCGGAGTCCGACGAGGCGCTGGCGGTCGCGGCAAGGCGGCTCGGGGAGGTCGCGGACCTCGGCTGGGAGTCACTGGGGCTTGACGCCGGCGCCGAACGAATCGTGCAGTTCGGCGTGCAGAACAACAAGAGCTGGATCATCGACACGTTGGCTGAGTATCAGCGGCTGATCCCGACGGCGCTCCGCTTGGCCGGTGAAGCGGGCGCCGGTCTTCTCGCAGACATGGACGGACCCGGCGCGTACGAGCGCTTCCTCCTGGCGAGCGACATGCGGTACCGGTACGCGGACCGGGCACGGACCGCGGGCGCCCCGTTTGCGCTGACCATCGGGACGCTGCGGTCGGGCATCGACGGGCTGATCCAATCCGGCCCCGACATCGGGCAGGTGCATCACGCGATCCAGGTCTACCTGTCGCAGGCCCCGCGGAACAACAGCGAGGCCGCCGCCATGCTGCGGGCATTGCTGGCCCGCTGCCCGGCCGATCACGGATCGGCGATCCCGATCGCGATGGAGTACGTCGATGTGGCCCCGGCGGGCTCGTACCCATCCGACGTGGCCGCCAGAGTCGTCGAGGCGTTGCTGTACCACCAGCGGTGGGAGAGCGCGTTGGAGTGGTACGAGGGTGCTGGCGAGCCGGCTGTGGCGGGCGACTATGCGAACCAGATGGCCAACCTCCTCTGGCACCGCGACTGGGCCGCGTCGTGGGAGCGGCGGCCGCTGAATCTCATGCTGCTGACGCCGCGGGGCGCCGAGATCAAGTACCTGCGTGTGGACTGCGCGCTCGTGTCGATGGAGGGGCTGCGTGTGCGTTTGGCGCCCATCTCGAGCCGCTGGGACCGGGCGAGTGGTCAGGTCGTTGTACGGTGCGAGCTGACCGGCGAGATCCGCCCGGACGGTGTGCACCTGGACATGTGCGGCGAGCCCCTCGCGATCGGGATGGACCAGGGCGGCCCGATCGAGGCCGGGCACACGATTGTGTGCGATGCGCTGCGGGAAGACGGCTGGCACCTGCGGATCAACGGCACGGGCGTGCGAGAGGTCGCGTTCGCAATCCCCCCGGAGAACACCGTGCTGCTGTCGACGTTTGCCCGCACACGGGCGTCCTGGCGGGGCAACACCCCGGAAGAAGTGGGGCGTCTGTGGGACCGCGAGCAACACTTCCGCGTCGCCGGAGGGCGCGTCGCTTTCGATGGCATCAACGCGACGGCGAACAACAGGGACCAGTACTCCGTCGGGGCCGATCTGGCAACCAAGCCAGCCCAACTCCGCGGCACGCTGGTCGCGACCGATGAGCTCATCGAGGACATGCGCCGGAGCATCGCGCGGGGCCGCGGCCCCCAAGAAGTCGTGATCGAGGTCGTCGCGGACGGCCGGTCGATCCAGTCAGTGCGTGTCACGGCCAACCAGCCGGAGGCCCGGATCGATGTCGCCGTGCCGCAGGGCACCCAGACGCTGGCGTTCCGGCGCGTGGGGGGCTGGCCAAACCAGGCCTTCGTGCTGTTCACGGACCTCCGGCTTGTTGGCGTGGAGTAGTGGGTCGGCGTGGAGACCCGGGCGGAACCGGCGAGCCGGATGCGGCCCGGCGAGCCGCGGCGGAGCTTGCCGCGAGCCTTTCCAGCGGCCGCGACCCTCGAATCCGTACGAGACACAAGCGAGATGCCCTGTCCCCCGGAAGCGGGCAATCGCACCGCCGGCGATGACCTGGTGCGACGTGTGACGCTGGAGGGACGGTTGGGGGAAGCCCACCTGAAGACTCGGAACGGACCACGTTGCAGGGAGGGGCTTAGGACCGCGCATGGGGATGGGCCGCGTGATTTGCCGGCCGATCCAGGAGCCCTGCCATGCGTCGTCCTTCGACCAAGATCCGTCGGAACCGAGCCCTCCACGCCTTCGCGCTGGAAGCCCTTGAGGAGCGGAGGGTCTTCGCCGCCGTGTTCTGGGATGGTGGCGGCGGCGACCTGTTCTGGAACAACCCGCTCAACTGGTCCAACAACTCGATCCCGACCTCCATCGACAGCGTCTCAATCTCCGCACAGCCCGGACTTGGACCGATCAGCATCGCCGGTGCTCCAGCCCGCGCGTCGTACCTCACCACATCGCACGACCTGACCGTCAACGCAAACGCCTCGCTGCGCGTCGAGAACGGGTTGTTTGCCCGTCCGGGCTCGGACCTGATGGTCGCGGGTGAGCTTGTGTGGCGCGGGGGCACCATGGACGACGGCGGCGTCACCACGATTGCTCCGGGCGGCGTTCTCACGATCAGCGCTCCGTCTTCCGTGCAGTCCGATCGACACCTGACAAACCAAGGGATCATCCGCTGGAACGCGGGCTCCATGTATTTCTCTGGATCCCACTCCGTGCTCGAGAACGCGGCCGGGGGCGTGATCGTGGCAGCGACCGGTGGCACCCGCATGTCCGAGGTCTTCAGCCCCGTGGGGATCGTCAACAACGGGCGGATCCAGGCAGAGGGCACAGGCACCATCACGATCGACGTGCCCCTCGAGAACCGCGGCATCGTCGAGGTGCGCCACGGCACGCTCGCCCTCCAGGGGAGCGGGACCAACTCCGGCGCGTTCGAGACGGACTTCGGTGCATCGCTCCGCATCGGCGGCTTCGCGGACCCATTCGCCTTCCTCAACGGCACCACCTTTTCGGGCGGAGGGGCCGTGTTCCTCACCGACGCGGGCCACACCATCCAGGGAACGATCGACCTGGGACCCTCTGGAGTCGTGGTCGATTCGTACGAAACCGCGCTGATCACGACGGGGCCGACCACGATCCTTGGTGACCTCACGCTCAGCAAGAATCCCACGCTGGACTTCCGCCACAGTGTTCGCATGTTTGGCATGCTCAACATGGACCGGGGCGCCCTGACCGGCGACGGGCACGTGTGGATCCACGGCGGAATGCGCTGGGGGCAGGCCACGCTTGGAGGGAGCGGCGTCGTCCGGATCCAGCGGGGCGCTCAGCTTGACATGGGCGACAATGTCCTCCGCACCATCAGTGACTCCAGACAGGTCTGGAACAACGGCACGACCGACTGGACGGCGGGCAGCATCTGGATCAAGCACGGCACCAGCGTGTTCCAGAACCTGCGGGGCGGGCGCTTCAACGCGGATGCAGATGGATCGCTGATCTACGGCGACGGGCAGTTCATCAACAAGGGGTTCTTCGAGGTCGACATCGCCTCGAACGCCCAGATCACCGTGGGCGCCGAGTTCAGCAACGCCACTCAGGCGGGCTTCGGCGGGCTGAAGGTAGTCAGCGGCTCGCTCCGCCTGACGGGCGATGTTCCCCAGTTCGCCGCGACGGGATCGCTGAAGTATGGCGTGTGGTCGATCAACAGCAACGCGTCGATCATCACCGAGCCGACCGCCCGGCTCACCTGGAACAGCGCGTTCGTCACCCTGCAGGGCACCGCCACGTTCTCCGGGCTGAACGCGCTCCGCCAGAACAACGGGACGCTCACGCTCGACCGGGCTTCCTCGTTCCTCGAGAACCTGTCCGGCGAGCTCGTCAACTCGGGCACGCTGGTCAAGAGCGGCTCTGGCATCGCCCGAATCGACGCGCCGTTCCGCAATCTCGGCTCGATCGTCGTCGAAGGGCCGGGGGGAGCCGGGTCCTCGATCGGCGAGCTCATCATCGATGCCGGCGCGGGTGAGTTTGTCAACAGCGGCTCGATCTCCATCGCCTCCAGGGCTCGCGTCCAGGTGATCGGCGACTTCCGCCAGACCAGCAGCGCCACGCTGTCGATCGGCGCTTCGGGCACCGCGGTCCACGAGGTGGGCCGCCTGTGGGTGCGGGGCGCCTCGACGCTGAGCGGGTCGCTCCGGTTTGCCCCAGAGGCCGGCCTCACGCCCGTCGGTGGCCAGATCTACACGTTCTTCAAGTCCGACGCCGGCCGATCCGGCCTCTTCGGCCCGGTCGCGGCCCCAAGCCTCGGCGGCGGCATGGTGGCGGTCCTGACGACCGTCCCGTCCGGCCTGGGCGTCCGCATCAACGCCTAACGCGGCGGCCGCTTCCCCGGAACGAGCGGATCAGGTAGGCTTGGTCCTTCCGGAGGGGCTCCCCGTTGTCCGACCCGTGCGTCCAGGAGATCTTCGTAGCCACCGCCGGGCTGTCGGGCCCGGCGCGGCGGGCATATTCTCCGGGGTTCGCGGGCTGCGATTGAGCCATGTCACGCCTTCTTGGCCCGCGGATCGGGGTTGCCGACGGGGTTCCGCGAAGTCCCATCGGTCTCGGGAGCGTGCCGGGCGACGGCTTGAACCGGGACCTCGCCTCCGTGCGTGCCCGGTGCCGCGGTGCTTGTTCGCCTTGCGGTTTCCGTTGCGGTGTCCAGGGTGTAGCTCAGCTTGGTAGAGCGCCGTCTTTGGGTGGCGGAAGTCGGAGGTTCGAATCCTCTCACCCTGATTGTGATTGGAGCGCTGGGGCCTGAAAGCGGCACGCCGGGGAGTTCCCATGAGGATGTCGTGGAATCCCGAGGACCCAATCGACCCGGAAGAGATCGACCGCCGCCTGCGAATCCAGGCCTTGACGGATGAACTCGCCGAGCGGGGCCTTCGCGAGCCGACCGTCCACCCTGATTGTCCCAGCGCGGCGCACGAGGCGTCTCTGCGGAACATGGCCGCGTTTGACACGGCACCGCTCACCTCGCACTTTGAGCAACTCGAGGCCTCGGGAGTTGATCTGCCCGCGCCGGATTCGCTCACCGAAGAGCAGGTCACCGCGAAGTTGTGGGAGGTGATCCACGCGCTGGCGGCGATGGACACGTTCCTGTACCGCACGGACCACTTGAGCGATCGCGGCCTTTACGAGGGACTCTGGGGGGACACGCTGCGTGAGGTGGTTCCGACGATGCCGCGGGGCTCTGGGTGGGTCTGGCAACTCGACATGCTGGGCAGCGGGAGCCAGGAGGACATCGAGAACTCGCTGCGGTACTACGACTCCGACGAAGAGCGGGCGTGGTGGGCCCGAGACTTCCCCGATGACGTGATCCCGCCGCGCGAGCGCCGGCCGTTCGACCGCGACCGGTTCCTACCGAAGGACGGGGAGGCGGACCGTGCGAGCGATTCGGAAGCGGGTGGCGCGGCGGAGGACGTATCCTGAGGTTGCACGCGTCGGCGTGGGAATCGACGGGAACACGTAGTGGCGCGAATCGAGCCGCTCGTGCGAGAGCGGGAGTCTTGGGCGATGCCGGATTCGGCCGGGGTAGAGAACACGTCCGTCCCCGCCATGCTGGCCCCGCCCGCGCCGCGTCCGACGTGGCGGGACAACCCGCTCACCCGCAGCGTGCCGGGGATGGTGGGGCTGGGGTTCCTGACGCTGATGTTCGCGGCGTGCCTGCTGACGCTGCCTTGGACGCTTGGCCAGGTGGCGATCGGCGGGGATGGCGGGCGGGTGCCGCGGTACAACGCGGGGCTGCCGACGCACGGGCGGCTGCCGCCGGCGTGGTGGCCGCGAGAATGGTGGAGCCGGTCGGACGCGGAGACGGTGCGGCTGAACCGGCTGGTCGACGGGGCGGCCGTCGAGTCCATCGCGGGCGATGCCGGTGTGTCTCCCGGGGATGTGGTGGAGCGGGTGGAGGGCGAGGCGGCGGCGGACCTGCGCGGGGCGTGGCCTTCCTACTTCCTGGGCACCGATCCGCTGGGTCGGAGCCTGTGGGTGCGCCTGCTGACGGGCGGCGGGATCTCGCTGGCGGTTGGGATCGCGGCGGCCGCGCTGTCGGTCGTGATTGGGACGCTGTACGGGGCGGTGGCCGGGTATGTGGGCGGGCGTGTCGACGCGGTGATGATGCGGATCGTGGACATCCTGTACGGGTTGCCGTACATCCTTTTGATTGTGCTGTTGGCGGTGGCGGTGGACGCGGCGGTTGAGAATATGGTGGCTTCGCGGGTCGAATCTGTCAGTGCGGCCCGCGAGGCGTGGGTAACTCAGCAGGTCGGCTCGATGTCAGCCGCGGACTCGGAAGATGCCCGCCGGGACCTGGCTGAGGCCGCCCTCGATCGGTTCGGCACGGGCGAGTTGTCCGCCGGGACGCTCGCGTTCATCAACGTCCTCACGCTGCTCGTGGCGATCGGCGGGGTGTCATGGCTGACGATGTCTCGCGTCATCCGGGGGCAGGTGCTGAGCCTGAAGGCCCAGCCGTTCGTGGAGGCGGCCCGGGCGATGGGCACGCCGACGCCTCGGATCTTCGTGCGCCATCTGCTGCCGAATCTGCTCGGGCCGATCATCGTGTACGCGACGCTGACCGTGCCGCAGGCGATTCTGCAGGAGTCGTTCCTGTCGTTCCTGGGCATCGGCGTGAAGCCGCCGCTGCCCTCGTGGGGGAACCTGGCGGCCGATGGGCTGAGCGAACTCAACACGTTCCGGAGCAACTGGTGGCTGCTGCTGTTCCCGTGCGTGCTGCTGGCCTCGACGCTTCTGGCGATGAACTTTGTGGGGGAGGGGCTGCGGGAGGCGTTTGATCCCAAGCGAAGTCGCCGGTAGGGTGCCGGGCTGGCGGGGTGCCGGATCGGCCTCGGGGTCGGTTCGGGTTCCGGTCAGCAGGCCAGTCAGCGGGCCAGTCAACGGGGCGGTTCGCAGCGTTCGGATGGCGGCCTGCATCGGTGGCAGGCCATACGGTTCGGATTGGTTCGGTGGTTGTGTGTCGGAGTGGTGTGCCGGGGACATCGGCTGATCCGGGGCGCGGCCCCGTCGGAGCGACGCGATGCAGAACGGGTTCGGATTCAAGGACTTCTTGCTCCTGGCGATGGTCTTTGTGCTGATCGTCATGACCGGCATGCAGATGTACCAGGAAGACCGGCGGTTCCGGGACGTGCTCCAACTGCGGAGCGCGGTGCAGGAGCAGGCGACCCAGACGGGCGCCCTGCGTCGTGCGATCCAGGACGGCGGGGTGCGGACGAGCGCCCGCCCAGGGCCGGGGCAGCAGGCGGCGGCCACGCGGGACGAGTCCTGGGCCCGTGCGGGCGGCGTGGCGATCTCGTGGCAGGACGGCCCGGCGTTCGTCAGCGACCCGCGCGAGTTTGACGACTTCGGCGAGGGCGGCGAACTCCGCGAGACGTTCGAGGGTCGCCCGGCCAAGATCACGCCGTACCAGTATTCGGACGTGTACGGGCGTCGTGTGATCGAGAACGTGGTGTGCGAGTGCCTGGGTCGGTACAACGCGCAGACGCTCTCGCTCGAGGGCGTGCTGGCCGAGGCCTGGCAGTTCGACCCCGAGGGCATGTGGCTGCGGGTCAAGATCCACGACCAGGCGTGCTTCAGCGACGGCACCCCGCTGACGGCCGAGGACGTGAAGTTCACGTTCGACTACGTGATGGACCCGCAGATGGACACCGAGCGGTTCCGCTCGACGCTCAACGTGATCCAAAGCGTTGAGGTGGTGTCGGAGAAGGTGTGCGAGTTCCGGTTCGAGCGGCCCGTGTACACGAACATGAGCGCGGCGTTGACGATGCCGGTGATCCCGAAGCACATCTACGAGGGCCTGACGCCGGCGCAGTTCAACTCGGCGACGGGGTATCTGGCGGGCTCCGGGCCGTATCGCCTGGAGTCGCTGGACATCAACAACCAGTGGGCCCCGCCCGAGGACATCGTGCTGGTGCGGAACGAGAACTACTGGGGCGTGCGCCAGGGGCCGGACGTGATCCGGTTCCGGATCATCCAAAACTACACGACGTCGCTGACGGACTTCCAGAACGGGGGCTCGCACATGATGCGGGCGACCTCCGAGCAGTTCCGCGAGATGTCGGAGGACGAGGGGTTCGTGGAGCGGAACCAGATGCTCGCGTGGTCGAACATGCGGGGCGGGTACTCGTTCATCGTCTGGAACTGCGCGGAGCGGAACGGGCGGGCGACGCCGTTCGCCGACGGACGCGTGCGGATGGCGATGACGCTGATGCTCGACCGCGAGCGGATCAACCGTGACTTCTACATGGGCCTGGCGGCGGTTGCGACCGGCCCGTTCCCGCCGGGACCGCAGCAGAACCCGGAGATCGAGCCGTGGCCCTACAACGAGGAGCGGGCTCGCCAGCTGCTCGCCGAGGCCGGGTGGCTGGACCGGAACAACAACGGGATCCTGGAGAACGCTCGCGGCGACGAGTTCCGCTGGGAGTACACGTTCTCGAACGGCAGCCCGACGACCGACAAGATCGGCAACTACATGGTCGACCAGTGCCGCAAACTCGGGATCGTGTGCACGATCCGCAAGGTGGACTGGTCGATCATGGACTCGATCCTGGACAACCGCGACTTCGACGGGTTGACGATGGCCTGGTCGGCGTCCGACCCGGAGAGCGACCCGAACCAGTTGTGGCACTCGGACTCGATCCGGAACCGCGGCGACAACTTCGCCCAGTGGAACAGCCCGGAGGCCGACCGTCTGATCCAGCTGGGGCGCGGCACGATGGACGTTGGAGCGCGGATGCGGATCTGGCACGACCTGCACCAGGTCATCCACGAGGAGCAGCCGTACACCTTCCTGCTCGAGATCCCGTGGATCCGGTTCGTGGACCGGCACGTCGAGAACGTGCACACCTATCCGGTGGGCCTGGCCAAGGAGGAGTGGTACTTCCCCGGCGGCTCGGAGACCCCGATGTCCGGCGGCTGATCGCGCACGCCAGGATCGTGTCTCGCACGCCTCGCCGGTGTCACAAGGCCTTTCCCTTCGTCGCTCCGTCGCTCTGACCCTCCGTCGCTTCCTCCCATGACCTCCTACATCATCCGACGACTGCTGCTGATCGTCCCCACCGTGCTGGGGATCACCTTCATGATCTTCATGCTGGTGGCCCTGTCGCCCGGCGGCATCGGCGCGGCCTTGCAGGCCTCGTCCGGCTCGATGGAGCAGACCGACCGCGCCCGCCAGGAGGCGTATCTCGAAGAGCGTTACGGCCTGAAGGACCCGGTGGTCGTGCAGTACGGGCGGTGGCTGGCGCGGGTCAGCCCGATCAAGTTCGGGCGGCGCGACCTGATCCGACCCGACGGCGAGGTCATCCGGGCCCCGCGTCCGCTGGGCCCGCCGGTGCTCGCGGGCGACTGGTACGCCGCGCTTCCGGCCGCCCCGCCAACGGCCCCGGACTACGAGTTTTCCGACGCCGATGTCGAAGTGCCCGCCGACGCGCCTGGCGGCCCGCTGCACTGGCTGGTGGTCGATGGGGCCAAGGTCTCGGCGGGGCAGGCGATCGCCGAGATCGGGGGTGGCGACGCGCCCGGCTTCACGGTCCGATCGCCCGGCGCGGGCGTGCTTTCGCAGGGCGTCAGCGATGGCGCCCAGGCCGGCGCCGGCGCGTCGATCGGGCGCATCACGGAGAGCCGCGACGATGCGTACCGGCGAGCGTCGGATCGGTACGCCTTCGCGCGGGCGGAGTACATCGCGGCCCGTTCGCACCTGGAGGAGGCCGTGAGGGCCTACGCCAACTGGGGCGCGGATCGGCTCGGCGAGCACAACACGTTCCAGCGCCGCCTGACCGAACGCCGCGCGCTGCTGGATGATCCCGGAGAGATGAGCCAGGAGCAGATCGGGCAGGTCGAGGCGGAGATCGCCGACCTGGAGTCCCGCCTGCTCAGCGACGCCGAGATCGCCGCCGCCGAGGCCCACCGGGACAAGTATCGCGGCACGATCTCGCGCGACAACGACATCCGCGCGGGCGCGCTGCGCCGCATCGGCCTGGAGCGCGACCACCCGCTGGCCCCGTCCATCGGCGAGTATGGGCAGCAGGCCGTCGACGCGTACCAGCACGCGCTCGCGGAGCGTGAGAACCTGATCGGGATGATCCGGGCCAGGCCGTTCCCGTCGGCGGGGTTCTGGGTGGTCCCGGGGTATGTGAGCATCGGCTGGCCGGACCTTGGCGTGTCGTTCAGCCGCGGGTCGAGCGTGCAGTCGCTCATCGGCAAGGCCCTGCCGGTCACCCTGATGCTCAACTGCATCGCGTTCCCGGTGATCTACATGCTGGCGGTGCCGACGGGCCTGCTCGCGGCGGTGCAGAAGGGGCGGCTGTTCGACCACATCTCGGGCATCGCGGTCGTGGCGCTGTGGTCGATCCCGGTCGTGGTCGCCAGCGTGCTCATGCTGGGCTATCTGGCCAACCGCAGCGGCCTGCTGGGCGAGAACCACTTCCCGACCGGGCTGGACCCGGCCGGGGCCGAGGCGATGTCGTTCCTGCCGTATTCCGCCGACGGGAAGTTCCACCCCGGCCTGCTGCTCTCCAAACTGCACCACATGGTGCTGCCGCTGATCGCGCTGATCTATCCCGGCCTGGCGGTGCTGAACAAGCAGACGCGGGCCTCGATGCTCGACAACTTCTCGGCCGACTATGTCCGCACCGCCAAGGCCAAGGGCGTGGCGGGCCAGGACGTGGTGTTCCGCCACGTGCTGCGCAACAGCCTGCTGCCGCTGATCACGATGTTCGCCACGATCTTCCCGGCGATGCTCTCCGGCTCGATCATCGTCGAGCGCGTGTTCAACATCCAGGGCATGGGCACGCTGATCGTCGAGGCCATCAACCTCCGCGACCGCGAACTCCTGCTGGCCAACGTCATGATCATCACGTGCGTGAACCTGCTGGCCCTGCTGCTGGCGGACATTCTGTACGCGCTGGCCGATCCGCGGATCTCTTACTCCTAAACCAGGCTGCCATCGCCGGGACGTCGCCCGTCTCCCTCACAGTCCAAACCCACGCAACAAACACCCACACGCTCCCCACCACCAACCATGCCCCAGGCCGACGCCACCAACCAGACCATCACCGGCATCCAGGCCTTCCAGGGCGAGGGCGCGCCCGCCGCCCGCGGGTTCTGGGCCGACGCGTGGGACCACGTCTTCAAGCAGCCCACCGCGGTGCTCGGGCTGATCTGGGTCGGGCTGGTCGCGTTCTTCGCGGCGTTCGCGCCGCTGCTGGCCAGCGGGCACCCGCTGATCCAGTGGGAGATCGACCAGCGCACCAGCCAGGACGCCGCCGCGTCGTTCGAGCGCGAGGCCGGCGTCCGCCTGGGCGGCGCGGGCCTCACGATCGCCGACGCACGCCTCATCCTGGATCGCGAGATGGCCCGCCAGGCCGACGCCCCCCGCACGGCCGATCTGGCCCCCGGCGATCCCGAGGCCCCGCTCACCGCCGCCGACGTCGGGGCCATCGCCGATCGCGTCCGCCAGACCGCCGCCCTCGACGCGACGGGCGCAACGCTCCCGCCCACCTCGCCGCTGCTCAAGCATCTCCGGGCCCCGGACTGGGCGATCCTGGTGTTCGGCGTCGCCGGGATCGCGCTGTGGCTCGCGCCCGCCGGCTTGGTTGGCGGCACGCGACGGTCCACGCGACTCGGCGCCGCCGCCGCGATGGGCCTCCAGGCCGCTCTCACCGTCGTGCTGGCCATCGCGGTGGGGGCCTACTTCACACGCCGCGACGCCCCGGATTGGGCCCGCGAGATGGAGGGCCAGGCGTGGTTCATCCCCGCCGCCGCCTTCGCGTGCGCCGCGGTCGCGGCCCTGCTCTTCGCCCTTGTCCCGCTGTTCAAGAGTGCCGCGGTCCGCATCGGTGTGGTCGTCGGTGTGGCGGCTATCGCCGGCACAATCGTCGGCGCGACGTGGAAGACCCCGCCCGGCTCGTTCGACTACATGCAGCGTGAGCGTCTCGGCGAGATCAAGGCCGTCTACACGCTCCTGCCCTGGTCGCCGAGCCAGCGCCCTTCGGATCGCGACGCCGGCGTGCTCCCGCCCGGCATGACCCACGACCAGGCGCTGGCCAACGTCGTGCGCGCGGCCATCCCGCCCTCGGGCCTGCGCGAGTCCACGCCGCGCGACGTCGAAGAGGCCGTCCGCCGCGCCCGCCTGCTGCCCGTGCCCTCCGAGTACCGCGACCGCATCGCCACCGCCATCGAGACCGAGTTCGGCGGCAGGAGCGGCGTGTCGCCCTCGGCCCTGCGGTCGCTGGTCGAAGAGGAACTCCGCGGCGTCGGGCGCTCCCACCCCCTCGGCACCGACTCGTTCGGCCAGGACGTGCTCAGCCAGATCCTGCACGCCTGCCGCCTCGCGATCTCCATGGGCCTGGTCGCCACCGGGCTGGCGGTGGTCATCGGCGTCACGATGGGCTCGCTGATGGGCTATTTCGGCGGGTGGGTCGACATGCTGCTCTACCGCGTCGTCGAGATGTTCATGGCGATCCCGGTGCTGTTCCTGCTTATCGTCGCCGCGGGCGTGCTGCCCCGCAACACCTACGTCATGATGGCGATCATCGGCTGCGTGACGTGGCACGGGGCCGCCCGCTTCACCCGTGCCGAGTTCATGAAACTCCGCTCGCAGGACTTCGTGCAGTCGGCCCGCTCGGTCGGCCTCCCGCTGCCGTCGATCCTCTTCAAGCACATGCTGCCCAACGGCGTGACGCCCGTGCTGGTCGATGCGTCGTTCGGCATCGCCGCGGCCATCCTGTTCGAGGCCGTGCTCTCGTACCTGGGCCTGGGCCCGCCCGACCAGCCCTCGTGGGGGCGTGTGCTCTCCGACGCCGCGGGCGAGACCGGCACGTTCAACTGGTGGCTCGGCGTGTTCCCCGGCGGGGCGATCTTCCTGACGGTGCTGTCGCTGACGATGGTCGGCCAGGCGCTGCGGGATGCGATCGATCCGAAGTTGAAGAAGGCGAGGGTGTAGCGGAGGTCCTGAGTCCTTGGTCCTGAGTCCTGGAGGTCGGGCGCAGGGAGTTTGCTGGCGAATCGGCGTTGGGTGACCGTCAAAGACCAAAGACCAAGGACCAAGGACTAAGGACTAAGGAACAAGGACTCAGGACCAAGGACTCTTCCTCTATGACTTCCCCTTCCACCACAACCCCCTCCCCCGCCGCGGCCCCTGCCGCCGACCGCTCCAGCCTCAAACCCCTCATGCGGGTCGAGGACCTCGGCGTCTCCTTCGCCCAGGGCCGCGGCCCGCGTGTCCAGGCCGTCGATGGCGTCCGCATGACCATCTACCCCGCCCACACCCTCGCGGTCGTGGGCGAGTCGGGCTGCGGCAAGTCCGTGACCGCCATGAGCAGCCTGCAACTGGTGCCGCGTCCGCCGGGCCACTTCGATCGAGGGCACATCTGGTTCCGCCTCGACGAGTCCTCGCCCGTCGGCGCCGCCGGCAAGCCCATCGACCTGCTCACGCAGAGCGACCGCCAGATGCGCCAGATCCGCGGCAACGACATCGCCATGATCTTCCAGGAGCCGATGACCAGCCTCAACCCGGTCTACAACGTCGGCGACCAGATCATGGAGGCGATCCTGCTCCACCAGGACGTCCAGCCCAAGGACGCCTTCGACATCGCCCTCAAGGCCATGACCGACGTGGGCATCCCCGAGCCCGATCGCCGCATCCGCCAGTACCCGCACCAGTTCTCGGGCGGCATGCGCCAGCGCGTCATGATCGCGATGGCCCTGTCCTGCCAGCCGCGCCTGCTGCTGGCCGATGAGCCGACCACCGCGCTCGACGTGACGATCCAGGCCCAGATCCTGGAACTCCTGCGCGAACTCCAGGTCTCGCGCGACATGGCCATGATGCTCATCACCCACGACCTGGGCGTCGTGGCCGAGAACGCCGACGTGGTGTGCGTCATGTACGCCGGGCGCGTCGTCGAGTACGCCACCGTCTTCGAACTCTTCGACAACCCGCTGCACCCCTACACCCGCGGCCTGCTCGCCTCCATCCCCAAGATGCACGAGCGCCACGACCGCCTCGTGACCATCAAGGAGATCGTCGAGGACGAGTCGCAGTTCACCCGCCTGCACGAGATCGGCCAGGACAAGTCCGTCCGCCCGTGGTGGCCCTGGCACGAGCCGCCGAAGAACCTGGCCAAGGACCCCGGCCCGACCTCGTGCCTGGTCGAGGTCCGCCCCGACCACTGGGTCGGCGTGTGGCGGACCGAGGGCGTGAAGGCGGGCCGCGAGCCGGACCTGTCGTTCCGGGCGGACCGATAGACGACTCGCCGCGTGGTCATCCGACATCCGCGCCACCGCATGCGCCGGTACCATGGCCGCGCAGTGCCCGACGCCATCGTCACAGCCCGCCTCGAACTCCGCCCCGGCACGCCGGACCAGCTGCGCGCGTCGATCGGTCCAACGGACGCGCTCGCCGCGGCCTTGAGTTGCCGCGTGCCTCCCGACTGGCCGCCGCTGCACTGGGAAGCGGGGCCGGTCGATTGGCTCCTCGCGAGGCTGGCCGACGAGCCGGGCGAGCCATTCTGGCGGGCGTGGTTCATGCTCTGGAAGCCGGGCAACGAGCGCGATGACCGAGCCGATGAACCAGGGCGCACTGGGCCCGAGCCGACGCTCGTCGGCACCGTCGGCTTCAAGGGCCCGCCGGGCCGGCCCGGGTCTGAAACCGATGGCGTGGTCGAGATCGGCTACAGCGTTGTGAACTCGTTCCACCGTCGCGGCATCGCCAGCGAGGCCGTCGCCGCCATGCTCGAATGGGCCGGGGCCGATGCCCGCGTCCGCACCTTCCGGGCCCACACGCTGGCCGATGATCCAGCCTCCGCGGGCGTCCTGCTCAAGAACGGCTTCCAACTCGTCGCCACGATCGACGATCCGGACGACGGGCGGGTCGATCGATACGATCGTCGCACGGAGTCCACCTCGCACCGTCCATCTGTGCCGCCACCCGACTGACCATCCCGGCGGGTAGCATGCCACGCATGCCCAAGCCCCTGTTCATCTGGGCGGCAATCGGCCTCGCGCTCGCTGGCGCGATCGGTCTGGCGATCGTCGTCGTGCTTCGGACCCCCGGTGCGCGACCGGCCCCACCAGCACCGCTCCGCATCGAGATCCTCGTCCCCCGCGCGGCCCTGACCGGCTCGCCGATCCCGTATGTGCTCAGCAGGGATGGGAGTGAGGGGTTGCCAACCGGGACGGAGTCGTTCGCCGTCACACTCGAAGGCAAGAGCGATACCGGCCAAGCGGTGGCTACAAGCTGGGTGTTCTCGGCGGGGTTCCCGCACGGCGGTATGACCGATCGCACGGCCTGGGCCGATACCCGCCGGGAGTTCCCGCCGCTGTCAATGCCCTGCACCATCGACATCGTTCGCTTCGAGGCGCTCGACGCGACCGGCATGGTGCTGTGGGAGCAAGCCGAGGCCGTCTCGCTCAGCGTGGGCGACCGCGTTGAGGAAGTCGCGACGCTCGTGCCGGACGATCCGGCGCTCGACCGCGCCGTCCTCGCCGCGACCGCCGTGTCCATCCAGCACGAGTGGTCACAGATCGTATTGAACTGGACGCTCGACTCGATCCCGAGCCACCACGAGTACTCCTGGGGCTTCAGAGCCGACGTGACCCTCGACGGCGAGGTGATCGCGTCCGGCCGGTGCTGGCGTCACTCCTGGGATCAGGGCGACCTGTACGCGCACCGGGCCGTTGTCCGCCTGCCCGGCTCGCCCGACGCCCGCATCGCGGCGATGCAGGGCCGCCAACTCCGACTGATCATCTCAGGCGATCCCGAAGCCGCGCTCCGCGACGACACCGGCGGCCCCACCATCTGGACCGGCTCATTCGACTTCGGCCTGCACCCCGACGCTCCGAACGGTGTCGTGCGGAATCCCTGAACAGGGGCGGCCGCGCCCTCGTACCCACCCCATGCCCGACGAGGACCAGCGCCAGGCGTCCGAGCCAGCCGCAACCAAGACCCAACGCGACCCTCGCCCTCGCCGCAACCCCATCATCCGCGGCGTCATCGCCCTGCTCTGGCTCGCATCGGTCACGCTGCTGCTCGCCCTCCTTGCCGCGTTTGTATTCCCCCTCGAACTCGATGCCGACAGCCGCGTCTACCACCGGGCCGCGTGGGTCGCGTTCATGGTGCGGACGTTCTCGCTCCACGCCGCGGGTGTGCTGGGCGCCATGGCGTTGCTTGCACTCACGCTGCGTGCGCCGCGCCTGACGCTGGCCGCATTCGCAAGCGCGTTGATCGGCGCGGGCCTGGCCGGCGTCTCGCCGTTCCCAGGCGCGGGCCGCGCCGTGACGGCCGACAACGCCGGCGTCACCAACACCACCGAGGGTGCGTCAGCAGCCGAGTCGGAAACACGGTCACAGTCCGGCGCCCCCGAGTTCACTCTCATGACCGCCAACCTCTGGGCCGGCCTCGGCAACGTCGCCCCGACGCTCGAAGCGATCGACCTCTACCAGCCCGACATCATCCTCCTGCAGGAATACACCACCCGCCAGCACGCCCGCCTCGCCGAAGCCCTCGCCGCCGAGTACCCCTACGCCATCGCCGAGCCGCGCGAGGACTTCTCCGGCCAGGGCGTCTATTCCCGATTCCCGCTCCGCCTCGAGAGCGGGCGCCTCATTGGCCCCCGCGGCATCGCCCCGCTCGACTCGGCCAAGTGGGAACGCCAACTCTGCTGCGTCGCCACCATCGCCGGGCGCGAGGTCGTCGTCCAGAACATCCACCTCCCGACCGCCCCGATGGGCCGTCAACTGCTCGCCCTGCACCACCAGCAGGTCCGCCAGATCCGCGCCTGGATCGCCGAAGAACCCCGCCCCGTCGTCATGGGCGGCGACTTCAACTGCACGCCCATGAGCGCAGAGGCCGGCGCGATCCGCGCCGCCGACCTGACCGACGCCCACCGCGCCGTCGGCACCGGCCTCGGCACGACCTGGGGCCACAGCGTCGCCTGGCCCGGCTTCCGCATCGACCACGTCTACACCCGCGGCCTCACGCCGCTGGCCTGCGCCGTCGGCCCGGACATAGGGTCCGATCATCGACCGGTCATCGTTCGCGTGCGTCTGGACGCCGCCCCCGCCACCGGAAACTGACCCGCACGCGAGATCGTTCCCGCGTCCGATCGACGCCAGCAGCACGCACCGCCGCGGCGCACAAAGCACCGACGGATTCGGGCCTGCCAACGCACTTGCCTTCCTCGGCGCCCTCCATGTCTCTGCGGTGAGTCTTCCTGTCCCGGCTCAAAGGCGCGGATTTTATCAACTCCGTACGAGCCCGGCCCCGCCAGATTCCCGCCGATCACGCGGATTTCCCCGCGTATGAACGCGATTTCATCGCGGGCTTCACCCGCGCCTCAGGGGCGGGCGGTTCATTCTCTCGAAGGGTCGGTGGAATCCGCGCGAATCGCGATGCCGGCCCCACTCGGGAACCGCGTGATGCCGCGATACGCGCCGACGACCCCGAGGCAACCGCCGCTCCGCTCGCGGATCCGCACCGCTCGAAAGGCCGCTTGATGACCCGATCGACACCCCAGCAATCAACCTCGACCTCGTCGCGTCCGGCCCAGCGCCCGGCGGGCGTGCCGCTCGGCGTCGACGAGGAGTCTACCGAGGCCCGGCGCGAGATCATCGAAGTCGTCTCCCCCGAGGGCCGCCCCGGCGACCCCAACTTCGGCTCCCGCCAGCTCGGCATGATGCTCGTCGCCATCGTCGTGGGCATGCTGGTGGTCGCGCTGGTGCTGGCGCTGCTGACCCAGACCGTGCTGGCCATTGCGGTCGGCGTGATCGGCATCCTGCTGTTCGTGGTGAACCCGGAGATCTGGGCCGCGATCCTGCGGACCCGCGAACGCCACAAGTATGCCCCGAAGCAGGAGCCTCCCGACCGCGCCTGATCCGCGGGCCGTGCCCCGCCGTGCTGCTCCGCGCCGGGAGAGTCGAGCCGTCAACGCGCAGGCGAGTCCGATGGGCTGATGGCGGAGCACGCCCCACTTGTCGCGCGTGCCCGCTGCCGCGACAATCCTCCATGCCCAGGCCCGCCCCCGCCGGTTCCGCGTCCAAAGTCGATGTCGCCCTCGCGACCAAGGTCTCCGACGCCGCCGTCAAGAAGGCGACGGGGCGCGACTGGGACGCGTGGGTCGCCCGCCTGAACAAGGCCGGGGCCGCCAATCTGACCCACAAGCAGATCGCCGAGCACCTCAGCGAGAACGAGAGGATCGATCCGTGGTGGGCCCAGATGGTCACCGTCGGCTACGAGCAGGCCATGGGCCGACGGGCCAAGCACGAGAAGCCCGACGGGTTCTCCGTCAGCGGCTCGAAGACCATCGCCGCCCCGGTCGAGAAGGCCTTCGCCGCGTTCGCCACCGCCCGCGGGCGCCAGCGCTGGCTCGACGCCGACTTGGCGGTTCGCAAGGCCACGCCCGGCAAGAGCGTGCGGATCACCTGGAACGCGGGCGCCGGCGTCCGGGGTGAGGCGGGCACGTCGGTCGAGGTCAACTTCTACGAGAAGCTCGCCGGCAAGGACGGCCTGCCAAAGTGCTCCGTCCAGGTCCAGCACAACAAACTGCCCGACGCCAAGGCCGCCGAGGCGGTCAAGGCCTGGTGGAAGGAGCGCCTCGGCGTGCTGAAGGCCGAACTCGAGGCGTAGGCGGAAGCCATCCGAACACATCCCGGAAACCGACGCCCGCGTCGTGGACGTCGGAGCGCCGTCGCGGGGTTCTTGTCCCTCGCGTGCGGGCGGGGTGTCGGTTGTGCCGATGGTGGTAGACTCGCGCCCCGCGCCGGCGGCGCGGGCAATCGCCTGACCATTGAGAGCCGTCAAAAGGGAGGAAGCCTCGATGTCCGAGCAGGGCCAACCCAACAACCAGCCCAACAACCAGCCACCTCCGCCGCCCCAGGGCCAGCCCGGGCAGCAATACCAGGCCCCGCCGCAGGGCTACCCGCCGCCCCAGCAGGGGTACGGGTCTCCGCCCCAGGGCTACCAGCCGCGCCCGGCCGGCAACCCCTTCGGCTTCGCGACCAAGTTCGTGACCGACACCCCCCCGGCCCTGCTGATGGTGCTCGCGGTCGGGCTGTTCGTGATCGGCTCGTGCGTCGGGTTCGTGTCCGGGCTGTTCACCGTGCGGGTGCTGACGCCGATGATCCGCCTCGTCGGGTCGCTGGCCAACGATGTGGCGCTCGTCTGCCTCGTGACCGGCGCGGCCCGGTTCGTCGCCGACGCCATGAAGCCCGCCGCCAAGAGCGAGTGATCGGCGCGGTCCCGTCCTGATCGTGTGGCATGCCCGTGCTCCGGCACAGGCATGTTTCTGCGCGCCCGCGTCGTCCGCAGGTCGCGCGCTCAACCCGCGCGGCGCGTGCCGACCACCCTGCGCCCCGCCCGCCTCAACGCATCACCCACCGCTCCTCGGCCACGTCGAACGGATACGGCACGCTCGGGTCGATCTCGCCCGGGATCGAGTACCGCATCATCAGCGTCTTGCGGAGCGTCTCGAGGCGGTACTCGCCCGTCTCCGGGTCCAGCGTCTGGTACGACTTGGCCTCGCCGCTGAACCCGGCCGCGTACACCACAGCCTCGTCGATCGTCCGGTCGTGCAGCGGCCACAGCACCACCACGTCCTTGGCGTTCTCCGGGCCCTGGTGCAGCACGCCGAGGGCCTCGAACTCGCTCTCGAGGAATGGGCGGTTGAGCAGCGTCAGCAGGCGCTGCGTGGTCTCGGGCGACACGCCCTGGCCCGACCGCAGGATCTGCCCCGCGTCGTTGGCCAGCGTGAGCGTCGGGGCGAAGAACAGGTCGCGCCCGGTGTAGTTGGTCACCCGGTAGGTCAGGTACAGGAAATCGCCCGTCAGGTCGTCGCCCGTGTTGGGCGTGCCGCGATCGTCGGTCACCAGCGTGATGGCCCGGAGCGAGCCCATGTCCAGTTCCAGTTCCCAGCGGCGCGGGATCGGGTCCGGCTCGGGGGCCATGCCCATCGAGGCCGCCGCCAGGGGCAGGCCGCAGGCCAGCAGGACGATCGAACGGAGGCGGGAACGGGAGTGGTCCATGCCGGTGGTCCTTGTGGCGGTGTCGCCGCGGCAACGGCCGTGCGGGCGACGGCAATCTGGGCGATCCGGGGCGGTCGGGCGGACCCCGCCGACGCCGACCCGGTGGGCGGGGCGTCGGGAGGCCAGCCGATAGTCTATGAATCCTGTCGGATCGGTCAATCGTCGCGCCGGGGGCGGGCTTCGGGGGCCACGGGCCGGTGCGACGCGGAGTCTGTTCGCAGGCGATGGGCACGGTGATCCACCCGACCGGATTCAAGGTCCCGCCCGAGTTCCGGGTGGCGGCGGTGTCGCGCCTGCTGGGCCTGTCGGGCGAGACCGCCGAGGCCCGCCGGTTCATCGCCGATGCGCCGGGCCAAGGCGTGGACCTGTCCTGGATGTGGGCCTGGGGCGTGCCGCCAGAGCCCGACGCCGGTCGCTCTGCGGCCCGGATCGACCAGGTCGCGCTGGTCGTCCCGGGCGCCGGACGCGTCGGCATGGTGTTCGTCGGCGCGCCGCGCCGACCCGGCGACGCGGGCGAGGTCGAGCACGTCGCCGCGGCCATCAACACCGCGTGCGTCGGTCTGCGCGGCGCCGATCCCGACGCGCGGATCGCCCTCATCCAGGCGCTCGTCGAGTCGGGCCAGGACTGGTACCGATCTGCTCTGGCGCGTGCGGGCTTCGTCAGCGTGGGCCGCCTGCTCTACCTCCGCCGCTCGAACAACGCCGCGCGTGAAGCGCCACGCGACTGGCCCGCCGGCGTCTCGGTGGTTCCGATCGCGTCGCTGGGCGATCGCGCCGCGCAGGATCGCGCGCTGATCGACTGCCTTGATCGCTCGTACGAGGGCACGCTTGATTGCCCGGAACTCTGCGGCGTGCGCGAGACGCCCGACATCCTCGCGTCGCATCGCGCGTGCGGGAAGCACGACCCCTCGTTGTGGTGGGTCGCGGTCGAACGCGGGCGCGCGATCGGCTGCGCGCTCTTCAACCCATACCCGGATCAGGGGTCGATCGAACTCGTCTACCTCGGCCTCGTCCCCGAAGCGCGGGGGCGCGGGCTCGGCGAGCGTCTGGCGCGCCACGGCCTGGCGTCGCTCCCGCGCCGCGCCTTCACGCGGGTTGCGTGCGCCGTGGACGAAAGGAATGCGCCCGCGCGCCGTCTGTACGACAGGTTGGGGTTCACCCGCTTCGACACACGAGATGCCTACATCCGCCGCCCGGAAACCGCCAGTTTCGGGTGAAAATCTCTTCACGTTTTCTTCACGATATCAACACAGTCTTCCAGACGTAGATATCCCGTGGATTAAGTTTTTGGCGGTCGCAAGTCGTGGCGCAGCATCGGCAAGCGACCCGCGCAGGGTTCGCGCGGTGTGCGAGGCCTTGCTCGGCGCGCGATCATCTCGTAATCTTCCCCCCACTGGCCGCGACGTGTTCTGCGGCGTCCAACAAGATCGAATCCCACGGAGGGGCTGATGCCCATCGCACCCGTTTCGGCGGGGGCGACCGGCGGTGTCATGCTTTGAGCGAAGGGACTCAGACTCGTCCACGCCCGCCGCCTCGCGCGGCGGGCGCGGATTTCGCACGACCCGAGCCGGGAGAGGAACCCCGGCCCAGCCCGCTGGACGCGGGAGAGTTCGCCCGCGGGATTGCGGGAGACAAGGAAGGCGCCATGGTGGAGAGCCGCACCGCTGCCCAGAGCCGCCCGCAAGGACCGGAGGCCGCCGAAGGGGTTCGGTCGGCGCAGGCGTCCGAGGGGCGTGTCGAAGGCATCGGGCGCGCGGCTGTTCCGGGTCGCGGCACCTACGGGCGCGCCACGCGCATCCGCCCGCTTGAGGTGCGCGAGGCCGGCGAGCGTCAGCCCGCGGCCGCGCCGTCGCAGGCATCCGCCGCCGGTCGGCGCGCGGGCCAGGGCAGCGGGACGGGCGGCGGGCAGGGCGTCGCCACCGGGTCGGACGACGGCGACGCCGGGAGCATCGGCGAGCGGATTGTTCGGCGCGTGGCCGCGAGCGTGGGGCAAGAGCGATGGGCCCGGCACGTCGGGCGGGACACGATGGTGACGGTCGCCGAGGGTCGCGTCCGCGTCACCGTCGCCTCCGACTTCCAGCGCGAGTATGTTGTTCGCCACTTCACGGCCGCCCTGCGCCGGGCGGCGGCGGCGGAACTGCGGGCCGAGCGCCGCGGGCCGGAGGTCGCCGGTGATGTCCCGCTCGAGATCGTGGTCGAGCCGTCGGCGTTCCCGAAGCGCGACGATTCGCCCGGGCGTGAGGCCGGGGCGATCGACGGAATCGGTGCGTCGGAGCGCGGGGCGGCGGCATCGACCGCGGCCCCGGCTGCGCCGTCGCGGGCCTCGTCGCCCCGTTCGGCGAGCGTTGAGCCGCGTCACCGACTCGACGACTTTGTCGTCGGCGAGTGCAACCGGATCGCGTACACCGCGGCCTGCGCGATCGCCGACGGCACCGCCCCGCCGCGCTTCAGCCCGATGTTCCTGCACGGGCCGTGCGGCGTCGGAAAGACCCACCTGCTCCAGGGGATGGCGGTCCGGGCCTCGAAGCGGTTGGGCGCGGGTCGGGTGAAGTACATCACCGCCGAGGCGTTCACGAACGACTTCGTCGCGGCGGTGCGTGCCAACAAGGCCGACGCGTTCCGCAAGGCGTTCCGCGACGTCGAGATCCTGTGCATCGACGACGTGCACTTCTTCGGGTCGAAGCAGGCGACCCAGGCCGAACTGCTCCACACGCTGGACACGCTCGGGCACGCGGGTCGGATGGTGGTGCTGGCGGGCGATGAGTCGCCGCGCGATATCCGCATGATGGCCGAGTCGCTGCGGTCGCGGTTCCTGTCGGGCGCGGTGATCCAGGTCGACGCGCCGGACGACGCGACGCGGGTCGAACTTGTCAGGCGTCTGTCGGCCTCGCGGGGGCTGGCGCTCGACGACGGGGCGGTGTCGCTGCTGGCCGAGCGGGCCGGGCGTCCGCTGCCGGGCGGGTCGTCGGCCTCGGTCCGTGACATCCAGGGCCTGCTCACGCGGGTGGAGGCGGCCCACCGCCTGATCCTGGGCGGGGATCGCGGCGGCGCGGGCGTCATCGATCGCTCGATGGTCGCGCGGGCCCTGGGCCTGACTTCCGTCGGCGGGGGCGAGTCGCGTCGCCCGGTGCCGATCGCGCTGATCCTGGAGCGGGTGTGCCGTTCGCTGCGGGTCGATGCGTCGGACCTCATGGGGCGGGGGCGCCACGCCCGCGTGGTGCTGGCCCGGGCGCTGGTCACCTATCTGGCCCGGCGTCTGACGACCATGAGTTACCCCGAGATCGCGCGCTCGATGAACCGCCCGAACCACTCAACGGTCATCACGGCGTTCAACCGCGTGACCCGGCAGATGGCCGAGGGCGAGACGGTCGCCGGCGGGTCGGACATGGTTGATGTGACGATCAAGTCGCTGGCGGAGCGGCTGGAGCGTGAGGTGGTGTCGGTGGGGGGGTGAGCGTGCGCGATCGGAAGGATTCACCGCGGAGCCGCTGAGTGTGCCGGGAGAAGCGGCAGGGTGCGAGCGTGTCTGGCCCTTCAGCGTGCCAGGCGTTCCCGCAGCATGTCGGCTCGCACCGCCCTGGCCCGCTCCGGGTCGATGGGGCGCCCCGCGATCGCCTGCAGGTGGGCGGGTTGGGCGACCAGCAGCAGGTGGTTGATCTGCGCGAGCGTGACCGAACCTGGATCGCCCGAAAACACGCCCGCAACGACCCCGAGGCGCACGGCCGAGAGGGCCGAGAGCGCCTCTTCCGTGCTGAGCAGGCGCGCGTTTCGCAGGAGGCCCAGGGCCCGCCACGCCTGGTCTTCGACGACGCGCGGCTTGCGCTCCAGCAGTTTGCGGCGCTCCGTCCGTTCGTACTCGATGACGCGCGGGATGATCTCGCGGGCCAGCTCGTGCTGGATCACCCGCTCGGTCTTGCCCAGCGTGGTCTGGTTGGAGATCTGGAACAGGTCGGCGATCGCGTCGGAGCCCTCGCCGTAGAACCCGCGGACGGCCAGGGTCATGTCGTTGGCGGCGCGCTTGACCTTGTCGATCTCGCCCGAGAGGCGCAGGGCCGGCAGGTGCAGCATGACCGAGCAGCGGATGCCGGTGCCGACGTTGGTGGGGCAGGCGGTCAGGTAGCCGAAGCGCGGGGAGTACGCGAAGTCGAGGGCGGCTTCGAGCAGGTCGTCGATGCGGTCGGCCGCGTCGGCGGCCTGGTCGAGGGCCAGCCCGCTGGCGATGGACTGGATGCGGAGGTGGTCTTCCTCGTTGACCATGATCGCCAGGCGCTCGTCGCGGGAGTGGGCCAGGGCGCGGGGCAGGTCGGCGGCGTCGGGCGGGGGCTTTGCGGTCTTGGCCCCGTGCAGGCTCCAGCCCTTGGCGAGGTTGGTGGAGATCAGGTGGCGTTCGACCAGCAGCGTCCGCTCGGTGGGGGACAGTTCGTGGATCGGCACCCACGCGAAGGCGCCGGGGTTTTTGGTGGGCTGGTCGGTCGGCGGGCTGTGCGGTTGGTCGGCGGACTCGAGACGCCGGCGGATCATGCCCATGAGCGCCAGGCGGTCCTCACGCGAGCAGCGGTGCACAAACGGGAAGCCGACGAGGTTCCGGGCCAGCCGCACGCGCGAGGACAGCACGACGTCCGAATCGGGCCCCTCGGCCCGGAGCCACTCGGTGGGGCGATCCGGCGTGTTCGGCGCTGCGGGGACGGCGTCGCTCGGCTCGCCGCGACCGTTGGCGTCCGGCGTGCCGTTCGAGGGCGATGGGTCGGACCCGGGTTGATCGGGGGGCGTGGGCATCGGCGTACGCGGGCATGGTACCGCGTCCGGGGCGCGGGCCGTTCGCGTGCCTCTCGCTCCCGGCGGGCGAGCGCGCCCAGCGCCGGGCGCGCACCGCGTCGTTGCTGAGGGTCGGTCTCTCTATTGCAGCCCGCGCACGTCGGAGGCCCGCAGCAGCGAGAACATCAGCGGCATCGCGTAGTTCCGCCCCTGGAACGTCAGCACGCGGGCGGTGACCTCGAACTGGGCCTCGTCGGCCTGCCCGGCGGCCAGGCGCTCCATGGCGGCGAGGTTCTGGCAGGGCAGGATGACCATGCCGGCCGCGTCCGTGCCGCCGTCGTTGTCGAGCACCAGCGTCCACGCCCCGGTCGACTCGCGGACCATCCTGGCCCGCCTTCGGACAAGGATCGTTCCCTCCTGGATGGTTTCCACTGCGACGGGTTCCAGCAGCGATTCTCGTCCCGGCGTCGGGGCCGCGCCGCGCGGGGCCAGGCCCCGAGGGACGTTGCGTCTGGCTTCGAGGTCGGCGATGAGGGAGGCGACGTCCGGGTCGGCGGCGAGTTGTTCTGTTGTCGGGGGCGTGGGGGCGTCGGTCGGCGATCCGGTGTTGGCCGGGTCGGGGCGATCGCCTTCCATGTCGCCTTCGGCCGGCTCGGGCTCCGGCTGGACGAAGCCCGCGGCGTCGGCGATTGCCAGCGGCACGAGATAGTTCCGCCCCGCGTAGACCAGCACCTGCCCGGTGACCATCAGCGGGCGGGCGACCTCGTGATCGGATACGACGGGCAGCACGGCCTCCAACTCCGACGAGGGCACCAGCACCATCGGGGTGTCGATCTCGCCGGTGGGCGATGGCGCGAACACGAAGACCCACTCGCCCGAGGGGGCCCGCAGCATCGCGCCGACGCGGCGCACGAGGAACGAGCCCTCGGCGTACAGGCGGCCCACGGGCACGCCCAAGGCGTCGGCGGGGATGCCGGGCGTGATCTCGCCGGTGTCCGGTTGGCCCGGGATGGGGGCGCGGACCGTTGGCTCGGACGAGGGCATGATGGTGGGGGGGTTGGCGCGTCGGGAGGAAAGGTCGGCCTGCTCCTGCTCGACGCTGGGGTCGGTCAAAGAGGGCGCGTTCGGCGGGCGGGCCGGGTCGTCGGGCTGGGTGGCCGCGAGCGAGCGGCCCGCGCCGGGACACAGGCAGAGGGCCAGGGACAGGGCCGCGGCGCGAGCGAGCAGGTTCATCGACACCGGGCCTTCCATGGCGTGTCTCCGCGTGCACGGGGCGATCGGGATCGCCGGATGCTCCGACGCCTGGGGCGGCGGAGGGCTTGGCTCAAGCATACATCGGCGGGAGGGCCGGATCGCACCAGCGACGGCGGCTCCGTCTGGGGGCGTTTCGGATTCGGATTACGCTGCGGGGGCGAGCGGGGCGGCGGCCCGTTCGTGGCGCGGATGGCCCTCGGCCTGATCTGCATCCACATCGATACTGCAGACATGGCGATCCGCGATGGGCTTCACGCTTCCGTCGGCGTGCCAGATCTCCGTCCAGCGGACCTCGATCGAGTCCACCTGGTCGCGGGAGCGGAGCCATCGCCCGCGGGCGCCCATCCACAGGTGTGGCGGTGTGAGGGGCAGCCGAGCGAGCCGGGCCCGCCACCCGCCCCGGGTGAGGAGGCGGTTGCGGTTCCGGAAGTACTGGGCGATCCCGCGCTCCAGCGCCTGGGCGGTGCGGTCGTCGCGCCGGGATCTGCCGTGCTCGTGGGCGAGTCGCGCGATGGCCTCGGCGTCGCCGGCGGTCTGGCGGAGCAGGCGGTCGATGCGGGGCGCGTCGAGCGGGGCGCACAGGATGCCGTAGGCCCCGGCGATCTGCGGCTCGTCGATGAGGCAGTGGAAGCGGGCCTGCCCGAAGGCCAGGTCGTAGGGGCGCATGGTCAGCGGCGCGACCAGGCGGGATTCGCCGGCGCGGGTTGTTGCTTCGAGGACGAAGGTGCCGACGAGCGGCCCGTCGATCCACCCGAGCGGCAGGACTGTGCCGCACCAGCGCGCGAGCGTCACGGCGGCCAGCCCGGCGGCGATCACGGGCAGCGCGTACGCCGGGGCCAGGGCCTCGCTCGGGGCGAACCACAGGGCGGCGATGAGCGCCACGTCGAGGATGACCCACTTCCAGAACGCCACGCCGGACGCGGCGAAGATCCCCGCGTGCATCGCCACGAGGCCGACCAGCGCCACGACGCCGGCGTCCGGGTCCAGCAGCAGGGCGATCGCGCCGAGTTCGAGCGCCAGCGTGGCGATCTGCATCGGCACGCGCAGCGCCGCCAGCGGGCGGACCATCCGCGCGACCCGCTCGACCGTCCACCACCACATCCAGCCCTTGTGCGCGGAGGAGACGGTCAGGGCCTCCATGCGGTTGTGCAGCGCCCAGGTCCAGGGGCGACCCAGCGTGAGTTTCGAGGCCGCGGGGTAGACGTACGCGGTCGCGAGGCCGACGCCCAGTCCGGCGATGAGCATCCAGCCCTCGACGCGGACCAGCGGCCCCAGGCACGCGGCGGCGGCGAGCAGCACCACCGCCTCATACACCGGGCGCTTCTCCGTCCACGAGTGGTACAGCCCATGCGGATAGTTCAACTGCATCACGAACGCGAGCGAGCAGACCAGCGCGAGCGGGGCGGCGGCGGGCGTCGCCACGCACGCGGCGCACGACACCAGGATGGCCAGGCGGTCCAGCGCGTGCCAGCGTCCGTAGTAGTGGTTCCGGGCCTGGCCCACGAGCGACCACGCCACAACACCGATCGCGGCCAGGAACGGGACCCGCAGCCAGCCCGAGGGATCGAGCGACGCCCAGGCGGGGGGTGGCGGTGTCGAGCCGAGCCACGCCGCCAGGGTCCAGCCGAGTGGGGCGAGCACGAGTCCGGCCGCGATCGCGGCCGCGATTGGGCGCCCGAGCACGCCGAGCAGGATCACGTCCCGGTGGTAGCAGCGCTGCGGCAGCGCGAGGTGGCGGAACGCGAGCGCGTCGATCGCCCGCTGGGCCACCAGCAGCACGACAAACACGAGCCAAGGGGCCAGGTTGAGCACGATGCCTCCGGGGCCGGCGCGGCGTCGCACGCGGCCCGGTCCATCATCGGCACCGCCGACGCCCCTCCTCCACGCCCGGTGCAGGGCCGCTTCGTGCTGCGAGCCGCGCACCCGGCCGCTACCCTCGCCCCATGGCCCTGGCCGTCCCCAAAGCGCTCGAGGTTCCGCTGTACCTGGGCATCCGGGGCGTGCTGTCGGCGCCGCTGGTGGCGGGGCTGGAGCCGTCGATCGAGGCCGCCCGGCGGATCGGGCGGACCTACGCCCGGGCGAGGTTCAACCGCAAACGGGTCGGGCGGATCACCAAGCATCTCGAAACCGCGTTTCCCGAGCGCGACGAGGCGGCCCGGCGCGAACTGGTGCTGCACTCGTACGAGCATCTGGCCATGCTCGGGGTTGAGGTCGCGTTCACGCCCCGCCTGCTGACGGAGGAGGGCTGGCTCCGGCACGTCGAGTTCAGCGGCGTCGGGCCGGGCATCCGCAAACTCGGGGCCGAGCGGCCGCTGGTGTTCATCTGCGGGCACGGCGGCAACTGGGAAGTCCTGGGCTACACGATGGCCCTGATCGGCTTCCCGTTCCACGCCCTGTATCGCCCGCTGGACCTCAAGCCGCTCGACACCTGGGTCAAGCAGACGCGCGGGCGGCGCGGCATGGTGCTGGTCGACAAGTTCGGCGCGATCCACGAGATGCCACGGATCGTCAAGGCCGGCGGGCACCTGGGATTCGTGGCCGACCAGAACGCGGGCGATCGCGGCGTGTTCGTGCCTTATTTCGGGCGGCTGGCCTCGACGTACAAGTCGATCGCGCTGACGGTGATGCAGTTCGGCGCGACGGTGGTGGTGGGGCAGGCGACGCGTCTGGACCCCGCCCGCCCGGACGACCCGCGGGCCGCCCGCCCGGGCCAGGTCGGTGAGGGGTTCAGCGTGCTGGAGCCGGGTCCGTTCCGCTACCGCATCACGCTGGGCGACTTCTTCGAGGCCGAGACGTGGCGTGCCCACCCCGACCCGATGTTCTACATCTGCGCCCGCTTCCGCAAGGCGCTGGAGGACATGGTGCGGGCCACGCCCGAGCAGTATCTGTGGATGCACCGGGTCTGGAAGAGCCGCCCGAAGCACGAGAAGAACCACGAGCCGATGCCGGCGTCGATGGTCGAGAAACTGCGCACGCTCGAGTGGCTCAGCGATGAGGATGTCGACCGGCTGGTCGATCAGTCGGCCCGCGACGCGGCGTTCCTCAAGGAAACCGGCACGGACCGGCTGGTGTAGGCCCCGGCACGGCGACCCGGAGCGTGCCCGGTCTTCGGCTTGCCCGCGTTGTCAACGCGTCGTCAGCGCGTCGGCGTCGCGGGCGCGCGGAACAGCACCGGCACCGCCGACTGGCCGTGGATGAAACTGCGTCCGCCCGCCGGGCCGATCTCGCCCGAGGCGAAGAACCCGGCGATGGGCATGGGCGGCGTGCCCTCGAACTCGCGCCCGCCCTTGGCCCGCTGCTCGCCGGGCGGCTCGGGCGAGAACGCGCGGCAGAGCGTGGCCGCGTCGTGGTTCGGCCCGCCGAAGAGCGCGCGTCCACGCTGGTTGCAGGTGATCAGCAGCGCGCCCGCCGGCGTGCCGTGGATCGCCTGGGCGTCGAGCAGCATCGACAGATCCTCGTGGGCGGTTCTGGCGTCGCGCGCGTGGAACCGGACGGTCTGGCCAACGCGGATGCGGTCGGCCACGGCGATCGCGCCCGAGCCGCGATCGGCGCCGACCACCGTCCGGATCAGGTAGTCGGCCCGCCCGAAGCGTTCCTTGTACTCGTCGGCGACGACGCCCAGCAGCACGCCCTGGCCCCGCACGAGTTCCTGGTCGGCCTCGCCGAGGCCCTCGAAGACCGACTCGAGGACCTGCAGCGCGGGGCGTCCGCCGAGTTCCAGGATCGCGTTGCCCTTGGACTTCGTGACGATGTGGTTGTCGCCCATGGGCGTGGCGCCCTGCGAGACGAGCACGTCGGTGCGGATGTCGCCCGCGATCGAGACGCCCACGCCGCCGGTGCGGAGGACACGGTCGTTGAGGATGAGCCGGGCGTCGCCGGAGGCCTTGCCGCCCGAGGCGAGCCCGCCGACGATGACGCCCGCGGGCGCGCCGTCGCGATCGACGCGGGCGTGGTTGAGTTCGGGCAGGAGTTTCACCAGCGGCAGCGAGAACGGATCGGCGAGCAGGATGGTCGCGCGCAGGTCCGGGGCCGCGCCGATGGTGGTGGCGATGTGGTCCGGGTCGTGCTCGCCGGTCGCGCCGCCGGCGAGCATCATGAGCGACGAGGCGTCGAACGGCGTGATGCGCACGCCGGGCATGCGGGCGCCCAGCAGCGAGACGCCCGCGGCGGCCTCCAGTTCGACCCCGCCGCCGAGAACCGCCTCGGTCGAGACGCCGACGATGGCTTCGGCGCCCAGGCGCTCGCGCACTTCGCGGGCGATGTGCTCGGCCCTGGCGACGTGCGGGCCGCCGACGAACAGGAACGCCAGGTCGCACGGGCCGCCCGACAGGCCGCGCATCGCGTGCTCGGCCGCCTGGGCCGCGGCGGACGCGGCGTCGGTGTGGGCCGAGAGCCCCCAGCCGAAGGCGAGCCCGGACGCGCCGGCGCGGCGCGGCGTCGTCTCGGCGGACTGTGGTTCTGGTTCCGCGCCTCCCATGCGCGGGCGATGGTACACGATCGGTGGCGGCGGGTTCAACGTGTAAGTTGCCACGTCGGTGCCGATGCGTCCGCTCGGAGGCGCTGGTGCGCCGATAATCCGGGTCGCGGGGGCCGCGCGGCGTGCCGACCGCATGAGGATGTGAGTGGATTGTGCCCCGCGGAATCCCGGTTCACGCATCATTGGAGTCCATCATGTCCGGATCGTGCGCTCATCTGACCTACACGCCCGCGACCGAGGGCGATCTGGACGCGGCGTCGCGCGTCCTCGACCTGGCGTTCGCCGGGGGTTTCGAGGGGACGCGCGAGTGGCTGGGCAAGTCGGGCGTCGAGCATCTGCGCGTGCTGCGAGACACGGCGGGTGGCGGGGCGGCGACTGGGGCGACGGCGGCCGGGCCTGGCGGCATCGACTTGGGGCTGGCCGCGACGCTCATGCGCGTGCCGATGGGGCACTTCGTGGGCGGTCGGAGCGTGCCGTGCGTCGGCATCGCGGGCGTGTCGGTCCCGCCGGAGCGTCGGGGCGGGGGCGTCGCGTCGCACCTCATGCGCTCGGCGCTGCGCGAGATCCACGAGGAGGGCGTCGCGCTCTCGTCGCTGTACGCCTCGACGCGGGCGCTGTATCGGCGCGTCGGCTACGAACTTGCGTGGCACTGGAACACGTACCAGGTCCCGCTGTGGCGGATCGGGCTGGACCCCGCCGAGCCGGCGCTGCGCCGGGTTGATCCGGGCGACGAGGGTGTGCAGCGGATCGTCAAGGGTCTGTATGAGCGGTTCGCGCCCACGCAGGCCGCGATGCTCGACCGGCGCGAGTACGTGTGGATGCGGGTGTTCAAGCCGCGAGGCGGGGGCGATCCCAAGGCCCTGTTCATCGGCGACGATGCCGCCGACCCCGAGGCGTATGTCGTGTTCATCCAGGAGCGGAACCCCGAGACCGGGCACCACGACGTGCTGGTCTCGGACGTGGCGTCCCGCACGCCGCGCGGCTGGGGCAAGGCGCTGGGGGCGATGCGTCGGTTCTGCACCACTGGGGACCACGTCCGATTCGCCGCGGGGCCGAACCACCCGTGGCTGCTGCTCGACACCGAGCACACGGCCAAGATCGTGCGCCACGAGCCGGGGATGCTGCGGATCGTGCGGCTGGAGGATGCGATCCGGGGGCGCGGGTATCCCGTTGGCGTGGATGCTGAGGTCGTGCTCGATATCGAGGACGACCTGTTCGCGGGCAACGCCGGGCGGTGGCGCCTGCGCGTGCGCGACGGACGGGGCGAGGCGTCGCGGGTCAGCAGTGGGGGTGATGCGATCCGCGTGCCGATCCGGGCGCTCGCGAGCCTGTACACGGGGTTCATCTCGCCGCGCCAGGCGGCGATTGTGGGTTGGATCGAGGGGCCGGGCGCGGCTCTCGACGCGCTGGGCGCGGCGTTGGCCGGGCCGACGCCGTGGATGCCGAACTTCTTCTGAGCTGGCTACGCTGCGGCGCGGCGGACGTCGCGTCCTGCTGCGACCGCGCGCCATTGGAGGGCCTGAAATGCATGCATGTTGCTCGCTCGCGCTCATCGCCGCGGTCGTCATCGTTCCGGCCTGTGTCACCGGCTGCGCATCATCATCGAACGATCAGTCCGGTGCTGCGCCCGAACAACCTGGGCAGTCCGCTCCCACCGGCTCGCCCGTCGCGGACCTCGCCGCGCTCGTCGGCCAATGGACGCTCGCGACCCTTGGCGGGCAGGACGTGGCCGCGATGGTGCCCGCGGGGGCGCGGGTGCCGATGCTGGACTTCGCCGGCAACGGCCAGGTCGCGGGCTTCGCGGGCGTGAACCGCCTGTCCACCCGCCTCGACCCCGCGGCGTTGCTGACCGACCAGCCCCTGTTTGGCCCGGCGGTCACGACCCGCATGGCCGGCCCCGAGCCGCTCATGTCGCTCGAGGACCGCTTCCTCGAGGCGCTGGAGCAGACCCGCGCGGCCCGCATCGACGCGGGCACGCTGTCGCTGCTGGGGCCGGAGGGGCAGACGCTGGCGACGCTGGTCAAGTCACCCGGCTGAGCGCAGTTCCGTCAGGCCACAAACCGCCTCACGCACACGCAGTCGTTCTGCCCGCCGAACCCGAACCCGTTGGACAGGCACACGTCCACGCCGCCCAGCGGGCCCATGTCCCGCGCCACGTTGGGCACATAGTCCAGGTCGCAGCGCGGGTCGGGCGTCCTGAGGTTGATCGTCGGCGGCACCCAGCCCGTGCGGATCGCCTGCACGCATGTCATCAGTTCCACCGCGCCCGCGGCCTGGATCAGGTGCCCCATCATGCTCTTGACGCTGCTGAACGGGATCCGCGGGGCCAGGTCGCCAAAGACCGCCTTCACCGCGGCGGTCTCGATGCCGTCGTTCTCCGATGTGCCGGTGCCGTGGGCGGAGATGTACTGCACCGCTGGGCGCGGGCCGCTCGGGCCATCGATCGTTTCGCGTGGGTCGATGCCGGCCTGGCGGAGCGCCATCGACATGGCCCCGGCCCCGCCGCGCCCCGCCGGGTCGATGTCGGTGATGCGGAACGCGTCGGCGGTGGAGCCGTAGCCGGCGAGTTCGGCCAGGATTGTCGCGCCGCGGGCCTTGGCGTGGTCGAGGCTCTCAAGGACCAGCACGCCCGCGCCCTCGCCCATGACGAACCCGTCGCGCGTCTGGTCGAACGGACGGGCGGCGGTGGCGGGGGACTCGCGCCGGCGCGACATCGCGGTCAGGCGGATGAACCCGGTCATGCCCAGCGGGTGGATCATGGAGTGCGAGCCGCCCGCGAGCATCACGTCCGCGTCGCCGCGCCGGATGATCTCGAAGGCCTCACCCACGGCCTGGGTGCCGGCGGCGCAGGCGGTCATGCAGTTGAACGCCGGGCCGCGGCAGCCGGTCAGGGCCGCGAGGTGGGCCAGCGGGGTGTGCGGCTCCTGGCCGACTTCCGCAACGGCGGTCATGCCGACGGCGGCGGCGCGAGCCCACGCCGCGTTGTCGACGCGCCGCTCGCTTTCGACCCATGATGCGATGTTGGCGCGCGAGAAGGGCACGATGTCGGGCGGGCCCTCGCCGCAGCCCATGTACATGCCGACGCGCCGGGCGTCGTGGGCGTGGTTGGCCAGACCCGAGTCCCGCCACGCCCGAGCGGCCGCGGCCAGCACGAACTGCGTGTGCAGGCCCGCGCCGGCGTGGCGGGCCAGTTCCGCCGGGTCGGTGATCGTCGCGGCCAGATCGAACCCCTTGACCTCGGCGGCGAAGTTGGTGGCGAACGACGCGGCGTCGAACCGTGTCACCGGGCCGAAGGCGTTGTCGCCGGCGAGCAGGCGACGCCACGTCGCGTCCAGGTCCTCGCCCAGCGGCGTGACCCAGCCCATGGCGGTGATGACGACGCGGGGGGGCATTTGTGCGGAGGGGCCAAGGGACGGAGGGACGAAGGGTCAGAGGGAACAGGAAAGGGCAGATGCAAGGATGCCCAAGGGCCGATGAATAGGGCAAACACATGCGAGCCGAAGTGCAAGAACTGTTCGGCCCTCGCCGCGACCGCGTCCATCCCCTTGCCCCTCTGCCCCTCAGCCCCTTCCCGAATCAGTTCTCGTACTCATCCCCCTCATCGCCCTCGTCGTCATGCTCGGACTCGCCGCGCATGGCGTTGAGTTTGTCGGGGTTGAGCACGCGGACGAGCCCGTCCTTGAGGCGGCGCTCGCCGAAGTTGATGATCAGACCGAGTTCGACGTCCGCCGAGCGCAGTTGGGCCCGCAGGGCCGACCGCTCCGACGAGCCGACGTCGCCCGTATGGGCCATCACCTCGACGATGAAGCGCCCGTCCACGAACAGGTCGGCCGAGGTCGTGCCGATGTCCTTGTCCTTGTAGCGGATCGGCAGCGAGGCGTCGGACTGGTACGAGATGCCGTGCCCGTCGAGTTCCTGGCACAGCGCCTTGGTGTACGCGGCCTCGGGGTAGCCCGGGCCGAGCGTCTTGTGGACCTCGATCGCGGCCCCGATCACCTGGCGGCTCACGCTGGTCAGGGCGGGGTCGAGGTCGGACAGCGGCGTGCCGCGCCCGCGCCGGTCGTCGCGCCGGTCATCGCGTCGATCATCACGCCGGTCGTCGTGGCGCGAGTACCCGTGGTCGGAACGGTGCTGCATGGAAGGGCTCCGAGGTGGCCGGCCCCCTGCTCAAGGGGGCGGGTGGTGAAGGAAGTGGAAGCCGACGCGTGGTGATTGTTGGCCGGTCGGGGCGGCGGCGTGCGGGGGCGCAGCGGCGCGGGCGCCGGGTTCGCATGCCGGGCGCCGCGATCAGCCCCAGCGCGTGCCCTTGAGGCTCGGGGCGACGCCCACGCCCAGGACCATCGCCTCGTGGTACCCCTCGGATCGTCGCGCGGTCCAGTGCTCGACGAGGTGGGCCACCGCCTCGCGCAGCGGCAGCACCGTGCGCGAGCCGCTCGCTCCCACCCGCAGCCCGAGGCGATCGAGCGTCTCGAGCGCATCGCGGACGTCGAACTGCACCTCGATCCCGAAGCGGTCGCGCAGGTACTCGCGGGCGGCCTCGGCGATCGCGCCGTCGTCCTCCGCATCAAGCCCCTTGTCGGCCCTGGCCTGGCACACCCCGTAGCACAGCAGCGCCTCCTTGATCTCCTCCTGCGAGATCAGCGAGACGAGCGTGTGGATGGCCGCGGCGTTGCTGGCCATGTTCTGGTAGTACAGGTTGCGCGTCCGCTGCGACTCGCGGTGGATCTTCGCGGTGCGGTACCCGAAGAACGACTTGATCGCCAGGCCGCCCAGCGGCACGATCAGCAGCCACGCGAGCTTGGTGATGCTCGTCGCAAACAGGCTGACCTGCAGCAGTTTCGCCGCGCTCCCGCCCACGGCCCCCGCCCCGCCGCCCCACACCTTGATCCGATCGAACCACGACATCCGGATCTCGGCGTGCGGGAGCAGCGCCTCGACGTCGGTGAACGGGATCTCGCGGAACATCTTGATGAACACGGTCTGCTCGCCGCGGAGGCGCCCCATGACGGTCAGGCGCCGGTACACGCCGATCTCGCGCTCCTCGCCACGGACCGGGGCCTTCCATGTGCGGGAGCGGCGCACCGCCGTCGACTTCCCGCGGACCCACAGGTCCAGGTGCTCGATCCGGTCGGGGCGGATGCGGATCTTGATGCTCGAGTTGCCGGCCTGCTTGACGACCGCCTCCAGGTTCACCGCGTCGAGGCGCTCGAAGTTGGCCTTGTCCAGCAGGTACGCCAGCCAGCAGTGGATCTGCTCGAACTCGCCGGGGCGAGGGCACGACCCGGGGGGACGCTTGCGAACGTCGATCGTGTCGCGGTCGGGGTTGAACACCTCGTAGCGTTTGGCCAGCGTCCGCTCCATCGCGGAGGCTTCCTGCTCGATCACGCTCTCGAGCTCCCTTACGAACACGCCCAGCAGGGCGGCGTCCGGGCCGAAGAACGCCACGTCCCGCGCCATCGCCTCGCCCAGGTCCTCGGCCCGGATCGGGATGAACCGGTCGTCGGGCAGGTGCAGCACCCGCTCTTGCCCCGCCTCGTCGCCCATGTCGGCGGGGTGTTCGACGGGCACCGCGCGCGTGCCCCGCCCGAACTGGCCGGGCGTGCCGGCTGGGATGGCGCGGGCGTCGTGTTCGCCCGGCCCGCCACCTGCCGTGTCCACCACCCGGTCCTGCATCGCACGATCCTAACACCGCTCCCGAACAACCCGGCCCCCCGGCCCCGGACCGGGACCCGGAGCCGCGCCGCCCGCCCCCTCTTTCGGGAACCGGCCCTCGCCCTTTGATTCGGGTTGCCGGACGTGGCTGTTGACACGCCCCCGACCAATCGGCGACAATCCCCATTCGCACTCGCTCGGCGGCCCCCCGCCCGGCACACGGAGACCCCCATGCCAACCCGCCCCCGCACCGTCTGGTCCGTCGCCGCCGTCGCGCTGCTCGCCGGCGCCCCCGCCGCGCTCGCCCAGGCGACCCGCGACGCCGTCCCGGTCCGCCCGGCCGGCGCCGCCGCCGCCCCCGCGCAGCCGACCGAGACCAGCGCGGTCGACGCGGCGATCACCCTCGCCCGGCGGGAGATGTCCGCCGCCTACCAGGCCGGCACGCTCGACGACGCCGAGCGGGCCCGCATCGCCAACCAGGCGGTTGCCTCGCTCCCCATGGACGAACTCGGCGTCGAGGACTTCACCAAACTCGGTCGGGCCGGCCTGCTCAACGCCTCGCGGGCCGAGTCGTTCGCCCCGGTTGCCATGCGTCTGGGCACGCTGAGCCAGGAGGAGTCGATCGAGGGCTTCCGCGCCGCAACGACGCTGTTCAACGCGATGGCCCAGACCGGCGGCGAGGCGATGGCCAGCCGCACCGCCGCCACGTTCCGTCTCGCCACGCAGCACCCCGCCTTCGGCGAAGCGCTCTCGGGCGGCACCGCCAACGAACTGCTCGGCTCGATCGGGTACATGGACGCCGCGGTCGTCAAGCCCATCGGCTCCGACCTGGTCGCGGTCGCCGAGGCGATGGACGAGAACACCTCGATGGCCGTCATCGGCCGCGCCGGCGGGCTCATGCGGGCCATCCACAACGCCGAGGTGCCCAAGGCCGACTCCGAGCGGGCCCGAACCCACCTGATCGAGGTGATCTCCGGCATGGCCCAGCAGGAGGGCGGCGAGCGCCTCGCCCGTGTGCAGGCCCTGCTCGAGGGCGCGTGGGGGCGTGGCGAACTGCTCGGGCACGCCGCCCCGGCCATCTCTTTCGACTGGTCCAGCGACGAGGCCATCACCAGCCTCGGCGACCTCCAGGGCAGCGTCGTGATCGTCGACTTCTGGGCCACGTGGTGCGGCCCGTGCCGCTCGGCGTTCCCGGACGCGCGCGAACTGGTCGCCCACTACCAGGGCTACCCCGTCCGCCTCATCGGCGTCACCAGCCTCCAGGGCTTCCACATCTCCTCCGACGCGGACGAGCGGGCCCGCATCGACTGCGCCGGCGACGCCCAGAAGGAATACGGCCTGATGCCCGAGTTCATGGACGAGATGGACATGACCTGGGACGTCGCCTTCTCGCCCACCAACGTCTTCAACCCCGAGTTCGGCGTGCAGGGCATCCCCCACCTGGCGATCATCGCGCCCGATGGCACGGTCCGCCACAACGGCCTGAACCCGCACTCCACCCCGGCCCGCGCCCAGTCCGAACTGATCAACTCCATCCTGGCCGAGTTCAACCTGCCGCACCCGGCGGCGTGGGAGGACGACGAGACCCAGGGCGGCT
Organism: Phycisphaerales bacterium; assembly: GCA_041401985.1. Lineage (GTDB taxonomy): Bacteria > Planctomycetota > Phycisphaerae > Phycisphaerales > UBA1924 > JACKHA01. The sequence continues at coordinate 146,729 of JAWKTE010000007.1, forward strand.
GATCGCCTCGGCCGGTCGATCCGGCCCGAGCATGACGATGTGATCGAGCGGCGGGCCCATCCGGGCCCGCCGCTTTCGTGCGCCGATGCCGCGTCCGGCGATAGCATGGCGTGACCCTCGGAGCCCTCCATGGCCCTGACCTGCCCCGACTGCGCCGCGATCATCCCGCTCGACGACATCAACGTCGCGGCCGACACCGCCATGTGCCGCGCTTGCGGCACGATGCACAAGGCTGCCGACCTCGTCCACGACGATGTCAGCGACGCCAAGGCTCTGGAGACGGCGTCTGCTCTCGCCGGTCCGCAGCCGCCCGGGGTCTGGTGGCGCGACGACGGCCAGACCCTCCGCGTCAAGGCCCGCATCGGCTCGAGGATGCTCGCCGGGGTGTTCAGCGTGTTCGCGCTGTTCTGGACGCTGGCGGGCGCGTTCGTGATCGTCGATGTGGCGACCGCCGGGCCGCCGGGACCGGCCGCGCACCAGATCCCGGAGATGCGCGACCCCGACGGCTTTCCGGAGTCCGATCCGCAGCCCGATCCGCAGTCCGGGCCGCGCGCCGAGTCGCAGGGCGAGCAGCCGGACGAGGGCGGAGGCTTGCCTCTTCCGAGCAAGCAGGCATCCGCCTGGACGCCCGGCGTCCAGCGCGGGGCCGACATCGCCGACTGGATCATGGCCGGCGTGCTCGCGTGCATCATGCTGTTCTTCTGGATGCTCACCGCGACCTGCGGCCTGGCCACCGCCACCATCACCATCCGCCCCGACCGCGCCACCCTCGTCAAAGGCCTGTTCCCGCTGCGCATCACCCACCGCTTCGACCCGACCCGCGTGACCGGCGTGGTCGAGAAGGTCGACACCAGCACCCGCGTCAACGGGCGCAACCCGACGAAGATCGTGATCCAGGGCGAGGACGAGATCGGCTTCGGCGGGTTCATGCCCGACAGCCGCCGCCGCTGGGTGCTCGCGCTGCTGCAGGCGAATCTGGGCCACCGCCGCTGAGCGTGCCCGCCCCGTCCCGGCTCAGCAACCGCCCGCCCCCAACCGATACTCCATCAATGGCCCCCCGGTGCCCCGATTGCGCGACCCGGATCCGCACGCGCGACGTGGACTTCGCGCGCGATCAGGCCACCTGCCGCCACTGCCGACGCACGATGGCCTACTCCGCGTTGCCCGGCGTGGGCGACAACGCGGCCCTGCAGCGCGTCATGGGGCGGCTGGGGGTGCCAGCCGACTCCGACAAGCGAACCGCGGGTCGGTCCGCCGCGCGCTCCCCAGGCCCGTCCCACGCCTCACCGCCACGCCCGTCTCCTCGCCCGTCTCATCGCCCGCCGCCACCCACGCTCGCCCCGCCAACGCCCGCGCCGAACCCCTATGCCCACCCGAGCGCCGCCCACCCGAGCACGGCCCGCCAGACGCAAGTCGCCTCCCATGCGCCCGTGCGGGTCGACCCGCTGGCCGGTCCCGCCGGGGTGTGGCACGTCCGCCAGGGCGACAGGGACGAGATCGGCGCGACCAACCGCTCGGTCGCCGGCGCGCTCGGCTCCACGTTCATCGCCATCTTCTGGTGCTCAATCACGGGTGTGTTCGTTGTCGTCGGCGTCAGGGGTGTGCTGGGCTCGCTCGGGCTCATGGGCGGCGGCTCGGGCGGGGGGCCGGGGCTCGGGTTCTCGCTGTTCATGCTCCTGTTCGTCACGCCGTTCGTCGCGATCGGTCTGTGGCTGATCTGGACCGCGCTGCTCTTCATGGGCGGGCGTGAGTTAGTCACGATCCGGGGCGACGCCGTGGAGCACTTCTCGGGCATCGGCCCCATCGGGTTCCGCAAACGGGTCGCGGCGTCGGCCGTCACGCGCGTCGTTGAGGACGTCAAGGTGTCCCGCACCAAGAACGGCACGACCACCACCCGCACCGTCGCGGTCTACACCGACGCCCCCAAGCCCATCAAGTTCGGCGCGTGCCTCAGCGCCGCCCGCCGCGGCTGGATGGTCCGCACGCTCCAGGAAGCACTGATCCTCAAGGCGTAGGCGGGCCATCGGCGGGTCCACGCGGCCCGCCGCCGGGCAGTGCCGAGCAACTCCCGCGGACCTCGATCGGTGCTGCGCCCTCAGCGTCCACGGCGTGGTCGATGCCCTATCGCCCGGACGTGAACAGCGTCCGCAGCGCGTCGTAGATGTCGTTCCGCCCGCCGACCTTCGCCGAGATGAGCCGCGGCCCGCGGTCGTCGCGCTCCCCGTCGGGGAACGCGCTCTGCAGCACGTTGATGAAGTTGCCCGAGCCGTACGCCGACGCCACCTGCACGTACCCGAACATGTTGGACCGCGGCAGCAGCTCGTCCTTGAGCAGCGACACGCACGTGCGGTTGTCGGCCTCGCTCGAGTTATCCCCGTCGGAGAAGTGGAACAGGTAGATGTTCCACTCCGACGGGCTGTACTCGGAGTCGAGCAGGTCCTTGGCCAGCCCGAACGCCGAGGAGATCCGCGTCCCGCCGTCCTCGCGCAGGCTGAAGAACGTCTTCTTGTCCACCTCCGCGGCCCGCACATCGTGCACGATGTAGCGGCTCTCGATGCCCTCGTAGTTGCGGCGCAGCCACGTGTCGATCCAGAACGCGCACAGACGCACCAGTTCCTTCTGCTCGTCGCCCATCGAGCCCGACACGTCCATCATGTACACGATCACAGCCGCCGACTGCGGCTTCTTGACCTCGTTCCACGAGCGATACCGCAGGTCGTCCCGCACCGGGATGATCACCGGGTCGTCGGGGTCGTAGTCGCCCATCGCCAGTTGGCGCTTGAGCGCCTCGCGGTACGACCGCTTGAAGTGGCGCAGCGACGCCGGGCCCGTCGAGCGGATGCCCGAGTACTTGTCGCGGATGGTGGTGACGCGGCTGGCCCCGCGCGGCTCGATCCGCGGCAGTTGAAGCTCTTCCTTCAGGATGTCGGCCAGCTCCTCGAGGCTCACGTCCACCTCGGTGATGTGGCGACCCTCCTGCTCGCCGCCGGGCGTGTCGGACTTGCCGACGCCCTGGCCCTCCTCGCCCTCGCCCATGCCCACGCCGCCGGAGTTGTCGCCATAACGGAACGTGGGGATGTCGATGTCGTGCACGGGGATGGAGACGAACCGCTTGCCCTCGCGCCCGATGAGTTCGCCGCGCGACAGGAAGCGGCGCAGGTCCTTGCGGATCTTCCCGCGGACGATCTGCCTGAAGCGCTGGCTGTCCTGCTCGATCTTGTTGACCATGGGCGGGCCCTTCCTGGGCGACGCGGATCCCGCGGCCGATGCGCAGGTCCCAGAATCAATACGAACGAACCGTCCGGGTTGTTTCTTCGGCCATCCGTCCGTCCGGCACCGTCATTCGCTCGGGCGATCGGCGTCGATCGCGGCTTCCACCGGTCCCTGGTCGGCAACCGCCCCCGATTCTGGGACGTCGTCACCTGCCGCACTCGAATCGCGCGCGACGCGACGCAGCCGACGCGTCACCCACCCGATCCCCACCAGCCCCACCGGCACCGCGATCGCCATCTCCACCCCGCGATTCACAAGATCGGCCAGCATCCCCAGCGACGCCGCGTCCGTCGCCCCCTCCGCGGCGCTTTGGGCCCCCTCCGCGATCGCCGGCGTCGCCCCGGCCCCATACCACGCCGGCAGCGACGCCAACGACAGACCCACCGCCCACTCCCGCAGCCCCAGCCCGTTGCCCGAGAGCGGCACCGCGGTCGCCGCCTGGCTCACCGCCGCGATCGCGCACGCCTGCTCGAACCCCAGCGTGTGCCCGACCAGGCGGAACATGATCCAGTACCGCGCCACCCACACCAGCATGTCCACATACCGCAGTAGCAGCGCCGTCGCGATCCGCCACGGCCCGCCCCACGCGCGGCACGCCATCGCCACCAACGCGATCGCAATCCCGACCGCCCCGATCACCCCGTACTCAAGCGCCGGGTCGCGGGCCCACCGCAGCGCCACGCCCAGCACCGCCAGGATCGCGATCGCCGCTGCCGTCAGCCCCATCGACACCGCCAGCAGCCCCATCGACGTCCGCACCGGGATCCCGTTGACCCGCTTGTGGTACGCCACCCGACCGAACATCCCCGGGCGCATCGGCAGGTAGTTCAGCAGCCACGCCCCACCCACAAGCCACAACATCTCGCCCGGTTTCACCGGCCCGTACCGCGCCGTGATGACCCACAGCGCCAGCGACACCACCGCCCAGTTTACCAGCGGCAGCCCCAGCGCCAGCGCCACCATCCACAGCGGCGCCCGCGACAACGCCTCGAACGCGCCCGACAGATCGCCCCGGCGCGCCACCACAACGCTCACCGCCGCACCCACAAGCAGCAGCCCGACCACGCTCCCGACCACGGCCACCCAGCGCGGCTTGGCGGACGCCTCGCCCAACGGAACTCCTCTCGCATCACAACGCCAGGTCGATCCCACGCGATCCGAACGCCGTCAACGGCTTCGTCCGGATCAGCGACATCAGCACACGCCGCCGGACCTGCCCGATCAGTCGCCCACCGCCCCCAGCGAGGGCAGCACCGGTCCGAGGAACCCGCCAAGCCCCGGTCCCGTGGTGGCGTACACGCGCGTCGGCTCGCCCCCGACCCGGGCCGCCTGGATCGCCGCGGCCTCGGCCAGCCTCGCGTCCCCGCTGTTGCGGCACGCGTCGACGATCGCGTCGTCCGACGTCCGGGCTCGCGTCAGCAGCGCCAGCATCAGCAGGCGCACGTCGTTCTGGGCCGAGATGTCCCGCCGCACCGCGTCGTCGAACGCGCCGAAGCCCGGCACCAGCGGCTCGGTGGGGAGCATCGCGACCATCATCCGGCGCGTCGCAAGGCCCGCCGCGCCGTACCGCTCGCCCAGCGCCGCCGCCATCGCCGCCGCCTGCGCCGGCGTGCACTGCTGCCCGTGGTTGGTCGAGAGCGACAGCGCGTACGCTGCCCGGCACGCCGCCGGCAGCACGTCCTCCGCGCACGTCCCGATCGCCACGACCAGGTCCTCCGGGGTCAGGCGCGCCAGCATCAGCGGCTCGCGGTACACCTCCTGCGTCGCCGCCGACAGGCACAGCGGGCCCCGCACATACGACCCGCCGACGATCTGGAACCCCTGGATCACGCGCCACGCGACGCTCGTCCGCGACGCGGCCTGCGAGTCCATGAACGCCGCCGTGAACCCGTTCTCGACGTACAGCGGCACGTGCAACTCGTCGCCCCGCCCCAGACGCAGGCGGTGCTCAACGTCCAGAACCTCCGGCTGCACCGCGCCGATCACGGGGCGCGCCCCCACCCGCGCCTCCGGGCTCAGCAGCAGGCGCGACTCGATCGGGCGGTCCGTCCCCAGCCCCAGCGGCATGCTCCCGCGGTTGGCCAGCACCAGGTCCGCGTGGGCGATGTCCAGCGGGCCAAGACGGGCGGGCTCGGCCCGCAGCGTCAGCCGCATGAACTCGTTCGGATCGAGCAGCATCCGATCGATCGCCACCGGGATCGACGACGCCACCGAGGACATCTCCTCGGCGAACTCGGTCCGGGCCAGGTCCTGCCCGGTGAGCAGCAGCAGGCGGCTGCGGGCCCACGCGCTCTGCACGCTCGTCGGGTCGTTCCGGGCGATGTCCGCGTAGGCCTCGGTCGCCGCCTCCCGCTGGCCCAGCTCCTCCAGCGCGATCGCCCGCCCGAGGCGCGAGCGGTACAGCCGCCCCATCGTCCGCTCGAAGAACGCGAGCGCCTCCTCGGCGCGCCCGTCGCGCAGCGCGAACCACGCCTGCGGCTCCTCGAGGTTCACCGCCCCGCCCAGGTTCTCGACCGTCTGGCGGAGTTCGTCGCGCAGTTGCGGCAGGTCCGCCGCGGCCCACGCACGCACCACCAGCGTCTCGATCCACATGTCGATGATCAGTTGGGCCAGGCGCTGCCCGTCCTCGCCCGTCGGGCGGTTCTCGGGACGCTGGTAGAACTCGAACACCGACGTCGCGGTCGCCGTGAAGTCCGCCGAGGAGGCCGCCGCCACGTCGTCCATCCCGGCCGCGTCGGCGGCCATCAGGCGCACGAGCTCGAACTCGCGGTCCAGGCGGGTGTTCTCCGGGCGCTGCTCGGCGCGGATCGCCAGTCCCTGCTGCTCCAGCTGCGCGACGTTCACCGCCGCCGCGTGACGCAGGCGGGCCAGACGCTGGTTCAGCGCGGCGACCACCTGCTGCGGCCCTTCCACGTGCCACATCAGGATCAGCCCACGCTTCTCCAGCAGGATCGCGATCTGCGGGTCCGCCGCGCCCACGATCGCCAGCGCGTTGTTGTGGAACCGCCCGGCCTGCTGGATCGCGCCGTGGGCCAGCAGCTCCTCCACCAGCGCCATGTTCACGTGCGGGTCCATCGGGTCGGCCAGCATCAGGTTCATCATCAGCTGCATCCGCCCGACCGCGTCCTCCGGAACCGCGGCCTGGAAGTACGCCAGCGCGAGCGCCGCCGCCTCCTTGTTCGACGCGTCCAGCGCGGTGGCCTGCTTGAGGTAGTCGACGAATCGGTCCTCGTCGCCCGACTCGCGGGCCAGCACCGCCGCGTCCAGCGCGAGGCGGCTGCGCACCGAGGCGTCCAGCGATTGCCCCGCGGGCCCGAGCAGCCGGTCATAGGCCGCCAGCCGCTCCGCGGCGGTCTGGTACCGCCCGATCCGCATCGTGATCAGGCGGAGTTGCGCGACCGTGTCGCGCCCGTCGAGCGCGACGATCCGGCGCGTGTACGCCTCGAGCGCCCGAGGGTCGCCCGCGGTGAACGCCGCCTCCGACGCCCGGCGCAGCAGGCCCACGTCGTTGGTGCGGGCGTCCGCGGCCACGTCGAACGCCAGCATCGCCATGCGGAAATCGTCGATCGAAGGCTCGGGGCGGATGCGCAGGTCGATCTGCGCGATCCGCTCGAGCAGCCACGCGTCCAGGTCCGCCGGCGCGGGCGCGGGCTGGGCCAGCGCTTGTTCCACAGTCACCGCCGGCCAGGGCACCCCGGTTCCGGTCGAGATCGCGGGCGCCCGATCCGGCGCCGGCTGCGGAAGGCCCTGGGGCAGCACGCCGGGCTGCTCTGGCGGGAGTCCCGGCTCCAGGCCCGGCTGGAGCGTGGGCTGGGCCGACGCGAGCGAGAGCGCGCACAGGCACGCTCCGGCCGCGGCGACTCCCGAGAACAGCGAGCGCCGCCCGGCGCGCACCGACACCATGCGATCGATCGCCATGTTCTGGCCTACGCCCCCATCGCCACCAGGTTCGCTACGAGCGCCACCAGCCACAGCAGCCCCAGGATCACGCCCACCGACACCGCCGCCTCGACCGAGCCCACCAGCGTGCGGCTGGCCCGAGGGAACACGCGGTCCGCCACAAGGCACATGAACACCAGCAGCCCGGCCAGGATCGCCGTCAGCCCCGCCACCCACCGAGGCCAGCGCCCGATATCGATCTGCATCTCGATCAGCACCCACAGACCGGCCACCAGTAGCAGCGACGACCACGGAATCGCCGCCAACAGCACGAGCGCCAGGCTCAGTCGGTGCGTGCGCATTTCCACAGGCCTTTATCGGGCGGGGGGTCATTGCGCAGTATATCGGTTCGTCGGGGAACCATCGTGCCACCGAGCGGCGGTGCAAAACAGGGCGAATCGGCCCCGGCCTCGTCACTCGGGAGCCGCCTCGGGGCTGCCACGGGGCCGCGGGCGGCCTCACTCCGCCGGCACGCACCGGCCCTCGGCCCAGCGACGCAAGGCCGCCACCTGCTCGCGACGCGTCACCGACAGCGGGGGCGAGGTCCGCAGCGCCCGCAGCACGTCGGTCGTCTCGACCTGACGCCCGGCCGCGAATGCCGAGTGCAGCGAGGCCAGCACCGCCTGCTCGATCTCGGCCCCGCTGAACCCGTCCGACGCGTCGACCAGCATGGCCAGATCGAACGACCCGGGGTCGCGCCCCCGCTTCTTCAGGTGGATCTCGAAGATCCGCCCGCGGGCCTCCTCGCCCGGCAGGTCCACGAAGAAGATCTCGTCGAACCGACCCTTGCGGAGCAGTTCCGGCGGGAGCGCGTCGATGTTGTTTGCCGTCGCCACCAGGAACACCGCCGCCGTGTGGTCGTTCATCCACGTCAGCAGCGTGCCGAACATCCGCTGGCTCAGCCCGCCGTCGGTCGAATGGGCCGCCGCCGAGGCGAACCCCTTTTCGATCTCGTCGATCCAAAGCACGACCGGGGCCATGGCCTCGGCCTGGCGCAGCGCCTCGGTCAGGCGCTGCTCGGATGAGCCAACGAACCGGTCGTACAGGTTCGACGGGTCCAGACGCACGAGCGGACGGTCCCACGCCGACGCGATCGCCTTGGCGCACAGCGACTTCCCGGCCCCCTGCACGCCCAGCAGCAGCACGCCCCGAGGCGGCACCAGCCCGAACGCCCGCGCCTGCTCGCTGAACGCGCGTGTCCGCTCGCCCAGCCAATCCTTCAGCCGCGCCATCCCGCCGATCGAGTCCAGCGACGCCGGCACGTCCACCTGCTCCAGCGTCCCGCTCGAGCCGAGCATCCGACGCTTCTGCGCGATGATCCGGGGCAGGTCGGAGTGATCGAACCGGTCGTCCTCGGCCACCGCCTCGCGCGCCAGTTGGCGGATCTGGCGGGCGGTCAGCCCCGTCAGGTTGCGGACCACCGCCTCCCACTCCCGTCGCACGATCTCGACCTGGATCCCCCGATCCAGGTGCATCCGGCGCAGTTCGCTCCGCAGGATCTGCTCGACCTGCTCCGCGTTGGGCAGCACCGGCGTGAAGCACGCCGTCTGGCGAGCCAGGAACTCCGGCACGTCGACCGGGCGGTCGATCAGCACGGCGCACCCGCCCGATCCGGGGAGCCTGGCCAGCAGATCGCGCAGGGCTCTTGCGACGTGCGGCTCCCCCAGATGGGGGGCCAGGTCGAGCAGGCAGGCCATGTCGCCGTGGAGTTCCTGGCGGAGGAAGGTGAGGGCGGCGGCGGGGTTTGTGGTCCCCTCAACAGGGGGCTGGTCGGCCAGCGGGCCGCGGACCAGGCCGTCGGTCAGGGTCCACTGGTAGATGGACTGGTTGCGTCGCGCGGCGACTTCTCGGACGATGGCCAGGGCCTCGTCTTCCTCGACAGTGGGGATGCGGACGCAGACCTCGCCGCCTCGGAGCAGGAGGGCGAGGCGGTCGGCGTTGGCCTGGGTGTGGGGCATGTCGTGCCCGGGAGTTTATCGCCAACGGGGTTCGTTTGGGGGCGGTTCTCGGCTGCAAATCGGCGTTGTCCGGGGGGTGCGCCGCGTGCGGGGACCGGAATTCGGTCGCCGCGGGGCAGGGAAGCGGGTATGTTGGAGACATCTCGAGGGGATGGCGCGATCGATCCGCGCGTCCGAGAACCGGCGCGTCGTCGTCGCGTCGGTGCCCGATGGGAGATCGGATGCTCCCGCGGGGTTTATCGCGCTGGGCTTCGCCGGACAGGGGGCGGGGCCGGAGCGATCCAGAGCACTTTGGGCCCCGGATGCTTGGGGCGGAGGAGCAGCGGTATGCGAGGGTTGGGACGTTCCGGGCGCCTTGTCGGGTGCCTCATCGGGATCATCACGCTCGTGTCGGGCCAGGCGATCGCGCAGCAGCGTGAGACGGCGACCGACGCGGTCATCAAGGCGCGCATGGGCGTGACGGCGTACGAGATCCAGTCGCTCGCGCCGTCGGCGGGGCCGGGGCAGGCGATGAGCGTCGGCGTCACGCTGGGCGGGCAGGCTGTGGTGCTCGATCTCGAGCCCGCCTCGTACCGCACCGCGGACTTCCGGCTGCTGGTCGACACGGGCGGGGGCAACATCGTGGAGGTCCCGGCCCCGGCGCCGCAGACGGTGCGGGGGTTCGTGCGCGGCGTGGACGCCGAGGCGGCGGGCGCGTACGCGAGCGACGGGCTGACGCTGACGATCGTGGGGCTCGGGGGCGAGGTGTGGGGGATCCAGCCGCTCTCGACGGTCGTGCCCGGTGCGCCGGCGGACCTGCACGTGGTGCACCGTCTGTCTGACCTTGTCGACGCCGGCTGGTCGTGCGGGACGGAGAACCACAACCACGGCGAGGTCGGCGGGAACGCGGGCGTCGGCGCGGGAAGCGGCGGCCCGGACGTGCTGCGGCTGTGCGAGGTGGCGTACGACGCGGACTTCGAGTTCTATCAGCTCAACGGCTCGAGCGTGACGAACACGATGAACGACATCGAGAACGTGCACGCCCAGGTGAACATCATCTACGAGCGGGACGTCGAGGTCCGCAAGGAGATCACGACGATCGTGGTGCGTTCGAACGCGGCCGATCCGTACACGACAGCGGTCGCGGGCGATCTGCTCGGCCAGTTTGCCTTCGAGTGGCAGGTCAATCAGGGCGCGATCCAGCGGGACGTTGCCCACCTGATGACGGGGCGAGACGTCAACGGCTCGACGATTGGCATCGCCTATCTGTCGGGCATTTGCTCGTTCGGGCAGGGGTACGGGCTGAGCCAGTCGCGGTTCACGGGCTCGTTCTCGGCGCGGGTGGCGCTGACGGCCCACGAGATGGGGCACAACTGGTCGGCCCAGCACTGCGACGGGACGAACCCGTGCCGCATCATGTGCTCGGGCCTGGGCGGGTGCAACGGGATCAGCCCGCTGTCGTTCGCGCCGGTGTCGATCAACCAGATCGTGGCGTTCAAGAACACGCGGATCTGCCTGAGCAACCCGGTGCCTTCGATCGCGCTGCCGCTGCAGGAGCCCTTTGCGAATCTGTTCCTCGACCCGGCGCGGTGGTCGCCGGACTCGGTCGGGGTCGTGGTCACGGGCAGCGCCAGCGCGCCGTCGGCGCCGTTCGTGGCGAATCTCGACACGTCGAGCGACCAGCTCGTGAGCCTGCCGCTGCTGGCCACGGGGGTGAACCCGGTGACGGTGCGGTTCTCGCTCTCGACCTCGGGCGTCGAGGCGGGCGAGCAGTTGCTGGTGGACTACACCAACGCGATCGGCACCTGGTTCAACGGGGGCACGGTGACGGCCGACGGCTCGAACTCGCCGGGCTTCACGGGCTACCGGTTCGATCTGCCGGCGGTCGCCTCGAACCAGGCGATGCAGGTGCGGTTCCGCACGACCAGCACGGAGGAGAACGACGACTGGTTCATCGACGACATCTACGTCGGGGCCTTCAACGGCAACCCGCTGCCGTTCGTTGATGAGTTCCCGACGACGACGCTGAGCACGGCGAACTGGTCGGCGACGACGCCCGGTCTGACGGGAGTCTCGGCGGCGGCGATCAGCCCGCCCTCGGCGCCGTTCGCGGCCCGGATCCAGCAGTTCGGCGGGCTGACCAGCCAGCCGCTGCTGGCGGGCGGTTTCTCGACCGGCACGCCCTTGTACCTGTCGTTCTACACGCAGCAGCAGAACACCGAGCCGGGCGATCTGCTGGCGGTGTCGTACACGGACGACCAGGGTCTGTCGCAGGAACTCGGCGTGGTCTCGGGCGTGGGCACGCAGACGACGTTCCAGTTCCACGAGTTCGTGCTGCCGGCGGCGGCGTACCACGACGGGATGAAGTTCACGCTGCTGGGCGTCGGGTTCGAGTCCGACGACGTGTGGTTCATCGACAACGTGAGCGTCGACGACGAGTCCATGATGCCCCCGTCCTGCCCGGCGGACCTGACCACGGGCGCGGTCGCGGGCCAGCCGGGCTACGGCGTGCCCAACGGCGTGCTCAACAACGACGACTTCTTCTACTACCTCGGGCAGTTTGCCAGCGGGAACGTGGCGGTCGCGGACCTGACCACGGGCGCGGTGGCGGGCCAGCCGGGCTACGGGGTGCCCAACGGCATCATCACCAACGACGATTTCTTCTACTACCTGGGGCTGTTCGCGGCGGGGTGCTGAGAGCGCGAGACAGCGAAGCAGCGAGACAGCGAGACAGGGGCGGGCGCAGGGCGCTCGCCCCTTTTTCGTGGGCGGTGTTGGGCGGCCTTTGCGGTCGGGCTGGAAAGAAGACGCCCGCCCGCGTGATGTGCGGGCGGGCGTGTGATGGTGGGTGGCAGGGCGGCGGCTGCGCCGCCGGCACGGGTTGGAAACCTGTGCCACCTCGGCGAGAGGCCTGTGCCGCCGGGTCAGAAGCCGGGGTTCATCCAGTCGGGCAGATCGAAGGCCTCGAACGCGCCGCGGTTCTGCTCCTGGGCGAGCATGTCGGAGAACTCCCAGGAGTAGACGACCTCGACGTGCCCGTCGAAGAACGCGACGGCGACCTTCTCCTGGCTGTTGATGACCATGGCGCGATCGATGGCGGCCAGGGTCGTCGACGGGAACTCGACGCGGCCCATGCGGGAGCCGCCCAGGTCGGACCGGATGGCGAAGTCGGGCGAGCCGTCGTAGCACGGGCCGAAGGGCGACGAGAGCATCATGTGGTCGAGGTACTCGGCCAGGTCATCGATGTCCTCGGGGATGCGGTCGCGGTTGTCGTTGGCGTACATGTGCATGGCCGTGGCCACCTGGCGGAGATTCGAGGCGGCCTGGGCCTGCTGGGCGGACTCGCGGGCCTTCTCGACGGCGGGGAGCACGGCGCCCGCGGCGACGGCGGCGGCGACCGGGGCGATCAGCGTCGACGGGGTGCCGGCGACGTTGGCCAGCAGCGAGCCGTCGAACGTGCCGTGGATGCGGATGTTGTCGCCGTCCCATCGGGCGATGGTCATGGAGGGCTGGATGCCCTGCATGAACTCGTTGTAGGCGGGCATGACGATGGCGGGCTCGGCACCGTCCTGGGTGCGGACGGCGTTGGAGAGGCCCGCGGCCAGCAGGCTCATGATGCCGTAGCCCTGGGCGGCGAAGCGGGGCGTGTCGTTGTAGTTGATCGAGAGGATCCCGTCGGCGTTGCGACCGGCGGCGGCGGCGAAGGCCGGGGCGTTCGCGAAGGATCGGTCGCGCCCCGCGCTCTGGGACATGGCCTCGAGCAGCGAGCGGGGCGAGAGGGCGGCCATGAGGCGGTTGTCGTGGATGGTCCAGGAGACCTCGGCGGGGATGGGCAGGCCGGGGAAGGTAAGCGTGTAGTAGTCGTGCCCGCCGGCGGAGTTCTCGCGGATCTCGACGCCGCCGGGGACGTTCTCGCCCTCCATGGCCTGGGCGATGAAGGCGTTGGCGTGCTCGACGAGGCGCTCGTGGGCGCGGGCGAAGCGCCCGGCGTCCTTGAGTTCCATGACCATGACGGTCGAGAGGATGCCGCCGCCGCCGGTGGCGTCGGACTGGTAAACGGCGAAGCGGTTGCCGATCTGGTCGACGAGGTCGCCCATGAGATCGACGCCGAACTGGTCCTCGAACTGGGCCAGGGCGTCCTGGACCTCGGGGACTTCGACGATCTGGTCGAGCTGGGCCATGCTGAAGACGCCGGCGGAGACGTAGGTGGCGTCCTGGGGGATCAGGGAAAGGAAGTCGCGGTCGAGTGTTGTGTTCTCGGGGATGCCCAGGGCCTGGATGTTGGCGCGGGCGCCGTGGACGGTGCCGGTGAGCACGCCGCCGCGATCGTTGTGCCCGGCGGCCATGTCGATGACCAGGGCGTTGGGCCCGAGGATGCCGGACTGGGCGAGCATCTGCTCGATCTGGTCGGGGTCGGGGGACTGGGCGACGGCCATCTGGATGAGCGGCTGGGCGTTGCGGAAGTTCAGGTGCATGCCGAAGAGCGGGGTGGTGCCGGCGGGCAGGCCCCAGTCGATGTTGCGTTCGGGGAGGTTGCCGTAGGAGAGGGTCATCTGGCCGTCGTCGTTGCGGAGGGCGACGGGGCCGGCGGGGGTGTCGAACTGGCGAGCGCCGCCGGCCATGCGGGACTCGACGCCGGCGTCGCGGAGCATGGAGGTGAGGGAACGCTCGACGGCGCGGGCGTTCTCCGGGCGGGCGGCGATGCGGACGGCCAGGGGCGGGGCGCCGTCCTGCTCGGGCTCGACCATGGCGATGCGCATGGTGGTGGGGGCGGTGAGCAGGGCCCAGGCGGTGGAGACGACCTCCTCGGGTTCGGGCTGGTCGGGGCTCCGGAACGGAGTCTGGGATTCGATGAGTTCGATGAGGCGGTCGGGGATCATGTCGAAGGCGGCGCGGAAGCCGGCGTCCTTGGGGTGCCAGAGGGCGTTGTCGAGGCCGGCGGAGTAGAAGACGAGGATGTCGCCGGTGGCGGGCTGGGCTGCCGCGGCGGGCTTGGCGGGCTGGTTGGCGCGGGCTTCGGCCTGCGTGGCCGGCTGGGCCGACGCGCTCAGGCAGAGGCCCGAGGCCAGGGCGGTGACGGCGGCGATGCCGATCGGGCGTGGGGCGCGATGCATGCGGACTCCTCCTGTTTTGGCCGACGCGGACGGGCGTCGGTGAGACTCGGCCAGATGGGGATGAGCACGCGTGCGGCCCGACCCCCCGGCGAACGGCTTCGGGTGATTCTTCGACATACGACGCCCGAGAATCCACTTTGTTCGGGGTTTGGGCTTTGTCGTGCGTTCGGGCCCGCGGAAAGGGCGGCTCGCGGCCCCGATAGAGTCTGGCGATGGAACCCGAGGCGGGCCAAGGCGAGCATGGCGTCGAGATCGCGCCGGGGGTGCGCGTTTCGGAGGCGGCGCTGGCGTTCTCGTACTCGTCGGCGTCTGGGCCGGGGGGGCAGAACGTCAACAAGCGGGCGACGCGGGCGCAGTTGCGCGTGCGGCTTGAGGACATCCCGATCGCGGCGCGGGCGCGGGAGCGGCTGGCGCGGCTCGGGTCGCACCTGGTGGTGGACGGCGACTCGCTGCTGATCGCGTGCGATGAGCACAGGTCGCAGTCGCGGAACCGGGAGGGGTGCCTGGAGCGGCTGCGGGCGCTCGTGGTGGCGGCGAAGGTGCCGCCGAAGCCGCGGATCAGGACCAAGCCGTCGAAGGGGTCGATCGAGCGGCGGATCGAGGCGAAGAAGCGGAAGGGTGAGCGGAAGCGAATGCGGCGGGAGCCGGACTGAGTGGTGCGGCTGTTTCGTCGAGCGGGCGGGCGCGGTTCTGGGCGGCTGGTGCGAGCGACGATGGCGGGATGCGTGGCGCGGTGCGGGCGGTTGGTCAACAATCCGCTTCCGCATGAACCTTCGCGACCTGGTCTACATCCCGCTGGCGATTGCGACGGCCCCGCTGTGGGCCCGCAAGGCGCGGTCGGGCTGGGGCGAGCGTTTCGGCAAGACGGCGCGGCTTCCCGATCCGCCGGCCGGGAAGCGGCGGATCCTCATCCACGCGGTGTCGGTGGGGGAGGTGTCGGCGTTGCGCGGGCTGGTGCCGCGGTTGGCCCAGGAGGCGGAGGTCGTGCTGTCGGTCACGACCGACACGGGCACGGCTCGGGCCAAGGCCCTGTTTCCCGGCACGACGGTGGTGCGGTACCCGCTGGATTTCTCGTGGTCGGTGCGGCGGTTTCTGGAGGCCGTGCGCCCGGATGCGGTGGCGCTGGTTGAGTTGGAACTGTGGCCGAACTTTGTTGATGCGTGCCGGGCGCGGGGCGTGCCTGTGTGCGTCATCAACGGGCGGTTGAGCGAGCGGTCGTTCAAGGGGTATCGGCGGTTGCGCGGGGCGCTGAAGGCGACGTTCGGGTCGCTCGAGTTCGCGGCGGTGCAGGACGAGGCGTACGCCGCGAGGGTCGAGGCGATGGGCGTCGATCCGCTGCGGTGCCTGGTGACTGGGTCGATGAAGTGGGATTCGGTGGTGGCGGTCGAACAGGGCCGAGTGCGTGGGCAAGCATCGGATCGGGGCGAGGGTGGATCGGAGCGCGAAGCCGCGGATCGTGCGGGCGATGCGGCCTCTCCCGACGGGGCCCTGGCGGAAGATATCGCGTCGTCGCTGGGGATCGACCAATCGCGCCCGCTGATCGTCGCCGGCTCGACAGGGCCAGGCGAGGAAGCGCTCTTGGACACGGCGTGCCGGCGGGCGTTCCCGGCAGGGGTGCAACTGCTGTGTGCGCCGCGGAAGCCGGAGCGATTCGATGAGGCGGCGGCGGCGCTGGGCGGGTGCGTGCGGCGGTCGGCGGTCAAGCAGAGCGCGACCGGCGGCGGGCCCAAGAAGTCGAGCAGCGACGGGCACGCGCGGTTCCTGCTGGACACGATCGGCGAACTGCGGGCGGCGTACACGCTGGCGGATGTGGTGGTGATGGGGCGGTCGTTCGGGCGGCTGTTTGGCTCGGACCCGATCGAGCCGGCGTCGCTGGGCAAGGCGACGGTCATCGGGCCGCGGGTGGGCGACTTTGAGTCGGTCGTGCGGGCGCTGGAATCGGCGGGCGGCCTGGTCCGCGCGACGCCGGATGACCTGCACGAGGTGCTCAGGCGCCTCATCGACCAGCCCGGCGAGCGCGAGCGGCTCGCGCTGAACGCGCTGCGGTGCATCGAGGCCCAGCGTGGCGCGACGGCGCGGCACGCGGCGTTGCTGCTCGGCTTGCTGGATGGGCGTTCGCGTGTGGATGCAGATGCTGCCACGCCCGGTGCGAGCGGTGCGCGGGCAACCGGCGCCGCGTGCGAGCCGGGGCGTCCCCGCCCCGGTTTCGAAGCGCCCGCCCCGACACACGGGCATCGTCCGTAGCATCCTCCGATGCGGATCGGTGACACCATCGTGGCCCGCTCGTCGCCGCCGGGTCGGTCGGCGCGGGCGCTGGTGCGCGTGTCGGGTCCGGGGGCGCACGCGGCGATTGCTCGTCTGATCGAGGCCGACGCCGACGACCCGTTCGAACGCCCGACGACCAGGGGGGATCACGCTCCCGGCGCACACCCGGCACGCCTGCGTCTGTGGCGCGGGTCGAGCGCCGCCACGCTGCCCGTGCTCATCACGCGCTTCACCGCTCCGCGCTCGGCGACGGGCGAGGACGTTGCCGAGGTCCTGCTTCCGGGCAACCCGGCGCTCGTCGAGCGATTGCTCGACGCGATCATCTCGATCGACCCCGAGGCGATCCGGCGTGCCGAGCCCGGCGAGTTCACGGCTCGGGCGTTCCTGGGGGGGCGGCTCGATCTGGTGCAGGCCGAGGGCGTGGCCCGACTGATCGCGGCCCGATCGGGCGCGGACCTGGAAGCCGCGGCGAGGCTGGCCTCGGGCGAGGCCGGAGCGCGAATCGCGCGCTGGAGCGACGAACTGGGCACACTGGCGGCCCTGACCGAGGCCGGGATCGACTTCACGGATCAGGAGGACGTGGTTCCGATCGCGCCGGGCGACCTGGCGGCGCGTCTCGTCGATCTGCTCGGAGCGATCGAATCCCTGGTCGAGGGCGCGGCCCCGCGCGAGCACCGCGAGCAGATGCGGCGGCTCGTACTCGTCGGCCCGCCGAACGCGGGCAAGAGCACGCTGTTCAACGCGCTGCTGGGGCGTGAGCGGGCGGTGGTGTCGGACGTGCCCGGCTCGACGCGGGATGTGATCGCCGAGACGCTGGACCTGTCGCGGGATGTGCCCGGGGCGGGTGCGGTTGAGTTGTGCGATATGGCGGGGCTCGATGGGGCGTTCTCGCGAGCATTGGGCGCGGGGTCGGATGGGCGATCGGACGCGACTTCATCGGCTGTCGCGCAAGCGGCGGCCCGTGTGGCGATTGCGGGGGCCGATGCGCTTGTGCTGTGCGATCCGGCGGGTGGTTTC
This sequence comes from Phycisphaerales bacterium, assembly GCA_041401985.1. Taxonomy (GTDB): domain Bacteria; phylum Planctomycetota; class Phycisphaerae; order Phycisphaerales; family UBA1924; genus JACKHA01. The sequence goes on from JAWKTE010000007.1 coordinate 164,274, forward strand.
GAGGCACTCGCGTCGATGCTGCCGCGCGAGGCCAGCCGCACGCAGCGTCTGCATGTGCGGACGAAGGCGGACCTGGTGCTTGACCGCGGGTCCGGCGTCGAGTCGCTCGGCGTGTGCGCGCTGGACGGGTGGCACGTCGGCGCGCTGCGACGGGCGATCGCGGACCTGGCGTGCGGAGCGTCGGCGTCGGACGTGCTGCCGCGGCATCGGGCGGCGCTGGCGGAAGCGACAGTGGCGATTCGAGATGCGCTGGGCGTGATCGACCCGGACGCCCGTTCGCTGGCCTCCCCGGACCTCGTGGCTTCGGCGCTGCGGCGGGCGCTCGACGCGATCGGGGGGATCAGCGGTCGCACGACGCCGGACGACATCCTCGGACGGGTCTTCGCGGCGTTCTGCGTGGGGAAGTAGCGGACCGTGGCGGATCGAACAAGATTCTCACCACGGAGGCACGGAGGGCACCGAGGGAGGCATCAATCCTGTTGCGATTCCATGCCCCAAGCCCGGCCGCCTGCTCCGTGTCTCCGTGCCGCCGTGGTTGACTCCGGCTGGAGTGGCGTGAACCCCCTGCCTCACGCACCGGGCGTGTAGTGCGTTGGCGAGCGCGGCCCGACCGGCAGGCCAAGCACGAACACCCACAGGTAGAACAGCGCCATCCAGCCGATCAGGAAGGCGATCGAGTACGGCAGCATCGTGCTGACCAGCGTGCCGATGCCCAGGTTGCGCTGGTAGCGGGCCGCGACCGCGAGGATCAGACCGAAGTACGACATCATCGGCGTGATGATGTTGGTCGTGCTGTCGCCGATGCGGTAGGCGGCCTGGATCACCTCCGGGCTGTAGCCGACCTGCATGAGCATGGGCACAAAGATGGGGGCGGTGACGGCCCACTGCGCGCTGGCCGAGCCGAGCAGCAGGTTGACCAGGCAGCACATCAGGATGAACGGGACGAACACGATCGGCCCGTCCATCTTCATGGCGATCAAGGCGTCGGCCCCGAGCACGGCCAGGATCTGGCCCAGGCCGCTGTGGTCGAAGCAGGCCACGAACTGGGCCGCGAAGAACACGAGCACGATGTAGAGGCCCATGGTGCGCATGGCCTCGGCCATGGCGTTGATGACGGCCTTCTCGCCGCGCATGGTGCCGACGATCGCGCCGTAGACCACGCCGGGGATGCCGAAGAAGATGAAGATGATCGGCACGACGCTGCGGAGCATGGGGCGGAGGGCGTCGACGCCGGTCAGGTCCGGGTTCGGATCGCGGAGGAGGCCGAAGCCGGGCAGCCAGTCCATCCACGCGAGCCAGCGGGGACCGGCGGAAAGCACGAGTGCGACGACCAGCAGCGCGATGCAGGCCGCGACGACGAGGAGGCCGCGCTTCTCGATCGGTGTGACGGCCCCGAGGGATGGCGAGGACTCCACGCCCTCCTCGGCGTCCTCCGGGTTGTACACGCCGAGGCGCGGCTCGACGATCTTCGCGGTGATGAACCAGCCGATGGCGGTGATGAGGAAGACCGACGCGGCCATGAAGAACCAGTTGCACGCGGGGTTGACCTCGTACTCGGGGGCGAGCATGCGGGCCGCCTCCTGCGTGATGCCCGCCAGCAGCGGATCGACCGTGCCCAGCACGAGGTTCGCGCTGTAGCCGCCCGAGACGCCCGCGAACGACGCCGCCAGCCCGGCCAGCGGGTGACGCCCCAGCGAGTGGAAGATCGACATCGCCAGGGGGATGAGCACGACGTAGCCCATCTCGCTGGCGGTGTTGCTCAGGACGCCCGCGAAGACGACCACGACGGTGACGAGCTGCTTCGGGGCGGCCAGGACCAGGGCGCGGACCGCCGCGGACAGCAGGCCGGACTTCTCGGCGATGCCGACGCCCAGGAGCGCGACGAGCACGGTGCCGAGCGGGACGAAGCCGGTGAAGTTGCGGACGAGATTCTGGAAGAGCCAGCGGATGCCGTCGCCGGAGAGCAGGGAGGTGACCTCGAACGTTGCTTCGGGAGCGGCCCCCGGGCGGGGGTCGGCGACGGAGAGCCCGGCGGCCGCGGCGATGGCGCTGATGACCATGATCAGGACGGTCAGCAGCGCGAAGAGGGTGACGGGGTGGGGCAGGAGGTTGCCGAGGCGTTCGATGACTGCGAGGAAGAGGGCGACCGGGCCGCGCCGTGCGGGCTGGCTCCCGGCCCGCGGGCCGGAGGGCTTGTCGCGGTTCGCGGCGGAATCGGGCGTGTTCGGGCTGTCGGGCGTGGGCATCCGCGTGTCTCCGGCTCGTCGTGAGCCGGAGAGCCTACTCGATGTGCCGACGCGGCATCAATCGCGCGTCGTTCAGCGCCGGCGACGCCGCACCATGACGCCCGCGGCTCCGAGCACACCGAGCGCGCCCGGCGCGGGCACCGTGCGGGTGTACACGCGGACCTGGTCGAAGTCGAGCACGGGCGAGACGGTGTCGAGGGTGTAGGTCAGCGTGCTCCCGTTGATGCTCAGGACGGAGTTGAGGAAGGGCAGGCTGAGCATGCCGCGGTCGATGACGCCGGTGGGGTAGATCGTGCCCAGTGCGCCGACGGCGGGGTCGGAGATGTCCAGGAACGTGTCGGTGAACGCGACGCCGACGATCTGCCCGCTGAACGTGACGGTGCCGCTGGCCTGGCCCATGTGGTCGAAGTGCATGAAGTGGGCGTCGAGCAGGCCGGTGATGGCGCCTGGCGTCGGGGTCGTGGAGACGGAGGGGTTGACGGTCATGTCGACGGGCAGGCCAAGGGTGACGGGCACGCTCTGCTGCTCGTCCCACACGAAGACCTTGCCGCCGGTGGGCAGAAAGCCCGGGAAGCAGTTGGCCGGCGGGCTGATCTGCTGCGTCGCGCCGGTGCCGCCGGTGATAGCCGCCGAGGCCGTGCCGCACGCCGCACCGACACACCCGAGAACCAGAACGATCGACCGGGAGCAACCCTTCATGGAACGCGCCTTTCGTGGATATGCCCGGGGTGTGCTCGGGAGGCCATGCTCCCGCTGCAACCCCGTGCGGTCCAAGCGCCGTCTGGCGGCGTTGCTCACGCGATCTGGCTGGGTCACCAGGCGGGCAGGGCGTACCCCTCGCGCCGGTCGCGTTCGAGCCACGCGTTGGCCGCGTCGTCGCCCCGGAACCGCCACGCCGCGGCGTCCCAGTGCAGCGTGCGCCGGTGCTCGTAGGCCAGGTTCATCAGGTGGCACAGCGCGGCCGACCTGGCCCCGATCTCCACGTCGCAGATGCACCGCTCGCGGCTGCGCATGCAGTCGACCCAGTCCTGGATGTGGCTGGCCTTCCGCGGCAGACGCTCGTCCTCGCCCAGTTCCGCGTCGAGGATGTTCCCCGGCACGCTGGCGATCCGACCGCGGTCCACGGCGATGATCCCCTCGGTGCCGACGAACGTGGTTCCGCTCGGCCCGCCGTGGATGATCCGCACGCCGTCGGGCGTGACCAGCGTCGCGCCCCGCATCGGCAACTGCCCGCCGATGCCCGCGCGATCGCCCATCTCGGGCGGCTCGACCCGCGCCGGCCCGGACGCATCCAGCCCAAGCCCCCACTGGGCGATGTCGAAGTGATGGGCCCCCATGTCGGCCAGGTACCCGCCGCAGTACTCCTTGTAGTTCCGCCACGTCGGGTAGTGGTTGTGCACGCCGCGCGGCGAGAGTTCCGCGTTGTACTCCCGCCACGGCGCCGGCCCCAGCCACCGGTCCCACTCCAGGCCCGGCTCGGGCGCCTCGCCCGCCAGGTCGCACGCCACCGGCGGATCGGCCACGCCCACGTGCACGCTGAGCACCTTGCCGATCTTGCCGGCCCGCACCAGTTCGCACGCGCGGACGAACCTGTGGTCGTACTCGGTCCGCTGCTGGCTGCCGGTCTGGAACACCACGCCGTGCTTCCGCACCGCCTCGATCATGGCGCGGCACTCGTGAAGGCACTGGGTCAGCGGCTTCTCGCAGTAGATGTCCTTGCCCGCGGCCGCGGCGTCGAGAACCTGGTCGGCGTGCCAGTGGTCGGGCGTGCAGATGACCACGGCGTCCACGCCAGGCATCGCGATCAGTTCGCGGTGGTCCACGAACTCGGCGATCCCGGCGTCGGCCAGCGCCCCGCCGGCGTCGAGGGCGCGCCGACGCATCCGCTCGACGATGCGATTGCCGGCCTCCGTCCGCCGCGTGGCGTCCACGTCGCACACGCCGCGGATCTGGAGGTCGGGGTGGTCGGCCAGGGGTCCGAGCATCTCGAACATGCGTTTGCCGCAGCCGATGAGGGCGATGCCGATGCGGGAGTTTGGGGGGACTGGCCGCGGGCCGGGTTGGGTGCGCGGGCGGGCGTGCCCGGCGACGAGTGGGAAGGCGGCAGGTGTCATGAGGCCTAGCCCGGCCAGCCCTGCGGTTGCGCCGAGGAACGATCGACGGTCGAACGACTTCGCCATGACGTGCCTCCACCGCAACTGCGCATCAACTCCGTTCGGACCACGAACGCATAGACTAGCAGATCGGGAGGCCGTGATGCTCCGGGTGTACGTCGAGACGACCGTGTGGAGTTTCGCATTCGCGGACGATTCGCCGGACTTCCGGGCGGCGACGCTCGCGTTCCTGGACCGGTGCCGCCGCGGCGAACTCGAGGCATGGGTGTCGTCATCTGTGCTCATCGAACTCGGCAACGCCGAGGAGCCGCTCGCCTCAAGGCTCAAAGGTCTGATCGGCGATGTGGCGGCCCGCTTGCTGCCCGAAATGGAGGCCGTCACCGCCCTCGCAGAGTCATTCGTCGCGCTCCGGGCGGTCCCTCCCAGCAAGCCGATCGATGCCCGGCATGTGGCGGCTGCGTATGTGGGTGGCCTCGACGTGCTCGTGTCATGGAACTTCAAGCACATCGCCAGCCTGCGCCGGATTGAGCGGTTCGCCGCCATCGCGGCACTCAGCGGCTACCACACGCCGCTCCGGATCATCACACCTCTGGAGGCTCTGTCCGATGGCAACGAGTGAATCCAATCCGATCGAGCCGCCGGTGAGCGAGGCTCTCAAGCGGGTCTGGCGATGGCGGGAGGAGGCGGAACAGGCGCGTCCGATGACTTCGGCGCAGCTGGAGGCCCTGCGGCGCGAGTTCGGGCTGGAGCCCGCGAGCCTGCCGGAGGGCCACCGGACTCGGTCGGAGCCAGCCAATAAGTCGGCGTGAATCGACGCCTCGGCGACTGTCGGGCTGCGGCTCGTTCCGATCTACGATCCGTGCAATCGCGGAGCCGAACGCCAATGCCCGACGCCACTCCATCCAACCCATCAACCAACGCCCGTCAGGACGCCCCTGCCGCTTCCCCCACGCGCCCCCCAAACTTCATCGAACAGATCGTCGAATCCGACAACCGCCCCGGCCCCTCCGGCGCACCCAAGTGGGGCGTCTGGACCCGCGACGACGCCGGGCCCGTCGACGCCCCCGGCCCGGCCGGCGACGCCGCCCGGGCCAGGCTCGGCAAGCCGCGCGTCCACACCCGCTTCCCGCCCGAGCCCAACGGCTACCTCCACATCGGGCACGCCAAGAGCATCACGCTGAACCACGGCCTGGCGGCGAAGTACAACGGGCGCTTCAACCTCCGCTTCGACGACACCAACCCCGCAAAGGAAGAACGCGAGTTCGTCGAGGCCATCAAGCGCGACCTGCTCTGGCTCGGGGCCGATTTCAACCCCGAGACGGGCGCGAACGCCGGCGGCGTGTTCTGGGCCTCCGACTACTTCGGCCAGATGTACGAGTGGGCCGAGGAACTCGTGCGCAAGGGGCGGGCCTATGTCTGCTCGCTCTCCGCCGACGAGGTCTCCAAACGCCGCGGCACGCCGCAGGTCCCCGCCACCAGCCCCGACCGCGACCGCCCCATCGACGACTCGATCCGCCTCCTGCGCGAGATGCGCGACGGCAAGCACCCCGACGGGGCCTACACCCTGCGCGCCAAGATCGACCTGGCCTCGCCCAACTTCAACCTGCGCGACCCCGTGCTCTACCGCATCTCCCACGCCGAGCACCACAACACCGGGCGGGAGTGGTGCATCTATCCCATGTACGACTGGGCCCACGGGTTCGAGGACTCGATCGAGGGCATCACGCACTCGATCTGCACGCTGGAGTTCGAGAACCATCGCCCGCTGTACGACTGGTTCATCGATTCGGTCAACGTCGGGCGTCATGGTGGGCCGGCTCTCCGAGCCGGGCCTTCTACTGCTTCTACACCGGCTCCCAGCCCGGACGCCCCGCCCTCGTGGGGCCCCAGAATCCACCACGCCCAGCAGATCGAGTTCGCCAAGGGCAGCCTGACGTACTTGGTCACGTCCAAGCGTCTGTTCCTGCGCCTCGTTCGCGAGGGCCTCGTCCGCGGCTGGGACGACCCGCGCATGCCCACCATCGCCGGGTTCCGCCGACGCGGGTACACGGCCGCGGCCATCCGCGACTTCTGGACCGAGGTCGGCGTCACGAAGACCGAGAGCCTCATCGACTACTCGCGCCTGGAGAACACGCTCCGCGACCACCTGAACAGGCAGGCCCCGCGCCGGATGGGCGTGCTGCGCCCGCTCAAGGTCACGATCGAGAACTACCCGGGCGATGGGCCAGACGGCAAGACCGAGCACGTCGAACTCGTCAACAACCCCGAGGACCCGGCCGCCGGCACGCGCACGGCCCCGTTCGGGCGCACGCTCTACATCGAGCGCGACGACTTCATGGAGGACCCGCCCAAGAAGTTCTTCCGCCTCGCCCCCGGCGCCGAGGTTCGCTTGCGCGGGGCGTACTGGATCCGCTGCGAGCGCGTCGTGAAGGACGCCGCGGGCAACGTCACGGAACTGATCTGCACCTACGACCCGCAGACCGCCGGCGGCGAGAGCCCGCCCCCCGACGCCGAGGGCAAGGTCCGCAAGGTCAAGGCGACGCTGCACTGGGTCTCGGCGGACCACGCGGTCCCCGCCGAGGTCCGCCTGTTCGACCGCCTCTTCAACGCCGAGGAGCCGGGCAAGCGGACCGGCGAGCCCGCCGACGACCTGAACCCGAGCTCGCTGGAGATCATCGAGCGTGCGATGCTCGAGCCGGCGGTGCTCGAGGACCTGAAGGACTTCGCCAGCCGTGCCACCGACTTGCGCAGTCCGCGGAGCAAGTCGGTGCCGCCAACGGACGGGCCAACGACAAACACCGAGGAAGCCCAGCCATTCACCCCCGCCACCATCGCCGGTGCCACATGGCCCGATGGCATCCCTCGCTACCAGTTCGAGCGCCTCGGCTACTTCGCGCTCGACCCCGACACCGACCTGGCGGCCCCGACGCCGCGGCTCGTCTTCAACCGCACGGCGACGCTGAAGGATGAGTGGGCCAGAATCGGGTCGAAGCCGGCGTAGCGATACACTTGCCCATGGCGCGGGTGTACCTGGAGACCAGTTTCGTTTCGGCGTGTGTCACCAAGCGTGACGACACGAGCAGCCGGTACCGCAAACGATCCAGCGTCGAGTGGTGGCAGCAGCAGGCATCGAAGCACGAGTTGTTCATCTCGCCCGAGGTGCTCCGTGAACTCGCGGACCCGCGTCACCTTTCGGCGGCGGAAGCCGCGTCGTTCGTTGAGCACGTGCCCGTTCTCCCGTTGGACCCGCCGGTCGTCGGCTTCGCGGAGGCGCTGGTGCGGCACAAGGTGATGCCCGGCCCCGCCGTCGGCGACGCGCTGCACGTCGCAGTGTGTTGCGTGTGGGCGGCGGAATACCTGCTCACGTGGAACGTGCGGCACCTGGCCAATCCCAACAAGATCACGCACCTCCGCGCAGTCTGCCTGCGGGCAGGGCTGGTTCCGCCCACGATCGTTACGCCCGACTTGCTCTGGGAGACCTGAGATGTCCAGCCAGCCCGGCCCCGATGGTCCCAGTTTCGAATCCGATCCCATGCTCGACGAGATCCACGCCATCAAGAACGACATCTCTGCGCAGCACGGACACGACGTCCGGCGCCTCGCCGAGAGCCTGCGCGAGATCGAGCGGCGATGCGCCGATCGGATCGTCCGTCCGCAGCCCCCCGCCCCCCGCACCGCCACGGGCTGACTACACCACCACCCACGCCACCCCGCCCAGCACCACCAGCGCCTTGCCCCACCACGGCGTGTCGCCCACCAGCGCGAGCCATTCCGACAACGCCCAGAACTCACGCTCGCTCCCGCCGCCGGCGTCCAGCCACGCCGACAGCACCACGACCAGGGCGGCGACCGAAACAACCGAAGCGGTCACCGCGTATCCCCACCACGCCCACGCCATGCCGCCCGGCTCGAACGCCGCCCAGAACCCGACGAGCAGCGCAACCGCCGCAAGCACGAACCCCCACCCGGCCCGCCACGAGATGTTGGATAGATCGAGCATGGCGTTGGTCCTCTCCCGGTCGCGGGGTCACGCGCGGCGTCGTGATGGGCGTGCCCGTGGGCGCCGCTTCGGGCGCCGCCGCGGGCTTGTTGCCGTTTGCCGATCGGCCGTTTCGCCACGAATCCATCATGGGACACAGGGACGGACAGGACGAGTCCTTCTGCCCGCCATCGCGGCGATCCTTCTCGTCCTGCCCCTCCCCTCCTGCATCATCCACGCCTCCACCGCCGCCGAAGGAGACCCCGTGGGCGTCCTCCGCCTCTCCATCGATCCGGGCAACGAGCGTCCCCCGCTGGCCTATCTGGCCGCGACCGACCCCGACGACGCCTCGCGCCGCGTGATCTACGTCCACGGCACGCCCGGTTCCTCCGGCGCCTGGCGGGCCTTCCTCCGCCAACCCCCGCCCGGCACCGAGTCCATCGCCATCGACCGCCCCGGCTTCGGACGCTCCGGCCCGCGCGGCCCCGTCGTGTCGTTCGAGGAACAGGCCGCCGTGCTCAGACCCCTGCTCGACTCCCCGGATGGCGACCGCCCCATCCTCGTCGGCCATTCCCTCGGCGGGCCCATCATCGCCCGCGCCGCCGCGGACTACCCGGACCAGGTCGCCGGCCTCATCCTCGTCTCGGCCTCGCTCGACCCGCAGTTCGAGAACGTCGGGCTGATGCAGGGCCTGGCGTCCACGCCGCCGGTCCGCGGGGTGCTGCCGCGTGCGCTCCGCAACTCGCTGGTCGAACTGCTGGCCGGGCGCGAGCAGACCGAGGCGCTGGCGGAAGTGCTCCATCGCGTCCGCTGCCCGGTCATCATCATCCACGGCACGCGCGACCGCCTCGTGCCCTACGCCAACGTCGAGTACATGCAGCGCACGCTCACCGGCGCTGCCAGCGTGGAGGTTGTCGCGCTCGACCGGGCCAACCACTTCCTGCCCTGGACGCACGAGCAGACGATCCGGGAGGCGATCGAGCGGCTCGACGCCATGGCCGACGCCCGGAACCGCTGAGGCGCGTCGCTCCGAGCGCAATTCCCGTCACGCCCGCGCCCACGCACGCGGTTATGCTCGTGCGTCCGCTCCGATCCACCGCGACGGGCGCACCAGGAGCCACCATCCCGTGACACCCCGCCCCGGCCCGATGACGCCCGCCCGCCTCCCGCTCGCGGCCCTCTGCGCTCTCGCTCTTGCGCTGTCCGGCTGCTCGACCTCCATCTGGCAGCGGGCGTATCGACCCAGCCCCCTCTCGGCCGATGCCCCGCTCGCCGGCACAGCCGAGACCGGTGCGTCGAGCGCCGCCGCAGATCCCTCCTATCCCAGCAACCACCCCGTCGTCGTCCGCCAGGCTCCGTGGGAGCGCGTCGAGGCCGCCCTCGACGAACTCGAGGCCCGCGAGGTGGCGTCCGATGTCCACACGTCGGAGTGGTCGCTCTCTGAAAAAGCCGCGGCCACGGACCAACTCCTCTCCGCCCTCCAACTCCAGGAATCCGCTGGCTCGGCCACCATCGTCGGCATGTCCTCCTTCGCCACGACCGAGCCCATCCGCCCCGGGAGCGGCGAACTGGCCCGCCAGGCCCGCAGCGTGGGGGCCGACTACGCCATCTGGTCCAGCCGCTACCTGGGCCGCGGCACCCGTGTCGTCGACCGCCCGGTCACCGTCCACCGCCACGGGTGGGGGGAGTACTACGACCGGCACGACGGGCGTTGGCGCAGCCGCTACCACTCGACGGTCGACACCGCCTGGGTCCCGGTGGTCGTGGAGGCCGACCGGGTGGCCTACGTCGCGTTCTTCATCCGGAAGTCGCCTTTGGTGGACCACGGGGCGGATCGGTGACGGGGACCGGGATCGGGAACGCCAAACCCCAAGAAACCCCTAGGTCGATGGCGGCGTTTCCCCCCGAACCTCGGGACCAGAAATCCACTACAGATCGACGGGGCGCTCCCGGTGCGCCCCTTCTGTCACCAACCCGCGGGGTCTGGTTGCCCACACCCCCCGGCGGATGCGATACTGGTTTCAGATGGCGGCCAACACCGAGATCATCCGGGACACCCGCTCCGACGATCTGTCCGCGATCGTCGAGGAAGCCGCGGCGGCTCTGCGCGACGGGCGTCTCGTTGTGGTGCCGACCGAGACGGTGTATGGCCTCATGGCCTCGGCCCTCGCGCCCGATGCGCTGGCCCGCCTGTCCGAACTCTACCAGGGCGAGGGGCCGGTGATCGCCGCGTGGCACGCCTGGAGCACCGAGCAGGCGACCGAGGCGCTCGAGCCGCTCAACCGCGTCCATCGACGCTTGCTGCGCCGGGCCACGCCGGGGCCGGTCTCGTTCTGGATCCGCCTGACCCAGGCCCAGCAGGATCGGTGCGTCGAAGTTCTCGGCACCGTGCCGGGCGTGGGTACATCCGGCGATGAGGTGGTCGTTCGCGTGCCCGAGCACACGCTGGCCCGGCGGATCATCGAGCGCTCCGGCGTGCCGATCGTCGCCAACCGCCTCCGGGCGGTGGGCGCGGCCAACGAGCACACGGCCGACGACGCCGCTGCCATTCCGGGCGTAGACCTGGTGATCGACGACGGGCCGACCCGGTACGACCAGCCGTCCACAACCGTCCGGCTCGACGACCAGGGCGGGTTCGCGATCGAGCGACCCGGTGTGCTCGACGAGCGGTATCTCACCCGGGCCGCGCGGCACACCGTGCTGGTGGTCTGCACCGGCAACACCTGCCGCAGCCCGATGGCCGAGGCGATCGTCCGCGACGAGGTGGCCAAGGCGGGCGGCGTGAACGTCCGCGTGATTTCCGCGGGCGCGGCCGCGGTCCCGGGCGGGCCCGCGACCCCGGAAGCGGTGCAGGCCATGAAGGCCCAGGGGCTGGACCTCTCGGCCCATCGGTCGCGCGAACTGACGCGCGAGATGATCGCCGAGGCCGACGTCATCCTGGCCATGACCCGCAACCACCTCGCGGCCATCAACGCCATCGACCCGACCGCCGCCCGCAAGGCGGCCACGCTGGATCCGGAGGGCGCCGACGTGCCGGACCCGATCGGCTCGCCGCTTTCCGTCTACACTGAGACGGCCGAGCGGATCCGAGCGCTGGCCCGGCGTCGGCTCCAGGAACTGCTGGGTTAGCGCGCCGCTTTCTTGCCCGCTTGCCACACCCGGAGACCCGCATGCGGATCGCCATCGGGGCGGACCATCGTGGACACGCCAGCGCCAGGTCGCTGGCCGACCGCCTCACCGCCGAGGGGCACGAGGTGGCCGTCCTGGGCGACCTGGAGGGGGGCTCGTGCGACTACCCCGAGCGGGCGTTCGTGGTCGGCAAGGCGGTGGCGGCCAAGGAGGCCGACCTGGGCGTGCTGCTGTGCGGCACGGGGATCGGGATGTCGATCGCGGCCAACAAGGTGCCGGGCGTGCGGGCCGCGGTCGCCCACGACGAACTGACGGCCCAACTCTCCCGCGCCCACAACGACGCGAACATCCTGTGCCTGTCGGCCGACCTGCTCGGCCAGCGCCTGATCGACCAGATCGTGGACGTGTGGATCGCGGCCGAGTTCGAGGGAGGCCGCCACGCCCGACGCGTGCGCAAGATCGAGGCGATCGAGAAAGGTGAGGATCCGGCGGGGGTCAGTGACTGAGTGGGGTAAGAGACGACCAGAGAGCGGGTTCGACCAGTCTCCCGAATCGGTACGGATCGTCCAGACGCCGGACCTGAGGCTCTGCGAAGGTCCGGGTCGTGCGTTTGATCGCGCCCGGTTGATTGGATCAAGTGTTGATCGACCCGGACCTTCGTCGCCCGCTTTGAAGAGGGGCCTCCTCAGGGCCGGCGTCCACGGACCCGCTTCGGGGAATGGGTCGGTGTGACCGGGCGGATAAGGTTCCGGGCGCGTCGCGCCGAACCTCCCCGTGCTCCAGGACCAGTCCATCGCCGACCTCTACCCGCTGCTCGATGAGTGCACGCTCGCCGACGCGGCCAGGCTGCGCCGACGCCTCCGCAATCTCACGGGGGGACGCGGGCGCGGCGGGCGGCGGGATGGGCGAGCCGATCGGCGCGGTGATGGGCGCGGCAGTCGCGACGGAGGGGATCGGCGAGGCGGGTCGGCCCGATCCGATCGCTCGGCGTTCCCGGATGGCCCGGTGCGAGGCGTCGCCGCCCCCGATCCGCGCGACATCGAGCAACTTCGCTTCGACATCGACCTGGCCCGCGAGCGGCTCACCCGTCGGCGCGAGCGCTTGCCGCGGCCCTCGTTCGAGATGGACCTGCCCATCATCGCCCGGCGCGAGGAGATCGAGGCAGCCATCCGCGAGCACCAGGTCATCGTGCTGTGCGGCGAGACCGGCTCGGGCAAGTCGACGCAGTTGCCCAAGATGTGCCTGAGCGCGGGGCGCGGCGTGCGCGGGATGATCGGGCACACCCAGCCGCGGCGGATCGCGGCCCGGTCGGTCGCGGCCCGCCTGGCGGACGAGCTGCACACCAGCGTCGGGCGTGAGGTGGGCTTCAAGGTCCGCTTCGGGGACCGCACCGGCGAGGACACGTTCATCAAGGTGATGACCGACGGCATCCTGCTGGCCGAGACGCAGGGCGACCGCCTGCTCGAGCAGTACGACACGCTGATCATCGACGAGGCCCATGAGCGTTCGCTGAACATCGACTTCCTGCTGGGGTATCTCCGGACGCTGCTGGAGCGCCGGCGCGATCTGAAGGTCATCGTCACGTCGGCGACGATCGACCCGGAGCGGTTCAGCCGGCACTTCGGCTCGGGCGGCGTGGGCGCGCCGATCATCGAGGTCTCGGGGCGGACGTACCCGGTCGAGGTGCGGTACCGCCCGCTGGTGGTGGCCGAGGGCGAGCACGCCGGCGAGCCGACCTCGTTCATGGGCGATCCCGGCGACGCGGAGCGAGACCTCGAGACGGGCGTGCTGGACGCGATCGACGAACTGGCCGACGAGGGCTCGGGCGATGTGCTGGTGTTCCTGCCGGGCGAGCGGGAGATCCGCGAGATCGCCGAGGCGTTGCGCAAGCACCATCCCCCGCAGACCGAGATCCTTCCGCTGTTCGCGCGTCTGTCGGCCGAGGAGCAGGAGCGGGTCTTCAAGCCGCACCCGTACCGGCGGATCGTGCTCGCGACCAACGTCGCCGAGACGTCGCTGACCGTGCCGGGCATCCGGTACGTGGTGGATTCCGGGCTGGCCCGCATCAGCCGGTACTCGGCCCGGACGAAGGTGCTGGGGCTGCCGATCGAGGCGATCAGCCAGGCGTCGGCGGCCCAGCGGTCGGGGCGGTGCGGGCGTGTGGCCGCGGGCGTGGCGATCCGGTTGTACTCGGAGGAGGACTTCGCCAAGCGCCCTGCGTTCACCGAGCCGGAAATCCTGCGGACGAACCTGGCGGGCGCGATCCTGCAGATGAAGGCCCTTCGTCTGGGCGAGCCGGAGCGGTTCCCGTTCGTCGAGGCGCCCGAGGCCAGGCGTCTCAAAGACGGGTACGAGACGCTGCACGAGCTCGGGGCGATCGACGAGCAGGGCGTGCTGACGATCCTCGGCGAGCGCCTGTCGCGCCTGCCCGTGGACCCGCGGATCGGGCGGATGGTGCTGGCGGGGGCGGACGAGAAGTGCCTGGATGACCTGCTCATCATCGCGGCCGCGCTGTCGATCCAGGACCCGCGCGACCGCCCGCTGGACCGGCGCGAGGCGGCGGACCAGGCCCACCGGCGCTTCGAGGACCCGGCGTCGGACTTCGTGACGTTCCTGAACATCTGGCAGGAGTACCACGAGCAGTCGCGCCACCTGTCGCGCCGGAAACTGGTGGCGTGGTGCAAGGCGGCGTTCCTGTCGTTCGTGCGGATGCGCGAGTGGCACGAGACGCACAACCAGTTGCGGGCACTGGTGAAGCAGATCGGGGTGCAGGGAGCCCCGAGCGCGGGCCCGGGCCGGCGGGGCGAGCGACGCGGCAGCCCGCGCCGTGCCGAACAACCGGAGTCGTCAACAACCCCCGTGCCCGAGTTGCGGGGCGGGAACGAATCGGCCGACGCGCACGAACGCCCCGAGGCCCGCGCCACCAACTCTCTCACGCCCAGCCACCGCGACGCGATCCACCGCGCCCTGCTCACCGGCCTGCTCTCCAGCGTCGGCAAGAAGGGCGAGCAGCACGAGTACGAGGCGCCGCGCCAGGCCTCGTTCGCGGTTCATCCGGCCAGCGTGCTGTTCAAGCACTCGCCGGGGTGGGTGATGGCGGCGGAGGTGGTGCAGACGACGCGCCGGTACGCGCGGATCGTTGCGCCCGTCGAGCCGGGTTGGATCGAGCGGGCCGCGGGGCACCTGGTGCGCCGGACATACTCCGAGGCCCACTGGGACTCGCGACGCCAGAATGTCCTCGCGTTCGAGAAGGTGCTGCTGTTCGGGCTGGAGGTCATCGCCGGGCGGGCGGTGTCGTTCGGGCCGATCGATCCGGTGGCGGCCCGGGAGGTCTTCATCCGCCACGCGCTGGTCGAGGGCGATCTGAGGCCGCGCCCGCGGTTCCTGGACCGGAACCTGGCGCTGGAAGAGGAGGTCCGCACGCTCGAGGCCAAGGCCCGCCGGCGCGATCTGCTGGCCGACGCCGCGGCCAAGGAGGCGTTCTACCACGCCCGCGTGCCCGAGGGCGTCTTCAACCAGGCGACGTTCGACCGGTGGTTCAAGCGGGCCGGGCACGAGCAGCCCAGGCTGCTGGACATGAGGGTCGAGGACCTGCTGCTGGCGTCGGCCGATCGCCCCGCGCGAGATCTGTACCCCGACGAACTGGACGTGGACGGCACGCCGCTGGCGGTGAAGTACCGCTACGAGCCGGGCACGAGCGGCGACGGTCTGACGCTGCGGGTGCCGCTGGAACTGCTCGGCAAGGTGAGCGAGCAGAGGGCCGAGTGGCTGGTGCCGGGGCTGCTGGAGGAGAAGGTCGTCGAACTGGTGCGACTGCTGCCGAAGGAGACACGCCGCGTGCTGGGGCCGGCGCCGGGGTTCGCGACCGAGTTCGTGCGCGCGTCGCATGCGCGGGGCGACACGCTGGTCGAGGCGCTGTCGCGTTTCGCCGAGCGGCGCTTCGGCGTGCGGATCGGTGCCGACCAGTGGCGGATCGGCGAGTTGCCCGAGCACCTGCGGATGAACTTCCAGGTGGTGGGCAAGGGGGGCAAGGCGCTCAAGGAGAGCCGTCGCCTCGGGGAGATCAAGACCGCGCTGCGGATCAGCAACGTGCGGTTCCTGGACCTGGGCGATGCGCGCTACACCGGCAGCGGGTACCGCGACTGGGAGTTCGGCGACCTGCCCGCGTTCGTCGAGGCCACCCGCGCGGGCGTGGTCGTGCGTGGGTACCCGGCGGTCGTGGACGAGGGAGAGACCGCGGGCGTGCGCCTGTGCGACACCGAGGCCGCGGGCGGGATGCTCATGCGGGCCGGGCTGCGACGCCTGTACATGCTGGTGGCCAATGAGGACATCCGGCGTCTGAAGAAGGACTTCCCGCCGATGGAGAAGGTCGCGGCCATGCACGCGAGCCTCGTGCACGCGACGGGGGCCGCGGGCGGGAGGGCCGGTACGACCGGGTCTAAGGGCTCGGGGCTGCTGGACGAGGTGATCGAACTGATCGCGGACCGGGCGTTCTTCGGAGCCTCCACCGGGGCGGGCGGGAGCGGGGCGACGAACCCGACGAGCATCCGCACGCGTGCGCGGTTCGATGCGGCCGTCGTCGCGGCCATCGATCGGCTGTACCAGGCCGCCGAGGACGTGCCGGCGCTGGTCGTTCGGATCCTCGAGGCCCACCACGCAGCCGCGCTGCGTCTGGAGCAAGCGGCCCCCGGCGGCAAGGCCCCGGCGGGGTGGGAGGCGAGCCTGGATGACGTGCGGGCCCAGGTGGGGGCGCTGGTGTCGCCGGGGTTTCTGCTGCGGACGCCGGAGCGGTGGCTGCGCCACGTGCCGCGGTACCTGGCGGGCGTGCAGCGACGCCTGGATCGCTTGCGCGCCGGCGGCGAGGCGGGCGTGAAGAAGGACCGCGAGTTGATGGGCCTGCTGGGGCCGTGGATCCGCAAGTACGTGGAGCGGGCCAAGGCCCTGGCCGAGCGTGGCACGGTCGACCCGGAACTGGAGACGTTCCGGTGGATGATCGAGGAGTATCGGGTCTCGCTCTTCGCGCAGGACCTCGGGACGTCCGGGCCGGTGTCACCCAAGCGGCTGGAGGGGCAGTTCGAGAAGGTGCGGGTGTAGGGGCGACGTGCTGAGCGCCCCCGTTTTTCGCGGGTGTGGAGTGCGCCGGCGCACGCTAATCCCGCAGGCTCCGCCCCGTCAGGTCCAGGAACACCGACTCGAGGTTCGGCGACTCAAGACGCACAGGGTGCTCCAGCCCGCCCTCGAGCAGGCGGGCGATCTCGCGGACCGGGTCGGCGGTCTCGACGCGGCGTTGGCCCTCGGGGTCCTCGATAACCACAAACGTCTTGCCGCCGTGGGACTTCACGAGCGACGCCACGCTGCCCAGGGCCAGCACGCGCCCGTGGTCGATGATGGCCACGCGGTCGCAGATGCGCTGGGCCTCTTCCATGTAATGGGTCGAGTAGATCACGGTCTTGCCCGCGCCTTTGAGCGTGCGGACGAGCTCGAGGATCGCGTGGCGCGACTGCGGGTCGACGCCGGCGGTCGGCTCGTCGAGCAGCACGAGCGGCGGGTCGTGCACGATGGCCGCGGCCAGGTTCAGGCGGCGCTTCATCCCGCCCGAGAAGCCCTTGACGCGGTGGTGCTGGCGGTCGCGGAGCGTGACCAGGTCGAGCAGTTCATCCGCGCGGCGTGCGGCGTCGGCGCGGGGCATGGCGAACAGGCTGGCGAAGAACAAGAGGTTCTCGCGGGCCGAGAGGTCGTCGTACAAGGCGATCGCCTGCGGGGCCAGGCCCAGACGCCGGCGGACCGCCGCAGAGGTGGGGGCGCCCGCGCCGGCGATGTCCACGCTCCCGGCATCCGGCGGCAGCAGGCCGGTGGCGATCGACATCGTCGTGGTCTTGCCCGCGCCATTGGGACCGAGCAGGCCCAGGACCTCGCCCGCGGCGACTTCGAGGCTCAGCCCGTCCACCGCGACGGTGGGGCCGAAGGCCTTTCGGATCTCGTGGAGGCGGAGCATGGACCCGAGCGTAGCCGAGCGGGCGAGCGGCACGCACCCGCGAGCCGCTACGCTTGGCGATGGCTCGATTCTGCACCGTCGGCCCCGTGACCATCGGCCCCGCCCAGCCGCTGGCGATCATCGCCGGGCCGTGCGTGCTCGAGTCGCTCGAACTCGGGCTGGACGTGGCCCGGTCGGTGCACGCGGCGTGCTCGGCGGCGAACCTGCCGTACATCTTCAAGGCCTCGTTCGACAAGGCGAACCGTTCGTCGATCGCATCCGCCCGCGGGCCGGGGCTGGAGCAGGGGCTGGCGTGGCTCCGCGAGATCGCCCGCCGCACCGGGCTGCCGACGACCACGGACATCCACGAGGCGTCGCAGGCCGGGGCGGTGGCCGAGGCGGTGGACCTGATCCAGATCCCGGCGTTCCTGTGCCGCCAGACGGACCTGCTGGAAGCAGCGGGGGGGGCCGCGGCCACGCACGGGAAGGCGGTGAACGTCAAGAAGGGCCAGTTCCTTTCGCCGGGCGAGATGGCGGGGCCGGTGCGGAAACTGGGTGAGGCGGGCTGCAGCAACGTCATGCTGACCGAGCGCGGCACGACGTTCGGGTACCACAGGCTCGTCAACGACTTCATCGGCCTGGGCGACCTGATGTCGCTCAAGTCGCCCGACGGCCCGCCGCCCGTGTGCTTCGACGTGACCCACTCGACCCAGACGCCCGGCACCGGCGAGCAGACCGGCGGACGCCCCGACCGCGCCCCGCTGCTGGCCCGGGCGGCGGTCGCGGCCGGTGTGCACGCGCTGTTCATCGAGTGCCACCCGGAGCCGTCCAAAGCCATGTCGGACGCGGCGACGCAACTCCCGCTGGCGGCGATGGGGGGGCTCATCGAAACGGTGGCGAGGATCCGCGCGGCGATGTGAGGAACGCGCGATCGTTGCAATTCGGACGCGAGCCGGGGCGTCCCCGCCCCGGTTCAACGACCGACAGCGTTGTGCTCGACGAGGCGCGTGGGGGACCGGGGCGGGGACGCCCCGGCTCGCGATGGGTTGCACCGCGCAGAATGAAACGAGGGCGGGACCGTTCGGTCCCGCCCTCGCGGTGGTCAACGTCGGCTGTCGCGTCGATCAGCGCCGCGGCGTGGCGGTCTGCCCGTCGCGGAAGAACGGCAGCATGATCACGCCGCCGCTGCTGATGTCGTTGGTGTTGTAGATGTACGTCGCCTCGAGGGCCCGCTCGATGCGGCTGGAGGCGTCGGCCAGGTGCGCGCTGGTGTACGGATCGAGCCGCCCGCCGTTCTGCATCGCACGCCCCATCCGCTCGTGCAGGCGACGCAGTTCGGCGGTCGCCAGCGTGCGGACCGGCTCGGCCGCGGCCCCGGTCATCTTGCCGGGCATCGACAGTTCGATGATCCGCCCGAGGTGCTCGGTCTGCAGGTTCCGGCGGAGGCTGGAGATCATGGGCTGGCGTGCGGTGTAGTTCTCGCCGGCGCGGGCCCCGAGTTCCGACCAGACCTCGTCGGACACGCCCGAGAGCAGTTCGGGCAGCGTGAGCATGTCCTGGTCGGCCGGGACGCGGTACTCGTTGTCGAAGACGCGCTGCAGCGTCGTCGGGTTCATGAGCATGGTCAGCGTCGAGGCCTGCATGCCCAGGATGGTGTCGTGCACGGGATACGGCACGTCCTGGAAGATGGTGGCGAAGCCGCCCTCGTCCCACCACTTGTCCATGCCCATGTACTGCAGCAGTTCGGGCGTGAGGCCGTATGACTCGTCGCGGAAGGCCTGCTCGAGGATGAAGGCCAGGGCGGCCCGCTGGCGATCGGCCTCGACGGGCACGACGGGCGGACGCCCGTTGGCGTCGCCCCGCTTGTCGCGGTGGTTGTACGCCCCGCCGATCCACTGGGCCATCATGTTGATGGCCGACATCTGCTGGCTGAGCGTGATCTGGTAGCCGGTCCGGGCCCGGGACCACGAGTCGCCGTCCTCGACGAACCCGTCGAGCAGCTGCCCGCGGTGGAACTCGGCCAGGCGGATCTTCTCGTGGGCGTACTCGAGCGGATCGGACGAGAGGTCCCACTGGCGGGCCGTGGGGTCGGAGCCCCAGGTGTCCTCGTCGGTGGCGTAGGCGAGCATGGGGTCGGCGCAGCGGGAGGCGACCGCGGCGGGATCACCGAACCCGTAGCCGTACTCGATCACCCACATGTCGTAGGGGCCGATGTTGATCGGGCCATAGTCGCCCTGGCGGTCGCCGGACTCCATGCGGATGTTCCAGCCGTTGTAGTCCATGACCGAGCCGCCCCAGGTCGTGGTGCCGGCCATGGCCTCGGAGTTGATCTCGTCGATCGAGTAGATCGTCGAGCCCTTGAAGTTGTGGCGCAGGCCGATCGTGTGCCCGACCTCGTGGGCCGTCAGGTCGGCGATCTGCGGGCCGACGAACGACTCGGGGATGCCGTCGAGCATGTCCTGGCGTCGCGTCGGCTGCGCGGGGGTCGAGGCAGCGGCCGCACCCTCCGCACCCTCGCCCTCGTCGTCGCCCTCATCGGCGGCAGCGGTCTGGGCCGCGGCTGCGGTGAGCAGCGCCCGCACCTTCTCCTGAACCTCCGGCGGGAGCATCTCGACCACGCGCGGGTTGTTGCGGTAGTACTCCAGGATCTCCGGCGGGATCGTCGGCTCCTCGGGGTCGCCCCCAGCGGCCTGGGCGGCCAGCGCCGCGTCGGCCCCGTGGGTCAAGACGTCCAGGTGCAGACGCATCGTCGCCATGTTCAGCATCGCGCCCTGCCCGGCCAGGCACATGCCGTTGACCTGCGACACGCGACCGCCAAGCCCGTCGAACGGCTCGTCGCCGATGACGTTGGTCGAGACGTTGCCCGCCGGGTGCCCGCCGTAGCGGAGCACGCCGCGCGTGCGGAGAGCCGCGGCCACGTCGGCCCGCTCCGAGGGATCGGCCAGGCGGACGCGCGGGTCCCACGCGGGGTTCTCCTCGAGCCACGCGAGCGTCTGCGGGCTCATGCCGCGCGTCGCGACCTCCGGCAGGATGTCGTTGACCATGCGGTAGTACGAGCGGATGAACCCGTCGGTGAGAACCACGTCGGCGTCGAGGATCTGGCCGGTCATGGGGTTGACGCGGCTCGGGCCGATCGCGGTGCCCTGGCCGTTGGCCAGCCAGCGAATAAAGTTGTACCGCACGTCCTCAGGATCGAGGTCCATGTACGCCCCGGTCGTCTGGTCCTGCTGGCGCACCTCGATGGCCCCGACGATGCCGACGGCCTCGAACGCCTGGTTCCAGTACTCGATCCCCTGGCGGACCCAGCGACGGTACCGGATCGGAACCGTGTGCTCGATGTAGAACACGATGGGCTCGCGCGGCGGGCTGAGGGCCAGACGCGGGTCGGCCTTCTCAAGACGCCACCGGTTGATGTACCGCACGAACGTGTCCTCGGGATTCATCTGCCCGAGATCGGTGTACCCGGTGGTGAAGTACCCGACGCGCTCGTCGGCGACGCGGGGCTGGTAGCCGTTGTTGTTGGGGATCAGGCTGATGGAGTAGTGGAACGTCGTCAGCACGCCGCCGCCGGCGGGCATCTCGAACGCGAGTTCGACGTTCTGCGGGAACGCCTTGGTCTTGGCGATGCGGGCCAGATCGCTGCGGGCCCCGTAGGCCCCGAAGAACTGCCCGACGTTGCCCGCCAGGAACGAGTCGCCGTCGATGACCGGCCCGCCGCTGGGCCCGGTGCCCAGGATGGGCACGTCGAGCAGCACGCGGTCGGTGAAGAGGCGCTGGGTGCTCGAGCGGCTCTCGGCGTCGCCGGTCGAGCGGATGTTCAGCGTCGGCTGCACGAGCATGAGGCGGTTGTTCAGGCGCTTCCAGTAGACGTAGTAGTCCGCGACCTGCAGGCCCGCGTACGCGTCGCCCGACGACAGCGTGACCGCCAGGAAGTGCCTCTGCGAGGCGTAGCCCGCGGGCAGTTCCAGCAGCATCTGGTTGTCGCGCTCGCGGACCCACACGCCGTAGAACGACTGCCCGTCGGTCCCGGAGCGGACCTGCGTGAAGCCCTCGGACAGTTGCGGCCACGGAGTGCCGCTGTCGTCCCCGCCGCCCCCGCCGCCGCGCGCGGCCATCATGGCCTGCAGGGCGGCGGCGTTGAACGACTGCTCGTTCGGAGCCTCGGGGATCGCGCTGGCGGGCTGAGCCACACCCTCGGCGTTCTGGGCGCCGCCCGCGGGCTGGTCCTGCGCGATCGCCGGGGCCGACGACAGCATCGCCAGCACACCCGCGGTCCCGGCCAGAGCCGCCAATGCCGCCCCGCCCCGAGTCCCAAGCCGCAGCCCCGTCCGACGGGACGCCACCGAACGCTCGCTCCGCTTCTCAAACGACATGAGGCACGCTCCTTCTGCTGGCCCGAGACTGGCCCCCGAGTCGTCCT
This sequence comes from Phycisphaerales bacterium, assembly GCA_041401985.1. Classification (GTDB taxonomy): domain Bacteria; phylum Planctomycetota; class Phycisphaerae; order Phycisphaerales; family UBA1924; genus JACKHA01. The sequence goes on from JAWKTE010000007.1 coordinate 186,136, forward strand.
CGGCTGGGCGGTCGCCGGCCACTGGGTGATCCTGATCTGTTCCCGACCGAACACGGGTCCGCGGCCCAATGGCCGCCCGAGCCGGATGCTGACATCGACACGTTCGCGGACCAACTCACCGGGCTTCCACGCCCGCCGGCAAACTCGCGCAACTCCTTCCACCCGCGGGGACCATCCACAGACCCGGCAACGCGGGTTCGAAAAGACGGAACCCGTTGCCACGCTTTGTGTTAGGCCCGCCGGCCCACCATCGGCAGCATAGCACGATCCGGCAACCCACCGGGTTGCGTTTCCGGGCGCGCCCAGGACCGGCCGCGCAAGATTCCTGTACCGCCCAAACCCCGCCCGGGTTCGAGCGACGCGCAAGATTCGCGTGCGCCAAGGCGGTTACGCCTGATTGTGCAGAAAGCGAACCAGCACCACCGCGCCCACGGTCAGGAACCCGTACACCGCGACCGCGGCCTGGAACGGGCGGTCGTGCACCGCCAGTTCCGTCGGGTCGTCGTACTCGCCCCGCTCGACCAGCAGGATCGTCCGCAGCAGGGCGTAGGTCGCGGGCAGGATGCTCAGCCACAGCAGGTTGAACCCGACTTTGTAATGGTCGTCGCGGGTCTGGACGTACCCGGCGTACAGCACCAGCGTCGCGACCGCGGTCATCACCACGACCATCCGCAGCAGGTCGTCGGTATATCGGGACTGCACGCTGCGGGCCGATGTGGCGCCGGTGCCGCCCGTGTCCGCCGCCATCGTCCGGCGCTCGCCGAGCCGCTTGCCGAACGCCAGGAACATCGACAAAAAGAACGTGCAGTTGATGAGCCACGTGGACGGCTCAACCCCCGCCGCCGCGCACCCGCCCAGCACCCGCAGCACGAAGCCCGCGGCCAGGCTCACCACGTCCAGAATCGCCACATGCTTGAGGCGCAGGCTGTACGCCGTCACGTTGGCGATGTAGAGCGCCACCGCCCCCGGCACCAGCAGCGGGAACCACCACGCCGTCGAGCCGGCCTCGCCAGCCGCACCGCTTGCGTCGGACCCCAGCGGCAGCAAGCCGCCGGAGAACACGCTCGCCAGCGCCGCGAACAGCGCCGATGCGAGGAACAGCACCGCGGTGAACACGCCGGCCTGGCGGGGCGTCACGTCGCCGCAAGCGATCGGGCGGCGGCGCTTGCGCGGGTGGGCCCGGTCCTGCTCGACGTCCCGCAGGTCGTTGACCACATAGCACCCGGAGGCCGCCAGGTTGAACGCCAGAAACGCCGCGGCCACGGCCCACCACGAGAACTCTCGATCATCCGTCAGCGCGTACAGCGGCCCGATGACCACGAACAGGCCCTTGGCCCACTGCTGCGGGCGGGCCAGTTCCAGCAGAGCCCTGGGCAGCGGGCGGCGCGGCGGCTCGCCCGCGGGAAGCGGGGAATCGTCGGCAGTCGCGCTGGGCGGGGCGGCGTCGGGCACGGGCGAGAGTCTACGAGTCGGGGTCGCGCGGGTTCGGGCGCACGCCTGTATCGGCCCGAGTCAGGATCGGGTCCAAACTTGATTCGAACGGATCGCCTGCGAGGCGGACGCACGGAACGGGGACATCGGCCATCGCCGCGACGCCGATCACTCGCCGCGCGCCCTCGCGGCGCACCCGCCCAACCTTGCGGGCATAATCCACCACGCAACGACGACGGATTTGACCAGGGGCCAAACTGCCACGGAGGACACGATGCCTGGATTCGTGGGAGCAGCGCCGATGCTCGAACGCCTGCTCGGCGAGGAACTGGCCCGGGCCGGGCTCGGGGCCGCGCTCGAAGACGAGGCCTCACTCCGCCGCCTGTGCGTGCCCGGGCCAGACGGATCGCCGGGCGATCTGGACCGGGCCGCGGCCTGGCTGGGCGAACTGCCCGTCGCGCGCATCCGCGCGGTCATCCAGATCCTGACGCTGCGGTTCCACCTGCGCAACAAGGCCGAGCAGCTCGAGATCGCGCGGATCAACCGCGAGCGGGAGCGGAAGGCCACGCCCGAGTCGCCCCGGACCGAGTCCATCGCCGAGGCGGTCGCAACACTGGCCCGGCGCGGGGCGAGCCTCGACGACCTGCTTGCAACGCTCGGGCGGCTCGACATCCAACCCACGCTGACGGCCCACCCGACCGAGGCACGCCGCCGGGCCGTGCTTCGCAAGCAGGCGCGGATGGCCGAGACGCTCGCGGACCTGGAGCGCCCGGACCTGCTCGATGCCGAGCGCGAGGGTCACGAGGCCGGGCTGCGCCGGGTGCTGCTGGAACTGGCGGTGACCGACGAGGTCCGCTCGCAGCGCCTCGATGCGCTCGACGAGGTCCGCAACGGGCTGCATTACCTGGCGGGCTCGATCTGGAACGTCGTGCCGACGCTGTACGAGGATTTGCGGCGGGCGATCAGTCGGCACTACGCGCCGAAGGCACCCGCGGGAGCCGCAAAGCCCGGCGCGGCGCTGGGTGGTCGCCTCCGCTCGCTCCCGACGGTCCTGCGATACCGCTCCTGGATCGGCGGTGACCGCGACGGCAACCCAAAGGTCACGCCCGAGGTCACCCGCCAGACCCTGCGGGCCCACCGGCGGGCGGCGGTCGATCTCTACGCCGCGGCCCTGGAGGAACTCCGCCTCGCGCTCACGGTCTCGACGCGACGGCGCCCGGCATCGCCGGAACTGCTCGAAGCGATCCGAACCGACGCGGCGATCGACGCCGCAAGCGTCGACGAATCGGCCATGCGCCACCTGGAGTTCGAGCCGTATCGCGTGCGGATCCTCCAGATGCAGGCCCGCCTCCGCGCGTGCGTGGACGATCCGAAGGCCTACACCGCCGCGGCGTTCGAGGCCGACCTCGGCGTCATCGCCCGATCGCTCGAACACGCGGGGCTGGACCGCCTGTGCGAGCGCGGGCCGCTGGCGGACCTCCAGATCCGCGTGCGGGCCTTCGGGCTGGACCTGGCGGCGCTCGATGTTCGCCAGCACAGCGACGTGCACGAGGCCGCGGTCGATGAACTGCTCCGCGTCGCGGGCGTGACCGAGCGGTACGCCGAACTCGACGAGGCGGCACGGCTCGAGATCCTGCGCCGCGAACTCGCCTCGCCGCGCCCGTTGACGCCGATCGGCGCGTCGCTGTCGGACCCGACCCGCGTCGTGCTCGACACGCTCGATGTGATCCGCGCGGCCATCGACTCCGACCCCGGCTCGATCGGTTCCTACGTCGTGAGCATGACCCACAAGGCCAGCGACATCCTCGAGACGCTGCTGCTGGCCAAGGAAGCGGGGCTCTATCGCCCTGCGTTCGCGGGCGACCCCGGGTCGAGCCTGTTCGATGTCGCCCCGCTGTTCGAGACCATCGACGACCTGGACCGGGCCGCGGGCCTGCTGCGCGAGGTCTTCGCCGAGCCGCTGTACCAGGCCCACCTCGATCGGCGCGGTCGGATGCAGGAGGTCATGCTCGGGTACTCCGACTCGAACAAGGACGGCGGGTACTGGGTGGCCAACTGGCTGCTGCACCGGGCCCAGGGCGAGGTCAGCCGCGCGTGCGCCGAGGCGGGCGTGCAGGTCCGCCTGTTCCACGGTCGCGGCGGGACGATCGGGCGCGGTGGGGGGCGGGCCAATCGCGCGATCCTGGCGGCCCCGCGCGAGAGCCGCACCGGGCGCATCAGGTTCACCGAGCAGGGTGAGGTCATCTCGTTCCGGTACGCCATGGCGTCCATCGCGCACCGCCACCTGGAGCAGATCGTCAGCGCGATGCTGCTGGCGACGCACGATGCGGCCGGCTTTGGCGGCGGCGATTCGGCGTCGGCGGAGGCCGGGGGCACCCCATCGGGCGCCACCGACGTGATGGAGCGCATTGCCGCCGCCTCGATGGAAGCCTACCGCGCGCTCATCGACGACCCGGCGTTCTGGGGCTGGTACACGGGCGTCACGCCGATCGCGCACATCAGCCGCCTGCCGCTGGCCTCACGCCCTGTGATGCGCTCGCCGGGAACGGCCGACTTCGGGCGGCTCCGCGCGATCCCGTGGGTGTTCGCGTGGACGCAGATCCGCGCGACAACACCGGGGTGGTTCGGCGTCGGCAGCGGGTTGCGGGCCGCGCTCGACCGCGACGCGTCGCTGATGGAGCGGTTCCGCGAGTGGAACGCTCAGTGGCCGCTCTTCGGGGCCATCATCGCCAACGCGGAGCAGGAGATGGCCCGGGCGAGGCTCGGGATCGCGACGCGGTACGCGGCGGCGGCGGGGATGGCCAGCGGGGCGGCCGGCGATGGCGAGCATCCGATCCTGGCCCGCCTGCGCGCCGAGTTCGACCAGACCGCGCGGCTCGTGCTGGACATCACCGGCTCGGAGCGATTGCTGGATCGCCGCCGCGTGATCCAGGACCTGATCGCGGCGAGGAACCCCGACACCGATGCGCTGAATCTGTGCCAGATCGAGTTGATGACCAGGTGGCGGGCCGCGGGCGCGGCGGCCAGTGATGCCGCGGGCACAACGGACCCGGAACTGCAGGCCGCGCTGCTCGCCAGCGTGAACGGGATCGCGGCGGCGATGCAGAGCACGGGGTGAGGAGTTGTTGCGGCCAGTGGTGGAGGATGCTCCGCGAGGCCGGGCGATCAGGGTTGGTCGGCACCGACTTGCTCCGCGGACTGCGCAAGTCTATCAGGTGTACGCGAATGGAGCATCGCCCGAGTCTGAACGTGTCCATCGACCCGCGCTTCAGCGGCCGCTGGCCTCCCGCTCCAGGTCCATCAGTCGCCGCGCGACCTGCGTTCGATCACGGCCCGCTGGCCCCGCTCGAGGCCTTCGAAGTTCCGCAGGCGGTGGATCACGTCCGCCGCCACGTCGAAGTGCCCGTATTGCACGAGCCAGTAGACCGCCATGCCCGCGGCGCCGATCTGGCCCGGGGCGACGCCCCAGATCCGGTCGAACTCGTACATGAGATCATCGATCCGCCCCCCGCTGCCGAGCGCGTTGATGCGGCCAGTCCACACGTCCGCGAAGAAGTCGGCGCGCTGGCGGATCGCCTCGTCCATGTCGATCTGGCCGGAGCGGTCCGACGCCCGCGCCACGTCGACCGCGACCTGGCGGTTCCGCTCCTCCTCCATGCGGATGAGCACGTGCATCGCCTCATCAACGCGGCCCATGCGGGAGAGCTGGTCGGCGTGGGCCAGGTCGAGTTCCGACCCGCCGTAGGGGCGGTCCTCGTCGTCGATGCGCCGCTCGATGTAGTCCAGCGCGGCCTCGGGGCCGTCGGTCGCCTCCAGCACGAGCATGACCGTCCCGACCGAGACGTCCTCGCGCTCCGCGGCCCGGAGCAGGCCGTCGGCATCGAGTTGCCCCGCGGCGAACTCGGCGGGCGGGGCCGTCGGGCGGGCCTCGCCCAGGACCCCGCCGTTTCGCATGAGTTCCACGGCCTCGTCGCGGACCAGGCGCGGGTCGCGCGTGGCGGTGTACGCCGGGCGCAGCGGAAGCGTTGTGACGATCCGCCCATCGCGGATCACCTCGACCGGCGTGCTGTCCCACGCGTCGTTGTCCAGCGGCGTCAGACGTGTGATGGCGGCGTCCAGGTCGCGGAGCGACTCGACGCGCACGCCGTCGATCGACACGATCAGGTCGCCCGGGCGGAGGTCCGCGTCGAGGTGGTTGTCGTTGCGCTGGCGCGTGAAGCCGACGATGACCGCATCGACGCCCGCGCCGCTCCGACCGGAGTCGGTCTGGGCATCGGACGTGTAGACGCCAAGGAACGCGGCCGAGCCGTCGAGCATCGCGTCGGCCTCGGCGGCGCTGGGCTGGCGCGGCTCGTAGCGCCCGAGCCACGCCGGATCGACCGGCAGCGTCGTGACCTCGCCCGTGCCACTCAGCACCAGCCACGCGCCGTTGCGCGGCAGGTCGCTGGTTGCCACTGGGCCGTCGCGCCACGTCGAGCCCAGGCGCATCGTCGCGGCCTCGCGGTTCGGCTCGCCGATGCCAAGGGCCCACATCGTCAGCGCGGGCGAGCGGGCGTCGACCAGGGCCAGGCGGCTCGGGATCGCGCCGGAGCGGATCAGGGCGTCGATGTCGGGCATGCCGCGGCTTGGGGCGTCGGCGTCGAGCAGGGCCTGGTACAGGCGGCTCATGCGGTTCTGGTTGAGTTGGTCGCGCGAGGAGTCGCCGAGGCCGCCGGCGGGGGCAACCGGCTCGTCGCGTCCGGGCGGCGGGCGGTCGTTGCCGCGGGGGCCGGGCTCTGGGCGTTCGGGCGATGGGTCGAACCCGTGGGCCACGCGGAGGTTCTCGTACATCTGCTCGATGAGGTCGAGCGTGCGTTGCTGGTCCTCCTCGGTGAACGGGCCGCGCGGGTTGGCGAAGCCGACGCTGATGATGATCTCGCCGGTGACGACGAACGCGCCGCACATGGACAGGCCCTGGCGCTCGCCGCGGATCAGGGCGCTGCGGTCGCCCAGGCCGATGGAGTCGCGGACGATGACGGTCTCGGGCTCGCCCAGCCAGGTCTCGTCGAGCCAGCCCGGTTCGTTCCAGCGGATGGACACGGGGTGGACCCGCCCGCTGGGGTGGCGGAAGACGCACTCGGCGTTGGCGTCGCGGTCGTCGATCGCGTTGCGGGTGTAGCCCGGGATCGTGATGCCCTCGAGGGCGGTCTCGAGCAAGCGGACGTACTCGTCGTCGGGCTGGTGGGCGGTGGGCGCGGACGCCGGAGCCGCGGGGGCGGCAAGCCCCGGCATCGCGATGGCGACGCCGGCGAGGCAGAGCACGGTCACGGCGAGCGGGCGCGTGGTGCGACGCATGGGAGGTCTCCGCTTTGTGTGGCCCGCCACGGGCCGGTCGATGGGTTGGGCCGAGCGGCCCGGGGGGTTGAAGGGCAGTCCCGCCGCGCGACCCGGTCGGACCCGGCCGCGAGCCTCGTGACCGAGTGTATCGGTCGTTGGTGGGTGACCGGCCACGCGGGGGCGGGGCTGACAGGTGTGGAGCGGGTCGGGGAGACTACACGACCTTGAGGATCGCGAGGTCCGATAGACGGCTGCCGTCGCCCGGCGATCGGGATGGGGCTTGGGGTTGTGGTCCGGCGGGTTGGCACGACGGACGTTACCACGCGTCGCTTGTCGGCCGGCTGGACAAAACGGGCAGGAATTGGCGCGCCAGTGCATTATGATGATTCCGGGGTCGCGGGCTACTTGAACCGCACTGCCCCTTCCCTTCGCGATTTTGCCAGCGGGAGCACCGTCTCGCCCATGCGTTGAGTCGCGCAGAGTGGTTCCAGCGATGGGTCGGGCGCGGATTGCACAGCCGGAAGTTGGATCAACCTCCGGCCTTTCGCACGGGCTGGTTCTGAAGAGTCGGCGATTCCGTGGCTCGTTGAAGACGGTCGCGATCCGAGCTCACTGCGGGGCGACTTCGGGTCGCCAAGTCGCCACAGACCGCAGCATCAACGGATCCAACGGAGTCTTACTCCCCGTCGCTTCATTCGGAGCTCTGCGAGCCAACCCCATGCAGGCGAAGTATCGATCGCAGAACACGGGAAGCTGCGGCCGCCCGTGATCGAGTATCCGACGACTGCACACACCCCGCAACCTCGTCTTCGAGCAGAGCCGCTACGAGAAACTCGCGATCCGACTCAGGATCAGTCCCATACCAAGCGGATGCCGACAGGACTTCGGGCGTGGTCCGAGGCGCAGTGCCGGCCGCGTTCACCTCGATCGCCATTGAGGGATCCCAAAGCTCCACAGGCATTCCCGCGCGGAATCTCGACGGCCCGGGCAGATCGGCGTGCCACGCCGGGTCCTTCCGTTCATCAAACGGCTCGCCTTCATCGCCCGTCGACGAGGTGAACGCCCAGAAATGGGTCGGGTCGATGTAGCCCATGTCGCCACTGTTCTCCCGCAGACACGCTCTTGCCGAACGGCCGGACTGCATTACACTAGCGATCGACGAGGCGACGTCGACTGGCTTGACCGGAACGGGCGCGAGTTGGCGCGCGCCGCTGCATTTTAATCTTTGGATTCTTGGGTCCCGGCCCCGCTACTTGAACCGCACCCGCCCCTTCCCGCGTGCGATCTTGCCCAGCGGGAACACCGTCTCGCCCATGCGTTCGAGTTTGCGCTGGATGGCGCCGGCGAAGGCGGGCTTGGCGATCAGGCAGTAGCCCACGCCCATGTTGAACACGCGAGCCATCTCGTCGTCGGCGATGCTGCCGTGGCGCTGCAGGAAGGCGAAGACCGGCGGGACGGTCCACGAGCCGGCGTCGAGCACGGCGTCGACCTTGGGCGAGAGGGCCCGGGCCAGGTTGTCGGCCAGGCCGCCGCCGGTGATGTGGGCCATGCCGGAGATGACGTTCTTGACCGAGTAGCCGCGCTGGAGGCGGACGATGGGCTCGGCGTAGATGCGGGTGGGCTCGAGCAGGACGTGGGCGAGGGTGCGGTCGGGGTCGAGGTCGGGGTAGGTGGCGCCCAGGTCGAGCCCGGCGTGCTCGACGACCTTGCGGACGAGCGAGTAGCCGTTGGAGTGGCAGCCGCTGGAGGCCAGGCCCAGCACGACGTCGCCGGGGGCGCAGCGCTCCGGGTTGATGGCGCGGCGGAGTTCGACGACGCCGACGGCGAAGCCGGCCATGTCGAAGTCGTTGGCCCGGTAGACGTCGGGCATCTCGGCGGTCTCGCCGCCGAGCAGGGCGCAGCCGGCGACGCGGCAGCCCTCGGCCACACCCGCGACCATGGCCGAGAGGCGGGCCTTGTCGACCTTGCCAACGGCGATGTAGTCGAGGAAGAACAGCGGCTCGGCGCCCTGGACAATCAGGTCGTTGACGCTCATGGCGACCAGGTCGATGCCGACGGTGTCGAAGATGCCGGCCTGGGCGGCGAGTTTGACCTTGGTGCCGACGCCGTCGGTGCAGGCGACGAGCACGGGGTCCTTGTAGTTGCGCTTGAAGAGTTTCTGGTTCCAGTCGAGGCGGAAGAGCCCGGCGAAGCCGCCCTCGTTGGGGATGACGCGGGGGGTGTGGGTGCGCCGGATGAGGGCGGGGAGGGTGTCGATGAACTGGTCGTAGGTTTCGAGGTCGACGCCGGCGGCGGCGTAGGTGAGCCCGGCGGCGGCGCCGTTGGGCGGGGCGGGTGCGTGGGTGGAGGGGCGCGGCGCGTTGGTGCGCTTCTTGGGGGAGGAGGCGGGGCCGCGGCGCGTGGGGCTGGGCATCGGGGAAGGGTAGCGGTCGGTCGGCGCGTGTCGGCACGCGCGTCATGCGCTGTCGTGCTTCGGTAGGCTGCGACAGCGGGGAATCGGGCGGCTACACTATCCCTTCATCCACTCATCCGGATGAACGGAACAAAGCACGCCCTGCGCGGCGAACCGCTCGCGGAGACCCGCACAAAGACCAGTCCGGGGGAGGCCCCGGCGACCGGGAGATGTCCAGACATGGCCGATCGCACCCTGTTCACGTCCGAGTCCGTCTCGATGGGGCACCCCGACAAGGTGGCCGACCAGATCTCCGACGCGATCCTGGACGCGATGCTGCAAAAAGACTGGAACAGCCGCGTGGCGTGCGAGACCATGGTCTCCACCGGCATGGCGGTGGTGGCGGGCGAGGTGCGGACCGAGGCGTACGTCGAGATCCCGGATGTGGTGCGCGAGATCATCCGCGATATCGGGTATGTCTCGGGAGACATGCGGTTCGACTGCGAGTCGTGCGCGGTGCTGACGTCGATCAAGAAGCAGTCGCCGGACATCGCCATGGGCGTGGACGTCGGCAGCAAGGGCGAGGAGGGGGCCGGCGACCAGGGGATGATGTTCGGCTACGCGGTGCGCGAGACGGACGTGCTCATGCCGCTGCCGATCCAGATCGCGCACCGGCTGGTGGAGCGACAGGCCGAGGCCCGGCGCGACGGCTCGGTGCCGGGGCTCCGTCCGGACGCCAAGAGCCAGGTGACGGTCGAGTACGACGGTCGCAAGCCGATCCGGGTGGACACGGTGGTGCTTTCGACCCAGCACGACAAGCGGTGGAACGAGAACCAGGCCGAACTGCGCAAGCAGGTGACCCAGCACGTGATCAAGCCGGTGCTCGAGTCGGTCGGGTTCTGGAACGACAAGATCACGCTGCACGTGAACCCGACGGGGCGGTTCGAGATCGGCGGGCCGCACGGCGACTGCGGGCTGACCGGACGCAAGATCATCGTGGACACCTACGGCGGGCGAGGGCGCCACGGCGGCGGAGCGTTCAGCGGCAAGGATCCGACCAAGGTTGACCGCTCCGCGGCCTACATGGCCCGGTACGTCGCCAAGAACGTGGTCGCGGCCGAACTGGCCGACGAGTGCGAGATCCAGCTCTCCTACGCCATCGGCGTCGTGCAGCCGACCAGCGTGCACGTGCACTGCTTCGGGACCGAGAAGGTCGAGCCGAGCAAGATCGCCGAGGCGATCCGCAAGGTGTTCCGCCTGACGCCGCGCGGCATCATCGACTCGCTCAAACTCCAGAACCCGATCTACCTGCCCACGGCCCGGCACGGGCACTTCGGGCGCGAGCCGTACACGAAGGACGGGCTGGACTTCTTCACGTGGGAGAAGACGGACAAGGTCGAGGCGCTGCGGAAGGCGTGCGGGGTGTGAGGCGCTCGAGTTAGCGGCGTAGGGCGGATCACGCGGTTGGCCCGTCTACCCTGACGCCGCGGCATGGGCGAGAAACCACGTTCTCTCCGGAAACGGCTGCTGACGCTGGCGATCGGCGTGGCGGTGTACGTTGCGTTGCTGGTGGCGTCGCGGGCGGTGGAGTCGGCGCGACCTGCTGAGGAGATCACGCGGCCTCAGGTGATGCTGCCCGAGTTCGTGGGGGCGGCGGAAGCGTCGGGTGGGCGGCGGGTGCGGGTGACCTATCTGGAGTGGGAGGCGGGTGCGACCGGAGAGCGGTCGCCCGAGGTTGGGCGGGATCGCTTGCCCGATGCGGGCCCGGATGGATCGCAGGAAGCCGCGGGGTCCGACCCCGCGGGGTATGACCCCGCGGCTTCTTCTGATGTAGTCGAGAATGCGAACGGATCGAGCGAGCAGGCTGGTGAAGACCGGGGCGGGGACGCCCCGGCTCGCGCCTTCGTTCAGGTCCGGGGCGGGGACGCCCAGGCTCGCGAGGCGATCCAGTCGCGTCCGGCAGTCCTGCTCCTCCACGGCTCGCCCGGCGACGCGGCCAACTTCGCCTCCGGCACGTTCGCCGATGGCACCGTGTACCGCGGCCTCGGCGAGCGATTGGCCGCGCGGGGGTATCGGGTCATCGCCCCCGACCTTCCCGGCTTCGGCCAGAGCGAAAAGTGGATCGCCGACTATTCGATCGAGGCCCACGCCGCGTACTGCCTGGCGTTGATGGACGCGCTGGGCATCGACCGGTTCCACGCCGTCGGCTGGTCGATGGGCGGCGGCGTCGTGCTGCACCTGGCGGACATGGCTCCGGACCGTGTCGCGTCGGCGACGCTGATGGCCTCGATCGGCACGCAGGAGAGCGAGGGCTCGGGCGACTACTGGTTCGAGCACTTCAAGTACGCGGTAGGGTACACGGGGCTGGTGGTGGGCGTGGACCTGGTGCCGCACTTCGGCGTGCTGCCCGAGCGTTGGTTCCGCCACTCGTCGATGCGGAACTTCCTGGACACGGACATGCGTCCGTTGCGGCGCATCCTCACCGAGTCGCGCGTCCCGCTTCTGGTGCTGCACGGGCGGTACGACGTGCTGGCGGGCGTGCGCGGGGCGGAGGAGGCGGCGGCGCTGTCGGCGCGCTCGCGTCTGGTCGTGAACGGGGCCAACCACTTCCTGCCGATCGCCCAGGCCCAGGAGATGGAGGGGCGGCTGGCGAGGCTGTTCGCCCGGCACGATTCACCGGGGGTGGAGCCGCTGGCGGGCGTTGCTGATCTTGCGCCCGCGGCGCGGCGGATCGGTGCGGATGCGTTCGTGCATCGGCTCGGGCGGTTGACGCTCGGCGTGGCGTGGTGGGTCACGGCCTTGGTGATCGGGCTGCTCGCGTCGCGCCGCCCGCGGGCGACGATGGTGCTGTGCGCGCTGGTCATCACGACCATGACGCTGGACTTCGGCGTCGCGGCCGTCGGCGTGCTGGGCGGCTGGGCGTGGCGCGAGCGGCGCGGGCGGGGGGCGTGGGGGACGGCGCGGCTGCTGCTGTGGGTGCCCATCGCGCAGTTCGCGCTGCTGATCGCGGCGTGGCAGGTCGTGATGCCGTGGGTCGAGGGGCTGTCGGCCGGCGGCGTGCTCGCACGCGCGGCCGCATGGGTCATGCTCGGGGCGTCGATCATCGCGGGCGCGAGCCTCGTCGCCATCGTGCCCGAGGTCTGGACATGGCGCGGGCGCCGACGCCTGCTGGCCTCGTGGTCGCGTCTTGCCCATCACGAGTGGTGGCCGGCGAGCGTGTTCTATCTGCCCGTGTGGGCGTGGCTCGCGTGGCTGTCGCTCCGCCACGCCGGGCCGCTGGTGTTCACCTGCGCGAACCCGGGGATCCCGGGCGGCGGCGGGATCATCGGCGAGTCCAAGAGCCAGATCCTCGACGCGCTGGGCGACGAGGCCCGCGAGTTCGTGCTCCCCGTGCGGCTGATCGAGTCTGGGGCGTCGCCGGCGGAGCGGGCGGTGCGAGCGCTGGCGGTGATCCGGGGCGAGGGCGGCGAGGCATGCCACGGCGCAACGGGCGGCGAAGCCAACCCCTTCGCGTACCCCGTCATCCTCAAGCCCGACATGGCCTACCGCGGGTTCGCG
>JAWKTE010000008.1:0-192862 GCA_041401985.1 Phycisphaerales bacterium
GGCGCGGGCGGGATCCAGGTGTTCCCGGCCAAGGACTACGGGATGCGGATCTGGCTCGACCCGGCCCGCCTGCAGGCGCGCAACCTGACGGTGATGGACGTCGAGGCCGCGATCCGGGCCCAGAACGTGCAGGTGGCGGCGGGCAAGATCGGGGCCGAGCCCGCGCCCGATGGCACGGACTACGAACTGATCATCACGACGCTGGGACGCCTGACCACCGCCGAGCAGTTCGGCGACATCATCATCAAGGACGAGGGCGGGCGGCGCGTCCGCGTGCGCGACGTGGCCGACGTCGAACTCGGCTCGCGCGACTACGGCACCGCGGCGACGTTCAACGGGCAGCCGGCGGCGGTGCTGGTCATCTTCCAGTTGCCGGGTGCGAACCTGGTCGACCTGACCGAGCAGATGACCGCGACGCTGGAGCGCCTGCGCCCGTCGCTGCCCTCGGGCGTCGAGGGGCGGTTCTTCTACGACTCGTCGATGTTCATCCGGGCGTCGCTCACCGAGGTGGTCGCGACGCTGGTCGAGGCGTTCCTGCTGGTGTTCCTGATCGTGTTCGTGTTCCTCCAGGGCCTGCGGGCCACGCTGATCCCGGCGGTCGCGATCCCGGTCTCGCTGATCGGCACGTTCCTGATCATGGCGGCCCTGGGATTCTCGATCAACATGCTCACGATGCTTGGCATGGTGCTGGCGATCGGCATCGTCGTCGACGACGCGATCCTGGTGGTCGAGAACGTCGAACGCAACATGACCGAGCACCACCTGGGCGGCTACGAGGCGACTGTCCGGGCCATGCGCGAGATCGTCGGGCCGATCATCGCCACGACGCTGGTGCTCATGAGCGTGTTCATCCCGACCGCGTTCCTGCCGGGCATCACGGGGCAGATGTACCGCCAGTTTGCGCTGACGATCGCCGCGAGCACCGCGCTGTCGTCGGTGTGCGCGCTCACGCTCTCGCCCGCGCTGTGCGCGGTGTTCCTCAAGGCCACCCACAACCCGGACGGCACCCGCCGCAAGGGCTTCGTCCTGTTCCGCCCCTTCCGATGGGTCGGAAACGTGTTCAACTGGGTGTTCGCCCGGATCACGTCGGCGTACACCTGGCTCATCCGCTGGTCGTGCCGCCTGGCCCCGATCCCGCTGGCGCTGTTCGCGGGCGTGATCGTGCTGTCGGGCTGGCTGTACACGCGCGTGCCCACCGGCTTCGTGCCCGAGGAGGACCTGGGCTTCGTGATGATCGACATGCAGCTGCCCGACGGGGCCTCGCTGCAGCGGACGCGCAGCGTGGTGGACCGCGTCGCGGCGCAGGTCGGGGATGTCGAGGGCGTGCAGGACGTGACCGCGATCGCCGGGTTCAGCATGCTCAACGGGCAGGGAGCCAAGAACGGCGTGGCCTGGATCGTGCTGGACCCGTGGGACGAGCGGGTGCGGACCGGGCGGGGGGTCGACGCGATCCTGGGCGAGATCCGCGGCCGCATGGCGGCGATCCAGGAGGCCCAGTTCCTGTCGTTCTCGCTCCCGGCGATCCCGGGCATCGGCAACGCCGCGGGCTACGACCTGCGCCTGCAGGACCGGGGCAACGTCGGGCGTTCGGAGATGCAGAGGGCGATCGACGCGATGGTCGGGCAGTCGATGCAGCAGGCGGGGATCCTGGCGGCGTTCAGTTCGTACCGGGCCGCGGTCCCGCAGTTGTATCTGGACATCGACCGCGAGAAGGTGCTGCGTCTTGGCGTGCCGCTGGAAGACGTGTTCGGCACGCTGCAGGCCTCGATGGGCTCGTCGTATGTCAACGACTTCAACGAGTTCGCCCGGACGTGGCAGGTGAACGTGCAGGCGGTGCCCGAGGCGCGCCTGAGCGCCGAGGACGTGCTGCGGCTCGAGGTCCGCAACGCCGGCGGGGACATGATCCCGATCGGCACGTTCGCCACGATCCGCGACTCGTTCGGACCGGACCAGGTCACGCGGTACAACCTCTATCCATCGGCACAACTCAACGGCATCCCGGCGCCGGGCACGTCGTCGGGCGACGCGATGGCGCTGACCGAAGCGATGGCGGCCGGCGTCCTGCCGCCGGGCGTCGGCTACGAGTGGACCGGCATGTCGTACCAGGAGAAACTCCAGACCGGCCAGAGCGGGATGGTGTTCATCCTGGGCGTGGTCATGGTGTTCCTGATTCTGGCGGCCCAGTACGAGAGTTGGACGACGCCGATCGCCGTGGTCCTGAGCGTGCCCTTGGTCGTGCTGGGGGCGGTCGCGGCGATCAACATCCGCGGGCTGGACAACAACGTGTTCACGCAGATCGGGCTGGTGCTGCTCATCGGGCTGGGGGCCAAGAACGCGATCCTGATCGTGGAGTTTGCGCGCGAGGCGCGGGCCGGGGGGGCGAAGATCATCGACGCCGCGGTGTCGGCGGCCCGCACGCGGTTCCGCCCGATCCTCATGACGTCCTTCGCGTTCATCCTGGGCGTGACGCCGCTACTGACCGCGACCGGGGCCGGGGCCGCTGGACGGCGTTCGCTGGGCACGGTGGTGTTCGGCGGGATGATCGGGGTGACGGTGCTGGGGCTGCTGTTCACGCCGGTGCTGTATGTGGTGGTGACCGCGACGGTGGACGGCGTGCTGCGGCTGATGGGGCGGACGCCGAAGGCAGCGGCTGTGGCCGCGGCGTCGGCCAAGGCCGAGCCGGCGGCCTGACGGCGATGGTGGCGTTCACGCTCCGCGCGTCGCTACGATCCGCCGCACGCACGAACACGCCGGTGGGGTGGCCGAGTGGTTGAAGGCGCCGGTCTTGAAAACCGGTAGACCCGTCAGGGTTTCACGGGTTCGAATCCCGTCCCCACCGCTTCGATTCCGGTCTGATTCGTGTCAGCGCCGACGCCGCCCGCCGCGCAGTGCCGCGCCCGCGAGCGCGACGAAGCCCGCCGGCCCGGGCACGGGCGTGGCTTCCAGGCGGAAGTCGTCGAACGCCATCGACGGGATGCCGTCGCTGCCGACGAAGGCGATGGCGATGTAGCGGTTGGCCAGGTTCCCCGGCAGCACCGCGGGCGTGGTCACTTCGAGCCAGTAGGGCAGCATCTGCCCCTCGCTGGCCAGCGGCGGGATGATCCCCTGGGTCTGGGCGAGCAGCGAGCCGCTCGACGTGTTGAACACCAGTGTCTGGAGGTCCGGCGCGCCGTACAGGCCGACGTACACGCCCTCCTGCGACTCGAACCGCCCGAATCCGGCCAGGAACGTCAGGCGGTACGTCGTCGATGGCTGGATCAGCACGGGCAGCGTCTGCTGCATCGGGGCGTTCTGGCCCCACGCAACGTGCTCGCCCGAATACCCGGACAGATACGCCACGCCCGGCTGGACCTCGTGCGGCCTCAGCGCGCCCACGCGGATCGTCGCGCCCGGGTTGTTCGGCGGCGGCAGGTTCGATCGCCACCCCTCGACCTCGACTCTGTCGGCGAACTGGGGGCCGGCGAAGAAGTTGGGGCGCGTCCCGACCGGCACACCCGCCCCGCCCGCGCCGTTGGTGATCTCGCCGACCGCCAGCGGGCGCGAGACCGCCTCGAACCCGGGGTTGATGATCGGCAGCACCTCGGCGCTCGCCGCCGCGCCCGCCGCGGCGACGAACATCGCTGCCGCAACGATTCGCGCCGCACGCGAACGACTCGCCGAGCATCCCGCGGGCAGGCCCGCGCCAAAAAAGCCTTGATGTGGCACCGCTGCGACCTCCCCAAACCCCACGGACCCGACGCGGCCGCCCACGCTCGGCGGCGTCCGCGTGGTTTGAACGTACATCACGGACGGGGAAGGAACCAGCGATCGCCCGGCATCGGTTACACAACCGAGACTCAGCCGCCCGAAGCCGCGGGCTCGGGCTGCTGCTCGTCGGCGCCTTCGGGAACGGCCGGCGGATCCGCCGGCGGGTCGGCGTCGGGGTCCGTCGGCACCGCCTCGCCCCGTCCGGCCTCCGCCCTCGCGGCGTCGAGGAACGCGATCAGCTCGTCGATGCCCATCGCCCCGTAGTGCGTCGCGACAACCCGCTCGCCCGCGACCACGACCGTGGCCGGGAACTGGTCGACCCCGATTGACTCGATCTGTTCGTCGTCGGCGCCCCACTTGAGGTACGCGGCTCCGGCATTGGCGTCCACCCACTCGGCAAGCCGCGGGTCGGACAACGCCCCCCGCTTGTACATCTGGCACGCCAGGCAGTAATCGGCCGTCACCACCGCCACCGCCAGGCCCGTCGGTTGCACCGCGCGGGCCTGCTCGAGCGTCCGCGACCCGGCGAACGCGCTCGGCACCGGGGCGACCCAGAACAGCGCCACCAGCACCACCGCGACAATCACGAGATCGACCAGTCCGAACAGCACCCAGAACACGGGCGGGATCCGTCGCTTCGTCGCGGCCTCGGCCATGAGGGAGTCTCCTTTCGACTCTGTGTGCAGCGGCACGATAGGGGACGGGCCAAACCGACACGCCGCGCGAAGTGTTCCCGCCCTGCTGGCATCGGTTTGTGTCCGCGAATCGGCGGGGCCAGGCGTTCGGTATAGTGCCAACGCCAGTCTCGCCGCGTTTCCCGCTTCGCTCGGCACCAACGGAACCACTCCGGATGAACCATCGCGCCCCACTCGCCGCTTCGATCGGGCTCGCCCTTGGCGCCTGCCTGCTCGCTCTGGGATGCCGCACCGCGCCGACTCCCGGCGACGACGAGCCGGTCTACGTCCGCATGGACACCACGCTCGGCCCGATCGTCGTCGAACTCGACCCGGCCCACGCCCCGATCTCCGTCGCGAACTTCCTCGCCTACGTCGACGCCCAGGAGTACGACAACACGATCTTCCACCGCGTCGTGGCCAACTTTGTCATCCAGGGCGGCGGGTACTCGCCCGACCGCACCGAACTGCCCGACCGCGGCACCATCCGCAACGAGTGGCTCAGCGGCCTCCAGAACGAGCGCGGCACCATCGCCATGGCCCGCGAGGCCGAGCCCCACACCGCCACCCGCCAGTGGTACATCAACCTCGTGGACAACCCCAAACTCGACACGGCGCGTCCGCAGACCGGCAACGCGGGATACGCGGTGTTCGGGCGGGTCGTCTCGGGGCTGGATGTGGTCGACGCCATCGGGCGGCTGCCGACGCGAGCGCGCGGGGCCGGGTTCGAGAACCTGCCGGTGGACGTGCCGGTGGTTCTGACGATCCGGCGTATCGACGACCCGGACGCCCCGGCCCCCACGCCAGAGCCCGCGCCGACCGAAACCCAGCCCGACGAGCCGGAGTCGGCTCAGCCCGCCGGCGATGTTGATCCGGAGCCAACGGGCGGCGATTCTCCGACGCAGGCCGACGAACCGGGTGGGGGCCAGCCGGACCAGCCGGGCGAGCCCGCCGCTCCACGGACGGGCCGATAAACCCGGCTCGTCCCCCGTTCCAGCGTTCCGGGCGGCCGCCAGGGTGCGGTGGCGGGCTTGCCACCCCCCACATTCTGGTTGCTGGCGTGCGGATTGACTTGCCACCGGCTTGTCACTCTGGGATGATTTGCTCTGGACGTTCTACCGCCGCCGACGCGGCCGCAAAGAGGGAGCAAGACAATGAGGATCGTTGCGATCGTCGCGCTGTGCGGTGTGGCCGCGTGCGCCCAGGCCCAAAACCGGACCATCACCGGCGTCAACAACAACCTGCTGAACCCCACGATGGGCTCGACGGGCGCGGACCTCCCGCGCGGCGCCAGCGGCCCGCACTATGCCGACGGGATCGGTTCGCTGATCGACCGCGGCAACCCGCGGATGATCTCCAACGCCCTCTCGGCCCAGTCGGCCTCGGCCCTGGGCAACAGCCGCAACCTGTCGTCCTGGACGTGGCAGTGGGGCCAGTTCCTGGACCACGACTTCGCGTTGGTCGACGAGGGCACCACCGAGTACATGCCCATCGCCGTGCCGGCCGGCGACCCCCACTTCGACCCCATGAACACCGGCACGGTGTCGATCGACTTCTTCCGCTCGGTGCACACCGGCGGCGTCAGCACCCCCCGCACCCACGCCAACTCGCTCACCCACTGGCTCGACGGATCCCAGGTCTACGGCTCGGACAACCTCCGGGCCACGACATTGCGCGAGGGCGCGGGCGGGCGCATGGCGACCAGCGCCGGCGGGTTCCTGCCCTACAACACCTCGGGTATCCACAACCTGCCGACCAACGCCCCGAACCTGTTTCTGGGCGGCGATGTCCGGGCCAACGAGCAGGTGGGGCTGACCTCGACCCACACCCTTTTCGTCCGCGAGCACAACCGCCTCGCCGGGCTGATCGAGGCCGCCAACCCGACCTGGACCGATGAGCAGATCTACCAGCGGGCCCGCAAACTGGTCGGGGCCGAGATCCAGGCCATCACCTACAACGAGTGGCTCCCGGCGGTGCTGGGGTCCAACGCCCCGGGCACCTACGCGGGCTACAACGACCAACTGGACGGCAGCATCCGCACCGAGTTTTCGTCGGCCGCGTTCCGCATCGGGCACACGCTGCTCAACAGCCAGCTGCTCCGCGTGGATGCGGGCGGCTCGACCTACGCGGGCGGGCACC
This sequence comes from Phycisphaerales bacterium, assembly GCA_041401985.1. Taxonomy (GTDB): domain Bacteria; phylum Planctomycetota; class Phycisphaerae; order Phycisphaerales; family UBA1924; genus JACKHA01. Next base: position 6,561 of record JAWKTE010000008.1, read on the forward strand.
TGACGCTGGCCCAGTCGTTCTTCCAGCCGCAGATCGTCGTCGAGCCCGGCTCGATGGAGGCGATCCTCCGCGGCCTCGGCTACCAGCAGGCCAACACGGTCGACACCCAGGTGATCGACGAGGTCCGCAACCTGCTCTTCGGCGTGGCCCCCGGGTCGCCCGTGCGCGATCTGATCGCCACGAACCTCCAGCGCGGGCGTGACCACGGCCTGCCCGACTACAACACGCTCCGCGAGGACTACGGCCTGCCGCGTGTCACCACCTTCGCCGAGATCTCCTCCGACCCGGCTGTCGCTCAGGCCCTTGAGGACGTCTACGGCTCGGTCGACAATATCGACCCGTGGATGGGCCTGTTCTCCGAGGACCACCTGCCCGACTGCGCCATGGGCCTGACCGCCACCACGATCTTCGTGGACCAGTTCACCCGCCTGCGCGAGGGCGACCGCTACTTCTACCTCAACGACGCCAGCCTCACGCCGGACGAACTGGCGTTCCTCGAGGGCGTGCGCCTCGGCGACATCCTCCGCCTGAACTTCGGGATCACCGACTTCACTGGCAGCGTGTTCCACGCGATCCCGGCGCCGGGCTCGCTCGCGCTGCTGGGTGTGGCGGGCGTGCTGGGCGCGCGTCGCCGCCGGGCCTGATCGACGCCCTGCGCGAAGGGGCGTGGCTGGGCCGACGGGCCGCGCGGTCTGATAACCGCGGCGGCCGCCGCCGGTGCCCCTTGCCGAGTTTCGCCATCCCAACCAGGCACACGCCGCCCCCGATCCGATCGGGGGCGGCGTTGTTTCTGTTCGTGCCCGTGGCAGAGTTCTGTCACACCGCTCCGCCGACGCGGGGCGGGGTCCGCAAACGGACCGCCAGAAGGAGGGGCCGAGATGAAGACGGTGGCACTGCTCACGATCTGCGGGATGGCGGCCTGTGCGCACGCGCAGTACCGCTCGATCGACGGCACCGGGAACAACCTGCTCAGCCCCCAGATGGGCTGCGTCGGCTCGGAACTCATCCGCGGCGCGAGCGGCGCCTACTACGCCGACGGCATCGGCCAGCCGATCGCCGGCCCCAACGTGCGGACCATCTCGAACCTGCTCGGCGCCCAGACGCCCGCGGGCCTGGGCAACGCGCGGAACCTCTCGTCCTGGGCGTGGCAGTGGGGGCAGTTCATCGACCACGACTTCACGCTCATCGACGAGGGCGCCGAGGCCATGAACATCGCGATACCCACGGGCGATCCGGTGTTCGACCCGATGGGCACGGGCACGGCGGTGATGCCCTTCCACCGCTCGGCGTTCACCCAGGGCGTGACGACGCCGCGCCAGCACGCCAACGCGATCACGCACTGGATCGACGGGTCGAACGTGTACGGCTCCGACACCACACGGGCCACGGCGCTGCGCGAGGGCGTCGGCGGACGCCTGGCCACATCCACGGGCGACATGATGCCGTACAACACGGGCGGGCTGCCGAACGCCGGCGGGCCGAGCCCGACGATGCATCTGGGCGGGGACATCCGCGCCAACGAGCAGACGGGCCTGCTCGCGACCCACACGCTGTTCGTCCGCGAGCACAACCGCATCGCGGGCCTCATCGGCGCGGCCAACCCGGGCATGGGCGACGAGGAGATCTACCAGAGGGCCCGACGCATGGTCGGGGCCGAGATCCAGGCGATCACCTACAACGAGTGGCTCCCTGCCATGCTCGGCGGGCACGGGCTTGGTTCCTATGCCGGGTACAACGACCAGACCGACGCGAGCATCGACACGAACTTCTCGACCGCCGCGTTCCGCATCGGGCACACGATGCTCAACGACCAGTTGCTGCGTGTCGAGCACGGGGGCGCGGCGTACGCGGGAGGGCACCTGTCCTTGTTCCAGTCGTTCTTCAACCCGTCGGTGCTGGCCGAGCCGGGTTCGTTCGACGCCGTGCTCCGCGGCCTGGCGTACCAGGAGGCCAACGAGGTCGACACCCAGATGATCGATGGCGTCCGCAACCTGCTCTTCGGCGGCACGAGCGGACGCGACCTCTTGGCACTGAATCTCCAGCGCGGGCGCGACCACGGCATCCCGGACTACAACACGCTCCGCGAGGACTATGGCCTGGCCGCCGTCACGTCGTTCGATCAGATCACGTCCGACCCCGCGCTCGCGGCGGCCCTGGAGGCCGCGTACGGCGACGTGGACGCCATCGACGCGTGGATCGGCCTGTTCGCCGAGGACCATCTGGCCGGGGCAAGCATGGGCCAGACCAGCGCCGCGATCTTCCGCGACCAGTTCGGGCGGCTCCGCGAGGGCGACCGGTTCTTCTATCTGAACGACCCCAACCTCTCGCCGGAGGAACTCGCGTTCTTGGCCGACCTGCGCCTCGGCGACATCATCGCGCTCAACACCGGCATCACCGACCTGTCGGGCGGCAGCGTGTTCTTCACGGTGCCGACACCGGGGGCGATGGGCGTGCTGGCGATGGCGGGGGGGCTGTCGGCGCGGCGGAGGCGTCGCTGAGAACCGATCGAACGGAGAGAACGCGGGGCGCGGGCGGGCCGCGTCAATGCGGGTCGGCCACGTCGCACTCCCCGAACAGACGGTACTCCTTCCGCCGCAGGATCTGCCCGGCCAGCACCGGCTCATCGACCGCCAGCGCGATCGTCGGCGTCCCGTTGGGACGCAGCATCAGCGGATAGGCGAAGTGGATGTTGATCTCGGCCCCGAGCAGGCACAGGCACAGGTCCGCGATCGACCGCCCCTTCGAGAGTTCGACCACCAGCACATCGAGTTCCGCGAACGGCAGTTTGTCGTCTCGCAGGACCTGGCGTGTGCCCTTCGCGTTGGTCGTGATGAGCCGGACGACGGCGTGGTCGCTGGCCTCGTGCACGTTGATCGCGCAGATGCGGCAGCCCGCGCTCTCGAACCCCTCCAGCACGTCGTAGAGCTTGCCGACCTTGTTCGCCAGGAAGACGCTGAACTGCGTCATCGTCGGCGGGACGTAGCCGCGCGCGGTCTCCGTGGGTACGCCGGCCTGGCTCATACGCCCCTTTCCCTGGCGAGCCGGGAGGCCCTGGGCCGCCCGGGGGCTGGTGCTGGTCCGGCAGAAGTCGGCGATCCCTGCGGGACCGCCCAAGGACACAGCCCAACCGCGGCAATTCTTAGCACGCCCAACCGCCACCGACGGCCCCCAACCCGAGGCCGTCGGTGTGGCGGTCAGGGGCGTGCCTTGGACAACGCAGGATAACCGGGGCGGGACGCCCGACGCAAGCCCCACTGGCGGAGGGGGTTCCCACGCCTGCCCGTCTGAAATGCGAACGGGCGTCCGCCGAGGTGGCGAACGCCCGCTGGAGGCGGAGGCGAGATTCGCAAGCCAGGCCGCGACGGCTCACACGGCGAACGACGAGCCGCAGCCGCAGGACGTGGTGGCGTTGGGGTTCTGGAAGACGAACCCGCGGCCCATGATCTCGTCGCGGAAGTCGATGGTGGTGCCGGAGAGGTAGAGCAGGCTCTTGGGGTCGCAGACGATCTGGACGCCGTGGCGCTCGAAGACCTCGTCGGTCTCCTTCTGGTTCTCGGTGAGGTCCAGGACGTAGGAGAATCCGGAGCACCCGCCGCCCTTGACGCCCACGCGGAGGCGGACCTTGGAGGAGTCGAGTTCCTGCTCGGCGATGATCTTGTGGATCTCCTTGGCGGCGGCCTCGGTCAGGATGACGCCGCTGGCGGAGGTGTCGGTCGGGGCGGGCTGGGTGAGTGCCATCGTGGCTCCTCGGATGGGGGTTGGGCCGGTGTCGGTTCCGCAGGGAGAACCGATCCGGGCGTGCGGGTATTGCATCGGATGCTAGGCGGGGCGATGCTCATCGCCGAAGCTGGTCCGGTCGAGCGGGGAGACGAGACGGGCAGGTCCGATTAGTGCGACTTCGCCTCGGCCTCAACCAGCCCGTTCTTGGCCTTGTAGTCGCCGATCGCCGCTCGGATCGCGTCCTCGGCCAGCACCGAGCAGTGGATCTTGACCGGGGGGAGGTTGAGTTCCTCGACGATCTCGGTGTTCTTGATCGACAGGCCCTCGTCGATGGTTATTCCCTTGAGCCACTCGGTGGCGAGCGACGAGGAGGCGATGGCCGAGCCGCAGCCGAAGCACTTGAACTTGGCGTCCTGGATCTTGCCGGTCGACTGGTCGACCTTGATCTGGAGCTGCATGACGTCGCCGCACTCGGGGGCGCCGACGAGGCCGACGCCGATGTCCTTGCGGCCCTTGACGTCGGAGGAGGAGCCGAAGTTGCCGACGTTGCGGGGGTTCTCGTAATGGTCGATGATTTTGGGGCCGTATGCCATGGTCAGTTGTCTCCGTTCTTTGTGGTGTCCGCGAAGGGGTCGAGGTAGAGGGTGATCCAGAGGTTGGTGCTCTTTTCGAGGCTCTCCTGGAGTGCGTTCAAGACCTGGATCAGGCGATACGCGCTGCCGTTCTCGACCCGAGTGATGACGGGCACGGTCCAGCCGCTCGCGACGCTTCGGATCCGGTCGCCGAGCGCCTCTAGTCCGAACTCGGCGACTTCGTCGGGGTGCGTCGCCCACGTTTCCCGGATCGCGTCGATGATTCGACTCTTGGTCTCGGTGCTGTCGCCGTCGCTGTTCATGATCGAATCATCCCCTCGGCTTGCCCGACCAGCCGTGAGCAGGCTCGGAACGCATCGTCGACCGCCGGCCGATCGGGTTCGCCCATCGCGCCATAATCAGCCCGAACCCGTAGATTGTACAGGTTCGCCAGGTCGATCTTAAAACTGTTCGCCTTGGATCTGGTCATTTGAGTTCGTGCCGCCAGCGTGGCTCGCAGGTGCTCGGCCAGATCGGAGTGGGGCCAGTTCCCTCGGACCGGCGGCTCGCTTCCCAAGTGGATCAGGGTCGCGTGAACGGCCGCGTATCCGGCAAAGTACAGGCGAGACGCCGCCGATCTCGGGAGTGCACCGTTGGCCCGGAGAAGTCGGCCCGCACTGAGCCCCTGGAGTGCCACGGCAAGCCAGGCCTCGACTCGGTCGAGCTTCCCGTCCATCAGTGCTTGGCCCACTCGATCTTCGTGATGTCGATCCCCTCCTTGTGCATGTCGTACAGCGGCGAGAGCAGGCGGAGCTTGTTCACCGCCGCGACCACCTTCTCGACGACGTAGTCGACCTCCTCGCCCGTGGTCCAGCGCCCGAGGCTGAACCGAAGGCTCGAGTGGGCCAGGTCGTCGCCCACGCCCAGGCTCTTGAGCACGTACGACGGCTCCAGCGACGCCGACGTGCACGCCGAGCCGCTGCTGACCGCGATCTCCTTGGTCGCCATCATCAGGCTCTCGCCCTCGACGAACCCGAACGAGATGTTGGTGATGTTGGGCAGCCGCTTCTCGGCGTGCCCGTTGATCTGCGTCGTGTCCAGGGCCTTGGTGATGCCCTGCTCGAGGCGCGTGCGGAGGGCCAGCAGGCGCGGGCCCTCGGCGTCGCGCTCCGCCGCGGCGAGTTCGCACGCCGCCCCCAGCCCGACGATCCCAGGCACGTTGAGCGTGCCAGACCGGAACCCGCGCTCCTGCCCGCCGCCATCAACAAGCGGCGTCAGACGCACGCGCGGCTTGCGCCGGCGCACGTACAACGCCCCGACGCCCTTGGGCCCGAAGATCTTGTGCCCGGACATCGACAGAAGATCGACCGCGTCGCGCTCGACGTCCACCGGCATCTTGCCGGCCCACTGCGTCGCGTCGGTGTGGAACAGCACGCCCTTCTCGTGGCACAGTCGCCCGATCTCCGGGATCTCGTTGATCGTGCCGATCTCGTTGTTGGCCCACATGACCGTCACGAGGATCGTGTCGTCGCGCAGCGCGCCCTTGACCATCTCCGCGGTGATCAGCCCGTCGCGCCCGGGCTCCAGGTACGTGACCTCGAAGCCCTCCTTCTGGAGGCGCTTGCACGGGTCGAGCACGGCCTTGTGCTCGTGGACCGCCGTGATGATGTGGCCGCGCTTTTGGCCGCCCGCCGGGGCCTTGGCGTACATGTTCGCCACGCCGCGGATCGCGATGTTGTTCGACTCGGTCGCCCCGCTGGTGAACACAACCTCCTTCGGGTCGGCCCCGAGCACCGCCGCGACCTGCCCGCGGGCCTTGTCGACCGCGGCCTCAGACGCCCAGCCGAACGAGTGGTTGCGGCTGCCGGGGTTGCCGTAGACCTCGGTGAAGTACGGGAGCATCGCCTCGACCACGCGCGGGTCGGTGCGGGTCGTGGCGGCGTTGTCGAAGTACAGGGGGAGTTTGACGGGCATCGGTCGCTCCGTGGATGGTGTGCTGGCGGTCCCGGCTCGAACGCGGCCGGGCGGAGAAAGCGGACGCCTTGGTCCGCTACTTTAGAATCCTTCTATTCTAGGCGGTTTCCGCCTTGGTTTCGTGCGTCGGTCGGGGCGGGATTCGCCCGCGCCGCGCCGTACGACGGCCCCCGCCATCGAGGCCCGCTCACGCCCCCGACGGCCGCCGATACGTCAGCGTCACCCGGTTGCCCTTGGCGTTGTACTCGATGCGGGCCATGTACGCCCGCATGAGCATCAGGCCGCGACCCGTCGGCTTGTCGAGGTTCTCGTCGAGGGTCGGGTCGGGCACGTCGCTCGGCGTGAACCCCGGCCCCTGGTCCTCGACGGCGATGGTGACCTCGTCCCGTCCCACAGTCAGGTCGAGCAGCACCGGCGTCGATTTCGGCAGCGTCCGATGGCCGTGTCGGAACGCGTTGGTCAGCGCTTCCTCCACCGCCAGACGCACCGCAAACCGCGAGGCCTTCGCGTAGTTGAACCGGTCGAGGATCTCCAGCAGGCGACCCTCGATGGCGTTGATCTCCTCCCGATCGTTGGGAACCCGGACGACCAGGTGCTCCGCGGACGGGCTGGAGGGTTGATCGGGCATAAGGAAAGACGACGGGCGGAATGTGCGGAACGGGGGACGATGCCGGGTCAGGGCCGGGTCAGGGCCGGGTCGGGCGGCCGCCCGGCGCCGATCTGTCGGGCCTACTTCTCGAACGAGCCCATCGCGTCGGCCACCCCGTCGTGGATCGAGAAGATCCGGTTGAGACGCGTGATCATGAACACCTCCATGATCTGCGGATCGATGTTCGCCAGACGCAGCTGGCCCTCCTGCGCCTTCACGCGGTTGTTGATCGAGATCAGCGTCCCCAGCGCCGCCGACGAGAGGTGGTCCACGTTCGAGAACGAGATCAGCAGGCGCGGCTTCGGCCCGGCCTCGATGATCGCCGCGATCTCGTCGTGGATCGCCTGGATGTTCGCCTCGTCGAGGATGTTGCGGTCAACAAACTCGACCACGGTCACGTCGTTGTCGCGCTTGACCCGCAGGCGTGTCCCGCTCGATGCCATGGGCGATCCTCCAGGCCGCGACCCGCTTCGGGCGCGGCGGCGCACATCCGTGTTCCGACCCCGCGACGCCGACTCGATCCCCGCGCCGCCACCGGGCGGCAACCGCGGCACCGGCTGGGTCGCTTCCAAGCGGGATGATAGCGTCGTTGCCCGCGAGCCGACGCCCCCGACAGCGGTGGGGGAGCCAGGACGCGGCGTGCCAAAGAAAACACCCCCTCCGCGAAGAGGGGGTGGCAAGTGCAATGACCAGTTGATGGCATCGGCCCGTCCGGAGGCCGGAGCGATCAGCCGCCGAAGTTCGTGCGGATCTGCTCGCCGATGCCGGGGTAGGCCGACTCCTCCTGCTCGTTCTGGATGAGCACGGTCGGCTTGATGAGGATGAGCAGGGTCTGCTCCTCCTTGGACTCGATGCGGTTCGAGAAGAAGCGGTTCAGGATCGGGATCTTGGACAGCACGGGCACGCCCGTCTCGACATCGAACTCGGAGACGAGGCGCTGCCCGCCGATCAGGATCGTGCCCTGGTCCGGCACCGTGACGGTGGTCGAGACGCTGGTGACCGTCGCCTCGGGCAGTTCGATGAACGACTGGGTGTCCGCGGAGTTGACCAGCTGGCCACCGGCGACCGCCGTGACCGACTGGGTGCGGAACGGACGGGCCAGCTGCGAGACGCTGGTGGTGATGTTGAGCGTGACGTAGCGGCGTCCGCCGGTGACGGTGCCCTCGACGTCGAGCACCACGCCCTCGGAGATCACGTTGATCTGCGGGTCGAAGCCGACGGCCGAGTTCGAGACGATCGGCTGCAGGTCCGACACGAACGACACCTGGGTGGCGACATAGATGTTCGACCGCTGCCCGTTGGTGAAGGTCAGGCGCGGGGCGTTGAGCGAGACCGAGCGCCGGTCGGCCTGGGTCGCGGTGACCAGGAAGTCGACCTGGATGTCGTCGAGGAACTGCCCGGCGATGCCCAGCGCCGGCGCCGACGACAGGATGCTCGAAGCGAACGAGCCGCCCGCCAGGGCCGAGGCCAGGCCCAGCGAGTTCTGGGCGCTGGAGATCGGGCTGAACTCGGCCGGGGGCACGTTGGCGACCTCGGTCCCGAGCGGCGGAGTCGTGGTGCGGACATAGCCGCCCCGCTCGAAGTCGAAGAAGTCGGAGGGCAGGGTGTTGGGGTTGGTGCCCCGGGCCGCGGTCACCTGGTTGCTGGTGGCGTTGAAGTAGATGTCCAGGTCGAAGCCGATCTGCTCGAAGAACTCCTGGTTGACCAGCAGGAAGCGGCTCTCGACGTTGATCTGCATGGCGCGGATCTCGCGGAGCCTGGCGAGCAGGCCGGCGATCTCGCGGTGGTTGCGGGCGGTGTTGGTGATGATGAGGTTGCCGTTGAGTTCCTGGATGTAGCCGGTGTCGCCGCCGTTGTCGCGCCAGCCCTCGAAGTCGACGTTCTGCGTGATGATGTCGGTGATGCGACGGATGCGCTCGTCCAGCGGGATGCGCTCGGGGTCGTTGTCGTCGTTCTCCTGGAACGGGCTCTGTCCGCCGCCGCCGCCACCGCCGCCGCCGCCGTTCTGCAGGACGGACTGGAGGTCGAAGTCGGGGGCGTTGTCGTAGTCGGGGACCTCGATCAGCAGGTCGCGGATGTCGTAGATGACCAGTTCGCGCTGCTTGCGGAGCTGCTCGTCGGAGGAGATGACCACCACGCCGTCCTGGATGGCCCACGACGCCGCGTCGCCGAAGTCGCCGGCCGAGAGTTTGGCCAGCACGCGATCGAGCACGGTCGAGACGGGCACGCTGGTGAGGTTCAGCGAGACCGGGTCGCCCCGCTCCACGCCGATCTGCTCGAGCGCGTCCCAGTCCGCGTCCATGTCGATCTGCGTCACGCCCTCGAGGAAGGCGATGACGTTCTCGATCGGGTTGCTGTTGAAGTTCGCGGGGATCCGCGTGGTCTCCAGTTGCGCCAGCACGCGCCGGTTCTCGGGGCTGTCGGCGTAGGCCGTCGGCTCGCCGCGACGGAACGAGAGTTGCGGCCAGTCGGCCGGGAAGGTCACGATGCTCGCCGGGGCCAGCAGCGCGTCCATGTTGTCCCTCGTCTGGTCCGCGTAGGTGTAGATCGCGGCCTGGCGGAGGCGATTAAACTCGACGTAGTATCGAGTGTCGATCAGGATGTCGCGCATGAACAGGGCCGCGACGTCGTTCGGATCCAGGAACAGGATCTGGTCGATGACCTGCAGAGCCCCGTCGTAGTCCTGCTCCATCTGCAGGGCCCGCACGCGCCGGAGCAGTTCACGCTTCTGGCTCTCACGCTCGGCGGCGGCACGCTGCTCGCGATCAAGCGCCTCCTGACGCAGACGGGCCGCCTCGGTCGCGGCATTGGCCGTCTCCTGCTGGCGACGCCGCGCGTCCACCCGCTGCTGCATCGCCTGGGCCTCGGCCTTCAGGCGGTCGACCTCGCTCTGGGCGAAGTACGACTCGTTGTTCTCGATCAGCGACAGGGCCCGCCCCGACAGACGCCCCGCGCCGTCGGTGTCGCCCTCGGCCAGGGCCGTGTCGGCCTGCTCGAGCAGGTTGGCGAACTCCGCGCTGATCCGCTGGTTCTCGATGCGGCGTTCGCCCGTGAGTTCATCGATCGGCTGGCCGGTCTGGATCGCACGCGACTCGTTCGCGCGCCCCTCGATCATCCCGATCTCCTCGGGCGCCAGGTACTGCCGGAACTCGCTCAGCAGACGGTTGTACGCCCGGCTGGCCTCGGCGTACTGCCCCGACTGGTAGTACCCATCGGCCTCGGCCCGCAGCGACTGGGCCGCCACGCGACGGGCCTCGTCCAGCGGATCGGCCGTCGGCTGCGTGTCGAAGTTGGACACGCCCGTGTTCCGCTGCACCACGCCCGGCTGGGCCATCGCGCCCGCCAGCACCGTGCCCTGGCCCGCCTCGTGGGCCATGATGCGGCTCTTGTACGTCGCCAGCGCGGTCTGCTGGTCCCCGGTCAGCGACACGCCGGAGAACTGCACGGCGTGGATCAGCGCCTTGGCCTCGCTGAGGCGACCGGCCTCGAACGCCTCCTCGGTCCGGGCCATCGCGCCCGGCACGAGCAGTTCGAGCTCGATCCGCCGGCTGGCGATCTGGTCCAGCAGGTTCACCGCGCCCATCCGCTGCATCGGCGTCGCCGCCGCCGCGTCGCGCACGCCCTCGGCGTGGCGCTCGGCCATGATGAGATTGCCCTCGGCCATGCTGAGTTCGGCCCGCTGCAGGGACAGGTCCTGAGGGTCCAGCACGGTCAGCCGCTGGCCGATCTGCTCCCACAACTGGAACGCCCGCTGGCGCTCGCGGTTGGAGAGCCCCGCCGCCACGCTCTGCTCGGTCAGGCCCGTGATGACCCGCTGGGCCCGGACGACCTGGCCGGCCGAGAGCAGGCGGGTCGCCTCGGTGAGGCGATCCTCGACGGACCCGGTCGGGGCGACCGGCTCGGTGAACCAGGCCGACACGTCGGCCATCGCGACGCCGGTGTCGCCCATCTGGGCCGACGCGCTCGACACCAGCGTGCCCGCCAGCGAGGCGAGCAGCGCCGCGGAACCGAACAGACGCGACCGGGAAACAAAGCACTTCGACATGGCGTTCTCCGAAGCGGGTGGGCCACGAACTCCACCCGGGCGAACCGGCTGATTTGCACGCCCCGGCGATCACGCGGGGACGAGGGAAGGGACGAGAGGCAGAACAAGAGGCCGAGCGAGGCACGCGACGAGCGTCTTCGAGAGTTCGATCGACACAGACGAATCACGAGCCAGACAGACCGAAGCGAGCAGAAACAAACCGACCAAAAGCGGGGGGCAAAGGTTTGGCCGTCCGGGGCCGCGGGTCAACACCCCAAAAAGCCGTGGAGTGCGGCCGCCGCCTCGGAGCCTTGCGGGCGCGACGCGTCGAACCGGGCCGCTCCCGATCCGATGCCCCGAAGAACCCGCCCGATGCCGGGAGGCCCCACGCCCTTTCTTCAGGGGGACGCAAGGTATCCGGTCGTCGGGAAAGACGCAACTGCCGGCGCGGCGATGTGGGTGAACCGGATCCGCCCGCCCGATCGGCGACGCCCCCGCACGCCGCCACGATCGACCGACACCCTGTTCGGTTCGACGGACGAGGACCGAATCGGTTCCTGGGATGCGATTGCCATCGCGCACGAGCCCGGGCTGCCCCGACCGCTGCAAGGCCATGCGGCACAAAGCCTTGCGATCAGTTCAGCCACCGCAGCCGGTGCACGGTTCCCGGCGTCGTCCGGATCACGCCCCGCTTGCCGCCCAGCATGGCCCGCAGTTGTTTGGGAAGCAGCCGGTCCGCCGTCACGACCATCGGCTCGAACACCACCTTCTGATCGCCCAGTTGCGACAGGGCCGATTCCCGGGCCGCCACCTCCGCCTGGGCGGTGCAGTCGGCGTGGAGCAGGACCTCGGCGTACCGGAGCACGCCCTCCTTGCCCTTGGGCGCCTCGACCATGGTCCGGACCAGGCATCGCCAGGCGGTCGAGCCCAGGTCCTGGCCCTCCTCATCCACGTTGCTCTCGGCGTCCACGTTCAGGACCAGCCGCCAGTCGTCGCGGAGGCGCTCGATGATCTCGTCGGGGGCGAAGAGCTCCGGGCGGTCGTCGGGGGCGTAGAGCACGCTCCTGTGCTCGTGGGCCGCGGCGTCGGCCCCGGCCGGGATGTCCACCTCCTCCAGGTCGAACGCCGCGAGGATCCGCTCGACGCGTTCCTTGGTCTCGGGCGGGACGCGGAGGGTCAGGATCTTGTGCTCGTCGAGGAACACATAGCAGAACGGGTCGTCGCACATGGCCCCGAAGCCGCACAGGCCGTCTTCATACAGCCACGGGCGGTAGCGGGCGATGTTCTCCAGGAACCGGTCCAGCCCGCACAGGTCATAAGAGATGTACGGGTCGATCTCGCGGTACGCGTCGTGCCCGATCACGTCCAGGATCGGGAACACCCGCGGCGGGAGCAACTGGAAGCACAGGCGGCACAGCGATTCGATCCGGTCCGCCGAGACCACGGCCTCGAAGGCGTAGCGGTCGGGCCACTCCTCCCAGTCGCCGGTGTCGTTGTCGCCGTCGGCGGCCTCGAAGTTCATGATGAACCCGGGGCGCGGCGTCATCGGCTCGATGGGATAGACGCCCAGCGGGAACTTGAATCCGGCGATCTCGCGTCGGGCGATCGTGGTGTCGGCGAGGCAGCGTTCCATGTTTGGCCCGAACTGTACTCGCACCGGGGACGCGAGCCGTCTGCCGACGGGCCTTATCGTCGGGCATGGCCGGCGGCGCACGCGAGGGCGGTTCGGTTGAGGGCGCGTGGATCGGCGCGGCGGGCGATCCCGGCGTCGCCGATGCGCTGGAAGCGGTCTTCCGGCACACCGCGTTGGCCATCGAGGCCCGCGCCCCGGCGTGCTGGGCCTCGGGCCGCTGCTGCAACTTCGAGGCCGCGGGGCACCGGCTGTACACAACCGGGCTGGAGGCCGCGTTCACGGTCGTGCGCCTCGGCGACCAAGCGGCGGGAGCGGACGAAGTTGACCGCAACAGCGGTGAGGGACTCGCACTGCCCCAGGTCGGTCGGCCCGCGCTGACGCTCGCCTCCATCGCCGCCGCCCGCCAGCGCGGCGGCTGCCCGTTCCAGCACCGAAACCTGTGCACCGTCCACGACATCAAGCCCGTGGCGTGCCGCGTCTACTTCTGCGACCGCTCGGCCCAGGACTGGCAGAAGGACCTGAGCGAGCAGATGCACGAGCGGGTCCGGGCGATCCACGACCAGTTCGGCGTGCCCTACGAGTACGCCGAGTGGCGCGGGCTGCTGGAGCGACTGGTGGCGGCGCGGGATCAATAAGCAGCGCATCTCGGACTGAGGGGGTCGGGCTTTCCAGCCCGACCCGATTCGGATCGACGCGTGCTCAAATCAGTTGCTTCGTCGGTGCAAGCCGCCAGCGACGGCGGTGAACACCGACATGCCCAGACCCCCCGCCGCCGCGTGCGGGGCTGGAACGCCCCGCCCCCTCACTCGAAAGCTACTCGCCCCTCTCCGACGCTCCATTGCCGGACGCCGCCTTCTCCTTCGCCACCGCCCTGCCCGACAGCCGCATCGCCAGCCCCACCCCGCTCGACGCCACGCGCGTGAAGTGCTCCCGCTCCCACCGCCGCATCCCCAGCAGCCAGATCGTCGGCAGGGCCACCACGCCGAACACGCCGGTCGTCACCAGCAGCCGCACCCACCCCTGCTCCATCAAGAGCATCGGCACGACCGCCGACCCGCCCGCGATCGCCGCGACCAGCAGCGTCGGCCACAGCACCTCGCCAAACCACCGCGACAGCGGGATGTCGATCCGCGTCCCGACGTACCACGCCCGCGCCACGTTCTGCAGCGCGATGATCCCCAGCGTGATCGCCGGCACGAGCCACGGCCCGATCAGGGGCTGCCCGTCCGCGCCCCGCCCCATCGCCCACAGGAACGCCAGTTGCGTCAGCACCACCGCGATGTCGAACACCGCCATGATCATCGCGTACCGCCCGAGGCTGCCCTTGGCCTCCATCGCAAACTGGTACCCCTGCGACGCATAGAACATCGCCATCCACACCAGCACGAGCCGCGTCACGATCGCCGTGTGCTCGGGCACTTCCTTCAGCCACAGGTCGAGCAGCGCCTCCATCTCCAGTTCGAACGGCACGAGGATGAACAGCGTCAGCAGCAGCAGGTACTTGCTCGACACCAGCGTCAGGTCCTTGACGCCCTGCACCCCGCCGCGACCCTCGATCGTCGCCATCGCCGGGCGCACCGCCCGCCACACCGCGGCCCCCACCTGGTTCTGGTACCCGCCCAGTTGCGACGCCACGCCGTACGCCGCCGAGACCCGCGCCCCGTAGAACGAGTTGACGATGATCGTCGAGCCCTGCACGCGGACCCGCCAGGCCATCTGCGCCACCAGCGACCACCCCGCGAACGACGCGATCCGCCCGATCTGGTCCCGCCGCACCAGCCACGGCCTCGGGCGGCAGTCGGGGAACATCACCACCGCCGCCAGCACCGCGATCAGTTCGCCCCCGACCCGCGCGCCCAGGATCAGCCACGCGTACACCGCCAGGCGGTCGTTCTCGACCATGGTCAGCAGCAGCACCGCGACCAGGGCCAGCACCGACTGGGCTGTCTCATACACGGCCACGCACCCGAACGACTGCCGGGCCATGAGGTACGCGCGGAAGGGCGTGGCCAGCGTGGCCGCGACGATGTTGCCCAGCGTCAGCATGAACACCAGCGTGACCGCGTTCTCGCTGCCCTCGGGCACGTCGACGATCGGACGCAGCAGGGGCCAGATCGCCGCCCCCACCAGGAACACGACCGGCCCGGCCACCCCGAAGATCGCCAGGGCCGTGTTGAACACCGCCCGCAGCGCCTCTGTGTTCTCCTGCCCGATCTCGTACGCCAGGTGGCGCTGCATGCTCGCGGTCAGCGAGTCGGACAGGATCAGCAGCAGCGCGCCCGACGCCCCGAGCGTGGCCAGCAGCCCGAAGTCGCCCTCACCCAGCAGCGCCAGCGCCTTGCGCGTTACCAGCAGCCCGATGCCCACTGTCAGCCCCATCCGGGCGTAGGTGATCAGCGTGTTCAGGATGAGGCGGGTCGATTGACGCATGGGCGGGCAGACGGCGGCCGATGCAGGGGCGTGGACACTACGTCGCCGGACGAGCCAGGTTTGCGGGACGCCTCGCCGCGGCGGTGGTCGGCGACGCCCTCGCCCGCGACAAACAACGCCGCCCCCGAACCGGAACCGCACCACACGAACCCGCTCGCGTCGGACGCGTTACCGTCTATCGGCCCGATGCGACCCCTCCGTGGTGCCATTCTGCTGCTCGCCCTGCTCTCACTGGCGGCGACGATCGCGGCCCTCGGGCTGTGGGCGGTCAACCTGCTGGTGTCCGACCGCGTGCTCTGGGCCCAGCGCCTGTCGTTCGTGCCGAGGCAGTTCTTCGTCTGGCCGGCGGGCGTCGGCTGGGTCGCGTTCGCGCTGCTCTCGATGCTCTTCCAGTGGCTCCGCCCCGCGGCCCGGTTCGTGCCGTGGTCCAGCGAGCGCCGCCGACGCACGCTACTGCCGCGACTGCTGGGCGGCGCGCGCGCGGCTGTCGGCCTGATCGTGCTCGTCGCCACGCTGCACCTGGTCGTGCTCGAATGGCGCTGGCCGCTGAACATCGCCCGGGCCGCGCCGCCGCCCGAGGAGCGCCTCCGCATCGTCCACTGGAACATCGGCTGGTCCGAGCCGCGCGAGGTCTTCGACTCGATCGAGGCCCGCCGCCCCGACCTGGCCATCGTCGTCAACCCGCTCACCCGCCAGGAGTGGCCCTGGGACTTCGACGAACTGCAGGATCGCCTCGGCGCCGAGGGCGGCATGATCCGCACCTGGCCGATCAACGTCCTGTCCCGCTGGCCCATCAAGCGGTGGGGGGTCACCGAACTGGGCTTCACCTCGCGCGTCAGCGTCGTCGAGGAACTCCGCGACAACCAGACCGAGCCACCGCTCGACCCCGGACGCGCGATGTACGTCGAACTCGAAGTTGGCGCGCCGCTGAACCGCAGCGTCGTCGTGTGGATCCTCGATCTGCCCTCCGAGCCGAGCCTCCACCGCATGGGCGTTGCCCGCCAGGCCCGCGAGCGCATCTCCATGTGGCTCGGCCCGGACGAAGAAACCTTCCCCGAACCCGACGTGCTCATCGGCGACTTCAACATCCCCCGCGGCTCGGCCTCCATGTGGACACTCCGACGCCGTCCCGCCTACCTCATGGCCGACGCCCACGACCAGGGCGGCCTCGGCCCGTCCCCCTCCTGGCCCGCCTCGCAGCCGCTGCTCCACATCGACCAGTGCTTCCTCGCCCCCGGCCTGCACGCCGCCCGCTACGCCATCGAACCCGGCGGCGACACCCGCCACCGCATGCAGGTCGTCGACATCGTGCCGGAGTAACCCCTGCCCGCCCAGCGAACGCGACGCGCGAGCGAGCGCCTCCCCGGCGCCGCGCGCCCAGCCCACCTCCGACTACCGTTCCCGATGCCCGACCCCAGCCCACCCCGCACCGGCCCCGACGCCATCTGGGCCCCCTGGCGACTCGACTACCTCGAACGCCTCGGCGACGCCGAACGCCGCGAGGCCCCTCTCCCGACCCCGCAAGCCCCGCCGCCGCCCCGAACCCCACCCGCCGCGGCGATCTCTGCTTCCTCCGCGCCGCCTGGCTCGAACCAGCCGCCGACATCGCCAACCACGTGGTCGTCCGCAGCCCGCACGGGCTCATCCTGCTCAACAAGTTCCCCTACGCCAACGGGCACCTGCTCGTCGCCCTCGGCGAGGGCCGCCCCCGCCTGCTCGACTACGACCCGCCGCAGCGCCGCCACTTCTGGACCCTGCTCGACGCCGCGGTCGACATCGTCGAGACCGCGCTGCAGCCCCAGGGCGTGAACGCGGGCATCAACCAGGGGCGGGCCGCGGGCGCCGGCGTGCCCGACCACCTGCACGCCCACGTCGTGCCGCGCTGGGCCGGCGACGTGAACTTCATCTCGGTCGTCGGGCAGATCCGCGTCGTCCCGGCGTCGCTGGAAGCGATGGCCGACCGCCTCCGCGCGGCGTGGAGACAGATCGGTGGGCGATGGGAGGCGTTGCTGGGGAAGTGACTCGGCGCGGTCCACGCGGAGCAGCCTCTGTGTAAGGATCGGCGAAGCCCGCCGGGATTCCTGTTGACCGGCGGCCATCCCCACCGGTACCTTGCATGCAGTCGACGAGGCTCACTCGCGGGGCAGGGGGAGGTTGGCCATGCAGTCGCACCGAGCGTTGTGGTTGTGTGTGTGGCGAGCCCGCTGGCTGTCGCGCAGACGGCGACGGTCGGTGTCGCACGACGCGCCAGGCGTCGTGTTGCCCGGCGAGACGATCCGCATCACCGCCAACATCGCCTGGGAGAATGCGGTACAGTGGGCTGGATCAAGGCGACTTCATCGCGACAGGCGATGCTGGGACGGCTTCAAACGCCTCGCGATCAATCCAGCGTTCTCGTGACGCTTGGCAGCCCCGACGGGGCAGCGTCAGGGGCTTTGACGTTGCGTCCATATCCGCGTTCTTCACGGGTGGCATCGTGCCCCCGCCGTGGCGGCGGGCGATGGGGGCGACTTCTGGGTCGATGGACCGCTCCGAACGACGCAACGACGATGATCTCGTTCGAGTTCTCCGCCGACCCGCTTCCCGAACGTCCGGCTCTCCAGACGCTCAGCTCAGCAGCCTTCATCGAAGCCCCGACCACCTACATCGGCACATCCGTCCTCGTCATCCCCGCCCCGGCGGGGCTTGCCCTGCTGGGCCTGGCCGTGATGGGTGCCGGACGGCGCACCCGACCGCCAGACGACGCGCCGTGACACGGGCTGGCGGACCGCTCGTGGATCCTGAGAGGAGGCCACAGATGCTGTGGAAATCACTTGGAATCGCGTGCTTCGCGCTGCCGTGCTCTGCTCAGTCCGCAACCGTACGAGTCTCGCACGATCACGCGGGCGCGACGGTTGTGCCGGGCGAGTCGCTGCGGATCGTGGCGACGGTTTCGTGGCAGGGAGCGCTCCAATGGGCGGGGCTCAAGGGCGACCTCCTCGCGTCGGGCGACCTCGGCCAGGCGGCCAACGTCGGGTCGGAGGTCATGCCCGGAATCTTCGTTACGCTTGGCGCGCCTGCTGGCGGCAGCGTGAAGGGCTTTGACGTTGCGTCAGCCCCAGTCAGCTACTTCGGGCCTGGATTCCCTCCGGTTCCGTTCGCGAATGCAACGGGCGTGGAGTTTCTGTGGTTTGATTGGACGGCTCCGCCCGTAACGGAGCCGACCGAGATCACATTCAACTTCGCCGCCGACCCAATCGCACCGAACGTGCGGCTCTATCCAAACCCGGTTCTATCGCCCGCCTTCATCGAAGCCCCAACCACCTACATCGGCACGTCCATCCTCGTCATCCCCGCCCCGGTCGGCCTGCCCATCCTCGCCCTCGCCGCCCTCGCCCCGCGTCGCCGACGCTGACCCGAACACCCCTACCTCGACCCCATCAGCGCCGGCAGCGGACCCTGGCCCGTCCAGAACCGCACCGCTCCACGCTCGAAGTCGAACCACACCGCCTGGTGCCGCAGCAGTTCCACGCCGATCACCGCGTCGAAGTACTGCAGCGACGCCTCCGACTCGCCTTTGTCGTCCACGTCCGGGTCCGGCACCACCACCGTCGGGTTCGCGAACTCGACCGAACCGACGCGGACCACGCCGTCGAGCGCGTGCTCGCGCATCGCCCGGATCCGCCCGTGCGAGCCGACCAGCCGCCGCCGCCCGCGCTCCTCGACCGCCAGCGGGCGCAGCGAGGCCAGGTGCCCGTCGCCCCCGGTGTCCAGCACCGTCCGCAGCGGCTCGCCCGCGATCGCCGCCTGCACCACCGGCATCCCGGAGAACGTCGGGCGGATGCTCCACGACGGGCCGACTTCACCTGTGTCCAGTGAACCCTCCGCGCCGCCCGCACCCTCGCGAATCGCCGCCCCCGCACGCGACTCCCGCAGATCAACCTGTGGCATCGGACCCCACGCCACCTCCGCCCACCCCGGATCGATCCGCACCGCCCTGCCCCGCGGCAGCGCGACGATCACGTGGTTCTCCCAGTCGAACACCAATCCCCCGAACACCATGAACGCCGACAGCCCGACCGACGCCGACACCCCCGCCTGCTCCGTGTTGACCTTCACCTCCGCCGGCGCCAGCACCAGCGGCCCGATCTCCAGCCGACGCACCAGCCCGATCCCCGCCGGCACCGGCCCCACAAACCCGATCCCCTCGTGCGGCCCGATCTCGGCCGACAGCCACGCGTCCACATGCCGCGCCGCGTCGCGCGAAAGGATCAGCGTGCTCGCCGCCCCGGTGTCGACGACCGCCGGCACCACCATCGGTGCCCCGTCGCCCACCGGCCAGATCGACGCCCGCACCACCGGCCGCCCGCGCCGCCCCGGCTCGCTCCCCGGCCGCTCGTCCTCGAACGGAATCAGCACCGGCCGCTCGAGCAGGTCGCCCGCGAGGCGCTGGTCCACATCCAACTGCATCCAGTAGCCCTCGTCCTCGCCGCGCGACGTCAGACGCAGCGCGACCGACGACCGCAGTTCCGCGGGCAGGTCCTGGATGGTCGAGAAGCGGGCCTCGGGGGCCGAGCAGGAGGACAAGAGCGCCGCGCACGCCGCTCCAATCGTCGCGAACCCCCGCCGCGAAGCGGCCAGGCCAATCAGACGACGTTGGCGGAAAGTGCCCCGACTCATCTGGCCTGACTTCGTCCCAAACCCACCACGGATTGAGTGCCGAGCCACTATACGGCCCGAGCCGGACTGTCCATCTCGCGAGGGCGTCAGGCTACGCCGTACCGCCTCACGCCGCGTCAAAATCCCGCGGCTCGACGCCCAACTGCCGCAGCACCGCCCGAACCGTGCCCGGTTTCAGGTCTTTCCCACCCCAGTCCGGCACCACAGTCGCCGCGCCAGTCTTCGGATTCCGCCATTTCCTGTGGCTCCCGCCGCCGCGACGCGGGATCTCCTGGCAACCAAGAGCTGTGAGCCTTCGGGCAAGGTCTCGATAGCGCATCGGACGAGGCTCCAGTCGAGCAGTCTTGCGGCTCGGTTCGCGATCTCACGCCGCGTCGATCAGCGCCTCAAACTCGACCGGCCCAGATCCCAACCGCACCGCCGTCCCCTGCGGCCACGCCTTGCCCAGATCGTCGTACAACTCCCGCGCCGCTTCCAACGCGTCGCGCACGTTCGCCACTGCCTCCGCCGCAGTGTCGCCCTCGGTCACCAACTCTGGAATGTCCGGCGACGTCACCGTGAACCCGCCCGACGGATCGGGAGAGAGCACCAGCCGAATCTTGACCAGGTCATGTGCGCCCATTGGCTGGATTCTACCGGCGCGCGGCCCGCCCGGATTCACGAATCAACCACGCGACCCCACCCGCCGCGACCCCACCCACCGCGCGCCCACCCCCCATGACCTCACGCAAAGTACGCCCGCAGCGCGTACTGCTCCACCATCCGCTGCGTCGTGAAGTACGGCCCGTTCACCGCGATGCAGTCGCGCATCACCTCGATGAACTCGCTCCGCCGCTCCGCGTACATCGGCAGGATCGTCCGCTCCAACTTCTCGTACATCTCCGCCGCGTGCCGGTCCATGTCCGCCGGCGGCTCCGAGCCCCGCGGCGGCTGCCCGATCGACCACCCCGTCCGACCCTCGCCCCAACCCTCCAGCCACCATCCGTCAAGCGTCGACAGCGACGGCACACCGTTGAGCGCCGCCTTCATCCCGCTCGTGCCGGAGGCCTCCTTCGGCGGCTCGGGCGTGTTGAGCCACAGGTCAACGCCCGCGACGTACTTGCCCGCCAGGTCCATGTCGTAGTTCGGCAGGAACGCCAGCGACACGTCCGGCCCAAGCCGCTCGGCCGCCGCCACGATCGTCTCGATGAACCGCTTGCCCGTCTCGTCGTGCGGGTGGGCCTTGCCGGCGTACACGATCTGCAGCCCGCCGAACTTCGCGGCGATCGCCTTCAGGCGATCGATGTCCGACACCAGCATCGCCGGACGCTTGTACGCCGTCGAACGCCGCGCGAACCCGATCGTGAACACGTCCGGCTTCATCGCCGGCCCGCCCCGATCCATCACCTCTTCGACCAACGCCTGCTTGGCCCGCTGGTGGGCCGCCCACACCGCCTCGCCCGGCGCCGCCAGGATGTGCCGCAGGTTGTTGTTGTCCGTCCGCCAACCCGGCGCGAACCGGTCGAAGAGGTCGCGCATCGACGGGCACGCCCACGTCCCCGCGTGCACGCCGTTGGTCACACCATCAATCGCATACCCGGGGAACATCGCGCGGCTCACCTCCGCGTGCTTCTGCGCCACCCCGTTCGAGTACCGGCTCAGGTTCATCGCCAGCATCGTCGTGTTCAGCACGTTCTGCTCGCCATAGATGTCCTGCCTGTGGAACACCGGGTGGTCCCCGATGATCCGGCGCACGTCATCGATCGAGAACCGGTCGTGCCCCGCCGGCACCGGCGTGTGCGTCGTGAAGCAGCACCGCTTCCGCACCGACCGGATCGCCTCGCCCGAGATGTGGTGCTCGCCCGTCTTGCAGATGTGCTCGCTGAGCAGTTCCACCGTCAGGAAGCACGCGTGCCCCTCGTTCATGTGGAACCGTTCGACGTCGTGCCCGATCGCACGAACCATTCGCCGTCCGCCGATCCCCAGGATCGCCTCCTGGCGGATCCGGTCCTGCGTGCCCCCGGCGTACAGCGCGTGCGTGATCGTCCGATCCTGCTCGCTGTTCTCGGGCAAGTCCGTGTCCAGGAAGTACACCGGCACCCGGTGCCCCGTCGCCCCGATCACCTCATACTTGAACGCCCGCACCACAACCTGCCGCCCCTCGATCGGCACCGCCACCCGCGCCGGCTCCTCGTGCAGCAGCTCCTCGGGCACCCACGCCGTCGGGTGCTCGCTCTGGCGCCCGTTCTCATCCAACCGCTGCGTGAAGTACCCCTTGCGGTACAGCAGGCTGATCGCCAGGTACGGCAGCCCCATGTCCGCCGCCGCCTTGATCGTGTCACCCGCCAGATCCCCAAGCCCCCGAGTACGTCGGCACCTTCGGGTCCAGCCCGATCTCCATGCAGAAGTACGCGATCGTGCGGTTCGGATCGAACATGGGCGACTCCACTTCGGGCGGCATCCGTGGGGACGCCGAAGCGTACGGGTTCTCGGTCGCGGCAGGACTTGCGCGGCCTCCCACGCCGCCGCTCCCGCAAACGAGAACGCCGGCGCAGGCACCAGAGCCCGTTCATCGGTCCGCCGGCGGGGGAGTCACAGTGGGGGAGTCACAATCACGCGGCCCGGCCCATCCCACAACCGGGGCGACAATCCCCACAACCAAGCCGCATCTGCCAAGGAGCAGCCCCATGACCACCAACGATCCAACCCCGCGCCCCACCCGCGTCATGGTCATCGGCGCCTCCGCCGACCGCTCCAAGTACGGCAACAAGGCCGTCCGCGCCTTCCTCCGCGCCGGCAACGTCGTCCTCCCCGTCAACCCCCGCGCCGCCGCGGCCAACCAGACCATCGAGGGCCTCCGCGTCTACCCCGACATCGCCTCCGTCCCCGGCCCCATCGACAAGGCCACCATCTACGTCCACCCCGACCAGGGCTTCGAAGTCCTCGACGCCATCGCCGCCCGCGCCGATATCGCCGAGGTCTGGCTCAACCCCGGCGCCGAGTCCCCGGAACTGCTCGCCCACGCCCACTCCCTCGGCCTCGACCCGATCCAGGCCTGCTCGGTCATCGCCATCGGCGAGCGGCCGTAGGCAGGCTGCAAGGTACTCCGGCTCTCCGAGCCGGACTCACTACCCCCTCTACCGGGCCTCGAACTCGCCGCGAGCGCGTCCTCACCGACGCATCTCCCGATCGCGCGCCACGCCGCCACGCGCACCGAGGTTTGCCAGGCGAGGTCCAGAACACGGCTCGGAGAGCCGGTCGACCAACCAACCCGTCGCCCACCCACACCCCCACACGCGCGAGCCGGGGCGTCCCCGCCCCGGCCCCCAGCCCGCTGCTCCTCAAACACGACATCCCAGCACCGAGGAGGGCGGCCATTCCAGCCCGTCTCACATCGGCAGCAACCCTGCAAAAACCGCCGGTCATTTCGCCCCACGGAGGTGGGCCGGCTCTCCGAGCCGGACTCTCTACCTCTTCTACCAACTCTTCGACCAAGCCTCATCCACCACTCTGACTCCCGAACCCCTCACCCCACCGGCGCAAACACAAACAACGTATCCGCCACCCCATCCGAAAACCTCGCCCGCCGCCACCCCGCCGTCCGCTCGGCGAACTCCACCCACAACACCGACAACGGCTTGCCAAGGTGGGCCGGCTCTCCGAGCCGGACTCCCTACCCTTCCTACCAACGCTCGCCATGCCGACGCCCACCCTCGCCAGCCCATCCGCAACCTCCCATTGCCGGGCATCATCGGAGACGTACCACATGCCAGGCACCATCGGCACCATCATCCGCGCTCCGCTGCGCCTGATCCCCAAGTCCTCCGTCGTCCGCATCCTCTCCGGCCCAAACCGAGGCCTCCGCTGGGTCGTCGGAGCCTCAACCCACGGCAACTGGCTCGGCACCTTCGAGGGCGACAAGCCCCGACGCATGGCCGAACGCCTCAAGCCCGGCATGACGGTGTTCGACGTCGGCGCAAACGTCGGCTACTTCACGCTTCTTAGCGCGCGCAGCGTCGGCCCGGAGGGGAAAGTCTTCGCCTTCGAGCCGCTTCCGCGGAACCTTGAGTTCCTCCGCCGCCACGTCAAACTCAACGCCCTCGACAACGTCACCGTGCTCGACACCGCCGTCGCCGAGCACGCCGGCACCGCCCACTTCTCCAGCGGCGAGAACCACTCCATGGCCCATCTCGCCGATGCCGGCGAGTTCGAGGTCCGCCTCATCGGCCTCGACGAGGAGATCGACGCGGGCCGCCTGCCCGACCCCAACATCCTCAAGATGGACATCGAGGGCGCCGAGGCCGCCGCGCTCCGCGGCGCAAAGCGGATGCTCGAGCGTGCCCGCCCCCTCGTCTTCCTCGCCACTCACGGCCCCGACATCCACGCCGAGTGCCTCGACCTCCTGCGAAGCGTCGGCTACCGCGTGAGTTCTCTCGACGACAAGCCCGTCGAGTCAACACGCGAAATCTTCGCCGAGCCAGCCTGAGCGCGATTTCGGGCAGAAAGTGCAATGACCCGTCGCGAGGCATCCTCGTACTATCCCGCAAGAAATCACCAACCCACACGACCCCCTCTCAGGACCCGCGCCATGCCCACCACAATCACCTTCCTCGGCCACTCCGGCGTCATGGTCCGCCGCGGCCCGCACACCCTGCTCATCGACCCCTTCCTCACCGGCAACCCCGCCGCCGTCCACACACCCGCCCAGCTCAGCCCCACACACATCGCCCTCACCCACGGCCACGACGACCACATCGGCGACACCGCCGCCCTCGCCAAGGCCTCCGGCGCCACCCTCTACGCCGCCTACGAGATCTGCGAGTTCTTCGGCGAACAGGGCATCAAGCACCTCGAGCCCGGCAACCCCGGCGGCGAGATCCAGACCGCCTTCGGCTCCATCGCCTTCACCAAAGCCTTCCACTCCTCTTCCCACAAGGGCCGCTACATGGGCCAGCCCTGCGGCCTGGTCATCCGCCTCCGAGGCGACAACGAGAAGGACCTCACCCTCTACCACTGCGGCGACACCGACCTCTTCTCCGACATGGCCCTCATCGCCGACATCTACAAGCCCGACATCGCCTTCATCCCCATCGGCGACCGCTTCACCATGGGCCCCGCCCTGGCCACCCGCGCCGCCGAACTCATCCGGCCCCGCGTCGCCGTCCCCATCCACTACAACACCTGGCCGCCGATCGAGGTCGACGTCGGCGCGTTCAAGCCCGACGGCGTCGAGGTCCGGGCCATGAAGCCCGGCGAGAACTGGTCGGTCTAGCGGCCCACCTCAAGATCGATGCGAGGCGTGTGTGTCGTTCCGCGCCGAATCGCTGCGCAGCGCCTGCGCAGCCGTGTGAAGAACGCGCAAAGACCCTGTGAAGAACCCGACGCTTGCCGGGGATGACGCCCGCCGCGCGCGATCTTCGCGCCGTCTTAGCGCGCCGCCACTCGCCGCGATCCCGCGAATTCGCCCGTCAAAGTGGCCTCTTTCGCGCACGCCGACCGCCTGAACCGAATCTTCGCGCAACCTTGCGCCGCCGCAAGGCGAACGCGATGCGCGCACCGGCTAGGTTTGCACCCTCGTTGCGTCGGGGTGCCAAGCGCCGCAAAGGCGTGCCCGCCGCCCCGAACCGCGCCCCGCAGGCAAGACCGCCACACGGCCGCCGCTCGCCCTCCAAGGAGCCCGAACCAATGACCCCGACCCCCCGGCCCGCCCTCCAAGCCAGGCCCGCCCGCGACAAGGGCTTCACCCTCATCGAACTCTTGGTGGTCATCGCCATCATCGCCCTGCTGATCGGCATCCTGCTGCCGGCCCTCGGCGGCGTCCGCCGCCAGGCCCAGGCGCTCAAGTGCCAGACCGGCGCCCGCTCCGTCGCACAGGGCGTCGCCGCCTACACCATCGACCGCGACTTCTACCCCGTCTCCTACGTCTACGGCCTCGACGAAGACGGCAACAAGTGGCGCATGCAAGACCAGCTCGACTCCAACCCCAACCCCGCCAACGGCTACATCCACTGGTCATGGGCCCTCTTCGACGGCGGCCAGGTCAGCGGCGACGCCTTCGAGTGCCCCAGCACCCTCAACGGCGGCGCGCCCGCCACCAACCCCGGCGGCCGACTCGCCGACTGGGAAGACTGGCAGGTCAACGACCTGGGCCAGTCCGCCGCCGCCCCCTCGCCGCGCGACCGCCAGGTCCCCCGCATGGCCTACACCGGCAACGGCGCGATCTTCCCACGAAACAAGGTCTACATCCCCCGCACCGGCGCCGTCCAGCCCCGCAACAACCGCTTCGTCCGCGGCGCCGAGCCCGAGCAGGTCGGCCGCGGCGGCGCGGGCACCATCCTCGTCGCCGAGTTCCTCTTCACCGATCGCCTCGGCTGGCAGGGCATCGCCGACCAGTCCTTCCGCTCCAAGAGCCACCGCCCCGTCACCCCCTTCGTCGGCATCTCCTCGGGCACCAACGTCTACCTCGAGCCGAACACCATCGGCGTCCCACGCTTCCAGTACCCCTCCCTCAACAACATCCTCAAACTCGACCAGCTCGCCGTCGGCATGATCGACGACTCCTCCCCGACCTCCCTCAACGCCGTCGGTCGCCACCACGGCGGCGGCGGAGCCCAGGAAACCGAGTACGGCGGCCGCTCCAACTTCGCCTTCGGCGACGGCCACGTCGAGACCCTCAAACTCCTCGACACCGTCCGCGACCGCCGCTGGGGCGAGCGCTTCTTCTCCATCACCGGCGAGCAGCGCATCACCGAAGCCAACTGATCCCCACGTCGCCCCGGCCCGCCACAGCGGGCCGCGGCGCTTCCCGGGAAACGCCCCTCCGTTGGCGCAACCCGCGACAGGCCAGGCCGTTCGACAGCACTCGGCTCGATCAGCAATGAACGGGCCGCGTGCTGTCGGTGCGTCCGGGCCCGGCCAACCCGTCCGTTCGTGAGCGTTCGGTGAAGAACGCCCGCAAAGAGTGGTAAGAAGTTTCCCCAGTGTCCCGGCCCGATGGGCCCACCCACACGAGAGAGGATCCGTCCCATGAAGAAGAATCTCTGCCTGCTCGCCGCCGCCGGCACCGCCCTGGGCCTCGCCCAGGTCGCTGCGGCCCAGCCGTTCGTCATCAATCTGTCCGGCGCAACCCTGCTCCAGAACACCCTCAACGCGCCCGCCGGCACCAACGACTTCATCGACGCCGACGGCGACGGCGTCTCCGGCCAACTCACGCCCCTCATGATCGACCAGCTCGCCCCCACCGGCCTGCCCCCGGCCGCCGGCACCGCCCCCAACAACCAGCACTGGATCATCCAGTACCGCCGCACCGGCTCCGTCAACGGCTACCAGGAACTGCTCGACTGGGGCGGCCGCGGCTCCGGCGGCGCCTACGCCACCATGATGGACGGCGTTGAGATCGACTCCGCCGACGCCTCCGACGGCGCCATCGTCAACCGCACCACCTACATCAACGCCGGCGCCATCACCGGCCCGGCCAACATCGGCAACCCCGGCGCCGCCCCCGTTCGCTCCAGCATGAACGGCCTCTACACCGCCCAGTACACCGTCGCCCCCAACCCCACCCCCGGCGGCATCCAGATCAACGTCGCCGCACTCGACGTCCCCGCGCCCTGGGGCACCCGCATCGCCGGCGGCTCCGCCGCCTTCAGCCGCAAGCCCCTCCAGGCCGGCTACGGCACCAACCCCCGCACCACCCGAAACCTCGACGGCTCCGCCAACGGCTTCGACCACCTCCTGGCCGACATCGGCAACCTCAACCTCTTCAGCACCGCCGCCACCCCGGACGCCAACACCGTTTTCACCACCTCCCTGGCCTTCGCCCCCGTCACCTTCTTCACCAACCTGGGCACGGGCCTCCGCCAGGCCACCCAGTCCGAACTCCAGTACCTCTTCATGACCGGCCGCGCCGCCAGCGGCGAGAACCTCGTCGTTGTCACCCGCGACTCCGGCTCCGGCACCCGCAACGCCGCCATGAGCAGCATCGGCGTCGACTCCTCCTGGGGCGTCGGCGAGAACGTCGGCTCCTTCTCCAACTCCAGCAGCCTCGATCTGGCCGGCCCGAACTTCATCCCGGGCAACAAGGGCGGCTCCAGCCGCGCCGACGGCACCGTCCGCAACACCCGCCTCGGCGTCTCCTACTCCGGCTCCGAGCGCGCCGTCAACAGCAGCCTCGTCACCGGCGGTCGCCTCGAGATGCTCGACGTCCGCAACGACCTCTTCGGCGGCGTCGGCTACTTCCGCGCCAACCTCGACGCACTCCTCAACAACGACACCGCCGAGTCCTACCGCATCGGCGGCCCCGGCTCGCTCGTCACCATCGGCGACCCCCGCTCCGCCCCAACCAACAAGGGCGGCGACGTGGACAACACCAACCCCGACATGGACAACGTCGAGGCCGCCGCCTTCGTCAACAACATCACCCGCTCGGTCGAGGCCTTCTCCTCCGTGCCGAGCAACGTCGCCAACATCGGCATGCCCGGCGAGTTCATCGCCACCCTGCTCATCCCCGTCAACGCCCAGGAGTTCCGCCAGGACGTCAACGACCCCACCAACTGGATCGCCAACCCCTCCTTCCTCCCCGGCCTCCAGAACTACCTCCTCACCCAGCTCAATCCCCCGTCCGTCCTCACCAACCCCGTCTTCAACAACGGCAACTTCGGCTCCATCACCCTCAACGGCGACAACCCCGTCCGCACCGCCAGCGTCGCCTACTCCGACACCTGGGACCCCGCCGCCGGCACCCTCGCCGCCGTCCGCCACATCAGCCAGGGCGACGCCAACCTCGGCAACGCCGGCTCCGACACCCTGTCCCGCAACCGCATCGCCGGCGATGGCAACGGCGACGGCCTCCGCAACTGGAACGACATCGCCGAGATGCTCCGCGCGTTCCGCGACCGCAACTCCCGCGACGCCGCCGGCGTCGCCGCCAGCCCCTGGAACGCCCCCAACGGCACCGGCGCCATCGCCGGCGCCCCGGGCACCGACGCCTGCATCGAGATCCTCTTCGACTTCAACAACGACGGCAACTTCGCCCGCATCTGGAACGGCTCCGCCTGGGACCAGGACTTCTCCGACGTCCGCTACTTCGCCGACGGCCTCGCCACCGACCCCGTCTCCGGCAACCTCAACCGCATGATGGGCTTCATGCTCGTCGACACCAACTGGGCCACCATCACCGCAGGCGCCGACACCAACTTCTTCAACACCACCCTCGCCACCGGCAAGTCCTACGCCGCCGGCGACTCCGCCGGCGACGTCATCGGCGCCTCCGGCAACGTGGCCCGCGGCTGGGCCCCCGTCGGCGCCGACGGCGCGGTCAACGCCTTCGACATCGACTACGTCTACGCCCAGTTCAAGACCAACCCGTTCGTCACCGACGGTTCCGCCGACTGGTCCGACATCCACGAGGCCGTCTCCTTCGACCTCTCCTGCGACATGGACGGCGACCTCGACGTCGACCAGGACGACGTCTGCCGCCTCGTCAACGTCATCCTCGGCACCACCTTCGGCGACGTGAACCTCGACGGCGTCGTCAACGCCACCGACACCGCCATCATCAACGCCAACCTCAACCAGGCCGGCGGCTGGGCCCAGGGCGACATGGACGGCAACGGCGTCGTCAACAGCACCGACCTCCAGATCGCAAACGGCCAGATCGACCCCTGCAACCCCAATGTCTGCCAGCCCGACCTGACCACCGGCGCCATCGTCGGCCAGCCCGGCTACGGCATCCCCAACGGCATCCTCAACAACGACGACTTCTTCTACTACCTCCAGCAGTTCGCCGCCGGAAACGTCGCCGTCGCCGACCTCACCACCGGCGCCATCATGGGCCAGCCCGGCTACGGCGTGCCCAACGGCGTCATCACAAACGACGACTTCTTCTACTACCTCGCCATCTTCGCCGCCGGCTGCTAATTCAAAGGACCGCGCAGAGCCCGACGCGCCAGCGTCGGGTCGCCTCCGCCAACCCGTGTCCACACGACTCCCAGGGGCGGGCCGAAAGGCCCGCCCCTGTTTCGTTCCGCTCCGACCCACTCCCGTCGATCAACGAAGTTCGTGCACCACAACCGCCGCCGCAACCGCCGCCGCCTGCTCGATCCGCATCACGTGCGGCCCGAACGCAGGCACCACCACGCCCCGCTCCCGCGCGAACCCAACCTCCCGCTCGTCCCAACCGCCCTCAGGCCCAACCAGCAGCACCACATCGCGCGGCACCACCCCCGCCCCCGCACAGCACATCTCGCCGCGCCCGCCACCCCGCCCGCATCGGCAAGCACCGTCACCACCGCCGACGCCCCCGCCCCGCCCGCCCCCTCGCACGCCGCCCGAAACGCCACCCCCTCCGCAATCTCCAGCGTCCACGCCCGCCCGCACTGCTTGGCCGCCTCCCGCGCGATCCGCTCCAGCCGATCCATCCGCCCCCGGCTCGCCTCCTTCTGCGCCCGCACCGCCTCCAGCGGCCCCCAAGACGCCGCCCCAACCTGCGACAGCGCATCGGCCATCTCTCCCAGCCGCTCCCCCTTCGGCGCGGGACACCGCACATGCACCGCAGGCCGCACCCGCTCCCGCCGCTCCACCGACTCAACGCGAGCCAGCAGTTCCCACTCGCCTTTGCCGCCGCGCCCCGCCCGCCCGTTCGAACCGGCACCCGCCTTCCGCGCCTCCACGAAACGAGCCACCGCCACCATCCCCCGCCCGTCGAGCAGCTCGATCCCCTCACCCACCTCCAGCCGCTTCACACGCACCGCGTGCCGTGCCTCCTCGCCGGCCACGACGACCTCATCCCCCGCCGCCACCTCGTGATCGAAAAGCACCCGGTGCATCGCACAAGTATCGCCGCGCCGCTCGCACCAGGCGCGCTCCGCCCGCGCTCCCGATACGCTCCCCCCACATGCCCGCCCTCGACGCCATCCAGCAACGCCTCGCCAAAGCCCGCCACATCGACCGCTCCCTGAACTACGGCCGCCACATCATCCGCGACTTTCTCCGCCGCACGCTCGAAGGCCGCGACGCGAGCAGCGCCAACCCCCTCACCAACCCCCTCATCGCCGACCTCGGCGCCGGCCACGGCGACGACCTCCGCATTGCCCACAACCTCTTCCCCAACGCCCGCCTCCACGCCATCGAAGCCATGGACTACCACGCCAGCCTGCTCGAGAACCAGTGGCTCGCAAGCCAGCCCGACGCCCCACCCAACCTCACCGTCCACCGCCTCGACATCGAACGCCACGCCCTCCCATTCGAGAACGAATCCGCCGACGCCATCATCGCCAACCAGATCCTCGAGCACACCAAGGAACTCTTCTGGATCCTCCACGAGGCCGCCCGCGTCCTCCGCGTCGGCGGCGCGATCATCGTCGGCGTTCCAAACCTCGCCTCGCTCCACAACCGCCTGCTCCTGCTCATGGGCCGCCAGCCCACCTCAATCCTGCTCGACTCGGCCCACGTCCGCGGCCTCACCCGCCAGGGCCTCCGCCGCCTCCTCGCCGCCGCCGCCCCCGGCATCCTCCGCATCGAAGCCTCCGCCGGCTCGAACTTCTATCCGCTCCCGGCCTGGGCCGCCCGCCCAGCGGCCCGCGTCATGCCCGGCCTGGCCGTCTCCGCGTTCTTCCTCATCCGAAAACGCGCGCCATACGCCGCCGAGATCCTCGACTACGTCAAGATCTCCCGCTTTGAAACGAACTACCGAGTAACTGCTGACCTCCAACCAGAGCCGCAATCGTAAGATCGCGCCGCTCACCCCGTTCATCGCCCACCATCCACGCGCGATCAACGCCGAACCAGCCTCACTCCTCCCGCTTCCCGTTCAACCAAGGCAGCGCCGTCCCCAGAATGTTGTCCACCCGCATCTGCGGCCACCCCGCCGGCCCCTCCCCGATCACGGACCTCGCGATCCGAACCGGCGCACCCAGCCCCGCCACATACGACGCGCGGCTCTCCGACCGCCGCAGCAGGATCGCCGTTGCATCATCATCCAACGCCCCGCCGCCCCGCGCCTCGACATCCGCCAGCAGCCCCCGCAGGAACGCCGACGCGTCGCCCGCGTCCCGCCCCCCGAGCAACTCAACAAACCCCGCCTCGCCGATCTGCCCGCCGGACGCCGCCCCCGCCTCCACCAACGCATCCGTATACAGCAGCAGCGAGTCCCCACGCCCCAATCGCACCGACACCTGCCGATACGCCGCCCCCGCCTCGATCCCCAGCGGCAGGTCCGTCAGCCCATCACGCGCCCGCACCTCGCGCGCCCGCCTGCCACGCCGCCCACGCCGCTCCGCACCAATCGCCTCCCCACCCTCCACCGAAACCGCAGACCACCCCGCCTCGCCCCGCCTCCGCAGCAGCGGCCTCGGATGCCCCGCGTTCGCAAGCGTCAGCCGCGCCGTCGGCTCCCAGTACGTCCCCACGATCGCCGTGGCGAACCGCCCACCGGCCACGCCGGCGAACTCCGCGTTGAGGGCCCGCACCACCCGATCCTGGTCCACGAAGTTCACGTTCCGGCGCATGATGTCCCGCAGCGCCGCCGACGTCCGCCCCACGCCCTCGCCGTGCCCCGATACATCCGCCAGCAGCAGCCGCGTGATCCGCCCCGTCGCGCACGACGACAGAAAGTGCACATCCCCGCCGCTGGCCGCCCCGCGGTGCGGCCGCGTGATCACCCACGCGTCCAGCCCCGGCAGCGACAGCCCGCCCTCGAAGGCCACGTTCCCCCCGGCCACCTCCATGCACACCATCGCACGCCCAGCGGTCGTCACAGCGGGCCTCCAGACAGATCGCGATCACGCCCACACGCCGCGGCCCCGCGCGTGCAGGCCAGCCGGCTTCCTGCCATACTCGCCGCCGCAAGCCGACATTCCCGCGATCGTACGGAGAGCCGCACCATGCCCAACAACACCCCCAACCCCAACTCCGCTCCAACCCGCCGCCCCATCCCCCGCCGCGACTTCGTCAAGGCCGCCGCCGGCGTTGTCGTTGCCGCACCCGCCATCGCCCCCGCCATCGCAGCCGCCTCCCCCTTCGCCTCCCCCATCGCACGCACCGCACACGCCGCCGGCCTCGACTCCGTCCGCGTCGGCGTCATCGGCTGCGGCGGGCGCGGCACCGGCGCCGCCGCCAACGCACTCGAGGCCGACCCCGGCACACGCATCACCTGCCTCGCCGACGCCATGGAGGACCGCGCCCGCGCCTGCCGCGACAACTTGGCGGGCATGGCCGACTTCGCCGACCGAGCCCAGGTCCCCGACGACCGCTGCCACGTCGGGCTCGACGCCTACAAGCGCGTGCTCGAAGCCGACGACGTCGACTACGTCATCCTCGCCACGCCCCCGGGCTTCCGCCCCGAGCACTTCGAGGCCGCCATCGCCGCCGGCAAGCACGTGTTCATGGAGAAGCCCGTCGCCGTCGACGGACCCGGCATCCGGCGCGTCCTCGCCGCCGCCGACACCGCCGAGCGCCGCCGCCTCTGCGTCGTCGCCGGCACCCAGCGCCGACACGAGGACTCCTACCTCGCCGCCATGAACGAGATCGCCTCCGGCCGCATCGGCGACGTCGTCTCCGCCCACGTCTACTGGAACCAGGGCGGCCTCTGGGTCCGCCAGCGCGAGCCCCACCACAGCGACCTCGAATGGCAGATCCGCAACTGGCTCTACTTCACCTGGCTCTCCGGCGACCACATCGTCGAGCAGCACGTCCACAACCTCGACGTGGCCAACTGGGCCATGGGCGGCCACCCCGTCTCCTGCATGGGCATGGGCGGACGCCAGGTCCGCACCGGGCCGCAGTACGGCCACATCTTCGACCACTTCGCCGTCGAGTACGAGTACCCCGGCGGACGCCACGTCACCAGCATGTGCCGCCAGATCGACGGCTGCGCCGGCCGCGTCGAGGAACGCATCTTCGGCACCCGCGGCCGCCTCACCACCCGCCCGGGCTTCGCCGTCGCCGAGGGCGCAAGCCCCTGGCGCTTCGCCGCCCGCAACCCCAACCCCTACGCCCGCGAGCACGCCGACCTCATCGCCGCCATCCGCACCGACTACATCAACGAGGCCAGACGCGTCGCCGAGTCCACGCTCACCGCCATCATGGGGCGCATGTCGGCCTACACCGGCAAGGAGATCACCTGGGAGCAAGCCCTCAATAGCCAGCAGACCCTCGTGCCCGCCCGCCTCGACTTCCACACCCCCATCCCGGTGCCGCCCGTCGCGACACCGGGCCAGACGCCGGTTGTGTGACAGGTCGTCCACGACCGGCTCAGAACTCGAACAGCCGGTTGAACTCCATCAGGTACGGCCCGGCCAGACCGTCGTCCTGCAGGTCGTCCATCGCGTCGCCCAGATCGCTCACCTGGTTCGGCAACTCGATCATCTCCTCGACGTAGTCGTCGAACTCGTCGCGGACCTCGCCCGGGAACTCGTCGCGCACGTTCACCTGGAACTCGAGCAGCCGGACCGACGTCAGGTCGCCAGGATTGTCCTCGATGTCCGCCAGGAAGTCGTCCACGATCCCACCGAACGCCTCGCGCGCCTCGGCCCGCTCCTGCGGTGTCAGGGCCGCGAACGCCTGATCGAACGCCAGCCGCTCGCCCGCCACGCGGGCCCGCAGCAGTTGCAGCGAGTCCAGCGCCCGCACCGTCTCCGAAGACAGGTCGCCCTCGCCAACCTGCGCCTCCACCTCGTCCCAGAAGCCGTTGTTCAGATACGCCAGCCCCTCGTTGCTCGTGCCGATCACCGGCGAGTGGAACGCGTCCCGCTCGTTGAAATCGGTGAACTCCGACGACCGCCCGCGGAACAGGTCGCGTCCGCTGTGCCCGGTCATGCTGTCGGCCCCGGGCCCGCCGAACAGGTCGTCGTCGCCCGAGCCGCCGCGGATCGTGTCGTCACCGCTCCCGCCGCGGATCCGGTCACGCCCGCTGTTGCCAACCAGCACATCGTCCCCCGGCCCGCCGAGCAGCGTGTCGTGCCCGCGATGCGCGATCAACCGGTCGTTGCCCATGTGCCCGAGGATCACGTCGGAGCCGTTGCCGCCGCGCACGGTGTCGTCGCCGCCGCGCCCCTCGACCTGGTCGGCCCCGTTGCCCCCGCGGATGTCGTCGTCGCCCGGCCCGCCGTGGAGGATGTCGTTGCCGCCCTGACCAAGCAGCCGGAAATCGAGCAGCGACCCGTTCTCCGCCTTCGGGCTCCCGGACACCACGATCTTGTCGTTGCCCAGACGCCCGAACACCTTCACGAACCTGACGCCCTCGAACACCTGTCCGTCGGCCACGCCGGGCACCCCCGTGAGCGCCACGGCCCCGTCCTCGGCCCGCTCGTCGATCACGATCGTGTCGGCCGCGTTCGACCCGCGCACCATCAGCGTCCCGTTCGGCAGCAGCATCGCGCTGAGCACCATCCGCTGCTCGAGCGCCATGAACGCCTCCCCCTGGCTCTCGGGAGCGCGGCGACCGCGCGGACGATCCGTGCCGGAGTTCGAGCCAGATTCACGACGACGCGGGTTCGAGGACATGTGCGACCTTTCCACTCTGTTCGAATCGACGCGGGCCGGCGTCGGGCCGGTGGCGTCGGGGCCGCGGGCTGGTTCCCGGGTCCGACCGAACTCTGCGGCATACGCATGAGGCCGGGATGAAACCGGGGTGGTTTCGGCATCATCCGATCCCCCAGAGCTCGACTCCGGCCCTCCCACGGCCCGCCCACGGCCCTGTCTGTTGGCCGACAACGCTGCCCCCGGCACCTACCATCCCGATCGACCGAGCAAGGGAGAACGACATGGCCGCGATGAGCTATCAGGACGTGCTGGGGGCCGAGGGCGAGGCGCTGCTGCGGCACGAGTCCCGGACGATCAGCAAGGGCGTGCTGCACCTGCCGGGGCCGGACTTTGTCGACCGGGTGTTCACGCAGACCGACCGGTCGCCGACGGTGCTGCGGAACTTCCAGGCCCTGCTCGGGCACGGGCGGCTGGCGAACACCGGGTACGTCTCGATCCTGCCGGTGGACCAGGGGGTGGAGCACTCGGCCGGGGCCTCTTTCGCGCCGAATCCGGCGTACTTCGACCCGGAGAACATCTGCCGCCTGGCGATCGAGGGCGGGTGCAACGCGGTGGCGAGCACCATCGGCGTGCTGGCGTCGGTGTCGCGGAAGTTCGCCCACCGGATCCCGTTCCTGGCCAAGTTCAACCACAACGAGATGCTGACGTATCCGAACATCTACAAGCAGTCGTACTTCGGGTCGGTGCGGCAGTGCTGGGAGATGGGGGCGGTGGCGGTGGGGGCGACGATCTACTTCGGGAGCGACACGAGCCGGGAGGAGATCGCGTATGTCTCGGACATGTTCGAGGAGGCCCACGCCCTGGGCATGGTGACCGTGCTGTGGTGCTACACGCGGAACAGCGCGTTCAAGGCCAAGGGGGCCGACGGCAAGAGCGTGGATTACCACGCCTCGGCGGACCTGACCGGGCAGGCGGACCATCTGGGGGCGACGATCAAGGCGGACATCATCAAGCAGAAGCTCCCGACGAACAACGGGGGGTACGCGGCTCTGAACGCCGGGGCGTCGTCGTACGGCAAGTGGGACAAGCGGGTGTACACGAACCTGTGCGGGTCGGACGAGGGGGGCAACGGGGGGCATCCGATTGATCTGTGCCGGTACCAGTTGGCCAATGGGTACATGGGGCGGGTGCCGCTGATCAACTCGGGCGGGGAATCGAAGGGCGAGAGCGACCTGGCGGACGCGGTGCGGACGGCGATCATCAACAAGCGGGCCGGGGGCATGGGGCTGATCTCGGGCCGGAAGGCGTTCCAGCGTCCGATGGCCGAGGGCGTGGCGTTGTTGAACGCGATTCAGGATGTGTATCTGGATGGGAGTGTGACGGTGGCGTAGGGCGGAGGCCGCTCGATTCGGAGGCGGGTTGCATGGGACTGCTCACGGACTTTTTCGTAGCGAAGCCCGAGGCGATCACGCCGGAGGTTGTGGACGCCGGGCCACATGGGACGTTTCCGACGGCGCAACTCAAGAACGTCGATGTCGTGAAGATCGCGACGCTTGAGGGGATCGCGTGCGAGGGGCAGGTCGGGGACGCGGCTGCCAGGATCCCGGAAGCGACCGCTGAGGCCGAGCACGGCGAGGCATGGGTGTTCCCCATCGCCGCGCGGCTGGCGTCGCGATTGGCCGGCGCGGACGAGGGGGAACTGAAGCGGATCGGCGAGGCCTGGGCGAAGACGGAGGAGTTCCGCCTCGATGGGTGGGGGCCGCGCGATGTGGTCGAGGCTTTGACCGCGATCGCCGCGCTGGCCAGGAACGCCCAGGCGAACGGAGGCGGGTTGTTCCTTTGGATGTGCCTGTAGCCGCGAAGCGAGTGGGTCGGTCGCGGTGGGGTGCGAGGGATTCGTGCTGTTGCCGACGGGCCTGGCGGTGCTGCTTTGCGGCGGACTTCTTCTGCGTGCGGCTGTGCGCGATGATGGCGTTGGCGGCTTTGCGGGCGGTTTCGGGTGGGGTGTCGTAGAGGAGTTGGTGGAGTCGGGCGAGGGCGTCGGGGGCGGACTCAAGGGCCGCGGTTTCGAGGCGGGATTGGTGGAGGGCGCGGAGGCGGGTGAGGTAGTGGGCGACGGTGGGGTGCTCGGCCCAGTCGAGGTTGGGGGAGGGTGAGGCCGGCGCGGAGGCGACGGTGGGGAGAGAGATTGCCGGTTGGAGGTAGTCTTCGAGGAGGGCCGCGAACGCGGGGGAAGTTGGGTCGAGGAGGTCGGGGGGCAGGGCGTGGGGGGCGTCCTGGGTCCTGGGTCCTGTGTCCTGGAGGTCGGGCCGCTGGTTTGTTGGTGCGGGCGGGGTGGTGGTGGGCATGGGGGACGCTAGCGGGCGGTGCGAGCGTTGTCGGCGTGGGATGCGGTATGGGCAGGAATTGGCGCACAAAGGCGCTCGTGGCGCGCGAGATTTTTGGGGCCGCGGGTTGGGGTGGGGGTGGGCGCGGCGTTGATCACGACCGGCTTGCTTCGGAGACGCCCCGAGTTGGTGGTGCGCCGCCGAGGGCTTGGGTCGATGCCACCACGCCGATCGTGTCTTCAACTCTCAAGTATTGGAGCACGCACTGTCTTCGAAGCTCGGGCTATCCGACTCCGAAGGCGGAGGCCCTGAGCCTCGTCCAAGCCCTCGCGAACTTTGACGTGGTGTCCATTGAGAAAAGCGCGAATATCTGCGTGTGAGTAGTTCCGACGTTGAGGCGAATGCACCACTGCACAAGAGAGCCGCCCCGCGATGCCGAGATGCGGGACCACGAAGTTGGCATCGCAAACGCAAACTGCCGCAACACCCCATTCCTGCGGGTGTCCGATCAGCACCCACTCAATCTTACTACAATACTTCTCGCGATTCACGGAAACGTCGGGAAAACTGAAGGCCGCAGCGGTTGCGCGTCCCTTGTTCCAGTACCCCAATGAGTTCGGGACACGTCTGAACAGTCGTTCCCTTTGATCGAAGTCTTGATTCGGCTGTCGCCCACCCTGTAACAGAGCTTCAGGAATATCGCTGGACATGGCGCTCACTTGGTAGCGAGGACAGCGTCAAGGACGACTGGGTCGTCCCACGTCAAGTCCTCAGGACGCACGTTGATGACAGACTCTTCGGACTCGGATTCGATCAGAATGAGGCACGTGCCCGAATTGAGACACTCGAACATGACATAGATATCGCTGCGGTCATCCACGTTGGAGATTGCAATGCCGCCCGCAGCCGAAACGACGGTACTCCAATTCCCAAGATCATCCAAGCGATCTATGCACTCTAGAACTCGGCGGGCGTGTTCGAATGCAATTGCAGCCGGAGGGGGATAGTCGCACGCTGATGGACTCGCGCGGGCGGAATCCAAGGCGAACTCGATTGGATCGAAGCGACCAAGTGATGGCCGCGGCGGGTGCCAACTGCCGATTTCATGCGTCGAAGACTGCGCTTGCGGGGCGATTCTTCCGTATACGAGCGACTCCACAGACTCGGGCAGAGCGAATTCGTTTCGAATGGAATGTGGACGATCGCCGATCGCGGCTGTGGTACCAGCAGACCGTCGCGTTCGATACTTGAAAACTGCAGTCACCGCTTTTCCTCAGGCCGTGTGTTCTGAATCGGACTCGATTGCGGCACTCTCAGCATCCTCGATGGACTTTGCCCGCTTGTACAGCCAGTCGGCCAGGGACCGCGCGGTGGCAGCGGTCATCATGATGTTTGCTTCGACTTCGCGAACGATTCCTTGCCGCCCTGCTCGCTCAACTTCCTCACCCAGTGTGTCGTCTTCCTTGAGCCCATACCGCACGCGCAGCGGGATCGGTTGGCGTTCCGAGTAAAGAGCCATACAGATGACTCCGCGAGGAGTCGCCCCGCCCCACGCGCCGTCCGCCCAGACGGTCCTGAACTGGGACGACTTGATGTAGTGGAAGTCGATGTTCCGCGAGATAGGTTTGTGTTCGGGTTCAGGCATGCCACAAGTGTATACGAGGAGTTCGTCAGTCCGGGTTCGCACGCCTGCACGAATTCGGCGTTCGAGCCCCCGATTGCCAGGCTGACGCACGGCCAGTCAGCATCGGAGGGCTGCCATACTAGCGGCAGCCGGAGTCCCGAGGAACGCAACCGGCGAAGCTGTGGATTCTCGGCGAGCTCTGAGTTTCTCCGGCCGTTGGGCCATTGCCGAACGCCTGGTGTTCGGGTGGCCGTCGAGTGATGCCCGACTTTGTGCTCGTGGCTCCCATGGGTGTGGGTCTTGGGCGAGCGCTTGGTTGATCGGGTATCGAAGGCGTGTGGGGTTGTCCAGGGGTTGCGGCTCGGCCTTTTGGGCCGAGCTTACCCTGGCTACAGTCGCGCCCCTCCGGGGCGGGGACCCCACGCTTGCGCGTGGGGCTCTGCTTTTGCCCGAGCTTGCGCCCGGGGCTCGCTGAGGCAGCGGGGTTTCGAGGGCGCTGCGGCGGCAGGCGCCGAGGGCGATGGCGATGGCGTCGGCGACGTCGGGGGGTTCGGGGGGGGTCGGGAGGGCGAAGAGGGTCTGGACGGCGCGTTGCATCTGGTCTTTGGTGGCGCGGCCGCTGCCGGTGAGGGCTTTTTTGACTTCGGCGGGTTTGAGTTCGGCGAGGTGGAGGGCGGCGCGTCGGAGGGTGAGGAGGACGACGCCGCGGGCGTGGCCCATGGTGATGGCGGTTGCGGGGTGGTTTGTGTGTGCGAAGACGGCCTCGACGGCGGCGAGGTCTGGGGCGAGGCGTTCGATGATGGCCGCGAGGTCGCGCTCGAGTTCGAGGAGTCGGTCGGCGATGGAGTGTGCGGGTGGGGTGTCGGGGTTGGTCGGGGGGCGGAGGCGGATGACGCCGGCTTCGATGATGCGGGGGGTGGCGGAGAAGTCGGCGGGGTTTGGCGCGTGGAGGAGTGCGTAGCCGGTGATTCGGAGGCCGGGGTCGATGCCGAGGATTCGCACGGGGGAGGGTATGGGGGTGGGGGGTGTGGGGTTACTCGCGGCGCATGCGGGCGAGGCGGGTTCGGATCTCGGCGATGATGGCCTGGAGTTCGGTGATGTCGGCGGGGGCGAGGGTTGGGCGGAGGGCGGCCAGGAGGGGGTCGGGGTCGGCGTGCTCGGCCTGCATGAGCATGAGGATGTCGTTCTCGTAGAGGGCGGCGCGGGCGAGGTCGTGCTGTCGGTAGAGGGAGGGGAGGGCGTAGAGCTTGAGGAGGATGAGGCCGGCGGGGGTTGCGCAGGGGACGGCGAGTTCGGCGAAGTTGTGTGCGGTGGCGTGGTGGTTGAGTGCGAGGGCGAAGACGGGGTTTGTGGTGAGGCAGAGGTCGACGCGGAGGGAGCGGAAGCGGGCGGCGGCGAAGTCGTTGTTTCTGTCGGTGATGGCGAACTCGGGGAGGCGGGGGAGGTCGGCGGCGTTGAGGATGAGGTCGATGTCGTCGGTGTTGCGGCCGCGGACGTAGCGGAGGAGTGCGATGCCGCCGACGAGGAGGTGCGGGATGTTGCGGTTGTGGAGGAGTCGGAAGAGTGCGAGGGAGTCGGATTCGAAGTCTGGGGGTGGGGTGGGTTGGTTTGGGTTGGCTGGGGTGTGGGGCGAGTTGGGGTTGGTGTTGTTGGGGTCGGGAGTGGGGTCTGGGTGTGCGAAGGCGACGGCGCCGCGGATGATGCGGCCGAGGTGTCGGAGGGAGATGTTGGAGGGGAGGGAGGCCACGAAGGGATTGTATGAGAGTGGTGTTGGGTGATGGGTTGGAGGTGTGTGTGTGGAGTGGGGTCAGGCGGTGCGGCGGGCGGCGTCGAGGGCGAGGATTTCGAAGGCGATGTGTGCGGCGAGGAAGGCGGTTGTGCCTGCGGGGTCGCGGTCTGGGAGGACTTCGACGACGTCGGCGCCGGCGATGTTGAGGCCGCGGAGGGAGCGGAGGGCGTGGAGTGCTTCTGCGGTTGTGAAGCCGCCGGGGCAGGGTGTGCCGGTTGCGGGTGCGTAGGCGGGGTCGAGGGCGTCGATGTCGAAGGTGAGGTAGGCGGGGGTGTCGGCGATTTTGGCGAGTGCGGCGGCGAGGGTTTGCTGGCCGTTGCGGTAGCGCCAGTCTTCGTAGGTGATGATGGTGGCGTTGTGGTCGCGTGCGAAGTCGAGGTCGGCGGCGGTGTTGAGGGGGCCGCGGATGCCGAGGGAGACCATGCGGGTTGGGTCGATGAGGCCTTCTTCGATGGCGCGGATGAAGGGTGAGGCGTGGGAGTACTGCTCGCCCCAGACGGCGTCGACGGTGTCGAGGTGTGCGTCGAAGTGGATGAGGGGGAGGCCTGGCTTTGGGGCGCCGAGGCGGGTGTGGGTGGCGCGGAGGTTTGCGAGTGCGATGGAGTGGTCGCCGCCGAGGGCGAGGAGGCGGGTAGGGGGGTTGGTTGGCGGGCCGCCTGGGAGTGCGGCGGCCCAGGCGGCGACGGCGGCGGTGTTTTCGCGGCAGGAGTATGGGCGGACGGGTGCGTCGCCGGCGTCGGCCATGGCGAGGGTGTTGCAGATGTCGACCGCGTGTTCGACGTGGTATCGCTTGAGGTATTGGGAAGCGTCGCGGATGGCGCGTGGGGCGAAGCGTGCGCCGGGGCGGTATGTGACGCCGGCGTCGAAGGGGACGCCATAGATGCGCCAGTCGAGGGGGGAGGATGATGGGGCGTGGGTGAGGTCGGTGAGGCGGGGGTAGCGGGCGAAGGTGACGAGGCCTGCGAAGCGTGGGGAGACGCGGGAATCGGGGAGTGGGGTGCGGGGGTCGGGCATGGGAGGAGTGTACTGGTCGGATTAGCGGGGTGGGGTTGGCGTCGGGCGGGCGAGGAGTTCGGCGGCGCGATCGCGGAGTTGGTGGGATGTGGTCAACAGGAAGCGGCGGGCGTTGGGCTGCTCGGTGATGTAGTACCCGAGTTGGCCAGGAGTGATGCTGACGGCGCCGCCGCCATAGGTCTCGGCCATGGCAATGGCGGCTTTGATTTGGTATTCGCCGGGCTTGAGGTCACTCCACGG
Organism: Phycisphaerales bacterium; assembly: GCA_041401985.1. GTDB lineage: Bacteria > Planctomycetota > Phycisphaerae > Phycisphaerales > UBA1924 > JACKHA01. Next base: position 48,675 of record JAWKTE010000008.1, read on the forward strand.
GCCGAGATACACGGCTTCGGAGGCATTGGTCAGTTCAACGAGAAGGCGAGTGGCGGCCTCTGGGGTCCTCACGCCGGTCAGGTCCAACGCGGTTCGATGGTCGAGCCAGTCGGGCAGGCGATGGCACAGGGCGTGGAGGAACTCAGCGGGCTTGGACCGGAGCCGCTCGCGACGGTCGCGGACCAAGAAAGCCTGGACGAAGGCGTCTCGATGGGCGTCGACAGGGTTCATCGAATCGACTCCGGGTGATACCATGCGGCTCGATGTCCCAGAGCGATCACGATCGTACTGCCCGACGCCGTCGAGAAGCACCTCGCGGACGTTGCACGCGAGCGGGGGTTGTCGGTCGAGGAGGCGGCGCTTGCCGAACTCGGGCGTGGCGCTTCGCGGCGGTCGGCGAAGATGCTGAGCGATCCTGGCCAGTTGGAACGGGCGGTGATGGAAGGGCTGGAGGGGCCGGGGTGGACTCCGACGGCCGAGGAGTGGCAGAAGAAGGCCGATGACGTGATTGCGCGGCATCGGCGGAGCAACGTCGGTTGACTCCAGGCTTCTGAGTTCGTCGCGACAGCTGCGTTCGCGGTGCCGGGCTTGTGGGCTCCAACCGACAAGCCGCCAAGTGCGGGCGGGGCTGGCATATCCTGAGCGCATGGACCTGTACATCGACACGGCGAATCTGGGTGAGATCAAGGAAGCCGCGGCTCTGGGCGTGCTGGATGGGGTGACGACGAATCCGTCGCTGATCGCGAAGGAGGGGGTGGACTACAACCGGCGGCTGGCGGAGATCTGCGAGGTGGTGGAGGGGCCGGTGTCGGCGGAGGTGATCGCGACGGACTTCGAGGGGATGCTGAAGGAGGGGCGGGCCGCGGCGCGGATCGCGGAGAACATCGTGGTGAAGTTGCCGAGCACGGTGGCGGGGCTGAAGGCGTGCAAGGCGCTGTCGGACGAGGGGACGCGGACGAACCTGACGCTGTGCTTCCAGCCGCTGCAGGCGCTGCTGGTGGCGAAGGCGGGGGCGTTCCTGGTGAGCCCGTTCATCGGGCGGATCGACGACATCGGGGAGGACGGGATGCTGCTGATCCACCAGATCCGGCAGATCTACGACAACTACGGGCTGGAGACGAAGATCCTGGCGGCGTCGATCCGGCACCCGAAGCACATGCTGGATTGTGCGCTGGCGGGTGCGGACGTGGCGACGGTGCCGTTCAAGGTGATCATGCAGTTCATGAACCACCCGCTGACGGATGTGGGGCTGGAGAAGTTTCTGGCGGACTACCGCAAGGCGTTTCCGGGGGGGTGAGGCGGCTCGGCGCCGTGATGGACCGGGTGGCTCAGCGATGTGTTCCACCACGGAGCCACGGAGGCACGGAGAGAGGCGTTGGGTGGGGCGTCTTGGGCGCGGGCGTTTTGAGCCAGAGGGATTGGTGGTCAACCGCGGGCTTGCGCCGCGCGGCTCGTTTGGGTTGGGCGGCTCGGTTTGGGTTCCGCCGGTCCGGCGTCCGAGAATGGGCGTGAAGCGGGGCAACCGGCTCATCTGGCAGGGTTTGCGCGGGCGTCGCGGCGGGTGCGGCGTGATTCTGGTGCGCCGGGGGTCAACGGAACCCCCGGGGTGTCCGATGGTGGCTCCGGCCGGCAGTGGGGAGTCCCGACCGGCTGGTGAGGAGTTGCCATGCGGTGCGGGAAGGTCCTGCTGGCCGATGACGAGGCCCACGTCCGGATGATCCTGGCTCGGCGCTTCGAGGCGTTGGGCTGCCAGGTTCGCATGGCCTGCGATGGGGAGCAGGCGCTGGCGATGGCGCGCGAGGAGGCGCCGGACCTGGTGATCACGGACGTGCAGATGCCGCACATGAGCGGGGTGGAGTTCTCGCAGGCTTTGCGTGGCGTGGAGACGTGCGTTGAAGTGCCGATCGTGATGCTGACGGCACGGAACTACATCGTGCAGGACGAGGAGCTGGCGAAGGCTCGGGTCACGCACGTGCTGACCAAGCCGTTCAGCATCCGGAAGGTCGTGGACCTGGGGATGTCGCTGCTTCCGGCGGGCGTGCGGGCGTTGCCGTCGGCGGATGAGGATGTGGAACGCCCGCTTCGGAATGCCGCCGCATGAGCCGGACGCCGCACGAGCAGACGTTGTCGGTGACGGCGGGGCGCCTGCGGGAGCGCTGCCGCGCGGTGGGCCTGCCCGTGTGGCGTTGCCTCGTGGACGGGACGGTGGTGGAGCACCCGACGACGCGTGGGCTTGCGGGGCTGTGGCTTGGCGCGGGGATGATCGAGCGTCTGATCGGTCGGGCGGTGCAGGCGTGGCGTGGGGAGGACCCGGGCGCGCCGGTGCGGCTGTTCGACGGGTGCTGGCTGCTGGGGATGCCCGAGCGTGTGGCGGGTCGGATCGCGGGGTACCACGTTGCGATGGCGCTCTCGCACGAGGCGCTGTATGCCGAGCACTTCCTGGCGGCGTGCTCCGGGGCGCAGCTTGACGCGCCGGCGACGCGGCACGCGCTGGAGCCGCTGGCGCGGCACACGGGGGCGTCGGTCGGGGACCTGGGGCGGCTAATGCGCTGGATGGCGGCGGACCTTGATGAGTTGGCGGGGGCGTCGCGGTCGCTGTCGGACTTCACCGATGCGCTGACGTTCTCGTACGAGACGATCGACCTGCTGTATGCGCTGGGGCGTTCGATGAGCCGCCCGGAGCGTCCGGACGTGTTCGTGCGTCGGGCGCTGGTGTCGCTGCAGTCGGTGCTGGACTTCCACTGGATCGGTGCGGCGTTCATCGACGACGACCGGATGCTGCCGGGGGTTTCGGGCACGGTCGTGCTGGAGCAGGACGCGCGGATCGACACCTACACGGTGGAGAAGGCGCTGCGGCGGATGCTCGAGACGCACGAGGACCCGGAGGGCGGGGAGATCCACGAGTCGTTCCCGGGGACGGGGGCGCTGGGCGGGCCGCAGGTGTACTGCGTGCCGCTGACGCGGAACGCGCGGGTGGTCGGCGTGCTGGCGGCCGGGGACAAGCACGGGGACGATCCGCAGGTCTCGACGTTCGACACGGGCCTGATCGACGCGGCGGCGTGCCAGATCAGCCCGTTCCTGGAGACGACGGCGTTGTATGCCGAGCAGCACGCGATGTTCATGGGGACGCTGTCGGCGCTGACCAGCGCGATCGACGCGAAGGACCCGTACACGTGCGGGCACTCGTCGCGGGTGGCGTACCTGGCTGCGGCGCTGGCGCAGAAGGTGGGGCTGGACGGGGACACGGTGGAGCGGGTGCACATCGCGGGGCTGGTGCACGATGTCGGGAAGATCGGGGTGCCGGAGGCGGTGCTGGGCAAGGCGGGGCGTCTGACGGACGAGGAGTTCGAGCAGATCAAGAAGCACCCGGCGATCGGGCACAAGATCCTGCAGGGGATCCCCGCGCTGCGCGACGTGCTGCCGGGCGTGCTCCATCACCACGAGCGGTGGGACGGCAAGGGATACCCGACGGGGCGTGCGGGGGAGGACATCCCGCTGTTCGCGCGGCTGATCGGGATCGCGGACACGTTCGACGCGATGAGTTCGAGCCGCTCGTACCGGGCGGCGATGGAGCGGGAGAAGGTCCGGGAGGAGATCCGGCGGTGCGGGGGGACGCAGTTCGACCCGCGGCTTGTGGAGCCGTTCCTGCAGATCGACATGGGCGAGTACGACAACATGCTGCGGTCGGCGCGGGGGCCGGACTACGGGTTGGATGAGGCGGCGTAGGCGGAGCGCGATTCACCACGGAGACACGGAGAGCACAGAGAGAGCCAGTGAATGGGCTCTTCTCCGTGCCCGGTGTGTCTGCAGTGATTCGTTGTTGTCGCTCTGGAGAGGCGATGCTCGTGGCGCTGCGAGGGGGCGGGCGGCGGGTTACTTGCCCTCGTACCAGTTCTTGGAGACGTGGGCGTCGACGAGCAGGGGGACGGAAAGGGACATGGCGGCCTCCATGCGGGCCTTGATGGCGTGCATGGCGTCGGTCGCGACGGCGTCGGGGGCTTCGAAGACGAGTTCGTCGTGGATCTGGAGGAGCATGCGGACGCCGTGGGGGATGGCGGGGGCGGGGTGAGCCGCTGCGGTGCCGGCGCTCTGCTTCTTGTGGCGCTCTGCCTTCCCCTTCGTCGCTTCGTCGCTTCGTCGCTGCGTCGCTTCGTTCTGGCGTATCTCCCGCCAGATCTCGACCATGGCGAGTTTGATGAGGTCGGCGGCGGAGCCCTGGACGACGGAGTTGATGGCGACGCGTTCGGCCAGGGCGCGGCGCTGGGGGTTGTTCGATTCGATGTCGGTGATGGGGCGGCGGCGTTTGAGCATCGTTTCGACGTAGCCGTGGCGGCGGGCCTGCTCGACGCACTCCTGGAGGAACGTGGTGATGCCGGCGAACTTTCGTTTGTAGCCGTCGATGATCTCGGCGGCGGCGGGGGTCTCGATGGAGAGGCGGCGTGCGAGGCCGAAGGGCGTGATGCCGTAGACGATGCCGAAGTTGACCATCTTGGCGCCGGAGCGCTGCTCGCGGGTGACGTCCTCGGGCTTGATGGCGTGGATCTGGGCGGCCACCGCGGTGTGGATGTCCTGGCCCTCGAGGAAGGCGGCGATGAGGTTGGGGTCGCGTGAGAGGTGGGCGAGGATGCGGAGTTCGATCTGGGAGTAGTCGGCCGAGACGAGGGAGCAGCCCTCCGGGGCGATGAAGGCCTTGCGGATCTCGCGCCCGATGTCGGTGCGGATGGGGATGTTCTGGAGGTTGGGGTCGCTGGCGGCGAGGCGTCCGGTGGCGGCGACGGTCTGGTGGAAGGTGCAGTGGATGCGCCCGGTGTCGGGGTTGATCTCGTCCTTGAGGGCGACGAGGTAGGTCGAGACGAGCTTGGCGAGTTGGCGGTACTCGAGCACGAGGCGGGGAATGGGGGATTCGATGGCGGGGTCGTCGGCGAGTCTGTCGAGGACCTCGGCGTCGGTGGAGTAGCCGGTCTTGGTGCGTTTGACGGGCTTGATGCCGAGGCCGGGGTCGGCGGCGTTGGGCTTGTTGAAGAGCAGGCCCGAGAGTTGCTTGGGCGAGTCGGGGTCGATCGTGCGTCCGACGGCGGTCTGGCAGGCCTCGTGGAAGCGGTCGAGGACGTGGTCGATCTGGGCGCGGAGGCGGTGGGTCTGGCGGTCGAGTTCGGCGGGATCGACGAGGATGCCGGCGCGTTCCATGTCGGCCAGCGCGCCGATGAGGGGGACTTCGAGGTCGCGGTAGAGTCCGCCCAGGCCCATGGCGCGGAGTTGCGGCTGAAAGAGGGCGTCGAGTTGGAGGGTGACGTCGGCGTCCTCGGCGGCGTAGCGGGTGGCCAGGTCGAGCGGGACGGTGTCAAAGGTCTTCTGGTTCTTGCCGGTGCCGATGAGGTCGGAGATGGGGATGTTGGTGCGGCGGAGCAGGGCGAGGGCCAGGGCGTCCATGGAATGGCTGGAGCGGGCCGAGTCGATGAGGTAGGAGGCGATCATGGTGTCGCCGCCGGCGGAGCCTTCGCCGCCTTTGTGGTCGGGGCCGGCGGGCTGTGTTCCGGCGATCTGGGCGCCGCCGTCTTCGCCGTAGCCTCGGAGGTCGATGCCGGCGCGGGCGAGCACGACGAGGTCGTACTTGAGGTTGTGGCCGACCTTGGGTTTCGAGGGGTCTTCGAGGATGGGGCGAAGGGCGTCGAGGACGGTGGTCTCGTCGAGGTGTTTGTCGGGGGTGGGTGAGCGGACGGGGACGTACCAGGCGGTGGCGGGTTTGGTGGAGAGGGAGAGGCCGCAGAGGTCGGCGCGGGTGGGGCGGATGTGGGTGGTTTCGGTGTCGATGGCGATGACGGGCGCGGTGTGGAGTTCGGCGAGGAGTTCGTCGAGGTCGGCGCGGGTGGCGGCCATGCGGTAGTGGTCGCTGGTTGCGGCGGCGTTGTTGGATGATGGTGCGGGCGAGTCGGCGGCGAGGGCGCCGAAGAGGGAGTCGGCGGGGGCGACGTCGTTGGATCGTCGCTTGGAGCGGGAGGTGTTGGTGGAGTTGAATGACGTCGCCGTGGACGCGCCGGACGAGTCGCTGGCGTCTCCCGGGGCGGGCATGACCTCGGGCTGGCCGAGCAGGGCGCGGACCTCGTCCTGGTAGCGGTTGAAGCCGAGTTCCTTGCAGATGGGGATGAGGCGGTCGAGGTGGATGCGGCTTGTGCTTGCGGCGTCGAGGTCGAGCGAGACCGGGGCGTCGTGGCGGAGGGTGACGAGTTGCTTGGAGAGGGGGAGCGCGGGAGCGGTGGCGCGGATGTTCTCGCCGCGTTTGCCCTTGATGGAGTCGGCGGCGGCCAGGAGCGCGTCGAGCGAGCCGTGCTCGGCGATGAGCTGGGCGGCGGTCTTTGGGCCGATGCCGGGCACGCCGGGGACGTTGTCGACGGTGTCGCCCATGAGGGCGAGCATGTCGATGACCTGAGCCGGGGTGAGTCCGGTGTCTTCTTTGAATGAGGATTCGGTGATGAGCCCGTCGGTGTGGAGGTCGAAGAGTTCGACATGGTCCTCTTCGAGCAGTTGCTTGAGGTCCTTGTCCTTCGAGATGATGCGGATCTTCAGGTCGGGTCGCTCGCGCCGGAAGTGGGTGATGAGCGTGGCGATGGTGTCGTCGGCCTCGAAGGACTCGACGCCGACGGTCTGGATGCCGATCTCGGCGAGGATCTTCAGGCAGCGCTCGACCTGCGGGCGGAGGTCCTCGGGCGGCGGGGGGCGCTGGGCTTTGTACTGCGGGTACAACTCGCTGCGGAAGGTCTCTTTGTCGCCGGAGATGTCGAGGGCGACGGCGATGGCGTCGGGCGGGCCGCCCCAGGCGGCCATCGCGGGGCCCTCGCCGCGGAGGAGTTTGAGGATCATGCCCACGAACCCGAAGGTCATGTTTGTGGGCTCTTTGGTGACGGGGCTGGTCAGGGGGGTGCGGATGGCGTGGTAGGCGCGGAAGAACTGGGCGTAGCCGTCGATGAGGTAGAGGGTGGGCATGGGGAGAGCCTACGGCAGATCCGCGGCGACTGTCGGCAGCGTCGTGCGGCGGCGCGGGCGCGGCGCACGTCCCTCGCGTCGCGGAGAAGTGTCGTGCGGGGCTCTGAACGTACTGCGAAGGGGGCGGGGCCCCTCGATGTCTCGGACGACTACCTGCGCCGGCGTCCTGCCAGCACTCCGCCGAACGCCAGCACGAGCGCCGAGCCGGGGGCCGGGACGATGGTGTTGACGTGGGCGATGAGTTGTTCGAGGGAGATCTCGGTGAGGATGCGTCCCTGCTCTTCGGAGACGCCGACGCCGACGTGGATGTGCCCGGCGGCGACGCTCCAGGCGGGGTCGTTGGGGTCGCTGTGCATGGACTGGTACCACAGGCCGTGGTACCCGATGTACTCGGAGAGGAAGGTGCCGCCGGCGTTGGCGCTGGTGTCGATGAAGGCGGGCACGCCGACACTGGAGTTGTTGACGGCGTTCACGATGTTCTGCATGGGCAGTGTGGAGTCGCGGTATCTGTTGGCGGGCCAGGTGGGGTCGGGCGGGCTCTGGTCCGGCTGGAAGGGGGCCTGGTAGTCGCTGGTCCAGGAGGTGCGGTTGCGGTTGCGGGACTCGACCTCCCAGGAGAGGCCGCTGGCGCCGCGGCTGAAGGTGATGATGGCGACGGGCTTGATCTCGTCGGTGATGCGCCACCAGTCGGCGGAGGTGTCCTGGTAGTCGACCTCGAAGTCGCCCTCGCCCTTGCCCCAGGAGGGGCCGGTCTGTCCGGGGAACTCGGGGAAGAAGGAGTGGATGTTGTAGCCCGAGCCGCGCCAGTTCTCGCCCTGCCAGCCTGCGGGGTTCTGGGCGGGGTTTGTGGAGAACTGGCGGACCATGTTGTTGGTGTTGGGCCAGTAGCCGGTGATCATGATGTTGTTGGTATGGGCGGCGGCGGCGGGGAGGGCCGGGAGTGCCGGGGCCAGCATCGCCAGGGCGAGCGGGGCGGCGGCTCGGGCCGGGGCGGCGCTTCGGGGAACGCACGGAAGCGTGGGGCGGTTGTTCATGGTCGAGAGTGTCGCAGCAATGGCGGGGCGAATCAACCGCGGCGTGCGCGGATTTGGCCGGTGCGGTGCGGGTTTCGGCGGTCGGGCTTGAGGAGCGGGTCGGGCGAGCCGAAGGCACTGGTTGCGGCGGGCCGAACAGCCGCCGGAATGGAGCCTGCACATGGACCCGAAGACGAGCCCGAACGCGAGCCGGAACGCCAGCCAGAATGCGGGCGGATCGACCCCCGAGGCGACGCCGGCGGAGATGATCAAGTCGTCGTTCGCGGCCCTGGAGCCGCGGGCGCCGGAGGTGGTGGACCGGTTCTATGACCGCCTGTTCACGGCGGCACCGGGCGTGCGTCCGCTGTTTCCCGAGGACATGTCGGGGCAGAAGAAGCACCTGCTGGGCGCGATCGGGCTGGTGGTGAAGAACGCGGATCGGCTCGAGACGCTGCGTGAGCCGCTGGAGCAGATGGGCGAGCGGCACGTTGGTTATGGGGCGAAGGCGGAGCACTACCCGGTGGTGCGTGACACGCTGCTGGCGACGCTGGCGGAGTTCGCCGGGCCGCTGTGGACCAGCGCGATGGCGGGGGCGTGGGCCGGTGCGATCAACGGGGTGACGGGATACATGCTGGAGGGCGCGGGGCAGAACGCCGGCGAGCCCGAGGCTGGCACGAAGCGGCGCGCGGCCTGAGGGCGATCTGTCCGTGCGAACAGCCCGAGCGATCGCGCGGCGTGATCGTCCGACGTGTTGCAACCTACGCTGCGACTTGGCCGCCCTTTGAGGAGCCCGGCATGTCGCACGCGTTGTGGTCGTCGATCGATGGGTATTTCAATGACGCGCTGATGGGCAGCGACCCGGAGTTGGCCGCGGCGCTGGATGGGGCGCGGGCGGCCGGCCGCGATGCGGGGTTGCCGGACATCGCGGTGGCGGCGAACCAGGGGCGGCTGCTGTCGTTGCTGGTGCTGGCGATGGGGGCCAGGAACGTGCTGGAGATCGGCACGCTGGGCGGGTACAGCGCGATCTGCCTGGCGCGGGCGCTGCCGGCGGGCGGGCGGCTGGTGACGCTGGAGGCCGACGCGAAGCACGCGGCGGTGGCGCGGGCGAACATCGCGGCGTCGAGGCCGGCGTGCGAGGTGGAGGTGGTGGAGGGGGCGGCGCTGGAGACGCTGCCGGGGGTGATCGGCGCGAGCCAGGCAAAGTTTGATCTGGTGTTCATCGACGCGGACAAGCGGAACATCCCGGCGTATGTGGAGCTCGCGATCGGGGCGACGCGCTCGGGCGGGGTGATCGTGGTGGACAACGTGGTCCGCGACGGGCGGGTGCTGGAAGAGTCGGACGATCCGAACGTGGCGGGGGTGCGCCGGCTGGTGGAGATGTTGCGGGGGGACCGGCGGGTGCAGGCGGCGGCGCTGCAGACGGTGGGGGAGAAGGGGCACGACGGGTTTCTGGTGGCGGTGGTGCGGTAGGGGTGACTGCGAGTCGCAGGCGTACCGAATGAACAGAGCCGGCCGCGTGTTGCGGCCGGCTCGTTTGTTTGGTGGCGTGATTGCCCCCTCCGTCATGCTCGCCGAGCCTCGCATGACACCTCCCCCGCGGCGCGGGGGAGGGGCGCGGTGGCGCGGCGCGAAGGAAGCGGCTTAGCGGCGGAGTTTGGAGAGCAGGCGGAGGATCTCGAGGTAGAGCCAGATGAGGGTGACCAGCAGGGCCCAGCCGGCGTACCACTCCATGTACTTCGGCTGGCCGGAGCGGATGCCGTTCTCGATCATCTCGAAGTCGAGGATGAGGGCCAGCGAGGCGAGGGCGACGACGACGACGCTCAGGCCGATGGAGATGGGGCTGTTGTTGGTGAAGGAGAAGAGAGAGATGAGCGAGTTGTTGCCGATGAGCATGAGGACGAGCGCGAGGAGCCCGAACAGGACGTAGCCGAGGATGCCGGCGGTGACGACGGCGCGGAAGATGCGTCCGGGTCGGATGATGCGGGTGGCGTAGCCGACGAGCATGCCGCCGGCGACGGCCATGGTGAGGATGAGGGCCTGGAAGGGCAGGGCCTCCATATTGTTGCCGGGGATACGGGTGGCGACGACAAGGGAGATCCAGCCGACGAACGCGCCCTTGGCGATGGCGTAGATGGGCGCGACGAATGGCGCGGCCTTGTGGGCGAACATCAGCACCAGCGAGCAGATGAGGGCGACGACCATGCCCCCAATGCCCAGCGGGAGTGCCAGGCCTTGGCTGGTCTGGATGAGCGACCAGGACCCGAGCGCGGAGAACATCGTCAGGCCGATGAGGATGGCGCTGGCCGTGAGGGTGCCGCCGAGGGTCATCATGCCGGGGCGTGCGGCGGGGATGGCGGCGGTGCCGGGCGCGGCGCCGCCGGCGAGCTGGGTCCACTGCGTGGGCTGCTGGACGGTGCCGCCGGTCTGGAAGGGGTTGAGGGCGGGGTTCGATGATCTGAGCATGGGCGAGCCTCCGTGTCTGTTCGGGCGAAGTATATATCGGCGGGGGGACGGGTTGATTCCAAAGGGCCGAGGGAATGGGGTGGATTCACGATGCCGAGGCCCGGTTTCGCGGCGTGTTCGCCGGGGACCAACGGCGTGCGGCGTGGGCGGGAAGGGGCGATGTGATGCGTGGGTCGGGTGAGGGCTTGGGCAGGGTGGTGCTGCTGGTGGTGGCCGCGCCTTCGGAGGCGCGGGCGGTGCTGCGTGGGTTTGGGGTTGCGGGTGGGGAGGGCGAGCGGGACTGGGTGCTCCATGCGCTTGGGCCCGGGTTCGAGTTGCTGGTGACGGGCGTGGGCAAGTCGAACGCGGCGGGGGCGGTTGGGCGGCTGCTGGACCCGGCGCGGCACGCGGGCGTGGTGAACCTGGGTGTGTGTGGGGCGCTACCGGTTGGCGGGGAGAGGCCGCTGCGGTTCGAGCGTGGCATCGGCGATGTGATCCTGGCGGATGGGAGCGTGTTCGCGGATGAGGGCGTCGATGGTGAGCGGTTCGTGACGACGAGCGAACTGGGATTCCCGCCGACGCCGCTGTCGACCGACGAGGCGTTTCGTCCATCGCCCGATCTTCGGGCGCGGCTCGGGGCGCTGGCGACCGTGGTGGCGCCGATCGGGACGGTCTCGACGTGCGCGGGGACGGACGCGCTGGCGGTGCGGATCGCGGCGCGGACGGGCGCGGCGGCCGAGGCGATGGAGGGCGCGGCGATCGCGTTGGTGTGCCATCGCTTGGCGGTCCCGTTCGCGGAGATGCGTGTCGTGAGCAACACGACGGGTTCTCGGACGGATCAGCGCTGGGACCTGCCCGGCTCGCTGGCGCGACTCTCGGACGTGGCCCGCGAGGTGCGGGAGGCACTGACTCTGCGGCCTGCGACGCCTGGTGAGGCCTGAGCAGCGGTAGCGCGGATGCGGGCGGGAGCCCGCCTCATCCCGACCGATCGTGGGGCCGATCTTGGCCTCCGAGGCCCGTCGCGCCGCGGGAGTCGCGGCGTGGGCTGGTCGGGAGACGCGTGGTGCCGATCGGACGACTCAAGCGGATGTTCGGGGGCGGGGCGGCAAGCCTCGCCAAGGCGGGGCCCAGCCCCGTGGCGATCGACTTCGGCGTCGCGTCGCTGAAGATCCTGCAGGTTGTGCCGGGCGAGCCGCCGAGCCTGGTCGCGGCGGCGTGCCTGCTGACGCCGGAGCACCTGCTGGAGGACCACGCCAAGCGTGTGCAGTTCCAGGTGGAGCAGTTGCCTGGGCTGGTGCGCAAAGGCGGGTTCAAGGGCAAGCGTGCGGTGTGCGCGGTTCCGGCGAGCATGGCGTTCTGCAAGCACATGCAGTTGCCGCGGACCGAGGGCGCGTCGATGAAGTCGTTGATCGAGGCCGCGCTGCCGCAGCAGCTCGGTCGCCCGGCGCACCAGGTCGTGTTCCGGCATGTGGAGGCCCCGCCGCCGGAGCGCGGGATGGGCAAGTCCGAGGTCGTGGTGACGGCGGTGGGGCGGGAACTGGTGGCGCAGCTGATGGACGGCGTGAAGGCGGCGCGGCTTGAGCCGGTGGGGATCCACGGGCAGTTCCAGGCGATCATCCGGGCGTTCGACTACATGTACTCGAACCCGGAAGAGGCCGAGCACACGACGCTGTACCTGGACATCGGCGCGGGAACGACCAACTGCGTGATCGCGCACGGGCAGCGGCTCGCGTTCACGCGGAACATCAATATCGGCGGGCTGGCGCTGGACCAGACCGTGGCCAAGCAGCTGAAACTCTCGTTCGAGGAGGCGTGCAAGACGCGCCGGGAACTGATCTACCTGACCGCGTCGGAGGCGGCGGCGGCCCGGGACGCGCGGCCGGCCGAGCCGGTGGCGGCGGAGGCCGCGAGCGAGGGCGGCGGGGCTGGGACTGGTACGGCGGTGGCGCCGGCCCGGACGACGCAGCTCGAGGACCTCGGGCTGAAGCGCCGCGGGGGCAACCGCGGGCCGGACCCCGATCTGACCGAGCCGCTGGAGATCATCGCGGACGAGGTGGCGATGTGCCTGCGGTACCACGGGTCGCTGTACCCGTCTCGGAAGATCGACCGTGCGATCTTCGTGGGTGGCGAGGCCCGCAGCCGCCCGCTATGCCAGCACCTGGCCAAGGCGCTGCGTCTTCCGGCGCAGGTTGCCGACCCGATGGCGCGGGTCGCGCGGCCGAACTCGAACGGATGCGTGAACGTCGACCTGACCCAGCCGCAGCCGGGCTGGACCGTGCCCTTGGGGCTGTGCCTGTGCCCGACCGACCTGTGACCCGACGGGCGGCGCGTGCCCTCGCGCGGCCCGAGTTGTGAAGGAGTGAGTCGTGAAGTCACCGTTCGGACGCCCAGACTCGGCCGGGTCGTTCCTGCCGCAGGACTACGTGGCCGGCAAGGCGGAGCGTCGCGCGACGCTGACGCTGCTGGCGATCTTCACGGTGGTGATGGTGGCCATCGTGTCCGCGTTCATGGTGACGAGCCAGCAGTGGACGGAGGTGCGTCGCCAGCAGCGTCTGATCGACGCGTCGTACGCGGAGGAGCAGGTGAAGATCGCGCAGTTGCGCGAGCTCGAGGAGCAGCGTGCGTCGCTGGTTGACAAGGCGGAGATCACGACGGCGCTGATCGACCGTGTGCCGCGCTCGGTGCTGCTGGCGGAGATCGTGACGCGGATGCCGGCGCGGGTGACGCTGCTGGAGGTGAACCTGGAGAGCCGTCGGATCCGGGCGACGATCCCGACGCCGACGAACAACCCGGCGCAGGGGCGTGCGGGGGGCAGCGTCCGGTCGCTGCGGGGCGGTGCGACGACCGGTCGTGGCGGGCGCGGGCAGCCCGAGGCGCCGGCGCGGCCCCGGATCGAGCCGCCGCGGTTCGAATCGACGCTGACGCTGGTGGGCGTGGCGTCGGCCAACAACGACATCGCGGACTTCCTGCAGGAACTCAAGCGGTGCCCGCTGCTTGAGGAGGTCGACCTTCAGTACATCCAGGCGACGGTGATCGACACCGCCGACCGGCGGAAGTTCGAGATCCACGCGCGGCTGCGTCCCGACGCGGACGCGACGCTGGTGGCGATGGCCCAGCCGACGCGTCTGAACGGGATGCCGACGCCGGCCGAGATGCGTGACATGGTTGGGGGTGGCGCGGGCACGACGGTGCCGGCTCCTCCGGCGGGCGGGGGCGCTTCGCCGGGCACGGGCACGGCTCCGGGCACGGGGCCCGCGCCGGTGCAGGCCCAGGCGCCCGGATCGTCCGGCACGCCGACGAGCCCCGCCGAGCCCGACAAGCCGGGCGCGGTCGCCGACGTGCCCGAGAGCCCGGCGTCTTCGGGTGGAGGTGAGCGATGAACTTCGGCGTGAAGCATCTTCTCGTGCTGGCGGTGCTGCTGGCGCTGCCGGTGTCGAGTTACTTCCTGGTGTTCAAGCCCCAGAACATGGCGATCGAGGCGGCCCGCCAGGAGATCGATCACAAGCGTGAGCTGCTGGAGAAGCTGCGCGAGGAGACGTCGCGCAACGCGGACCTGGCGCGTGCCAACGAGGAGATCACGCAGCGTCTGGCGGAGATCGAGGCGCGGCTTCCGTCGAGCAAGGAACTCGACGAGGTGATCCGGCGGGTGTCGAACCTGGCGGTGCGTGCGGGGCTGGCGGCGCCGGTGATGACCTCGGAGACGCCGCTGGAGGCGGCGCTGTATCGGGAGCAGCCTCTGACGATGAAACTGGCGGGGACGTTCGAGTCGTTCTACGCGTTCCTGCTGGAACTCGAGCAGATGCCGCGGATCACGCGGATCCCGGACATGGACCTGACCCGGATCCAGACGGAGGAGAGCGCGATGAACGTGGAGTTCACGCTGAGCATCTACTTCCAGGAAGACTCCAGCGGGGGCAACCGATGAGCGCGATCCAGCCGAGCAGCAAGCCGCCGATCGGGGAGGGGCCCGAGCCCGCGCCGGCGCCGGAGTTCCACGCGCCGCCGAAGCGCCGGGTGCCCGCGCCGTACATCGCCGGGGCGATCGTGGTGAGCGTGAGCGCCGCGACGCTGTTCGCGATGCGCAAGTACGGCATGGGCGAGGGCATCCGATTCGAGCACACGGACGTTCGCAGCGTCGGTGCGGACGTGCCCCGCGTGGACGCGGCCAAGTACGGGCTCGTGATGGAGCGTCTGAGTTCCAGCAACACGCCCATGCAGGTGCCCAGCGACGTGATCGACAAGGACCCGTTCTTCTTCGAGCGGGACCGCGCGGTGGTCGAGCACACCGACAACTCCGCCGAGCAGGAGCGCCTGGCCCGCGATCGGGCCGAGCGCGAGCGCCTGGCCCGGGAGCGGCGTGAGCAGGACCTGCGGGTGGCCTACGCCCGGCTGCGCCTGAACACGGTGATCGACGGGCGCGTGCCCGTGGCGAACATCAACGGGCAGATCGTGGGCGTGGGCGACCGTGTGGACGACATCTTCGAGATCGTGTCGATCTCGAACGGCGTGGTCACGCTGAAGGCCGACGAACTGACGTTCACCCTGCAGATGCAGCAGATGATCACGCCGGGCGGGAACCGCCCGCGCGGCGGGGGGATGCCGTCGTCGTCTTCGTCGGGGTCCCGGCCCCGGAACTGACGCGGCGCGGCGTCGGCGGGCGCGGACCGGCTCCGCGGGCGTCCAACGAGGATCGGTGCCTTGGCCAAGATCAACCTCGACGACATCCTGACCGAACTCGGGGTCGACAAGGCCAAGGCCGTCGACCGCGCCAAGCCCGCGGCCCGCAAGCCCGAGCCGGCCAAGAAGGACGCCGAGCACAACATCGACTCGGCCGAGGCCGCGTTCAGCCCCATCCCCGTGATGCCGGCCAACCAGGGGCTGCGGGGCAAGTCGGCGGCCCAGAGCGTCTCGGGCGATCCGTCGGTCCGCAACAAGCCCGACGCGCCGGAGATCGTCCGCGTCGGCTCGGCCATCGGCGAGGTCTGGAGTCCAGAAGACGACGCCTCGGGCGGCGAACTCGACCAGTTCCTCGTCGCGCACCAGGCGATCAGCCCGGAGCAACTGACGGCGGCCCAGCAGGTGCTGCGGTCCAGCCCCGGGCGGCGTCTGCCCGACGTGCTGGTTGAGCAGGGCGTCGAGGAGGACAAGGTCCAGCGCGCGGTCGCGGCGTTCCACGGCCTGCCGTTCGAGCGGATCGACCTGCACAAGGGCCTGGACGGCGGGTTCGACGGTGCGCTGCTCCAGCGGCTCACGCCCGAGTACTGCAAGGCCAAACTCGTGCTGCCGCTGCGGATCGAGGGCTCGCGCATCGTCGTGGGCGCGACGCGCCCGGACGACGTGTTCCTGCTGGACGACATCAAGCAGAAACTCGGGGCGACGTCGATCAAACTCGTGCTCGTGACGGGGTTCGATGTCCGGGGCGCGCTGGAGATCATCGGGCACGACACCGAGGACGCCGGCGAGGACCTGGCCGAGATCCTCTCGGACGTCGACGAGACCGACGTCGAGGTGGAGAAGAAGTCGGGCGAGGCGGTGGACCTCGAGGCCCAGGCCGGCGAGAGCCCGGTCATCCGCTACGTGAACTACATCATCCAGACCGCGGTGAAAGAGGGCGCGTCGGACATCCACATCGAGCCCGCCGAGAAGAAGCTCAAGGTCCGGTTCCGCATCGACGGCGTGCTGTTCGAGATGATGAACCCGCCGCCCTCGATGTCCGCGGCCATCACCAGCCGCATCAAGATCATGGCGAACCTGGACATCTCCGAGCGGCGCAAGCCCCAGGACGGGCGCATCCGCTGCACGGTCGCCGGGCGCAAACTCGACCTGCGCGTGTCCACGCTCCCGGTCGGTTACGGCGAGAAGGTCGTGGCCCGTATCCTGGACACCCGCTCGATCAACGTCGAGCTCAACGACCTGGGCTTCGACGACTCCACGCTCGACATCTGGCGTCGCCAGATCGAGTCGCCCCACGGCATCGTGCTGGTCACCGGCCCGACCGGCTCGGGTAAGACGACCACGCTCTACTCCTCGCTCCGCACGCTCGACAAGAACAAGATGAACATCTCGACGGTCGAGGACCCGATCGAGTACCACCTGGACGGGATCAACCAGACCCAGACGCACGAGAAGGCCGAGATGACGTTCGGCCTGGCGCTGCGGGCCCTGCTGCGTCAGGACCCCGACGTGATCATGCTGGGCGAGATCCGCGACTTCGAGACCGCGCAGATCGCGGTCCAGGCCTCGCTCACGGGCCACCTTGTGCTCTCGACGCTGCACACCAACGACGCGCCGTCGTCGGTCACGCGCCTGGTCAACATCGGCCTCGAGCCGTTCCTGGTCGGCGCGGCGGTGAACGCGGTGCTGGCCCAGCGCCTGATCCGCCGCCTGTGCAAGAACTGCAAGGAGCAGTCGCCGGCGCTCGAGTCGATGCAGGAGTTCCTGGAGATGCAGGGCTTCGACACCGAGTCGGTGTGGACCGCCAAGGGCTGCGAGAAGTGCCGCAACACGGGGTACTCGGGGCGGGTGGGCATCTACGAACTGCTGGTGGTCGACGACGAGATGCGCGACATCATCGCGCGGAACCCGAACGTGGCCGAGTTCCGGCGCATCTGCCTGGAGCGGGGCATGGTCAGCCTGCTCGACGATGGGCTGCGCAAGGTGCGGTCCGGGTTCACCTCCGTGGAGGAGGTGCTGCGGGTGTGCAAGGGCGGGCACTGAGTCTGTGATCGGGTGGTCGCCGCGGCGCGGAGCCCGACGCGCAAGCGTCGTGGTCGCACCGCGCGACACTCCCATGTGTCCTGGTTCAGCCGATCAAACAGACGCCCTCGCGTCGGGCTCCGTGCCCGGCGCTCACGCGCCCTCGGCCATCTCGGCCAGCGTCCGCACCGTCCGCCAGTTCCGGGCCGTGCTCACCGTGCCGAGCGTCCGGTCAACGTACGAGTTGGTCAGTTTCGACCGGGCCGCGCCTTTGGGCAGGCGAAGGTAGATCTCCGATCCCCTGACGATGAACTCGTCCGGCGGGGAGCGGTCGGGGTCGAGGGCCGCGATGGCCTGCTTCGTCGGAGCGTCGCGCAGGAACATGACGTGCAGGTGCGTCGGCTCGGCGTCGCCGAACGGGCACGCGTCGATGACCCGCCGCAGGGCGCGGGCCGATCGCACGATGACCGGGGATGGCACGCCCAGGTCGGCTTCAAGCCCCCGCTCGACCGCCTCGGCGACGGCCACCGCCCGGTCCGGCGGAGACGTGAACAGCACGTTCCCGCTCTGGATGTACGTTCGGACATCGGTGCCACCCGCCGCTTCAAAGAGCCGAACCAGCGCGGCCATCGTCACGCGGTTCTTGCCGCCGACGTTGATGCCGCGCAGCAGGGCGATGTGTGAGTTTGTTGGGACGGTGTGGCCTCTCGAGCGTGCTCCAGCCGGGCGAACAGCGATCGACTGGCGGACACGAGAGACAACGCAGCCCG
The DNA here is from genome assembly GCA_041401985.1 of Phycisphaerales bacterium. GTDB lineage: Bacteria > Planctomycetota > Phycisphaerae > Phycisphaerales > UBA1924 > JACKHA01. The sequence goes on from JAWKTE010000008.1 coordinate 66,577, forward strand.
CTCACCCGATGCTGGTTGAAATCGCGGCACGTCAATCCAGCGATCGGGAGCGTCAGCAACCCAATGCGAACAGGTCGAGGTAAAAAAAGAAGTCGTCATTCGTGAGCAAGCCGTTCGGCACGCCGTAGCCCGTTTGGCCGGGAGTGCTGCCCGTTGTGAGGTCGCACACCCCCAGATTCCCGGCGACGAACTCGTTGAGGTAGTAGAAGAAATCATCGCCGTCGAGAACGCCGTCCGGTACCCCGTAGCCTGCAAGTCCTTGGATGGCGCCGGCGGAAAGATCGGGAGCGCAGGAAGGCGTGTTGAACTCGAACTCCAGATCGTCGATCACCGCCATTGTCCGTGGCGACTTGGGGCGGATGACAACTCGTGCAATTCCTTGCGAGTGGGACACACCGCCGCGGCCGTCGAGTGGACTATTCGCGATGGGCTGGTTTGCATGGTTGAACGTGTACAGGTGGTCTCGACCCTCCCCTATTCCACCCGTAACCGTCACGCGCTGCACGAACCCAGTGAATCGGAACTCGATCTCGCCGTCGGACGCCAAGACGTTCACCGGGCTCCATTGGGCCGACCCGGCGAACAGCTCGCCGTTGATGATCTCGTTGTGGTCCTGAACGACGGGTAGCGTGAAGAGCACACCTTGCGGCGCGAACTGGTCGCCGATCTGTACGTCTTGAGCCGCTAGGGATGCGGGGGCGACGATCGGAACATCGTCGGGCGTGCCGAGAATCCCGTCCGGCCCCGGAAAGAACTCAAAGGTGATCACTCCTCCGTGCACCGGAGCGCAAGCGCCGCCAAGGACCACTATTGCCCATGCGGGGATGCGAAAGCCCATTGAAAGCTCCTTTCGAGGCGAGGAGGCGGCCCCTGTAGTCTACTGGACTCACACTGAGCCCACAAGGGCGACGCCGATGGTCTTTGGAACCCTTGCCGATTCAGTCGATGGAAGAGGTCCGGCCTGTGGGTGGATTCGATACACTTTGCTCGCCGCAGGGAGGTGGCACTATGGCAGAGACGCGATCAGAGACTCCCGATCAAGCGAGTTCGTCATCGATTCGCCCCGACCCCGCGATCCTCGCCCGGAACCTCGCCGTCCTGGCCCGCACCAGCCCCGGCGCGGTCCGCGCCATCGCCGCGGCCCCGCCCGCCGGCGACCTCCGCGCGATCCGTACCCCTTCCGGCGCGATCGGCTTCGTCCAGGGCGACCCGTCGCGCGACCCCGCGCGCGAACGCGCGTTGTGCTCCCGCCGCGACCCAGTCGCCGAAGCCCGGCGCTTCGCCGACCGCCTCGACCCGCGCGACGCCGCCGCCGCGGTCGTGCTGGGATTCGGGGCGGGCTACCACATCGCGCAGATCGCGCGCCGGTACGCGGGCACGGGCGGGGCCGTGGTGTTCGAGCCGGACGTCCCGCTGCTGCGGTTCGTGCTGGAGCGGGTGGACCTGGCGGGCGACCTGGCCAGCGCGCACGTCGCGATCGTGACGGACGCGGCCGACTCGGTCTCGATCACCAACGCGTTCCACGGCATCGAGCCGCTGGTGGCGATGGGCCTGCGGATCATGCCGCACGCGCCGAGCGTGCCGCGCCTGGGCGAGCGGGCCACGCGCTTCGGCGAGGAACTGACCCGCGTCGTCCGGGCGATCAAAACCAACCTCATGACCACGCTGGTCCAGAGCGAGACGACGCTCCGCAACGTGCTGCAGAACCTCGGGTACTACGCGAGCGGCGGGGGCATCGCGCCGCTGGCGGGCGTGGCCGAGGGGCGTCCCGCGATCGTCGTGTCCGCCGGCCCGTCGCTGCGCCGGAATCTCGACGTGCTCGCCGATCCGCGCGTGCGCGAGCGCGTCGTGGTCATCGCGGTCCAGACCGTGCTCAAGACCATGCTCGCCCGCGGCATCCGCCCGGACTTCGTCACCGCGCTGGACCACCACGAGATCTCGCGCCGCTTCTACGAGGGGCTGACGCCGTCGGACGTCAACGGCGTCACGCTCGTCGTCGAGCCCAAGGCCAATCCCGCGATCCTCGACGCGTTCCCGGGTCGCATCATCTGCTCGGAGGACGAACTGGCCGAGGGCGTGTTGGGGGACATGGCCCGCCACCACGGGGCGATCGCGCCGGGCGCGACCGTCGCGCACCTGGCGTACCACCTGGCCCGGCACATGGGCTGCGACCCGGTGGTCCTCATCGGCCAGGACCTGGGCTTCACCGACGGGCAGTACTACGCGCCGGGGGCGGCGATCCACCAGGTCTGGTCGGGCGAACTCTCGGCGTTCCGGACGCTCGAGATGTTCGAGTGGGAGCGGATCGTGCGCTCGCGCCACCGCCTGCACAGGGCCGCCGACCCGGAGGGGCGGGCGATCTACACCGACGAGCAGATGCTGACGTATCTGGTGCAGTTCGAGCGCCACTTCGAGGCCGACGCGTCGCGCGGGCGGACGACGATCGACGCGACCGAGGGCGGCGTCGCCAAGAAGCACACGATCGCCCGGTCGCTTCGCGACACGCTCGCGCCGATCCTGGCCTCGGCCCCGCCGTCGGCGTGGCGGGCCGCGTGGGCGGCCCGCGAGGCAGAGACCGCGGCCAAGCCCGTGTCGAACCAGGCCGTGCTCGAGCGCGTGCGCCGGGTGCGTCAGGACGCGTGGCGGATCGCGGCCCGCTCGCGCGAGGCAGCATCGCTGCTGGAGAAGATCCTCACCGTCCAGCACGACCAGCGACGCGTCGGCGCGCTGATCGACAAGATCAAGGATGTTGAGATGGAGGTCACGGGCCTCCAGCCCGCGTATCGCCTCACGCAGTTCATCAACCAGACCGGCGTGCTCAACCGATTCCGGGCCGACCGCACCATCGAACTCGACAACCAGGCCCTGGGCGCGCTGGGCGTGCAGGCGGCCCAGACGCGGCGCGACATCCAGAACGTGACGTGGATCGCCGACGCCGCTGAGCACCTTGCGGGCATGCTCGACGCCGCGGCCATCGCGCTGGCGGGCGGGCCGAAGCAGACGAGCGATGTCGGAGCAGCCGGAGCAGTCGGCCAAGCGAGCGGAGCGGGATCGGCCAAGGGGCCACGCCAGTTCACGGCCAAATCGATGGAGGTGGCTCGCGCGATCGACCAGAGCGCCCCCTCCGTCGGCTCGCCGAGCCTCGCCGACACCTCCCCAGCACGCGGAGGAGGGGCGCACGCGGGTGCGCCAGGTGTGCGGGCTTCCGACTCCACCTCGGCGCAAGCGTCACAAGGGCCGCTCGCGATCGCCGCTGTCATCCCAGTCGACCCTGACACTTCCGGCCTCGGCACGCCGCGCTCGCTCGACGCAACGCTCTTCCCCGGCGAGAACCTGCTGCGCTCGACGCTCCGCCGCCTCGCCACGGCCGAGTCCATCTCGACGATCTTCCTCCTCACCGAGCAGCCCGACCGCGTGCGCGAACTCGCGGGCCCGCCGCCCGCGGGGGCTCGCGTGCAGATCATCCCGATCGACGCCGGCACGCTGGCCGCGCGCCGTCGCGCCGTCGGCCCTGCGCGAGCCTGGGCCTACTCCTCGTGGCGCGGCGGGCTCGCGGGCCTGTCCTGCTACGACGAGGCCTTCGATCCCATCCTCTTCGCCCGCGTCATGCAGGAGCGATCGCTCGACGCCGCGGTCGTCTGCGGCCCGGACTGGGCCCTGATCGACCCCGCCCTCGTGGACCAGGCCGTTGCCCGCCACGTCGAAAGCCCGGAGCAGCGGGCCATCACGTTCTGCCAGGCCCCGCCCGGTCTTGGAGCCGCGTGCGTGTCGCGAGCGCTGGTGAACGATTTGGCCCGCCAGGCCGACCGCGCCGGCCCCTTCGCCTCCATCGGCGGCATCCTGAGTTACTTCCCGAGCAACCCGCGCTCCGACCCGATCGCCGCTCCCGCGTGCGTGACCGTCCCGCCGCACGTGCGCGATCTGCCGATCCGCTGCGTGCCGGACTCCGAGCCGCGCCGTCGGCTGCTCATCGGCGCGCTCGACGAACTCGACGCCCGCGGCGCAAGCGCCTCGGCGATCGAGATCGGGCACGCGATCAACGCGCGCGAGGCGTCGATCCTGCACAGCGTGCCGCAGCTCGTCACTATCGAACTGTGCACCGGCCGCCTCTCCTCCGGGCGGCGGCGCGAGTGGTCCCAGGGCGGGCACGACGCGTGCGAGCGCCCCGTGCTCGACCGGCGCCTGGCCCGGCGGATCTTCGACCAACTCGCCGACGCCCGGGCCGACGTTGCCCTCACGCTCGCCGGCGCGGGCGACCCGATGCTCCACCCGCACTGGCTCGACATCGCGCGCGAGGCCCGCGAGGCCGGCATCGCCGCGATCCACCTGCGCACCGACCTGACCGCGCCCGACGCGCAGATCGATCGCCTGATCGGCGACGCCGCGTCTGAGTCGGGCGTGATCGACGCGATCAGCGTCGATCTGATGGGCAGCACCCGCGAGGCTTATGCCGCGATCATGGGCGCGGACGCGTTCGACCGCGTGACCGCCAGCGTCCAGCGTCTGCTCGCCTCGCGCCGCCCGCGCGCCGCCACCGGCGGCATCCCCACACCCTGGGTCATCCCGCGCCTGACCCGCTGCGACGCGGTGCTCGATCAGATCGAGGCGTTCTACGACCACTGGCTGGCCCAGTGCGGGCACTGCGTGATCGACCCGCTGCCGCGCGCGATGCCCGGCGAACGCCTCGAGCCGCTGCCGCTGCCCGCGTCGGCCGCGTGGCGTCGGGCACGATCGGGCCTGTCGATCCTGGCCGATGGCTCCGTGCCGTACGACCTGGACGACCTGGTCGGCGCGTCCATCGCCGGCTCGTGCGCGACCGAGCCGGTCCGCGAGATCTGGCGACGCATCCACCGCGCCCGCCTCGACGCCCGCGACGAAGCCATCGAGGCCAAGGCCCGCAAGGACCGCAAGGCCGCGGCCACCGCAACCCAGGACTTCGCCACCTCCCAGCCCTGACAACATCATCTCCCGCACCCGCCCCAATCATCCACTCTGCCACTTCGTCTCTTCTTTCTCTCTCTCTCTTTCGCTCTCTGCTCTCTTCCCCTCCCCCCCATGCCCACCCTCGCCCTCATCCTCGCCCGCGCCGGCTCCAAGGGCGTGCCCCACAAGAACCGGGCGATGGTCGCGGGACGGCCCTGCATCGCCTGGACCATCGACGCGGCCCTCGCCGCCGCCCGTGTTGACCACATCGCCGTCTCGACCGACGACCCGGCCATCGCCGAAATCGCGGCCGACATGGGCGTGCTTCCGCTGGCTCGTCCGCCGGCTCTGGCGACCGATACGGCCCGCGTCGACGACGCCGCGCGTCACGCCGTTCTTGCGTTCGAGCGAGACCTTGTTGCCAATCGCGTGCGCCCCTCCCCCGCGTGCGGGGGAGGTGTCGCACGAGGCTCTGCGAGTGTGACGGTGGGGGAAGCAACGACCGTTCGCGTTCGGTCCTTCCGCCCCGCCGGAGGCGATCACCCGTGTCGTCATCCTCTACGCCAACGTCCCCATCCGCCCCGCCGGCCTCATCGACCGCGCGATCGGACTGCTCGAATCCACCAACGCCGACTCCGTCCAGTCCTACCAGCCCGTCGGCAAGCACCACCCATGGTGGACCGCCCGCGTCGACGCGGGCTCGGGCCACGTCTCGCCCTGGGAGGGCGACGTTCTCAACCACGGCGTGTTCCGCCGCCAGGACCTGCCCCCCGCGTTCATCCCCGACGGCGCGGTGCTTGGCGTCACGCGCCCCGCCCTCATGCTCGAACTCCCCGGCGTTCCCGACGGCCCGCACGCGTTCTTCGGCCTCGACCGTCGAGGGATCATCAACCCCGAAGGCTCGGTCGTGGACATCGACTCGCCGCTGGACCTGGTTGTCGCGGACGCGATGCTGCGAGAGCCTTGATCGACGCCGTGGTCGCGACACCAATCGCGTTGGCGCCGCTCAGTTGGCCCGACCCTGGGCTACAGGAGGGCGCAGATCACGACCGTGACGCCGACGATCACGACGCATCCGAGTGTCGTGTAGCCAAGGCCCACCAGCGCGAGGTGCAGTTTGCCGGGTCGGTGCGGCCCGCCGCGCATCGTCACGCCACGATCAGCCGCGACGAACGGCGCCAGCGCGATCAGCCCAAGCGTGGCGAGCGATCCGAACAGGAGCAGGATGGACGGGCACGCGGCGAGCCGAACGAGGACCGCGGGAACGCCGACCATCAGCATCGCCCCCGCCCACGCCGGAACGATCGCCTCGGCGAACACGATCCACCACCCTTGCCATGGCGGGCCGATGTCCGTCCCGCCGCACTCCGGGCATGGCGTTGTCACGTCGGGCGTGTCGGGCAGGCCCGAGCGGTCGTAGCCGCAGTCGAGGCAGTGCGCCGGGGCGTTGGACTGGCTCGGTGTCAACGCACCTCCGCGTGGGAACGAACGCCTTCGATCATCGTTCGAGCAAGCCAACAACAATATCGCATAGCCATCCGATCACGCCCACACCGGCTGCGGAGAGTGCCAGCGCAACCACGGCGATCCGGAACTGCCCAGGCCGTCCGCTGCATGTGCGGCCCGCGATGGAGAAGCCGGCCGCGAGAAACGGCGCCATCGCCAGAATCGTCAGCGTGATCATCGCGCCCATCGCCTGCAGGAAGACGACCAGCGGGAGAGGGCCGACGAGCGGCTCCAGCACTGCCGGAACTCCCATCAGGACGAGCGAGGCGCCCCAGACTGGCAGGACACTCCGAACCACCACGGTCCGCCAGCCGACCCACGGCACGTCGACACGCGATCCGCCGCACTCCGGGCAGGGCGGCACCGAGCCGTCGCTCGAGTTCAGTCCGGTCCGTTCGTACCCGCAATCGGCGCAGGCGGGCACGAGATGGGCTGGTTTCCTGGCCACTACGGCTTCCCTGGCGGCCGCCCATCCCTGACCCACTTCGTCTCAACGCCGAAGCGACGCAGGTACGCCGTGAGTTGCCCGGTGTGGTGGGCCAGGTGGCGGAGGTTGTAGAGGTGCAGTTCGAGGCGGGAGAACGGGAGCCAGGAGAAGCCCGATGGGGCCGCGAGCGATTCGGGCGTCTCGGCGGCCATCGCGTCGCTCAGTTTGTCGCGGCAGATGGCGATGTACCGCGTCAGTTCATCCCGTTCGAACCGACGGCTCGGGTACTCCTCGCGAAGTTCTCTCTCGCCCGCCGGGTGCAGGCCGCCCGCCCCGGTGCGGTACTCGAACGCATCCTGCCCGCGCGACAGGTAGCAGTCCACGAAGCACAGCGTGTGGTAGGCCACCTGCCAGAACGGGTACTTGGCCACTGCTTCCGGCGGCTGGGCGTCCCAGCGGTCGTCGGGGCACTTGTCGATGCAGACCTCCAGCATGGCGAGCGCGGCTTCGAACTGCGAAGCGATCACGCCGCGAACTGCGTCCAGAGGCAGCGCGTCGCCCGCGTTGGTGTTTGGCTCTGCCATCCGATCTCCTCTCAGTCCACCCGCGCTCTTCGCCCGGCAGGGCGCACGATTGTTGCCGGGGGCTTCAGCCCGTGGGTTCGGCACCTTTCACACTCGACCCCGGAGGGGTCGGCGGGGGCCGCATGTGCGGTGCGAGCCATGCGCGCGATTCTTGCCCAAGGACTCGCGCGCCCTCCGGGCGACGTTCCGAATCGACGGCTTCCAGGGGCTGAAGCCCCTGGCAACCGTCATGTGCCCTCCGGGCACAAGACTCATTGGATCTCAGGCTTCGGACCAACCATGCGTAATTGGATTGCTGTTCCCGCTCAATCGCCGGCGGCGCGTTCCCGCGCCGCCGCGAGGTGTTCAGATCACTCCGCGTCCGCGCCGTCCTCGTCGGACACGCTCGCGTCGGCCTTGCCGGTGACCAGGGCCGGGCTCATGGCCCGGGCCTTGATGACGTTGTTGCGGATTTCCTCGAACAGGTCGGGGTTGGCCTTGATGAAGGCCTTCGAGTTCTCGCGCCCCTGCCCGAGGCGGACCTCGCCATAGGAGTACCACGCCCCGGACTTCTGGCAGACCTTCGACTCGATCGCCAGGTCGATCAGGTCGCCCGCGGCGGAGATGCCCTCGTCGAACATGATGTCGAACTCGGCCTGGCGGAAGGGCGGGGCGACCTTGTTCTTCACGACGCGGGCCCGCACGCGGTTGCCCACGTTCACGTCGCCCTCCTTGATCGCCCCGAGACGCCGGATGTCGATGCGGACCGAGGAGTAGAACTTCAGGGCCCGCCCGCCGGGCGTGGTCTCGGGCGAGCCGAACATCACGCCGATCTTCTCGCGGATCTGGTTGATGAAGATGACCGTGCACGAGGAGCGGGCGATCACGCCGGTGAGCTTGCGCATGGCCTGGGACATGAGGCGGGCCTGCACGCCCACGGAGGAGTCGCCCATCTCGCCCTCGATCTCGGAGCGTGGGATGAGGGCGGCGACCGAGTCCACGATGATGAGGTCGACCGCGTTGGAGCGGACGAGCAGCTCGCAGATCTCCAGGGCCTGCTCGCCCGTGTCGGGCTGGCTGACGAGCAGGTCATCGATGTTCACGCCGATGCGCCGGGCCCAGGAGGGGTCCAGGGCGTGCTCGGCGTCGATGAAGGCGGCGACGCCGCCCTTCTTCTGGGCGCTGGCCGCGACCGACAGGGCCAGCGTGGTCTTGCCGGAGGATTCCGGGCCGAAGACCTCGACGATGCGCCCGCGCGGGATGCCCTTGCCGCCGAGGGCCAGGTCGAGCGAGAGCGCGCCGGTGGAGGTGCCGGGCACCGCCTGGTACGCGGCCTCGTCGAGGCGCATGATCGAGCCCTTGCCGAAGGCCTTGTCGATCTGCTGGAGGGCGCGGTCGAGGGCGGCGCGCTTTTCCTTGTCGATCTGGGGCTGGGCGGGCTTGGCAGCGCTCGCGCTGGCGCCTGTTGAACCCGTCGCCGCGCCGTTGCTCTGGGCCTTGGGCTCCGGAGCCGCGACCTCGACCGTCGCACGTCCGCTGGTCGCACTACCGCCTGCTCCACCCTTGGCGTCCGCTTTCGGATCGGCCTTGGAGTCCGACTTGCCGTCGGGCTTGCTGTCGGGCTTGGCGTTGGCGGGGGCCTTGGACTTGGACGAGGACAGAACGGGCGCGCTGGACTTGGATGCCATGGAGGCACCGCCTTTCTGACTGCCGCGCGGGGCCTCGGGCGTGTGCGAGCGGGGGCCGGTGATCCGGATCCTGAACCGTCCCGGCCCGACGACCCGCGGCTTCCAAAGCCGCTGCCCGTCCTGGCGGAGACGACTCGACCGGCGAACCCCCGCCGCGCGGCCTTGTGGGCGCACGGTGGGCCAGCGTGAACGCCCCCCAACCGGATGCCGATCCACGATTGGACCGCCCGGCGGAAGATGGGCGACCGGGGGCGACGCTGGACGCGAGCCCGGCCACGGATACCGTATCAGCCCCGAAAGTCGGCGTCAATGTTCGGCGTCCATTTGTGGATAAAAGTTAGGGTTGCGACATCTGGAATGCCGTCCCAATCGGGTCGCGCTCGCGGCACCCGACGGCTGGCGACGCCGATCGCAGGGCCATGCCACAATGTGCGGGGCGCGACGCCCAACAACGCCTTGCTTGGGCCGCGATTGCGGGTCTCGGACGGACAAGCGGGCCGTGCCGCGGGGCCGTCCGGCGTGGGGAAACACGCCCGCCGAGCCGATGAAAGGCACGCGGCCGCGCCGGAACGGCGTGATCGGCGTGAGGCGTCGGGCTTCGGCGTGTGGGCCGCCCGACGCGGCGAGGAACAATCCACGGGCCCCGGCCCGCGTCGGCACGGGCCGATGGGACGATTCAGGACCACGAAAGGAAGCAGATGAAGATCGCGAAGACTCTGTGCATCGCCGCCGGGATGACCATGCTCAGCGGCTCGGCCCTGGCCCAGTACGACGCCGACGACCTCCTGGGCACCTGGGACGCGCGGCTCGAGGGGACCGACGGGGCGGCGACCGTCCGCATCGTGTTCACCGAGGACGGGCACTACCTGGCGCTGGCGCAGGTTGAGGGCCAGGACGAGCCGGTTCCGTTCTGGCAGGTCGGCGAGTGGGACCTTGACGACGACGTGATCGCGTTCGACGTGCTGCAGTCTTCCGAGAGCATCGGCGAGGCCGACGAGCACTCCGAGGTCACGATCACGCGCCTGACCGCCACCGAGTTCCGCGGGACGGCCGAGGACGACCCGATGTGGGGGCAGATGTCGTTCGAGCGCGTCGTGCCCGGCCCGCTCGTGGGGATCTGGCAGGGCGAGGGCGAAGAGGGCGAGATGACGTTCTGCATGGGCTGTGGCGGAGGCGCGGCGGGGCCCTTCGCCGCGTCGCTCGACGACGGCGGGGGCGACGTTGTGTGGGGCCACTGGACGCCGCGCGGCGACTCGATCATGTTCGAGGTGACCGAGGTCGAGTGGGAGGAACTGGGCGAGGATGCGCCGGAGTTCGATGAGGCTCGCGGGCGCGTCGAGGAGGTCGACGACGGGGTGATGGTGCTGCAGATCGACGAGCTCGGCGACGAGGCGATCGAGTTCGAGCGGGTCGCGTCCGACCCGTTCGTCGGCGAGTGGCGGGCCGAGATGGAGGGCAACCGCTTCACGCTCGACATCGGGGACAACGCGATGTTCGAGGTCGAGATGCGCGGCGATGGGGAGCGCGAGGGCTTCGGCGGCATCTGGACCAACCTGGGCGACGGGGTGCTGTTCTTCGCCCCGATCGACTCCGATGAGGATCCGGTGGTGATGCTGGTCCAGTTCACCTCGCCCGACACGCTGATGATCGGCGAGGACTGGGACGAGATGCTGGCGTTCGAGCGTCAGTGAGGCGGGGCGGGCCGCCGCGATGCGGCGTGGGCGGTCCCGTGATGTGGCTCTGTGAAACGGACGGCTGGGGCGGGTTGCCCCGGCCGTTTTTTTGGGTGAGTCGGGGCGGGTGGAGCGCGTGGGGCCACGTGGATGGGAAACCCCAGGCTTGCGCGGGGCTCTGCTTAGCAGCCGGCGGCGAAGATGGTGAGGTAGAAGAAGAAGTCGTCGTTGTTGAGGATGCCGTTGGGCGCCGTAACCGGGTTGCAGGGACGGCGGTGGTGGTGAACTCGGCGACGGCAAGGTTGGCGGCGAACTGGGCGAGGTAGTAGAAGAAGTCGTCGTTGTTGAGCACGCCGTTTGGCGCCGAGCCCGGCTGGTCCGGGGATGGCGGTGGTGGTGAGGTCGGCGGGCAGTTGATGGTGATGGCGGCGGGGTCGGATTCGTCCTGGCCGCAGGGTTGGAGATGACGCAGCGTAGTTGGCGGCGTCGGAGGGCTGAAGTGGAGATGGTCAAGGGCGGCTCGCCGCCGTTGATGTTGCCCGCGGCGTTCATGACGGTGCCGCCGTTGGGCGGCGCCGCCCGGGCCGTCGGCGATGTCGAGCCATGTGCCGGAGCCGGGTCGAGCCTCGCCGCCACTGGAAGGCGAGGTTCGTAGCCGACGGCGGCGGTGGCGGAGAGGGTGACGGTCCTCTGCTGACGGCGAAGGGCTGGGGGTGCAAGGCCACCCCGGGCGCCATCCAGGGGAAGCTGGTGAAGGTGAAAACGGTGTGTCTGGAAACTCCCGGGCATCAATTCGCCGACTGGATGATGGCGTCGGAGACGTCGGTTGCTCGGCTCCGGGAATTTCCAAATTTCCCGTCTGCTCCCCTCCACCGATGCGACTACTCATCTCATCACCAGAGCTTGGATCGACGACGGACGGCGAACCCGGGGCAGTTGCTCGCTCCGGCGATCGGTGGATCGGCGTCCCACCGCCGCGTAGATGTTGTCGGAGTCGACCGTTCCATTGTCGTCAGCGTATGTCTGATCCCACGGTCCGGTTCCAGCGCATCACCTGGCCCCGCCGATTGAAAGACCCGCTTGGCGAACATAGATCCGTCCGGCATGGGCTGGAGATCGGTCAATGCGATCGCGAGGAGCCGATCCAGGCTCGTCCAGAACTGCCGTCCACGGCAGTAACCACGTCGCCGGTTGCCGTTGGAGAGGAACTCCTGAGTTGATGATGTCGAGTATGCCGCTCGTTTCGAATGGCCGTTGAGCCGCCATGTAACGACTTCGTAACCCGGCTGATGTAGATCTTCCGCGGGTGATCCATCCGGTCGATCGAGCCTTCACTCCTCGCCCACTCGAATCGCCACCGTCGCGCTTGCGGGACCCCCGGATGGAGCCACCGATCGGCAGTTCGATGAATCAGGCCTCCGTCTGCCAAATGCCAGTCCGAACCGTTCCACAGGGCGTGTGGTCGACACCGCGATTCCCCGCGATGCAACGTGCCTCCGACGGTCGGCTGCTCGCGTGTTCCGAGCCAGAACCGAAGAGGATCGGCCCGGCTCCTACACCAATTCTCCCATTCGGCCCGCCGTCCCCCTGCGACATCGAACCAACCCCCCCCCCCAGTGTGTATGGGCGCTGGTTCGGCAGGCCTCCGACTGTTCGACGGTGACGCCGATTGCCGGCGTAGACCTCGCCTGTTCGCGACGAGACCTCCACTCGTTCCCCCCTGTTCGTCCTCGCGACCCGGTTCCGGCCACGACAGTAAACGTGCTCCGCCGGCGATGCTGGACCGACCGGAGCGCATAGATCGTGCGTTCGTCCATCGCCGCCCGGAGTGCCCGAATGGCATCATCCCGCAGTGAAATCCCCGACATAGACGCCGCCCGCTTGGTGGCCAGGGCGTCTGTTCACTCACCTTAACTGCACTTCCACGAATCTATGACTACGCCCTCGCGTGAACTCCCCCATCTGGCGTCAAGGGCGTACACGGTTCCGTCGACCCCACGAGCGACCTCGGTCGCCGGTCGTAGCAACAAGCCGAGAACCCGCCGATCAGCACCGCGTCAGGCTCGTCCAACTCGGGAACTCGCCAACGGGGACGCTAGCGGCCACAACCCGCCCGTCACTCATCACCCCGATCGTCCAGGTCTCCCCGGGAAAGACTCCCATCGACTCCCACGAGACTCCGTCCCAGCGGCGGACCCCGGTGTGGTCGGCCGCGGCCAGGCTCCCGTCCGGCAGAATCTGCAGGTCATAGATGGTCAGATAGTCCGGAGGGCCGGGAAGCCACTGCCCTTGGCACTGCGCCGCTGCCAAGGGAATCATGAACTGCCCAAGTGCAGCGGCAAGGCACAGCCCGAGCAGCCGCGTAGAGAGTGCGCGCATCGGCATGCCAGCATCCTCCTGTCCAAGGCAAGGAAGCGCATGATAAAGGCGAGCTGCATCGTGTGCAAGCGATTCGTACAAGCCAATTGAGTGCACTTCGCGGCGCGACGACGGAAACTCACGCCTTAAACGTGCTCTTGAACGCCGCGATGGTGTCCTGGAGGCGCTTCTCGATGTCGTCGTTGAGGGCGGGCTTGGCGGCCAGTTCGTCCCAGAGCGGCTTGCCGACGGTCTGGAAGTAGTTGAGCAGGCCGGTCTCGAACTCGCGGACCTTGGTCACGGGCAGGTCGTCGAGGAAGCCCTTGGCGCCGGCGTAGATGGAGATGACCTGGTCGACGACGTGGAAGGGGGTGTACTGGCCCTGCTTGAGCAGTTCGACCATGCGGCGGCCGCGGTCGAGCTGGCGCTGGGTGGCCTTGTCGAGTTCGGTGCCGAGCTGGGCGAAGGCCTCGAGTTCGCGGGCCGACGCGAGGTCGAGCCGGAGCGAGCCGGAGATCTTCTTCATGGCCTTGACCTGGGCGTTGCCGCCCACGCGGCTGACGGAGATGCCCACGTTGATGGCGGGGCGGACGCCGGCGAAGAAGAGTTCGGGCTCGAGGTAGATCTGGCCGTCGGTGATGGAGATGACGTTGGTGGGGATGTAGGCCGAGACGTCGCCTTCCTGGGTCTCGATGACCGGCAGGGCGGTGAGGGAGCCGGCGCCGTTCTCGTCGGAGAGTTTGGTGGCGCGTTCGAGCAGGCGGGAGTGGAGGTAGAACACGTCGCCGGGATACGCCTCGCGGCCCGGGGGGCGGCGGAGAAGCAGGGACAACTGGCGGTAGGCGACGGCCTGCTTGGAGAGGTCGTCGTAGATGCACAGGGCGTGCTTGGGAAGGGGCTTGTCGCCTCCGGCGTTCTTGCCCTGCCACATGAAGTACTCGCCCATGGCGCAGCCGGAGTACGGCGCGATGTACTGCATGGGCGCGGGGTCGGAGGAGGCGGCGTTGACGACGATGGTGTAGTCCATCGCGCCGTTCTTCTTGAGGGTCTCGACGACGCCGGCGACGGTGGACTCCTTCTGGCCGACGGCGACGTAGATGCACACGACGGCGTTGGGGGTGCCCCAGTACTGCTTCTGGTTGATGATGGCGTCGAGGGCGACGGCGGTCTTGCCGGTCTTGCGATCGCCGATGATGAGTTCGCGCTGGCCGCGCCCGATCGGGATCATGGCGTCGATGGCCTTGATGCCGGTCTGGAGTGGCTCGTGGACGGGCTGGCGCTCGGCGATGCCGGGGGCGATGATGTCGACCTTGCGGTAGTGGTCGGTCTGGATGGGGGGGCCGTCGTCGAGGGGCTGGCCCAGGGGGTTGACGACGCGGCCCAGGAGGGCCTCGCCGACGGGGACTTCGAGGAGTCGCCCGGTGGACTTGACCAGGTCGCCTTCTTTCACGTTGAGGTAGTTGCCGTAGATGACGGCGCCGACGGTGTCGAGTTCGAGGTTGAAGACCTGGCCCATGACGGAGCCTTCGGCGGTCTGGAACTCGAGGAGCTCGCCGGCCATGGCGTTTGAGAGGCCGTAGATGCGGGCGATTCCGTCGCCGACCTCGATGACGCGACCGACTTCGGAGACTTCGAGTTCGGCGGAGAACTGCTCGATCTCCTGCTTGATGACGCTGGCGATCTCGTCGGTTTTGATCTTCACGTGGGGTGTCCTCGCTGGTCGGTCGGTATGGCCACCGGGAGGCCGCGGCGGGGGCCGGGCTCCGGGGGGGACAAGCGTAGGAGGGGTTGGGTTGGCGGGGCGGGAGGCCGTGTGTTTGGGCGTGGCGATCGTTGGGCGTGGGTCAGGGGCAGCCGGCGGCGAAGAGGGCGAGGTAGAAGAAGAAGTCGTCGTTGGTGAGGACGCCGTTCGGGACGGCGTAGCCGGGCTGGCCGGGGATGGCTCCGGTCGTCAGGTCGCAGACGGCGAGGTTTGCTGCTGAGAACTCGGCGAGGAAGCAGAAGAAGTCGTCGTTGTTGACCACGCCGTTCTTGACGAGATAGCCGGGCTGGCCGGCGATGGCGCCGTAGGTCAGGTCGGCGGGGCAGGGGCGGGGCGTGAAGTTCACGGTCAGTTCGATGCCCGCGACTGTTATGTTCATGCCCATGAGGGTGTCCATCGGGAGAGACGCCGCGCTACTGCGGGGTCATCCAGGTTCCCAGTCGCGCGGGACGAGCTGCTCCCAGCACCGAGCCGCCCTCGCCGGAGCGGATTTGCCAGACACGCTCGTCTGTGGTGGTGAGGGGCGCTGGCCAGGAACACGCCGGCGTCTGGGCGGACGCCCTGATCGGTGACGGTGTAGCCCGGCGTCAGGAGCCAGGGACGCGCCCTGGGCGTCGAGGCTTGCCAAGGGGCGAACGTGTTGGTGGAGAACGTTCCGTCGTCGGCGACGCTGAGGAACCCGGGCTGGCCCCTGAACGTGGAGTAGGGAACCGCCCAGCGTTGGGTCCCGTCGGCGTCGTATGAGCTGATGTTGTTGTTGTCGATCTGCGCCGAGCCAGTACAGGTCTGATGCGTCGGTGTATGCCTGCGTGGACCCTGGTGCAGCCACACCTCCTCGCCCGTGTCCATGCGGAGCGCGTGCATCCCGGGATTGCCGGTGACCGGGAAGCCCTGGCCGGTGGCGAACACCGCACGCCCTCCGGCGAAGGCGATCTCCCAGCCGTACGGCGAGGCCCGGTGGTTGTACCCGCCGCTGGTGGTCCAGGCCGTCTGGCCGCTGGGCCCAGGGCGACGGGCGCCGGCCCGCCCGACGCTGGCTGGCGGTGACGAAGTAGATCTTGTCGTCGGGGCCGACCGGGCCCGAGGAACATGCCGCCGGCGTTCGAGGGTGCGTTGTGGTCCAGAGCGTGTGTCCGTCCGTCGGGCCGGCGGCGGTCAGCGTCGCCGTCGCCGACGTAGTAGACGGTGCCGCCGCCGACCGCCGCGGGCGCACGCTGCCCTGGCGGGTCCGCGCCCGTCGGGCGACACGGCGTAGAGCCTGCCGGCGACGCCGGTGATGTAGATCGATCCGTCCGGGCCGGGCGAGCCAGGCTGTAGTAATGGTCCGTAGCGCCAGAGCACCCGGCCCTCGGCCCCCGGACGATCGACGACGCCGAGCGGCACCGTGTTGCTCATCGCTCCCGCGACAACCTGGACGTCGTACTGGCCCGGAATCAACTCGGGAGGCAGGCGCGCCTTGATCTTGTCCGACCACGAGGCGATGACGGCGGGCTGGCCCTGATCAGCAGTGAGGCGTTGCCCTGCGTCGCGCCGAACTGGAGCCGGTGACGATGAGCGCTCGCCGTGGTGTGTTGTGGTTACTGATGAAGTTTGTAGATCGCCCAGTGCCCGCCGCTTCCCGGGCGAAGCGCGAAGGCAGGTGCAAGGATCCAGGACCTGCAGGACTGCATAAACCCTTCCAGGACGCGTGGTGCACGAAGCCTGCCGTCTCCGGAACGGCGGGCTCGGTGCGTTCTGCGAAATCCCGTGCTCGCACCGTGGATCAGGTGCACGCGGCCCCCAGCGATACGGTGGGGCGGCGGGTGAGTTGGTCAGGAGCAAGAAGGGCGGCGGCCTACCACTTCCGGGATTGACTTCCCCGGAACCGGGATTTCGGCCTGCGAACCGACCACAAGCCGGGGCCAGCCCGGGGATGGACGCGGCCCCCGCTTCCGTGCCAAGATTCCCCGAACAAGGCGGCCCAGGCGCCCCGGGCGGCCAGGCGGCCCGCCGTTCGGGTTCTGGAGCCATGGCTCCCCCATCGGGGGTCGGGGTCCGCATGGCCGGCACACCCGCCACTGGAAGGATGCACATGGGATTGTCGCGCGTGGGGCGTTGTCGTTGTCGGGGTGGGCGCGGTGGCCGTGGCGACACTGCTGGGCGTGGGCAGCCTGTCGCCCGCGCAGCCCGAGGGCGACGCAGCCGGAGCGGGCATCGGAACCTACGAGGGCGTCTCGCGCCCGAGCGACATGCGGAACCTGGCCTTCGGCATCCGCGGGCGCGTGGCGGAGGTGATGGTCGAGCCCGGCTCGCAGGTGTCGGCCGGGCAGGCGATCGTGCGGATGGACGACCAGGTGCAGCGTCTGACGACCGATCTGGCCCGGATCCGGGCCGAGGACCAGACGCAGTTGGAAGCGGCGCGAGAGACGGCGTCCTTCCGCGAGTTCGAACTGGCCCAGACCGAGCAGTCGTACAACGAGGGCGGGTCGAGCGAGCGTGACCTGCGGGATGCGCGGCACGCCCTGCTGGGGGCCAAGGACGTGCAGGCGGCCGAGGTAGGAAGCCGCGATCGCCCTGGCCCGGGAAGAGGCACGCCTGGCGGAGATGACCATCGTTTCGCCGATCGACGCGACGGTGCTGGAGGTGCATCGGCGCGGCGGCGAGGCGGTCGATGAGCAGAGCCAGGCGGTGACCATCGTGCGGATCGACCCGCTGTGGGTGGACGTGCACGTGAGCATGGGCGATGCGCTGCGCCTGCAGCAGGGGCAGAAGGCGGAGGTCGTCTGGCAGGATGTGGATCGGGACGAGACCGCGACTGGCCAGGTCATCTTCATCTCCCCGGCCGGCAACGGCGGGGTGCGGCAGGTGATGGTGCGGCTGGAGGTCCCGAACCCGGATCGCCTGCCCAGCGGGCTGCACGCGACGGTGAGGTTCATGGGCCCGGAGACGGACGCGGTGACGCGGGCGAACTGAGCCTTCTGTGTCGACCGGATCCGGGCGAACGCGGGCCGCAGCCCTGCCCATCGCCTGACCCGGGGGCTAACATCCTGTTCCGGGGCGTGCGAGCGCCCCGAGGAGCGAGCGATCGCGACGAGCGTCGGGGGCGAGGCCCGCCGACGAGAGGGCCCCGAGCAGGAGCCGGGGCCGCACCCACACGCTTCCACCGACCGCGCGGGCAAGGCCCCTCCGGTCTGGCGGCGGTCCACCAGGCCGGGCGTGCTTCATCGAAGCCGACCCCCAGCGAGAAAGGTTTGCCATGGCCGACACCCCCGATCAGCAGCAGCGTCAGGTCCAGATGCGCATCGACGAGTCGAAGATGCACTCGTCGTACGCGAACACGATCCGGACGTCGAACACCGCCGACGAGGTCATCATGGACTTCGGGCTGAACATCCCGATGCAGGGCCCGGACCAGCAGATGGTGCTGAACTTCGCGGTCGGCTCTCGGGTGGTGATGAACTGGGCGGGCGCGAAGCGTCTGGCCATCAGCCTGGGCCAGATGATCCGCCAGTACGAGGAGCGCAACGGCGAGATCGCGCTGCAGCGCGGGCCGGCGCCGGCCGAGCCCCAGGGGCCGCGGCTTGCCAACGACTGAGGCGGAAGCGAAGTGATCGTCGCCCCGGTCCGGGAGGGTCGGGGCGGCTTTGCGCCGGAGCGAGAGGGGCGAGGTCAGGAATGCGGCCGGAGCCTCGCCGACCCTCCGGGTCGAGAGCCCTGGGGCGACCTCCAGGGGCTGAAGCCCCTGGCAACCGTCGTGCGCCCTCCGGGCGGAGAGCGGTATGTGCGCCCTCCGCGCCGGGATCGGCGCGCGGGCGGGCGCACTCGGGGCGATGACTGGCGCACGCGACGCCGACCAACTCCATGAGCTCGACACCTCCCAGCGTGGCGATGACGGCGACCGGCGCGACGCGGGCCGCGGCTGTCGGGCCGGACCCGGCCTCGGAACTCAAGGAGTTCCTGGGCGAGTTGATCGAGACGCAGTGCCGGCTTGTCGGGGCGATCGCTGGCGCGGTGTTCCTGCTGGGCGGCGGGGCGCGGGCCGGCGGGCTGATGGCACAGTACAACGCGCCCGGCACACGGCCGATCAACCTTGAGAAGGTCGGGCCGCGGCTGGAGAAGATCATCGAAGCCGCGTGCCGGGCCGGGCGTGGGGCTGGCAGTGGGGTGGGTGGACCGGCGGGTGTTGTTGACGTGTTGCGCGTGCCGGGCGAGGGTGCGTTGTATGGCGATGAGCCGGCGCACCCGGTGCTGGCCGCGCCGCTGGTGGCGGCGGGGCGGGTCGAGGGCTGTGCGCTGGTGATCCTGCCCGAGTCGCGCACCGGCAAGGCTCCTGCGGACGCCGAGGACGGGCTGGTGCGTGTTGGGCTCGCGGCGGCGCGTTTCGAGACGTATCTGTGGCGCGAACATGCGGTGGCCGAGTCGCAGCAAAAGGCCCTGCTGCGCCAGACGCTGGAACTGCTCGACGCGTCGCAGCAGGGGGCGTCGGCCAAAGCGATGGGCGGGCTTCTGTGCCATGAACTGGCCCGGCGGTTCGGCTGCACGCGTGTGTCGATCGGGCTGATCGGTCGCGGCGACCGCCTGCGCGTTGTCGCAGTCAGCGGGACCGAGCAGCTCAAGAAGGCCAGCGCGGCGGCCGAGGCGCTCGAGGCGGCGATGGAGGAGTGCGCGGCGCAGGACGTCGAGGTGCTGTTCCCGCAGGGCGATTCGCCCGAGCCGGCGGACCGGCGCGTGACGCGGGCCCACGACGGGCTGTCCAAGAAGTTCGGGCCGTCGGCGATCGTGAGCCTGCCGCTGCGGGTCGAGGGCGATCTGGTCGGCGTGGTCGTGCTGGAGCGCGAGGCGGCCGATCCGTTTCCGACCGGCTCGCTGCCGCTGCTGAGACTGGTGGCCGAGTTCATCGGGCCGTCGCTGTGGACGAGGCGTCTGGCGGACCGCGGGATCGTCGCGGTGACACGCGACCAGTGCCGGCGTCTGGGGGCGGCGGTGGTTGGGCCGCGGCATACGGGGGCGAAACTGGCGGCGCTCGCGCTGCTGCTGGCGGTGCTCGCGGCGGCGCTGGTGCCGATTCCGTCGCGCGTGGTGTCGGAGGCGACGATCGAGGCCGAGGCGAGGCGGACGATCACGCCGCCGTTTGCGGGGTACCTGGACGAGGTGCTGGTGCGCCCCGGCGATGTGGTGGGCCGGGGCGATGTGCTGGCGCGGATGGACGTGCGGGCGATCGAGCTGGACCGCGACGAAGCGCTGGCGCGTCGCCAGGCGATGCGGACCGAGCGCGACAACGCGATGGCGCGGGGCGAGATGGAGAAGGTGCGGGCCGCGGATGCGCAGATCGCCGAGATCGACGCGCGCCTGCGTCTGCTCGAGACGCGGCTGGGCCTGGCGACGCTGACGGCCCCGATCGACGGGCGGGTCTCGCTGGGCGACCAGCGGGACATGGTCGGCTCGCGGATCGAGGCGACCCAGCCGCTGTTCGAGATCATCACCGAGGACCGCGTGGTGGTGCTGATGGTGGATGAGCGGGACATCACGCGCGTGCGCGAGGGGCAGGCGGGGTGGATCGCCCCGCGGGCCCGCCCGGACCAGCGGGCCAGCATCGCGGTTGTCCGGATCAACCCGGTGGCGCAGACCGAGGACCGGGCCAACGTGTACCGCGTGGAGGCGGAGGTCCAGGGCGAGCCGCCCGACTGGCTGCGCCCGGGCGCGACCGCGGTGGCGCGGCTCGAAGACGGCACGACGACGCCGATGGCGCTGTTCCTCCGTCCGATCGTGGACAGGTTCAGGCTGTCGTGGTGGTGGTAGGGATCAGCGACGAAGCGACGGAGCGACGAAGGGGAGTGACGGAGTGACCAAGTGACGGAGTGACGCAGTGACGCAGTGATGACGCCCAGTATCGTTGGGGTCAGTCCGTTGCCCGACGACCGCCGTTCGCGTGGGCCTTCGGCGGCTGCAGGTGCGTGGGCCAAGGCAGGGCTGGAAAGCCCTGCCCCCTCGTATGGCTTCTTCGTCACTCCGTCACTTGGTCACTGCGTCACTCTTCCGGCGAGACCATGAACCACCCGGTCGGCCAAACCTTCTCGGACACCTGGTACCGCGTCGCGCCGCTGCGCGCGAAGGTGTCGCCGCACGCGCACGTCATCCGCCAGAAGTTCGGCGACTCGACCGCCTACATCGTCGAGGACCCGGTCAGCGGCGACTACTACCGCTGCAGCGAGGCCGCGATCCACTTCCTGGGCATGCTCGACGGGCGAGCCACGGTGGACGACGCGTGGAAGGCCTGCGCCACGCAACTGGGCGACGACGCCCCGACCCAGAAGGAATGTATCGACCTGCTGAGCAAACTCCAGAACTTCGGGCTGCTGGTGGGCGAGCAGCCGCTGGCGGCCGACATGGTCGAGGCCCGCATCGAGGAAGTCGAGCGGACGCGCCGGAAGCAGCGGGCCGGCAAGTGGTTCTTCTTCTCGATCCCGTTGCTGAACCCCGACCGCTTCCTGCGGGCCACGCTGCACCTGTACCGCCCGCTGTTCTCGCGATGGGGGCTGGCGGCGTGGGTGCTGCTCGTGGGCGTCGCGCTGTGGCATCTGGCGTCCAACTCGCGTGGGTTCGTGGACGAGTTCGGCACGATCCTCGACCCGGCCAACCTGCTGTGGTTCACGGGGCTGTTCCTGGTGCTGCGGGCCGTGCACGAGTTCGGGCACGCGATGGCGTGCCGGGCGCTCGGCGGGCGGTGCACCGAGATCGGGCTGCTGATGATCGCGGTCGTGCTGCCGCTGCCGTACTGCGACGCGTCGAGCGCGTGGCGATTCCCGGAGGTGTGGCGGCGCGTGGTCGTGTCGGCGGGGGGTGTGCTCGCCGAGAGCGTGTTTGCCGCGATCGCCGCGATCATCTGGGCCCGCACAGAAGCGGGCACGCTGGCCCACGCGCTGTCGTACAACACGGTGATCGCTTCGGGGATCGCCACACTCGTGTTCAATCTGAACCCGCTGCTGCGCTACGACGGGTACTACATCCTCTCGGACATCACCGGCATCCCCAACCTGGCCCAGCGCTCGCGCGACATGGCCAAGCACCTGCTGGAGCGGTACGCGTTCGGGGTGCGCGGGATCGATCCGCCGCACACGCGCGGCCGCGGCGAGCGGGCCATCCTGCTGGTGTACTCGCTGCTCTCGATGCCGTACCGCGTGCTGGTCATGGGCATGATCGTGTGGGTGCTTCTGACGACCGTGCCGTGGGTCGGCGTGCCGCTTGCAATCGTGGGCGGGTTCATCGTGCTGGTGCTGCCGCTGGCGGTGGGGGTGTCGTACCTGCTCACGTCGCCGCGCCTGATGGGGCGGCGTGCGCGGGCGGTGTCGATCTCGGCGGCGGTGGTGGGGGCGGTGGTGGTCGGGCTGGGCGTGGCGCCGGCGCCGTCGGGGGTGTTCGCGATCGCAACCGTCGAGCCGGCCAGGCGCGGGCCGATCCGGACGCTGGAGGAGGGGCGCGTCGTGGCGACGCACGTGGTCCCGGGCGCACTGGTCCGGGCGGGCGATCCGATCCTCACGCTCGAGAGCGCGGAACTCACCGCGGAGATCGAGGCGACCCGCGCGATGCGCGACCAGGCGCTCGCGGCGATCGATGCCGCAATGGGGCCGCGTCCCGCGGAGGCCGCGGTCGCGCGCCAGCGCCTGGCGTTCATCGAGGGCGAACTGGAGCGTCTCGACCGGCGGGCCGCTGATCTGGTCGTGCGGGCCCCGATCGACGGGCGACTCGTGACGGCGGGCGATATGGGCGCGACGCTCGACAACCTGCTCGGGCGCACGCTGGCCCGCGGGGCCCTGATCGCGTTCGTCGTGAGCGATGAACTGATCCTGCAGGCGTCGGTCTCCGACCGCGATTTCGCGTACGCCTTCCGCGAGCGCCGGGCCGAGGACACCGGCGCAACGTTCCGAATCCGCGGGCTGGCGGATCAGGAGATCCCCGCGGCGGTGACGCGCGTCGACGCCGCCGGCTCGCGCATCCTGGCCAGCCCGGCCCTGGCGGCCGCGGCCGGGGGCGACGTGCTGCTCGATCCCACCGATCCCGACGGGCGGCGCACCCTCGAGGCCCAGTTCCTGGTCGAACTCGCGCCGGACCGATTGCCCGAGGGCGTGATGCCCGGCGTGCGAGCCCGCGTGCGGTTCGACGCCGGCACGGACCCGCTGCTGAGCCAGTGGTGGCGTCGCCTCCGCCAGCGCGTGACCGATCGGCTGGGGGTGTAGCGATGTCCGCCTTCGCACGCGAGTCCGCCGACACCTTTCCGCAATCGATGCGGGCGGGCGGTCTGCCGGGGGTTGGTACGACG
Organism: Phycisphaerales bacterium; assembly: GCA_041401985.1. GTDB lineage: Bacteria > Planctomycetota > Phycisphaerae > Phycisphaerales > UBA1924 > JACKHA01. The sequence goes on from JAWKTE010000008.1 coordinate 89,773, forward strand.
CGCACGCTCCCGCCTCGCGCGCTGTCGCTGCACACGCCGCGTGAGGTCGTCGACGACAGCCACCTCTGGCCGGCCCTCGCGCACCCCGTTCGGCGCGAGCAGCCGGTCCGGGGCCTCGACGCCTTCGCCGCGTTCCTGCGGGGCTCGTGGGCCAGACGCCGCGCCTCGGGCGCGATGCGCCGGCGCGCCGAGCGGATCGTCGACGCCGCGAGGGCCCTCACGCACGCGAGCGACCGCGTGCTCGCAGACAAGATCGCCGACGCCCGCGACGCCCTCGTCGTCCGCCCGCGCGACGCGGCCCTCGTCGACGCCGCCATGGCGCTGGGCCACGAGGCCGTCCGGCGCGAGACCGGCCTCTCGCTCTACGTCGAGCAGGTCATGGGCGGGCTGGCGATGTACGCCGGCGCCTGCGCCGAGATGGCCACCGGCGAGGGCAAGACCGTTACCGCCATCCTGCCCACCGCCCTGCTCGCCTGGCAGCGGCGCGGCGTGCACGTCCTGACCGTCAACGACTACCTGGCCGCACGCGACGCGGAGATCACCGGCCCGTCGTACAGGCGACTGGGCGTGTCGGTCGGGGCGATCGTGGACGCGACCAAGGACGCCGAGCGGCGCGAGTTGTACCAACGCGACGTGGTGTACGCCGCGGACAAGCAGGTGATCTTCGATTTCCTCCGCGACCGCCTGAAGAGCCCGATAGAGCCGCGGCTTGCGTCGCTGATTCTGGAGGACTTGGCCGAGGCCGGGCAGCGGACTTGGAGCCGCCAGGTCGTGCAGCGGGGCCTGTACGCGGCGGTGGTGGACGAGGCCGACAGCGTGCTGATCGACGAGGCCGTCACGCCCGCGATCATCGGGGCCGACTCGGGCGTCGAGGACGAGGCGGCGGCCCTGCACTACCGCGTCGCGGCGACCATCGCGCGCGACATGACCGAGCGCGAGGACTACATCGTCGACACCCGCCTGCACAAGGTCCGCATGACCGATCGCGGGCGCGAGCGTCTGGCCGAGCGGGCCGGCGAGTTCCCGGCGTTCTGGCGGGGGCCGCGGCGCAGCGAGGAACTGCTGGTGCAGGCCCTCACAGCCGTGTCGCTCTACACGCTCGGCGACGACTACATCATCCAGCAGGAACAGCAGGACGACGCGGCGCACGCAGACGCCACACAGAGGGCCAAGCCGGAGCCCAAGCCGGAGCCCAAACAGGAAATCGTCATCGTCGATCGCTCCACCGGTCGCGTGCTCAAGGGGCGCAAGTGGCAACTCGGCCTGCACCAGGCCGTCGAGGCCAAAGAGGGCGTGCCGATCTCGCAGGACCGTTCGACCACCGCCCGCACGTCGTACCAGCGGTTTTTCCAGCGGTACCACCACATTTGCGGCATGACCGGCACGGGCTGGGAGGTCGGGGCCGAACTCTGGCGCGACTACGGGCTGCGGGTCGTCCGCATCCCCACGCACCGTCCTGTGATCCGGAGGCGTGCCGCCGACCGCGTGTTCGCGAGCGAGCAGCGCAAGTTCGAGGCGGTAGCCAAGCGAGTCGAGGAGTTCCACCGCGCCGGACGCCCGGTGCTGGTCGGCACGCGCAGCGTCGAGTCGTCCGAGCGCTTGGGCGCACTGCTGGGCGAGCGCGGCGTCGCGTGCCGCGTCCTGAACGCGACGCGCGAGAGGGCGGAGGCCGACATCGTGGCCCTGGCCGGGCGTCACGGGGCCGTGACCGTCGCAACCAACATGGCTGGGCGCGGCACAGACATCAAGCTCGAGAGCGACACCCGCGACCTCGGCGGCCTGGTCGTGCTCGCCACCGAGCGCCACGACGAGTCACGCGTCGACCGCCAGTTGTTCGGACGCTCCGGGCGTCAGGGCGATCCCGGCCTGGCCCAGGCGTTCGTCAGCCTCGACGATGCGCTGATCAAGCGCAACGGCCTGGCCCCGCTTGTCTGGCTGTGCCGGCGCACGCACGGGCCGGTGCGAGCCTTGATTGGACGCCTCCTGTGGGCCCAGGCCCAGTGGGGCTCGGGGCGCAAGGCGGCGGTCATCCGCGCCGAGGTGGCGAAGGCCGAGGCGTGGTACGAGATGGCGATGCACCACCGGACGAGATGATCGCGTCGAAGCCGCGATCGGAAGGTCGTCACGAGCGGCCGGCGCTCGCTCGATGCAAGGAATCAGGCCCCAAGACCCGCCCGCACCGCGTCGAGCCGCCCCTCCGGCGCGATCAGAATCCACGCACGCCCGCGATGTTCGATCGGCGCCCACTCCACGCTCGGACCCGCCTCATCGCCAACACCCGCCAGCGTCCCCCGACCTCGACTCACCCCATCCTCAAACTCCACCGACGCGCACAACGCCCCGATCGCCTCCGCGATCCCCCGCGCCACCGTGCCCGCGTTGCGCCCGGTCGTGATCCCAACCCGCACCGTGGGCGTGCCATCCACGTCCTCAAGAATGATCGGTCCGCTCAGCGAGTCGAGCAGCGAGCGCACGCGTGACCGATCCGACGCGTTCCACCGGCGCATCGCCGCGTCGAACTCGTTCCGCTCCTCGGCCGGAACCAGCGCCCGCCGGTACGCAAGGGCCGCCTCCAGCCACGCGTTCCAGCGCGGCTGCACCCACACCTCGTCGGCGGCGTCGGGCAGACGCGGCCCCGGCATCGACAGGGTCAGCCGCGTCCACGTCCCCGGCGGCTCGTCCCGATACGACACGTCGAGTTCGAGCGTCAGCGGGCGGTCGTCGTCCATCCGCCGCGTCGTCAGCACAAGTTCGCGCGCGTTGGCCAGGCCGACCAGCCGCAGCGCCTGGTTGAGGCGTTGATCCAGGAACGCCTCGGGGTGCCCACGCCGAACCGCGTTCAGGTCGAGCCCGAGCCGCGCCACCGCCTCGCCTCGCCCGGGGGCGAGGCCGGCGGGCGGACGGTCGAGCGCCTCGGTCTCAACACCGAACCCGAGTGAAGTTCCGACGAGCCAAGCCGCGAGATCACCAACGGCCGCGGCATCGTCCGGGAGTTCCGCGGCGCGGGAACGCTCGACCCAGACCTCGGCGTTGCCGCGGCGTGGCTGCCCGTCTCCACTGGCCTCCCGCTGCCGCGTGGCTGGCGCGGCGTCCACGGACGCCACCGCGCAGCCGATCAGCAGGGTGATCGCTGCGAACAGAGAACCGACCACCGGTCCGATCGTGGGGCGCGGGCTCATGCCGCAAGCGTATCGCAAACCCCGCCACGCCGATCCCCGCGAGGCTGCTCGACTCTGCTCGAGGCCGCCCGCCCCCGAGTCGTTCACAGCCGCTTCAGCGTGTCCACCAGCCGGTCGATGTGCTGCCTCGTGTGGGCCGCCGAGATCTGGACCCGCAGGCGGGCCTCGCCCTCGGGCACCACCGGATAGCCGAACCCGATCACGAACACGCCGAGTTCCAGCAGGCGCTTGCTCATGGCGATCGCCTTGGCCGTGTCGTGCACGATGATCGGGCAGATGGCGGTGGGGGACTCGAGCACATCGAACCCCGCCCCGCGGATCTGCTCGCGCGCGTAGGCCGTGTTGTCCTTGAGGCGTTGCACCCGCTCCGGTTCCCGGAGCACGATCTCGATCGCCTTGGCCGCCGAGCACGCCACCGACACCGGCAGCGCATTGGAGAACAGCGTCGGACGCCCGCGCTGGATCAGCAGTTCCGAGCAGCGCTTGGCCCCGGCGATGAATCCGCCCGCGGCCCCGCCCAGCGCCTTGCCCAAGGTTCCCGTGAAAATGTCGGGGGGAAGCGACGAAGCGACGGAGCGACGCAGCGACGAAGGGTCCGAGCCCGCAGACGCAGCGCCGCTTGCCGCCTTCCCACCGTCGCTCCGTCGCTCCGTCGCTGCGTCGCTCGCCTCTCCCACCATCCCCCAGTGCTCGTGCGTCCCGCGCCCCGTCTTGCCCATCACGCCGTGCCCGTGCGAGTCGTCCACGATCAGCATCGCGTCGAACTCGTCGCACAGGGCCCGAAGCCCCGGCAGGTCGGCGATGTCGCCCTCCATGGAGAACACGCCGTCGGTCACGACCCAGATCTGGCCCGTGACCTCCGGATTGGCCCGCGCGGCCTCCAGGCGGGCCCGCGCATCGGCCAAGTCCGCGTGCTTGTACACGCCCTTGAGCACGCCCTTCTTGATTGCCGGCGTCAGGCGGATCGAGTCGATGATGCACGCGTGGTTCAGCGCATCCGAGAGGATGTAGTCCCCCGCCTCGCAGAACGTCGGGAACAACGCCTCGGTCGCCTGCCAGCACGACACGAACGTGTACGACGACTCCGTGCCCATGTACCGCGCGATCACTTCCTCCAGATGCTCGTGCGGCTCGAACGTCCCGCAGATGAACCGCACCGACGCCGTGCCCGCGCCGTACCTCTTCAGCCCCTCGATCCCGGCTTCCACGACCTCCGGGTGGTTGGCCAGGCCCAGGTAGTTGTTGCTGCAGAAGCACAGGCACTTGCCGTAGCCGCGGATCTCGACCTCGGCGTCCATCGCCCCGTTGAGCGTGCGCAGGTGCTTGTACTGCCCGCCGGCTTCGAGCGAGCGAAGGGTCTCATCGGTGCGGCGGTCGAAGGCGCGGGCGGCAGCGGTCGTGGGCATGGGTGGCTCCCCGGTGATGCGGGATGGTTGGACATCGCCGGCAAAAAGCAAAGCGGGCCGGGAAACTCCCGGCCCGCGCTCAGATCAGGATTGATCAGACGAGGATGGCTCGCAAGGAGCGAGCGGTCCCGCGGGGCTTACCAGCCGCCGCGTCCGCCGCCGCCGCCGCCACCGCCGCCGTAGCCACCACGGCCGCCGCCACCGCCGCCGCCGAAGCCGCCACGGCCGCCGCCGCCGCCACCGAACCCGCCGCCACCGCCGCGGCGACCACCACCACCGCCGCCGAAGCCGCCGCGGTCCTCGCGCGGGCGGGCCTCGTTGACGGTGAGGTCACGCCCGTCGATGTTCTGGCCGTTGAGCGCGTTGATCGCGTTCTGGGCCTCTCCGGCGTCGTTCATCTCGACGAAGCCGAAGCCGCGGGGACGACCGGTCTCGCGATCCATCACGAGGGTCGCGGAGGCCACCTGGCCGTGCTCCTCGAACAGCTCGCGGAGACGGTCTTCAGTGGTCTGGAAAGAGAGATTGCCGACGTAAATCTTCATGAGGCACTCGAATCCATCGCCCGAACCATGAACCGCTGCGCAGAATCGGGCGAGATCGAGCGCCGGTAGCCCCGACGGCGGCGTCCGACTGGTGGACGCCTCCTACCTGAACCGCCCAGAGTATACCACACCGGGCCTTTGTTTGCGTCGTGTTCTGTGGAAATCTTTGTCGGACCCACGACTTCCCGCCCGCAGGGGGGTATTCTGAGGGCTGGACCGCGTCTCGGAGGCCATTTTCAGGCCCAATCCCGCCGAAGGCAGGTCCGTGCCGGAGCCTTTGATGACCGCCGCTGCCCGCTAATCCGCCCGCCCGTTCCCCCCGGCCGCCTTGTAGGACGAGCGGCCCATGCGTGGACACGGAGCGACCCCGCCCGCCGAATCCGGCCGGGTGCGCGATCGCGTTGCCGGCGGATCGGCCCCACGCCCTCCCCAAGCGCCGACCAACGTCGCAGCCCGGGTCAGGGCCCCCTCCAACCAACCTCGTCCGCAACCGCCACGCTTCCCCGCGGCCCGTCCGCGCGAGCCCCTCGCCCGCGCGACCACCGGCGCCGCCACTGGCCGGACTTCCCATGTCCCGAAAGTCTCGCCCCGACGACCGGGGCTTCTCGTGCATCCGATGCGCCCGCCCCGTCCCCGGCGTCGCCTGGGGCACCAGCCATCGCAACCACTGCCCGCACTGCCTCTGGTCACGACACCTCGACGACGAGCCCGGCGACCGACGCTGCCCCTGCGCCCAGCCCATGGAGCCCATCGGCATCGAGGTCCGCGCCGGAGGCGAGTGGGCCATCATCCACCGCTGCGCCGGCTGCGGCGTCCTGCGCACCAACCGCATCGCCGGCGACGACTCCGAACGCACCCTGCTCGCCCTGGCCCTCAGGCCCATCGCCAGGCCGGCGTTCCCGCTGGATGGGTTCGAGGGGTGAGGCGGCGAGATGGTGTCTTCGTGTCAGGAATCCGCGGATTCGGCGTGAGCGACACCGCCACCCTCTCGCTTTGGTGCGGTGCCGGGGGCGACCCGGCGAATGACACTCCACCACCAACAAAAGGACCACAAGGGAGGTTCACCATGGAACGCTGCACTTTCACTCGCACGCTCGCCATCGCCACGGCCATGGCCTGCGGCGCCGCCTGCTCGGCCCAGGAACTCGTGCAGGACTTCGAAGGCGTCGGCATCAACACGCCAGCCGGCGAGATCTCGCACTTCGAGGCGTTCGGCGTCCCCAACGTCGTCGTCGTCGATGGGCTCAGCCGCAACGGCGAGGGCTACCCGTGGCCCACCCCGTTCGCGGGGCTGACGGGGAACCAGTGCCTCGTCGCCGAGGCGAACCAGGGGCCGGTCGTGATCGAGGTCACGCCACCGGCGCCCTCGCTCGATCGGTTCCGCACGGACTGCTCCCTGCTGTGGGACCCCGCGTTCGTCGGCACGATCCAGATCGAGATCGTGGCCCTCTCTCTCACGAACATCGAGCCCGTGCAGATCACCACGATCCGCACCGACCCGTTCGGGGCGTTCGTGGACAGCCGGTTGCTCTCGGGCGGCCAGGTCGTCAAGGGCACGCAGTTCGGCATCGAGCCGGGCGAGTGGTTCGACGCCATGGGCGACCACGGGCCGCAGATGCGCGAGTGCTACCACTCGACCAACGGGACCATCTGGTACACCGCGCTCGGACAGCCCCAGCAGTTCGAGGCGATGCGCATCAGCATCAACCCGGTCCCGGACGCCCAGGGCTTCGTCGCGATCGACAACATCGCGGTCCTGCAGGGCCAGGAACTCTGCCTGGCCGACCTGACCACGTCCGCCATCGCGGGCTCGCCCGGATACGGCGACCCCAACGGCGTGCTCGACAACCAGGACTTCTTCTTCTACATCGCCGAGTTCGCCGCGGGCAACCAACTCCGCTGCGACCTGACCACCTCCGCGATCCCGGGCACGCCCGGCTACGGCGTCGCGGACGGCGTGCTCAGCAACGAGGACTTCTTCTACTACCTCAACCAGTTCGCCCAGGGCTGCTGAACCAATCCCCCGCGGGCCCGGCCGACGCCGGGCCCGCGGCTTCTTCTCGGCAGGGTGGCACGCACCTCGATACAGCCTCGGCGTGCCACCGACTTGCGGAGTCCGCGGAGCAAGTCAGTGCCGATCAACACTGACCCCCGCAGTCCCCCCGACCCTGAAGGGGTCGGACCACCGCCGCCGACCGTGGCAATAGACCCTCGTCCGTCGATCAGCGCAACATCCTGTTCGGCATCCGGTTTGCGACCTCTCCGGCCAACGCCCGCGAGCCCCGACCGGAGAGCCGACATGCCGCATCCGAGGCCTGATTCCGCCGCCGACCACCCGCCCCTCGCCGCGCGTGACCAGCAACCCGAATCACCCGTCAGCGCAACTGACGCGCAGGCCCCGCTCGCCCGCTCCGCCGCCCACCAACGCCGCATCGCCGCGGCCATCGCCATGATGGGCGCCTCGCTCGCCCTCGCCCCGGCCGCCCAGGCCCAGGGCGTGATCTACGTCGACGACGACGCCGCCCCCGGCGGCACCGGCGAGTCCTGGGACACCGCCCTCCGGACCCTGCACGAAGCCATCGACCTGGCCGCCACGAGGCCGCTCTGGGACCGCACCATCAACATCGCCGACGGCGTCTACGAGGCCATCCCCCTCGGCGGCACCGCCGACGACTACCTCCGCCCCGCGTCCGGCGTCACGTTCCGAGGCGGCTTCGGGCGCATCCTCAACTCCGAACCCCCCGAGCAGTGGGTCCGCGACCCGGACCGCTTCGTCACCGTCATCGACGGGCGGCGCGGCCTGCAGGGCGAGGCGTACGCCAGGTTCCTGCTTGAGCCGGTGCCCGACACGTTCTCGGTGTTTGAGGACATCACGTTCCGATTCGCCCGCAACGGTGCCGTCCGCTGTCTCGACGGAACGGACGTCTACCTGACCCGCTGCAGCTTCACCGGTTTCGACGTGCTCGAGTCGGTGATCCTGGCCGAAGGGGCCAGGACGCTGTGGCTCGACGCGTGCCGGATCGAGGACAACCTCGCTCGCAACTCCGTGGTCGCGGCCAACGGCTTGCTCCAGGTGCGGGTCCGCGAGTCTACGTTCGCCCGGAACATCGCCACTTTCGGCGCGGGCGGCGCCTTGGGGGTCTCTGATACAAACATCGTTGGTGTCGCATCGAGCATTTTCGAGACGAACTACGCTCGGTATCCCGGTGGTGCAGTGGCGGTGCGTCATTGCGGCGAGATCTACGTGAACTTCTGTCGGTTCGACGGCAACTCCTCCGGACACTACAGCGGCGCGTTGGAGATCCGCTCGATGGGGCCGGCGAAGGTCAACCACTGCGTGTTCACGGCGAACATCGCCGACGACGAGGCTGGAGCGATCGGCATCCAAGGCACCTACCTCGAACCGGCCCGTATCGAGAACTGCCTCTTCATCGACAACACCGCGATTCAAGGCGGGGGCGCCGTTACCGCCCGAGAGGCCACGATCGCCAACTGCACGTTCATCGGCAACCACTCTGGCCGCGACCGGGCCGGCGCGGTCACGCTCGAATCGGGGTCGCGTCTGTCCAACTCCATCCTCTGGGCCAACACCGTCGCCCAGCCGGGCGCATCGCTCTTCCTCCAGCAGGTCGATGCCAACGGCAGGCCGGTCGAGCACAACATCATCGCCGGCGCCGACGACGGCCTGAACCTCCCCGACGATCCGCGCTTCGTCGCCCCCGGCGACTACCGCCTCGCACCCGGCTCGCCCGCGATCAACCTCGGCGACCGCGGGCTCGTCTCACCGTGGCCCGAGATCGACCTGGGCGGCGAGCCCCGGTTCGCCGGCGCGTTCGTCGACGCCGGCTGCTACGAGGCCCCGCAGGACACAGCCTGCGGCGAGGCCGACATCTCCGCCAGCACCACCTGGGGCACGCCGGGATACCGCATCCCCGACGGACGCGTCGACTCGACCGACCTGTTCACCTACCTCGACGCCTTCGCCCGCGGCAACGCCTCGGCCGACCTCACCCGCACCATCGTCCCCTTCGACCCCTACTACGGCGTGCCCGACGGCATCATCAGCGCCACCGACTTCTACTACTACCTCATCAAGTACGAGGAGGGCTGCCGGTAGCGGGGCGCGGCACGCCTTCCCTGGCACTTGGATCGGAAGTGATCCGGTTCGAGGGTCGCGAGGCGTGACCGATCCAACCGAAACCCTTGCAGATCGCAGCAAGACCTCCCGCCACCCAGAAGAGATCGATCGCCGGCACCGGCACCACGCCTGCGCCCCCGATGGACTCTTGAACCCTCCCTGCCAACAATCCCCGCCCGGGGCTCCCGAACGAGTTCCGCCTCTCCCAGTTGCTATCCAGTCCTCTGCCTTCAATCCCGCGGACCCAGCCCTTCCGACCCAGCCGCCCCAGCCCAGCCGCCCCAGCCCAGCCGACCCAGCCAGGACCGACCCATGCTCGACTTCGCCCCCGGCCAGACCATCCGCTGCACCATCCAGGCCGAGCCCGCGGTCCAGGACCGCGTGGACACCATCGCACGCCTCATGCGCCGCGATCCCGACATCGCCCGCTCGCTCCGCAAGGGCCAGAGGCTCCGCGAGCAGAACATGATCGTCTACGTCCGCGGCAACCGCGACTGGTACAAGCGGGCCAAGTGCGGCAAGGTCGCCATCGTCAAGAAGGGCAACTCCTGGACCATGCCCTACACCCCCGACCTGGCCCGCGACATCGAATCCGTCAAGACCTACCTGACGATCGAACGGGCCTGAACCGCTCAACGGTCGCTGCGAGTCCGCGATGCTCGTCGGTGGTTGTCATCGACGCCCCCGCCAGCCGGTTGCGTGACAGACGCCGGACCTGAGGCTTTGCGAAGGTCCGAGTCGGTCGCCCTTTGCCCGCGTCGTCTTCCGACTGCCCCCGATGCTCTCCCCCCTCGCCCAACGGGCCTCCACCTGGATCGCCCAGGGCGGTGCCGCGCCCCCGACCCGCACAAGCCCGCCGCCCCCGACGACGCCGGCGGAGATCGCCCTGATCGCCCTGGGCGTCGCCATCCTCGCCGCCGGCCTCTGGCTGCTGGCTCGGGCCCGCAAGACCCCCGCCGACGCCCCGTGTGACCCGCCGCTCCCGCTGATCGGCCCGGCCCGGCGACCGACGCTGTTCACGCTCGGCATGGGCGCGGTGATCCTGGGCTACCACGCCGCCGCCTGGGGCGTGCCGCGCTGGCTGCCGCTGCACGTGCCGTTCCCGATGTGGTGGGCGTTGGGTGCCGGGCTGGCGCTGGCGGTGGCCGGCTGCCTCGTCTCGGAACGCCTCGAGCGCGATCGCCCGTGTTGAACAAACCGTCCTGGTCGACACGGGCCCGATCGAAGCGGCCCGATCGCCCCCAATCCGCGGCTTTCTCGCGCGTCGCCCCAACCCGCCTCAAGCACCCCATCCGGTCCGCCGATCGACCGTCAGCGCGCGGCCTCGCCGCGCCGCCGCGACGACCCGAGAGCCGGAGAGACGCCGTGCACAACCCGATCCTGACCGAACTGGCCGCCAACGGGTACCTCGTCCACGTCGAGCACCACAACGGCATGACCAACATCCGGATCGTGGAGCCGAAGTCGAGCCGCCAGTACACGGCCCGGGGCGAGACCGAGCACATGGCCGCCCTGTTCGCCAAGGGCAAGGTCGAACTCGACCTGGCCGACGAGCAGCCGCTGCTGCGTCGGGCGGCGTGAGGCCAGCCGTCGCACGAGCCGCGAGGCGCCAGCCCGCGGGTGCCTGCATGGCCCCGATCCTGGCCGCAATCGCCCGTGTGCAGCGGATCGCTCTCGACCGGGCACGCCATCCATGAAAAAACCGCGGGCTGGCGCGCGCGGTTCGTTCGTGCTTGGATGCAAACTTGCCGACACTCAGCGGCGACGCCGGCCAGCGGCCAATCCGCCCAGGCCCAGCAGCGCCAGGCTGCCCGGCGCCGGGGTGACGGACCAGACCGAGAACGCGCCGTTCTCGAGGCCCTGGACGTGCTGGGCGATGCGGAACTCGCGGGGATCGGCCAGCATGGCTGCCGCGACGCCGTTGGCGTTGATGCCGCTGGCGTTCAGGCGGACAGTCAGCGTCTCGAGCCCGCCCTCGTTGATGCCCCAGGTGGGGGAGGGGTTGTCGGCGTCGAGCGAGACCAGGTTGCCGCCCCAGGAGCCGCCGAACAGGAAGCCGGGCTGGGCGGGGTTCGGCGGGGTCGCGCCCATGTTGAACGAGACGCCGGTGGACTGATCGACGATCGACCCGCCGGACAGGCCCGCCAGGCCGGTCTCGAAGTAGACCGCGGTGATGAACGAGGAGGCGGTCGAATCGTTGTGGAACACGAAGTCGATCGCCGGGCCGGGGGCGTCGAGCACGTCGACCCACAGGTCGATGCCCGACAGGCTGGCGTTGCTGGCGTTCTCGTAGACGCCCAGGTCGACGCGGATCGCGTGGGCCATCCCGGCGCACGCGCAGACGGTCGCGACGGCAAGCAAGCGGGTCTTCATCTCATCCTCCTGACCGGCCGGTGGGCCGGGAGTGCCGGGCGCGTCGGACGGACGCCGCCCAGGCAAGACCCCATTGAATCATCGGTTCTCGGTCCGGTCAACCTTTTTTGGGGGTATTGGCTTGCGAACGCGGCGATTCGGGAATAGTTCTGGTTGGCGGCGGGTTCTCGTCCTGCCCGGTTGCCCCGGCTTGCGGTTGGCCGCGGACTCGTCCCCAAACGCGGCGAATCGGGCTTGCACTTTGCTCGGGTTTCGGCGATCCTGTATACTTGGGGCCTTCGTCCCCGCCCTCACACACGGGCACGGAAGAAAGGACGCATCGGTCATGGGCAAGCGTTTGGGGTTTGGGAGGGGCTTCACCCTCATCGAACTGCTCGTCGTCATCGCGATCATCGCGCTGCTGATCGCCATCCTCCTGCCCGCGCTGGGCAAAGCCCGTGATGCGGCCCGCACCGTCATCTGCGGTGCCAACCTGCGTCAGCAGGGGCTGGCGATGGCTGCGTACACCGAGGACAACCAGGAACTCGCCTCGCCGGGCCACGTCCAGGCCGGCAGCGCGTGGTTCTACATCTGGATGTCGCGGTACCGCCAGTACACGTCCGGGCAGACCGAGTCGTTCACCTGCCCGTCGACCTTCGCCGAGGCCCGGTGGGAGAAGCGCATCTCCACCCCGAGCACGCTGCCGGCCTACGCGAACCCCGTGACCTATGGGTACGACCCCGGCGAAGTCCCGATCATCGGCAACACGGGCACCCTGGGCGCCTGGAACATCAACACCGTCGGCCCGACGTTCTTCTCCTACGGGTACAACGAGTTCGGCGGGGTTGACGAGTTTCAGCCGATGCCCGGCCCGCAGATTCCCGGGCAGACCCGGTGGTGGGCCCGGGGCCTCGGCGTGCATGAGTGGAGCGCCTATCCCGCGCCGAACAACCTGAACGAGCCGACGTTTGGCGGCCTGCGCGTCAGCAAGATGGTGATGCCCTCCGACTTCATCTGCATCGCCGATGCGTCGCCCGAGGGGCGCGACGACGGGTGGATGTCGCTCTGGACGCACCACGAGTACGCGGTGCCCTCGTTCCGTCACGGCGGCGGGCGGAACTCCGGCGAACTGACGAGGATCATCGGGCCGGCCGGCTACGGCGAGCAGAGTGGGCTGAGCGCGCAGCGGCTCGACACCGCGACCGGTGGCCCGCAGGTGCTTTTCGGCGACGGGCACGTGGTCGTCGAGCGGTTCCGGGACGTGGTGGACGACAAGTTCACCAAGACGCCCGACGAGCGGGAGATCGTGGTCCGTCGGTGGTCGTGGGACTACGACCCGCACCGCAACCTCTGGCCCTGAGCCGGCTGAGGCGGAATCGAGACCGGTCGTGGCATCCTGACAGCGAACTCATCGGGGTGGCTCCGCAGGGAGTCACCCCGCTTGGATTGGAGACATCGTGAGCAAGAACGTGGTGCTGGGAATCATTGCGGTCGCGGCCCTGGGTGGTGCGGTGTTCATCTACTCCCAGAATGCCGGTGGCGGGTCCGATCCGGCGGAGAGCCTGAGCCAGCAGCAGGCGTGGGTGTGCGCCGATTGCCACGCCGACATCCGCATGACCAAAGAGGAATACATCCAGCGGGCCAGCAACCGGAACGTGCACTGCCCGAACTGCCAGGGCGCCAACTGGACCCCCGCGATCATCTGCACGAACCCGGAGTGCGGCAAGGCCATCGCGACGATCGGGCACGGGCGTCCGCCGTCCACATGTCCGCATTGCGGGCATCGCCTGGGCGACTATCGCGATGTCGAGCCGGGCGCCGAGAACTATGAGAACCTGCCGGGGGTCGAAGAGTCCCAGCCGAGCGAACCGACGGGCGGTTGAGCCAGACGGATCGGAGCCGCTCGGGCGTGAGGTCCTGCCAGGCCGCGGCCCCGGCGGCCAGCAGGTGGTCGTAGTCGTCGAACACCCGGTTGGACAGGTAGTGGCTCCGCAGGTACGCCCACAGGTTCTCGACCGGGTTGAGCTCCGGCGAGTACGGCGGCAGCAGCAGGATCGTGATGTTCGCCGGCACCGCCAGCCGCCCGGGCCTTGTGCCACCCGGCCTGGTCCATGATCAGCACCGCGTGGTCGTCGGGATCAAGCTCCTCCGACACCATCCGCAGGAACACGTTCATCGTCGGCGTGTCCACGTGCGGGGCCTGCAGCGCCACGCTGTGGCCCGTGGCCGGCTCGACCGCGGCGTACAGGTACACCCACTCGTACCGCGTCTGCTTCACCGCGGTCGGGCGAGCCCGTTGGCGCCCACACGCGCGTGGTCGTGCCCTGCTGGCCGAAGCGGGCCTCGTCCATGAAGTAGACGCGCAGGGCCTTGCCGTGGGCCGCGCACAGGTCGCTCATGGTGGAGACAAAAGGGGGCGGCCTCCTCGCGGAACCTCTTCTGCGGCCGGGTCCTGCTTCTCGTGGCGCGGGCGGGGGCCAGGCACGAGTAGCCCAGACGCCGCAGCAGCGGGTAGATCCCGTCGAGCGTGTACTTCACGCCGAACTCCTGCTCGAGGATGCGCTGCACGTCCTTGCCGCGCAGCGTGCAGACCCGGTCCTCGGGGCGCGGCCCGGCGTCGAGCCGCGCCCGCAGCTCGGCCTCGCGGCTCGGGTGGGAGCTTGGGCGCGCGGCCCGGTCGGTCCTTCTCGCGCAGGGCGTCGATCCCGCCGTCGCGGTAGGCGTAGGCCCAGCGCTGCACGAAGCCGCGGCTGCGGGCGAGCATCTCCTGGATGTGCGCCCGTCTCGACGCCGCGGCAGGCGTGCGCGGCCGCGAGCAGCCGGTCCTTCTGCTCGGCGTCGGGCTCCTTGCGCGCCATCGCGACCAGCCGCTCGATGTCGCCCGCGTCCCGCGCCGTGATCTGCATGCGTTGGCCTCCGTGCCGCACGCATCATCGCACAACCCGAGCCGAAGCGCAACTGCCAAACGTGCGCCGTACGCGCACGAGACTCAATCACGAGCCGTATTACAGAACGACTCGATTTTGCCCAACGAGTCGAGAGTGTGGTACAAGTATTCTCGGTAGAGTCCATTCGGTCTCGTGGCTTCCGAAGGAGCAGTGTCATGGCATACAACCGCATCGCCGTGTCCGTCGCCTCGATCGTTGGCGTTGTGCTCGCCGGCGAAGCGTACGCCGAAAACCTCCTCTTTCGCTCTCCGGCCCGTGGTCACCAACGAACGGTGCGAGAACGTGACCACCAACGGGACGGTCACGCTGGAGAGCAATGCGACGATCACGATCTCCGCCGCATCACTCACGATCTCCGATCCGATTGTGGGCCCCTACAACCTTACGATCATTCTCACCGCGGCCGAGTGTGATGAGGTGACCGTCTACCCCACCTTCACACTGACCAGCGGAGGACAATTGGACCTCCGGGGCGAAGAAGGCGATCCCGGAGCCCCCGGTACAAGCACGGCCGACGCCACCAGCGGCCAAGCCGGTGGCGGAGGAGGTCGATGCCTCACGATCATCTGCCAGGGCGACATCGTCATCAACGGCGCAATCCAGACATATGGTGGCGCTGGTGGCGGTGGCGGAATGGGCGGTGTCGACAACACAGGATCATACAACCTCTCCGGAAACGGGGGCGACGGCGGCGCGGGAGGTGCTGGCGGAAACGTGACCATCGCGCATGGCGCGAACACGCCTGCCGACAGCGTGATCTCCTTCTCCTCGGGTGACTTGGTGGATGCGTACGGCGGGGCAGGGGGACCCGGCGGGAAGGCGGACGGCGGCAGCTACGTCTATTCATGCGCGGATGCGGGCGGAGTTGGCGGAGATAGCGGAAGCGGTGGCGACGGCGGCGACGTGTACGTCATCGGCCTCAACATCGTGCTTCCCACCGGCGGCTCGACGTACGCCTGGATGGACGCATCCGGTGGAGCGTCCGGGGCGGCGGGACACGGATACAGCGGTGTTCACGAAAACTCTTGCACTACGCCGTTTCTCTCGGTTACCGGCGCCCAGTCAGGTTACGTCGGGTCGGCCGGAGATGGCGGAGTGGTGTGGCTCCAATCGACGCAGGTCGCGGGGAGCAACCCAACGTTCACCGGGAACGTCGGCATCCTAACCAACGGAGGAGGTGGTGGCCTCGGCGGCCCAGGTGGTCGAGGTGGGCGGGTGTCTGATCCGTCGTGCTGCTGCCCCGGCGGCTGGGCGACTCCGCTGGACGGCGGTGTCGGCGGTGATGCAGGGAGCATATTCCTCACATCGACACGCGTGGGAGGTGGTCCATACTCGATGAGTCTCAGTGCCAGGGGGGGAGATGGTGGAGTAGGGGGACTCGGTTCGGTGTACTGGGACTCTGCCTCTGATTGCACGGTGGGGTGGGATTGTTTGCCCATGCCTGGCGCGCGCGGTGGAGATGGAGGCACGGGAGGCAACTTCACGGTCGCTGGCGCGTTCTCCGGGATGCAGTCTGCCTACAGCTTGGCGTGGGACGGTTTTGGGGGGTCTGGTGGGGACGGCGGCGATGCCGAGTGCGTGGAAGGAAACGGTGGAGCAGGGGGCGACGCCGGCGATCCGGGGTCCTCAAGCGGGGTTCCCGGTGGTTTGAGCCCAAGCGGTGTTTCTCCAGCTGACGGCAGCGATGGAACCGTGGGCATGTTGTGCATCTGCCCGTAGTCTGCTGGGGGCAGCGGGATTGCCGGAATGCCGAACCGATCCGCGAGGACCCGAATAGCGGCAACTGGAGTCACGGACACCAGCTGGCTCCGTAGCTGTTCGGGCTGCCCGATTGCGCCGTAGCATTGCCCCATGCTCCGACTCGGCGTGAACCTCGACCATGTCGCGACGCTGCGCCAGGCCCGCTACCGCACCGGCGGCGGGTCCGGCGCCAGCTCAGGAACCAGCCCCGAGGCCATCGGCGAGCCAGACCCCATCCGCGCCGTCCACGAGGCCGAACTCGGCGGGGCCGACTGCCTCACCGTCCACCTGCGCGAGGACCGTCGCCACATCGTGGACCGCGAGGTCGCGGCCATGCGTCCGCTGGCCCGGGTGAAGTTCAATCTCGAGATGGCCGCGACCGAGGAGATGGTCGGGGTCGCGCTGGCGATCAGGCCCCACATGGTCACGCTGGTGCCCGAGGGTCGGGCCGAGGTGACGACCGAGGGCGGGCTGGACGTGGTGGGTCAGAGCGACCGCCTGGGCGGGATGGTCGAGCGGCTCAAGGGCGAGGACATCGCCTGCAGCGCGTTCGTGGACCCGGACCTGACACAGATCGAGGCCGCGGCGGCGGCGGGGTTCACCGCGTGCGAGCTCCACACTGGGCCGTACGCCCTGGCGTTCGCCCGTGCGGGCGGCTCGTTCCGCGACCCGCACCTGCTGGTGGCCTACGACGCGGTGACGACCGCCGGGCGTCTGGCGGTGGAGGCGGGTCTGCAGTTCAACGCGGGGCACGCCCTGAACTACGCCAACGTCCAGCCGATCGCGATGCTGGACCGGATCGAGGAACTGCACATCGGGCACGCGATCGTGGCCCGGGCGGTGTTCGTGGGGCTGCGCCAGGCGGTCGCGGACATGAAGCGCCTGATGGTCGAGGCGGTGCTGCTGCGGGGGGCCAGGGCGAAGGTCTGAGCCGACCGGGAGGCCGGTCGCCCTTCAGTGGTCCGTCGGTGCGACCGATAGCCGATGCGGGCGACGGCTCCGCTGGAGGAGACGGTCCGGAGCGGGGACGCCCCGGCTCGCGTTGGTCCGGGGCGGTGACGCCCCGGCTCGCGTTTGGGCGGCTGGATCGGGTTCCGGTCCGAGAATCCGGCGAGTCGGCCCGCACCTTGCGGAGTGGCGGGCGTACAGAGGTGGCCGGCCGGTTGGGGCCGGCCCGGGGCGGAGCGACGCATGGGATCGGCGCTGATGCTGGGATCGGTGGTGGCGACGGCGATCGTGGTCGCCGTGCTGCTGCGCGATGCGCTCCAGCGGAAGCACGACGTGCTGTCGTGGAAGCACCTGTTCCTGTGGGGCTTCCTGGTGTTCTTCGGGACGGGCGGGATCTTCACGGTGGTGTTCAACGCCGGGTCGGAGTTGTACGTGGCCTCCGACCAGGCCAAGGCGATCATGGGGATCTGCGTCCCGCTGTTCCTGGTCCTGTTCCTGATCGCGTGCGGGTGGGGGCTCAAGGCCCGGTGGGTCGAGAAGATCGTGCCCCCGGTGGACGTGCCGCAGACCACGCCGGGCGTGCTGATCTGCACCGCGGCGGCGGTGGGGCTGCTGGTCGCGTCGCTGGCGTTTCCCGCCCGGGGCGACTCGCTGCTGACGGCGATCATCGCGTACTTCCGCGGCGGGATGTCGGTGACGGCGGCGGGGCTGGCGACGTATTGGCTGCTGGCCCAGCGGTTCAACCCGCTGTCGTGGGCGGTGTTCATCGGGACGATCGGGATCTCGCTGATCGCGTCGATCTCGGGCGAGTCGGGGCGTCGGCAGTTGCTGGGCGTGCTGATCATCGTGCCGTGGGTGTGGTATTACACGCACCTGCGGTACCAGCGTCTTGGCGCGTGGGTGCCGAAGGCGGCGATCGTGATGGCCGCGGGCTTCGTGCTGCTGGTGGGGTACTCGGGCGTGCGGGCCGGGCTTCGGGGCGACGACCGGAGCGTCGGCACGCTGACCAGCGCGCTGATGCAGTCGGCCACGTCGGCGGACCTCTCGACGCGGAACCTGTTGCAGGACCTGTTCCTGCAGGACGCGGCGACGAACTCGATGTACATCATCGATACCTACGGCCCGATGCACGAGCAGCAGCCGCTGCGGGGGCTGATCTGGATGGTCGTGAACCCGATCCCGCGTGCGCTGTGGCCCGAGAAGCCCGACGCGCTGGGGCTGGAGATCACGGGGCTGCTCAACGCCCAGGGCAACCTGGCGCCGGGGATCATCGGGCACGGGTGGGCGGAGGTCGGCTTCGTCGGGGTGATCTATTACGCGCTGGCGTTCGGGTTCATCTGCGGGGCGGTCGATCGTCTGCTGCAGGTGCGGGCGGCCAATCCGTTCTTCGTGATCGCGTTCGGATCGACGATCGGTCAGCAGATCGGCATGAGCCGCGGCGACACCCCGCTGTTCCTCTTGCAGTCGGTGCTGACGATCGGGATGGCGATGGGCGTGATGTACGCGTGCAAGATCCCGTTCAACAGCCTGATGGCGGCGTTCCCGCGTCTGAGGACCGGGGCGACGGAGGCCCAGGAGGGCGACGAGGCAGCGGCCTACGAAGACGCGGACGAGGCGGAAGAGGGGCACGCCGACGGGTTGGATGACGCTGGGCGCGAAGCGGGCGGAGTGGACGCCGCGGAGCCGGTGGCGGACGCGGGTGATGGTGGGAGGCCGGTTGAGCAGCCCGACGATTGGGGCACGTACCCCGTGGGCTCGGCGGACTGGGGCCAGGCGTCGGCCGGGTGGGCCTACAGCGAGCCGGCGGGCGACGCCGAGCCGCCGCGGGCGTGAGTCTGCGGGCCCGGCGGCGCAGGCACTGATCAACGCGAGCGGATGAACCGTCGCCGGTGGGGGATACCCTGTATCCCTTCACGGAGGCCGCCATGTCCACGTTCCGCACGCTCCCCCGCGACACCAACCAGGCCCTGGGCATCGCCCAATACGCGATCGACTTCATGCGCCAAGGCGCCCCCTCGCCCGCGGTGCTGGAGCGGACCAACCTGTTCCACACCGACGCGACGCTGTGCGGCCTGTCGGCCCTGGCCCTGGGCACCAACGCCCCGAACCTGCTGCGGCGCGAGGCGATGCAGTACGCCGTCCCGCCCGGCGACCATGGCCCGGGCCTGGGCACGTCCAAGCACCACGGGGCGACGTTCTTCGGCTCACTCCAGAACGGCAAGCAGGTGCGTGTCAAGGCGGAGAAGGCGATCGTCGCGAACTGCGCCGCGGTCCGCGAGTGGGACTCCAACGGCACGAACTTCGGCTACGACCCGGAGCGCGGCAACACCGCCGGCGAGTTCGGGCACAACGACTTCTATCCGGTTGCCGTGGCCGCGGCCCAGATGCTCGGGGCGGACGGTGCGACGGCCCTTCGCGGCATGGTGTGCATCGACGAGATCCGCGGGCGCTTGGCCGAGGTCTTCAGCCTGAAGTCGTACAAGGTCGACCACGTCGTGCACGGGGCGATCGGCTCCGCGGCCACGTTCGGGGCGATGGTCGGCGCGACGCCCGAGCAGATCGAGAGCGCGATCGGCATGTTCGTTGCGCATCACATCCCGTTCCGGGCCATCCGCGCGGGCAAGCAGTTGTCGGACTCGAAGGGCTCGTCGGCGGCGATCTCGACCGAGGCGGCGATCCTGTGCGTGAAGCGGTCGATGGCTGGGTTCCTGGGGCCGCGCGACATCTTCCGGAACCCCGAGGCGATCTTCCGGATCTTCGAAGGCCCGGGGCAGATGTTCCAGAAGGTGGGGGCGAGCCAGGCCAACACCGAGAAGAAGGACGCCAGCCCCTTCGACCTGCACCTGGCGATGGACGGCGACGACTTCACCGTCATGGGCATGCACTTCAAACTGGGGCTGTACGAGCACCAGTCGGCGGGTGCGCTCCAGGCGATGATCACGCTGCTGGGCAAGTCGCCCGACCTGCTCAAGGGCGAGGACGCGATCAGGACGATCAAGATCGTCGCGTACGAGCCGGCGTTCGGCATCATCGGCGACCCGGCCAAGCGCAAGCCCACGACCCGCCAGTCGGCCGACCACTCGATGGTGTACATCGTTGCGACGCTGCTGCGCAAGGCGATCGAGAAGAAGGCCGCGGGCTGGACGGAACTCATGCTCGAGCCCGAGGACTACTCGCCCCGCGCGATCGAGAACCCGCTGACCCGCCGCCTGATGGACAAGATCGAGTTCGCCCACGGCGGGGGCGAGTACGACAGCCGCTACCCCGACGGTATCCCGACCTCCGTGGTCATCACCGACGGGGCGGGCAAGACGCACGACTCCGGCCTGGTGATGTACCCCGGCGGGCACGCGCGGAACGCCAGGGGCCAGACGCCGGTGGACCTGCGGGCGGTCTTGAACCACAAGTTCGCGCTGCTTGGCGGGCTGGTGGAGAAGGACTCGGCGGGGATCATCGCGAGGTACTCGGGCCTCGAGAAGAAGTCCGCGGCGGACGTGCAGGCGATCAACGACTTCGACCTGAAGATCGGGGCGTCGTTCGAGGCGTAGGCCGGCTCTCCGAGCCGGCACTCCTACCGGTGCTTCCAAGCCTCGCAAGGACCGTTGCCGCAAACCGCGCCGAGAACGCCGAGATGGACACGACGCGCTGCAAAACGCCACCGCTGCGATCACCCCTCCGGCGTGTCCAGCAGCGACTGCAGCCGCCCGCCCAGCGGCTCGGGCAGGCGGGCCGGCCACGAACCGTCCACCAGGCCGATGCCGATCAGGTCGCGCACATGCGTGCGGTCCTTGTCGCGGAACGCGGTCAGGTTGATGCTGACCAGCGCCTCCGGGTCCAGCACCCGGAACTGGCCGAGGTCGGTTGATGCGTCCACGTCCGGGTTGGGCTGGGGCTCCCCGGCGCGGACGAACTCCCGCGCGTACACGATGCGGACCGCGTCCCGCGCCTTGGCCGCAGGGTGGTCGAGGAAAAGGTCGATACCCGCCGCGGCCCGGTGCACCATGCCCGCCGCTTCCAGCGCGGCCTTGGCCCTGGCGAAGTCCTCGCGCCGGATCAGGATGTCCACGTCCTGCGTGTTGCGGACCGCGGCCTCGTCGACGGTCGCGACCCACGCCGCGACCGCGTTGCCGCCGACAACCGCGTGCGCCACGCCCGCTTTGGCCAAGGCGCCCGTGGCGAGCAGCAACCGTTGGCGGACTCGCTCCACGGCGTTCACCATGCGTTGAAGGACGTCGGTCTGCCCGTTCGCACCGGCCACGGAGCATGATAGGAGGTGATGGCGATGACCGGGGAGTCGGCGTGGCGTTGAGTCGCGTAGCGTTCCCCATGCCCGCCGCCCCGAACGAGCAGCCCGACCCGCCTCGCCTCTCCCACGCCGCCCCCGACGGCTCGGCCCGCATGGTCGACGTCGGGGCCAAGGCGGTCACGAGCCGGTGGGCGACCGCCGAGGCGTTCGTCCGCATCTCGCCGGAACTGGAGCGGGCGATCCGCGACAACGCGATCGCCAAGGGCTCGGTGCTGGAGGTGGCACGCCTGGCGGGGATCATGGCCGCCAAGCGGACGGACGAACTGATCCCGCTGTGCCACTCGCTGCCGCTGGACGGCGTGGACGTGGTGGCGGAAGTGATGGAGGGGCGCGTGCATCTGACAGCCACGGCCCGCACGCACGCCCGGACCGGTGTCGAGATGGAGGCCCTGACGGCGGTCACGGTCGGGGCCCTGACCGTCATCGATATGGGCAAGGCGATCGACAAGGCCATGGTCATCGAGGGCGTGCGGTTGCTGGAGAAGCACGGGGGGGCGAGCGGGGGGTATGTGGCGGGCGGTCGTGGTGTTCATGTGGAACGCGAAGGGCGCGAAGGGCGCGGAGAGA
This sequence comes from Phycisphaerales bacterium, assembly GCA_041401985.1. GTDB lineage: Bacteria > Planctomycetota > Phycisphaerae > Phycisphaerales > UBA1924 > JACKHA01. The sequence goes on from JAWKTE010000008.1 coordinate 111,899, forward strand.
GTCGGGCTTGTGGGGATGGCGATGATCGTGACGGGGTGGGACCGGCAGCGGTGGAGGGTGACCGGTGAGCGCGTCTGCCGAGCCGCCGTTGTCGCCGCCGATTCGGGCCGCGGTGCTGACGGTCAGCGACCGCTGCTCGCGCGGCGAGCGCGAGGACCGGTCCGGGCCGGCGCTGGTGGCGATCGTCCACGAGCGGCTCGGCGGCGGGGTCGTCGCGACGCGCTGCGTGCCAGATGATGCCGACGTGATTGCCGCGGCACTGGCGGAGTGGAGTAGGGCTGATCTGTCCGCTCCCGACGCCCGCCCGATCGACCTGATCCTCTCAACCGGCGGCACGGGCCTGGCCCCGCGCGACGTGACGCCCGAAGCCGCGAAACGCGTGATCGAACGCGAGCACGCCGGCCTCATGGAACTCGCGCGCCTGCGCTGCTACGCCAAAACGCCCAAGACCTACCTCTCCCGCGGCGTCGCGGGCGTCGCCGGGCGGACGCTCATCCTGACACTGCCCGGATCGCCGCGCGGGGCGACGGAGAACCTCGAGGCCCTGCTCGACATCCTGCCGCACGCGATCGAGACGCTGCGGGGGGATGTCAAGGACGGCTAGCCGAACGCGATGATGGAGGAGAAGGCATCGAGGCACCCGGCATCGAGGCATCGAGTGCGGAGCCTCGAAGCCCGCCACGCCGATGGACCGCATCAGCCCGCCACGTCCGCCCGCCTCACCGCGTCGCAGAACGCCTCGATCTTGGCCAGGTCCTTCACGCCGCGCTCGCGCTCGACGCCGCTCGACACGTCGACCGCGTAGGGGCGCACGGTCCGCACGGCCTCGGCGACGTTCTCCGGTGTCAGCCCGCCGGCCAGGATCAGCGGTTTGACGACCCGCTCGGTCGCCCGCGCCACCGCCGCCCAGTCGAGCGCCTCGCCGCTCCCGGCGCTGGGCCCGTCGACCAGAATCGCCGCGACGTTCTCGTCCTCGTCCCACATCACCAGGTCACGCTCGAACGTCTCGGACCCGAACCGCACGGCCTTGATCACGTCGGGCCCGCAGTCCTCGACGGTCTCGGCGTCCTCGTTTCCGTGGAGTTGCGCGTGGTGCACTGGGCAGATCTGCTCGATGTCGCCGAAGTCGTCGACGCTCATGTCCTGGAACACGCCGACGCCCACGACCATCGGCGGCAGCAGCCCCATCAGGTCGAACGCCTGCTCGGGGCGCACAAACCTCGGGCTGGCCTGCACGAACACGAACCCGACGGCGTCGGCCCCCGCGTCGATCGCGGCGTACAGGGCTTCCTCGTCGCGGATGCCGCAGATCTTGATGCGCGTGCGGGGCATGGAGACTCCTTCGATTCTCACCGCTGAGGCACGGAGGCACGGAGAGAGCCAAGGCGAATGACGATGCAACTCGTGGAGACTCGTCGGTGTCGGTCTTCAGGCCGACACGAGACCCGGCACGGCATTCCTCCGTGGCTCCGTGTCTCCGTGGTTCGCTTCACTTCTTCGGCGCCCTGTAGAACGGCAGCGGCACGATCGTTCCCTCCAGCATCCCGCGCCCGGTATCGACCTGCACCGGGGCTCCCGGCTCGGCCTTGGCCGTCGGCACGAACCCCATGGCGATCGCCTGGCCCAGCGTCGGGCTCAGGCAGCCGCTGGTCACCACGCCCACCGCCTCGCCGCCGATCGAGATCGCCATGCCCTGGCGCGGCGTTCGCCGCCCCTCGAAGGCCATCCCCACCAGTTTCCGCTTCGGCCCGCCCTCGGCGACGGTCTTCTTGAGCGCCTCCATGCCCACGAACGCCTCGCCCCGCTCGTCCTGGTCCTTGTCGAGCGTGATCGCGAAGTCGACGCCGCACTCCAGGGCGTTGGTGTCCTCGCCCAGTTCGTGCCCGTACAGCGGCATGCCCGCCTCGGTCCGCAGCGTGTCGCGGCAGCCCAGCCCCGCGGGCTTGAGCAGCGCCTCGGCCGAGCCCATGTCCACGTCCTTGAGCACCAGTTTCATCACCATCTCGACCATGTTGGCCGGCAGGATCACCTCGACGCCATCCTCGCCCGTGTAGCCCGTGCGGCTGACGATCAGTTTGACCACCAGCAGGTTCTTCACCGTGAACCGGTACCGCTTGAGCGACGGGATCTCCTTGGAGAAGCCCGAGACCAGGTCCATGACCCGTGGGCCCTGGATCGCCACCATCGCGGTCTTGAGCGTCTTGTCCTCGATCGAACACGACAGGTCGCCCGCGGCCCGGACGCTCTCGAAGTGGGCCAGCATCTTCTCCCGGTTGGCCCCGTTGACCACGACCAGGAACTCGTCGTCGTCCATGCGGTAGACGATCACGTCGTCGCGCACGCCGCCGCGCTCGTTGCAGCACAGCGAGTAGCGGCACTGCCCGGCCTGCATGTCGGCGATGCGGCGCGTGCACAGGCGCTCCAGCAGACGCCGCGCGTGGCGCCCCTTGAACTCGACGCGACCCATGTGCGAGACGTCGAAGATGCCCCCGGAGGTTCGGACCTGGTTGTGCTCCTCGATGATGCCGGCGTAGCGGATGGGCATCTCCCACCCGGCGAAGTCGACCATCTGGGCTTTGTAGTCGAGGTGGAACTTGTGCAGGGGCGTGCGGAGCACGGGAACCTCCGTGGGTGCGGGGACGGGACGAGGGGAAGGCTAGGCGTGCGGCGGTTGGTTGGATGCTCGTCGCGAGACGGGGCTGGGGACGCCTTCGCGGGCGTCGCCTTGACCCACGCACTCCGCACGCCAATACTTGCACGTTGACGCAAGTACGCAAACGATCCCGGTCCACCCCATCCGGCTCGTCCGCCCGCGCCCGCGCGGGTCTATCACCGACGCCGGCGCCCACGCCCGCCCCGCCCCCGGCCTCCCCGCGCCACGCTGCCGCCGCCCCCGGTCCGCTCGACCGGGCCATCAACCCCGAACTGTTCAAGGCCCTGTGCGACCCGACGAGGGCCTCGATCACGGCGTGCCTGTGCAAGTGCTGCCGGGCGTGCACGGTCTCGGAGATCGCCGAGTGATGCCGCGTGGATCTGTCGGTGGTGTCCCGCCACCTGGCGATGCTGGAACGGGCCGGCGTGCTCGAGTCCAGCCGGCGCGGGCGCGAGGTGCTGTACCGCGTCCGCTATGACGCCCTGATCGGGGCGTTCCGCCACCTGGCCGACACGATCGAGGTCTGCTCGCTGGCCTGCGGCGACGATGTCCGGGTCGGCGGCGCGTGCGACTGCGGCGACCGATGCGGGCCGGAGTGCGCGCCGTCGTCGTTCACGGTGGAAGACGCGTCCTCCGACGCCCCGGTTCCGAATCGAAAGGGCAACCGCCGTGCCCGCTAACACGTCACCGAGCACCGCCCGCCCCCGCGTGCTCTTCTTGTGCACCGCCAACTCGTGCCGCAGCCAGATGGCCGAGGGATTCGCCCGCGCGATGCACCCCGATCGCATGGACGCCTTCTCCGCCGGCATCCGATCCAGCACGCTCAACCCGCTGGCCGTCCGCGCGATGGGCGAGGCCGGCGTCGACATCGCCGGGCGTCCCTCCAAGACCATTGACGATCTGCGGCGATGGGGTCACGCATCCGACCTGATCGTCGCGGTCTGCGACGGTGCGGCCGAGGCCTGCCCGACCGTCCCCGGCGCCCGCATGCTCCGCCCCTGTTCGACGATCCGCCCAGACTCGCCGCCGGCGCGGCCAGCGACGACGAGGCCATGCCGCACTACCGGCGCGTCCGCGACGAGATCCGGGGATTCGTCGAGCGCCTGCCGGAGCGACTGGCCGCGGACGCGGCATCGAGCAGGTGACGAGCACGAGGTCCAAGCCGCCCGCCGCCGAACGAGTGCCACGATTCAGCAGTCAGCAGCCAGCAGTCAGCCCAGGCAATCCACCCAGCCCACCGAGAGGCCCGATCATGCCCGACACCACCTCCGCTTCATCCGCCCCGACCAAGTCCGCCCCCTGCTGCGGCCCCGGCTGCTGCACGCCCTCGAAGGCGGACCCGGCGTCGAACGCGCCAACCACCGCCACGCCTCCCGTCGGTGAACAAGACCAGGTCCGCCGGGCCGTGCGCGAGGGCTACACCGCCATCGCCCGCGCCGGCTCCTGGACCGCCGCCCAGTCCCAGGCCGCCGGGGCGACCGCCACTGCCGCGGCGACATCACAGGCCTCCGCCCCCGCACCAACCTCGTGCTGTGGCGGCTCTCCCGGCGCCTCCAACGCCTCCGGCGGCTGTTGCGGCCCCAGCACCATGACCGGCGAGCAACTCGCCGCCGCCCTCGGCTACGAGCAGACCGACCTGGCCGCCACGCCCGACGGGGCCAACATGGGCCTGGGCTGCGGCAACCCGACCGCCATCGCGGCTCTCAAGCCCGGCGAGGTCGTGCTCGACCTGGGCTCGGGAGGCGGGTTCGACTGTTTCATCGCGGGGCGGCGCGTCGGTCCCACAGGCCGCGTCATCGGCGTCGACATGACCCCCGACATGCTCTCCGAGGCCCGGAAGAACGTCGGCGTCTATCGCGAGCGCACCGGCCTGGACAACGTCGAGTTCCGCCTGGGCGAGATTGAGGCCCTGCCGGTCGCTGACGCCAGCGTCGATGTGGTCATGTCCAACTGCGTGCTGAACCTCTCGCCCGACAAGGCCCGGGTGTGGCGCGAGATCGCCCGCGTGCTCAAACCCGGCGGGCGTGTGGCCGTCTCCGACCTGGCCCTGCTCAAGCCGCTGCCCGACGCGGTGCGGCGGGATATCGAGGCCCTGGTCGGCTGCGTCGCGGGCGCGGTGCTGGTGGACGAGACGCGCCGCCAGATGGAGGCCGCCGGCCTGCGCGACCTGGCCCTGACCTCCAAGCCCGAGTACATCGACGCGATGACCTCGTGGGAGGACCCGCTGTACCGGCGCATCATCGCCGCACTGCCCGCGGGCTCGAAGACCAGCGACTACATCACCAGCCTCGATATCGTGGCCCGCAAGGCCTGATCTGCCGCCACCTGGCACAGGGAACGACCGCATGAACCGGCTCGTGGCCGAGGCGATGGGCACGTTCTTCCTCGTCTTCGCCGGGTGCGGGGCGATCGTGGTCAACCAGATCCAGCCCGGCGCGGTCACCCACGCCGGCGTTGCCATCACCTTCGGCCTGGTCGTCATGGCCATGATCTATGCCCTGGGCGACATCTCCGGGGCCCACATCAACCCCGCCGTGACGCTCGCGTTCGTCGCGGCCCGGCGCTTCCCCTTCCGCGAGGCGCCCGGCTACATCGCCGCCCAGACCGCCGGCGCTCTGCTCGCGGCCCTGGTTCTCCGCGTGCTCTTCCCCGACGCCGCCACCGTCGGCCAGACCAACCCCGCCGGCCCGTTGCTCCAGTCATTCGGCCTTGAGGTGCTGCTCACACTGATGCTGATGCTCGTCATCCTGGCCGTGTCGAGCGGGGCCAAGGAGAAGGGCCTCATGGCGGGCGTCGCGATCGGCGGCGTCGTCGCGCTCGAGGCCATGTTCGCCGGGCCGATCTGCGGCGCGTCCATGAACCCGGCCCGCTCACTCGGCCCCGCGGTCGTCGCGGGCGACGTCGCGAGCCTGTGGATCTACCTCGTCGCGCCGACTTTGGGCGCCCTGCTCGCCGTCCCGGCGTACGCCGCGATCAGGCCCCGCCCGGCCACGGCGCGTTGTCCAGCAGACGAACGCTCCCCAGTCGCCCCGTGATGATCGCCCGCCACCGGCCCGCACCGGCTGCGCGCACCGGCCCGTCCCGCTCCAGCGTCCGCGCATCCCGGATGACCGCATAGTCAGGCACGATCCCCGCCCCGCGCAGCACCGCGTCCATGACCCGCTCGCCCTCGTCCGCATCCGCGCATCGCCCGGCCTCGTCGAGCGCCCGCCGAATCGCCCCGCCCGACGCCGCTCGTCGGCCGACAGGAACCGGTTGCGGCTGCTCATCGCCAGCCCATCCGCCTCCCGCACCGTCGCGCCGCGACGATCCCGACCGCCGGCGTCCCGAACCGCTCGGGTTCCCGCACCATGGCCGACACCACCTGCAACTGCTGCCAGTCCTTCTCGCCGAACACGGCCACGCTCGGGCGGACAAGCGAGAAGAGCCGGGCCACAACCATGACCACGCCCGAGAAGTGCCCGGGGCGATAGGCATCCTCGAGCCCGGGGGCGGTCGCGACGCGGGGCAGATCGGACTCACCCGGCGGACGCCGGCTCTCGGGCGTCGGATACACGGCTTGGATCTCGGGCGCGATGATGGCCGTTGCCCCGGCGGCGGCCGAGAGGGCCACGTCGGCGTCGAGCGTCTTGGGATACCGCTCGTAGTCGCGCGGGTCGTCGAACTGGGTCGGGTTGACGAACACGCTGACCGCGACTCCGGGCAGGGCACGCTCGTGGGCGATCCCGGCCGCCTGGCGGACCAGGGCGGCGTGCCCCTCGTGCAGGGCGCCCATCGTCGGCACGAACGCCGCGCCCGCGTGCTCGTCGGCCCAGCGGTCGATCTCGTCGCGGGATGTCAGGACCGGGATGGGCCAGCCCATGGCCCATCACGCTTGGCGCGCCCGCCAGCGGAATCAACTGACTTGCGCACGTTCCGAAGAGAACTCACCACGGAGGCACGGAAAGCACGGAGGGATACGGTTTGGATTCCGGAAGAGGCGACGTCTGACACGGATGGTCAAACCCGAGCCAGCGCCTCCCTCAGTGCCCTCCGTGTCTCCGTGGTGGATCGTCCCAACAAACCGACGATCTACTCCGTCCGCACGCCGCGCATCACCAGGCGCAGCCACGCCTCGACGATGCGCTCCTCGCTCATCTTCATCAGGTCCAGGTCGACGCGGTAGCCGCTGCCCTCGATGTACTCACAGGTCACGACCCGCCCGAACAGCGGCACCGGCTTGTCGTCCACCAGGTGGCACGCGATCGCCAGGCTCCGCCCGACGTGCACCATCCGCCGGGCCAGCACGATCAGGTGCGAGCGGCTCAACTCCCGGGCCTTGGCGGTCCACACCGGCCCGAACTGCATGCGGTCGGAGACCTCGGCGATGTCGAGTTCGACCTCGAAACGGTGCCCCTTTGGGCGGCGTGACACGGGGGCCGTCGGGGCCTGCAAGCCCGTTCCGGGCTCCTCTTCGAACCAGTAGTCGCTGGCCGGCATGGAGCCCTCCGTGACGGCGCGGCGGCCCGGCCGCGCCGGGCGGGAGATCGACCAACCGCCGCATCGGGTGAACCCACGCAGCATCGGCCGACGGGATTCCGATCGACGATCGGCGGCGTGATGCGCGGGATCGGTACGACCGGGGCGGCGTCGGCTTGCGGCGTCCGAGAACGCCGGCGGCCTCAAGCCCTGCTTGAGAGGGAACCCGGCGTCACTCGCCCGGGATGTACGAGATCGCGCCCTCCATGGGGCTGCTGGCCGTCGCGTACAGGCGCTTCTCGATCCGCCCGGCCAGGTAGGACTGTCGCCCGGCCTCGCACGCCTTGCGCATGGCATGGGCCATCATGACCGGGTCGCAGGCGTGGGCGATGGCGGTGTTGAGCAGCACGCCGTCGGCCCCGAGTTCCATCGCCACCGACACGTCGCTGGCGGCCCCCACACCGGCGTCGACGATGACCGGGTACGCCGCGTCGCCCCGCTTGAGGGCCTCGAGGCAGAGCACGATGTTGTTGGGGTTCAGTACGCCCTGGCCCGAGCCGATCGGGCTGCCGGCGGGCATGACGCTGGCGGCTCCGGCGTCCTTGATTCGGGCCGCGGTGATCGGATCGTCGCTGGTGTAGCAGAGAACCTTGAAGCCGTCGGCGACGAGTGTTCGGGTCGCTTCGAGTGTACCGACCGGGTCGGGCAGGAGGGTCTTGCGGTCGCCGAGGACCTCGAGCTTGACCCAGTCGCGTCCGGGATTGTCGAGCTGGTCGAGCAGTTCGCGCCCGAGGCGGGCGACGCGGACCGCGTCGTCGGCGGAGAAGCAGCCGGCGGTGTTCGGCAGAATCGTGTACCGCTTCAGGTCGATCGCGTCGAGAAGCGACTCGCCCTTGTCGTTGTAGAGGCGTTCACGGCGCACCGCGACGGTGATGATGCGGCTGCCGCTGGCGTCGAGGGCCTGCCGCATCGTGTCCAGCGAGGCGTACTTGCCGGTGCCGACGAGCAGGCGGCTGTCAAACGTGCGCCCGGCGAGGGCGAAGGGCTCGAGGCCGGGTTCGTGCGCGACGGAGGTCATGGGGGAGGGTATGCGGTGGGGGCTGCGATTCGTGTGGCGGGACCCGCCGGAGTGGCTCGATGACGGAAGGGGAAGGCATCCAGGCAGGAGGCACCGAGGCATCGAGCGGGGTAGCATCGGGCTTGGAGGTGTCGATGGCGGACCCGTTCGGCGACGCGTCGGAGGCTCTGGCGGCGTTCCGCGCCGACGCGGCCAATCTGGCCAGAGTCGGTGCGGTCGCCCGCGTGGTCGCCGCGAGCATCGCCGCCGGCGGCAAGGTGCTGGCCTGCGGCAACGGCGGATCGCTGTGCGACGCCATGCACTTCTGCGAGGAACTCACCGGGCGGTTCCGGGCAGACCGCCCCGCCCTTCCCGCGATCGCCTGCATCGACCCCGGGCACCTGACCTGCACGGCCAACGACTTTGGCTACGAGCACGTCTTCGCCCGCTGGGTCGAGGCTCTGGGACGCTCCAGCGACGTGCTGGTCGTCCTGAGCACGAGCGGGAACAGCCCGAACATCGTGCGGGCCGTGGAGGCCGCGGCGGGTCGGGGGCTTACGACGGTCGCGCTGCTGGGCAAGGGCGGCGGAGCGCTCAAGGGACGGTGCACGCACGAGTGGCTCGCGCCGGGGGCGACGTCGGATCGGATCCAGGAGATCCACATGCTGGTGCTGCACGCGCTGGTGGAGCGGATCGAGATCGAGGTCGCTCGCGCCGGTTGAAGCGGGACGCGATCGCTCGGATGCCCCGCGCCGGCTCAGTGCCCGTGGTGCTGGGCCTTGCGGGCCTTGTCGATCGCCTTGTCGAACCCCTCGGGCGTGACGTGCTCGTGCAGGGTCTCGTCGATCAGGGCGGCGGGCGCGCCGCCGCAGGCGCCGAGGCACTCGAGCTCGATCAGCGTGAAGGCCCCGTCGGGCGTGGTCTCGCCGACGTCGATGCCGAGTTTGCTCTTGCAGGCCTCGGTGATCTCGCGCTGGCCGCAGAACTCGCAGGCGATCGAGCGGCACACCGCGATCGTGTGGGCCCCCTTGGGCTTGAGGGCGTACTCCTCGTAGAACGTCGCGGTGTCGTAGACCTGGGCCGGGTCGATCTCGAGGAACTCGGCGATCTCGAGCATGGCCTGCGGCGAGACCCAGCCGTGCTCGTGCTGGACCATGTGCAGGGCCGGCAGCAGGGCGGCGAGTTTGGTCTCGTAGCGCGGCAGGACGCGGGCGGTCAGGTCGTCGGTCATCGCCTTGGTGAGGTACGGCTCGGGGCGGCGTTCGACCTTCATCGAGGCGGAGTTCTTGGTGATCCAGGCCATGCGGGGCTCCGTCTTGTCGCGGGTCGATGGTAGGCGGCGGAGGGCGGGGCTTACCAGAATCGCCACGGGGCAGGGCTTGCGATGGCGGCGGCGGGGACGAGACGTTCGCGGATGGCGGCGGCGAGGGCGTCGATGCCCTGGCCGCGTGCGGCCGAGACGGCGTGGTCGTGGGGGAAGTCTGGCGGGGCCAGGTCGGCGCGGAGGGCGAGCGTGAGGATGGCCGCGTTCGAGGCGACGTCGGGGGCCAGGTCCAGCGGCGGGGCGGTGGCGTCGCCGCAGCGGAGGACCAGGTCGGCCGAGTGCAGGGCGTGGCGGGTGATGTCGACGGCCGCGGTCTCTTCGGGCGGGGCGTCGGCGCGTGCCTTGAGCGATCCGGAACCAAGCCCCGGCGTGTCGAGGTAGCGAACCACGATCCCGCCGAAGTCGATCAGCACGCCGACGTGGTCTCGCGTCGTGCCCGCTTCGTCGGCGACGATCGCCACCGAGCGACCGGCCAGGGCGTTGCACAGCGTGGACTTGCCGATGTTCGGCGGGCCGACCGCGGCCACGAGCGGCGGGTCGATCAGACGGTTGAGGATCGGGTCGCGGCGCGGGTCGCTCGCGGCACCCCGCGTGCGCCAGCGCCGCGGCTGGTCGAGCAGGAGGTCGATCGCCAGCGGGCTGGCGGCCCGAGCGAGGGCGGCGAGCATCCGGGCCTCGATCTCGTCGCCGGCCTCTGGGTAGAGCGTGCGGGCGTCGATCGTCTCAGCCGGGGCGAGGCCCACCCCGATCTCCGTGAGGCGGCCCACGATCGCGCGGACGATGGCCGGGCCGGCGTGGGGCATGAGGTGGAGCGTGGTGGCGGTCCAGCGGGCGACCACGCCGTGATCGACGCCTGCGATGGATCCGACGCGGACGCCGCCGGGTTTGGGCAGGGGGATGGCGGCCTGGCGGGCGATCGCTTCGAGCGTCGCGGCGTCGGGCGCTTCGAGATGCAGCACGCCGATGGCTCCCGGCTCCGGCGGCGTCAGGATGGAGACCCACGGGCCGTCCACGCGGCTACTCGTCGGACCCGGAGCCAAAGCCGGCGTCACCGTCATGCTCGCCCGCCAGCGCCTCGCGGCACGCCAGCCAGATGCCGCGGAGTTGCAGGTCCGTCACGACGTGTTCGACCAGCGGCTCGTCCTTGAACAGCAGGGGGGCGTCGCCGCCCGTGGCGATGACCTGCGGGTAGGCCCCGTACGCCTCGGCGTACCGCTCCAGCAGCACGTGGACCAGGCCCAGGATCGACGCGTGCACGCCGCGCTGCATCGCGGCTTTCGTGTTGGTGCCCCAGGCCGGGGCGGCGGGATCGAGCGGTTCCGGGGCCAGCAGCGGCAGGGCCGCGGTACCCGTGTGCATCGAGCGGAGCATCATGGTGATGCCGGGGGCGATGGCCCCGCCCTGGAACACGCCCTGGCCGTCAACAAAGTCGACCGTGATGGCGGTGCCGGCGTCGATCACCACGCAGGCCTGCTTGGCGGTCTCGAACGCCGCGATGGCGCACAGCAGGCGGTCCTGCCCGGCGGTCGAGCCGTCGCCGTCGAGGGCGTGGCGGATCGGGATGGCCACGTCCTGCCCGACGCGATACACGCGCCCGGTGATCGAGGGCTCGTCGCGCAGGGCCCGGGCCAGCGGGTCGGCCACGCGGTTGTTCACCGAGGCGATAACGATCGGGGCGGCGTGGTGCTCGGCGGCGATGCTCAGGATGGCGCGGACGAGCGAGTCGATGACGCCGGCCGGGGCGTTGGTCGCGGCCCCGGAGGCCGAGGCGATGGCCGCGGCGTCGGGCGGCGATCCGGGAGCGCTCGTCGCGATCGCCTCGGCGTGGGCGACGCCGTCGCGCTCGACCAGGCCGATGCGGGTTCGCGAGTTCCCGACGGCGACGGCGATCACCGCCAGGGTGGTTTGGTCTTCGTGTGCGTCGTGCATTGGCCCGAACTGTAAGCGGGCGGGCGCGGGGTCGGACTTGGCGTCGCCGGTGCAGGCCCCGCCGCGGAACTACATGAGTTCCTTGATGGCCTGGACAATGGCCTCGGCCGTGCGGACGTTGACCAGGCCCGCGCTGGCGTCGATCGGCGGGCGGGCCCCGGTGCGGGCGGCGGCGAGGAACTCGCTGAGTTCGAAGGTCAGCGGGTCGGTCTCGTCGATCACCAGCGGGTCGATGTTGACCAGTTCGTTCCAGTTCAGGCTCGTGAGGTCCTTGCCCTGGCGGAGCTGCTCGGTGACCTCGCGCATCTGCACCTCGTTGGCGATGCGCCGGATCATGGTGCCGGTGCGGGCGGCGTAGTCGATCTTGACGTACGCGTTCTCGCCCGTGATGCGCGTGACCCGCTCGGTCTTGAGCGCCAGGCGGCTGGCCGAGATGTTGGCCACGCACGCCGGGCTGGCGGCGGACTTGCGCCACGTCAGGCGGGCGTTGCACACGTCCTCGTGCGGGGTGACGACCGCGACCCCGGCCGCGGCGATCTCGTCGGGCATCCGCCCGCCCATCAGCCACAGCACCACGTCCAGATCGTGGATCATCATGTCCATGACCACGCCGATATCCACCGAGCGGAAGGTCATAGGGCTGACGCGGTGCACCTCGATGAATCGGGGGACGATCGGCTCGCCGGTCTCGGTCGCGGCCCGCATGGCGCGGATCGCGGGGTTGAACCGCTCGATGTGCCCGACCATCAGCACCGTGCCGTGGGCCTCGGCGATCTGCTTGATCTGCTCGGCCTCGGCGGCGGTGGGGGCCAGCGGCTTCTCGATCAGGCACGCGACGCCGGCCTCGAGGAACGGGCGGGCGGCCTTGAGGTGATAGGTGGTGGGCACCGCGATCGTGACCGCGTCCACGCCGGCTTCGAGCAGTTCCTGCTCCGTGGCGTAGGCGGTTCCGCCGTGCTCCTCGGCGATGGCCTCGGCCCGGTCGAAGTTCGAGTCGACGACGCCGACAAGTTTGGCGCCCGGCAGGCGGCCGTAGATCCGCGCGTGGTGCCGCCCCATCCGCCCGACGCCGACCGTGCCGCAGCGGAGCGTCTTGGCGGGCGCATCGCCATCACCCGCGGTGTCGCCGCGCGGCGGCGTGAGCGAGAGGGGCTGGTTCATTCGGCGTCTCCACGCTGGCGACGGGCGCGGTGCGCCGCCGCCGACAAGGCCGGGACCAGGATCGTCGGCGGATTCAGGCCGCCCCGACCTCGCCGAGCGCGGTGGCGAGTTGTTCTTTGCTCGTGAGCCCAACGAACTTCTTCACGACCTTGCCGCCCTTGAACAGGATCACGGTCGGGATCGCCGAGATGCCCAGGTTCGAGGCGACCTCCTGGTTCGCGTCGATGTCCAGTTTGCCGACCGTCACCTTCCCGGCGAACTCCTCGGCCATCTCGTCGATGGTGGGCGCCAGCATGCGGCACGGCATGCACCACTCGGCCCAGAAGTCGACCAGCACGGGCTTGTCGCTGTCGATGACCTGGGACTGGAAGTTGTCGTCGGTGAAGGCCACCACGTTGTCGCTTGCCATGTCGCACTCCTGGGGTCGGAGACCGAAACCCGATCGCCCAAGGCGGGCCGATCGGGAGTCTATTCCTGCCCGCCGGTGATTCAACACGCTCGGGCGTGTCGGTGTTCCCGACCGACAGGCGATGCTTGTGGCCACTAACGGAGGGCCTTGGGCAATCGGGAGCGAGCGTTCGTCGCCGAAGCGCCGAAGCGAGCCCGGACGCCGGACCTGAGGAGGCCCTGCGACGAAGGTCCGGGTCGAACGACGGCGCGACGCGTCTCTGCGCATCTGGTGGCAACTGGGTGTCGTGACCCGGACCCTCGCAGAGCCTCAGGTCCGGCGTCCGGGCGACTCCGGCTCATTGATGCCGTCCGATTGCGCCGCGCGCCACGTCCGCAGCGTCTGGGCGTGGGCCGCCACGTCGTGGACGCGGAGGATCTTCACGCCGCGATCGACCAGGGCCAGCGCGAGCGCGAGCGTGCCGGGCAGTCGCTCGTCGGGCGTCGTGTCGCGATCGGGCTGGCTCACGCGCCCGACGAACGACTTGCGGCTCACACCCGCGACGACGGGGAAGCCCAGGTCCACGATCTCGCCGATGCGCCGCACGAGTTCGAGGTTCTGCTCGACCGTCTTGCCGAAGCCGAAGCCGGGGTCGAGCGCGATCCGCTCGCGAGCCACGCCCGCGTCCATCGCCGCGGCCGCTCGCTCCAGCAGAAACGCCCCGACCTGCGCCACAACATCCCCGGCCATCGGCGGAGCGATGTACCGATCCGAGTACGAGTCACGATCGGGCGGCAGGACTCGGTGCATCAGCACCAGCCCGCACTCGCGCTCGGCCGCGACGGCGAACATGCGGGGATCCTCCAGCCCCGCCGAAACGTCGTTGATCGCGTGCATGCCCCGCCCGAGCGCGTGGGCCGCGACGCGGGCGTTCGTGGTGTCGATGGACAAGGCCACGTGCCTCGGGAATGCGTCCTCGTCTTCCGACGCCTCCAGCAGTTGCTCGATCCGATCGATCTGCGTCCGGGCGTCGACCCGCGCGGCCCCCGGGCGCGTCGATTCCGCGCCAACGTCCAGCAGCGTGGCCCCTTGCTCGCACATCAGCCGCGCCGACCGCAGCGCCGCCGAGCCGTCCGGCACCCGGCTGGGCGCGTGGAACGAGTCGGGCGTCGTGTTGATCACGCCCATCAGGCGCGGCTCGGACAGGTCGATCTGCGTGTCCCGGCCAATCAGCCATCGTGTCGCGGCGGGCATGGCGGATCGTACCTCACGCCCCCCACAAACAAACAGCCCCGCGCCGGGGCGCGGGGCTGATCGATGATCACGTGGCCGCGGATCGACGGCACGGGTCGCCGCCGGTTGCTCGCTCAGAACCCGGCGTCGTCGCGCCCGCCGCGCGGGGCCATGCCGCCCTGCATCTGCTGGACGTACTTGGCGATCTCGCTGGTGGTGACGATCACGTCGGTGGGCACGAAGGTGCGGATTCGCACGCCCCCGTCGATCGAGCCGACCGAGACCGGGACGCTGCCCAGGTCGCGCGGGATGTCGATGTCCAGGTCCTGGCCCATCATTCCCATGACCGAGGTCGCGGTGTTCAGGATGTTGCCGATGCCGATGTAGAGCTCGGCGATGTTGCCGCCGCGGAGGTTGGACGCGGCGTCCCCGATCTCCTCGGACTCGCCCAGACCGTTGCCGGCGCGGGCGGCGTTGATGCTGGTCTCCATGAGGCGGCGGTTCTGGCTGAGGGTGCCGACGACGCCGCCGTCGACCGAAGCGATGTACCCCTGGGGGCCGCCGCCGGGGCCGAAGATGCCCATCATGGCCATCTGGGCCTGCTGGGCCATGGGGTTGTTGGGGTCCAGCTGCATGCGGACGGACCAGGAGTCGACCGACGCCCCGGCGACCTCGAGCGCATCCTCGTTGTACTGGCTGCGCATCGTCATGCCCTGCTGCTCGAGCCCGTTGCTGGCGCGGATGTTCTCGGCGTTGGCCTCCATGACGCGCTCGGGCCGGGCCGAGGCCATGTAGAACGCGGAGTTGGAGAACAGCCCGCCCGAGAGCAGCGCGGCCGAGTTGCCGATGACGAACGCGCCGCCCTCGGCGCTGCGGAGCATCTCGAGCGACCGGTTGGCCGGCACGTCGGGCATGAACTCCTGCTGCATCTCGACGATGTTGCCCATGATCGCGCGCACGCCGGGGTGCGACGTGTCGAACGCGCCCGCGAACAGCACCGGCACGGTCGGCAGGTGGGCCATGAGCGAGCTCGCGTCGCCGCGCTCGGCGAACATCTCGCCGAGTTCGGACTCCTCGTCGAACTGGGCGGCGATGTCGATCGCCACGCCGGTGTCGTCCAGGTGCAGGCCGATCAGGCCGGCGCGGGCGTCGGCCAGGAACGTCTCGACGACGGTGCGGACGATCTCGACGCCGAAGGCGCCCTGGTCGCCGCCCATCTGGGCGCCCTGCTCCAGCCCGTCGTAGAACTCGCCCATGTTCTCTTCGAGCAGGGGCTTGAGGGCCTGGATGTCGGCCATGAGGATCAGGTTGGCGTCGTCGGCGATCTCGGTGCCGACCTCGCCGGACCACTCGCCAAGGGCCCGGGCCCCGCCGCCGCGGGCCGAGATCGACTCGACCGTCTCGCGGTGCGGGCCGAACGCGACGAAGCCGTTGGACAGTCGCCGGGCAAAGGCCGTCTGGCCCTGCATGTCGAACTCGGCGATGTCGGCGTCGGGGTCGCCCCCGAAGTTGCCGACGAACGCCTCGTAGTCGGTCATCTCGCCGATGATGGCGATGGCCCCGTCGCCGTACTGCAGCGACTCGATGTCGTCGGTCATAATGACGATGGCCATCGAGCCCTCGGGGTCGACGCCCATGCCGCCCATCATCATCATGCCCATCGACACGTTCTGGGCCGCCTCGTCGAGCCCCAGCATCGCCAGCAGGTCCGTCAAGTTGCCGCCAAGGGCCCCGACGTTGTCGACCGCGGCGACCATCGTCGCGCCCTGGGGCACGTAGTCGAGCGAGGGCGGGGCGGCCAGGGCCGAGGCGGCGGTCAGGCAGGTGCCGGCGGAAAGGGCGATCGCGAGGGACGGACGGGTCATGCGTGTCTCCGTGTTGGGGTCGGTCTTGGGATCAGTGTGGGGATCGATCTGGGGGTCAACCGAGGCTCTCGGCGGTGCGCCGCGGACGCGGGCCACGCCGGTTGTCGGATTCTGGTACAGGCCGGGCGGCAACGCGGTGCAAGTGCCGATTGCGCGGCTCGCGGCGGCGGGGGCGAGTGTAGGGAGCGGTTCGGGTCGCCGACGCGACAGCCACCGCCCGGACCGCCGCGTAGGAAGTATGTCGGAGTTTCGAGGCGACGGTTTCAGCCTTAGCCCGCGATCGACGCCCCGGATTCCCGCCTCGATGCCTGGGTGCCTCCTGCCTTGGTGCCTTCCCCGGCATCATCCCGTCGCACGGATCACCACGCCGAGCCGCCCCGAGCCGCGTGGTTCAGTAACTCTCGATCCGGTACGACCCGTCGCCATCCCCGCCGGCGTCGTCGTCCTCGTCTCCATCGTCGCCATGCGGCCCGACGTTCTGGATCGCGCTCACGACCGTCCCCAACGCGATCGCCGCGAATCCCAGCAGCGGCACGACCGCCGGCATGTACACCCCCAGCAGCGGCGCGACGACCCAGCAGCCGATCGCCAGCAGGGCGCACAGCACGAAGGCGACGAGCAGGCGGGCAACCGGTCCCCTCCCTCGGGCACGCCCGCGATCGGCTTCGACGGGGGCTCGGTACGACCCCGTGTTGTCGACCCGCATCAGGGCGCCTCCGGGTCCTTGGTCACGTACTCGATCCCGTCCTGCATCCAGAGCACGCGAGACCGATCCCGCCGAGCCATCGGGAACCCGTGGAGCGTCCCGCTCGACACGACTTTCCGCCCGCACTCGACGACCGCCGCAAACCGCAGCGGAAAGATCTGTTCAATGGTGCGGCCGAGCCCCGCGCAAATGCGTGACACGCACCCGCTGTCGAACTCGGAGACGCTGAACTCGACCAGCGAACCGGCAACCCCGAACACGCCCAGATCGAAGTCGGTGGGCAACGCCTCCTGCGAGGGCGACATCACGCCGCGCGGATAGGTGCCGTCGGCGAACTCGAACACGGCTTTCACGATCAGCGGCGCGTAGAAGTCGCACATGAAGCGGTCGAGGGGTGGGGCATAGGTGATCGGGCACACCCAGCAGCCGACCTCCTTCTTCCGGGTCTCGTCGATCGCCCAGACCGGATGGTCGCGCATGTCCTCAAGCCGCACGTCCCCGAGCAGTTTGCCCAACTTCCGCAGCCGCTTGACAGGCTTGATCTTGCTCGGCACGGCTACACCAGCAGCGCCGCCGGCTTCTCCAGCAGCCCCTTGACCGACTGCAGATACGCCGCCGCCATCGCGCCGTCCACAACCCGGTGGTCGCTCGACATCGTCATGCTCATCACCGAGCCGACCACGATCTTGCCGTCCTTGACCACCGGCCTCTCGACCGCGGCCCCGACCGCCAGGATTGCCACGTTCGGCGGGTTGATGATGGCCGTGAAGTGGCTCACGCCGAACATGCCCAGGTTGGAGATCGTGAACGTCGAGTCGGACATCTCCTCGATCGTCAGCCCCTTCTCGCGGGCCTTGGTCGCGAGCCGCTTGGACTCGCCCGAGATGTGGCGCAGGCCCAGTTGGTCGGCCCCGCGGATGGTGCCCACGACCAGCCCGCCGCCCCGCTCCATGGGCAGGGCGATGGCGATGCCGACGTTGATCTGACCGAGGATCTCGATCGCCGGGCCGTCCTTGCCGCCGTCGACCCACTTGCTGTTGACGAACGGGTGCTCGTGCATCGCCAGGGCGCAGGCCCGCACGAGGAAGTCGTTGACCGAGAGTTTGACGCCGCCGCCCAGGCCCGAGAGTTGCTCGTTGAGTTGGGCGCGCAGGGCCAGCAGCGCGTCCATGTCGACATCGACGGTGACCTGGTAGTGGGGGATGGTGGTCTTGGACTCGACCAGGCGCCTGGCGATGGTGCCGCGCATGCTCGACAGGGCCACAGTGCGGGCCTCGAGCGTCGCGCCGACCGAGGGCAGCGGGCGTGCGTCGGCCTTGGCCGGGGCCCGGTCGCCGGCAGGCTTGCCGGCGCGGGCCTCGCCCGAGGCCGCTTCGACGTCTTTGCGGACGATCCGCCCGCCCGGCCCGGAC
Source organism: Phycisphaerales bacterium (assembly GCA_041401985.1). Classification (GTDB taxonomy): domain Bacteria; phylum Planctomycetota; class Phycisphaerae; order Phycisphaerales; family UBA1924; genus JACKHA01. Next base: position 130,085 of record JAWKTE010000008.1, read on the forward strand.
CCGGACAGGCGCGACAGGTCGACGCCGGTTTCCTCGGCGATCTTCTTGGCCAGCGGCGACGCGAACACGCGCCCGCCGGACTGGCTTGCCGGTCCGCCAGAGGCGGTGCCGTTCGAGGTCGATCGTTCGGAGGATGCGGACTGGGTGCCCGTGCTGGCCTTGGCCGTCGCCGTCGCGGAGCCGCCTCCACCCGATCCGCCGCCCGATGAGCCGCCGCCCGCCGATCCACCGCCCGACGAGCCCTCGGCCTTGGCCTGACCGGCCCCGGCGGCCTGGCCCGACCCGGCCGAGATCCCCTTGGCGTCCTCACCCTCCTTGGCCAGCAGCATGATCACCGTGCCGACGGGGACCGCCTTGCCCTCGGGCGCCGGGATGGCCGCGACCGTGCCGGCGTCGAACGACTGGAGTTCCATCGTCGCCTTGTCGGTCTCGATGTCCGCCAGCACGTCGCCCGGCGAGACCGTGTCCCCCGGTTTGACGTTCCACTTGACGACTGTCCCCTGCTCCATGGTGTCGGACAGGCGCGGCATGGTGACTTCGATGGGCATGGCGGGGCTCCGGAGCGTGAAGTTTAGGGTAGTGCCGGGCGCATCGCGGCACCGGTCCACCGGCTTGTCGGGCGGTTCACGCTACCCTCTCTCCATGTCCCGCGGCGTCCTGCTCGGCAACTTCGTCGTGATGGTGCTGCTCTCGCTGGTCTCGGCGGGGCTGGTCCTGTTCCCGGCCCGCGGCCCGCAGCCGCCCGCGCCGCTCGTGACGGGCCTGGACCCCTCCGGCGTGACGGCCCTGCGCGTCGAGCGCGAGACCGAGTCCGGCGGGCGCGCCACCGAGCGGGTCGAGCGGACGCCCGCCGGCGCGTGGGACTGCGTCTGGTCGCCCGGCGGGCCCGACGCCACCGACATCCGCTGGCCCGTCGCCGACGTTCGCGTCCGCAGCGGCCTGCGCATGATCGCCGACGCGACGCTGTCGACCAACGCCTCGACCACCGTCGCCGACGCCGCGACGCTCGAAATCGCCACTCAGGGCCAACAACCCACCCGCCTCATCTTCGGCGTCGCCTCCGCCGCCGGGCGTGCCCCCGTCCGCGTCGAAGCGCCCGACGCCAACGCCCGCACCGGCCTGACCACCGACGCCCTCCACGCCGTCTTCGCCCGCACCGGCCTGCTCGCCTGGCGCGACGACCGGGCCATGCCCGGCGTGGCCCGCGACGCCGGCAACCTCCAGATCACCGTCTCAACCGGGGGCCAGAGCCTCCGCCTCGAACTCGCCCGCGTGCAGGGGCGGTGGGGCCTGCTCGACCCGGTCGTTGAGCGGGCCGAGGGCCAGGTCGTGCAGTCCTCGATCGAGGCCCTGGGGCGTCTCCAGGTGCTGTCCTTCCGCGACGACGCCCAGGCCGCGGCTCTGGGGCTCGACCAGCCCCGCGTTACCCTGGCCGTCGCTGGCGGTCGCGGCCCGGACGCGTACCGGTGGCAGATCGAAGTCGGCTCGCCCGCGTCGGCCGACGCCAACCAGGTCTTCGTTCGCCTGACAGGCCAGCGCGGCGATGGTCCCGCCGACGCCCAGACGCTCGGCCCGGTCTACGGCGTGCTCGCCCTGGACGGCCTCTCCGGCGTGTTCATGAACGCCGAGGCCTATCTGGCCCGGACCACGCTGGCGACAACGCCGGCCGATGTCCGCCAGTTCGTCATCCGCTCCGCCGACGGCCAGCGGGCCTGGCGGTACGAGCGCACGATCGACGGCTGGACGGTCCTCTCGCCCGGCGCGACGGCCCCCCGCCCCGCGACAGCCGTCGAGGCCCAGGCCATCCCGCTCGTGCTGCAGACCCTGGCCGAGCAGCGGGCCACGGCGGTCGCGCTCACCGAGCAGCCCGCCTTCGAGCCCATCGCCACATTCGAGATCGAGGGCGCCCCCGGCCTTGTCGGTGAGTCGGTCACGATCGGGCGTGCTCCGGCCCCCCGCACCCAGGCCGACCCGGCCCAGCCGGCCGGGCAGGTGCTGACCACCCGCACCCGATCCGCGTCGCGGTTCTACGGCCCCATGCCCGAGGCCTTCCAGGCCCTGCTCCCGACGGTGCCGTAGGCGTTGAGTCTTTGAGATTGCCCCCATCGACACGCGTGATCCGGGGCGTCCCCCGCGCGCGAGCCGGGGCGTCCCCGCCCCGGTCGACTCTCACCATGCTCCGGCGTCATTAGCACTTGCGGATCCGGGGCGGGGACGCCCCGGCTCGCGCGCGGGATTCGGGGCGGGCGGCTCACGCTGGCCGGGGGGAGTGCCGATAACCTCGGCGAGCGCCGTCGCTCCCAATCCACAAGCCCAATCCAGAAGCCCAACCCAGAAGGAGGCCCCCCATGAACCGCTACTCCATCCAGGAGTTCGTCGAGAAAACCGCCCAGCAGGACCGAGGCCAGGGCGTCTTCGAGCTCGAGTCCGAGCGCATTCTCGAACTCAACCTCAACGGCATGGCATGGATCAAGAAGGGCTCGATGGTCGCGTACCGCGGCAACGTCAAGTTCACCCGCGAGGCGGTGCTCCAGCAGGGCCTCGGGGCCGCGTTCAAGAAGGCCCTCACGGGCGAGGGCGCCCAGCTGACCAAAGCCGAGGGCCAGGGCAAGGTCTATCTCGCCGACGCCGGCAAGAAGATCTTCATCCTCGACGTGACCGGCTCGTCCATGTTCGTCAACGGCAGCGACCTGCTGGCCATGGAACCGACCGTCACCTACGAGGTCCGCATGATGAAGCGGATCACGGCCATGGTCGCCGGAGGGCTTTTCAACGTGCTGGTCCAGGGCCAGGGCCTCGTGGCGATCACCAGCCACTACGAGCCGATCACCCTCCGCGTCAGCCCCGGCAACCCCGTGTTCAGCGATCCCAACGCGACCATCGCGTGGTCGGGCAACCTCCAGCCCGAGATGAAGACCGACGTCTCGCTCAAGACGTTCCTGGGGCGCGGCTCGGGCGAGTCGGTCCAGATGCGGTTCGATGGCGACGGGTTCGTCGTCGTCCAGCCGTACGAGGAACTGCCGTTCCAGGCGACGGCGCAGGCCGGCGGCTGATCCGGGCGGGCTGGAACAGGCGCGGAGCCGCCGCACGGTTGATGATCGGGCGCTGCTCGAATCTCAATCGGCGTCGGCCCGAACGCACATCGACCGCTGCGCAAAGTCGTTCGATTTCTCGGAACTTCGTGTGCGCTCGGGCGTCAACTTCACGCGTGTAGTCGGGGGAGAGCCCCCGTTCTTCGCCCAACAGCGGCGCGGCCCGCACGGAGCCGCGACGCACCTGCGTGGCCCGCGACCCCTCTCGGCGCGGGCCACGCTCTTTTTTGGTCGGGCGCCCGGCGCTTAGCCGTTGCCGGGATCGAAGGTCGACGCGTCGACCATCGGGCCGTGGTAGAGGTTCGCGTCGTACTCCAGGTCGCCCGAGCGCTGGATGTCGGCGTCCTCGGTCCCGTCGGCGGGCAGCGGGGTGTCGGTCGTGGTTGAGGCCGGCTCGAGGCCGGGCGTCGCGGCGACGTGATCGTCGCCGATCTGGCTCGCGGGGCTGGTCCGAGCGAAGCGCGAGCCCGCGTCCTCGTCCCACAAGGCCCGCATCGTGCCCACTGCGGCGAGCACGCCGACGACCGCCGCCGCCCAGTACGCCCACCCGCCCATCTCGTCGAGCGTGACGATCCTGGCCTTGCGTGCGAGCCAGAACGCCAGGGCCGCGGGCGTGGCGGCCCACAGCAGGCCGATCATCACGCCCAGGGTCTCTTCCACATAGCCCATCGCCACGAACCGCATGGCGACGTGGGTGTCCAGGTCGCTGAGCGTCCACAGGCGGACGGCGGCGACGATCGACCAGGCGATGAGGATCCAGGCGCCCACAACCAGCGGGGCCGGGTTGCCCTGGGCCCGCTGGCGGCGCTGCCTGGCCCGATCGGCGGCGGACCAGGCCAGCGTCGGGGCCGCGTCGTCGAGCACGGAGTGGTCCCAGGCGACGCGGTCGTTGAGTCGGTTGGACAGCCCGGACGCGGCGGGTCGGGCCGTCGCGGGGTTCCATCGGGCGTTGGTGGCGCGGGCCGTGGTTCGGGTCATGCCTGGGCTCCGTATCGCGTCGGGATCAGCGGCCCGACCTGCATCGGAACGAGCAGGCCGGTGGAGGGGCGATGGAGGCGCAGGCGGGGATGTTGGCGGCGGCGCGGGGGCGTCGCGACCGGCGCGATGGGCATCGGCGGCGCAGGTTCACGTCCGATGCGACGGGGCATCGTTCTCGGACGTTCGGTTGAGTGAGGTTTGGGGCGCGCGGGCCGGACGGGCCGGGGTCAGGCGTGGGCGCGGGTCAGGATCGCCTCGTCGATGGGCGTCTCGCACTCGACCAGGAAGGGGCCGGTCGGCTTGCCCGCGTCGCGCCCGAGCGGGTGGGAGGCAAGCGGGAACACGCGGACCTGATCGGCGTCGGGTTCCATCGGGGAGGTGCCGAAGCGGGCCCAGGTGCCGTGCCCGGTTTGGGGGGCGGCGTGGGTGAGGACCCCGAGGTAGCCCGGGGCGTGCTCGACGATCCGCCCGCGGATCCAGCCGTCGGGCGAGGCATCGGACTGGATCCAGATCTGGCCGGCGGCGTTGGCGCGACGAGCGGGCGAGGCGCGCCGGGCGATCCCGCGGATCGCGGCCGCGAGGTCGGTGGTGAGCGCGGGCGGCTCCGCGGGCGTCTGGCGGCTGGGCTGGGTCGTCGATCCGGTGCGCGAGGTCATGGCATCCCCACAAACGGCTTGGTTCATCACCGACACTCACGTCCAATATCGGCAACTTCCGAGGGCGGAATCGGTTCCATTCGGTTCGGCCCCGTTTCCACTACGCTATTGGCATGTTGTACGCCCAAGGTTCCGCCGTGCCCGCCCGAGCGGGGGGATTGGCCCGCACTTTCCTCGGACTTCGCGCTGGCTTTGCGCTGCTGCTGGCTTTCTCGGGCGTGCCCGCGCTGGCCCAGACGGGCACCAGCCCGCTGGCCGCCCCGCCCAACGGGGTGCGGGAGGGCGAGTCGTCGTGGCACGCGCTGGTCGGGGCGACGGTGCACGTCGCACCGGGGCAGACGCTGGAGGCCGCGACCGTCGTGGTCCGGGACGGGCGGATCGTCTCGGTCCGGGCCGGGTCCGACACGGACGGCGACGGCGAGCCGGACGCCCCGGCGGCGCCGGCGGGCGCCCGGGTCTGGGACTGCGACGGGCTGCACATCTACGCCGGGTTCATCGATCCGTTCGTGGAGGTCGACGCCCCGGTCGAGCCGGCGGGCTCGCCCGGGCTGCACTGGTCGAGCCTGATCGTGCCGCAGCGGGACGCGACGCGGGGGCCGGGCGTGCCGGGGGATGTGGCGTCCTCGCTGCGAGGGCTTGGGTTCACGGCTGCGGGCGTCTCGCCGCGCGGCGGCATCCTGCGGGGCACGGCGGGGGTCGTGTCGCTTGGTGCGGCGCCGAGCGATTCCAGCCGTGATCGCGTGCCGGTCTACGCCAGCGACGTGTACATGGCGGCCGGGTTCGACCGCGTCGGCTGGGGCGGCGACGAGTCGTACCCCACGTCGCGGCTTGGCTCGATCGCGCTGATGCGCCAGTCGTTCATCGACGCGGCGTGGCAGGTCGAGGCCCGCGAGGCGGGCGCGACCGTCGCGCCCAACTGCCTCGACGAACTCACGGCCCACGCGGACATCCCGCTGGCGTTCGACTCGGGCAGCGAACTGGAGACGGTTCGGGCGATCTACCTGGCCGAGGAGTTCGGGCGCGAGGGCGTCTGGATCGGCTCGGGGCTCGAGGTGCGGATGCTGGCGGGCGTGGTGGAAGCGGGCTGGCCGCTGGTGCTGCCGCTGAACTTCCCGGAGACGCCCGATGTTTCGAGCGTGGGGCGGGCCGATTCGGTGTCGCTGACGGAACTGATGACGTGGGAGCAGGTGCCCACCGGGCCGCGCCGGTTCGATGCGGCGGGGCTGGACGTGTCGCTGACGACGCACCGCCTGCGCCGTCGCGGCGACTTCGACGACAACCTGCGGAAGGCCATCGAGCACGGCCTCGCGCCTGAGCGGGCCCTGGCGATGCTGACGACCAACCCGGCGGAACTGCTGGGCGTCGGGGACATGCTCGGCAGCGTCGAGGTCGGCAAAGTCGCGAGCCTGATCGTGGCCGACGGCGACATCTTCGACGAGGACACCGAGATCCGCGACGTGTGGGTCGATGGGGTGCGGTATGAGATCAACGCGGGGGCGGAGCCGACGCTCGACGGCGGGTGGGACCTGCTGGCCATCGACGGCGGCGAGCGGATCGAGGGCTCGCTCTCGTTCGAGTCCGGGCGACGCGTGGCCGCGACCATCGGCGAGGTCACGGTGCGCGGGCGGAACGCGCGCCTGAGCGGCGAGATGGTCTCGTTCGTGATCGACACGGGCGGCGAGCGTGCGATGCCCGGCGAGGAGGGCGAGGCGGTCGCGTCGGCGGTGCTCGTCGGGCCGGACCGGATGGTCGGGCAGGCGATGCTGCCATCGGGGCGAGTTCTGCAGTTCTCGGCGACGCGGCGCGGGCCCGACGCCGATCCTTCGGGCGTCTGGTCCGTCGAGTTCCCCGGCACGCCCGCGCCGCCGATCCGGCTGACGATCCGCAACAACCGGGTCGAGTACGAGGGCGAGATGGCCGAGAGCGTCGCGGTGCGCGACTTCAAGGTCGAGGGCAACGTGATGACGTACACCGTCCGCCCGCGTGAGTCGGGTCGGGCGGAAGGCGAATCTGACCCCCGGACGCCCGAGGGCGACGAGGCCGCTGCGGGCGACGAGTCCGCGGGCGAGGCGGGCGACCCTCCGGGCACCGTTCACATCCGGGCCGAGATCACCGGCGACTCGATGGCCGGCACCGCCACGACCGGCGACGGTGAGGAGATCGCCTTCACCGGCACGCGCACGCCGCTGCCACCGCAAGAGGAAGAGGCCGACGAGGCCCCGGCCGTGCCCGAGACGTTCGGTTATCCGTTTGGCCCCTACGCCCGCACCGAGATGCCGGCGCAGGAAACCCTGGTCATCCGCAACGCGACGATCTGGACCAGCGCGGACGCGGGCATCATCGAGAACGGCGCGATGCTGGTCTCGGGCGGCTCGATCTTGTACGTGGGCGATGCCGCGGGCCTGGACGACCTGCTCGCCCGGGTTCACCTGATGGCCCCGATCCGCGAGATCGACGCGGGCGGGCGGCACATCACGCCCGGCATCATCGACTGCCACAGCCACACGGGCCTGACCGACATCAACGAGGGCGGGCAGTCCTGCACCGCCGAGGTCCGCATCTCGGACGGGGCCGATCCGACCGACATCTCGTGGTACCGCCAACTGGCCGGCGGCGTGACGGCCGTCAACTCCTTGCACGGCTCGGCCAACGCGATCGGCGGGCAGAACCAGGTCCAGCGGATCCGCTGGGGCTCGGTCATGCCCTGGGACTTCTTCTTCGAGGGGGCGCCGCTGGGCATCAAATTCGCCCTGGGCGAGAACCCGAAGCGGGGCAACTCCTACGGCCCGAACGCCGGCAACCGGTATCCCCAGACCCGCATGGGCGTCGAGGCGGTCATCCGCGACCGCTTCACCGCGGCCCAGCAGTACGCCGCGGCGATGGAGCGGTACGAGCGCGAGGGCGGCGTGCCGCCGCGGCGTGACCTGGAACTCGAGGCGATGGCCGAGATCCTGGCGGGCGACCGCCTGGTGCACTGCCACTCGTATCGCGCCGACGAGATCCTGATGCTCTGCCAGATCGCGCACCAGTTCGGGTTCGTGATCGGGACGTTCCAGCACGCGCTGGAGGTGTACAAGGTGGCGACGGAGGTCCGCGAGGCCGCCATCGGGGCCTCGGCCTTCAGCGACTGGTGGGCGTACAAGGTCGAGGTGCAGGACGCGATCCCGTCGGCCGGCGCGATCATGCACGAGGTCGGCATCGTCGTGTCGTTCAACTCCGACTCCGATGAACTGGCCCGTCGCCTGAACATGGAGGCGGCCAAGGCGGTCCGCTACGGCGGGGTCGACCCGGCCGAGGCGCTGCGGTTCGTCACGCTCAATCCGGCGATCCAGCTCGGCATCGCCGACCGCGTCGGCTCGCTCGAAGCGGGCAAGGACGCGGACTTCGTGATCTGGTCGGGCGATCCGCTGTCGAGCCTGACGCGCTGCGAGGCGACGTACGTCGAGGGCCGCTGCCAGTTCTCGCTGGAGGAGGACGCGCAGATGCGCGAGGCCAACGCGAGCGAGCGCCGGCGGATCATCCAGCGGATCCTGGCCATGAGCCGCCCGGAGGAGCGGGGCGGGGCGCGCGGCGGCGACGGCGCCGGGCGCGCCGGGCCGGGCGGCGGTCGCCCCGGTCGCCCCGGCGTGCTGGGCCTGGCCGAGATCGCGGCCCGCGACGCCATCTCCAACCACCACCTCGACCTCATCCGCCAGGGGATGGACCCCGACGCGCCGGTGTGCGGCGACTGCGGCATGACGCTGCAGGAGTTGATGAACCGCTAGCGTGCGCTCGACCGCCTCTCGATCCGCGCCGCTTGTCCGTCTCGCTCGACCCGAACCATCCGCGCTCCGGCGCGTCGCCCAGGATCAAGCCATGTCCACCCTCCGCGCAACCAGTTCGTGCAACGCCGGCCTCGCCGCGCACGCGATGTCCGCTCTCGCGGCCATCGCGCTCTCGGCCGGCCTCGCCGCCGCCCAGGACCTGACCTGGAAGGCCCCGCCGCAGGACCATCCGATCGCGATCGTCAACGCGACGATCCACCCCGTTTCCTCGGCCCCGATCGAGAACGGGTTTATCTTCTTCGACCAGGGACGCATCCTGCAGGTCGGCACGATGGACGACGGCCCGGTGTTCATCGGCACGACGCAGATCATCGACGCCTCGGGGCTGCACGTGTATCCGGGCCTGATCGGCCCCGTGACCGACCTTGGCCTGCTCGAGATGCAGGAGACCCGCCCCTCGACCGACCTCAGCGAGAACAACGATCCCAACGGCGAGATCTACGCGGCCACCGCCGTCAACCCCGACTCGTGGCTCTTCCCCGTCACACGCTCCGGCGGCGTGCTGCTGGCCGGCACGCTGCCCACTGGCGGCACCATCCCCGGGCATGCCTCGCTGCTGCGCCTCGACGGCTGGACCACCGAGGAGATGACCGTCGATCGCGACATGGGGCTTGTGGTCAACTGGCCCAACATGCGCCCGTTCCAATCGCGCTGGATCACGACCTCCGACGAGGAGCAGATGCGGCGCTCGCGCGAGGCGGTCCAGCGGATCGACGAGGTGTTCGAGCAGGCCGAGGCGTATCGGGCGGCCCGCGCGGCCGACCCGACGCACACGATCGACCTGCGGTATGAGGGGATTCTGGCGTGCCTGCCGCCGGTGGGGTGGCAAGGTGGCCAGCACGATCGATCGGGTCAGGAACCGGTGCTGCTGAGCGCTCAGGACGTCGACCAGATCAACGCCGCGGTCACGTGGGCGGTCGGGCGTGGCCTGAACCCGATCGTCCACGGCGGGCGGGACGCCCCGCTGTGTGCCGAACTGCTCCGCGAGCACGACGTGCCGGTGATCATCGGCGGCACGTTCAACTTCCCCAAGCGCAGCGACTCGCCCTACGACGACGCGTACACGCTGCCGGCCCGGTGCGAGGCCGCGGGCATCCGCTGGTGCCTGGCCACTGGCGGGGAGTCGATGAACGAGCGGAACCTCGGGCAGGCCGCCGGCATGGCCGCCGCGTTCGGGCTCGACCCGGACGCTGCGGTCCGCGGCGTCACGCTCTCGACCGCCGAGATCCTGGGCGTGGCCAGCGACTACGGCTCGCTCGACGACGGCAAGTCCGCGACGCTGATCGTGACCACCGGCTCGCCGCTGGAGATCGTCAGCGGCGTCGTGATGGCGTTCATCGACGGGCGGATGATCGATCTGTCGAACCACCAGACGGAACTGGACCGCAAGTACCGCGAGCGGTACCGCCAGATGGGGGTGATCGGCGCAGATCGCTGACGCCAAATCCCGTCGCGTCCGCTGTGCCACCGAGCCACGCCGGATTTGCGGCGTTGCTCGGTGCGGATTGATCGGCGATGCCGGGCCCGCCGGTACGCCCACGTTGCACTCGATGCCTCGATGCCTTCTGCCTCGGTGCCTTCCGTGGCATCATCGCTCTGATTCCGGCATCCCCCGATCGCCCCCGATCAGCAGATCCCGGGCCCGCTCGTACCGCTCCAGCGTTCTGGCGACGATGTCCGCCGGCAGCGTCGGTCCGGGCGCACGCTTGTCCCACTCGCCGCGCGCGACCAGCGTCTCGAGGTATTCGCGCACGAACTGCTTGTCGAACGACCGCTGGGCCCGCCCCGGCTCGTAGTCATCCGCGGGCCAGAACCGCGACGAGTCGGGCGTGAGGGCCTCGTCGATCAGGATCGGGTCGGCGTGTCCGTCCGAGCCGGTCGCGTCGATCGGAACGCCGAACTCGAACTTGGTGTCGGCGATGAGGATCCCCCGCGCCAGCGCGTACGCCGAGGCCGCGGTGTAGATCGCCAGCGAGCGGTCTTTCAGCGTGCTCAGCAGGCGGCGCGGCTCGGGCCAGCCCTGGCCTGCGAGGTGCTCGACAGCGGAATCGAATGAGACGTTCTCGTCGTGGGTGCCGACCTGCTCCTTGGTGGCGGGGGTGAAGATCGGTTGGGGCAGGCGGTCGGCCTGTTGCAGGCCGGGGGGCAGCGACACGCCGCAGATGGCGCCGGTGGCCTGGTAGTCCTTCCAGCCGGAGCCCTCGATGTAGCCGCGAACGACGCACTCGACGGGCACGACGCGGCAGGCGCGGGCGATCATGATCCGCCCGGTGAGTCGCTCGCGGCCCGTGGCGGCGTCGCCGCCGGACAGGGCCGGATCGCCTCGCAAGGCCGCATCCGGTATTTGTCCCGGGTCGGTCGAGAGCAGGTGCGTCTTTGAGAGGCCGCGCGACTCGACGAATCGCGTCCAGAACACGGCCATCTGGGTCAGCACCCTGCCCTTGGTGGGGATGGGGGTGGGGAGCACGACGTCGAAGGCCGAGAGACGATCGGTCGCGACGATGAGCACGCGCGGCCCGGCGGCATCGTTTCCGGTTGTCGTCGGGCTGCCCGGCAGGTCGTAGAGATCGCGCACCTTGCCGTGGCGTGGGTTGGGCAGGGCCAGCGCGGTCGAGGCCAATGAGGCCGAAGCGAGCGCGTTGGGCACTTCGCGGGCGGGGTCTACCATCGGCACAGCGTAGTGGGGCGGACGCCCGGCCAGCGGCGTGTCCGGTGTGCGCGGGCGGGTCGGATCGCCCGGATGGACGACGGAATCGGGGCGGGCCGGTTGCAAGTTCTGGCCGAGCCGCCACAATGTCCCTTCGCTCCCTGGCGTGGGGGCGGGGAAGCGGAGGCCGCCTCGACGCATGCTGTCGTTCGTTCTCTTTGGCGCGGGTGAGGGTGAGTCGGGCTGGACGCCGCGACAGGTGTATCTGTACGGACCCGACGGGCTGCCCGTGCCGAGCGAGATCGCGTTCGAGGGCGACCTGCTGCTGTGCCGCAAGGCCTCGCCGGACACCGCCGGGCTCGCGCTGCAGTGCCGGCTGACCACGCCGACGGACCTGGGGGCCGAGGATGGCGCTGAGGCGCCCGCGCCGCTGGGCGTGCTGTCGCTCCGGACCTGCCTGCTTCAGGAGCGGGACGACCCGCATCTCTTGAGCCTGGAACTGGCCCGGTATCGCCTGATGCTGTTCCTGAACCGCATGGAGGAGTGGGGCCTGGCCGACCTGCCGCCGGACGGCCCGATCATGTCCCGCTTCGAGCAGGCGCGGCGTGTGTTCACCGATGCCCTGGTCGCCCAGCGGGCCGCGGAGGGCGACACGGGGCTGCACCACGGGTTCTCGCCCCGGGCCGATCGGCTGGCGCGGCGGGCGCTGGCGCTGGCTCTGGATGCGGGCGAGCGGCTGGCCCTCGATAAGGCGGCCAAAGACCTGGACTCGCGCGTGACCGGAAAGGCGTACAAGGCGGCGGTGGCTGCGTATGAGACGGCGACGCAGGAAAGCCCGCCCCCCGAGGCCGCCATCATCGTCGCGGGCATGACGGGCGTGACGCTGCCCGGTCGCCCGACCATCGGTTGCATGGTCGATCCCGACGTGTTCACCGACGAACACCAGCGGGCAGTCGCGGCCACGTCGGACTTCGTGAGCATCCCGACCCGCTGGACGGACCTGGAGCCGGTCGAGGGCAAGTACGCGTTCAAGAACACGGACCGCTGGATCGAGTGGGCGGTTCGCAAGGCGCGCCTGCCGATCGTGGCGGGCCCGGTGATCGACCTGCGTCCCGGCGGCGCGCCCGACTGGCTGTACATCTGGGAGAACGACTACGAGACGCTGCGTCAGTACATCGACGAGCACATCCGCCAGGTCGTGACGCGGTACCGGCGGACCGTGAGCCGCTGGACCGTCGCCAGCGGGCTGCACGTCAACGGGAACTTCAAACTGTCGTTCGAGCAGATGATGGACCTGACGCGTCTGTGCATCGCGCGGACCAAGAAACTGCACCCGACGGCGAAGGTGCAGCTCGAGATCACGCAGCCTTGGGGCGAGTACTACGCCTCGGACCGGCGGAGCCTGCCGCCGCACGTGTACGCGGAGATGCTGGTGCAGGCGTCGGTGCCGGCCGACGCGTTCGCGCTGCGGCTGCAACTGGGCCAGCCGACACCGGGGCAGGCGACGCGCGACCTCCTGGAGATCTCGTCGCTGCTGGATTTGTACGCGTCGGTGGAGCGTCCGATCGCGATCTCGATCCTTGGGGCGCCGTCGGCGCCGCCGGTGCTGGAGCGGGTAGAGCAGCAGGTGCTCGATCCGGGGTACTGGCGGGTGCCGTGGAGCGAGATGCATCAGGGCGAGTGGCTGGCGCGGGTCGCGGCGATTGCGGCTTCCAAGCCCTACGTCCAGAGCGTGTGCTGGCAGCAGATCGGCGACGCGGCGGAGGGGCGGGCGGCCCTGGAGATGCCCGACGGCGGGCTTCTCGGCACGGGCGGGCAGCCCAAGCCGGGGCTGCGGAAGTTGTACGACCTGCGCCAGGCGATCCGCGAGGGGCGGGTGGTTGCGGGCCTGGAACTGGCCTGAGCCCCCGGGGGCCGACGCGTCGGATGCCGGGGCGGCTTACTTGAGCGCGTCGGGGACGATGGCGTGGAGTTCCTTGAGGCGCTCGGCCTGGGCCGCCGGCATGACGAGCGTGGCGTCGGGCGTGTGGATGATGATCATGTCCTTGCAGCCAAGCAGGGCGATGGTGTGCCCGGGCTGGCTGGAGACGGCGAGGTTGCCGGCGGAGGCGACCGCGGCGAGGGTGGCGCCGGCGGCGCGGTTGTTGTCCTTGTCGGGCGTAAGGGTCTGGCCGAAGGCGGGCCAAGAGCCGACGTCCAGCCACGTCAGGTCCATGAGGACGGTGGCGACGCAGACGCGTTCGGCTGGTGTGGCACGCGAGGCGGGCTCCATGAGGGCGTAGTCGACGCTGGTCTTCGGGAGGGTGGGGTAGACCTCGCCGAGCACGCGGGCCTGGTCTGGCGTGCCCCAGGCGGCCTGGATCTTCATGAGGCCGGCGTAGCAGTCGGGCTTCCAGCGCTCCAGGCAGTCGAGCACGGTGCGGGCGGCGAAGACGAACATGCCTGAGTTCCAGCCGAACTGGCCGCTCTCGACGTAGGCCTGGGCCCGGGGCAGGTCGGGCTTCTCGACGAAGCGCTGGACGCGGAAGGCCAGGTTCTTGTCGGCGGCCGGGGCGCTTTGGGGCAGGGCGAGCGGTGCGGCACGCTCGACGTAGCCGAAGCCGGTGGCGGGGTAGGTGGGCTTGATGGAAAAGGTGACCAGGCGCGTGGGGTCCTGCTCGACGAGGCGGAAGCCAAGGTCCATGAGGTGCTGGAAGGTCGCGACCGGCTCGATGATGTGGTCGGCGGTCAGGACGGCGAAGATCGCGTCGGGGTCGGATTTGGCCAGCACGGCGGCGGTGAGGCCGACGGCGTTGACGGTGTCGCGTCCGACGGGCTCGCCCAGGATCTGGGCGTCGGCGAAGGCCGGGAGGGCGGCGCGGATGGGGGCTCGGTAGGCCTCGCCGGTGCAGATGAGGCGACGCTCGGGCGAGACGAGGCCCTCGAGGCGGGCCGCGGCGAGTTCGAGGAGGCTGCGGGGGCGGTCGTCGCCGGGTCGCTGGATGAAGGGGAGGAGTTGCTTTGGCAGGCCGGCGCGGCTCATGGGCCAGAGTCGGGTGCCGGCGCCGCCGGCCATGATCATCGCGTGGCGGGTGGTGGACATGGGGGATCGTTGGCCTGTCGGGCGGCGGCGGCTTGTCCGGGACACTGTGGAACGCGAAGGCCGCGAAGGACGCGATGCGGAAGGGGCGGGGGTACCGGTGGCTCGGGACCCTCAGACGGACAACCCGAATGGAACATGGAGCCACGCGATCGCAGCGCCGAGTTCGCGTCCTTCGCGGCCTTCGCGTTTGTCCTGACCGGGGAGGGCGTCCGTCGCCGGTTCACGCCCCGAAGGCGGCGGAGACGAGGGTGTGGGTGTCGGCTTCCTGCCCGACGCGGGCGGCGGCGGCGGCGATCTGGCGCTCGGCCTCGGCGCGAGTCTGGCCCAGGGCCATGAGGGCGAGCACGGCCTCCTCCGCGGCGGACGTGGTGGGGGTGGCCAGCGGTTTGGCCTCGCGGGCGGACTCGGGGGACCAGCCCAGGTCGGCCAGCAGCGGCTCGACCTTGCCGGAGAGTTCGGCGACGATCGTGTCGCTCAGGCGCTTGCCGATCTCGGGCAGTTCCTGCAGGGCCTTGGCGTCCTTGCGCATGATCGCCTCGATGACGGCGATCGGCTCGGCCTCCAGGGCGCGGAGGGCCCGCTTGTTGCCCAGGCCCTTGACGGTCGTGAAGACCTCGAAGAAGCGGCGCTCGCCGGCGGAGCGGAAGCCGAGGAGGCGCGGGATGAACGACGCGCCCTGGGCGTGGGACTCGAGGTATTCGAGGGTGACGAGTGTGACGGGCTGGCCGAGGCTGGAGGCGAGTGCGGCGGCGAGGTAGGCCGGGAGCAGGACCTCGCGGGCGATGGAGCCGTCGCCCAGGGCGATGGTGGCGGTGTTGCCGGCGATGGCCTCAAGCGTTCCGCGGACGCGGCTGATCATGGGGCGAGGATAGCAGGACGGAGGCTTGACGCGGATCATGCGTCGCGGCGGTGGGGATTCAAGGGGTGGGGGCGCTATGGGCGGGAATTGGCGCGCGCCGGTGTGTTATGAAATGCGATTGCGCGCACAAAGGTGCTCGTGGCGCCGGCCGTTGATCGGCACCGACCTGCTCCGCGGACTGCGCAGGTCGGTGGCACGGCGGGCGTCCGTTTGTTGACGGGCACCGAGAAACGCCGCAGAGCCGGCGTGTCTCGGTGGCACAGTGGGCGAGTGATTGGCCTACGCCGGCGGGGTCCAGGTGCTCTTGACGTGGAGTTCGGCGAGTTGCTCGGGCGTGGCGGCGCTGGGGGCCTTGGTCATGAGGTCGGCGCCGATCTGGGTCTTGGGGAAGGCGATGACGTCGCGGATGTTGTCGGTGCCGCACAGGTGCATGATGAGGCGGTCGAGGCCGAAGGCGATGCCGCCGTGGGGCGGGGCGCCGAACTTGAGGGCTTCGAGGAGGAACGAGAACTTGGCCTCGGTCTGCTCGGGCGTGAGGCCCAGGAGGCCGAACACCTTGCGCTGGACGCGCGGGTCGTGGATACGGATGGAGCCGCCGCCGATCTCGGAGCCGTTGAGGACGCAGTCGTAGCCGGCCGAGACGATGGACTCGATGGCGACGTCGTCGGATTCGCTGGCGTCGAGGAAGGCCTGGGCCTGGTCTTCACGAGGGGCGGTGAATGGGTGGTGGAGGGCGACCCACTTGCCGGTGTCCTTGTTGCGTTCGAACATCGGCGGGTCGATCATCCACAGAAAGTTCCAGGCCTTGCCCCAGGCTGGGACCAGGCCCATGTCGCGGGCGACTTTCTGGCGGAGTTCGCCGAGGGTCTTGGTGGCGACTGCGTAGGTGTCGGCGGCGAAGAGGACGGTGTCGCCGGGTTCGAGGCCCAGGGCCTGGACGAGTTCGGCCTTGACGGGCTCGAGGAACTTGGCGATGCCGGTTTCGAGGGTCGGGGCGCCGGGCTGGCCGGTGACCTTGACCACGGGCACGCCGCCGGCGCCGAACGTCTTGACCCACTCGGAGTAGCCATCGGTGATCTTGCGGGTGAGTTTGTCGGCGCCGGCGGGGACGCGGATGGCCTTGACGACGCCCTTCTTGCTGGCGAACGCGGGGAGGCTCGCGCCCTTCTCGAGCGCGCCCTTGAAGACGCCGAAGTCGGTCCTGGCGGCGATGGCGGAGATGTCGCGGATCTCGAGCCCGTAGCGGGTGTCGGGGCGGTCGATGCCGAAGCGTTCGAGGCACTCGCGATAGGGCATGCGCTGCATGGGGGGCACGTCGACGCCGGCGACCTCGCCGAAGAGCGTGCGGACGAAGCCCTCCATGGTCTGCATGACCTGCTCGCGTCCGACGAAGGCCATCTCGAGATCGATCTGGCTGAACTCGGCCTGGCGGTCGGCGCGGGGGTCCTCGTCGCGGAAGCAACGGCAGATCTGCATGTAGCGGTCGCAGCCGGCGACCATGAGGATCTGCTTGAACAGCTGGGGCGACTGGGGCAGTGCGTACCACGAGCCGGGGACGTGGCGGCTGGGGACGATGTACTCGCGGGCGCCCTCTGGCGTGGACTTGTAGAGGATGGGGGTCTCGACCTCGAGGAAGCCGTGCTTGTCGAAGTAGTCGCGGGCGATCTTCGTGACGCGGTGGCGCGTGCGGAGGATCTTCTGCATCTTGGGGCGGCGGAGGTCGAGGTAGCGGTGCTTGAGGCGGAGTTCCTCGCCGGGGAGGTTCTGCTCGTCGGAGGGCAGGAAGGCGGGGGGCTCGGACTTGTTCAGGAGTTCGAGGCGTGAGACGAGGATCTCGACCTTGCCGGTGGGGAGTTTGGGGTTCTCGCCGCCCTTGCGGATGCGGACGGTGCCGTGGGCGATGACCACGTCCTCGTTGCGGAGTCGGTCGGCGGCGTCGAGCATGGTCTGGTCGGCGTCCTCGCGGTCGAACACGAGCTGGGTGAGGCCCTCGCGGTCGCGGAGGTCGATGAAGACCAGGCCGGTGCCGTGGCCGCGGTAGGAGTTGACCCATCCGGCGAGTGTGACGGTTTGGCCGACGTCGGACTCGCGGAGTTGGCCGCAGGTGTGGGAGCGGGTGAGCATCAAGATCCCTCTGGAGTGCGAGGCGGAGTGTAGGGAGAGCGGGTTGGGGGGTCGGCGGGGGACGTGGGCCGGCTCCGCAGCTCGATCGCGTGGTTGAGCGCGGCCCGGACCTCCAGCGTTAGCAGGCCTTGCGCGCAGGGCAGTGCGAGAGAGCCGGCGGCCGAGGCCATGAAGAGCAGGAGCCACGTGATGCCGAGGATCCAGTCGAGCACGGTCGGCTCCGGGCCCGTGCCGGCGGCTTGGAGTGCGCCCGAGAAGTACAGTGCCGCGCACACCGAGAGGAACGCGGCAGGGGCGATGCTGAAGCACATGAGGAACCGCGACCACCGCACCCAGTCTGGTCGTTCGAGCGATGCGACGATGGGGCGAAACCCCACGAAGCCGACGGCGGCGTGCAGGCCGGCGAGCAGGAGCGGTGTGATCATCGACGCGGCGACGACTCGGTCATCGTCGCGTGCGGGCTCGAGAGCCACGAGCAGCGAGCCCGAGGCGATGAGGCTCACAGCCGCCGCGGCCCCAAGAGTGGTGCTGGTGGCGGGGATCCACCGCCGGATGGGGCAGGGGGACGAGTCTCGGGCGAGAACTCGCGTCCATGCGACGCAGGAGCACAGCGTCGCGATCAGCGAGGTGAGCACGGCCGCGATGGCCGCGATCGGCGCATCCATGCTGGTCCGGGTTGCAAGCCCCATCATCCAGAGTGGCCCCGCGATGAGGAGGCCGCCTGGAATGGCCCATGTTGGAAGGAGCCATCGGGCGACAGCGCGGAGGTGGGCGTCGCTCCAGTCATCGACTTTGCACCCGATCATGGCGCGGCTTAGTTCGAGCCCGCACTCCGGGCACGAGCCTGGGGGCGTGAGCCCGGCCAGGTCGTACCGGCACTGCACGCAGCGGTCGTGGCGGCGATTGCGCGGGGGCATTGTGGCTTCCGATGCGAATCGGCCGAGACTCGCGAACTGTAGATGATGCTCCCGCGAACCGCTGGTCTGGTCAGCCTTCAAAGGTACCATGCCTCATGACAGGTGCCTTGGGGTCGTTTGTGGCGCGATGCGTCCTGGTGGTTCTCGTCGTCGCTGCGCTCGCGGGAGCGTCGCTCCGGGCGGCGCACGCACGGCAGCCTGCATCGGAACGGGCGGAGCGCACGACGCTTGTGGTGGCGACGAAGATCGCCGAGCCGTTTGTGTCGCTGGCGGAGGGGTCAGAGTCGGGCGGGGCGGGGGCGGTGGGGGTGACGCCGGGCGGGACGCTCGATGGGATCTCGATCGAGTTGTGGAACCGGGTGGCGGCGCGGCTTGGGGTCGAGACCGAGTTCCATGTGTTCGATGTGGATGAGTTGGACGCGATGCTGGCGGGGGTCGAGGCGGGGCGGTTCGATGCCGGGATCGCGGCGATCAGCGTGACGCCGGACCGCGAGGCGCGGCTGGACATGACGCACGGGTACTTCACGGCGGGGCTGGGGATCGCGGTGCCGGCTGGGGAGGGCGGGCCGGCGTGGGTGCGGGGGCTGGCGAACCTGTTCACGTGGCAGTTCTTCTCGGCGGTGGCGGCGCTTGGGGTCGTGCTGCTCGGGGTCGGGGCGCTGGTCTGGGTCGTGGAGCGGCGCGGGAACTCGGAGCAGTTCGAGAAGCATCCGGCCAAGGGGATCGGGTCGGGCTTCTGGTTCGCAGCGGTGACGATGACGACGGTGGGGTATGGCGACAAGGCTCCGCGGACGGTCGCGGGGAAGGCGCTGACGCTGGTGTGGATGTTCGCGTCGGTGATCTTCATCTCGGCGTTCACGGGGGCGATCGCGTCGTCGCTGACGGCGGCGCAGATCGGGGGCGCGGTGCGCGGGCCGGAGGACCTGTCGGGGGCGCGGGTGGGGACGCTGGCCGGTTCGGCGACGGTGCAGGCGCTGCGTGGGCGGGGCGTGTCGGCGCGGCGGTACAACACGGTGGCGGAGGGGCTGGCGGCGGTCGACGCGGGCGAGATCGACGCGTTCGTGCACGACTGGGCGATCCTGCAGAACGAGGCGCAGCGCGGGTTCGCGGGGCGGGTGCGGATGCTGGAGGTGCAGTTCGATCTTGGCACGTACGCGATCGCGCTGCCGTCGGGGTCGGACCTGAGGGAGCGGATCAACCAGGAGATTCTGGAGATCACGCGGAGCGCGGAGTGGGAGGGGGTGCTCACGAGGTATCTGGGGCCGGTGCGGTAGGGGGCAGGGGTGATCGGCACGACCTTGCTCAGAGCCGCAAGGTCGTGGCACCTCTGTGAGATGTTGGCAACGGGTTGAACGGCACCGACCTAGTTCGCGGACTGCGCAGGTCGGAGGCATGTCCGATGGGGGTGGTGGGGGGGCGGCGGGCCCAAATGCCTTGTTTTTGAGGGGTTTGTGGGCGTGCGGGTGTGTGTGGAGGACGCGACTTTGGCGGGGGTGGTTCCTATGATTGGGGCTCCGCTCGCACGCCGTGAAGGATCGCCGCATGCCCGATGATCAGGCCACTGTCCCGCCCGGTTCCGGCCCGGAATCCGGGGGTGTTTCCGGGGAGGGCGGCGAGCCTTCGAACCTCGGGCGGGTGGTGGATCTGGAGATCGAGCGGGAGCTCCAGGACTCGTACCTGACGTACGCGATGAGCACGATCATGGACCGGGCCCTGCCCGATGTCCGGGACGGGCTCAAGCCGAGCCAGCGGCGGATCCTGGTCGCGATGAACGACCTGAACCTGCGCCCGGGGCGGAAGCACCTGAAGTGCGCGAAGATCGCGGGCAACACGTCGGGCGACTACCACCCGCACGGCGAGGCGGTGATCTATCCGACGATGGTGGGGCTGGCCCAGCGGTGGAAGATGCGGGTGCCGCTGATCGACCCGCAGGGCAACTTCGGGTCGATCGAGGGCGATCCGCCGGCGGCGATGCGGTACACCGAGGCGCGGATGCACCACGCGGCGGTGGAGATGCTGGCGGACCTGAAGCTCGACACGGTCGACTTCCAGGCGAACTACGACGATCGGCTGCTCGAGCCGACGGTGCTGCCGGGCAAGTTCCCGAACCTGCTGATCAACGGCGGGATGGGGATCGCGGTGGGGATGGCGACCAGCCTGCCGCCGCACAATCCGACGGAGATCTTCGACGCGATCGTGCGGGTGGTGGACGACCCGTCGATCGGGCTCGGCGAACTGATGACCGACGTGGTGGACGAGTCGGGCACGGTGATTCGGCGCGGCGTGAAGGGGCCGGACTTCCCGACCGGCGGCGTGATCCGGGGACGGACGGGGATCATCGACGCGTACGCGACGGGGCGTGGGCGGGTGACGCTGCGCGGGCGGTGCCACGTGGAGGGCAAGGAAGGCGGGCGGCAGTCGATCGTGATCGACGAGATTCCGTACTCGCTCATGCAGCAGACGCTGGTGGAGAAGATCGTCGAGTCGATCAAGGAGGAGCGTCTGACGGACGTGTCGGACGTGCGGAACGAGTCGGGTCGGCAGGCCCAGACGCGGATCGTGCTGGAGCTCAAGCGGGGTGCGGACCCGGCGGTGGTGGAGAACCAGCTCTACCAGCACACCCCGCTGCAGCAGACGTTCTCGATCATCAACATCGCGCTGGTGAAGCGTCGCCCGCGGACGCTGGGGCTGCGGGAGATGATCGACTGCTACATCGAGCACCGGGTCGACGTGATCCGGCGTCGGACGGCGTACCTGCTGCGCGAGGCCAAGAAGAAGGCCCACGTGCTGGAGGGCATGATCTATGCGGTGTGCGACATCGACGAGGTGATCCGGCTCATCCGGGCGAGCCGCACGCGTGAGCAGGCGATCCGGGGGCTGATGGAGCGTCGGTTCCGGATCCCGGCGGGGCACGCGCACGAGGCGCTGATCCCGGAGCGGCTGCTGCGGGCGGTGCGGGCGGCGGAGGCCAAGGGGGGCGTGGCCCTGACGCGCGTGCAGGCCGAGACGATCGGGGCGATGCGGCTCATTCAACTGGTGGGGCTGGAGATCGAGCGGCTGGCGGGCGAGTATGCGGCGATCCTTGGCGAGATTGAGGGGTACGAGGCGATCCTGGCGGACCATGGGCGGGTGCTGGGGATCATCAAGGCGGACTGCGAGGAGATGCGGGCGCGGTACGACTCGGAGCGTCTGACGGCGGTGGAGGCCGACGCGGCGGACATCGACCACGAGGCGCTGATCAAGGTCGAGGACATGGCGGTGACGATCAGCCACCAGGGGTATGTGAAGCGGGTGGCCGCGAGCACGTATCGGGCGCAGGGGCGCGGGGGCAAGGGGATCATCGCCAGCGACGCGAAGGACGACGACTTCATCGAGCGGGTGTTCGTGGCCAGCACGCACGACGACCTCTTGGTGTTCACGAACTCGGGGCGGGTGTACAAGATCAAGGTGTACGAGATCCCGGAACTGTCGCGGACGAGCAAGGGGCGGGCGTTCGTGAACCTGCTGGACCTGAAGGACGGGGAGCGGCCCTGCGCGTACCTGGCGATCCAGGACTTCGAGGCGGGGGAACTGTTCCTGACGTTCGTGTCGGCCCAGGGCATCGTGAAGCGGACCGCGCTGCGGGACTATCGGAATGTGCACCGGGGCGGGCTGATCGCGGTGGGGCTGAAGGACGGGGATCGCCTGCTGGACGTCGGGCTGACGACGGGGTCGGACGACCTGCTGCTGGTGACCGCCGGCGGGCAGGCGATCCGGTTCCCGGAGCAGGACGTGCGGGCGATGGGTCGCTCGGCGGCGGGGGTCAAGGGGATCGAACTGGCCGAGGCCGAGGGCGACGCCCCGGCGGACGAGGTCGTGGACTTTGTCGTGATCCGGATGGAGCAGGACGCCGACGGCGACTGGGTCACCGACTCGCGGGACGCGTCGCTGGGGCTGCTGACGATCACTGAGAACGGGTACGGGAAGCGGACCGCTGTGGACGAGTACCGGGTGCAGCCGCAGGAGGGCAAGGCCCGGAGCCAGTCGCGCGGCGGCAAGGGTCGGGCGGACATCAAGACCACGCAGCGGAACGGGCGTTCGGTGGCGGCCCTGAGCGTGCACGAGCACGATGATGTGGTGGTGATCACGCGGGGCGGGCTGCTGGTGCGGATGTCGGCGGGGTCGATCAGCCAGATCGGGCGCGGGACGCAGGGGGTCCGGGTGGTGCGTTTGAAGGACGGGGATTCCGTGGTGGCGGCGGCCCGGGTCGAGGGTGAGGGGCGTGACGAGGGCGACGGCGGCGAGGAGGGCCAGGGGGCGGAGTAGGGTCGCTGGCGGGGTGGGGGTGATTGTCGTTAGACTGCTGGCCCGCCGGGGGTGGCGGGGAGGGG
This sequence comes from Phycisphaerales bacterium, assembly GCA_041401985.1. Classification (GTDB taxonomy): domain Bacteria; phylum Planctomycetota; class Phycisphaerae; order Phycisphaerales; family UBA1924; genus JACKHA01. Next base: position 152,634 of record JAWKTE010000008.1, read on the forward strand.
CGTGCCTTGGGGCGTGCCCGCTTGAACTCGGGGCGGTCCGATGGGATGGTGGGTGCATGTCGACCGAGTGGTCCGAGGACATCGTGATCGTGGACCTGGAGGACGAGCCGGCGCTGTCGGAGGAGCTCTCGTCGGTGATCGACCGGGTGCACGAGGCAAGCGACGGCGACGCCTCGGGCGGGGGGCACGTGCCGCACGTGGTGCTGAACCTGGGCGGTGTGTCGTACATCAACTCGTCGAACCTGGCGGACCTGCTGCGGCTGCGGAAGGCGCTGACGGCCAAGGGGCGGCAGATGCGCCTGTGCTCGCTGCGCGACGAGGTGTGGCAGGTGATGATGGTGACGGGGCTGGACAAGGTGCTGGTGTTCGCGCCGGACCCGCTGACGGCGCTGGCGGGGTTGCAGATGGGCAACTGAGTCCGGATTGAACACAGAGGCACAGAGACACAGAGCAATACGGATTCAGAGATGAGCCGGGGTGCGAGCGGAAGGCCAGCGCATCGCTTCTTTCTGTCTTTTTTGCGTGTCTGTGGCTCTGTGTTGGAATCCGGCTCGGTTCAGAACGGCACGACCAGGCCCACGTACAGCATCGCGCCGTCGCGGCTGGGGTTGTCGTCGGCGCCGCTGGAGCGGGCGTTGGAGATGTGGTGCCAGCGGACGCCGGTGATGAGGCGCAGGTCGTTGTCCCAGGGGCGGTAGGTGGCGCCGACGCCGGCGCGGGGCATGAAGTTGAGTTCGGTGCCCTCGTCGGGGACCTCGTCGGTCGCGGCCAGCAGGCCCAGTCCGCCGTCGACGAAGAGGCTCAGGCGGCCCTGGTTGACGAAGTGCCAGCGGATGAGGGCGGCCAGGGAGGCGCCGGCGGCGTTCTCGCCCTCCTGGTCGAAGTACCACGCGCCGACCTCGCCGCCGAGTTCGACGTCGTCGACGATGAACCACGTGAGTTGGGCAAAGCCTGTGAGATCGGTCGAGGACTTGGAGTCGAACCCGACGCCGGTGCCGAAGACGGCCTGACGGGCGCCCTGGGCACCGAAGGGGATGGGGGCGGGGGAGGAGAGGAACGACGTGGGGAGCGCGGGGTCGGCCTCGGTCGGCTCGGGGGCGGCGGCGGGCCGCAATTGCGGGGGCGAGTCGGCCGCGGGTTGGGCCGCGGATTGGGGGGCGGGCTGGGCGCCGGCAAGGGAAGCGGCGAGAGCGATCATGGTCGATGCGCGGCAGACGGACCGGAAGCGGTGCGATGGCATGGGGGGAGCCTATCGTCGGCGGACCCGCGGTGCTTGGCGCGCCTCGAGGCCGTGGATACCGGGTAGGGAGGTTCGGCGTGGGCGATGGCGGGCGCGAGGGTGACGCGAGGCTGGCGGCGCGGCTGATGTCGCTGGAGGAGTCGCACACGTTCCTGGCGCGGTCGCTCGAGCAGTTGTCGGAGGAGATCGCCCAGGTGGGCGGCACGCTGCGGGACCTGGTGCGCCGGATGGATCGGATGGAGGGGCGGATGGGGGAGTGGGAGCGGCGGGGGGATGAGGCAGACGCCGACGGCGAGTGAGGGCCGTGCGTTGTTCGCCACGCCCGCGCTGCGCGTGGGCGTGCCACCCGTGCAGGGGTGATCACCGGCTCTACACTCGGCGATGGCGCTGATCTGCTGTCCGTTGACGGTGCATGATGTCGAGCGGTCGCTTGGCGAGGCGGCGATGGCGCGCGAGATGGGGGCCGACCTGGTCGAGTACCGAGTGGACGAGTTGTTCTCGGGCGGCGGCGGCGGAGACGGGGCCGCGTCGCTGGAGGACGAGATCGCGGCGGTCGTGGACCTGGTCAGCCGCTCGCCGGTGGCGTGCATCGCGACGTGCCGTCCGACGTGGGAGGGCGGGGCGTACGACGGGCCGGAGGACGCGCGGGTGTCGCTGTTCGAGGCGTTGGGGACGCTGACGCCGCCGCGCGGGCACCCGCCGCGGTACATCGACGTGGAACTGGCGGCGTACGAGAAGTCGGCCAACGTGCGTCAGAAGGTTCACCTCGCGGTGGACCATCCGGAGCGTGGGCGGTCGATGTCGCCGTCGCTGATCCTGTCGATCCATGACTTTCAGGGGCGTCCGGCGGATTTTTCGAGGCGGGTGCTGGCGGCGCAGCGGCAGGAGGCGTGCCGCGTGGTGAAGGTGGCGTACCGGGCGCGGTCGCTGCGGGACAACCTGGAGTTGTTCGACGTGCTGGCGGCGCGGGAGCGTCCGACGATCGCGCTGGGAATGGGCGAGTTCGGGCTGATGAGCCGCGTGCTGGCGGGGAAGTTCGGCGGGTTCCTGACGTTCGCGTCGCTGCGGAAGGCGGAGGTGACGGCGCCGGGGCAGCCGACGATCCGTGAGCTGCTTGACACGTACCGGTTCCGGTCGATCGGGTCGGGCACGCGGGTGTACGGGGTGGTGGGGTGGCCGGTGGGGCATTCGATGTCGCCGGCGATCCACAACGCGGGATTCGAGGCGGTGGGGCACGACGGGGTGTACGTGCCGCTGCCGATCGCGGCGGGGGAGGACCCCGAGGCGACGTACGTGTCGTTCAAGGCGACGATGCGGAGCCTGATGGAGCACGAGGGGCTTGGGTTTTCGGGGTGCTCGGTGACGCTGCCGCACAAGGAGAGTCTGGCGAGGTTGGCGGGAGAGATGGCGGGGCGCGGAGGCGTGCGCGTCGATGACGAGGTGCGGCTGTGCGGGGCGGGGAACACGCTGGTGCGGGAAGAGGCGGGCGCAGGCGGTGCGGGTTGGCGAGTGATGAACACGGATGCTTCGGCGGCGCGTTCGTGTCTGGAAGAGGCGCTGGGGTCGCTCGAGGGCAAGCGGATTGTGGTGCTTGGGGCGGGCGGCGTGGGGCGGACGATCGCGGCGGCGTGCGTTGCGGCTGGGGCAGAGGTCCGGCTGCTGGCAAGGGACGCGGGCAAGGCCGAGGCTGTCGCACGAGAGTTGCGCGCGCGGCTGGAAGCGTTGGAGCGGAGGGGCGTTCGCCTGGCGAGCGGGGCGATGGGCGATGGCGTCGGCGCAGGCGTCGATGCGGTGGTGAACGCGACGCCGGTGGGGATGGTGGGTGGGCCTGCGCCGAATGAATCGGTGGTCGATGTGGCGGCGGTCGGGCGGGCGTCGCCCGGCGCGGTCGTGTTCGACACCGTGTACAACCCGGCCCAGACGCCGATGCTCAAGGCGGCCCGGGAGGCCGGGCTTGGGACGATCGACGGCATGCGGATGTTTGTGCGGCAGGCGGCGCTGCAGTTCGAGGCATGGACTGGCCGTGGCGCGCCGGTTGAGTTGTTCGAGCGTGTGGTGCGGGGGCGGTTGGCCGGGGTGTCGAACGAGTAAGCCCGCGGCCGGAACGGATTGGCCGCGGGCTTGGTGGCTCCCCTCTGGCGGGAGTTGTTTGTGTGTCGCAGGTGGGTCGCATCAGGCGTGCAGCGCCACGCCTGATGGCACGATGCTCGCCGACGGCAAGCCGCACCACGATCAGCGGCGGCGGCGGATCGCCAGCGGGGCGGCGGCGAGCAGGGCGAGGCTTGCGGGGGCGGGGACGAGGATGAGTTGGCCGCGGACCTCGCCGGAAGCGAACTGGTCGGTGTGGAAGTTGGCGTAGAGGTTTCCGGCGAAGAGTTCGCCCCAGAGGTTCATGGGGACGTTGTTCCAGGTGGCCGAGCCGCTGGCGGGCCAGGTGCCGTTGGGCTGGTTGAACCCAAAGACGATGGGGCCGTTGCTGCCGGCGGGGGCGTTGTGGATGTGCGAGCCGGGGGTGGCGGGGTTGCCGACCAGGCCCGTGATGTTCCAGGAGAAGGTGAGCGACTCGGCGACGTCGTCGAAGGTGGCGGTGAGGGAGCCGGTGGCGGGTGAGGTGTTGGCGGGGACCTCGTTGAGGCCGCTGAGATCGGCGGTGAAGAGGAACGTGTCGGCGGCGGCGGTCGAGGCGGCCAAGGCTGCGAGGGCGACGCCGAGGAGGTTCGTCTGGCGGGTCATTGCGGTTCTCCGTGTTTGTGGGTGCGGGGTCTGGGTGTGGGTCGGGGTGCGGGTCGGGATTGGCGGCGTGTCCGCGTGCGATGGGGCCGGGGCGGGGACGCCCTGGCTCGCGCGCGGCCGCAGATCAGGCATGAAGGGGACGCGGGGGCGTTGGCCCCACGCGCGTCCCGGGACTCACCCTCCCCTCATCGCGAGTGCCGACGGGGAGTTGCTGCGGAGCGTGCGTGGATCAGCGGCGGCGGCGCGTGGCGACGAGCAGGCCCGCGAGGGCGAGCGCGCCGGTGGCCGGTGCGGGAATGACGGCGATGGAGCCGATGAGCGACCCGCCGCCGATCTCGCCGACCATGGTGGCGTTGCCGGTGGCGAGGTTGACGGTCCAGAACGTGGTGCGGCCGAGGGTGGCGTTCTGGACGGCGGCGTAGGCGATGCCGGTCGAGCCGGAGATGTCGAACCCGGCGAGGTCGGTGACGTCGGTGTTCAGCGGGCCGACGGTGCCGAGGGTTCCGGCGCTGTTGGCCTGGGTGACGAGGATGTCGAGGGCCGAGTCGATGCCGTAGAGCTGGGTGGTGGTGGCACCGGCGAAGGAGTTGGTGTAGGCGGAGGCGACGACGTTGGGGTTGACACCTGCGTTGGCGTCGCCGGCGGGGTAGAAGAGGCTGGTGACCATCGTGGAGCCGCCGGTGTCGGGGTTGAGCACGAGGTTCTGGTCGGCCTCGCTGACGACACGGATGCGGTCGATGGTGGGGTTGAAGTCGAAGCCGAAGGACGAGCCGTTGAGGGTGTTGGCGAAGGGGCCGGGACCGACCTGGGAGGCGGCGCCGGTGTTGGTGTTGATGGTGTAGAGGCGGCTGGTGGAGCCGAGGGCGTAGAGCTGCCCGGTGGCGGGGCGGAAGTCGATGCCCAGGATCTGCTCGTTCTGCTGGAGGCCGCTGAGGGCGGCGCCGGACTGGACGGTGCCGGGCGTGGCCGAGTCGAACGTGACGAGGAACTGGTTGGATGTCACGCCGTAGACGAGTTCGGCGTTTGCGAGGCCGGTCGCGGCGGCGAGCGTGCCGGCGGCGAGGGCAATGGACAACTTCGACGCAGGAACAGTGCGCATCTCACATCTCCCTTGGGATGGTGGCGCGACGGCGGGTGGGCGAAACAACGCCCGGCGCCGGTCGGAGCCTCTCGGACGCTGAACTTTCGGCGTGGCGGGCGATCTGGATTGGCGCGCGAACAGAATCGAGGCGGGCGGCGTTTGCCGACGACTCCATACGATTTGGGCTGCCGGTCAATCGGTTGGCACAGGCGCGCGGATTGGGAGGATCGGTTGGCGGATCGCGAGGCCATCCTGACGCGGATCGCGCGGGGCGACGCGGACGCGGTGGCCGCGTGCCTGAATGAGTATGGCGATCTGGTGTACTCGCTGGCGCGCCGGTATCTGGCGGCGGTGGGGGGCGACCTGGAGGAGGGCGTGCAGGAGGTGTTCGTCGAGGTGTGGCGATCGGCGGGGCGGTTCGACCCGGCCAGGGCGTCGGAGGCGGCGTTCGTGGCGACGATCGCGCATCGTCGGCTGATCGACGCGCGGCGGCGGGCGGCGCGGCGGTACGCGGTGTCGGCGGACGAGTCGCTCCAGCCGGCGGCCCCGGCTACCAGGCCCGTGTCGGAACTGCGGGACGAGGCGCGGCGTGTGGCCGAGGCGATGGAGCGGATCCGGCCCGAGGAGCGGGAAGTCCTTCGGTTATCAATCTGTGAAGGCCTGACGCACGAAAGGATCGCGGCGGCGACCAGCACCCCGCTGGGGACCGTCAAGACGCGGATCCGTTCCGGTCTGGAGCGGCTGCGTCGGGCCGTGTTTGCGGACGAGCGGAAGGAGAGGGCGCGATGAGCGATCTTCCCCGCGATGGTGCGGCGCGGCTGCGTGAACTGCTGGCGGATCGGGCGGTGGGGGCGTTGTCGCCGGCCGAGCAGGGCGAGATGGAGGACCTGTTGGCGGGGCTTCCGGGCGAGGATGTGTCGGGCGAGTTGGAGAGCGTTGTGGCTGGTCTGATGCTGGCGCACGAGTCCGAGAACGAGCCGATGCCGGCGTCGATGCGGGCGCGGCTGGAGGCTCGTGGGCGGGAGATGGTGGGCGCGGCGGCAGGCGCGAAAGCGGGTGTAGCGCCTGGCGGCGATGTGGGCGGCGCCACCGGGGACCATGAGCGGTCACGACCGCTGCGAATGGCTGCGGATGCCCGGACCCGCGAGGATGCCCGATCGGATGCGCGGACGATGGGGCTGCCGGTCGCGTTGCCTTGGCTCGCGGCGGCGGCGGCGATCCTGATCGCGGCGCTGGCTTGGATTCCGGGTGGGCGGCCGGTTGGGCCTTCGGCGCCGACTCTGGCGGAGCGTCGCGAGGCGGTGCTGGCGAGGGTCGATGTGGTGATCGCGGAGTTCTCGCCGGGGGAGGACGAGTTGTCGGCCGGGGTCTCGGGGGATGTGGTGTGGAGCGGGGAGTCGCAGGCAGGATTCGTGCGCCTGCGGGGGCTTGCGGAGAACGACCCGCGGGCGATGCAGTACCAGTTGTGGGTGTTCGACCGGGATCGGGATGATGTGGCGGTGCCGGCGGGGGTGTTCGATGTGGCGGCGGCGCGGCGGGACCCGTCGACGGGGGATGTGCTGGTGCCGCTGGAGCCGGCGGTGCGGATCGGGGCGGCGCTGGCGTTTGCGATCACGGCGGAGCGGCCGGGCGGGGTGGTGGTGACGGATCGGTCGCGGCTGATTGCGATGGCGCGGGTTGGGAGCATCGGGGGGTGATGTCGCGGCGAATCCTGCCCTTGCCATGAGCAAAGAGCACGGCGAGGGCGGGGTTCCGGCGGACAAGTTCTGCGCTGTCTGCGGGCGACGGATCGAGTGGCGAAAGAAGTGGGAGCGGGACTGGGCGAGCGTCCGGGCCTGCTCGGATCGGTGCAAGCGCGCGGGCTGGATGAGGTGGACGCGCGTCTGGAGGCGGGCGTGCGGGCAGCGTGCCCGCGCCGGAACGGGGCAAGACGATCTGCCCGAGCGAGGCGGCACGGCTTGTCGGCGGTGAAGATGAGGCGGCGTGGGGCGGCTTGATGGAGCGGGCGCGGTGGGCGGCCAACCGGCTGTGCGCGGTCGGGGTGTTGGAGATGACACAAGGCGGTCGGGTGGTGGATTGGTCCGCGGCGCGGGGAGCGGTGCGGGTGCGGGTGAGGTCTGAGTGATCGGTCCAGGGCGTCGCGATCTCACGATCGCGGGGCGTTGTCGCGGGGGGTTGGGCGGCCGGGGGGGTCGGTGGCGGGGGCGTCGGCGGGGCGGAGGGCGAGGTGCTCGAGGGATTCGGCGGTGGTGTGGACGTGGTCGGGCGAGAGGCCGACGCGGTCGACGAGGTAGTGCTCCCAGAGGCGGTGGCGGCGGATGAGATCGCGTGCGGCGGCGTGGCCGGCTTCGGTGAGGCGGAGGGTGTCGGCGTCGCGGGTGATGAGGGCGGCGCGGGTTGCGGGGGCGAGGGCGGCCTGAAGGCGGGCGGGCGTGAGGGCGACGCGGAGGTCGGTGATGGCGAGGGCGGGCGCGCCGGTTTCCGCGGCGCGGAAGAGGGTGCCGAGGAGGTCTTCGAGTGCGACGGTGCGGGCTAGGGCGCGTTGGCGGAGGGCGCGGGCGATGAGGCCGTGGCGCGGCGAGGCGACGATGGCGGCGGCGAGCAGGAGTCCCGCGGCGACGGCCATGGAGCCGGCTGCGCTGACCGAGTCCTTGTCGAAGGCGGCGGGGACGGCGGTGGCGGCGAAGTAGCCGAGCAGGGCGGTGGCGAGGGCCACGATCGCGCTGGTGAAGATCTGCGGGGCGAGGCGGTCGGTCAGCAGGCGTGCGGTGGCCGCGGGGCCAACGAGCATGGCGATGACGAGGATGGAGCCGACCGCCTCGAAGGACGCGACGGTGGCGGCGGCGACGACGACCATGAGGATGTAGTGCAGGAGGGTCGCGCCGTATCCCTGAGTGGTGGCCAGGTCGGGGTCGAAGGCGGCGATGCGGAGTTCCTTGAACAGGAGCGTCACGAGCGCGACGGCGATGGCGAGGGTGGCGGCGAGGGTTGTGACCTGGCGGGGGGTGGCGTCGAGCGTGGCGGGGGTGAGCAGGTCGGCGAAGTCGGTGGGGGCGTCGTACCAGATGAGGGTCTCGAGTTGGCCGTAGAGGACGCAGGAGGCGTCGAGGTCGACGTGGCGTGCGGCGGCCTGCTCGATGAGCAGCACGCCGAGGGCGAACAGGACGCTGAAGACGACGCCCATGGCCGCGCCCGGCTCGACGCGCCCGAGGCGTTTGACGAGTTCGACGAGCACGACCGTGGCGACGCCAGCGATGGCGGCACCGGCGAGCATGATGAGCGGGCTGCGCGAGGAGGTGACGAGGAAGGCGATGACCAGGCCGGGCAGGACGCTGTGGCTGATGGCGTCGCCCATGAGGCTGAGGCGGCGGAGGACGAGGAAGTTGCCGAGCAGGCCGCAGGTGAGGGCGGCCAGGACGGCGGCGAGGAGGGGGAAGAGGTCGAGGGCGATGGAGAAGGTCATGGGGCCCTCCGGTTGGGAGGGCTGGACGGCTTGCGGTTTGAGCGCGGGCGCGGGGCGACGGCGAGCGTGGGCTGGGCGTTGGGGACCATGATGCCGCGGCGGCGGAGCGCGGCTTCGAGCGAGGCGACAAGGTCTTCGGAGAGCACGTGCTCGACCTGGTCGACGGACCAGTCGACGTGGCTCGGGGCGATGTCGGCGTGGGAGATGAGGTACTGCTCCCAGAGGAGGTGGTTCCGGCTGACGCGGGCTCCGCGGGCCAGGCCGGCGGGGGTGGGGGTGATGGTGGACCGAGTGGGCGTGATGAGGCGCGAGCGGGCCAGGAACTGGATGACCAGGGTGCGGAAGCCGGGGGGCCAGGAGCGGAGGCGGGCGAGGCGGTCGATGTCGGGCCTCGTGAGCGTGGCGTGGGGTGTGACGGATTGGCTGCCGGGGGGTGGCGCGGGAGGCGTGGCGTCTCGGGCTTGTTCGAACGCGGCTTCGAGGATGTGGTCGCCGGCGACGCGGAGTCGGAGGCGGAGTTGGCGGAGGGACGTGGCGATGACGCCGCGGGACGGGGCGGCGAGCATGCTGATGGTGAAGATCGCGCCGGAGACGAGCACGATGACAGCGCCGACGGGTTGGCGTGGAAAGAGGGCGGAGGCGGCCGAGCCGAGGTAGCCGCAGATCGCGCCGATGAGGCCGGCGAGCAGGACCATGAGCCAGAGGCGCTGGGTCCAGAAGCGTGCGCCCACCGGCGGGATGATGAGCAGCGCGACAACGAGGATGAGGCCGACGGCCTGCATGCCGGCGACGGTGACGGCGACGACCAGCGCCATCATGGCCATGTCGATGATGGCGACGGGCCAGCCATCGACGCGGGCGAAGGCGTCGTTGAAGCAGACGAGGGTGAACTCCTTGAGCAGGAGCAGTGCGGCGAGGACGGCGGCGAGGGCGATCGCGCCAAGGAGGATGGTGTCGGCGCGGCCGATGGCGGCGGCCTGGCCGTAGATGAAGCCGTTGAGCCCGGCGGCTCCGGCGGCGTTCTTCTGGATGTACGTGAGGGCGACGACGCCCGCGCCGAAGAAGACGCTCAGGACGATGCCGATGGCGGCGTCCTCGCGGAGGCGTGTGAAGCGGACGATGGCGTGGATGCACAGCACGCCGAGCACGCCTGTGGTGGTCGCGCCGAGCAGGAGGATGGGCAAGGAGCGGCCCTGCATGCCCAGCGCGGCGGCGGCGAGGAAGGCCAGGCACACGCCGGGGAGAGCGGCGTGGCTGAGCGCGTCGGCGACGAGCGAGCGCTTGCGGAGCAGGGCGAAGGCGCCGACGACGCCGGCGGCCAGGCCCAGCAGCGTCGCGCCGAGCATGACGTTGAAGGTGTTGGATTCGACGTTGAGCGCGAGGGTGTCGAGGATGTCGGGCCAGGTGGGGAGTGTGTCGGGCTGGACGAGCGAGGGGCGCGGGGGCGTTGTCGGCGCGGCGGCGACGGTTGGAGTCGCGCCGATGGAGACGAGGGCGGGGAGGATGGCGGTGATGCTCGCCATGCGGCCTACGCGCCCCCGGCGGTGCGGGCGATGGCCTCGGCGGCCTCGGAGAGGAGGGTGAGGCGTCCGCCGTAGGTTTTGTGGAGGTTCTCCTGCGTGAAGACCCGGGCGACGGGTCCGGCGGCGACCACGCGCATGTTCAGGAGGATGGCGTGGTCGAAGTACTCGGGGACGGACTGCAGGTCGTGGTGGACGGCGATGATGGTCTTGCCGTCGGCCTTCATCTGGCGGAGGACCTGGACGATGGCGCGTTCGGTGGCGGCGTCGACTCCCGCGAAGGGCTCGTCCATGAAGTAGAGATCGGCCTCCTGGGCCAGGGCGCGGGCGAGGAACACGCGCTGCTGCTGCCCGCCGGAGAGTTGGCTGATCTGGCGTGAGGCCAGATGGGCGATGCCGACGCGGTCGAGTGCGTCGAGGGCGGCGCATTTGTGTTTGCGGGAAACGGGGCGGAACCAGCCGATCTTGCGGTAGCGTCCCATGCAGACCACGTCGAGGGCCGAGACGGGAAAGTCCCAGTCGACGCTCTCGCGCTGGGGGACGTAGCCGATGCGGGCGCGGGCCTTGCGATAGGGCTGGCCCCAGAACTCGACGAGGCCGGCGGCGCGGGGGACGAGGCCGAGACAGGCCTTGATGAGCGTGCTCTTGCCCGCGCCGTTCGGGCCGACGATGGCGATGAGTTGGTTGGCGGGCGTGTCGAGGTCGACGTCCCAGAGCACCGGCTTGCGGTGGTAGGCGACGGTCATCGCGTGGATGGAGAGCGGTGAGTCGGGGGAGTGCTCGGGGCGCTCGGCGAGGGTGGCGGGGCGGAGGGCGGCCTTGGTTCGCGGGGGCTGGGCGAGCGGCGGCTGCGCTGGTTCGAGCGGCGGGCCCGAGGCGTGCTGCGGCGAGTGCGCGGGGCTCTGCGGCGAACCAAGGGCTGTCGGGTCGGTCGCGGGGTTCATGGGGCGAGTCGCCCGTCCATGCCGCGCTCGGGGGCGTCGCCGCCGAGTGCGCGGGTGATGGTGGTGGCGTTGTGGTCGATCATGCCGATGTAGGTGCCCTCGTAGGTTCCGTCGTCGCCCATAGCGTCGGAGAAGAGCGAGCCGCCGATGGCGACGGTGTGGCCGCGGGCGCGGGCGCCCTCGACGAGGGCATTGATGTTCCGCTGGCTGACGGTGGACTCGACGAACACGGCGGGGATGCGGCGTTCGACCAGGAGGGTCACGATCCGTTCGATGTCGCGGACGCCGGCCTCGGACTCGGTGGAGATGCCCTGGATGCCGACGACTTCGAAGCCGAAGCGCCGGCCGAAGTAGTTGAACGCGTCATGGGCGGTGACGAGGACGCGCTGGTCCTCGGGCACGGTGGCCAGGACTCGGGTGGCGTAGGCGTCGAGGGCGTCGAGTTGCTCGAGGTAGGCCGCGGCGTTGGCCTGGTAATCGCTCGCGCCGTCGGGGTCGAACTCGGTGAGTTTGTCGCGGACGACCTCGACGGCGCGGGCCCAGGCTTCGGGGTCCATCCAGACGTGGGGGTCGGCGTGGCCCTCGAAGTCGTCGGGCTCGAGCAGGTACCGCTCGTCGATGAGTTCGGTGACGGCGAAGACCTTGCGCCCGGCGGTGGCGGCGCGGATGAGGGCGTCGGTCATCTTGCCTTCGAGGAGCAGTCCGTTGTAGAAGATCACGTCGGCGTCGAGGAGGCGTTGGACGTCACTGCGTGTGGGGGCGTAGAGGTGGGGGTCGACGCCGGGGCCCATGAGGCTGGTGACCTCGGCGCGGTCGCCGGCGACGTGCCGGGTGATGTCGGCGACCATGCCGACGGTGGCGACGATGGTGTAGGGCGTTTCGAGCGTGCCCGCGTCGTCGGGATTCGTGGAGGGGGACGCGCGAGGCTGCGGGGACGATGGGCCGCAGGCGGTCAGGGCGGCGAGCAGGATCGCGGCGATCGCGAGGGCGAGGGAGGCGGGCGGGATCGGTCGGAGCATGCGGGTCGCCTTGGCGGTGCGTTGGACGGGCGTGCGGAGGGGACGTTCGGTCTGGGTGGTCAATAGTAGCCAAGGCTACAATAGGCGTTTGGGCCGCGGTTGTCAAGGGTGCGGCGGTGTGCGTGGCCGGCGTGCGTGGCCGGCGTGCGTGGGGGAGGCGTGCGTGGGGGGGCGTGCGGGTGGGGGCGAGTGGTGCGGGTCAGACGCGGCCGCGGTCGGCGATCTCGCGGAAGCGGGCGAGGGTCTGCGGGCTGAGGTGGTGCTCGATGCCCTCGGCGTCGACAGCGGCCTGCTTCGCGCCCACGCCGATGGCGAGCAGGAAGCGGACGACGACGTCGTGGCGTTCTTTGCAGTCGCGGGCGAGGCGCCGGCCGCGGGGGGTGAGTTCGATGGGCTTGTAGGGCTCGGTGGCGAGCAGGCCCTCTTTCTCGAGGCGTTTGACGATGCGGATGACGGTGACGTGGGAGACGCCGAAGCGTGCGGCCAGGTCGGTGACGCGGCACTGGCCGGCCTCGTCGATGAGTTCGGCGACGGCCTCGACGTAGTCCTCGGCCGTCTCGGTGGAGTGGTCGTGGCGGGTGCGGGCGTGTGCGGAGGATGGGGGGTTGGGGGGCATGGCAGTGGTTGTTGGCAACCCACGACGCCGCGGCGTTCCCGCCAAGCGCTAGAACAAGCGACGCAGAACTTCGTCGCGGCTCAGATGGTGGTGTTCGGCAAGCTCACGCACGATCGAGGCGAGCGTGCCAACTTTGAGCGGATCGTGCGCGGGCACGGTGATGTGGTGCTCTGGGGGACCTGGGCGGGTCAGCCGCATGTGGCTTCCCGACTGGCGGGTCGGCGCATAGCCGAGTTTTGAGAGCGCTCGAACCAGGTCGCTGCCGCTGAGGTCGCGGGGCAGTTTCATGCGGCAATGACCTCGTCGCGGACCCAGTGGAGGCGGATGAGGCTGGGGCGGGCCGGTTCGTCGAAGTGGCAGCGTACCGCGTCGCGCACGCTCTCTTTGAGCGCCTCGATGTCGTCGCCTTGGGTGAAGATCGCCGCGCCGACGGAGCGGGCGTTGAATCCGCCGTCGGGGTCTTCTTCGACGAGGAAGAGGATCTCGGTCATGCTTGCTCCTACACGCGAGGCGTTGGCGGGCTCGATCGCCGCTCAGACCTCCACCAGTCCAACATTCCCCGGCACGACGATCTCTGCCTCGGTCTGCTCACGCACCTGATCGGTGGTCACGCCGGGGGCGAGTTCCTTGAGGACGAACCTCCCGGGGTTGCCCGAGCCGTCGCCGCCGCCGGCGTTCTCGTCGAACTCGAGGACGCACAGTTCGGTGATGACCATGTCGACGCAGCGGCGTCCGGTGAGCGGGAGGGAGCACTCGCGGACGATCTTGGGCGTGCCGTCCTTGGCGGTGTGCTCCATGGTGACGACGACCTTGTTGACGCCGGCGACCAGGTCCATCGCGCCGCCCATGCCCTTGACCATCTTGCCGGGGATCATCCAGTTGGCCAGATCCCCGTTCTGGGCGACCTGCATGGCGCCGAGGATGCACATGTCGATGTGCCCGCCGCGGATCATGCCGAAGGAGGTGGCGGAGGAGAAGTAGGCGGCCCCGCGGCGTGCGGTGATCGTCTGCTTGCCGGCGTTGATCAGGTCGGCGTCGACCTGCCACTCATAGGGGTCGGGGCCGATGCCCAGCAGGCCGTTCTCGGATTGGAGCCAGACGTCCATGCCCTCTGGGATGTGGTTGGCCACGAGGGTTGGCATGCCGATGCCGAGGTTGACGATGTAGCCGTCGCGGAGTTCGCGTGCGGCCCTCATGGTGATCTGGTCGCGGGTGAGGGGCATGGCGGAAGTGTATCGGGCCGGTTGCGGGCCGGTCGGTGGGCGGTCCGGCTGGTGGGCGATCACGCGGGCGTGGCCGCGACCGGGCCGGGCTTCGGCCCCGCCAGTCGAGCGCCCGCCACGGTCGCCGGGACCAGGAGGATCAGGAACGACAGGTGGTACCACAGCGGCATGGCATCCCAACTCGACACCTGGACGCCGATGCCGACGAGCAGCAGCAGGATTCCGAGCAGCACGCCGGTGGTCACGACGGAACGCCGGGCGAGGCGACCTGCCACCAGTCCTGACACTGCGGATGCCGCCACGCTGACCACCAGCGCCACCGGAAGCGCCCACGGGGCGGCGACCTGTCCCTGATCGGTCAACCCGCCCGCGGCGGCGATGGCGAAGTTGGCCGCGAGCCAGATGGCGGTCCATGCGATGAAGCCGATGACGACGCCGAGAGCGATGCGGGCCATGGGTGTGCCTTTCTTGCGTGGATTCGAGTGCGGTTGCGTTGTCCGGGCATGCGCCCCGGTTGAATCGTGGCGATTCGTGGCGTGCGCGCCTTAGGCCGCTGGCGTACTCCCGGGTCGCGCCTCGGAGCCTTCTCGCTCCGGCGGGGCGTCGCGGAGGGGCGCGTGGACCTTGTCCACGGGCCAGTGCTCGGCCTTGCACGCGGCCGGCGTGGTGAACCCGAGCAGGCCGAACATGGCGTACAGCGTCCTGGTGCCCAGCGACGGCTTGCCGGTCTCCACGATCGCCTTCAGCGTGTTGACGATCATGGTGCCGCCGGAGGTGAGCTGCTTGGCCGACTTCGTGCCCACGGGGATGCGGGTGACGGTCATCATGAACTCGACGCCGGCCGGTGTTTCCTTCAGGTCGTAGGTCACGACGCAGGGCGGGTCGCTCAGATTCGTGAACTTGAGCGTGTGCGTGTAGCGGTGGGGCGGGTCGAACTCGAGCACCTCGCCGACGGCCCCGGTGTGCTTGCCGTTCTTGGTGCGCATCTGCATCGGCGCGCCGGGGGCCAGGCCCGGCGTGTGCAGGCGCATGTTGAAGAACGCCCCCTGGGGCTTGTCGGTGCGGGTGATCTCACGCCAGACGGCGTCGATCGTCCCGTTGATCGTCACCTTGAACACGGCGCGATCGGACCCTGGACCTGCCTGCGGCATCGCGTTCCTCCTGGAATCCTTCGATCGAGTACTTGATCCTCGTGGCGTGGGCGGCCCACATCGCGCTGAACGCCGTCGTCCAGCGGTCGTGGATCATCTGGATCGGTGCGGTGTTGACCCAGCACCGCCGCACCCGCCCGTCCTTTTCCGTGTGCACGAGGTTCGCTTCCTCCAGCACGCGGACCTGCTTGAGCACCGCCACCGGCGACATCTCGAAGTGGTCGGCCACGTGGGCGACGCCGCAGCCGGGCGACGCGGTGATGATGTCGAGCATCTGCCGCCGCACCGGGCTGCCCAGGGCGTTGAAGACGGCGCTCATGTCGTCGTCGAACGTCATAGATAACCCACAGGTTATCTGTTGCGGCTCCCGAGTCAAGGGCGATACCGCCGGAAAGTGGGGGGATGGTGGAACCTGCCGCGTTGGCGCAACGATCTTGCCAGCGCCGAGCAAGCGGGCGCCAACGGGGCCGGGCGGGACGCGGGTGTGAGTCGGGCGGGGGCCTCAGTCCAGCATGGCCTCGGCCTCGGCGACGTTGACCTTCACCGTCGGCAACTGCGGGTCCATCCGCTCGAGGGCGTCGAGTGTGATGCGGGCGACCGCGTAGTTCCGCAGCCAGTTCCGGTCGGCCGGGATCACGTACCACGGCGCGTGGTCGGTCGAGCAGCGTTCGAGGGCGTCCTGATAGGCCTCGACGTACTGGTCCCATTTGCGGCGGCTGTCGAAGTCGCCGGGGTTGAACTTGAAGTGTCGTTCGGGGTCGTGGATCCGCTCGAGCAGGCGCTCGCGCTGCTCGTCTTTCGAAAGGTGCAGGAAGAACTTGAGCACGACGGTGCCCTCGTCGTGCAGGAGGCGTTCGAAGGCGTTGATGTGGTCGTAGCGGCGGCGCCAGGTTTCTTTTGAGGCCAGGTCTTCGACGCGGACGACCAGCACGTCCTCGTAGTGGGAGCGGTTGAAGATGCCGACCTCGCCGCGCCGGGGGCAGGCGTTGTGGACCCTCCAGAGGTAGTCGTGGTCGAGTTCGTTGCTGGTGGGGGCCTTGAAGGACACAACACGGGTGCCCTGGGCGTTGAGGGAGGAGAACGCGACACGGATCGTGCCGTCCTTGCCCGCGGCGTCCATGCCCTGGAGCACGACCAGCAGGGCGCGGCGGCCCTCGGCGTGGAGGCGGCGCTGGAGCACGAACATCTTCTTCTGGACGTCGTCGAGCAGGTCGCGGACCTGGTCTTTGGTCAGGCCGGCGTCGTCGCGGGTGTCGAGGTCGGCAAGGCGGATCGAGGAGCCGGGGGCGACGCGGAAGCGGTCGGCGAGGTCGGGCATGGGGGGCTCCGGGGCGGATCGGGCGGCGGCGTCGTGGGCGGATACGTCTGAAAGCACGGGCAACCGACAGGGTCGCACGGCGCGCCAACGCGGCAGCATACCCCCTGGCGGGGCGGGGCGTGCTACCTTGAATAGTGTGCCCCGGCCCGGCTCCGGGCGGGCAACAGGAGCGAGCAGCCATGGCAAAGAAGGCCAAGAAGAAGGCGAAGAAGGCGGGCCAGAAGACGGGCCAGAAGACGGGCAAGAAGGCCAGCAAGAAGGGGGCGAAGAAGGCGGCCGCGAAGGGCGCGGGCCTGGCGCCGACGATGCTCAAGGCGGGCAAGGGCGCGTCGGTGGGCGAGGTGGCGGGGCAGTTCGTGCAGATGTTCAACGCCCAGCCCGCGAACGAGAAGGCGATCTGGGACGCGCTGTTCCACAAGAAGTTCGCGTCGGTCGAGGGCGGGATGGTGTGGGAGGGGCGCAAGGCCGTGCAGGCCAAGAGCGACGACTTCTATGCCAAGAACGACGTGCACTCGTGCACCTGCGAGGGCCCGTTCGTGGGCTCGACCGGCTTCGGCGTGCGGTTCAACGTGGACATGACCGACAAGGCCAGCGGGCAGCGGGTGCAGATGTCGGAACTGGCGGTGTACACGGTCAAGAAGGGCAAGGTCGTGGAGGAGCAGTTCTATTACGGCGGACGCCCGGGCTGAGCGGCCGCGTCGGCCGAAGGCGATGAACGGCATCCAAGGTCGCAGCCGCGATCCGACGATCGCGGCTGCGATCTATTCGTCTGATGGGATGACGGGCCTCGCCCGCGATCAGGCCGTGGTGTCCAGCACGCGTCCGGCGTCGATGCTGGTCGCGGCGGCGTTGGCGTCGGCGGGGTGGCGGTAGAACGCCATCGACGCGGCGCCCGTCCGGGCCTGCGGCTGGTTGCCGGCGGAGAAGTCGATCGTGCCGGGCACGCGGGCCGCGACGAGGCGGGCGGCGATCAGGCTGGGCGTCCGCGAGGGGGCCTGGCGGAGCGACCCGGAGCCCGCGGCCTCGGGCAGCACTGTCCGCTGGCCTTTGGCGAGCGTCGGCGTCCCGCCCACCGGCCGGGCGTATGCCCTGGCGACGTGGAACGGGATCGAGGCGGCGTCGCTCATGCGGGGCTGAGTATAGCGGGCGGTGTGGCGGCGTGCGGGCGGGGCGCGGCCGTTGGCTTGGGCTTGTGGTTATTCGCTCAGTTGTTCGCGGGACAGGCTCGGCGTCGGGGCGGTCGAGGCGGCCGCCCTGAGCAAGAAGTGCGCGACGCGGCGAGGGTTCCAGACGCCGAGGAACGAGATCGCCGTTGTCCGCTGGTCCCGCTCGACGACCACCCGGCGGCGGCGCGGGTCGATCACAATTGGTCGGGAGCGAAGGTCGAACGTCTCGCAGGAGTCGGCGGTTGGCCGCCAGGCGGTGAACCGCATGACGTCCAGGCGGCCGGGGGCGATGCGGAGATAGGTCTGGCGGAGGCCGGCGAGCGCCAGCATGCCAAGAGCGAACATGACCTGGAACTGGAAGTACCCGGGGACCTCGAGCCCGTAGTGGTTCAGGACGGCGGCGAGGGCCAGCCAACCGGCGATCATGCCGATGGCCAACATCCAGCCGTCGAGTTTGCCTCGCGGGAAGACGAGCAGGATGCGGACGTACTCGGGCTCGAAGTCCTCGTCGTTGATGGGTCCGAGACGCTCCAGCACGTCGCGCGGGCACAGGACCTGGACGCGCGCGTCGGGGTCGGCCCACTTCGGGGTGCGCAGCCAGCGGCGGGGCGTGTTGCGGCTCGCGGCCACCAGTGCGACGATGAGCAACGTCAGTGCGGCGATGATCGTGACCAACGGGACGATCCAGACCCCGACCAGCAGCGTCAGCACCTTCCCCGCGAGCCAGAGCACGGCTCCGACGCCCACAACTACCGTGGAGTAGACGGCGAAGCGGGCCGTGCCTTCATCGCCGCCGATACCGGTGCTGCGATTGCTTGCACGGGCGAACGAGACTCCCGCGAGCGGGTCGGCGGGCTTGGTCTGGTCGCCGGAACGTGGCGCGGCGTGCGCCGGTGGCACGGCGGCATCGTCGGGGCCGGTGCGGACCGCTTCGACGCCCGTGGGTGTGCTCGCGTGATCTGTCACGGCGAACCGAGTGTACTGCTCGCCAGGTCGACCTCGTGCCCCGCGTCCATGCTGGCTTTCTCGGCGTGCAGCAGGCGCAGCACCGCTACCGCGTCGGCGATGGGCACCGGCTGGGGCGCGGGCTTGGCGGGCGCGGCCCTGGCGGCCAGGGCCGCGGCGACGAAGGCGCGGATCTCGGCGTCGAACGGTGCGAGTTCGGGTGTGGAGGTGTCGAGGGCCGGGGCCGCTTGGGCGTTGCGTGCGATGAGCATGTTCGGCGTGCGCCCGAGGTCGAAGTCGATGGTGGCGTGCTCGAAGCAGGCGGTCATGCGAATGTGGAAGCCGTGGGCGGGGTCGTGGTCGGTGCCGCCCTCGGCGACGACGTGGATCGGAACGCCCGCGCCCGATCCGCTGCTCCTCGTGCGCCGGCCGAGGTATCGGTAGATCGTGGTGGCGTGTCGCAGGTCGCCGGTGGTGCTCACGCGCGTCGGCATGCCGAGGGACCACAGCACGAAGTCGGCGTCGTGGACGTGCAGATCGAAGAGCGCGCCGCCGGTCTGGCCGAGATCGCCGTAGAAACGGGGGGACCAGGCCGGCGTTGAGCCGCGCCGGGTGAGTGTGAGCGAGCGGAGCGGGCCAAGGTCTGTGAGTGACGCCCGCTCCGACGCCGACGCCGACGCGAGGCTTGCCCCGTCGCTCGGCACCCTAGCGCCTGCCCGGATCGCGTCCCGCACCATCCCCCAGCCCGCCCAGAACCGCATCACCATGGCCGGCATGCACACCTGGCCGGGGTGCGACGCCGCCTCGCGTTCGAGGCGCTCGGCCTCGGCGATGTCCAGCGCGACGGGCTTCTCGACCAGCACGTGCTTGCCGGCATGGATGGCCGCGATCGCCAGGTCGACGTGGCTGCGGGTGTAGGTGCAGATCGACACCGCGTCGATGGCCGGGTCGGCGATGAGGTCGGGCGGGCTCGAATACGTCCGCACGAGCCTGGGGTCGAAGAGGCGCTCGGGCGTCCCGGTGCCGATGTTGCCGGCGACTGCGGCGGTCCCGGTCAGTCGCGCGGCGTCCCGGTCCGCGACCGCGTCGAGGCGGCACGCGACCCCGGCGTGCGTCGCGGCCTGGTAGCAGCGGACGTGCGTCGAGCCCATGAACCCGAGGCCGATGACGCCGACGCGCAGCGGTAGGGGGGGCGGGGCGTTTGGCGGCGTTCTCAGGGCCGCGTCACCCATTGGAGGCGTCTCCGCCCGGCGAACCGGCGGTGGGTTTGCCGTGACTCGCGTGACCGCCCGCGCCGAGCAAACGACTCACCAAGACCGCGCCTTCCCGCACGTCCTCGACGCGCGTCTCGCCGCCCTCACGCTCGATCACCAAGCCCGCGTCCGGGCACGCCGCCCGGACCGCGGCCAGGAACTCGGGCCACGGCACCTGTCCTTGGCCTGCGGGCGTCTCCGTGCCCCATGTGCCCGGCGTGTCGGTCGCCCGCGCGTCCTTGATGTGGACCTGGAGCACGTCGCCCTGCACGCCGCGGAAGGCCGCGAGCGGGTCGCCGATGCCGTAGAGGATGATGTTCGCGGGGTCGAAGTTCACGCCGATCGTCGCCTTGGCGGCGGGCGTGCCTTCGAGTGCGGCCCGGACCTCGCCCAGCAGCGAGACCATGCCCTCGGCGGTCTCCTGGCCCGACTCGAACGCGACGGCGATGCGCCGGCCGGCGTCGGGGTCGTGGAACGCACGGACCATGCGGGCCAGGCGTGCGATCATGGCGTCGCGCTCGGGGCCGCGATCGGGCACGGCGCCCGCGTGGAGGGTGCACAGGGGGATCGAGTGGCGGGCGCAGATGTCGGCGATCTGGTGGGCGGCTCGGAGGTTGGCCGCGAACGCCTCGGCGTGCCGGACGCCGCCCGTGGCGCGGATGGACTCGAGCGTCGAGTAATCCTCGCCGGCCGGGGCCAGCATCGCGGAGACGACGTGGATGCCGGCGTCGCGGAGGCGTTCGAAGGTCTCGTCTTCTTTCCACTCGCCGCGCGCGACGGGGTCGAGGGCGAGTTGGACCGCCGACAGCCCGGTGGCCCGCACGAGGCGGACCAGTTCGCCCGGCGACCGCGGGCGGAGCGACCACGAGCACACCGCGAGGGGGCGAGTGGGCCCGACGGGGCTCGCGCTCGGACTCTGGCCTTCGTTCGGCATCCGTCCTCCAGACCATGGCGTGTGCCGCGGGACCGGGCAGCATAGCGATAGACTCGGCCCATGACCCAGCACAGCGCCCCGCCCAAGGGCAACCATCTCGTGACGAACGCCCCGCCGCCCGAGGCCATGGAGCATTTCTCGCCTCAGGCTTTGGCGGACGGGTGTCGCGCGAGCCGCCTGGCGGCGTAGATGACGAGTTTGGCGGCGACGAACCGCTCGACGCGCCGGCGTGTGCGGACCCACGGCGGCAGGCCGCGCAGGCCCCCGGCGAAGTTGGAGAGGTTGGCGAAGGTGCGCTCGATCGCGCCGCGCAGCGCATACGCGGCCGCGGCCAGGTGCGGACGCTCGCGCCACACTCGTCCGGCCTCGCGCCGCTCGGGCGAGGTCCGCGCGATCGTCACGCGGTGCTGCCCCAGCGCCTTGACCGGCGTGAACAGGAACGCCCCGCGCTCGGCGGCCCTGTCGTACAGCCGGGAGCTGTCGTAGTTGCCGTCGGCCAGCACGACCTGGCCCGGGCCCACGGCCCCGAGCATCTCGAAGGCGAGGTTCTTCTCCTGCTGGCGCATGTCCGAGAGCCTGTATTCGCCGATGCGTCCGCGGTCGTCGGTCATGGCGTTGAGCCTGTAGCCCTTGCAGAACCGCCCGCCGCCGTGCCCGGTGGTCGCGTCGGGATCGCGCGAGTTCTCGGTCACGGGCAGGGCCTTGCCGTCGATCATCAGCAGCATGGCCCCGTCGAGCGTGCCGGTCAGGCGGCGGCGTGCGGCCTCGAGCAGGGCGGCGAAGCGTGGCTCGGCGATGCGCTTGCAGAACTGCGAGACGCTGGGGAGCAGGCGTGGCCTGAACATCGAGCCGAACACGGCGCGATCGGCCACGCGGCACATGGGCAGCTCGTGCCAGACGAGCCAGAGGTAGAGGCGTAGGATGAGCCGATCGGCAAAGAGCACCGGCCGCCGCCGGGGCGGGGCCGCCGATCGCATCGAGCGGGTCGCTCGCACCACAAGATCCCAGACGTCGCGGTCCACACTTGGCTCCCTTCTTGACATGGCGTGTCAGAAGGCAAGTGTGGCCGCTCAAGGCACTTGGCGCAAGTTAGTCGGCGCTAAGGCGCGAAATGCTCCATGGCTGTGGCTTTGCACAGCCATGTCCGAGTGTCCGAGGGTTCTCCGTTGTTCGACATGGCTGTGCCGAGCCACAGCCATGCCACACATCGGGAGCGTCTGGTTGTTCGCCATGGCTGTGCCGCGCCACAGCCATGCCACACCGGCGGGGCCACGCCGCGGGTGCGGTTCCGCTACCGTGTCTGCCCATGGCCAAGCGGACCCGCAAAAGCCCGGCCCCCAGCGAACGCGACGCGCCAGCGAGCGCCCCGCCCAAGCGCACGCGGACGCCCAAGGCCCCAAAGGCGGCCGCCGCGAGCGGCGAGCCGGGCGCGCCGACGCCCCCCGCACCCAAGCCCGCGCCGCTGGCGAAGCCCGGCAAGCCCTCCGCCCTGATCGACACGCGCGTGGTGTACTGCGGCGACTGCCTCGAGCAACTCAGGAAACTCCCCGACGGGTGCGTCGATCTGGTGTACATCGACCCGCCGTTCAACTCCAACCGCAACTACGAGGTGTTCTGGGGCGAGACCAAGGAGAAGCGGTCGTTCGAGGACCGGCACGCCGGGCGAGGAGCATGACGGCCCATGGCTACGACGCAAACAGCGCCTGCTGCAGACGAGCGATACCTCGCGGTGATTCGTAGCTCCTTGCGTATCTGCCTGAGCTACAAGCCGACGTTTGGACAGGGCAAGGGGTCGGGCATCAATCTGCAGGAGTTTCAGCGGATATATCGTGAGGACGAGTTCTATGCGTGGTTTGGGCTCGACTCGCCGCTCGTTTACGCCGCACACAAGGCTGCCGGTGGTCTCACATCTGTGTACAGGCAGATCGGGCTTGGCTGCCAACTGGTGTTTCAACAAGTATTGCAAGACACCCTGGGCTTCACCGCATCCGAGGCGACATGGTCGTACGAGGTGAAGGTCAAGGGGGCGAAAGCCCGGAGCCTTGCGTTGGACGGCCGCATTCCTCTTGCAAGCATAAAGGGAGCGCCGCTTCGCAAGAGAGTGGATGAATGGCTCTCCTCCGCGGCGAGGAGCGTGGGATTGAAGGGGAAGCGAGCCACATCGCTCGATGGTTGCGTCTTCGAGGTTCGCCAGGGCTACAAGAGCAATGACGCGAAACGACAGAATGCGGATGTTTCCAACGCGGCCAACGCTTTTGCCCACCGATATCTGCCCGTCATGCTCCTGCTCTCGACACAGATCCCCGAGAGTCTCGCATCTCGATACCAACGGGCGCATTGGCTGATACTCCGCGGCACCTTGGACGGGAGCACAGTCGACTCGACCTACGCTTTCTGCCGCGACGTGCTCGGCTACGATCTCGCGGGCTTCTTCCGCCGCAACTCGGACGCCATCAGGGCCGAGACCCGGGCCGTTTTTGAGGAGCTCTTGAAGTGAAGACAGACCTGTTCGGCCGTCCTGTCTCGGATGGACGATCGCCCAACGGGCTTGGGCGACGAGACCACCTGACCTTTCGTGGGAACGTGGCTCTGGGGCGCCATGGCTGGCTGCGACTGACGCCCGCGTATTCACTACAACTGGTCCGCGAGCTGCTAAGTCAAGCGGGCCCGGACGACCTTGTGCTTGAGCCCTTTTCGGGGACTGGGACCACACCGTTGGCGTGCGCGTCTCTCGGGATCCGATGCCACGCAGTCGACATCAATCCTTTTCTGGTCTGGCTGGGGAATCTCAAGCTCTCTCGGTTCAACTCCGCTACTGCCCGCGCAGTGGGCGATGCTGCACGCCGTATCGCTGACCGGGCGAAGGCTCCGAACGCTGCGGCGTGGCGCCCTGATCTGCACCAGATCGAGAAGTGGTGGGATGCGCCCACGCTCCAGGCTTTGGCAGCGATCTGCGACGGTGTTCGCAATCCTGTACGAGCGCGCGCCTCGGGCGTGACAGACCTGCTGTCGGTTGCCTTCTGCCGCGTGATGATCCAGCACGCAAGCGTGTCCTTTGGGCATCAGTCGATGTCCTTCAAGAAGCGGGACGGTGACGCGGAACTACTCACCGAATCTCCCGGAGATGTCGCCCGCCGCATTGCCGAAGCGTTTGTTGCCGCTGCCACCGAGGTTGCCGACAGCCTCACCGTCGATCCTCCTGTCGCTGACTGTCGGGTCTTCTCCGGCGATTCACGCCACCTTCCTGCCGCCCTAAAGGGCATCGACGAGCGCTACAGCGTCGTGATTACATCCCCGCCCTACCCGAATCGCATGTCGTACATCCGCGAGCTTCGCCCGTACATGTACTGGCTCGGCCATCTCGCTGACGGCCGCGCCGCTGGGGAGCTTGACTGGAAGGCGATCGGGGGCACCTGGGGATGCGCGACGAGCCTGCTGAACACTTGGAGCCCAAGCGGGAACGGCGGAATCCCCTACCCGCAGTTCGATCGGATCGTGCGGGAGATTGGGGACGGCCACCCGCTTCTGGGCCGCTATGTTCACAAGTACTTCGAGGACATTAAAGCCCACATCCTCGGATTGAGAGAAGTGCTTGCCTCAGGTGCCCGTTGCCACTACATCGTGGGAAACAGCAAATTTTACGACACGCTACTTCCCGTTGAGGGCATCTACGGCGCGCTCTTTGAAGACTCGGGTTTCGAGAAAGTCGAGATTCAGACCATCCGAAAGCGCACGAGCAAGAAGGAGCTCTACGAGTTCGTCGTGCATGCCCACATGCCGCCGGCGACCGCGCCCGCACGGCGATCGTGCGCACGCTCCGTGATGAGCGGTCACTGAGTCGCAGAGCGGAGAACGCGCACCACGCGCCCCATCAAACTGATCAGCGTCCCGGACATCCTCGACGAGATGCACGTCCACAAGATGTAGCGCGGCGGCGCGTCGGCGCGCGGGCGACTGGTCGTGTGGTCCGCGGGCGCGGGTCGCGCCCCCGTCAGTTCGTGATCTCCGGCACCGCCCGCAGCGTCATGTCCAGGCGGCGGGAATGGAAGGCCGGCACCGGGATCGCGTTGGAGAGGCGCCCGTGCAGGGTGCGGTCCTTCATGAGTTCCCAGCGCATCATGTCCGGGCGCGACGGGTTCTCGCTGTTGCGGTTGGGCTCGAAGTTGATGACCAGCTGGTTGCCGACCGGCACGTCCATGGTCCAGATGGGCTCGCCGGTGCGGGTGTCGACCAGGGTGATGGTCTTTGGCTCGCCGGGGCGGCTGGTGTAGACGAACTGGTCGTTGGACATGCCCGAACCGCCCTCGTCGTAGAACCCGCGATAGGCGTAGCCCGGCCCGCCGCAGGCCGAGAGGGCCAGGGCCAGGGCGCCGAGCGTGAGGGCGAGCCCGAGGGAGCGGGCGGGGCGGCTGGCGATCGGGCTGGCGGCCTGGCTGTCGTCTGGGCGGCGCGTGCGGGTCATGCGCGGGTCTCCTGGGCTGGCGTCGGGGCTGGTGTCGGGGCGGCTGCCAGGGGCGGGCCGCGCGCTCGTCGAGTCTATCGGTCCTGTATCGGCCCGATGGGGCGCGATCCTGAGACGGGCACGGGCCAGGTTCGGAGCCGCGGTGCCGCTGGAGGGGTACGCCGGCGGGTCGGGCGGGTTCACCGGCGCGGCGGTCGGGCTGGGGTCGGCTGGGGTCGGGCGGGCCGCCTCGTACACTCGATCCGATGGGCGGCGGCGCGGCAGATGTCGGGTCGGGCGGGTCGCAGGCCGCGAGGGTGGCGGCCGAGGCGATCGTCCGCACGCTCCGCGCGGGCGGGCACGTGGCGTATTTCGCCGGCGGGTGCGTCCGGGACGAGTTGCTGGGGCTGGAGGCGTCGGACTACGACGTGGCGACCGACGCGACGCCGGACCGTGTGCGCGGGCTGTTCAAGCGGACGGCCCTGGTCGGTGCCCACTTCGGCGTGGTGCTGGTCAAGACGCGCGATGGCGGGCGGCGCGACATCGTGACGGAAGTTGCGACGTTCCGGTCCGACGGGGCATACTCGGATCGGCGTCGCCCGGACAGCGTGACGTTCTCGGACGCCCGGTCGGACGCGCTTCGCCGGGACTTCACGGTCAACGCGCTGTTCCTGGACCCGTTGGCGGATAAGGAAACGGAGCGCCACGCGGACGTGCCGCCAGTCGATCGGGCGGGCGGGGCGGGCGGCGTCGGCCCCACGATGCGCGGGCAGATCGTGGACTTCGTGGGCGGAATCGCGGATCTGGACGCCCGGGTGCTGCGGGCGGTGGGGGACCCGGACAAGAGGCTCGGCGAGGACCACCTTCGGGCTCTCCGGGCGGTGCGGCTGGCGGCGAGACTCGGGCTGTCCATCGAGCAGGGCACGGCGGCGGCGATCCGGCGGCACGCGCGCGATCTTGAGGGCGTCAGCCACGAGCGGATCGGCGACGAGATCCGCCGGGTGCTGGGGCACCCGAGCCGCGCGGTGGGGGTGCGGCTGCTTCAGGACCTTGGGCTCGACGGGCCGGTGCTGGGGAGCGAGCGACCGGCGTCGGTGCCCGCGCGGCTCGGGCGGCTGGAGGCAGGGGCGTCCATAGAGGTTTGCCTCGCGGCGCTCGCGCTGGATCGGGGCGAGGTGGATGGGCCGGAGGCGATCCAGGCGTTGCTGACCGCGTGGCGTCGGAGCCTGTGCCTGAGCAATGAGGAGCGCGAGGGCACGCGGGATGTGCTGGCTGCTTACTTCGTCCTCCGCCGGGAGTTTGAGGTGCTCGGCGTGGCGGCCCAGAAGCGGCTGGCGGCGGGGGGCGGGTTCGGCGGGGCGCTGGCGGTGCTCGAAGCGGAGGATCCGGATCGGGCGGGGCTGGTGCGTCGACGGGTGTCGGAACTGGCCGCGACGCCGGGGGGATTGTCACCCGCGCCCGCGGTGACGGGAGATGATCTTATCGGACTCGGGATGACGCCAGGCCCCGGGTTCGCCGGGCTGCTGGCGGCGGCGTACGACGCGCAGTTGGAGGGTGTGTTTGGGGACCGTGAGGGAGGGCTCGGCTGGGTGCGGGCGAGGCAGGGCGAAGGGAGCGGGGGCGGATGTGGCTGAGGCGGGGGTTCCCGGCTGGCAGGGTTGTGGGATTCGTTGGGCAAGTCGTGGAACTTGACGCACCCTTGGGCGTCGCAAGTTCGTAGACTCTTGGTGCGACGGTGCCGCGCGGCACTGGCGGGTTGCTGCCGCCGGGCACTCCCGCTGGACTCTGGCGCCGGACATGGGTGCCGCGGACGGGCGGAACAGTTCGCCCGTGGCGTGCGTTTGTTGGTGTTGGAGAGCGCGGGGCGTGCGGGCTGTGGTCCGCGATGGCCCCGAGCGAAACGGAACGCGGCGGAACGCGACGGAATCGGTCGGGCGAGATCCAGTGACGTTTTCAGGGGACGACCAGCGATGAAGGCACAGAAGACGGCGTGGCGGGCAATCGTGAGCAAGGGCGTGCCGGGCCTGGCGGTTGCCGGGGCGGCGGCGCTGATGGTGGCGTCGTCATTGCCTGCAGTGGGCACGTCGGTGGCTTCGGCGGGCATGGCCGCGCCGCGGGCGACGTGGATGGCGTTCGACAAGATCGTGCTGCGGGACGGTCGGGTGCTCGAGGGCACGATCGTCGAGGAGACGGCCGACTCGCTGGGCATCAAGCTGGTGATCGCCGGCATCGAGGCCCAGACGGTGACGACGTTCTCGATGCGGGACGTGCTGCGGATCGACCGGGCCGAGGCGGGCGACACGCCGTCGGAAACGACCGCGACGACGCCCCGGAATCCCCACGACCTGCTCAACAGCGGGAACCAGCAGCGTCCGGCCGATCCGGGCGCGACGCGGGTGTACCGCCTGCGTCTGACGGGCGAGTTCGGGACGGACATCACGCAGACGCCGATCCGCCAGGCGATCGAGGACGCGGCCCGCCAGCAGGCCCAGATCATCATCGTCGAGGTGGACAACGAGTGGCAGGCCAACCGGTTCCAGGAGCGGGCCGAGGACGAGCACGCGTTCGACGAGTTCTGGCGTGCCAACGACATCGTTCCGGTGTTCCGCAACGAGATCCCGAACCTGTTCCCGTACGAGCGGCCTCGCCTGGTGGTGTGGGTCAAGAACGCGATGGGCGGCGCGGCATTCCTGCCGTTCATGTCGCGGGAGATCTACTTCGCCAGCGGCGGTCGGATGGGCGGGATCGGCGACCTGGACACGTATTTCCAGGGCGTGGACGAGTGGGTCAAGGACAAGCAGCAGTCGCTGCGTCTGGCCGCGGCCCGGGGCATCGCGATCGCCGGGGGCTACGACTCGAAACTGATCGACGCGATGACGCTGCGTGAGTACGTGCTGAGCGTCGGGTTCCCGAGCGGGCAGCCCGAGTACTACGTTGGCTACCCGCGTCCGGAGCGCAACGAGACGCTGCTGACCGACGACGGGGACGGCGACAACGAGGACACGGACGCCGATGTGGTCCGTGCCCAGGGCAACGACAACCTGACGCTGCACGCCGAGATGGCCCAGCGGCTGAACGTCTCGAAGGGCACCGTCGATTCGTTCGACGACCTTCTGTACGCGATCGATCCGGGCCTGGCCCGGAATCATGTGATCGTCAGCGACCGTGCTGACCGGATCATGGACGACTGGGCCACCGGGGTTGACGAGGCGATCCGCACGTTCCAGCGGATGTGGCAGCAGGAACTGCCGCAGGCCCAGGGTCGCGAGCAGGGCGGCGAGTGGGCCCAGCGCAACCGGGCCCGGGGCGAGCAGCGCGCGATCATCGAGCGGCTCATCCGCCTGATCAGCCGGTACAAGGAAGTGCTCGACCCGCAGGGCGGGACGCTGGCCCAACTGCAGCTGCAGTTGGAGGCGATCAGGCTGCGGTCGATCGCGGATCGGCGTCAGTAGGCGACTGGCATCGGCGGCGGTCGAACGCCCGTCGATGCGACGGGGGTTCGACTGGACAGCGACGGGAACTTGGACGCACGACACATCCGGGGCCGGGAGTCCCGGCCTGAAGGCGAGGCAGACATGGCAGGTTCCGGGATGACGGGCTTGGTTCGAACGCTGATCGCGGCCCTGGTGGCGATTGCGACGCTGGCGATGGCCAGCGCCTCGTTCGCCATCGACCGCGTGACGCTCACGACGGGCGAGGTGCTTGAGGGCACCATCGAGCGCGAACTGAGCGGGTACGTGTGGATGAAGGTGAGCATCGGCGGGATCGAGCAGTCCCGCACGCTGGCCCCCGAGGACATCCGCACCATCGAGCGCGACGCGGGCGGCGGCGTGACCGACCCCGCGCCGGCCCGCCCGGGCACGACGACCACCGGCGGCAGCAACGCACGCCCCGGCACGGACGCTGCCCCGGCCACGCCCGTCGACGACGACTCGGTCGTCAAGGGCGTGGTGCTGTCGCTCGGCGGGCCCGAGGGCGACATGGTGGGCCTGTACATGGCCGCCAAGCCGCTGCGCGAGGTCATGCAGGACCTGATCGACGACGGCGTCGACGTGGTGGTGTTCCACGTCGAGTCGGGCGGCGGGATGCTGATCGAGATCGAGCCGCTGGTCGAGACGATCCGCGAGTACAAGGAGCACTTCCGCGTCGTGGCGTGGATCGACCGGGCCATCTCGGCCGCGGCCATGACCAGCCACGTGGTCGAGGACATCTACTTCAAGAGCCACGGCACCTACGGGGCGTGCACGGGCTTCAACGGCGGCAACCTTCAGGCGATCACGGGTCGTCCGCTTGAGGAAGTGCTGTACTTCATGGAGCGTGTGTCGGACTGGGGCAACAAGAGCCCGTACATCATGCGGTCCATGCAGATCAACGAGCCGCTGTCGGCCGACATCGACGAGAACGGCGACGTGCACTGGTACCAGTCGCTCGACGGGGAGTACGTGGTCTCCGACGGCGAGTTTATCCTGACGTTCACGTCGGACCAGGCCGAGGACCTGAAGTTCAGCCGCGGCACGGCGGACACGCTGGACGAACTGACCGCGCAGCTGGGCATGGGCGAGATCCACTGGCTGGGCACGTCGACGCAGGGCAGCATCTACCCGATCTCCGAGGAGGAGCAGCACCAGATCGACTTCCGCCTGATGGTCCAGCGGGCCGAGCAGCGGATGGGCGAGTTCTTCGCCAAGTACCAGATGGCGCGGGGCGCGATCTCCGGCGACCGCCAGACGCGTGCGGCGATGGGCCAGCGGGCCCTGGCCGCGCTCGACGAGGTGCGGCGTCTGGTGGAGAACAACCCGAACTTCGCGCTGATGCAGTTTGGGTTCGATATCGAGCAGTTCCGCGAGTGGTACCGGAACCAGGTCGAGGAGGTCCGTCGCCTGATGCGGTGAGCGGAGCGGACATCGAGTCATGATCGAGAGCCCCGGTGCGAGCCGGGGCTTTTTCGTTTTCATTGGGGAACGCGAAGGGCGCGAAGGACGCGAAGGGCGTGGCGGGATTGGAGTTTCGAGGATCGAGGCTTGGACTTGGCGCAGCGGCGGCGGGTGTGGCCTGCGTTTCATCGTCGGTCGGCTCATCGCGGCCTTCGCGTCCTTCGCGTTCCACGCATTGCGGTTTGGGCGGCGCACGCCGCCGGCCGCACCGTGCTGCCAGCACGCGCCGAGGGCCGGCGTCTACCATCGCCCCATGACCACTGCAACGACCAAGGGCGGGCCGGCGGGGGCCGGCGGAACGGGCTTCGTGCCGGCGGACCTGGACGCTTCGGCGTTCGAGGCGGTCTCGCCGCTGGTGGCGGCGCTGCTCAGCCGACCGGTCAAGACGCTGGCGCAGTTCGAGACCTGGCTGCTGGACCGCAGCGAACTCGACGCGGCGTGCAGCGAGTCGCGGGCCAACCTCTACATCGCCATGACCTGCGACACGGGCGACAAGGCCAAGGCCGAGGCGTACACGGCGTACATCGAGAACGTGGCCCCGAAGCTCGAGCCGCTCAAGTTCGAACTCGACGAGCGTCAGGCGGGGCTGGCGAAGTTGTACGGCGGGCCGATGGTCGGGCCCGGCGGACGCCTGGAAGTCGTGACGCGCGACGTGACGGCCGACGTGGAGATGTTCCGGGCCGAGAACGTGCCGCTCAACACGCAGCTGGAGACGCTGGGGCAGAAGTACCAGACGCTGATCGGGGCGATGTCGGTGGAGTTCGACGGGCAGGAGCGGACGCTGCCGCAGATGGCCAGGTACCAGGAGGTGACCGACCGGTCGGTGCGGGAGGCGGCGTGGCGGGCGGTCGCGGAGCGTCGGCTGAAGGACCGGGGGGCGATCGACGAGATCTACGACAAGCAGATCGGGCTGCGCGACAAGGTGGCCAAGAACGCGGGATTCAAGGACTTCGTGGGCTACGCGTTCAAGGAGAAACACCGGTTCGATTACGCGCCCGCGGACTGCTTCAAGTTCCACGAGGCGGTGGCGAAGGTGGTCACGCCGTTCAACCGGCGGCTGGACGAGAAGCGCAAGAAGCAGATGGGGCTGACGAGCCTGCGCCCGTGGGACCTGGGGGTCGATCCGAAGGGGCGGGGGCCGCTGCGTCCGTTCGAGGGCGGGCGGGATCTTGTGACGCGCAGCCGCAAGGTGTTCGCGAAGATGGACGCGCGCCTGGCGATGATGTTCGAGCGTCTGGGCGACGGGTCGAACACGCGCGGGCCGGAGGGGGGCGAGAGCCTGGACCTGGATTCGCGCAAGGGCAAGGCCCCGGGCGGGTACCAGTACATGCGGGACCGGCGTCGCCAGCCGTTCATCTTCATGAACGCGGCCGGCCTGCACCGCGACGTGGAGACGATGGTGCACGAGGCTGGGCACGCGTTCCACTCGATGCTGTGCGAGTCCGAGCCGCTGGTGCACTATCGGCACAGCCCGATCGAGTTCGCCGAGGTGGCATCGATGTCGATGGAACTGCTTTCGATGCGCCACTGGGGCGGGGACGGGTCGTTCTATGCCGATGCGGGCGACCTGGCCCGGGCCCAGCGGAAGCAGTTGGAAGGCTCGGTGTCGCTGCTGGCGTGGATCGCGACGATCGACGCGTTCCAGCACTGGGTGTACTCGAACCCGGGGCACACGCGGGTCGAGCGCGAGGCGTTCTGGCTGGAACTCGACCGCAAGTTCGGGGGCGATGTCGAGTGGATCGGGCTTGACCCGTTCCGGCGCTCGGTGTGGCACCGCCAGCCGCACCTGTTCCTGCACCCGTTCTATTACATCGAGTACGGGATCGCGCAGCTCGGCTCGCTGCAGCTGTGGCTGATGGGGCTGGAAAAGGGCGAGGACGCGGCGATCGAGGCGTACATCCGGGGCCTGTCGCTGGGCGGGTCGAGGCCGCTGCCGGAACTGTTCCGGGCGTCGGGCCTGGCGTTCGACTTCGGCGAGGGGATGTTCCGGAAAGTCGTGGAGCGGGTGGAGCGGGAACTGGAGAAGTTGCCGGAGTGAGAGCGACGGAGCGACAGAGTGACGCAGTGACGAAGTGACGAAGTGACGAAGGGATGCAGAGAGCCCTGAGCGCGAGCTCAAGAGTCGGGCACGGGCACTCTTTGACGCGCGGTCGGAACCTTGGATTCCTCTCCCTCGGGCTCGGTGCTCCGGGTATGCTGGCGGCCTCGTGGAGGCCTGGCCGGGGCGGGGGGCGCGATGGGTCCGGAAACAACTGGTCGATTGGTGGCGCTGGTGTTGGCCGGCGGCGTGGCGTCGGGCGCGCTGGGGCAGCCGGTGTCGTGCCTTGTGCTCGGGGGCGAGGGCGACGCGGTTCGCCCGCGGCTGGTTGAGGTCGATGGCGGGGCCATCGCCGGGGGCGGGCTGCGGCTGGATGCCATTGCGGAGGCCGAGGGCTGGTTCGACCGGGCCTCGTGGGTCTATGGGCTGGGCGAGTTCGGGAGCGTGAACTACTCGGCGGTGGTGGTGGAGCCCGCGGGCGGGGACGGCGGTGGGGCGGGCGAGGTGTGGGACGTGCATCCGCCGCGCGAGTTGCTGGCGGGCAGCCGGCTGGTGGCGTTCGGCGTCGATCGCGGCGAGCGCGAGGTCGTGCTCGAACAAGGTGAGTGGGCGTGGCTGTGCGACCGGGCGGGGTTCCAGGCCCCGGCCAATGGCGAGCGAGTGCGAGATGCCATCCAGGTGACGCGAGTCGAGTCGTGCCGCGTGCTGGTGCGCGGGGACTTGGGCGGCGGGCCGGGCGGCGGTGCGGGCGACGCATCCGGGGTCGCGACGACCAAGCGTGGCGAGCGGGTCGAGATCAGACCGCTGATGGACCCGACGGCCCTGGTGCCCGCGACGATCGTGCCGGTGCGGGTGTACGTCGAGGGCGACTCGGTCCCGGGGGGCGTGGTGACGGCGACGCACCTTGAGACGGGCGTGAGCCAGCGCGTGGTGGCCGACGACAAGGCGATCGCGACGCTGCGGATCGATGTCGGCGGCGTGTGGCTGGTCGAGTTCCACGCGGTGCGGCGTGAGGGCGAAGCGCTCGTCGTGTACTCGGCGACGGTGCTGTTCGAGATGGGGGGTGGGGCGTGAGGCACTCGGAACGACGACTGCCCCCTCCGTCGGGCTCGCAAAGCCTCGTCCGACGCCTCCCCCGCACGCGGGGGAGGGGGGCGGGCGGGCTCGCGTTGCTCGCCTTCGCCCTTTCCGTGGTTTCGCACGCGACACTCGCGCTCGCGCAGACCTGGGAAGAACTCGGCCCCGCGCCCACGAGCGTGTCGGGCGGGTCGGCGGGGCGGGTGTCGTCGATCGCGTGCTCGCCCACCGACCCGGACCTGTACTACGTCGGGGCGGCCGACGGCGGGGTGTGGAAGACCACCGACGGCGGGCTGAACTGGACGCCGCTGACCGACCACATGCCCACGACCGCGATCGGCGCGGTCGAGATCGACCCGTTCGACGAGCGGATCATCTACGCCGGCACGGGCGAGGCGAACTTCGCGAACCACTCGCGGTACGGGCTCGGCTTGCTGCGCTCGATGGACGCCGGGGCGACGTGGGAACTGCTCGCGGGCGAGACGTTCGCCGGGCGGTGCTTCTCGCGGATCGTGTGCGATCCGGCGACGCCGGGGGTGCTGTACGCGTCGATCACGCGCGCGGGCGGGTTCCCCGAACTGGCCGCGGCCCGTGGGCACCCGCAGGCCGAGAGCCCTCTGGGCGTCTTCCGCTCGGCGGATCGTGGCGAAACCTGGACCCGCCTGCCAGGCCTGCCGGAACTCTCGATCACGGACCTGGCGATCGACCCGTTCAACGCGAGCGTCTTGTACGCGGGCGTGGGGCGGATCTTCGGTTCGCCGGACAACGGCGTGTACAAGTCGAGCGACGCCGGGCAGACGTGGACGCGACTGAGCGGGGGTCTGCCGACGCAGGAACTCGGGCGGGTCACGCTGGCGGTGTCGCCGGATGAGCCGCAGACGCTGGTGACGCTGCTGACGCGCCCGTCGTCGCCGACGGGCGGCGGGGCTCAGTCGATCGGCGGGTACCGCTCGACCGATGGCGGGCAGACGTGGTCGGCATACGGCACGGTCAGCCAGTCGTCGTACGGATGGTACCTGTCGGTCGCCTCGATCCGTCCCGGCGCGCCGGGCACGGTGTTCTACGGCGGGCTGCTGATGAACCGGCAGATCGGCGGGCAGAGCGCGAGCGTGACGCCGCCGCACGTGGATATCCACGCGATCGAGTGGGACGCGGCCGGGCGGTTGCTCTCGGGCAACGATGGCGGCGTGCACCGGTCGGAGGATCTGGGCGCGAGTTGGACCAATTTGAACGTCGGGCTGGGGACGATCCAGTTCTACGCCGGCGTGTCGACCCACCCGAGCGACGACGACTGGTTCGCGGGCGGCACGCAGGACAACGGCTCGAGCGTCCGGCGGAACGGGAACAACTCGTGGTCGCACGTGCTGGGCGGCGACGGCGGGTGGACCCAGACGTTCCTTGATGGCCTGGGGCGGGTCGTGGTGTTCGCCGAGTCGCAGGGCACGGGGAACCTCTCGCGTTCGACCAACGGCGGGATGTCGTTCCAGGGCGCGGGCGGCGGGCTGAGCGGGCGCAACTGCTTCCTGCCGCCGTACGTGGTCGATCCGAGCGACCCGCAGCGGCTGCTGTACGCGACCGAGCGTGTGTTCGAGAGCACCAACGGCGGGACGCAGTGGGCGGCGCTGTCGGGCGATCTGACCGCGGGCGGGTCGGCGGCGATCCGGGCCTTGGCGATCGCGCCGTCTGACGCGCGGTTCGTGTACGCCGCGACCAACGACGGGCGGGTGCTGGCGTCGGGCGATAGTGGGGCGACGTTCGATCTGGTGATGGAGGATCATCCCGGCTGGCCGCGGGTCACGCGGGAACTCACGGTCCATCCGACCGAACCCGAGACGGTGTATCTGGCGGCGTCGGCGTTCGGCGCGGACCAGGTGCGCCGCTCGCGGGATGCGGGCCTGACCTGGGAGACGCTCGACGGCGATCTGCCGGATGTGCCCGTGAACGTTGTCGTCGCCGATGCTCGCTGCGAGACGGAGGTGCTGTACGCCGGGACGGATTCGGGGGTGTTCCGGTCGCTCAACGGCGGGCGGAACTGGTACCGGTTCGGAGATGGGCCCAACGCCGTGGTGATCGACCTGCGTCTGGAGGTTGAGGGCGGGCGCGAGCGCCTGGTGATCGGGACGCAGGGGCGGGGGCTGTGGCGGGCGGCGGTGGGGGGCGAGTGCTGGTGCCGCGCGGATCAGAACGGCGACGGGACGCTGAGCAACGACGACTTCTTTGCGTATCTGTCGGCCTACGCGGCGGGCGATCTGGCGGGCGCGGACCTGACAGGGTCGGCGCTGCCGGGCGTGCCGGGGTTCGGCGAGCCGGACGGGGTGCTCAGCGGGGATGATTTCTTCTACTACCTCGGGCTGTACGCGGCGGGGTGCTGACGGGTCACGGGAGGCCGGACGCGGGTCTGGCGGGATGGCGGATTCTGGCAAGGGCGTGCCAGCGTCGGGTGTGAAGGTCGGGGAACTGGGTTGTCGATGGTGCGTATGACGTAGAGGTCCGGTGCGTCGAGGCCGCGAGGCCAGGGCGACCGGCCCGGAGCCGGCGGCGGCGCAGGGCGGGCAAGAACTGCGCGATCCCGGGCGGCCGATGGGCCACCCGAAGGCGACCGCCCGCTGACCCCACGCCGACCCGAGGCGTTCCGCGGGGGCAGCCAGGTGCAATCCGGTGCAACTCGGTGAAGGGCCGAGTGCGGCGGGACGACGCCGGGAGCCAAACCGGGACGGACGAAGGCGAGTGCGTGCTTGTGCGGTCCGATGGGTGGTGGTACACTCTCGGCACGAGACGGCGGGGTCGGGATTCGGTTCGGAGGCCTTCCGGGCGTGCGCGTGCCGGGGGGACCGAGGGGCGGATGAACGGCCCAAGGATGAGGGGCTCCACCGCATGTGGAGCCCCGAGCAGGGGGCGCGGCTTTCGGATACCCTGACGGGGTCCGCGGGTGCCGTGCCCCGGAACAGCCCGCGAGGCGACGCGGTGGGTGCCCAGGCGCCCCCCGACTGGCCCGGAACGCGGGTTCCCAGCGACGACAACGATCGGGGCGGTGGACAGTTCGGGGCGATGCACAGGGATCGTCGCCCCCGCCGTGGTTTGGACCGGGGGGCGGCGATGTCGACCGGCGAATGGAGAGCCGGCGATCGCCCGGGAGTCCGAGCGATCGGTCGCCCGCGTGTGAGACGTGACCCGACCGGCCGCGCGAGGCCGGAGCGTTTGAGGAGCATGCCATGAGCACCCGTCGAGTGGATCGGCCTTATGTTCGCCAGCGTCGCGTGCAGCACGGGGCTCGTGGGCTCGCGGAGTTGGCGGGGCACGCCGGCTCGGGGGCTGGCTCCGGGTCGGGCGCGGGGTCGGGCCTGGGGTCGGGTGCGGAGCGTGCGACGGTCGAGCGGCTCGAGCCGCGGCAGTTGCTGTTCTCGCTGACGATCGGGCCGGACCAGGTGAACCCGAACACCGGCCTCGGGACGGTTGAGGCGGCGTTCGGGTACACGATTCCGATCCTGCAGACGCCCGAGGAAGTGGCGGACAACGACCCGGAGTCGCAGATCGAGGGCTTCGACCAGGAGGCTCTGACGCCGGTGGTGTCGGGTCGGCGTTTCGGGACCGACGGTCTTGCGGTGACGCACACGATCGCGAACCCGGTGTCGCGGTTCTTCATGTTCGCGCTGGTGGACAACCAGGGCCAGATCATCGACGACACGGAGGCGATCAGGGCCAACCCGTTCGCGGGCGAGGCCTATCGGTGGCGGGTCCTGGACGACCCGATGGGCCCGATCAACGGTCCACGCCGGGTGATGACCGACTTCACGATGCAGATCGGCGCGGCCCAGGGCACGAACCTGGGCTGGACGGTCGATGCGCTCGAGGTGCGTCTGCGTCTGAACGGCGTCGTGGTGCGTGAGT
Organism: Phycisphaerales bacterium; assembly: GCA_041401985.1. Taxonomy (GTDB): domain Bacteria; phylum Planctomycetota; class Phycisphaerae; order Phycisphaerales; family UBA1924; genus JACKHA01. Next base: position 189,618 of record JAWKTE010000008.1, read on the forward strand.
TCATCGGGCAGGAGATTCTCCAGGCGCGCCAGCCCGGCACGGGCGGGGCGAACAACGGGATCGGGGTCTACAACTTCACGACCGGCGATCCGCTGTTCCCGGCGTTCGACGAGATCGAGTTCCTGACGGTCAGCGGCCCGAACCCGGCGTACACGATCGACAACGTGGGCTGGACGGAGCCCGCGGGCAACTTCACGGAGATCATCCAGAGCCGCACGTTCGGCGCGATCGTCAGTTTCACGGGTCCGGTCGGCGCGAACATCACGGTGCTGGACCTGTACGGGCGCGACATGGTCGCGACGCTGCTCGTGGGCCAGATCGGCCAGTCGGAGGTCACGTTTATCGATCCCGACGACAACGGGATCCCGAACTTCAACGACGGCATCGGGCAGATCCTGTTGGCGGGCGTGGACTCGCGCGCGTCGCTGCGGGTCTTTGGCGGGAACCTGGTCACGGGCTACGACGAGGACGGGTTCTGGGTCGAGGGTCCGTTCGGCGGCGGCTCGCCGGAGTTCGTGCCCGAGCCGCAGGACGACGAGGGCTACTTCACCCTGGTCCCGGCGGGCGGGGTCGGGGGCCTGACGGACGACTTCGAGGAAGCCGGCTTCGGCATCTTCTACACGGACGACGATGGCGCGACGGGCCTGCCGCCGATCGGCGGGTCGCTGATCATCGGCTCGCCGATCTTCCGCCCGCTCACGTCGTACAACCCGCAGGGCCGGGCGACCGGGCAGGGCTCGTTCTCGCCCGACCTGACGGCGGGCAACTTCAGCCAGGACGCGCACATCATGCCCACGCAGGGCATCTTTGTGCTCGATGGCTCGTCGATGGGCGAGATCTCGGTCCCCGCGATGCTCTACGGCTCGTCGCGGTTCGAGGGCGCGCTGCGCTCGCTGAGCGTCGGCGTGCTGATGGGCTCGGTCTCGGTCGAGGGCGACCTGGGCTCGCTGTATGTCAACGGCGACGCGGGATTCTGGCAGGTCGACCCGGACTTCCCGACGCCCCCACCGGACAACACCTTCAAGACCGGCGGGCAGTTGATCGTCGGGCGGACGCTCGGCGACGTGACGATCGGCGGGCGGTCGGTGCTGGACATCACGGTGGTCGGCGACGTCTCGAGCCCGCAGACGCGCCCGCCGCTGGACCAGTTCATCTACCGCGAGAAGGAGGTCATCTTCCCGGTCAACGAGACGGCCCAGTACATGGAACTGGACTACGTCCGCGACGTGGGGCAGCGGTTCTTCCGCAACGGCGCGAACACCCTGCGGAACCCCAGGTTCCTGGGCGGCGAGGTGTACCGCAACGACCAGATCGCGGCCGCGGAGTTCATCTCGACGACGGGCACGGCGGTCAACGTTGTGGGTTCGATCGGCGCGGGCGATCCGGCGATGAACTCGAACGAGGACCCGTCGGACGTCTACGCGTTCGCGTCGGACGGACGCACGCCCGTGGTGCTCGAGATCGAGGGCCAGGACGTCGGATTCTTCGGGGCCCAGCTGGCGATCGACGGGGCCCTGGTGCGCTTCGCCGACGGCAACGGGAACACGCTGGCGGCCAACAGTTTCAACGAGATCACGGCCGCCAACCAGCGGATCGTGTTCACGCCCGAGGCTCCCGGCATCTATTACCTGATCTTCCAGGTGCCGGGCCAGACCGATGGCGACTTCGACGGCACCGTGCTGAACTACCAGTTCCTGCTCAGCGGGATCGCGCCGACCACCTTCGGCAACTACCTGTCGGCGGCGTCGACGGGCGGCATCGGCGTCAACGGCGGGAACGCGGCCATCAACGTGCTGGCCGGCAGCCTCGGGCTGTTCCGGGTCGGCATGGGCTCGCTCTCGGGCGGGGGCCAGTTCATCGAGCCGGCCGACGTGACCAACTCGATGACGGCGGTCGAGTCGCTGCTCAACGTCGAGACGATGTCGCTGTCGGTCGCTCGCGGCAACGCGTACGCGATCATCACCGGCTCGGACATCGAGGGCGGCGACCAGTTCGGCCAGTCCGCGTTCTTCGTCGCGGGCGATCTGGGCGCGTTCATCACGGGCCAGAGCCCGCTGCTGGACCAGGGGCCCGAGGTGGGCGACGTCGGCGTGACCTCGCTGACCGTCGGCGGGCGGGTCGGTCTGGTCGATATCCGCGGCGGCATCGGCCAGCAGAGCGATGAGGGCGCGGTCAGCACCTACATCAGCGGCCTGACCTTCCGCTCCGGGACGGCCGGCGGCTCGGGCGACGTGGGCGTGTTCCGCGTCGGCGCCGACATCTTCGCCCCGACATCCTCGTTCCAGTTCGCGCCCGGCTCGACCATCGGCGCATTCCTGGTCTCGCAGGACCTCGATCCGCTGGACGGCGGGACCGAGGGCATCTTCGGCGGCGTGCCGCGCGAGGGCTTCTTCACCACCGGCGTCGGTTCCGACGTGCGCTTCGTCGACCTGCCCCGGATCGACCTGCAGGGCGGCGTGAACTCGGGCGTGACGCTGCGGTCGGGCGTGCCGGTCGAACTCATCGACGACGGCGGCGCGACGGTGCGCGTGTCGGTCACGGGCGGGGCGGCCGGCGTTCCGGTCGGGTTCCTGCGGTTCATCCCGATCGACGGGTCCGAGGGCGTCGCCCTGGGCCAGATCGACAACCTGGACCTGACAGGGCGCTCGCTGCTGGTCGAGACCCTCGGCACGCCGACCGACGGCCGCGTGTCCATCGGGCGGATCAACCTCGTGGGCGCCGATGCCAACACGAACATCACGTTCTCGGGCAACGTCGAGCTGGACGTGTGGCAGATCGTCCAGACGGGCGGCGCCGCGTTCAACTCGCTGCTCAACGAGACGCCGCGCGGCGACTTCGTCGCGGTCGACGTGATCGGGCTGAACATTCTGGACATCACCACGGGCAACCTCGGGCGGACCGAGGTCGTCGAGTGGGGCCCGCGTCTGCTCGGGCCGAACCTGGGCCTCGGCGGCGGTCCGGGCGGGGCGGTGGGCGGCGCCATCGGCGTGCCGGCCGCCGCGATCGACGCGAACTGGAGCGGCGGGATCTTCCGCCCGGCCAACGACGTCAACACCGCGGGCGGCTCGGCGTACCTGGACGACATCGGCGGGCCGTTCGACGGGTTCCTCAACGGCATCGTCGTCCGCACGGGCAACGTGGCCCAGGCCCGCGTGGGCGGGGTCGTGGGCGACCTGATCCTCCAGGGCGGCGACGGGACGCTGACCGAGCTGGTGGTCAACACCGACAACTTCACGCCGATCGGC
>JAWKTE010000009.1:0-188306 GCA_041401985.1 Phycisphaerales bacterium
GCCCGCTTCGCGTCCGCGGCGTCGGCTCCATCCGCCTCCACGACGACGGGCGCACCCTGCCCGACTCGGTCGCCTGCCTCATCGAGTACGAGGGCGGGCGAACCCTGTCGTACGAGGCCACGCTCGCCAACTCCTACGAGGGCCGCTACGAAGTCCTCTACGGGACCAACGCCGCGATCAAACTCGGCTGGAGCCACGGCTGGATGTTCAAGGAGGCCGACGCCCCGACCCAGGGCTGGGAGGTCTACGCCAACCGCCAGCAGTTCCACAACGACGAGGGCATCACCCTCATCGCCGACGCCACGCAACTCGCCTCGCAGGGCAAACTTCAGGAGGGCGTGGGCCTGCCCCACCCCAGCGCGTACTACGCCGTCGAGGACTTCCTGGGCGCCTGCGCCGGCGGCGAGGCCCCGCCCGTCACCGCCGCCGACGCGCTCCGCGCCACGGCCCTGGGCATCGCCGCCCACAAGGCCGTGATGGACGGCTCCATCGTGGACATCACCGACGACATGCTGGCGGCCTGATCCGGCCACTCGCGGCCCCCAACGGGCACGCTCGGCGGTCACCGATTCGGATCGCTCACACGCCCATCGCCTTCCGCACCGCCGCCGCGATCCGGGTCGCGTTGGGCAGGTACGCCGCCTCCAGGTTCTTGGCGTAGGGCGTGGGCACGTCCGCGGTGTTCACGCGGACCGGCGGGTGGTCCAGCCAGTCGAAGCACCGCTCGCACGCCTGGGCCATGACCTCGGCCGAGACGCCCGCGAACGGCCACGACTGGTCCACCACCACCAGGCGATTCGTCTTTTTCACGCTCTCGATGATCGAGTCGATGTCCAGCGGGCGGATGGTCCGCATGTCCAGGACCTCGATCTCGATCCCTTCCTCCGCGAGCGTCTGGGCCGCCTCGACGCAGAAGTGGACGGGACGACCGAACGACACGACGGTGCAGGCGTCGCCCTGGCGGACCGTGCGGGCCCGCCCGAAGGGGATGTAGTACTCGCCGTCCTTCTCGGGGTCGGGCACATGGGCCTTGTCGCCAAGCATGCGCTCGGACTCGAGGAAGAACACGGGGTCGGGGTCGCGCAGGGCGGTCTTGAGCAGGCCCTTGGCGTCGTAGGGGTTCGACGGGATGACCAGTTTCAGCCCCGGCACGTTGGCGTACAGGCCCTCGACGCACCAGGAGTGGGTCGAGCCCAGCTGCCCGCCCGCCCCGTCGTTGCCGCGGAACACGATCGGGCAGCCCCACTGGCCCCCGGACATGTACAGCATCTTGGGCGCGTTGTTGAGGATCTGGTCCGCGGCCACGAGGCTGAACGACCACGACATGAACTCGACGATGGGTCGCAGGCCGTACATGGCCGCGGCGATGCCCATGCCCGCGAAGCCGTTCTCCGAGATCGGCAGGTCGATGATGCGCTTGGGGCCGAACTCGTCGAGCATGCCCTGGGAGACCTTGTACGCCCCGTTGTACTGGGCGACCTCCTCGCCGCAGAGGAAGATCCGCTTGTCGCGGCGCATCTCCTCGCTCATGGCCTCGCGGAGGGCCTCGCGGAACTGGATGATCCGGGCCTGGCCCTCCGGCGGGTCGCGCTGGGGCAACTGGTCCTCGGGCAGGAAGTCGGGCAGTTCCGCGGGCTCGAGCAGGGCGGGGTGGTCGATGGTCGTGGGCATGGGCGATGGTAGGAGGCGATGGGCGGGGCGCTGGGGCGGGAGCCTGCCGGTGGGCGCTGGGTCAACTGGTCCAAGTGGTTCAAGTGGACTCGGGCGGGTCGGGGGGTGGCGGCGGGAGAATCGCCTCGAGTTGCGGGATCAAGGCCGGGATGTGGACGCTGGCCACCCGCCAGAGCTTGGTGTGGTCAAGCTCGCCGTAGTCGTGGACCAGCACATGACGCTGCCCGATGATCGCCTTCCACGGGATGTCCGGGTGTGCGTCGCGGCACTCCCGCGTCAGCAGGCGGGCGGCCTCGCACACGATCTGGATCGCCCGCTCGACCGCGAGCCGGAACATCTCATTCTCGGCGAGTTCCTCCTCCGAACGTCCGGCGCAGAGGCGGACCACGGCTCGGGAGTACGCGAGCATGTCCGCGATGAGGGCCGGATTGTTCTCGGGGTCAGGCCGCATGGTGGATGACCCGATGCGTCGACAGGATCCGGTGGCGACGGAACGGGTTCTTGACGGACGCCTTCTCCACGAGGTCCACGGGCCGTCCGAAGACGGACTCGAGTTCCTCGATCATCCGCGGCCACTCCCAGTACGACCACGGCGCATCGGCCGCGAACGTCACGAGCACGTCCACGTCGCTCTCCGGGCCGAAGTCCTCGCGGAGCACCGAGCCGAACAGCGCGAACTCCACGATCTTCCACCGGCGGCAGAAGTCCGCGATGGCGTCGGTCGGCACGTCGATCCGGGGCTCGCCGGGCATGCCGGATTGTACAACGAGCCGAACCCGCGGCGAAGGCCCGACGCGCGGCACCGTTCTCGCGTGTGCGGCAACTGGTCCAAGTGGGTTAAGTGGGAAGGGGCAAAGGGACAGAGGGGCAAAGGGGCGGAGTGAAGACGGCCAGATGGCGCTGTTCTTCCCAATCCCTCTGTCCCTCTGACCCTCCGCCCCTCGGCCCCTTCTCCTGCCCGTGGTACGCTGCCCAGATGGACCTCAACGCGCTGCCGTACCCCTCTCGCCGCGTGCCCGTGTGCGCCCGGAACATGGTCGCCTGCTCCCAGCCGCTGGCCGGGCAGGCCGGGCTGGCGATGCTGGCCCGCGGCGGCTCGGCCGTCGACGCCATCGTCGCCATGGCCTCCACGCTCACCCTCGTCGAGCCAACCGGCAACGGCATCGGCTCCGACGCCTTCGCGCTGGTCTGGGACGGCCAGTCGCTCCACGGCCTCAACGCCTCGGGCCGCTCCCCCGCCGCGCTGCGCGCCGACGACTTCGCCGGGCGCGACGCCATGCCCACGCTCGGCTGGGCGCCCGTGACCGTCCCCGGCTGCGTCGACGCCTGGCGCACCCTCCACGAGCAGTTCGGCACGCTGGACTTCGCCGACGTGCTCGCCCCGGCCATCGCCTACGCGCGCGACGGCTTCCCGGTCTCGCCCATCACCGGCCGCCTGTGGCAGTCCGTCACCCGCCGCTACGCCGAGTTCCCGTCCTTCCTCGAGACCTTCGCCCCCCAGGGGCGCCCGCCCCGCCCCGGCGAGATGTTCCAGTCCTCCGGGCACGCCGACACGCTCCAGGACATCGCCGAGACGCGCGGCGAATCCTTCTACCGCGGCCGCCTGGCCCGCGCCATCTGCGACGCGGCCCGCGCCGGCGGCGGGGCCATGCGCGAGGACGATCTGGCCAGCCACAAGTCCGAGTGGGTCGTGCCGCTGGCCCAGGACTTCGCGGGCGTGACGCTGCACGAGATCCCGCCCTCGGGCCAGGGCATCGCCGCCCTGATCGCCCTGGGCATCCTCGACCGGCTCGACATCGCCCGCTTCCCGGTCGATTCGCCCGACTCGGTGCACCTGCAGGTCGAGGCCATGAAGATCGCCTTCGCGGAGATCTCGCGCCACGTGGCCGACCCGCGCTTCATGGAGGTCGAGCCGCACGCCATGCTCGCGCCGGAGTTCCTGGACCGCCGGGCCGCGGAGGTCCGGCTCGACGCGGCCCAGCACTACACCTCGCGCGTCGCGACGGACCACGGCACGGTCTATCTCGCGGCCGCCGACGCGCGGGGCATGATGGTCTCGTACATCCAGTCCAACTACATGGGCTTCGGCTCGGGCATCGTGCCGCCGGGCACGGGCATCTCGATGCAGAACCGCGGGGCCTGCTTCGTGACCACGCCGGGGCATCCGAACCAGGTCGCCGGGGGCAAGAAGCCGTACCACACGATCATCCCGGCGTTCGTGACGCGCGGCGGCAAGCCGCTGATGGCGTTCGGCGTGATGGGCGGGCACATGCAGCCGCAGGGGCACCTGCAGATGGTGGTGCGGATGTTCGTGCACGACCAGAACCCGCAGGCCGCGTCTGATGCGCCGCGCTGGCAGTGCGACCCCAGCGGGCGTCTGCTGCTCGAACGCGGGTTCGACGCGGCGGTGGCGGCCGAACTCACCCGGCGCGGGCACGACGTGGCGACGGATGTGGGCGAGCTGAGCTTTGGCGGGGCGCAGCTGATCCTGAACCACACGCCCGAGGCGGGCAACGTGTACGTCGGCGGCTCGGACCACCGCAAGGACGGGCACGCGGCGGGGTTCTGAGGAGCAGTCCTGAGTCCTGGGTCCTGAGTCCTGGAGGTCGGCAACCGATCGCCGGGGTCCACCGGCGTGGTGGAGACCGACCACAAGGACCAAGGACACAGGACACAGGACGGCTCCAACAAGTCCAACCGGTCCAACTGCTACGGGCGGGTCCGAAGGGTGGCATGCTTGTGGCTCTGCACAAGCATGCCGCAGGACCCGCGGCGTGTGGCATGGCTGTGGCTTTGCACAGCCATGTCGATGGACGGTGGGCGACCAGTCGCGACGTTGGTCCGACCAGGACATGCCTCGCCACAGCCATGCCACACATCGTTCCCGGAACGGGATTTGGGCGCGCGCCGCGGCGCGCGCACGGTTGTGCTCGCTTTTTTGCCAACCATCTTCGCCCTTGGCGAGCCGAATCCGGCAGGCCGCGCCGGATCGTGGTGCAGCGGCCCTCGCCCAAACCTGCCCGCGCGACGGATGCGTCATGGCACGCGATCCGGGCAACCCGCGCCGGACTCCGATCGCCCCCGATCCGGCAAACCGCCCCGTCGACCAGCGTCGCCGGGGCGGCTCTGCGATTACAAGATGCCGGAGGCCGCGCGGCTCAGCAGCCCGCGCTGAACAGGGCGAGGTAGTAGAAGAAATCGTCGTTGTTGATCACGCCATTAGGCACGCCATAGCCCGGCTGGCCGGGGATCGCCCCGGCGGTCAGGTCCGCGGCGGGATCGTTCGCGGCGAAGATGGCCAGGTAGTAGAAGAAATCGTCGTTGTTCAGCACACCGTTGGGAACGCCGTAGCCCGGCAGGCCCGCGATGGCGCCTGTGGTCAGGTCGGGCTGGCAGACCGGCGCCCCGCCCGCGTTGGCCCACGCGATGAGGTTCTGGGCCAGCAGCGTGTTGTCGGCCTGGTTGATGAAGCTGTTGGAGAACATGTTGTGGTCGCCGAACACCACCATCCGCCCCGGCCCGGCGTGCCCGGTGGAGGGGTCGAGCACGACCGCGAACACGTTGGCGGCGCCGTCGTCCATGATGCGGAGCCCGTCCGCCGGGACGCTGAACGTCGAGTTGGTCGTGAACGAGGCGCTGTTGATGCCCGCGGTGATCGGATGGGCCGCCACGACGACCGCCGGGTTCGGCCCCGAGACCGAGGCGTAACTCGTCACGCCCAGGAACGACGAGAACGAGTCGTAGCCGGGCAGGTTGAAGATGTCGGCCGTGACGATCAGCGTGCCGCCGGCCCCGACCCACGCCTGCAGCGCGGCCTGCTCCGGGCCGGACAGCGGGACGTTGTTGTTGGTCAGCAGCGACGTATAGAACACGTCGATGGTGGCCAGATACGCCGGCGTGAGTTCGTTCGTGGTCGGCGCCAGCGTCGCGCTGGTGGAGGTGATCAGGCCCGCCAGGGTGGTGTGGGCGCTCCCACCGTTGAGCACGCCTCCGACATAGTTCACCCGGGTGCTGTCGAAGCAGCCCCAGACCTGGGCCAGCGCGGGCGAGCAGGCCAGGCCGGCGCACAGCGCGAAGGGCGCGAGTCGGTTCGTCGTGGTCATGTCTCTCTCCCCGAGCCCGGGCGTGGTCTGGGCGTGCCGCGGCACCGTGCCGAGCGGACGCCGGCCCCCGGGTCCAACACCAGACTATTCGGAATCCTGGCGTCGCTCAAGGCGAACCAAGCGGTCCGCCGATTCGCTCACGGGGACCGGGGTGCGCCCTACTCGTACCGTCCCACGATCAGCGTCACGTTGTGCCCGCCGAAGCCGAAGGTGTTGTTCATCGCGTAGCGGACCTGCCGCTCGCGCGCGTCGTGGGGCACCAGGTCGATGTCGAAGCCCTCGTCGGGGTTCTCCAGATTGATCGTCGGGGCGATCACCCCGTCGCGGACCGCGTGCACGCACGCGATCATCTCGACCGCGCCCGAGGCGCCCAGGCAGTGCCCGTGCATCGACTTGGTGCTGCTCATCAGGAGTTTGCCGCCGGCGGACTTGCGGGCGTGGTCCCCGAAGACGCCCAGCACCGCCGAGACCTCGGACTTGTCGCCCAGCGGCGTGGACGTGCCGTGCGAGTTGACGTAGCCGATGTCGGCAGCGTTGAGCCCCGCGTCGTCAAGGGCCCAGCGCATCGAGCGCGAGGCCCCGCGTCCCTCCGCGTCGGGCGCGGTGATGTGGTGGGCGTCGCCCGAGTTGCCGAAGCCCAGCAGCTCGGCGTAGATCGTCGCGCCGCGGGCCTTGGCGTGGGCCTCGGTCTCCAGCACCATCATGGCCGCGCCCTCGGAGAGCACGAACCCGTCGCGTCCCTTGTCGAACGGGCGGCTGGCCCGCTGGGGATCGTCGTTGCGAGTCGAGAGGGCCTTCATCACCATGAACGCGCCGATGCACAGGGGGCTGACCGCCGCCTCGCACCCGCCCACGACCATGACGTCGGCCTGATTCCGGCGCAGATATCCCATCGCATCGCCGACCGCGTGCCCGGACGAGGCGCAGGCCGTGGCGTGGGCCGAGGCCGGGCCCTGCAGGTTCCAGCGGATGGAGATGTTGCCCGCCGTGGCGTTGACCATGAGGCGGGGCACGGTGAACGGTGAGATGCGGTGGGCGCCCCGCGCAATCATGGTGCGGCAGCCGTCCTCGATGGTCGTGATGCCGCCGATGCCCGAGCCGATCACCACGCCGTGCCGGGCTGGATCGCCCGAGGCGAAGTCGAAGCCCGAGTCTTTCACCGCCTCGGCGGCCGCCGCGACGCCCAGCACGGTGCTGCGGTCCAGGCGCCTGGCCTCGCGGGGCTCCAGGACGCCCGTGGGCTCCCAGCCCTTGATCTGGCCCGCGATGGTGGTGGCCCAGTCGCTGGGGTCGAGCTTGAACTCGTCGCCCTCGATCGTGCTGATGCCCGAACGCCCGGCCCGCATTCCCTCCCAGGTGGACTGGGCGGTCGTCCCGAGATTGGTCACCGCCCCGAGGCCGGTGATCACGATGCGGGGGTGGGCTTGACGCGGGTTGGCCATGGGATGGTGTGGACCTGGAGCGTGGGCGGGCCGGGCTTGCGCGGGCGCGCCCCCCACACCGCGCGCCACCGAATCGGAGGCCCGCGGCGGCGGGGGATCGTGCGATCGGCCCCGGCCAGCGGCCTTACTCGATGCCGCGAGCCTGCTTGATGAACTCGATCGCCTCGCCGACGGTCTTGATCTTCTCGGCCTGCTCGTCGGGGATGTTGGTCTCGAACTCGTCCTCGAACTCCATGACGAGCTCGACCGTGTCGAGGCTGTCGGCGTTCAGGTCGTCCACGAACGAGGTCGTGCGGCTGATCTTGGCCTTATCGGCGCCGAGCTGCTCCGCGACGATCTCGATGACCTTCGCCTCGATGTCTTGTTCGGTCACGCTTCGACCTCCGGGTCCGGCCTGTTGGTGCCGCGGGAGGGGTTCGCGGACCCACGTCCGCCGCCCCGAGCGACGATTGTACCCCGCGCCCGACCGACCGGCCAAGCCGACCAGCGAGTCATCGGACCGCCCCGATCCGCCGCGCCCGGCCCGATCATCCGACCCCCACGTCCGTAAGCGGTGCCTCCGTCCGGCAAGCACCGAGGCCCGCGCGGGCTGTGCGGGGTGTGAGGCTCCGGGCTTGCCCGCGGCTCCATCGGTCCTGCCCCGAGCCTTGCCGCGCGTCGATAGCAGGCCCGGAGCGGGTGCCGGAGTGGCACCCCGGACCCCCTACGAGATTGGAGATCGGCGTATGGCGACCATGCCCAGCGAGCCCCAGGCCTTCGCCCAGGCCGTCGCGAGCCTCCTCAAGGAGCTCAAGCCCGACTACGCCGTGGAACTCCTCGGCCCGCGCGAACTCACCGTCAACGGGCGTCGCCTGGACCTGGACAACCTCTTCCGGATGGTCAGCCACGAGCCGGGGCGGGGTCGCGAGATCGTCGAGCACTACCTCGAGCAACTCTTCGCGGGCGAGGCCGAGTACGCCCTGACGCTCAACCCCGAGTCGGCTCGGACCCGCGTGATGCCCCGCATCCAGCCCGAGTCGATCTTCGAGCACCTGAACCGGGACCTGGTCGCCCACGTCCCGTTCGTCAACGGCACGGTCGTGGTCTTCGTGACCGACCTGCCCCAGATGACCGTCTCGATCACCACCGAGCAGGCCCGACAGTGGAGCCTCTCGATGGACGACCTAGACGAACTCGCCCGCGACAACCTGGGCGAGTACTCCCCCGAGATGCGCTTCCAGGTCATCGAGAGCAAGGAGGGCGGACGGGCCATCCTCCTCTCGGAGCAGGACGGCTACGACGCCGCCCGACTGCTGCTCGGCGGCCTGTGGCAGCGACTGGCCCCGCAGATGGGGGGGAACTTCTACGTCGGCATCCCGGCACGCGACATGTTCGTCGCGATCTCGGACGGCCCGCCGGCGTTCGTCGCCCGGCTTCGCGAGCGGATCGCCCAGGACTACCACCGCCTGCCCTACCCCATCAGCCCCCACCTGTTCTACGTGACCCGCGACGGCGTCGCCGGGACCGTGGCCGGGGCCATGGACGACGAGTTCTACGGCGATCTGGCGGCTTGACGGGCGGGTGGCGGGGCGCCCTTGACGCTTCCACACCTCTACCCTTCACGCCTTGATCCTGCTCATCGACAACTACGACTCGTTCACCTGGAACCTGGTCCAGCGTCTGGGCGAACTCGACCGGACCCTCGAGCCGGGGCGGGACCTCGCGGTCGTGCGCAACGACAAGATCGAGCCGCGCGAGGCCGACGCGCTCGACGGCGGGCGCGGCCCGAGCCATGTGATCATCTCGCCGGGGCCGGGAACGCCAAAGGAGGCAGGCGTCTCCGCGGCCATGATCGCGCACTTCGCGGGGCGCGTGCCCGTGCTGGGCGTGTGCCTGGGCCACCAGTGCCTGGGCGACATGCACGGCATGGCGGTGTCGCGTCACGCGATCCAGGTGCATGGCAAGACCAGCCCGGTGCACCACGATGGATCGGGCGTGTTCGCCGGGCTGCCCGTGCCGTTCGAGGCGACCCGGTACCACTCGCTGGTCGTGCCGGTCGATGCGGTTCCGAAGCCAGAGACGGGGACCGATTCGTGGGCGATCTCGGCGTGGGCGACGGATGTGCTCGCCGACGGACGCGAGGTGCGCGTGGTCATGGGGCTGCGGCGGGTGTGGGCGGGCGGGGGCAAGGCGCCCCTCGAAGGCGTGCAGTTCCACCCCGAGTCGTTCCTGACCACGCACGGGCCGGGGCTGCTGGCCAACTTCCTGCGGATGGGCGAGCGTCCGCGCGACGCCCGTGTGGACCCGGTGCTGCACGCGGCCGGCTGAGCGCCGCGACGCGCCCTCGACGCGGGCTCATTCCTCTTCGAAGCCCTCGGCGACCAGATCGGCCAGCGCCTTGGCCGCAGGCTCGGCGTCGTCGCCCGAGCACGTCAGTTCGAGTTTGGTGCCCTTCGTGGCGGCCAGCATCATGAGTTCCATGATGGACTTGCCGTCGACGGCCTCGGAGCCCTTGGCAAGCGTGACCTTGCACTTGAACGTGGACGCGAGGTCGACGAACGCCATGGCCGGGCGCGCGTGCAGCCCGAGGCGGTTGACGATCTCCACGGTCCTCTTTGCGGTCTGCGACAACGCGGTCCCTCGTCGAAGCGTGCCCTGCTGCTGAGCGCGAACCAATCGCTTTCGGGCCGGGGCGCACGGCTCGCCGATCACCAATCGCATCCTCCGGTTGGTCCGCGGGCTGGTCGTCGCACCGGTCGGGGCCGCGGCCAGCGTTCAACGGGGAAACCCCGCGAGGCGCCGGGGTGATCGCGGACGTGGCGAGAGAACTGGGGATCTAGGATTCGAACCTAGACTAAGTGAGTCAGAGTCACTCGTGCTACCGTTACACCAATCCCCAAAGATCGTGCCGGCTTCAAAGGCAGTCCCGGCTTCCGACCGCTCCGCAAGCGACGATACCCGTTGAGTACCGAACAAAACTCGGCACTCGCTTGGCGAGCGTCGGCTCCCGGCAGGCTTAGACTGTAGGGGAGCCAGTGCGAATCAGGCAAGCCGCCCGGAACTGACCCGCCGGGTCACGACCCCGACGCGGAAGTGTCGGGCTGGACTCGGTGTCGCCCCGGCCGAGCGACGGAATCCCCGCGCAGGATGTAGCCCCTCTGACCGGCGTGCCGGCGATCCCAGGCACATGGGCGCTGATAGGGGTGCCCGGTCCGGGTGCCGGCCACAAGTGATTCCCCTGATTTGTCTTGCGGCGGTGCCGAGCGGACGCCATACTTTCGGACGTTACAGGACGGAGGATCGGGGCTGCACGTCTGCGCCCCCGCTCGATGTCCTTCTCGGCCACCTCTCACCGTCCGCAAGGCCTCGAACACGCACACCAATCGGAGGGTCCACCATGCACGCGTTGAAGACCGCGGGAGCCGTGATAGCCGCCTCCTGCCTGGCCGGCTCGGCCCTGGGGCAGAACCAACTCTGGATCAACCAGTTCGGCACGCCCGCGGACGACGTGGCCGGAGGCGTCTCCAGCGACGGCATCAGCGGGTTCTTTGTCGCCGGCGAGACCGTCGGCAGCCTCGCCGGAGCCAACTTTGGCTCGTACGACGCCTGGATCGCGCGGTACGACAACCTGGGCAACCGCCTTTGGATCCGCCAGTTCGGCAGCATCGGGTTCGACGTGGCCCACACCTGCGCCCCCGACGGCGCGGGCGGCGTGTTCGTCTCGGGCTACACCGAGGGCACGCTGGGCGCGTCCAGCGCGGGCGGTCGCGACGCGTTCCTGGCCCGCTACGACCAGTTCGGCAACCGCGTCTGGATCCGCCAGTTCGGCACGACCGGTCGCGACGCCGCCGAGGCCCTGATCTCCGACGGCGCGGGCGGCGTGTTCGTCGCGGGCTACACCGACGGCAACTTGGCCGCGGCCAACCAGGGCGAGTGGGACGCGTGGATCGCGCGGTACGACGCCAACGGCAACCAGATCTGGATCCGCCAGTTCGGCGCGCTGAGCACCGAGTTCGGCAACTCGCTCGCCCCCGCGGCCAGCGGAGGGGTGTACTTCGCCGGCGAGACATTCTCCTCGCTGGCCGGCCCGAACGCCGGCGGCTGGGACTCGTGGCTGTGCCGCTACGACGCCAACGGCAACCAGATGTGGATCCGCCAGTTCGGCACCTCGGCCAACGACCACGTCCGGCGCAACAGCCTCGCGTCCAACGAGATGGGCGGGGTGTACGTCGTCGGCGAGACCAGCGGCCCGCTGGCCGGCCCCGTGATCGGCGGGCGCGACGCGTTCCTCTCGTTCTACGACCCCAATGGCAACGTCGTCTGGCAGCGCCAGATCGGCACCACCTTCGATGACATCGCGTTCGCCGCGTCCTCGCTCCCCAGCGGGCGCGTGCAGGTCGGCGGGTGGACGCGCGGCGACCTGGCCGCGCCCATCGCGGGCGGGCTCGACAACTGGCTCGCCGAGTACGCCTCCGACGGCTCGCAGCGCTGGATCCGCCAGTTCGGCGGCCCCGGCGACGACCGCGTCCGCGCGATCGCCCCGGACCTGGGCATCCCGCCCGGCACGTTCGTCGTGGGCGACACCACCGGCGTCATCGCCGCGCCAAACGCCGGCGGCTACGACACCTGGCTGTCGCGCTACATCCCGCCGCCCTGCAACACCGACGTGCTGTACGTCGACGATTCGGCCCTGCCCGGCGGCTGCGGCGTCTCGTGGGGCGCGGCCCTGAACAACCTGCAGGACGCGCTGGCCGCCGCCCAGGCCAGCGCCCAGGTCACCACCATCCGCGTCGCCCAGGGCATCTATCGCCCCGCCGAGTTCGGCGGCGATCGCAACATCTCCTTCCGTCCCCGCAACGGCCTGGTCATCCAGGGCGGCTTCGCGGGCGTCGGCGCGATCGACCCCAACGCCCGCGACACCCAGGCGTTCCCAACCATCCTCTCCGGCGATCTCAACAACAACAACAGCCTCGACGACCCGTACCTCAACCGCCTCGACGACAGCCAGCACGTCGTCTGGATCGTGCCGGGCGCGACCGTCACGCTCGACGGCCTGACCGTCACGCAGAACTGGCCAACCGCCGCGCCGCTCGAAGGCGGCGGCATCTACAACGAGGGCACGGTCCTGGTCAACGACTGCACCCTGTTCTGGAACGACGGACGCTCCGGCTCGGGCCTGTGGTCCCTCGGCACGGCCCAGATCCAGAACTCGCGGATCATCGGCAACCGCGTGGGCGGCGACGGCGGCTCGCTGGCCGCCAGCGGCAACAACGCCTCCATCCGCGTCATCAACTCCGTGATCTCGAGCAACTACTCGTTCCTCTCCGGTGGCAGCGTCCTGGCCGACAACGGCGCGGACATCATGCTCGACCACGTCTCGATCTCCGGCAACCGCGCCGATGGTTCCTACTCGGCCATCCTCGCCCGCGGCAGCGGCTCCACCGTCGCCCTCCGCGGCACCGTCGTCTGGTACAACCAGCCCAACGCCATCGGCGCGATCAACGCCGGCGCCGTCACCGCTTCCTTCTCCAACGTCCAGGGCGGCTGGACCGGCGCGGTCAATATCGCGCCACGCTTCGAGCGCATCCCCGGCCCCGGGCCCGACAACACTTACTGGACCTCCGACGACGACTACGGCAACCTGGCCATCCGCGCCGGCTCGCCCAACATCGACGCGGGCACCAATGCCGCGATCCCCTTCGGCATCCTGAACGACGTCGCCGGCCTGCCACGCTTCCGCGACGACCTGGGCATGCCCAACACGGGCCAGGGCGCCGGCGCCATCGCCGACATCGGCGCCCACGAGTTCCAGGGCACCACACCCTGCGCCGCGGACCTGACCACCTCGGCCATCCCCGGTTCGCCGGGCTATGGCGTGCCCAACGGCATCCTCAACAACGACGACTTCTTCTACTACCTCAACATCTTCAGTTCGTCGCTCGGCTGCAACCCCGGCGGCACGCCCTGCAACTCCCCGCCCGACCTGACCACCACCGCCATCCCAGGCACGCCGGGCTACGGCATCCCCGACGGGTTCCTCCAGAACGACGACTTCTTCTACTACCTGGCCATCTTCGCCGCGGGCTGCTGACGACCGCTCGCGGGCTCGACGTACGGAGCGGGATCGGGTCGATCGACCCGGCCCGCCGCCAGGCCCGCGCGTAAGTCGCACCAGAGCCGAGTCCGCTAACCCGATCGCCGAGCCCCGCGTCCGCGCGGGGCTCGGTTCTTTTTTGCTTCGGCCTCCACCCCCGAAACCGGTTGGTGCGCTGGCCGCGGGGTGGTATGCTGACTGGCCGGTCAGGCCCTTCGGGCGGCTTATCGCCCCGGTCGCCGGACCGCCAGGCACGGGCGGGAGAACCGCCGTGCCGCTCGTGGAGGACCGAGAAGTGCGCACCTGTTTCCATCCGATCGTTCTGTTGATCGCCGCGCTGCTGCACGGCGCGTGGGGCGCGTCCGCCCAGGCCCAGGTCTGGGGCTGCTTCGACTCGACCCGCGTGAACTACGCGGGCGGCGTGCTCAACGGTGGGTCCTCGCACACGACGCTGTCCGGGCTCGTGACCGGCAGCGGCGCGACGCTGGCGGCGCCCACGCCGACGCTGACCCCCGCGTATCTGGCGGGCATCGACGTGTTCTACACCTCGCTCTTGACTAACAACAACACGCCGCTGAGCGGCGCGGAGCAGACGGCCCTCCAGAACTGGCTCGCCGCGGGCGGCACGCTGATCGTCACCGCCGACATCTTCAACCTGCCCGGCTACGAGTCGTTCACGTCGTTCGCCGGCGTGACCGGCTACGCCGCGGCCAACACCACCAGCCCGGCGACCGTCGCCGCAGCCCACCCGATCACCTCCGGCATCTCGACGGCGGCGTATGTCACCGACGCCACCTTCACCGTGCCCGGCACCGCGCTGCGGATCCTGAACAACGGCTCGGGTGGGCCGTTCGCCTGCGTGCTCGACGGGTCGACCGGCTACGCCGGGCCGGGACGGATTGCGGTCTTCGGCGACCACAACATGTTCGCGGACTCGCTGATCGGGCAGGCGGACAACACCGCACTGGCCATGAACTTCATCCAGTGGGCCAACAACCCCAACGCCAGGGTGTGGGGCTGCTTCGACGCGACCCGCGTGAACTACGCGGGCGGCGTGCTCAACGGCGGGGTCTCGCACACAACGCTCGCGGGCCTGGTCGCTGCCGAGGGCGGCGTGCTGGCGGCGCCCACGCCCTCGCTGACTGCGTCGTACTTGTCGGGCATCGACGTGTTCTACACCTCGCTGCTCACCAACAACAACGTCCCGCTCAGCGGCGCCGAGCAGTCGGCGCTGCAGAACTGGCTCGCCGGGGGCGGCACGCTCATCGTCACCGCCGACATCTTCAACCTGCCGGGCTACGAGTCGTTCACGTCTTTCGCCGGCGTGACGGGGTACTCGGCCGCCAACACCACCAGCCCCGCGACCGTCGCGGCGTCCCACCCGATCACCACCGGCATCTCAACCGCGGCCTACACCACCGACGCCACATTCACCGTGCCGGGCGCCGCGCTGCGGATCCTGAGCAACGGCTCGGGCGCCCCGTTCGCGTGCGCCCTCGACGGCTCGACCGGTTACGCCGGGCCGGGCCGGATCGCCGTCTTCGGCGACCACAACATGTTCTCCAACACCTTCATCGGACAGGCCGACAACACCGCCCTGGCCATCAACCTGATCCGCTGGGCCAACAACCCGAACGCGACCGTGTGGGGCTGCTTCGACGCGACGCGCGTGAACTACGCGGGCGGCGTGCTCAACGGCGGGGCCTCGCACACCACGCTCGCGGGCCTCGTGGCCGCCGAGGGCGGCGTGCTCGCCGCGCCCACTGCCTTGCTGACACCCTCGTACCTGTCGGGCATCGACGTGTTCTACACCTCGCTCTTGACCAACAACAACGTGCCGCTCAGCGGGGCGGAGCAGACCGCGCTGCAGAATTGGCTGGCCGGGGGCGGCACGCTCATCGTCACCGCCGATGTGTTCAACCTGCCCGGCTACCAGTCGTTCACGTCGTTCGCGGGCGTGACGGGGTACTCGGCGGCCAACACCGCCAGCCCCGCGACCGTCGCGGCGTCCCATCCGATCACCGCCGGCATCTCGACCGCGGCGTACATCACCGATGCCACCTTCACCGTGCCCGGCGCCGCGCTGCGCATCATGAACAACGGCTCGGGCGGGCCGTTCGCCTGCGTGCTCGACGGGTCGACCGGCTACGCCGGGCCGGGACGGATCGCCGTCTTCGGCGACCACAACATGTTCTCGAACAACTTCATCGGGTCGGCCGACAACACCGCGTTGGCCATCAATCTCATCCGCTGGGCCGGCCAGGGCGGTCCCCCGCCCTGCGAGCCGGACCTCACCACCGGCGCGATCGCGGGCCAGCCCGGTTACGGCGTCCCGAACGGCGTGGTCTCCAACGACGACTTCTTCTACTACCTCGCCCAGTTCGCCTCGGGCAACGTCGCCGTCGCCGACCTGACCACGGGCGCAATCCCGGGCCAGCCCGGCTACGGCGTCCCCAACGGCGTCATCACCAACGACGACTTCTTCTACTACCTGGCCATTTTCGCCGCCGGCTGCTAACCAGACCCCGAGCACAGGCCCTGGTGGCCTGTCGAGCGTTCGCTTGAGTCCTCCCACCGGCGGCGACGCACACAGCGTCGCCGCCGGCTTTCGTTGCCGCACTCGCCGGCTTCGGGCGAGCCAACCAGCCCGACCCGTTTCGGCCGCCCGACCACGCGCAGCGCATCAGTTGCGCCGTCCGAGACTCCCTCCAGGCCCCCTCGAGCCCGCGCAACCCGAACCCCTCCCCGTGGCTTCCACCGCGATCGAAGGGTTGGGCCGAACCCGCCCACCCACCGACCCGACCTTTCCTCGGCGGGGGCGCAGGCCGCGCCCCCAAGGGAGGTCGCCATGTCCGCGCTTGGTTTCCTCGTCCGCTGGGGTTCGATGGGCCTGGGCATCGTGCTGCTGGTCGGCGGCGCCCAGACCGCGATGACCTACTCGCCCCGCGACGAGAACGCCCGATCGGTCACGCCGGGCGAGGCCTTGGCCTCCATCGGCTCGGGCGATGAGCGGTTCGTCTCGATCGACGCCCGCCTCGACCCATCCACACGCGTGTACTCCACGGGCCTGGCCAGCCCCGCGCTCACGCTCACGAACACCAACGAGGTCCACATCCTCGACCCCGACTGGCAGGGCGCGCCCCAGGAACTCCTCGGCGTCACGGTCTCGCTCGACCGCGGCCTGCGTCCCGGCATCCTGTGCGAGACGGTCCGCGAGCAGAACGGCCGGCGCACGCTCCAGAGCGTCCGAGCCCTGTGCCGCGTCGAGGGCACCGAGGGCAGCGTCTGGGTGCTCTCGCCGGGCATGAGCGACGAGGCCGCCACCACCGCGTGGCGCGAGCGCGGGCGCTACCAGGGCGCGCTGAGCCGCTTCGACGACCTGAACGCCAACGCGCCCCACGTCAGCCACACGCCCGCCGCCATCCGCGACTACGTCCAGCGCGAACTGAACTTCACGATCCCGCACGACGCGACGATCATCTTCGACGGCCAGGGCCGCGCCGGCGGCTCGCCCATGGCCTCCTACGCCGCGGTCGAGGGGACCGACGGGAACCTGATCGTCCGCTGCACGACCGAGGACCTGCCCAAGCACGCCGTCGAGGGCATGCTCGACCCGCGCCCGCTCTCGAACCACAACCGCACGCTCGCGTCGCTGATCGGCTCGTCCGATCCGAGCCGCGCCGTCCTGCTCGACACGGGCCGCACCGCCGCGAGCGAGAACGCCCGCGACGAAGCGGCCATCAAGGTCGGGCTCATCGGCGGCACGCTGCTGCTCGCATTCGGCGCGGGCACGACGCTCCTCAAGCACAAACTCAAGCGTCGCCGACGCGACGCCGCCAGCCCCTGGGCCAGCCACGCCGCCCAGACCCACGCGGCCGCCCTCGGCATGCCCATGCCCGGCGCTCCGGCCCGCTCGGCGACCGGCATCTACCCCCCCACCCAGGCCAACCCCTACCAGCCCACGCCCATGCCGACCCAATACGCCGGCCCGGGCCAAACCGCGTCCACGCGGCCCGGCTCGGCTCGCCCTGCGGCTGCCCCGGTCGACCCCGAGGAAGCCGCCCTGGAGGCCGAGATCGCCCGCTGGTCGGGCGGCGGCTCGGACGCCAAGGCCGCCTGACCCGTTCGCAAGCCGCGGTGGGCCATAATCCATCCGTTGATCCGGATATTTGGATGAATACACTCCGGGGTTCTCGGCCCTCACCCCGGAGCCCCCATGCCAAGCCGGATCCTCGACGAACTCGCCCGCCGCGTCCTCGTGCTCGACGGGGCCATGGGCTCGGCGATCCACGCGATGGACCTGGACGTCGAGCGCGACTACTGCGGCTGCGAGAACTGCCCCGAGATCCTGCTGGCCTCCCGCCCCGAGGTCATCCAAGGCCTGCACGAGCGCTTCCTCGAAGCCGGCGCCGATGGGCTCAAGACCGACTCCTTCGGCGGCGCCACACACATCCTGCGTGAGTTCGATCTGCAGGACCGCGCGTTCGAACTTGGAGAGCGGGCGGCCCAGGTCGCGCGGGCGGCGGCCGACAAGCACTCGACCAAGGACCGGCCGCGATTCGTCCTGGGCTCCATGGGCCCGGGCACGAAACTCATCACGCTCGGCCAGATCGAGTGGGACCAGATGCTCGCCTCGTACCGCGAGCAGGCCCGCGGGCTCATCGCCGGCGGCGCGGACGCGCTGCTGATCGAGACCTGCCAGGACCTCCTGCAGGTCAAGTGCGCCGTCAACGCCGTGCTCGAGGCCCTCGACGACCAGAAGAAGACCACCGACGATGTGCCCATCTTCGTCTCGGTCACGATCGAGACCACCGGCACGATGCTGCTGGGCACGGCCATCGAAGCCGCCGCCAGCGCGCTCCGCTCGTTCCCCATCGCCTCGCTCGGGCTCAACTGCGCGACCGGCCCGACCGAGATGGGCGAGCACGTCGCGTTCCTGGCCAAACACTGGGACCGGCACATCTCCGTCGTGCCCAACGCGGGCCTGCCCGTGCTGCACGAGGGCAAGACGCAGTACCCGCTCGGCCCCGAGGGCTTCGCCAAGGCTCTGGCGACCTTCGTCCGCGAGCACGCCATCTCCATCGTCGGCGGCTGCTGCGGCACAACACCGGAGCACATCACCGCCCTCGCCACCGCCTTGGCCGACCACCGCAAGCCGGGCTACGAAATCAAGCCCCGCGCCACCAGCGCCGCACCGTGCCACCGACCTGCGAAGTCCGCGGAGCAGGTCGGTGCCGACAAACCTCACGCGCACCACCCCAACGAAGCCTCCCCCGCTCCCCGCCACTCCACCCCCCTCGTCGCCCGCTCCACCTTCGAGCCCCAGCCCCGCGGCTGCACCTCCCTCTACTCCCACACCGACTACCGCCAGGACAACTCCATCCTCATCGTCGGCGAGCGCTGCAACGCCTCCGGCTCGAAGAAGTTCAAGCAGCTCCTCGAGGGCGAGGACTGGGACGCGATCGTCTCGCTGGCCCGCTCGCAGGTGCGCGAGGGCGCCCACGTGCTCGACATCAACGTCGACTACGCGGGGCGAGACAACGCTCGCGACATGGCCGAGGTCGTCCGGCGCATCGCGAAGCAGGTCGACGTGCCGCTCATGATCGACTCGACGCAGATCAAAACGATCGAGGCCGGCCTCCGCCACGCCGCGGGTCGCTGCATCATCAACTCCGCCAACTTCGAGGACGGCGAAGAGAAGTTCGACGAACTCTGCCGCCTCGCCAAGACGTTCGGCGCGGCCCTGGTCATCGGCTCCATCGACGAGGACCAGGAAGCCGCGATGGCCCGCACCGCCGACCGCAAGCACGACATCGCGGCCCGAGGCCTCAGTCGCGCCGTCGAGCACCACGGCCTCGACCCCGCCGACATCTTCTTCGATCCGCTGGTCCTGCCCGTGTCCACCGGCATGGACTCGGACCGGCGCTCCGCGATGGCCCTGGTCGAGGGCGTGCGCCGAATCTCGAGGGCGTTCCCCGACAGCCAGATCACCGTCGGGCTGTCCAACGCCTCGTTCGGCCTCAAGCCCGCGGCCCGCCAGGTGCTCAACTCCGCGCTCCTGCACGAACTCGAAGGCGCGGGCCTGACCAGCGCGATCCTGCACGCCGGCAAGATCATGCCGCGCAACCGCATCGAGGACGAGCACTGGACCGCCTGCGAGGACCTCATCTACGACCGCCGCGCCGAGTCCGCCGGCGGCACGGGCCTGCCCCCCGGCATCACAGATGAGGGCTTCGACCCCCTCCAGCGCCTCATCGACGTGTTCAAGGACGCCGTCGCCGCCGGGCCCGCCAAGGCCGCGGCCAAGGACCTGACGCTCGAAGAACGCCTCCGCGCCCACATCATCGACGGCGAGAAGGAAGGCGTCGACCAGACCCTCGAAGAGGCCCTGAAGAAGTACCAGCCGCTCGAGATCATCAACGACCACCTGCTCGACGGCATGAAGACCGTCGGCGAACTCTTTGGCTCGGGCCAGATGCAACTCCCATTCGTGCTCCAGTCCGCCGAGGTCATGAAGATGGCCGTCGCCAGGCTCGAGCCGCTCATGGAGAAGGCCGACGGCCAGACCCGCGGCTCGATCGTGCTCGCCACCGTCAAGGGCGACGTGCACGACATCGGCAAGAACCTGGTCGACATCATCCTCTCCAACAACGGCTACACGGTCCACAACATCGGCATCAAGCAGCCGCTCTCGGCCATCCTCGAGAAGTGGAAGGACACCAAGGCCGACGCCATCGGCATGTCCGGCCTGCTGGTCAAGAGCGTCAACGTGATGGAGGAGAACCTCCGCGAACTCAACAAGGGCGATGTGAAGATCCCGATTCTTCTGGGCGGCGCGGCACTGACGCGCCACTACGCCGAGGGGCATCTGCGAAGCACGTACCAGGGCTCGCTCTACTACGGCAAGGACGCGTTCGACGGCCTGCGCATCATGGACCACATCGCCGGCAAGAAGACCGCCGTCCTCGATCAGGAGATCGAGGCCCGCATGGCCAAGCGTTCGGCGGCCGAGGAGGCCATCGCCGAGTCGCGCGCGACCCGCGCCGAGCGGGCCGAGGCGTTCGAGAAGTCGAAGGCCCAGCCGGCACACGGACAGGCCGCAGCCAAGCCCGCGCCCGATTCCGGTGGCGGCGTCGCGGTCGCCGCCGTCGCCGAGCCGCGCGTCCGCAGCAAGACGGAGCGCCTGGCGAAGGAGTCCATCCCGGCCGCGCCGTTTCTCGGCTCCCGCGTCGTGACCGACATCGACCTCGACAGCGTCTACCCCTTCATCAACACCGTGGCCCTCTTCCGCGGCCAGTGGCAGTTCAAGAAGGGCGGGCTCGACGACGACGCGTACAACGCAAAGCTCGAGGCGGAGATCCTCCCCGTCTTCGAACGTCTCAAGGCCCGCTGCCGCGACGAGCGCCTGCTCCGCCCCGCGGTGGTCTACGGGTACTTCCCCGTCTGGAGCGACGCCGACGATCTGGTCGTCTTCGACCCAACCGACCACGAGCGCGAGATCGAGCGCTTCCGCTTCCCCCGCCAGCAGGCCCAGCGCCGCCTCTGCATCAGCGACTTCTTCATGGACGCCGATGAGTGCCGCGCCGCCGGGCGGAAGGACGTGCTCGGCCTTTCGTGCGTGACCATGGGCCAGGAGATCTCCAAGGCCACCCAGGAACTGTTCCAGGCCAACAAGTACCAGGAATACCTGTACCTGCACGGGCTCGGCGTCGAATCAGCCGAGGCCCTGGCCGAACTCTGGCACAAACGGATGCGCCAGGAACTCGGCATCGCCGGCGACGACTCGCCCCGCATCCGCGAGCTGTTCACCCAGAAGTACCGCGGCAGCCGCTACTCCTTCGGCTACCCCGCCTGCCCCGACATGTCCGACCAGGACATCCTGTGGCGCCTCATCGACCCGTCGCGGATCGGCTGCGTGCTGACCGAGAACTGGCAGATCGACCCGGAGCAGAGCACCTCGGCGATCGTCGTGCACCATCCCGAGGCCAAGTACTTCAACGTCTGAGGCCGACCACGCGCGAAACAGAACCGAGCCCCGGATCGGTCCGGGGCTCGGTCGCATTGATTCCTCACATTGGAACATCGCCGAAGGCGCGGCGGCCGCCGGTCACATGCTGCGCCGGCGACGCCCACCGAGGACGATCATCCCGACGCCGGCCAGCGCGCCCGCGCCGGGCAGGGGCAGCACGATGATCTGGTCCTGGCGGCTGCTGCTCACGATCGCGGCCAGACGCCCGGAGGTGTCGGCCCCGTCGACCGCGGCGTTCAGGTAGTCGGCGAACAGCGCGTTGCTGATCTTGTTCGAGATCGAGACCACGCCCGTGCGGAGGTTCGACTCGTTCGCCGTCGTGAACGTCCCGCCGTCAACGGTGCTCCAGTCGAACACGATCTCCCAGACCGCGGCCTGGAACGCGGAGGCCTTCGCGTTGGAGTCCACCGCGTCGCCATAGGCGTTGTACAGCGAGTTGAGGGCGTCGATCTGGTCGTGGTTGAGTTCCCACTTGTTGCTGGGCGCGGGGCTGGTCACGGGCGCGTCGTGGAGGGCCACGAGGTTGAACGTGCCGTCGCCCGCGGTCTGCGTCAGGTCGATGCAGTACGTCTGGAAGTCCCGGGCCGACGCCCCGGTGCCGAGGCGGTGGCGGAGCTGGCCGACGAACAGGCTCCGCTCGCTGAACGCGGACGAGTCGCCGGAGTTGAACGTGACCCGCGCCGACTGGCCGAGGCCCGTGCCCTGGAAGTCAACCGCGATGGGGCCGGCCAGGGCCGGCGAGGCAAGAAGCAGCGCGCCCGCGGTCCCTGCGGACAGAATCGTCTTGGTCGTCATAACACACCCTCTCTTGGTTCTCTCGATCCGCACGCCGTCGGCTTCCCGCGGCGGCCTCCCTCTTCGAGCCATGTCGTCGGGCCGGCGGCGGTGGCTCCCGCCGCTGGCTACAACGAAAGATACCCGCAGGCAGCAAAAGAGAAAGCCCGCGGCACGCCCGCGGGCTTCGATTCCAGTTATCTGGCGTTACAATCCGAACTCAGCAACGTGTTATCGGCCACCCGCGCTCGACACCCGCTCGAATCGGACCCGCTGGCTCTCGGTGAACGCCTCGCGTACGCCCGGGTCGATGCGGGCCAGCACCCCGTCGGCCTCCGCGTCCCGGTCGAGCGCTCGCAGCGCCTCCGCAAGGCCGAGCAGCACGTCCGCGGAGCCGGGCTCGAGGCCGAGCGCCCCTGCGAACGTGCCGCGTGCCTCCTCCGCATCTCCACTGGCCAGTTGCGCGCGGCCGAGGGTCTCGAGAACGCTGGCGCGAACGGGGCCCGGCAGGCTCAACGCCGCGGCGTCATTGCTCGCCCGGAACGCCAACTCCACGGCCCTCTCCGTATCGCCGCCCGTCACCACCAGCAGGTACGCCAGGTTATTCGCCGCCGAGACCGCCTCGAACGACATCGAGGGCGCGATCCTGACCGCCGCCTCCAGCACGAGCACCGCCGCGGCCGGGCTTGATTCATCGAGCCGGTCCGCGACGCTCAGCGCGGCCGGGATACGCCCCGCGTCCGCCGCGATCGCGCGGATCGCGCTCTCGACCTCTCTGGCGTCGCCCCGAAGCGCGGCGATCTCCATCCGGCGCGACTCGATCGCCGGATTGCCCGGCTCGCTGGCCCGGGCCTCACTGATCGTGCGCGAGGCGTCGTCGATCAGCCCCGCGGCTATCTGGCACCGGGCCAGCAGATCGGCCGAGGTCCGCCGCGCCAGCGCGGGCGCGGTCGGGTCGGCCATCACTTGACCCCTGAGCCGTGCGGCCTCCGACACTGCTTCACGCGCACGGCCCGACTCCAGAAGGAGTTCGGCGAGTGCGCCGGCCGCGCCCCAGTCGCTCGGGCTGGCCTCGAGCGCGGCCCGATACGCCGCCTCCGACTCGTCGAGCCGCCCGAGCAGCCGCAACGCGCTGGCTTCAAGGCGCCTGGCGGTCCCGACGCGCGAGTCGTCCCAATGCCTCTGGCCGATGATCCGCACCGTCCGCGCGGCGTGGTCGGCCTCGCCGCTGCGTTCGGCGAGGATCACCCACGCCCGCGCGACCGCCAGCGCCGCCGGCTCCTCGGCGTTCTGCGCGTCGAGGCGGGCGAGCCACCCCGAGGCCACGGGCTCCGGTACACTCGCGCCCGCTTCCGCCGAGACGATCATCCAGTCCGCGTCGTCCGCCGCGCGTCGGGCCAGGCGGTCCCTCTGCGGGGTCGAACCCGCGCCGACGATCGCCATCGCCGCGGCTCTGGAGGCGTACGGCTCCGGCGGGTCGGTGGCGAAGATCGCGTCGAGGTGCGGCGCGAGCGTCGCCAGCGCCCGGGCGAACGCTCCCTCCCCGATATCCAGCGTCGCCAACTGCACGTCGGCGGGGACCGGATTGCCGGGCGTCTGCCGCCGCCACTGCTCCGCGGCCGACCTCGCGGACGCCGTCTGCCCGATCGACGCGAACGCGCGGGATGCGAGTTCCATCGCCGCCGGCTCGTCGATCGCTCGCATCAGGCGGCTCGCGTCGCGGGCCACGCCGCTCGTGTCGCCCGCCTGCGCGCGGGCCTGCAAAAGCACGCCCCATGTCGGGACCGCCGTCGGCCAACGCTCGGTCTGTTCCGTCAGCCGAGCCAGGAAACGCCCCTGGTCCACACGACCCGCGGCGTAGCCCGCCAGCAGGTCCACCAACGCCTTCATCGCTTCGCTCTGGCCCGCGTCGCTCGCGACCGCCGCCAGGGCCGCGTTGATCGAGTCGCCCGACTCCTGCGACGACAGGAGCGCTCGCATGGCGAGCAAGTCCTCGTCACCCGGTTCGAGCGCCAGGCCGGCATCGGTGGCGGCTGCCGTCGCATCGCGGTCGAGCGAACGCGCATGCGCCCGCGCCAACCAGCGCCACGCGGCCGCACGCTCGGCGCCCGCCGCGTCGGACTCGGCAAAGGCCCGCACATGGCCGATCGCCTCGGCTCGGGTCCCATAGCGATCGAGGAACCGCCCCACCGCCAGCACACGCTCGACGTCCGTCTCGAACCCCCCTGGCCGCCCCAACAGGGCACGCCCGCCCTCAACGTCACCGAACTCGGCCAGACCGTTGGCGGTCGCCTCCAGTACACGCGCCGACAGATCGGGCGTCGCCGCCAGGCCGCCAAGCACGCGGCCCGCCTCGCCGCGGCGCCCCCCCAGCGTGTACGCCCGCGCCAGGGCCAGCAGGTCCTCATCCAGCCCGGACGCGGCAAGACGCTCGCGCTCCGCGATCGCGCGATCGAACATCGAGTACGTCTCGAGCAGCGTGGCCCGATCCCGCGAGAGCACCGAACCCACGTCGCCCTCTTCCAGGAATCGACCCAGATAGGCACGGGCCTCATCGGGGCGCCCGGCCTCGCGGAGCGCGGCGATCACGCGCGGGTATAGCCGCGCCGGCGCGCTCGACTTCGAGATCGCCTCGGTCAGCATCCGGATGTAGTCATCGCCGTTGCCCAGGATGTCGTAGGCGAGCGCGGCCAACTCAAGGGCCTCGGCGTCCTGGCCCGCGAGGATCACGGGCGCCAGCACCTCCGTGATGGCAGTTCGGGCGCGGACCTCGCGCGACGGCCCGCCGGGCACGGGCGCGAACACAAGCAGCCGCTTGGCCTCGTAGATGCGCCACGCCGTCGAGTCGTCGCCTTCGAGCGCCCGCACGCGCGCGATCGCCGGCTGAACGATCTGCTCATCCGACCACGCCGACTGCGAGCGCAGCACATCGAGCTGCACGTCCAGGTCGTTCGCCGCACCCTCGGCCAGTGCCCGGAACTCCTCGGCCGCCCGCGCCATCGCCGCGGCCCGCTCAGAAGCGGGTGCGAATGGGTCGACCCGTGCGTCGAGCAGCGTCGCCAACCGGCGCCGGATCTGGAACGCCCGGTCG
This sequence comes from Phycisphaerales bacterium, assembly GCA_041401985.1. Taxonomy (GTDB): domain Bacteria; phylum Planctomycetota; class Phycisphaerae; order Phycisphaerales; family UBA1924; genus JACKHA01. Next base: position 25,184 of record JAWKTE010000009.1, read on the forward strand.
CCCTCGGCGTCCCTCAATGCCTCCTCCAGGAGCGCGATCGACGCGGTCTCGTTCTCGTCCGGTGCGGCAAGCTGCAGCGCGAGCGCCTGCTGGAACAGCACATCCGGATCGTCCGGCGCGACGCCCACGGCGAACGCCAGCAGGCGATCGGCCTGCTCCGGCGCCCGCGGCCGAAGACGAGCAGCCGTCGCCCACGCCAGACGCACCGCCGCTTCGGATCGCCCTTCAGCCTCGGCGAGCATGGCGAGCAGCGCATCGACGGCCGCGGCCGTGGCGCCCCGATCCGCGTTGACCGCGTGGGCACGAGCCAGGAGGGCCTCGATCGTCGGCGGCGCACTGGTGTCGAGTTCTTCCTCGAAGCGATCACGCATCATCGTCAGTCGAGCGATCGCCTCGTCGTGCCGACCCGCGCCGCCGGCCTCTTCGCGAGAGTCCCGCTGTTCGGCGAGACCCACAAGCGCTTCGCACGCAAGGATCGACTCGGCGTACGTCAGCCCGAATCCGGGATACCGATCCATGGCGGCGTCGGCAACGAGGTAGTCCCCGCGCCGCAGGATCAGGCGAAGTTCCTCCTGCCGCGCGATCCGCCAGCCCCACTGCCCACCAACCGCGCGCAGAATCTGTTCGCCCTTCGCCTCCCGCCCTTCGACGGCCTCGGCAACGCCCATCAGGTACGCCGCCAGCGTGCGCTCTCGTGCCGCGTCACCACCAATCCGAGATGCCAACTGCTCCGCCGCGGCCGCGGCCTCGGCAGCACCAGACGAGCCGGAATCCAGGGCCGAGATCGTGTCGGCGATCGCCAGCCAGAACGCGCCCCGTTCGTCGTCCTTGGCCGACAACGCGGCACGCAGATCGCCGATCGCCTCGGGTCCCACCGCATCCGCCACGATCGCCCATCCAAGTGTCGACGCGTCGGCGGCAGACGGATCGCTCAAGACCGGCGCCAGCAGTTCCGTCGCGCCGGTTCTCAATCCCGCCCGCCAGTTCCGTGACACGATCGCGACTCGCGTCGCCTCGGACAGTTCGTCCAGGGCGAGCAGTCGCTCGGACAACTCGCTCGCCAGCGTGAACGCGGATCGCCAGCCCTCTGGAGGAGTCGTGCGTGGCCTGAACCCCAGGAGCGTGTCCAGCACGTCGAACAACAACGCCACTTCCTCGCCCACATCCCCGTGGTCCACGGCATCAACCGCGGGCCCACACGCCGCCAGCGCCCCGTCCCGATCATCGATGAGCAGCAGCGCCCAAGCGCGGATGGTCTCGGCCGCCAGCGGGCGCTCCAGCCGCCCGAGCCCGCCCTCGGCGTCCAGATACTGCCGAACCGCCGCCTCGCGCGACGCGCTGCCACGAAACCGCGCGGCGATGGCCGTGCGATGCGCCGACATGTCCGACGGGAACGCGTCCACCAGCCGATCGGCCTCGGCGATGGCGTCGTTGGGACGCCCGAGCGCCTGGAACGCGCGCACACGCGCGAGGATCAACTCCCTGTCCGGATCATCCGTACCCCGCCCACGCGCCATCTGCTCCGTCAGCGCGAGCACGTCGGCCCATCGCCCGGCGACGGAGTAGCACTCCAGCAGCATCGGCGCCGCCCGCTCGTCGGGATCGTCCGCGGCGATCGCGTCCCGCAGGATGCCGATCGCCGTCGTGTAGTGCGACCCGTCGGGCATCGGCTCGCGCAGCCGCGCGTCGGCCAGGCGGAACAGCGCTTCACCATCGCGACGCCCGGCGCGGTGCACGTACAGGCCCAGGTTGTCCATCGCCGCCTGCCACTCGCCGCGGTCGTACGCCGCCATGCCGATCTCGCGCGCCTGGGCGACCGTCTCGGCCCGGCGCGCATTGCGCAACTGGCGCAGCCCCACCGCGCCACCCGCCAGCAGCGCGAGAACGAGGCCGAGCGCGATGAGGCGTTTCTTTGTCTTGGGCTTCACGGCTGCTCCTTGCCTGTGCTGGACGACGCGCCCTGCGCGTCGCCGGTGCCGGGTGCGTTCGAGGCGTCGCCCGACGGGCCCGCCGACTTCGATTTCGTGCGCGGGCCGCTGCCCAGCACCACCGTGCGGATCGTCTCGAGGATGATCCAGATGTCCAGCCGCCACGACTCACGCCGCACATACTCGAGGTCGTAGCGGATCCACTCCTGGAAGTCCGTCTGCGGCTCGCGCGTCCGCCGAACCTGCCACAGCCCCGTCAGCCCGGGGCGCACGCTCAGCCGCGCCTCGCGCCATGCCGGGCAGAACTGGTTCTCCTTGTCCGGGCTCGGGCGCGGCCCGACCACGCTCATGTCCCCGCGGAGGATGTTCCAGAGCTGCGGGATCTCATCGATCTGGAACCGCCGCAGCCACTTGCCCACCCGCAGCAGACGCGGGTCGTCCTTCATGAAAAAGTGCGCCCCGTCCGATTGGTTCACCCCGGCCAGCGCCGCCTTGACGCGCTCGGCGTCCTTGATCATCGTCCGGAACTTGTAGCACGGGAACTCGCGCCCGCCCCGCGACTGCCGCGTGTGCGCGAAGAAGAACGGTCGACCGTCCTCGCGCCAGATCAGCAGCATCACGATCGGAAACAGCGGGAGCGCGCACGCGAGCGCGGCCGCGCTGGCCGCAACATCGAACGCACGCTTGCTCGCCCGACGCCACCAGCCCCGCTTCAGCCGGGGACGCGGGAGCAGCCGGTGCGTCGGAGCCTCCAGATCGTCCCAGTCGACCCCATCCGGCGTCGCCACCTCAACCTCGTCGGCCAGCAGCGCCGGACCGATCACCACGTCGGCCGCCGAAAGGTCCACACCCGCCCCGACCAGCGCCGGCCCGGCAAACCTGATCCCAGCGGGCACCCGCACCGACTCGTGCACCCACACGCCGGGCTGGTACTGGTACACGCCCTCGAACGCGTGCTCGAGATCGCCCGCGACGCCGAGGCCCTCCTCGAGCCACGTCATCGCCGCCTCGTCATCGCGGCTCGACCCCACACGCCCCTCGGCCCGCACCGCCACGCTCCACTCCGAGCCCACCAGTCGCGCCAGCCACTGCCACGCGCCGGGACGATCGCCCTCCGCGTGCCACCGACGCGCCAGCGACACATCGCTCGTCAGCCAGCAACGCGCCGTCGTGCTCGCGCCCCGCGAGTAGTCCCGCCGGATCCGCAGCAGCCGCCCACGCCCGTCGCAGTCGACCGCCTCGGCGTACGGCGTGCCCGTCGTCTGCACCACGCGCACACGAGCCGCACGCGACCGAGACCAGTACAGCCGGTCCAACGCCGGCTTCGTGTTGAACTGCACAAGGTCCGTCGGGCCAAGCAGCAGGAACAGCCGCGGCCCGCGAGCCTGCGGCGCCGCACCGCCGGGGCGGCACACCTGGATATGCCGCAACGCCCACGCCCGGTCGTGCAGCCCCGTCGCATCCGCGCCCCACACGCGCCAACGCCCGCCGCCGCCCGGACGCGCGTCCCCCGGCGCGGCGTGACGCACCGTCCGCGGCAGCGAACCGCCGCGATGGGTCCTCGACGTTGGAACGACGCGCGACGCCATTCAGTCGGACTCCGCCGTCGCACGATCGCGGCTGGACGACCACTGCCCCGTCCCGCCGCCCGAACCACCCGCGTCGGAAGCGCCGCCCGATCCGCCGGGCAGCCGCCCCGCCATGCCGCTCGCGCCCATCGTCACGAAGTCGGGCACCTGCACCGTCCGCGAACGCTGCGATTGGGCCGACACCACGCTCGTGTGCGTGCTGTGCTGGAAGTCCCGGGGCATCGCCCGGTTGAACACCACGCCCGTCAGTTCCGCTCCCAGCGACTCCAACTTCCGACGCATCGACGCGAACATCTTCTCGCTCTGCCCGCGCGACACCACGCCGAGCACCGCGTCGGCCAGCCCCACCGTCACCGTCGCCTCGAGGCTCCCGAGCACCGGGCCCGAATCCACCAGCACGATGTCGTGGGCCCGCGACAGACGCTCCAGCACCGGCGCCAGCCGCGCCGCCGAGAACCGGTCCGCCGACAGGCGCTCCTCACGCCCCGCCCCGATGATCAGCAGGTTCTCCGTCCCCCCCGGCGCGAGCGCCGACTCCAGGTCGTCGCCCGCGAGCACGTCCGCAAGGCCCGCGGCCTTGTCCATCTCCAGACGCGAGGTCATCCCCCGCCCCACGAAGTCCGCGTCCAGCACGACCGTCCGGAACCCCGCCATCGCGAACGACGTCGCCAGCGAGCAGCACACCGTCGTCTTCCCGTCGCCCGCCGTCGGGCTCGTCACCGCGATGATCCGCCCCCGCTCCTTCACCCGCGGCACGCGGCTGTCGATCATCGCCCGGGCGTGGTGGATGCACAGCGCCGCCTCCGGCGTCGGCTCACGCCGCCCGCCCAGGTCCGGGATCACCCCTAGCAACTGCGACGACTTCTCGTCGATCTCGTCGATGTACCGGAACCCCCCGCCGAGCAGCCCCAGCAGCCCGACGAGCCCGAACGCCGCCCCGCCGCCGGCCATGGCCCCGGCCGCGGCGAACATCAGACGCTTGTCGCTGGACGGGGCCAGAGGCGTCGTTGCCGGTTGGAGAATGGTGACGCGACCAAGACTCTCGCGGCTCTGCTCCGTGAGAAGTTCGTCCAGTCGCCGCGAGGCCTCCAGCCGCTCCGTCTCTGCACGGCTCGCCGCGTCGCGCCGACCTGTCCCCGGCGTTGATCCGAATGCCAGGCGAATCGCGTCCCGCTGAACATGCGAACCGTTGACGCCGATCCTGCTCGTATTGCCGCAGAAGCTCGTTCGTTCGTGGCCGACGCGAGGTCCGGCCCTTGTCCCCATGTGCTCGAAGGAACTCCTCGCGCTGCTCGATCAGGTCCGTCGGTCCGCTCGGCCTCCGCCTCGCGAGTGCGCCCTCGAGGTGCCGGTTCGAGTACTGGTTCGGTGAACGCCTCGATCTCCGTCACCAAGCCGCCGGATTCGCAGCAACTCGGCGAGCTCCGGGTCGATCTGGGCGAGCATCTCCACCGGGACCGTCTCGGCGGTCCAGTCGGGTGGGGTCGCCCTCGGATCGGGCTCCCCGTCGGCTCCCTTCTGCATTCGGCGAGCCGCCGTCGCCCCATTCGCTCGCCCTGGGCGGGATCGATGTCCACGTCAACCCCTCGAACCGCGAGCTCCGCCTTCAACTGGGCCAAGCGGATCTCCAGAACCACCAACTCTCGGCTGAGACTGTCGATCTGCGGCTGAAGGTGCTCGGTCCCCTGCAGTCTGGCGATCTCCTGAACGGTTTCCAGTGCCCCGTCGCGTTCGATCGCTCGAAGGCGTATGCGTTCTGCGAGCGCCTGCTTCTGCTGAATAAATACGGTCCGAGTATCTTGGTCGTAGGAGTTCCTGTACACCGCAAGAATGGCCGCACACGCCGCCTGGGCCGCCGCTGGATCGCGGTGCGAAACCGTGAGGCGCAGCATGCCGGCCCGAGCCGGCGCCTGCACCGACACCGCGCGCCGCAAAGCAACCAACCCGCGGTTTCCGCCTTCCCATCCCGCTTCCTCGACGCCTTCGGCCGCCAGCGCCGACCGCAACGTCTGCTCGTTCCCCATCAACGCCGCCTGGCTGCTCACATACTGATCGAAGTACGGGATCGCCTCGTTCTGCTCCGTCTGGAACAGGATCGGGCTCTGCGTCGGCGCGATCCGCACGATCGCCTCGCTCGTGTACATCGGCGTCTTGGACCGGTACCCGAGCCACGCCAGCGGCCCGCCGAGCACCACCGACAGACCGATCGCCCACCAGTACCGCCCGCGCAGCAGGCGATGGACCAGCAGCAGCGGGTTCACCCCGCCCTGGTGCTCCGGCTCGAATCCGAACCCACCGGGTTGCCTCGCGTCAGCCGTTCGCATCGGGTCCTCCAACCACTTCCCGCACCACGGGCTCCACAAGCGTCCACACCCGGTCGAGCAGCGCGTCCCGCTCCGACTCCCCGAGCGCCGCCGGCATCAGGATCTGCACCTGCGCCACCCCCAACTGCGCCGTCACGCCCTGTCGCGCGGCCCGCTCCAGACCACGCATCTCGCTCGCGTAGTGCGCCCCCGTCCCCGGCAGAACAAAGAAGTTCACAACCCGCTTGTCGCCGACGCTCCGATCGTGCGGCCACGACACCACGTAGTCCATCGCCGGAACACCGCCGCCCGAATCCCCCCCGACCGTGATGGGCCGACCCGCATCGATCGTCCAGCCCGAAGCCGGGTAGCACACCGGCGGGTAGTGCCCCTGCATGTCCCGCACGTCCCCGCAGTGCACGATGATCACGTCGAACCACGACCGCTCGCCAACGTCAACACGCAGATACCGACGCTGCAGGATCGCGTTCGGCTTGAGCAACTCCCGGGCCGCGGCCACAACCTCGCCGTCCGTCCCGATGTACGCACCCAGCGTGTACGGAACGCCCTCCACCCGCTCGCGCACGCGCGCGAAGTACGCCGTCGTGTCCGGCGCAACAGGCCGCGACGCCCAGCCGATCCCCAGCGTGCCCGCGAGCACGCACGCGGTCAGCGCCGGCGCCACCAGCCCGAGCGCCCCGCGCCCTCGGGAACCGCCGCCCCGCCCGTGCCCGGTCCGGCGCGCGTCCCCCGCGCCGCCCTCGAAGTCCTCGAGCATCAGCCACCCCCCCGCACGCCGTACGGCGCGATCGGGACCTCGAGCCATCGCAGCATCGACAGGAACGCCCACAGCACCCCGAACGCCAGCACAAGCCCCAGCCACCCCGAGGCGTCGTGGAACGCACCCGCGATGTTCGCGTCCGCGTAGCCGTAGAACAGCACCGTCGGGATCAGCCGGATGATGTTCACGAGCACCGCCACCAGCGGGCTGATCGCCAGGATCAGCACTCGGATCCGATTGCTCATCGGCACCGAGAAAATAAACGCGAACGACACCAGCGCCAGCGCCGAGACCATCCGCATCCCGTTGCACGCCTCCGCGATCATCACCGGCACGCCGTTGACCGTCAGCGCGCTGCCCGTCCGCTCCACCGGAACCCCGAAGATGTCCAGCGCGAACTCACCGACCCGCGCCGACACGTCCTGCAAAGGCGTGGCGATCTCGTGCCGGATCGTCCCCGGCACCGGCAGGAAGAACGCCAGCCCGATGAACGAAGGGAAGAACGCGATCGCCAGCCGAACCCCAACGATCGACACCAGCCCGCCCGCCAGCATCAGCAACGCACCCGCGTGCCACACAATGTCGTAACCCAGACGCGGCCCCACCAGAAACGCGACCGAACCAGCAAGCGCGATCCCCGCCCCCGCCAGCGATCGCCCAGGCCGGTGCTTCCGCACGCGACCCCGACGCAGCCACGCAAGCCACACAACCAGCGGCAACGCCAACAGGATGTGCGACTGCTCCGAACTGCGAAGCCCGGTCTGGACCATGTCGTACCACGCCGAGAACGACGCGGCCACCGCGAGCGCACACAGCCCCGCCAGCCACAACCCGTCCTGGAAGCCCCACGCGGGCCCTCGCGACATGCAACACTCCCTACGCGACCGATCTCGCCGCCCCAGCCATCACCGTGCGCGGCCCGAAGACCGACCCCGCCGGCACAACCGCATCCATCACGATCGCCCCCGACGGCACGACCGCCCCGGGCAGCAGCACGCTCGACGAGACCACTGCATCGTCACCGACGGTCGCTCGCTCCATCACGATCGAACGCGCAACAACTGCCGATGGCGACACACTCGCCGACCGTGAGATCGACCATCCGCTCTCCACACGCCGACGAATCCGTTCGCGGGCCGCCCACGCCGGGTTCGCGCGTCCACCGTCGGAACCCGACGAACCGGCAGGCGAACCCCGCCGATCCCGCGCCACCTGCAGCGCGTCCAGCCGCGTTCGGATCGCGTGCGTGCCGATCCCCAGGTCGTACACCAGCACCCGCGCCCCGCCCGCGACCAGGCGACGCAGCCACTGCTCCTTCAGATCCACGAATCCCCGCTCGGGGACCTCGTCCAGCGTCCACCGCGAAACCACCAGCACCCCCGCGGGCGCGCCCGTCGCGTCGCGGGCGATCGTCACGTCCGCGCGCTCGTTCCAGTGATGCCGCAGCAGCCCGCCCAGCACGCTCGCCCCGTCGCCGGTCGCGCCGATGTATCGGGCCGACTCGCACACCAGCACATCCGCCTCGGCGTCCACATCAAACATCCCGTCCCGCACCACGCCCGCCGGACCCCGATACGCGTTCGCGTCAGCCACAATGTCCAGACGCACGCCAACGCTCGCACGAGCCTCGGGCGCCGGCATCGAGCCGCCGTGCAGCACACGGACCCACGCCGAGCCACCCGACCATTCAAGCCCGCCGCACTCGCCGATCCAGTGGTCGAGCATCCGATAATCCGGGCCGATATCCAGATCGAGCACCGAACGGGCAGCCTCTTCAACCAGCGGCGAAGGACGCACGCCCCCGTCCAGCAGACAGCACCCGCCAAGACGACGCGACGCGTCGTCCCGACGCCGATTCCACTCGGCTCTGTCCGCAACGGACACGCCCACCACACCTCCTTCGGGAACGCCACGTCTCGCCCGGACCACTCCGCACGCGAAACGCCGCGATCCGCACCGGCGGCGCCACCAGCGGGGCACCACCGATCCACCCGACAAAGGTTATGCATCGACGCCCGGGAACCCGGGATTGAGAGCACCCCGCCTTCACTCGCTCCCGAGCAGGTCGGGCGCCCGCTTCACCAGCCTCGTCAGCACCCCGAGCGCGCCCCGCAGATATCGGGCGTTGCCCTCAACCCCGATCAGGCCAGGCGCCGCCGCCGCCGTCAGCACCCGGCGAAGGTCCGCCCATCGCTCGAACCCTTCATCCACATCCAATCCCAACTCGCGCCGCGCCTTGGCAAGCGATGCGACCGGCTCGACCCCGAACAGAAACTCCTCGTGCCCCCAGTGCTGACGCTCCAGATACAGCGCATCCTCGATCCAGTGCCCCGCGTGCACCAGCGCCAGGTCGATGATCACGAACCGGGTCGCCCCGCCCCCGCACGCACGCCGCAGCGCGTTCGCAGGATGCACATCGCCGTGGCACCACCAGCCCGCCGGCCGCGCCCGCCACCTCGTCACGATCCCGTCAAGGTGCCGCCCGACCCTCTTGAGCGCCTCGTTCCACTGCTGCTCGTCCGGGCAATCGCCCCGATGCACCGCGTCGCGGCTCTGACGCACCAACCCGTGCCAGTCCTGCGCCGACGGAGCCTCATCCACCGCCTTCACACCCGCGCAACGCCCCTGGAACTCCGCCGTCGCACGCACCAACCCCTCAAGCCCCTCACGCGAACGCTTCCGGCTCAGCGGCGGCCCCAGCAACCGCTCGATCACGATCCACGCCAGGTCATACCCGCCAAGCGACTCCCCCGACGCCAGCACCCGCGGCGTCGGCAACCCCAACGCGGCCGCCCCGTTCCAACTCCCGTCGCCGGGCCGTCCAAGGCCCGACGTCCAGTACCACTCCCGGTGCCCCACAGGCACCTTGACCATCGCATCGATCGTCCGGCCCGATCCGAGGTCCCACGTCGCAAACCCCGTCGCCGCCCCGCCACGCTGCCAATCCGCACGGAACCAGTGGATCTCGCCAAGGCTCCCGCCGCACTGCTCCCGAAGCCGGGGCCCCAGCGACTCGCCCAGCGCCTGCGTGTCCGACGGCGACAGCCCGTGCTCGTGGAACGCCTGCGCCGCGGCCGCCGTGTCCATCAGGCCAGCCCCCTCACCGGGTTCCAGCCCGCCAGCCCCCGATCAGTCCGGTGCTCCGCCATCGCTCCGCACGGCCTCCAGCATCGCCCCCCGAGCCGAGACTTCATCGGCACTTTAACGCCCACGCCCCGCACGCTCCAGATCCGCGATCTGTTCGGGCAACAGTTCCTCCAGCCGCGCGTTCGGGGCCAGCGTCGCAAGCGCCGCTTCCCCACCGCCCCACCCCATCGAACGCAGCACCCCCCGCAACTGCTTCCGCCGCGCCGCGAATCCACGCTTGCAGAACTCCCCGAGCGCCCCCGCGTCGTCCGTCACAGGCCGCTCCAGACGCTCCAGCACCACCATCGCGCTCGTGACCTCCGGCCGCGGCCAGAAGCACTCTGGGGGCAGCGTCGCCACACGCCGCACCCGTGCCACGCACTGGGCCACCACGCCGATCGACCCATACGCCTCCGTTCCGGGCGACGCCGCCAGCCGGTCCGCAACCTCCCGCTGCACCGTCACCGCCATCCGACGGCACTCCGGATGACGCGTGAGCAGCGCGAGCAGCACGCCGGTCCCAGCCCCATAAGGCAGATTCGACACCAGCGAGAACGCCCCGCCCCCAATCGCCCCCACGACCGCCTCGCTCAACGCCGACTTGCCCCGCAGGCAGTCCCCCTCCACAAGCCGGAAGCGCTCGTTCCCAGCGTGCCGCGCCCGCAGCAGTTCGCAAAGCCCGCGGTCGATCTCGCTCGCCACCACGACGCAGCCGCGCGCCAGCAGCTCCTCCGTCATCGTGCCCGTGCCGGGCCCCACCTCGAGCACAACGCACCCCGCCCCGACCCCCGACTCGTCCACCAGACGCCGGATCAGGTTGTGGTCGATCAGGAAGTTCTGCCCGAGGCTCTTCCGCGGCGCCATCCCGCCCGCGGCCAGCAACTGCTTGATCTCGCCCAGCGTCTGCATGCCCGACGCCAGCGTATCCGCCCCGCCCGCACCCGCAAACGCAAACGCCCCGGGAGAACTCCCCCCGGGGCGTGAACCGATTCACATTGCAACGCCGCTCAGGCCATCCGACGCCGACGCACGCCGGCCACCGCCAGCATGCCCGCGCCCGCCAGCATCCCCGTCGTCGGCAGCGGGATCGCCACGAACAGGAAGTCCTGCGTGCCCATCACGCCGTTGTCCAGCATGTGCCAGCCGCGCCCGACGTACACATCCGAGTTGTCCAGCGACGAGCCGCCCAGGCGGTGGTTGTCGCTCTCGAAGTGGAAAGACCGGTTGCCCGAGTTCTTGTCGGTCATGCTCCACGACTCGCCGGCAAACGCCCCGGTCAGCGCCGTGATCGTGCCCCCGTTGGTCGCCCCGGCCCGGGCCGCGTCCCAGCCCTCGGCCGTCGTGCCCACGTTGGCCGTGTAGGTGTAGTCGATCGCGTAGAACCCCGCGCCCACGCCGTACGAGCCGCCGTTGTCGCGACCGCCGTACGCCACGCCCGAGATGTGCACCCGGTCGGCCACGTTGTCGTTCGTGTCGTCGAAGACCTGGATGATCACGTTCGCGCCCGGCGCGTTGAACGAGAACGTCGTCGTCCCGCTCTGCCCGCCCACAAGCGCCTGCCCCGCGTTGTTCTGCGAGAACAGATTGTCGATCCGCAGGCCGTACTGCGGGGGCGCGGCATTGCCGTCCGGGTGGTCGGCAAGGCGAGACTGCATGAGAAGCTGGCTGGCCGAGGCCTGGCCAACAAGCGACGCGGCGGCAACAGCGGCCGCACACAACATCGATGTGCGCATGGAACCCTCCCTTTGGTTGTTTCCCTCCGAGACGGCCGAAGTATCGCCGATTCGACCCCCAGTTCAAGGGTCTATCCGCTTGCTTGGCCGAATCTTCGCGATTCGCGCAAGATCGGACGAAACGACCGTTCGCCGCCTTCCTCAGACCGCCCAGGTTCACACGATTCTCGGACGCGCCATCACCCGCCGCGGCGACTCCCCCGCGACGCCGGCACCGGCGAAACAACCATCCGCACCACGCCCGCGAACGTCACCGCCACGCCAAGCCAGAACAGCACCGTCGGCACGCTCCCCTGGAACAGGAACTCGCGTGTGAACCAGCGCATCGCACCATCGAACGTCGCCGGCGGGTCCTCCGAATCCGCGCTCCCCGCGGCCGTACCCAGCGCCAGATAGAACATCACCAGGCTCGCCAGCACCGAGCCGACCGCGAGCGTGATCCCGATCCGCACCAGCGGCACCTTCATCCCAACCCCCTTCGACCCCTCGCCCCAACCCGCCCAGCGTACCGGACCGCGCCCCGCCCCGACTGCCGCCAGCACGCCTCGCCAAGTTTGCGAGCGTTATACTCCCCTCGATGACCCACCGTCGCGCCCGCTGCCAGCCCAAGGCCAGCCACACCGCCCACCCTCTGGCGCGATCCTCGGCCGCGTGCCTCGCCCTCGCCGCGATCGCCGCCCTCGCGGGCTGCCAGGCCGCAAACATCGCCCCCCCCGGTAGCAAGCCCACAACCGCCCGCACGCAGGACCCGACCCAGCAGTCCGGCCTGCTCTCCATGTTCGCCCCCCCGCCGCCCGAAACCGCCGCCGCCTGGGCCACCGACCCCTACGACCCCGACCTGCGATACCGCGGCACGCTCCTGCTCGGCACCGCGTCCTGGGGCGGCGAACCGCTCTACCTCGAACTCTACGAGCAGCACGCCCAGGACCCCGAGCCGAACGTCCGCGTCGCCGCCATCCGCGCCCTGGGCAACCACGCCGGCCCGGAACAGGCCGGCATCCTCGTCGCCGCCCTCGACGACCCGGAAGAACGCGTCCGCCTCGAGGCCGCCCGCTCGCTCCAGCGCATCCACGCCCCCGACGCCGCCATCGACCCCCTGCGCCTCATGCTCCGCATCGAGAACGAGCCGTCCGCCGAGGTCCGCGCCGCCGCCGCCACCGCGCTGGGCCAGTACCCGCGTGGCACCGTCGTCCAGGCCCTCATCGCCTCGCTCGAAGACCGCACCCTCGCGGTCAACCACGCCTCGCTCGAGTCCCTGCGCATCCTCACCGGGCAGGACTTCGGCTACGACCGCCGCGCCTGGAGCACCTGGGCCCAGGCCTCCAACGACACACTCTTCGCCTCCGCCGGGCAATACACCTATCCCGTGTTCAACCGCCCGCGCAAACTCATCGAGTGGCTGCCCTTCATCCCCCCGCCCCCGAACGAGCAGACCGGCGTGCCGGAGGGGACGCCGATCGGCGGCTGACCGTCTCGTTATCGATTTCGAATCGCCGGATGGTGGGCCGCGCCCCTGTCCACGTTGGCCCAATCGGGCAGGGAGCACGCGTGCGGGCCTTGGCGCTTGAAAACGGATCGGCCCGAGCCATCGACGCCGCGCCCGAGCCGACCGTCGGCCCCGGCGAGGCGATGGTCCGAGTCGTGCGCGCGGGGCTGGACGATGCCGACGCCGCGGTCCTGCGCGGCGCGTGGCCCGATCCCCCCGCCATCCTCGGCCACGAACTCGTCGGCGTCGTTGAGAGCCTCGCCGAACCCGTCGCCCATCCCCGCGACCAGGCGCTGCTCGGCAAACGCGTCGTCGCCTCCATCGAGATCGCCTGCGGCAAGTGCGACCTCTGCAAGCGAGGCCTCGCCAACCACTGCCGCGACCTCGCCATGCTCGGCCTCTCCGCACGCAGTGGCTGCCTCGCCGAGCGCGTCGCCATCCCCGTCCGCTCGCTCACCCCGGTCCCCGCCAGCGTCGACGACGACACCGCCGTCTTCGCCCTGGCCTGCGGCGCCGCACTGCACGCCGCCCAGATGGTCCGCCTCGAAGGCCGCGGCTTCATCACCGTCCTGGGCGACAGCCTCGCCGCGCTGCTCGCCGCCCAGGCCATGGCCCGACTCAACGCCACCGTCCGCCTCATCGGCGAGAACCCCGAGCGCTTCGGCCTCGCCGAGCGCTGGGGCATCAAGCACCGACACGCCGACGACATCGGACGACGCCAGGACCAGGACGTCGTCGTCGACTGCACCGGCTCAACGCAAGGGCTCGACCTGGCCCTCCGCCTCGTCCGCCCGCGCGGCACGGTCATCCTCGGCGCCAGCGCCGTCGCGGTCCCCCACGACCCGTCGTCCACGCCGCCCGACCTCTCACTCATCGCCCGACACGAGATCGCCGTCCTCGGCGCACGCGGCGGCAAAGTCCAGGAGGGCGTCGCCGCCCTGGCCGACAACCGCTTCGACGTGAGCGGGCTGATCACAAAGCGATGCCGCCTCGCCGAGGCCCCGGCCGCCCTGCAATCCCTGGCCCAGCACATCAAGATCGTCGTGGAGCCCTGACCCGCGCCGTCGCCCGGGCCGGTGCCCGTGCCGAATCCGGCACCGGGGCCACGGGCGTCGCCGCCCCGCCGACCCGAACCGTCACGCGCGTGATCGTCGCCCCCAGCGAGTCGCCAAGCCGCTTCCGCAGCGCCCCCCGCAGCAGGCGATCCGCCAGAAACTTCGCCGACTGGTCCGCCGCCCCCAGCACCAGCACGCCCTTGGCCATCGACACCGCCCGCACCCGACCGCGCAGCTCCTCCGGGCACGCCTCACGCCAGGCCCGCTTGAGCGACGTATCCCGCCGGGCCGCGTCGCGCAGCGTGCGCTCCGCCCGATCAAGCGTCCCCCCGAGCGTCACGTCCGCAGGCTTCCGCACGAACGAGCGCCGACGCTCGATCTCCATCACAGCCAGACGTTCCTGCGGCGAGAGGGCCATCACCCCGATCGTATCGACCGGCCGCCCCGCACCCCACCAGCCGACACCACCCGACTGCCAACACACCACGCCCCACGCACCCGCGATCAACCCGCGGCACGCCCCGCCTACAACGGCCGCACCGCACGCATGTCGTGCTTGGCCTCCAGCACGCCCCGCAGGTTGCACAGGTGCCACGTCCAGTACTGGGCCTCCTCCGCCATCAGCCGCAGCGCCTCGGCATCCGCCGCCGGGAACGGCCCCTGACGCAAGCGCACCACGCACCCCTGCTCCACGCTCGGCTCAACCTCCCAGTACAGCGGCGCGTGCCGGTCCGAAGAGGCCGCCTGCCAGTCCCACGTCACCCGCCCGCCCGGATCAATCTCCAGGATCGCGATCGTCGTCGTCGACTTCCAGCCACGGTCCCACGCCAGCACGATCAGCCCGCCCGCCCGCGCCTCCACCTGGGCATCGACCGCCAGCCAGCGGCACAGCCCGCCGGCGGTCGTGAAGCACCCGAAGACCTCCTCATGGTGCAGCGCGATCGGCTGCTCGTGCACGATCCACAACTGCCCCGAACTCTCGGCGTCCTCAACGATCATCGGCCCAAGGATAGCGATCGACGCCGGGGCCCACCGCTTTCATCGCCCGGTGGTCCCACCCCGGAACCGCCCGCCACCAACAAACAAGGGGCGGCCGAAGCCGCCCCTTGGGGTTCTCACACACGCACCCGCCCGCCGGGCCGCTCCGCCCGATCGGCCCCACCGCCCAATCAGCCCTACCGCCCGATCAAGTAGAACAGGCGGTTCTGGTTCAGCACCGGGATAGACGTCTCCCGCGCCTGGTTGAACAGCTCGTCGTAGCGACGCGCCGCACGGTCCAGACGCTGCCACTCGCTCATCACCGCGATGTCCGCGCCCGCCGGCGGGGGCGGCGGCACGATCGGGCGCGTGCCCAGCACCAGGAAGTCCACGTTGCCCGCCAGCGCGTCATCAACAACCGCGCCCCACGAGCGGATCAGGTCGGCGATGTCGTCGCGCTCGGGCGGCGTGTTCAGCCCGTCGCCGTTGGCGTCGAAGTTGCCGTACACCACCAGGCGGAACGTCTTGGCCGGGTCGTACACCGCGTTGGCGATCACATCGCCCCGCACGATCGGGTTGCCCTGACGCTCGGTCAGCACGCGGCACGTCGCCGTCGTGTCGTTGATCCGGATCACCTCAACCGTCGCCTTGCCCGCCGGGTACTGGCCATTGGCGTCCGGGCGGATCTGCGTCACCGCGCCGAACACCGTGAACGTCATCCCCAGCACCACCTTCTGGCGACGCCCGATGTCGATCGTGACCTCACGATCGGTCGGATTGATCGCGGCCACCCGCCCGTCCACCAGCGTCGCGGGGTCGGGAACCAGACCGGCCGTCTGCCCGCTGATGTTCAACGCCCGCAACTGCTCCCGCAGGATCAGATTCTGCTCACGCTCGCGGGCCAGGTCGCTGTTCATGCGCGCCATCTGCGCGCTGTAGTCGTTGGTCAGGTCGATCACCTGCTGCTGCGTCAGGCTCTCGACCGCACGCAGGCTCTCCAGATACCGCCGGATGTCGTCGCCATACCCGTTGATCCGGGCGTTGGCCGCGTTCATCGACGACTCGAAGTCCGTCCGGATCGTCGTGACCGAGGCCCGCTCGTTGGTCAGGTCACGCTGGGCCTGGAGACGGGCCGCCTCGGCCGCGTTGAACGAGTTGTTCAGCGCGGCGATCTGCTGGTCACGCTCGCGGATGCCCGCCACCAGCGACGACGCCGTCGCGCCCTGCGCGTTGCCCACGCCCACCTCGCCCGCGATCTCGTTCAGCCGGTCGGTGCTGATCCGCGCCGAGCCAGCCGCCAGGCGATTGGCCGCCTCCAGCGAGTCGATCAGGTGCGTGACCACGCTCTTGTTGCCGGGCGCGCTGCGGGCCTCGTTGGCGTACTGGCGCACGCGGTCGTTCTGCCGCTCGCCCTCGCGCACATACTCCGACAGCGCCAGGTTGGCGTCGTTCAGGGCCGTCTGGGTCTTGTTGTTCTCGGTGTAGAACACCAGGGTGGTGACGAACAGGCCAAGGACCATCAGGCCCATGATCGAGATCGTCACGACCGCACCGACGCCGGTTCCGCCACGCCCTGCCATGCCAACGCTCCCATCTGTCGATCCCGCTCCCAGAGCCGCGGGAAGATCGCCAAGGTGCCGAGCCCCACCCCCCGGAACGAGCGCCCGGGAGCCGCCCCCCGAGGCAGCCGCCTCGGACGGGGTCGGGATTGTAGAGGATTCGCGCCGCCGGACCAAGCCGGGGGCAAACCGCCGGCGGGAAGGCGGTACGCCCGCCAACGCCCCCGGTTTCCCGAAACCCGAACGAAACACCGCCGGCCCACCCCAGAGCCCACCCCAGAGCCGATCCCGCCCCCGCCGCCCGGCCAAAGAAACGGGGCGGGCCCACTGGCCCGCCCCGCTCGCGAAGTCACGATTCCGAGCTCTTGGGGCGGCTCAGCAGCCGGCCGCGAAGATCGCCAGGTAGTAGAAGAAGTCGTCGTTGGTGATGATCCCGTTCGGCACGCCGTAGCCCGGCATCCCGGGGATCGCGCCCGTCGTCAGGTCGGCCACCGCCACGTTGCCCGCGGCGAACTGCGCCAGGAAGTAGAAGAAGTCGTCGTTGTTCAGCACGCCGTTGGGCACGCCGTAGCCAGGCTGGCCCATGATCGCCCCCGTCGTCAGGTCCGGCTCGCACACCGACTGCACGCTGCCCGCACCGACGTACAGCAGCGCGGCGTACGCCTCGTCCAGCGACGCGGGGTTGCCGCCCGCCGAGGTCGGGTCCTCGAAGTCGTTGTCCATGTCCACGTCGTAGATGATCTCCGCCGACAGCACGAGCCCGCCCAGCGTGCGGGGGTCGTCCTGGTCAAGACCGGCTGTGGAGATGTTGTTGAACGTCGCGCCGCTGACGTTGCTCGACCAGAACGCGCCCGACGACACCGAGTTGCTGTCGGCGATCTCGATGAAGTTGATCCGGTAGTTCCGCCCGGAGTTCGCGCCCGCGACGATCTGGCCCCGCGAGGCGACCAGTTCGAGGTGGTAGCAGAACGCCTGGGCGTCGTACACGCCGCGGATCAGCGCGGTCTTGGGGAACGGCTCGCCGCTGATCTGCACCGGGGCGACGAACCAGATGTTGCCCGCGCCGTCGAACCCGACGCCCGAGATCGTCGGGCCGAAGGGCGTCCCGCCGGTCAGGATGTTCAGCCCGACCAGGTTGCCGATGGTCGCGCCGTTGCCGTCCTCGATCGGCTTGCCGGCCAGCAGGCTCGGGTCCAGGTGGGCCGCGACCGTCCACTCGACCGGCGCGCCCGGCGCGAACCGTGCGACGTAGATCGACTGGAACGGCTGCCCGTCCGGGCTGGTCGGATCGGGGTAACTCACCACGCCCGCCGCCAGAGCCCGGCCCTGCGGGTCACGCCCGAGGGCGGTCTGCCCGTTGCCGCCGCGGAAGCCGGTCTGGCTGAAGTAGTGCGTGAACGCGCCGATCGGCAGGGGCGTCCCGCCCAGGCCGTACGCCGTCGTCGGGTCGAACCCGGTGCACGGGTCCTGGATCGTTGCGGGCAGGATCAGTTCGGTGTTGCCCGCCACGTTGCCCGCCGCGTTCAGGCCCCACGCCACGATGCGGTCCGCATCGCCATTGGCGTTGTAGCCCAGCATCGAGCCGCTGCCCACCGAGCCCGCGAAGATCACCGCGGGGCTGAACGACATCGTCCCGCGGGTCGCCGAAACCGTCAGGCCGGCGATGTGCGTCGAGTCGGCCGTCACCACCGGGGCCGCCACCGAGCCGTTGGCCGTGCCCCGGACCATCTGGTCGGAAAAGTTGCCGCCCATCACAAGGCCGCGCCCGCCGGCGATCTGCGCCGGGATGCTCGAGGGCGTGCCGTGGGTCGTGGTCGAGTTCCGGACGATCCAGTCCGTCGCGGGCTGGTCGCGGTCGGCCAGCAGCGCCGAGATCTGGTTGTTCTTGTTGGGATCGCGCGCCGGCATGTTGACGCGCCACAGGTTGTTGCCCGAGGGCGCGCCCGACGTGCCGAAGTCGTCCTGGCGGATGTACGCGTTGCCGTTCGCGTCGACCGAGCCGATGCCGAACTGGGCGCTGTTCCCCGCCGTGCTCGCCCCGTTGGACGCGACCATGTACCGCGACACATACAGACGCGTCGGGTTGCTCGGGTCGAAGCCCGCCACCGCCCCGAAGATCGTGTTCCCGTTCCCGCCGAAGTCCGCCGCCACGACGCCGAACTGCGTGACCGTCGCCGGGGCGTTGACCGACGTGTTCAGCCCCGTGTTGTTGTTGCTGGGATGCACGCCGCCGCCCGCCTGCGTCCACGCCGCGTACTGCTGGGCGTTGGGCGTCGCGTTCTGCAGCAGCGTCTGGCTGAAACTCTGCGCCGAGATCAGGTTGTTGAAGAACGTCGCGCTCGTCGGGGCCGACTTGGCGATCGGGCCGATCGCAAACTCGTTGCCCCACGACGACTGGAACGCCACCAGGTCCAGCACATAGTCGGCCCGCTGGAACGGCGCCCCCGCCGTGTACGGCGACAACGCGTCGCCCGGCAGGCCCGTCCCAAGGCTGCTCACGCTGTCCTGACCCGCCGCCAACCCAGCGATCCCGGCCAGCGCGACAAGCCCGACGCCCCGGCTGATGAACGTGCGATTCATGCTCTCGATCTCCTTCTCTCTTCGACCGACGATGCCACGACGCTTCTCGGACGCGCCGATCATCCGGGGAGACAAGAACCCCGACCGCCATCCCGGCCCCGGAACGACCCGCGTCGGCACCCGCCGAAAACGCAGCCCAGGAATCCGCTTTCGTGAGGTATCTGTCAGGACCAACGCCGGGACCAACACCCCCGACGCACGCCCGGACTCCCTCGTCTCCTCCGTAGATCGTACCAGCATCAGGACTTGGGACCACCAAGCCGCCATCGGGGCATTGTAAAGAATGCGCAAACATCGCGCCACGGCTACCCATTTGCAAATGGCCCCACCCCCATCAGCCCTCGTCCCCTCCCGCTTTCCCACGAAATCCACGATTCGGACTCCACTCGGCGGCGTTCTTGGTGTACGGTGGGAGTGATCCGTTCGTGTCGGACCGGCGCGGTTCCCGCGTCCGTTTGGCCCATATTCGATCCGCCCGCTCGCGCGGAGGCTGGGGCCTTCGGGTGATCTTCTGCAAACCCCTGTCCCCCGGACCCCCGGCCACAACGCCGAGGGCCCGACCTGTCCCGTTTCGCGGAGGATCACAGACCATGAATCGCAACATCGCCTGCCTCTCCGTCCTGGCCCTCGCACTCGCCGCCGGCGGCACCGCCTCGGCCGCCGACATGCCCGCCGGCGCGGGCCTCCACGTCAACCCCTCCTCGCAGGGCGTCACCATCCAACTCAATGACGGACGCGTCGTGCACTCAACCGCCAACGCCGTCGCCAACGCACGCGTCATCGAGGGCGCCGGCGTCACCGTCGTGACCTGGGACGAGATCGACGCACAGGGCGCATCCCAGGGCTACTACGCCCTGGCCCGCGGCGGCGAGTTCAGCCGCGTCGTCCGCAACTGGACCACCATCGGCACCCAGTTCGCCTCCTTCGATCCGCTCGTCGGCACGCCCGTCGTCCCCGCCGAACTCCGCGCGGGCCAGAACGACTCCGGCCCGGCGGCCTACATCGTCCAGTTCGTCGTGCCCCCGGCCGAGGAGTTCATCCACGCCGTCGAGGCCGCCGGTGCCCGCGTCGGCATGACCCTCCACGACAACGCACGCATCGTCGTCATGGACCCCGCCGCCGCCGCCCAGGTCGCCCGGATGCCCTTCGTCCGCTGGATGGGCGAGAACCACATCGCGTACAAGATGGAGATCCCGCTGGTCGCCGGCGTCCTGGGCACCGCCCCGCTGGCCGAGCAGCAGCTCTACTCCATCATGGTCGTCGCCCGAGGCGCCGACACGACCAACGCCGCCGTCGCCGCCCTCCAGCAGAGCGGCGCCGAGGCCTCCCACATCGACCCCGACACCGGCCGCGTCGAGGCCACCCTCACCCCCGCACAGCTCCGCGCCGTCGCCGAGTCCCCCTACGTCCTGTACATCGACCGCCGCGGCGAACTCGAGTACGACATGGACGTCATGCGACAGTTCTCCGGCGCCGACTACATCGAGACCCAGGGCGG
Source organism: Phycisphaerales bacterium (assembly GCA_041401985.1). Classification (GTDB taxonomy): domain Bacteria; phylum Planctomycetota; class Phycisphaerae; order Phycisphaerales; family UBA1924; genus JACKHA01. The sequence continues at coordinate 45,800 of JAWKTE010000009.1, forward strand.
CTACAACGGCTCCGGCGTCAACGGCGAGGCCGCCGACTCCGGCCTGCTCGCGACCCACCAGTTCTTCAACGCACCCGGCCTCGGCGGCGCGCCCACCCTCAGCCCCATCGTCCGCGCCGGCGGCTCAAACGCCGGATCCTCCCACGGCACCGCCGTCTACTCCATCTGCTTCGCCGACGGCAATCCGACCCCCGCCGCACGCGGCCACCTCCCGCTCGCCCAGGGCTACTTCTCCCACGCCAACTACCTCCGCGGCTCGGGCTCCGGGACCACCCGCTACAACCACACCGCCGGCAGCGTCGGTCTGGAGATCGTCTTCCAGACCAACTCCACCGGCGACCCCCGCACCTTCCTCTACACCTCCATCTCCGCCGACACCGACACCCTGCTCTTCGACCACGACTTCCTCATGTGCCAGTCGATGTCCAACGCCGGGCTCATCCAGGATGTCCGCCCGCAGGCATGGGCCAAGAACATGGTCTCCGTCGGCGGCATCTCCCACAGCAACTCGCTCGATCGCGGCACGCACCGCTCGTCGGGCTCCACCGGCCCGGGCCAGGACGGACGCATCAAGCCCGACCTCGCCTCCTTCTATGACAACGTGCTCGCCGCCTCCAGCAGCAGCACCACCGCCACAACCCAGTTCTCCGGCACCTCGTCCGCCACCCCCACCCAGTGCTCCACCATCGGCCTCATCTTCGAGATGTGGGGCGACGGCATCTTCGGCAACAGCGTCACCGGCACCTCCGTCTTCGCCGACCGCTGCCACGCCATCACCGCCAAGGCCCTGGCCATCAACACCGCCTTCCAGTACAACTGGCTCGGCGGCACCTCCGCCAACTCCAACATGTGGCGCATCCGCCAGGGCTGGGGCATGGCCGACACCCGCCGCCTCTACGACTACCGCAACAACATCTTCATCGTCGACGGCGACGACCCCGTCACCCCCCTCGGCAGCAACGCCTACTGCGTCAACGTCGCCACCGGCGAGCCCACCCTCAAGGTCACCATGGTCTACCCCGACCCCGCCGGCAACCCCGCCAACCAGTCCCAGCACCGCGTCAACGACCTCTCACTCCGCGTCACCGACCCCAACGGAATCGTCTACTACGGCAACGTCGGACTCTGGGGCGGCGGCAGCACCCCCAACAACTCCGGCGGCCTCTGGTCAACCCCCGGCGGCGCGCCCAACACCAAGGACACCGTCGAGAACGTCTTCATCCAGAACCCCGTCGCCGGCGACTGGACCATCGAGGTCCTCGGCGATGAGATCACCGTCGACGGCTACCCCGCCATGCTCGGCGGCACCAGCGCCCTCGACGCCCACTACGCCGTCGTCGCAACCGGCGCCGTCGCCTGCAGCAGCGCCTGCGCCCCGGACCTCACCACCGGCGCCATCGCCGGCCAGCCCGGATACGGCGTGCCCAACGGCGTGCTCAACAACGACGACTTCTTCTACTACCTCGCCCAGTTCGCCGCCGGCAACGTGGCCGTCGCCGATCTGACGACCGGCGCCATCGCCGGCCAGCCCGGTTACGGCGTCCCGAACGGCATCATCAACAACGACGACTTCTTCTACTACCTGGCCATCTTCGCCGCCGGCTGCTGATCCAATCCCGCCCGGGCCGCCCGCCCGGGCCAAGGACCGAGAACCCTCCATTCGCCCGCGTCCGACGACGCGGGCGTTTCTTTGCAATAATGACCGGCTCCGACGCCACGCCGAGCCGCGCCCAAGCGCGGTACGCGCGCCGCCGGAGCCCCCGATCCGAGAGCCCGGGACCACCCCGTAGCGAGGAAGAGAGACATGGCCCCCACTTCGTCCACGCGTGTGTCCTGCGCCGCCGCGCTGCTCGCAACCTGCGGCGTCGCCTCCGCCCAGTGGAACCCCGTCGCCGCGCAGTGGCTCAAGTCCGACGCCACCGACCTCCGCGTCATGACCTGGAACATCCAGGACGGCATCTGCCGCACCGCCAACAAGACAAACTCCTTCGGCTCCAACTGGAACGCCATCGCGCGCGTCATCGCCTCCTTCGAGCCAGACGTGCTGATCCTCCAGGAAACCGGCGACAACTCCGGCAACGGCACCGGTTCCGGCGTCGATTCCGTCGCCCAACTCACAACCGTCTGCGAACTCCTGATCCACGGCGGCGCCGACCCGTTCCTGGGCGGAACCGTCGGCTCCTACGTCCAGCAGTTCGTCCCCGCCTACGACCTGCCCTACGTCTTCGTCTCCGCGTCGCACGACGGCTTCAACCGCAACGTCATCCTCTCACGCTACCCCTTCGCCGACCTCAACGGCGACACCAGGGCCGAGTACTCCGACACCCCGCCCATCTTCGCCGACGCCTGGGCCCCAGGCCCCAACGGCGGCATCCGAGGCTACATGTTCGCCGAGATCGACCTGCCCCCCCAGTACGCCGGCGACGTGGTCATCGGCAACGGGCACCTCAAGGCCGGCGGCACCTCCAGCGACATGCAGCAGCGCGTCACCGCCGCGCAGAACGTCTCCTACCTCATCCGCTACTGGTACAACGGCAACGGTGGCCCCGTCCCCGATCCCAACGGCAAAGTCTTCGACACCCCCGCCGCCACCATGGTCCTCGACCAGAACACACCCGTCATCTGGGGCGGCGACTGGAACGAGGACGAGAACTCAACCCCCTCCACCCGCGGCCCCGCGTCCTGGATGGTCGCCGGAGGCGTCGTCGGCGGATCCTCGGACGGCGTCGACCGCGACGGCACCGACGCGACCTTCGACGCCGCCGTCGAGTTCTTCACCGGCTCCCGCGTCACACAGTCCAGCAGCAAACTCGACTACCAGGCCCACCAGGACTCCGTCGCCTCCGTCCGGCGCGCCCACATCTTCGATTCCACCAGGACCCCGGCCGTCTCGCTCCCGCCGCCCTGCACCACCTTCCCCGTCTCGCCCGGCAACATCACACCCATCGCGGCCGACCACCGCCCCGTCATCGTCGACTACATCCTCCCGCTCGCCATGACCGCCTGCCCCGCCGACCTGACCACCAGCGCCATCCCGGGCCAGCCGGGCTACGGCGTGCCCGACGGAATCCTCAACAACAACGACTTCTTCTACTACCTCAACGAGTTCGCCGCCGGCAACCTCGCCGTCGCCGACCTCACCACCGGCGCCGTCCAGGGCCAGCCCGGCTACGGCGTGCCCAACGGCATCCTCGACAACAACGACTTCTTCTACTACCTCGCCATCTTCGCCGCCGGCTGCTGAGCCGCCGCGCCATCACACCGAACCGATCGCCCCGCCCGCGCGATACACTGCGCCCATGCGCCCCGCCACCGTTCTCTGCGTGCTGCTGCTGGCCGTCCTCGCGGGCGTCCCGCTCCTGCTCGGCGGCGCAGCCGAACGCGAGCAGCCCGGCGATCGCCGCCTCATCATCGTCACCCCCCACGTCCAGCAGATCCGCACCGAGTTCGCCCGCGCCTTCCGCGACTGGCACGCTCGCCAGTACCCGAGCGACCCGCCCGTCTACGTCGACTTCCGCTCCCCCGGCGGCACGAGCGAGATTATCCGCGTCCTCCAGGCCCAGTACAACGCCGCCATCGCCGCCGGTCGAATCGCACCCGACGGCTCCTGCGAGCCCGGCACCATCGGCTACGACCTCATGTTCGGCGGCGGCACCTACGACCACGGGCGTCTCGCCGCCGGCGAGGGCGTCCGCGTCGCGCCCTCCGAAGGCGCCGACCCCGTCGCCCTGCCCATGTCCGTCCCCGCAGGCTTCTCGCAGGCCCAGCTCGACGCCTGGTTCCCCGTCCGCACGATCGGCACCCAGCCGCTCGTCCACGAAGACCAACGCTGGATCGGCACCGCCCTCTCCTCCTTCGGCATCGTCTACAACCGCCCCCTCGTCCGCGACCTGCTCGGCAAAGACCACATCGAGACCTTCGACGACCTGGCCGACCCACGCCTCTTCGGCTGGGTCGCAATCGCCGACCCACGCCAGTCCGGCTCGCTCTCCACAACGCTCGACTCCATCCTCTCCAAATACGGCTGGGACGACGGCTGGGCCCTGCTCCGCCGCATCGCCGCCAACTCACGCTCCTTCGTCGCCTCCTCCGCCCGCCCGCCGCTCGACGTCTCGCAGGGCGAAGCCGCCGCCGCCCTCGCCATCGACTTCTACGGGCGCGCCCAGGGCCAAGCCATCCTCGCACCCGGCCAGTCGCCCGACGACGGCCGCGTCGGCTACGTCGATCCACCCGGCGCCACATACATCGACCCCGACCCAATCTCCATCCTCCGCGGCGGCCCCGAACCCGAACTCGCCCATCGCTTCATCGAGTTCGTCATGTCCCGCGAAGGCCAAGCCCTCTGGAACTTCCGCTCCCACCGCACCCTCGCCGCCAATCCCGACCTCCCACGCCCACCCTCGGTCGATGGCACCCCCGCCGGCTCTCCCCTTGGCCCGGTCGAGTACGAACTCCGCCGCCTGCCCATCCTCCCCGCCATGTACGACGCCCAGACTGGCGACCTCGCCTACATGATCGACACCATCAACCCCTACGACATCGCCAGCGACGCCGCGCCCCGCGGCTGGCGCTCCGCCATCGGCCCCATGATGGGCGCGTTCGCCATCGACTCGCCCGACGACGTCCGCGCCGCGTGGCAGGCCCTGAGCCGTGTCCGCTCCGACCCCGACGCCCCTGCAACGCTCATCGCCGCGATGGAGGCCCGCTTCGACGCCATGCCCACCGGCTCGCAGGTCCGAACCACCTACGAGTCCATCTTCGGCATCGCCCGCCCCGGTGCCGACGCCGCCTGGCCCGCCGACGACCGGGGCCAGCCCCTGCCCCTCGCCCAGACCTTCCCCGACCTGGCCCCGTGGGACGCCTTCCAGGACTTCACCCCCGACACCTACCGCGCCGTCCGAGCCACATGGCGGAACCCGACCTGGGCCGCACGCCTCCAGGTCGTCTACACCCAGGTCTTCCGCGAGAACTACGCCGCACTGGTCGATATGGAACGACAGTGGCGCAACACCGGCTCGCCCGCCACCGGCCTGCCCCCCGCCGCCGGAACGCCCGCGAGCCCCACGGAGGCCGGAGATGGGACGAGTCAGCGTGGCCCTTGAGAAGCCCCAACAACCCCGAACCCCATCCGCCCCCACGCCCATGGGCCCCACCCGCGTCTCCCGCACCCGCATCGTCGCCACCATCGGACCTGCCAGCGACTCGCCCGCCATGGTCGAGCGCCTCATCAACGCCGGCGTCAACATCTTCCGCTTCAACTTCTCCCACGGCACGCTCGACGACCACGCACGCCGCCTCGCCACCGTCCGCGCCGTCGCCCAGCGCATGGGCCGACCCGTCGGCTGCCTCGGCGACCTCCAGGGCCCCAAGATCCGCGTCGGCAAGATCGGCTCGGGCTTCCGCCCCGAAGGCCCCGGCGTCGAACTCGCCGCCGGCGATGAGGTCGTCATCGACCCCGACGCCACCGACGCCGCGGTCGAAGCACTCGACAACGCCGCCGCGTCAAACGATGCCCACGCCGTTGCCGCTCCAGACGCCCAGCCCCGTCGCCTCATCACCCTCCCCACCGACTACGAACCCATCGGACGCGAGGTCCTCCCCGGCCATCGCGTGCTCATCAACGACGGCAACATCCGCATGCTCGCCGTCGAGGGCGACGATCGCCGCCTCCGCTGCTCCGTCACCGTTGGCGGCCTGGTCACAAGCCGCAAGGGCATCAACCTCCCCGACTCACGCCTCTCCGCGCCCGCCATCACCGAAGACGACTGGGACTGCGTCGAGTTCGCCGTCAACCACGGCCTGGACTTCCTCGCCCTCTCCTTCGTCCGCAACGCCGCCGAGGTCGAACTCCTCAAGGACCGCCTCGCCGGCATGTGCCCCGCCGACCGCAGCCAATCCGAGAGCGTCCTCGGCTCGGGCACGCCGTCGTACATCCCCGTCATCGCCAAGATCGAGAAGCCCGAGGCCCTGGCGAACCTGGACGCCATCGTCGACGCCGCCGACGGCATCATGGTCGCGCGCGGCGACCTCGGCGTTGAGATGGACATCGCCCAGGTCCCCGTCGCCCAGAAGCGCATCCTCGACGCCTGCGACCGCTGGGGCAAGCCCAGCATCGTCGCCACCCAGATGCTCGAGACCATGATCGACGCCGCCACGCCGACGCGCGCCGAGGCCAGCGACGTGGCCAACGCCATCTTCGACGGCGCGGGCGCCGTCATGCTCTCGGCCGAGACCGCCACCGGCAAGCACCCCGTGCTCGTCGTCGAGACCATGTCCCGCATCATCCAGGCCGCCGAGGCCCGCATCGACGAGACCCCCATGCGGGCCGACCCGCCCGCCGTCCTCCAGGAACGCCGCTACTTCACCGCCGCACTGGCCCACGGCGCCTGGCACGTCGCACGCGACGTCGGCGCCGTCGCCGTCGCCTGCTGGAGCGAGAACGGCGGCACCGCACGCTACCTCAGCCAGAACGACTTCCGCGTCCCCATCGTCGCCTACTCCTCCAACCCACGCGCCACCCGGCGCATGTCCCTGCTCCGCGGCGTCACGCCCATCCACGCCCCCCCGCCCGCCTCCGGCCGCCTCTCCGACTGGGGCGACCGCGTCGAGGCCGACCTGCTCGCCGCCGGACTCGTCCGCCCGAACGACGCCGTCGTGCTCCTGGCGGGCAAGCCCCTGGGCCGCGTGTACTCGACCAGCACCCTCGCGGTCCACCGCATCGGCAGCCCCACCGGCGGATACCGGACGATCTGACCCCACGCCATCCGACCCCGCCCACCGTGCCGCGCCCCAATGTGCCACCGAGACACGCCGGCTTTGCGGCGTTTCTCGGTGCCGATCAACAAGAAAGCGCTCGCCGTGCCACCGACCTGCGCAGTCCGCGGAGCAGGTCGGTGCCGATCAACCCCCAGCGCGTTGGTCAGGTGTGCCACGACTTTCGGGGCTCTGGCCGAAGGTCGTGCCGATCAACCCAGCACCCCCGACCCACTGTGCCGCCGAGACACGCCGGCTCCGCGGCGTTTCTCGGTGCCGATCAACAGCCATCGCCACGATCACGATTGTGCGCGCAATCGCATTTCATAACACACCGGCGCGCGCCAATTCCTGCCCATAACCCACCCACCCCTTGAATCCCAACCCCCGCACCGCATGATCCCCATCATGCCCCCGCGCTTCCCCCTCCCACCCGAAGACCTCTGGCCCGAACTCCACGACCGCGACTCCTCCCTCTTCGCCGAACTCCTGGCCGCCTACTTCCACGACACTGCCAACGCCCTCGAACTCGCCCACGCCACCGGCCTCTCCCTCCGACAACTCGCCACCTGGCGGAACTCCCCCGTGGCCCGCGAGGCCATCGACCAGATCAGGACATTCGAAGAACAACGCGCCCGCGACCTCGCCGCCCGCGCCGCCTCCGCCGCCGTCGAACGCCTCGTCACCATCCTCGCCGCCAACACCAACACCGAATCCGCCCGCAAAGCCGCCTCGCTCCTCCTGCGCATCAGCAACATCACGTCCGCCTCCGCACCCCCTCCCCCGCGTGCGGCGAAGGTGCCCGCGAGGCTCCGCGACACGGGCGGAGGGAGCACGATCAACCCCACGCCCCCGCCACTCGATGCCTCGATGCCTCCTGCCTCGATGCCTTCCCCTCCATCATCACCACCACCCAAGCCCTCACCCAACCGCCCCAGCCCCGCCGACCTCTCCACCCTCAACCTGCCGAACTTCCGCCCGCACCCCCAGGCACGCCTCGATCGCGTCGACGAGTTCCGCGACGCCAATCTCGGGATCAACGCCGACGCGGACGGTCGTCTCTCGCTTCCGCAGATGCCTTCGATGCCCCAACCGCCCGACGAGACCAAGTTCAACGGGGACATCGCCGACCGCCTCGACGAACGCACCCGACATCCCCTCGCGCGACATGTAGCACCCGCCACGGCCCCGCTGGATGAAGGCACGCCCGGCGCGAACATCGACCCGCGCCCCGATCGCGATCGACCCGACGGCCTCCCACAGCAGCGAAACGACCATGACGAACGGCATCACGACCAGGCCCAGCGTCGCTCGCGGGAGGGAGGGCCGCGCCAGCGGCTGGAACCACCAGACGCCGGCAATGATCGCCAGGCCGAGAAAGACGCCGATCGCCATTCCCCGCAGAATCAGTGGTCCTTGCGTTCGAAACGTCTGCCCCCATCGTCGTGCGTCGAATCGCCGCGGCTCCACCCACCGCAATCGCACACACCCCTTGTACTCACTCCGCCTGGCCACGCGCACCCTCCCGACACCTGATTCGGCGCCAGCCGCGCAACCTTGCAAACCCGACTTCCGCTCCGCGTCCTCCGCTCCCCTCGGCACCCTCCGCGTTCCGCCCCCAATCACCCCCGCCCGGACATCGAATCGATGAACGCCGTCGCCTCCGCGATGCTCGCGTTCATCTCCGCGATCAGATTCTGCACCTCGCCCTCGATCGCGATCACCTCGTTCTGCAGGCTCGCCACCGCCCGGGCGTTGAGGTTGTGCTTCAGGAACAGCACCTGGTCGCGGAACGCCTGCAGCACCGGCTCCATCGTGCCCTCGGCCCGCTCCATGGCCGCCAGCAGCGACTGGTACTGCGCCCGCGTGTCGATCAGTTGCGCCTCGCTCGCGGCCCGCAGACTCTCGCTCTCGTACTCGCCCAGTTCACGCTCCCACTCACGGAACAGCGCATTGGCCACCGACTCGACGCTGTCGATGCGGCTGCGCACCGTCGAGGCCCGCGACTCGCAGCGGTCCAGCTGGTTGTCCAGACGCCGGTAGATCCGCTCCAGGTCCCCGCCCTCGGCCCCGGTCAAGGCCATGAACTCCTCGAGCGCATCGGCGAACTGCTCCCGCGCCGCCTCCTGCCCGGCCTTGGCGTCCTGCACCCGGTCGACCAGCTGCTCCCGCTTCGCGTAGCCGAACGCCTCGTTGATGGCGATGCCGGTCGAGGCACAGGCGGCAAGACCGGCGCTCAGGGCCAGACAGGTCAGGCACAGGGGAAGGGTGTGTCGCATGGCGCTGGCTCCGAAGGCTCGGGTCGTTGGCGGGAGAAGCAAGATGAACCGGATGCTATTCGTAGCGTCGCCCGGCGTGCTCGATCCACCCGCCCTCGCGCCGCCCGCCCGGATCGTGGTGGGTCCAGTGGATCACGCCGCCCAGGTCGTTCCACTCGAACTGGCCCCGGATCGTGACCGTGTCGCCCTGCTCCAGCGGCACGCGCGGGGCCAGGTCGATGTTGTGCGAGATCTTGACCGTGCCGGAGCGCCGGTCGTCGGGGTCGAGCAGGATGAGGAACCGCTGGTGGCGCGCGCCGTCGTTGTCGTCGTCGAGCACGCGGAACACGGTGGTTGTGACGGTGAGCATCCGCCCCGAAACGCGGGACGCGACCATCTCGCGGAGCGCGGCGAGGCCGTCGTCTTGGGTCGAACGCGCCGGCGTGGTGCGCTGCGGGGATCGCGACGCGGGCGGGTTCGATGCCGACGGCTGGGTTGTCGGCGGGGTTTGCGACGACGACGCGGGCGGTGCCGTTGTGCCGCCCGAGTTGAGCGCGATCGGCACGCCGAGGGCGGCCATGACGAGCAGGACCACGATCGTGCCGACGAGTTTGAGCAGCGGCGGCGGGCCGCCGGGCGTTCGGGGCAGGCTTGGCATGGGCGGCTCCTTGGGCGGTCAGGCGTGGGCGACGGGGTTGCGCAGCGTGCCGATGCCGCTGATCTCGATCTCGACCACGTCGCCCTCTCGGAGCCAGCGGGGCGGCGTGCGTGCGGCCCCGACGCCGGCGGGCGTGCCGGTGAGGATGACGGTGCCCGGCAGCAGCGTGGTGCCCTGGGAGAGGATGCTGATGATGCGCGCGACGGGGAAGAGCATGCTGCCGGTGGAGGCGTGCTGCATCTGCTCGCCGCTCACGCGGGTGGTGAGGGTGAGGGCTTGGGGGTCGGGCAGATCGCGCGGCGACACCAGACGCGGGCCGAGAGGGCAGAAGGTGTCGAAGGACTTGCCGCGGCAGAACTGGCCGCCCGAGCCTTGCTTCTGCCACCACCTGGCCGAGACGTCGTTGGCGCAGGTGTAGGCCAGCACGTGGCGGAGGGCGGCGTGCTCGGCCACGTCGCGGGTGACGTTGCCGAGGATGACGGCCAGTTCGCCCTCGAAGTCGGTCTGGTCGCCGCCGGTTGCGGGGTCGCGGCAGACGGACGGGATGGTGATCGGCTCGTTGTGGAGGGCGGCGGCCATCGGGTTCTTCATGAACACGGTGGGGTGCTCGGAGGCCTCGGCCTTCATCTCCTTGGCGTGGTCGGCGTAGTTGCGCCCGATGGCGATGATGGTGTGGAGGGGGAGGGGGTCCCGCTCGGGCAGATCGATGGCGAGGCCGTGGGGGGTGCGGATGAGGTCCATTGCCTCACGGTATGCAAACAAACGGGTTCCCGAAGTCCGCCGACGACCTTTAGGTAGAGGGCATTCCGGTTTCTCGCGGGTTGGCGCACTCGCTGGCGCGGCGCGCTGCATTAGACGTCGTTCAGTTGCCGCGCCACTTTGAGCGGCACGCTCGCGCCGCGAGGCTGCGCCGGTCCCGCTCTCCCCCAAGGTCTTGCTTCCAGACAGACGAGTCCGCTGGCGCCTCCGCATTGTGTGCGGACGAGCGTCGGCGTCGTTCCGCAAGGAGATGCAGATGAAATTCGAGGCACAGGCTCAAACGCTGTCCACTGTCCGGATGTTGCTCGGTTCGCCCGTGTTGGAACGGCAGAAGCACGTCAGGTGGGTGCTTCCCAGCGGCGTCGCGGTTGTGGCGCAGAAGGACAACAAGTCGGGCCGGCTCGGCAACGTGTGGGTTCCCGACTCTGCCCGATCACGGTCGCTGTCTTGCGCGACCGTGTACCCGCCCGGCAAGGGTCGTCACTCGGCACTTGGTCGCCAAGTCCCAGGCCTCACCGTCGGGCAGCAGGCGGTCGTGTGCAAGGTGCGCACTTTGAGTCATCTGCGAGAGTTGAGCATGTTGTTGCAAGGCCTGAGGTAGCCGTCAGCGGCCGCGGGAGATGGTGTCGAGGATCTCGAGCACGCCGCGGGCTTCGGGGGCGGTGGCGACGAGGTGGGCGCGGGCGCGGAGGTCTGGGTCGGCGTTGGCGGGGCAGGCGAAGAAGCCGACGCGCTCGGCCATGGCGAGGTCGGACATGGTGTCGCCGATGGCGGCGACGCGGTCGGGCGGGAGGCCCGTGCGCGCGAGCCAGCGTTCGACGCCGGTGCCCTTGGAGACGTGGGTGAGGTCGCAGTTGATCCAGCGGACGGTCATGGAGACGCGCAGCGGCCAGAGGCGGTCGTCGAAGGCGGTGACAAGCCCGGGCATCAGCGAGCGGAGGAAGTCGGTGTCGGGGTGGAAGAGGCTCATGGAGGCGGACTTGCCGGGCTGGATCGTCACGCCGAGGGGAACGAGCGTGTCCTCGGCCCAGGCGACGGCGTCGCGGACCATCTGGAGGTGCTCGGGGCGGATGGCGGGGTCGCGGTGCCACGCGTTGGCGGCGGGGTCGTAGAGCCAGACGCCGTTCTCACAGATGAAGGGGAGCGTGGTGTTGGCGATGGTGCGGCTGATGGCCTCGGCGAAGGGGGCGGGGCGGCCGGTGCAGACGGTGACCATCGGGACATCCCGTTGATCGGCAGCACGGCGATTGTGGGCCGCGAGCCGCGCGAGGGCGTCGGCGTCGAGCGGGACGGAGTCTTCGGGGCCGATGCAGCCGTCGATGTCGCAGAGCACGGCGTCGTAGCGTCGGGGCATGGGCGGAGCGTAGTGGTGCGCGTGGCGGGGTGGGCGTGGCGGCTTGCGGGTGTTCTGGGGAAACCCCTCGGGTTCGGCCGGGCGGGAGGATGGTTCCCGAGGCCGCTCGGCGGATTCACTGAATCGGAGGCGTTCAATGCTCACATGCTACAAACATCGGGGCCCATTGGGCGATGTGTCGCAATGCGTTGGTGTGTCTCGACTTGCGCCTCACTCAACATCCGTGGTCGACGGCGAGATCGAGTGTTCTTCATACTTTGTTTGCGGAGAAGTTTCATTGTGTTTGTAAGACTCGCCGCACGCTGTCGAGATTTGAGATGCTCGGGTCGAGAATGCACTGGGGTGTGTTCGCGGCGTTGGGCTTGGATTCGGGGCGCGGGGCTTGGTAGAGTGGAGAGAAGGGGTGTGGTGCGACCGTCTCGCGTTGCGCCTCTCGTAGGGAGATCGAAACATGAAGAAGCTCAGTGCTGTTCTTGCTGTCGCCGCGCTCGCGGGGGCGGCGTCCGCGCAGGTGTTCCCGACGACGGGGCACGCGGCGCAGAACTTCATCCCGTTCGGGGCCGGCGGCGCCGGCACGCCGACGATGCACCAGGTGTTCGACGACGCGCTGTTCGGCGCGAGCCCTGTCGAGATCACGTCGATCGGCTTCTCGCCGGGCACGGCGGGCACGTTTGATCTCGGGCAGGTGACGATCCGCATGGGGTACAGCAACGCGGCGCCGTTGTTCCTGGGTATCCCGGTGCAGGGCGGCGGTGGCGCGCCGAACGCGGCCGGCCCGATGAGCGTGTTCTATAACGCTCCGTCGGTGTTCACGATCAACGCCGCGGGCAACGAGAACTTCACGGAGATGCGGTTCAACGGCTCGTTCGTGTACGACCCGGGTCAGGGCGACCTGCTGATCGAGATCGTGGCGCCGAGCGCGGGGAACACGTCGATGAGCGTGTCGCGCGCCGCGGCCAGCGCCGAGTCGACGCGGGCGTACGACGGGATGAGCTTCGCGGCGAACGCGAACATCAACGCGACTCGGTTCGACTTCGACTTCCAGCCGGCCGGCGGCGGCCCGATCGGCCCCGGCGCGTACTCTGTGCAGTCCAACGGCGACGACCACCTGTACCGGATCAACCTGATGACCGGCGTGGCGACGGACCTGGGCCTGATCGGGCTGAACGACGCCGAGGGTGTTTCGGACGGCCCGGGCGACCGGCTGTTCGCGATCGGCGGGACGGTCGAGGAGTTCTGGAACATCACCAGCACGCCCGGCTCGCTGGTGGGGGCGACGGGCCCGCTGGGCGGGATCGACTCGGGCCTGGACTGGGACGGGACGACGATGTGGCACGCCGGCGCCAACACGGGCGCGACGGGCACCCTCATCAATCGCGTGAACCCGGCGACGGGAGCGGTGACCAATGTGTCCACGGCCGCGGGCGTGTTCTTCGACAACATCGCCGTTGACGGGAACGGGATGGCGTACGGCGTGGACGGGATCTTCACGGATTCGCTGTACCGCGTGAACCCGAACACGGGCGCGACGACGCTCGTGGGCAACCTGGGCCTGGGCGATATCTCCGTGCAGGTCGGCACCTCGTTCGGGCCGGGCGGTCGTTTGTTCGCGCTGTTCAGCGACGGGAACATCTACACGATCGACACGAACACGGGCGCCGCGACCTTCCAGGCCGCGGTGACCGTCGGCGGTGTGCCGACGGGCGGCTGGGAGGGCCTGGGCATCATCGGCGGCGGCGGCAACTCCGAGCTGTTCGTGGACGCCGGCCCGTCGGCGACGAGCCAGACGTTCACCGGCGGCAACTACGTTGCGGGTAGCGAGTTCACGCTCAGCACCGCGAGGATGTGCAACGTGCTCGGCTACATCGACGTCGAGGGCGACGGGCTCACCGAGAGCCACCAGATCGGGCTGTGGGACGCCAACACCCAGGCCCTGCTGGCCCAGGTGACGGTGACCCCCACGAGCGACACCGTCCCGACGGCGGGCGGCGTCGGCCAGTGGTTCGTCGAGAACATCCCGACGATCAACCTGCCGGCGGGCACGTACCGCGTGGCGGGCATCGTGGGCAACGAGGCGAACTCGCTGTCGGACGACAAGGTCTCGCCCGCGGGGATCACGCTGGCGTCCGGCTATGTGCGGACGGACTTCCCGAGCGGCGGGTTCGCGTTCCCGGGTCTGTCGTTCACCTCTGAGGCCGTGCGTTCGACCGCCGGTTTCCGCGGCGGCATGCCCCCGGCGTGCGAGCCCGACCTGACGACGGGCGCGATCGCCGGTCAGCCGGGCTACGGCGTTCCGAACGGCATCCTGAACAACGACGACTTCTTCTACTACCTGGCCCAGTTCGCCGCGGGCAACCTGGCGGTGGCGGACCTGACGACGGGCGCGATCGCGGGCCAGCCGGGCTACGGCGTTCCGAACGGCATCCTGAACAACGACGACTTCTTCTACTACCTGGCGATCTTCGCCGCGGGCTGCTGATCGGGTGATCGGCGGAGCCGCTTCCCGAACGGGAAGCGGGGCCCCGATCCACGTGTTCACCAAGCCGCGCGGCCGAAAGGCCGCGCGGTTTTTTCTGTCCAGCAGATCGGGGCGTGCGGCGTGGGTCGGCCCGGGGCCGGCGCGGGTCCGGTGACAAGTTCCGAAACCGCGCTTTATGAGCCGCACCGGATCTGGTATTCTGGGGGCACGTGGGGGTGCCGCGCGAGCGTTTCGTGAGTGGCCCCTCGTAGGGAGATCCAACGATGACGAAGAGCATGATGGCCGTTCTGGGTGTGGCCGCGTTTGCTGGCGCGGCTTCGGCGCAGGTGTTCCCGACGACGGGGCACGCGGCGCAGAACTTCATTCCGTTCGGCGCGGGCACGGTGGGCGGCATCCCGACGATGCACCAGGTGTTCGACGATGTGCTGTTCGGCACGGACCCGGTCGAGATCACGTCGATCGGCTTCTCGCCGGGGACCGCGGGCGTGTTCAACCTGGGCCAGGTGACGATCAGCATGGGGTACAGCAGCGCGCCTCCGCTGGCGCTGGGGATCCCGGTGCAGGGCGGCGGCGGCGCGCCGAACGCGGCGGGCCCGATGAGCGTGTTCTACGACGCGCCGACGGTGTTCACGATCGGCGCCGCGGGCAACGAAAACTTCACGGAGATGCGGTTCAACGGGTCGTTTGTGTACGACCCGGGGCAGGGCGACCTGCTGATCGAGATCGTGATTCCCGACCCGAACAACCTGACGATGACGGTGTCTCGGGCCGCGGCGAGCGGCGAGTCGACGCGGGCGTATTCGGGCATGCGATTCGCGGACAACGCGAACATCAACGCGTCGCGTTTCGACTTCGCGCTGCAGCCCGCCGGCGGCGGCTGCGATCCGGACCTGACCACGGGCGCGATCGCCGGTCAGCCTGGCTACGGCGTGCCGAACGGGGTGCTGAACAATGACGACTTCTTCTACTACCTGGCGCTGTTCGCGGCCAACGATCCGGCCGCCGACCTGACGACGGGCGCGATCGCGGGGCAGCCGGGGTACGGCGTGCCGAACGGGATCATCAACAACGACGACTTCTTCTACTACCTGGCGCTGTTCGCCGCGGGTTGCTGATCGGGTGATCGGCGGAGCAGTCGCGGGCGTGGCTCCTGACCGGGGGCTGTTCCCGCGAGGATGAGGACATGACGCCGCGCGGCCGAGGGGCCGCGCGGCGTTCTTTTTCTAGGGGGCTGTGGGGGGGGTGGGCCGCAACGCGGGCGGGCGGGCTCGGTTCTCGCCAATCGTCCGGGCGACTCCTAAAGTGCTGTTCCGGCGAAGACAAGGGGCATGCCCGGCGGTGTGGCCGCCCGGCGCGTTCCCGACTCCCGATCCGCGCCCCGGCGGTCGGCGGCGGGCGAAGTGGAAGGCATCGGCACCGAATGAACTACGTCCAGATCACGCCTGCGCAGCGCGACGAGATGCTTGCCACGATCGGGGTGGACTCGGTCGAGCGGCTGTTCGACCCGATCCCGGAGCACGTGCGGTTCGGCCGCGAGCTGGACATCCCGGAGGGGATCTCGGAGCTCGAGATCCAGCGGGAACTGGCGGGGCTGGCGGCGAAGAACCAGTCGGCCACGGCGCAGGTCTGCTTCATGGGGGGCGGGGCGTATGACCATTTCATTCCGGCGTTCATCGACCAGTTGATCTCGCGCGGGGAGTTCCTGACGGCGTACACGCCGTACCAGGCCGAGGCGTCGCAGGGGTCGCTGCAGGCGTTCTTCGAGTTCCAGACGCAGATCGCGCGGCTGACGGGGCTGGACATCGCCAACGCGTCGCTGTATGAGGGCTCGACGGCGGCGGCCGAGGGCATGCTGATGGCCCTGAACCACACCGGGCGGAAGCGGGTGCTGGTGGCGGGGACGGTGCACCCGCACACGCGGCAGGTGCTCAAGACGTACATCAGCGACCTGCCGGTGGACATCGTGGAGGTGCCGGCGGGGGCCGATGGCGTGGTGTCGGCGGCGGCTATTGAAAAGGCGCTCGACGCGCAGACGGCGTGCCTGGTGGTGCAGTCGCCCAACGTGTTCGGGCTGGTGGAAGACTGGGAGGGGCTGTTCGCGGCGGCGAAGAGGGCGCCGGTGCAGGGTGTGGCGCCACTGGCGATCGCGGTGTTCAACCCGATCTCGCTGGGGATGCTGCGGACGCCGGGTGAGTGCGGTGCGGACGTTGCGGCGGGCGAGGGCCAGGCGTTGGGCACGCCGCTGCAGTTCGGCGGGCCGTACCTGGGGCTGTTCGCGGCGAAGAAGGAGTTCCTGCGTCGGATGCCGGGGCGGCTGGTGGGGCAGACGGCGGATCGGAAGGGTCGGACGGGGTATTGCCTGACGCTGCAGACGCGAGAGCAGCACATCCGCAAGGACAAGGCGACGAGCAACATCTGCACGAACCAGGGTCTGTTCGCGCTGCGTGCGACGATGTATATGACGGCGATGGGGCCGGGCGGGCTGCGGACGGTGGCCGAGCAGTGCTACCACAAGGCGCGGTACCTGGCGGGGAAGATCGCGGGGCTGGAGGGGTATTCGCTCAAGCACTCCGGCGGCGGGCCCGGGTTCTGGAACGAGTTCGTGGTGTCGTGCCCGAAGCCGGCGGACGAGGTGGCGGCGGGGTGCGCGGCGGCGGGCGTGCTGGCGGGCGTGCCGCTGGGCGATGCGCGGATGGACAGGATTGGCGGAGCCAACGACCTGCTTGTTGCGGTGACGGAGAAGCGGACGCGGGCGGAGATGGACCGCCTGGTCGGGTTGCTCGCCGCGGTTTGAGTGTTGGGCCCGCGGCCGGGCGTCGTGTTCCGCTGGAGCGGGCGCGGGGCTGGCCCGGGCGAGCGGGGCGTTTGGATGCACACGCTGCTGAAGGTTGACGGGTTCAAGTTCTACTTCTGGACGCAGGAGAGTTTCGAGCCGGCGCACTTCCACGTGAGCAAGGGAGCGGCCAGCGCGAAGTGGTGGCTGGACCCGCTGAAGGAGGCGTGGGCCAAGGGGCTGAGCGACGAGGACAAGGCGAAGATCGGCGAGTTGGCGGCGGCGAACGCGGGCAAGTGGCTTGGGGAGTGGAAGCGGGTGATGGGCAAGTGAGGGTGGTCCCGTGGATCACGGGGTGACGGTTATCAACGAGTCAACGCCCTTGAAGTCGCGCCCGTTGTGCGTCAGCAGTTCCAGCCCATGGCGTACAGCGGTGGAGGCGATCCAGCAGTCCGCGGTCGCGATCGGGTGTCCGGCCCTCTTTCGGTGCTCCGAGATCTGCGCCCAGCGCTCGGCCATCTCGGCGTCGTACGGCAGCACCACATACTGGCCGATGATCGCTCGGAGCGAATCCACTCGCTTTGTACCTCACCGTCGCGCGATCGCCCACGCGTGCAGTTCGGCGACGCTCATGAACGACAGGCACAAGGTCCGTCCCAGCATGAGCGGGGCATAGACGGCCGCCCGGCGATCGCCCTTGAACATGAACGAGAACACGTCGGTGTCCACGAGCAACGGCTTCATCGTCCGCGGCTCGCACGCAGCCAGTCGAGGAACTCGTCGATGTCGTCTTCCTCGGGCCACGCACCCCGCAGATCGTCCAGACTGGTCGGACCCGTGATGCCCTGTTCGCGCGCCAGGGCTTCGACGGACTTGCTCTGCCAGTTCTCCAACACGGGCTTCGCCGAGCCGTTTGCCTTGGCGTGGAACTCGACCTCCGTCCCTTCGGGCAAGTTGACCGCCTCGGTGGGGCGGATGACGCCGTCCTGGTAGATGCCTCGAAACTCCACGGCGGGCCTCCGGTGCGGCGGGTCGTCCGCGTTTGCCGCTGGGCGGAAGTGTAGGTTGGAAAGGGGTTTCCGGGTATCGGCGGGGCGTGGAAGGATGGAGGGGGCGGGCCACGTGCGTACCATTGCCTCGCCCCTTTGCCGGAGAATGTTCAGACTATGACGACGCTTGCTTCGCCCGCCGCCAGCAGCCCCAAGACCGCTCCAGAGTCCGCCGGCGCGCCCGTTTCGGACGTGTTCCGGCGCGGTGAGAAGCCGACGGAGCCGACGATCTTCGAGAAGCACTCGGAGGGCGCGATCGCGATCGACCTGCCGGGGCTGGACGTTCCGGAGGCGGCGGTGCCCGAGGGGCTGCGGGGGCGGGGGGCACCGGGGTGGCCCGAGCTCGGGCAGCTCCAGGTGATCCGGCACTACACGCACCTGTCGCAGCGGAACTTCTCGCTGGACGGGGAGTTCTATCCGCTGGGCTCGTGCACGATGAAGTACAACCCGCGGATCAACGAGTGGGCCGCGGGGCTGCAGGGGTTCCGCGACATCCACCCGCTGCAGGACGAGTCGCAGATCCAGGGTCTGCTGGAGCTGCTGTGGACGACGCAGCGTTTCCTGGCGGAGGTGGCGGGGCTGCCTTGCGTGTCGGGCCAGCCGGCGGCGGGCGCGCACGGGGAGTACACGGCCCTGAAGGTGATCCGCGCGTACTTCAAGGACAAGGGACAGGGGCAGCGGACGGTGGTATTCGCGCCGGACAACGCCCACGGGACGAACCCGGCGTCGTGCGCGATGTGCGGGGCGGGGGCGGTGTCGATCAAGACGAAGGACGGGTACACGGACATCGACGATCTGAAGCGCGCGATCGACGCCCACGGGGCGGAGAACATCGCGGCGATGATGATCACGAACCCGAACACGGCGGGGCTGTTCGACTCGAAGATCACCGAGGTGGCGGACATCCTGCACGAGATCGGGGCGCTGCTGTATCTCGACGGGGCGAACATGAACGCGGTGCTGGGCAAGACGCGTCCGGGCGACTTCGGCGCGGACGTGATGCACTACAACACGCACAAGACGTTCTCGACACCGCACGGGTGCGGCGGGCCGGGGTGGGGCCCGATCGCGGTGCGTGACTTTCTGGAGCCGTACCTGCCGGTGCCGCGGGTGGTGAAGCGCCCGGACGGGACGTTCGGGCTGGACTTCGGGGCGCCCAAGTCGGTGGGCAAGGTGCGGTCGTTCTTCGGGCAGGTTGGCGTGGCGGTGCGGTGCTACACGTATATCCGCGCGTGCGGCGGCAAGGGGCTGGAGCACATCGCCGAGACGAGCGTGCTGAACGCGAACTACATCGCGGCGAGGCTGCGGAGCGTTTTCGAGATGCCGTACTTCAAGCCCGAGAAGGGGATGTACTGCGCCCACGAGTTCGTGACGGTGCCGCGGCGGCTGCTGGACAAGGGCGTGACGCTGGTGGACATCGCCAAGCGTCTGATCGACTACGGCATCCACCCGCCGACGATGCACTGGCCTGTGATCGACTGCCTGATGGCCGAGCCGACCGAGACCGAGAGCAAGCAGGTGCTGGACCGATTCTGCGATGTGCTGCTGCGGATCGCGGGGGAGATCGAGTCGTCGCCGGACGTTGTGCGCAACGCGCCGGGGGATGCGGTGATCGAGCGGATGGACGAGGTGGGTGCGGCGCGGAAGCCGGTGGTGGTGTGGGAGGGGTGAGGGGCGGGGCGTCCGGCCGCGCGTTCGCGTTCCACGCCCGGCGTCGATAGAATGCGACCGGAGCACCCGATGGCCCCGATCCGCAAGCACATTGTCACGGACGAGAACAGCAGGCCGGTGGCGGTGCAGATCGACTACGCCGACTGGATGCGAATCGAGCGCCTTCTCGGCCAATCGGTCGTCGACGGAGCGGACAATAGCGAGGCGCTCAACAAACTGCGCGGCACCATCACCCTGAAGGAGGATCCGCTCGACCTTCAAAGGCGATGGCGAGACGAGTGGCCGTGACCCACCTTCTGGACACCAACATCGTGCTCCTGCACCTCGCAGGCCGGCTCGGCGAGCGGCTTCCCGGCGGCGTTCACGGCGTTTCGGTGATTACGGAGATCGAGACGCTGTCATGGGCGGGGCTCGACGACGCGTCCGAACGACGGATCCGCGAGTTCCTCAAGACGGTGCGGGTGATCGAACTGGATCGCGCCGCCGCGGAGTCGGCGATCGCGATTCGACGGGCTCACGGCGTCAAGACTCCCGACGCGATCATCGCGGGAACGGCAAGAGCGATGGGTCTGAAACTCGTGACCAACGACGCAAGGCTGCTTCGGTTGGAAGTTGCCGGCCTTGACGTGCTCTCGATTCCGCTGGCGAATGGGCGTGAATGACGCGCCACCTGCCAGATCCGACTGTGCGAGCCGCGAGCGGCTCGCTGGGTGCCGACGCTGTCGGGAGCGGCTCGGTTCACTCGGCGGCGCTTGCGTGGAGGATCGATGATGGAGGCCGACGCCGGATCGACGATCGAGCGGCCCGGGCCGGCGGGCCGGGGCGTGGGGATCGAGCCCGCGCCGGGCGCTGCGGGCGGGACGCGTCCGTTCGGCGATGCGCCGGGTGCCGCCGATGAGGCGGACCTGGTCCGGCGTCTCAAGGCCGGTGAGGACGCGGCGTTCGAGGAACTGGTGCGGACGCTGACGCCGCGATTGCTGGCGGTGGCGCGTCGGGCCACGCGGACCGAGGCCGACGCGGAGGACGCGGTGCAGGAGGCGTTCCTCTCGGCGTTCAGGGCGATCGGCTCGTTCGACGGGCGGTCGACGCTCTCGACGTGGCTGCACCGGATCGTGGTGAACGCGGCCCTGATGAAGGCCCGGAAGGCCAGCACGCGGCGTGAGACGTCGATCGAGGCGCTGCTGCCGACCTTCGAAGGCGGGCACCACACCGCGTCGCCGCGCGAGTGGACGAACGAGGGTGTCACGGAACAGGGCGGGGTCGGCATCGAACGCAAGCTGGCGCTGTGGGAGGCGATCGCTCGGCTGCCCGAGGAGTTCCGCGACGTGGTGCTGATGCGTGATGTTGAGCAGATGGAGTCGAAGGCCGTGGCGGCGGCGCTGGGGATCAGCGATGCGCTGGTGCGTCAGCGTCTGCACCGGGCCCGCCAGGCGCTGGTGAAGATGCTCGAGCCGGTGATGGCGGGCGATGGCGGCGGAGCAAAGGAGGACGCGCGATGAACCAGCCGAAGCGTCCGAATGCGGAGGGTGGAGCGGGCACGCCGTCGTGCCGCCCGCCGTGCCCCGACGCGGCTAAGACGGTCTCGTGCGAGGACTGCGCCGAGTTCCTGCTGGACTACATCGACGGTGCGTTGCCCGAGGACCAGCGGTTCAAGTTCGATTCGCACATCGCGTTCTGCCGCGACTGCGAGGTGTATCTGGAGAACTACCGCAAGGCGGCGGCGATGACGGCGGGGCTGGGTCGCGACGAGCGTGTGCAGGCCGGGGCGCAGGTGCCCAAGGGGCTGGTGGAGGCGATCCTGGCGGCGCGGAAGCGGCAGGGCGGGGATCCGCACGGGCAGTGAGCGTTGCGCTCGTTCTCGGGGCTTTCATGTTCTGGGTTCTCATGTTCTGGGCTTGCATCGCCACGCCCCGCCCGTATCCTGCGGGCCATGCCCGAGGACCCGCGATCGGACGCCGAGTTGGTGCGGGCGATCAACCGCGGGCCGCCGGGGGCCGAGGCGGCGTTCGAGGCGCTGTACCGGCGGCATCGGGACTGGGCGCTGCGGGTGGCGCGTCGGCTGGGGGCGGCGGGGGTCGATCCGGCGGACCTCGTGCAGGAGGCGTTCATCACGCTGCTGGGCCAGTTCCCGGGCTTCCAACTGCGGGCGAAACTGACGACGTTCCTGTATCCGGTGCTGCGGAACCGGGCGCTGGCGGCGGGGCGGAAGCGGCGGGCGCTGCGGCTTGGTGGGGATGCGGCGGAGGAGCAGCAGCGATTTGCGGCGGGTGCAGGAGCGGGGCGCGACGAGGGTGGTGAGGGAGTGGCGCCGGCATACGCGTCGCTGCGGGAGGCCGTGGAAGAACTTCCCGAGGCCCAGCGCGAGGTCCTGCTGATGCGGCTGGTGGACCAGATGGACGTGCGGGAGGTGGCGCTGGCCCTCGGCGTGCCGGAGGGGACGGTCAAGAGCCGTCTGCACCACGCGCTGGCGTCGCTGCGGGGCGATCCGCGGGCGGCGGCGTGGCTGGACGAAGAAAAGTGATCGCGGCGTGAACCGATGGGGCGGCCCGCGCACTGCACAGGTGCGATGAGCCAGTCTTCCGGTGATAACCGCCCCGAACCGACGCCGGACCCGGTGGCGCCGCCACGCCTTGGGGAGGCGCTGCGCCGGGCGTACGACGCGGGCGAGATCGGTGATGTGGCCGGGCTTGACGCTGCGGTGCTGGGGGCCGCGGGTCGGCGGCTTGGACGCCGGCGTCTGCGATTGCGTCCGGTGCTGATCGGGGGCGGGCTGGCGGCTGCGGCGGGGCTGGCGATCGCGGCCATCGTGCTTGGCGTGGGCTCGCCGCGAGGCGGGCGGGGAGCGATGGCGAACAGCCCGGCACAGGACCCGTCGCGGGGTGCCGCGCGGGGCCTGGTCTCGGCGTCGCCCGATGATCTCAATGCCGATGGGCACGTGGACATCCTGGACGCGCTGGCGTTGGCTCGCGCGATCCGCACCGGCGGCGGGCCCGATCTGAACGGCGATGGGGCGGCCGACGGGGCGGATGTGGATGCGCTGGCCCTGCGTGTGGTGAGCCTCGGGGGTGCGGGATGAGGCGGGCTCCTCGCGCCC
Source organism: Phycisphaerales bacterium (assembly GCA_041401985.1). Taxonomy (GTDB): domain Bacteria; phylum Planctomycetota; class Phycisphaerae; order Phycisphaerales; family UBA1924; genus JACKHA01. The sequence continues at coordinate 68,648 of JAWKTE010000009.1, forward strand.
ATCCCGCCGTCCCCGCGCCGATCGTGCGGATCGCGTGCGTCGCGCTCGCGGCGATGGCGCTCGCGTGGGTCGGGGCCCGCCAGCCCGAGGATGGTGGTTTGCCGACGGTTCGCCGTGCGGACGGAGGGGTGTATCGCATCGACCGGGACGACGCGGGGATCCGGTTTGTGGCGTTCGATGTGCTGATCGATCCACGGGGGCTGGCGCTGGCCGCGTACCAGGTTGAGATCGTCGGCGGCGCTGGTGGCGACGGTGCCGCGGCGACGCTGGTTGGCGTTGAGGGGGGCGACGGTGCGTACGCCGCGGCTCCGTACTACGACCCCGAGGCGTTGCACTCGACGCCCGTTTCGGATGATGAGAACGAAGACGACGAGGCGCGTCCGCCCGAGCGGATCGTGCTGGCCGGGCTGGCCGGGGGCGTCGATGGCGTGCTGGCCGGCGGCGTCGAGGCGCCCGTCGGCGAGTGGCGCGTCGCGCGGCTGCACGTGATGGTCGAGGGCGGCGGCGAGCCTGTGTTTGCTGTGCGCCTAATCGTCGCGGGTGCGGACGAGCGGACGGCGATCGAGGCCGCGGTTCGCCTTGTGCCGGCTGAGATTCCTGATCCCTGATTCGCGTCCGAACTCTGGCCCCGGCGTCGCGCCGCGGCTTCGACACCGACCCTTCCAAGACCGGAGCCCTGCCATGCGAGTCCGCCCGATCCTGCTGGTCTGCTCGGCCGCGCTGAGTGCGCTGGCGATGGTGTTTGCGGGGTGCGAGTCGAGTCGAACACACTCGCCCGCGCGTGCGGAATCGACCGGTCAGAATCTGCCCGCCGACTACTTCGACTTCGAGCGGGGCGGGTACGTTCGCAGCACGACTCCGGCACCGGGAACCGGCAATCGCGCGCAGACGGCCCTCTCTGGGTACGACAACGCCCCTGGCTTCGACCTTGACAGCGTGCTCCAGCACGGTGGCGATGGCGGCGGGCGGTCGCCCTTCGTCGACAACTACTATGCGCCAGACTACACGCAGGGCGTCTCGGTTCCCGGCAACGGCATCACGGGCCTCGACGCGATCACAAATGCTCCGGTGCGGGCCACGCTTCTGCCGGACGGCGTTCCGGTGCCAACTCCGATGATCGCCACCAACCTCGCCCCCATCGTCGCCGCCCTCCCCGGCGAAGAGATCTGGGTCATCGTCCAGCCCGACCGCTTGCCGCCGCCCATGCCCTACGCGGCTTACACCACCGACGCCCCGGGATGCGGGGCCCTGTGCTACCTCGAGCCCGGGCGGCCCGAGCCGATCCCGTTCCCGCTTGAGCACACCGGCGTGACCGGCGAGATCAACGGCTACGTCGCGTCGGTCAGCGTCAACCAGCGGTTCCACAACCCGTCGAGCCAGGTGGTCGAGGCGCTGTATGTGTTCCCGCTGCCGCACGACGCCGCGGTCAACGGGTTCCTCATGACGATCGGGGAGCGGACGATCCGCGGCATCATCCGCCCGCGCGAGCAGGCCGAGCGCATCTACGAGCAGGCCCGGAGCCAGGGGCACACCGCGAGCCTGCTGACCCAGGAGCGGGCCAACATCTTCACGCAGCACGTGGCCAACATCGAGCCGGGGCGCACCGTCGAGATCGACATCACGTACTTCCACACGCTGGCGTATGTGGACGGGTGGTTCGAGTACGTGTTCCCGATGGTGGTGGGGCCGCGGTTCAACCCGCCGTCGCTGGGGGCGTACGGGCGTGGCGAGAACAACCCGGCGAACCCGTCGAACCAGCCGGTGGCGACGTCGTACATCACGCCGCAGGACCGCTCCGGGCACGACATCTCGATCGACCTGACGATCAACGCGGGGGTGCCGATCGAGCAGGTGGGCAGCCGCTCGCACCGCATCGGCGTGCGCGAAGAGACCGAGACGACCTGGCGGGTTCGCCTGGACCCCGACGAGACGATCCCGAACCGCGACTTCGTGATGCGGTACCGCGTGGCGGGCGATCAGGTCCGCGGCGGGATCATCGTGCAGCGCGACCCGACGAACATCAACGCCGACGGGTGGTTCACGATGCTGCTGGTGCCGCCGGTGGACCTGCAGTACCTGCACCGGGCCCCGGTGGAGTTCGTGTTCGTGGTGGACACGTCGGGTTCGATGAACGGCCAGCCGCTGGCGATCGCCCAGGCCGCGATCGACGATGCGCTGCTGCGGCTGGTGCCGGGCGACACGTTCCAGATCATCCGGTTCTCGGAGAACGCCTCGACGCTGGGGCGTGGGCCGCTGCCCGCGACGGCGGAGAACATCCGGCGCGGGCGTGAGTATGTGGCGGGGCTGCGTTCCGGCGGCGGGACGATGATGATGCACGGCATCCGGGCCGCGCTGGACTATCCGCATGACCGCAACCGCCAGCGGTACGTTGTGTTCCTGACCGACGGGTTCATCGGAAACGAGAACGAGATCCTTGGGGCGATGCACGACCGGATCGGGCGGTCGCGGGTGTTCTCCTTCGGCATCGGCACCAGCCCGAACCGGGCGCTGATGGACGAGATGGCCAGGGTCGGACGCGGGGCGGTGGCGTATCTCGCGCCCCAGGACAACGGCCCGGCGGTGATGGCGGCGTTCTTCGATCGCGTCAGCCACCCGGCCCTGACCGACGTCGAAATCGACTTCGGCGGGCTCCGCGGCGTCGACGTGTTCCCGCGCCAGTTGCCAGACCTGTTCGTCGGCCGTCCCGTGGTCATCACCGGGCGGTACACCGGCAACCCGGACCGACTGCGGAGCGATCCGATCGTGGTGCGGGGGATGGCGGGCGGGCAGAGCCTGCACGAGCGCGGCGAGGCGACGCGCGTGCCCTACGAGTTCCGCGTCGGCGTGCACGAGGTCGCGGGCGAGTTCCCGGCGCACGAGCGGGCCGAGGCGATCGGCCAAAGCCGCGGCATCCGCGAGGTGTGGGCCCGCGCGATGATCCGCGACCTGGAGAACGAGTGGCGTCGCACGGGGCGGGACCGCGGGCGCGACATCGAGACGGTCGCGCTGCGGAACAACCTGATGTCGGTGCGGACGTCGTTGGTGGCGGTGGACTCGTTCTCGCGGGCCCGTGGCAGCACGGGCGTGAGCGTGGACGTGCCGTCGTACACGCCGGCGGGGATGCTGGGGGATGGGCGGTGAGGTCGGTGGGGCGAAGGGCCGGCGGGCGGCTGGGCATCACCTTCCGATGATGAACCCGTCCTGGAGGACGGGGACGAGGGGCACGCCCTCGTCGTCGGGGAAGGCAAAGCCGGCCAGCAGCCCGCCCACAAGGCAGTACCGCCCGCCGAGCGCGTGCTCGATCTGCGGCTGCGAGACGAGCACGTACATGCTCGCCTGGGCGAAGTAGACGGCTCGAAACTCGGCGGTCTCGCGTTCCCGGAGCCAGACCGGGCGCTCGAAGTCGAGCGTTCCGACGAACCAGATGGGCGAGCCGATGGGCGTGCGCTGGGCGTCGCGGAGGCGGCGATAGCCGGGCGGGTTGATCGCCGAGGCGCGGGCGGGGTTCACGTCGAGCACGGCACGCAGCCTCGCGGGCCAGAGGTCGTCGCGCCCGGTGTCGTACCGGGGGTGGGCTCGGTCGACCCGCGCGAGGCGTTCGACGAAGTTGTCCATGTTCCGCTCGATGCCGCGGTTCAGGCGGTAGCCGGTGGCGGAGCAGGCCCCGCAGGGCACTGTGTAGTTCCTGTGGATCGGGCGTCGCAGCCCGCCCGGGAGGGTCTCGTGGCCCACGACGCGGCGCTCTTCGACCGTGGTGCGGCCGGTGCAGGTGGCGCACCTGAACCCGCCCTCCAGGGTCGCGGCGGACTCGAACACGCGGGTCGCTGGGACGTCGCGGACGATGGGCAGCACCGGTATCCCGTGGACGTAGCGCGCGGCACCGATCGGCTCGGGCGCGGGCGACGGCGCCGGACGGCGGGGCTCGTCGTCCTCCGCCAGCGGGACGCCGAGCCGCTCGCACATCCATCCCGCTTCGATGGCGACAACGCGGCCGAGCGTGTGGCTGGCCTCGGGGTGGATGATCCCGAGCAGGCGTGCATCGGCGTCGAGGATGATGCCGTCGCGGACGTTCGGCGCGATCGGGATGTCCACGCCGAACCACGGCGCGTCGGGCGGAGAGAGTTCGAGGCGTGCGTCGTCTTTGATCTCGAGGATCGCGCCCGCGACACCCGGCTCGCCCTGGCTCCGAGAGTCCGGGATCGGCATGAGCCACGCCTCAGCGCCCGGCGTCGGCGCGTTCGGGGAGATCCCGATGCGCTCGAACGCCGGATCGCCTTCACGCGCCAGGCGCAACGCGCCGACTCCCGTCCCGACGACCCATCGTGCGTCGGCGACGCGGCACGTCGCGTCGCCGAGACTCCCCTGGGTGATCTGGTTCTCGCCCGGCGGGACCACGAGCAGGCACCACCCGTCGTCGGTGACGACGATTCCGGTGGCGGTGTCCTTTGCGTGTCGATCCGCGGGTGCGGAGGGGAGCACGAGCCGGGCGGCGGCGGCGAGCACGACCTCGTGCACCGCGGTCCAGTCGGGCTCGTCGCGCGGGGTCGGCGGCGTCGCGCCCGGCGCCCGCGGCGAGGGGGGCGGGCCCTCGTCGACGCCGTGCCCGACGATGATGTAGGTCGCGCCCTCGAACTGGACGCGGGCCAGCGGCTCGGTCCCTCGCACCGTGCGGAGCCATGGCGCCCGAGCCGGCATCACCTCCCGCCCGGCCACGCGCACGCCGAAGGCGTCCATCGCGGAGCCGAGTTCGAGCAGTTCGATCTCGCCGCGGCTCGGCCACTCGAGCCTGATCCGCTCGCGCCCCGTGACGATGGTGATCGCCGATGCGTCGGTTGAGATGGTCGACTTGAGGCCCAGCAGCCTGATGGACTCGAGATCGATCGCCGCCTCGATGAACAGGCGGGGCGCCCCGACATAGGTCGTCTCGGCGTTGGCGGCGGCCCACTCCTGGCCTTCGAATCGCCACGGTGGGTTCGAACGTGTCAGCGGCGCGATCGCGACAAGAACCAGCAGAGCGACCAGTATTCGGGGTTTGGTCATGGGGCGTAGTGTACGGGGGAGGCCCGAGAACCGCGCGATGACAGACGGTTTTTATTCGGCCTCCGTCCGCGCCTAGACTTGTCTCCCCAGCAAGAAGTCCGTGCAGGAACGGTGAAGACCGCGACCAGCAGCGGGTGTGCCCGACGTGTGCCCATCGGTGGGTGGGACAGGGGGCCGCGACCGCCCGAGGAGTTTCGAATGCCCAGCGATCTGGACATGGTGATCGGCGCCGAGGAGACCCGGCGCGACGTTGAGGCCGCCCGCACGCACCTGGCCGCCGCGGCCAAGGCCAAGGAGGCCGGCGACCGCGTCGCGGCCGTGGCCGAACTGCGTCGCGCGGTGTCGGCGGACCCGTCGAACAACGACGCCATGTTCAGCCTCGCGTACCTGCTCGATCTGGCGGGCCAGGACGAGGAGGCCGCGGCCCTGTACGAGCGGGTGTGCGAGAACCCGCCGGCGCCGGTGAACGCGCTGCTGAACCTGGCGGTGCTGGCCGAGGACCACGGGGACTACGCCCGGGCCGAGCGGTGCCTGCGTCAGATCCTGGAGACGAACCCGAACCACGAGCGGGCCCGCCTGTTCATGAAGGACGTGCAGGCCAGCCGCGAGATGGTGGTGGAGGAGGATCCGGACAAGGACCTGCTCAAGCGCCGCGCGATGATGGACACGCCGGTGACGGACTTCGAACTGTCCGTGCGTGCCCGCACGTGCCTGAAGCGGATGAACATCCGCACGCTGGGCGACCTGCTGCGGATCACGGAGGCGGAACTGCTGTCGAGCCGCAACTTCGGCGAGTCGAGCCTGACCGAGGTCAAGAAGATGCTCGCGTCGAAGGGGCTGCGTCTGGGCCAGGGGTTGGAGGATGCGCACCGCCAGGCGCGTCGCCAGATCATGGAGTCGCTCAAGGGTTCGGGCAAGGAAGCCGCGCTCAACAAGCCGGTCAGCGACCTGCAACTCTCGGTGCGTGCCCGCAAGGCGCTGCAGTTGCTGAACATCCACACGCTGGGCGATCTGTGCAGCCACACCGAGGCCGAACTGATGGGCGTCAAGAACTTCGGCGCGACATCGCTGACCGAGGTGAAGGAGCGTCTTACCGAGTTTGGGCTGGCGCTGCGGTCGCTGGACGCGGAGTGAGTCGCCGTTCAGGCCGCACACGTCCGAGCCGACGTCGCGAGATTGGCGATTCGTGCCATCGGGCGTGGCTTTGCACGCCTGATGCCGATCAGCGGCGCGTGCCTGATTCGTTGGGTGTTCGCACCAGCCGCTCCGAGCCGCGGGTGGTGACACGGCGTAGGCTCTCGTGATCGCACGATCGCGGTGCTGACATGACGGTCACGGGTTGCACGCCCCGACGCCGATCACGCCGCGTGGCCGTTCGATCGGCTGGACGATGCCGTGTCGCTTCTTTTCACGACGACCTCCGCGTGGTTGTGGGCTTCATCCGCGCCGGCCCGCGCGGTTTCATTCGCCCCCGACGCACCCTCGCGGCACGCCGCCTCCAGGCGTCGGCGCGTTTCGACCGCGAGTTCGCCGTCCATCGGCTCACCGATCTGGGCCAGTTCGGCCAGCACGCTCTCGATGACGCCCAGAGCCCGCGGCGTCGGTTCGCCATCGGCGCCCAGGCACGGGCCGGACTCGGCGAGCCCCTTGGCCCACGCATCGACGCGGGCCAGCCAGCGTCGGCGGAGTTCGGCGTCGTCGTGGCGGAGCGCGAGGAGTTCCTCCACGCGTCGCCTGCGTCGCTGTTGTGTTCGGCGTCCCATGCGCGCACTCCGACCCCGCCGCGCGACCGCCGCGCGGCTCGCCACACACCGGGGCCCTGGGCCTCGCGGCACGCCGGGCTTCTCGCCCGCAGCGCGCCGTCCCGGCGAGCAAGGCGTCGCCCGCGACGCTCGCCCGCACCCCACTGCCGAACCGCGCCGCGTGCGCGGTGCATGACACATTCGGACGCCGAGAAACCGGTTTGCGGGTTATCGCGCCGATGACGCCTTGGGGCATCGGCGATGGAGGTCGTCGCAATGCTCTTGATTGATGCTTGCACGCGGCCGGTCGGGGGCGCGTTCCCGCGCGTTGATCGACCATCACTCAGGTTCTGTTTCCAACGTTCCATCGCCCGCCGCCTCGCGAGCCGCTGCCCGAACTGCGAGTACGACCTCAGCGGCATCCATAGCCCCCGCTGCCCCGAGTGCGGCACCGACCGGGACGGCGCGATGCGCGAGGCCCAGGAGATGGCCGCGTCGCTGCGGTCGGATTGAGCGGGCCGCGCGCAGCCGCCATCCTCGCCCGCTTCCTTTGCCGCCCCCGCCACCCCACTCCTCCCACCCCGATTGAGACTCATTCTCAATCCGCCGCCGCAAAGTCCGCAGAATCCCTACAGTCTGACTCTGCCCAGCCCGATCCCCTACCAAACGAACAGAAAGGCGACCGCCCATGCCATTCCTGCCCGCCCAACTGCTGATCCCGTGCCTCGTGGCGACTCTCGCGGGGGCCGCGGCTCCGGCGGTTCCGGCGGGTGCGACGCCCACGATGGCTCGCCCCGTCGCCCCGGCCGTCGGCGACGAGCCGTTCCTGGCCGACCTGGCCCAACTGACCTTCCCCGACCGCTTCCAGCGGGCCGGCGAGGCGTACTTCAGCCCCTCGGGGCGCTGGATCATCTTCCAGGCGATCCCGGCGGGCGCGACGACCAGCAACTACGCGATGTACGTCGCCCGCCTGACGCGTGACACCCGCACCGGGCTGATCAATGGGCTGGAGGAGATCACCGAGGTCTCGCCGCCCAACTCGGCCACCACCTGCGGCTGGTTCCACCCGACGCTGCCGGGCGTGGTGCTCTTCGGCTGCGCCCAGGGCCCGCTGAGCGACGACCAGCCTCCGGGCTATTCGCGCGACCGGGCCCGGTATTCGTGGTCGTTCCCGCGCGAGATGGAGATCGTGACCCGCACCGTCCCGGCGATGGTCGATCAGGAGGTGCGCGACGCGGACATGAAGTTCCGGATCCTGTCGCGCCCCGATGTGGCCGCGGCCCAGCCGATGTGGCATCAGGACGGGTACAACGCCGAGGGCTCCTTCTCCGCCGATGGCCGCGTGGTGCTGCACACGTGGATGGACCCCGAGACGGGCGATGCGGACCTGTACGCCCGGATCGTCGAGACCGGCGAGATGCGCCCGCTCGTGACCGAGGAGGGCTACGACGGCGGGCCGTTCTTCTCGCCCGACGGCAAGTGGATCTGCTACCGCTCGGACCGGCGCGGGGACAACCTGCTGCAGGTGTTCGTGGCCGAACTGGCGTTCGACGATCGCGGGCTGCCCACGGGCATCGCGCGCGAGGTGCAACTGACCGACAACGGTTCGGTGAACTGGGCCCCGTTCTGGCACCCCTCGGGCGAGTACCTGATCTACACGACCAGCCAGGTGGGGCACGACAACTACGAGGTGTTCGCGATGGCGTTCGACGCGGCGGACCCGAAGGCGACCGAGCCGGTGCGGATCACCGACGCCGCGGGCTTCGACGGGCTGCCGGTGTTCAACGCGCGGGGCTCGCTGATGATGTGGACGGCCCAGCGGGGCCAGGACGTGACCGCCAGCGGTCACCCCTCCAGCCAGTTGTGGATCGCGCGGACGACCAGCACGAAGCCGGCGGGCCTTGGGGCCGCGATGACAACGACCGAGGCGCCGACGCCGCCCGCGGGCGACTCGCCCGGCCTGGGCCAGATGCGGGTCCGCTTCGGCATCATGCCGGGCAACTACGACGACACGCGGACGGGGATCGACGTGGGCGGGGCCACGCCGGGCGGGTCGGCGGCCAACGCCGGCATCCGCACGGGCGACCGCCTGATGACCTGGAACGGCACGACCATCACGGATATCCGCCACTGGATGGGGCTGATGATGCAGCACGAGCCGGGGGACGTGGTGAAGGTGGGCGTGCTGCGCGGCGGGGAGACGATCGAGATCGAGGTGACGCTGCAGGCGCCGTGAGCCGCGCGCCGCGTGGGCGACGCGACGGACGCCGGGCCTGAGGGGGCCAACCCCAGGGTCAGGCGGCGAAGGCACTGGCTGCTCGGTCTGTGTGCCCGGTGGCGTTCACGCCACGATCAGGCTGCCTTGCCAAGGATGTCGGCCAGCCGCACGCGCCCGCGCCTCACCGCGGTGCACGCCCTCAGGATGTGCAGTTCCCGCAGCATCAGGTCGTGCGGGTACTCATGCTCAAAGATCGCGACGATCGCGGCGAGGTCGTGCTCCCCGATGCCGGCGGCTTGGGCATCGGCGCGATAGTCGAAGTACTCGGGGTCGGGCGGCGTCGGGATGGGGTGTACACCTGACATCGGCTCACAACTCCGGCGGACTGATGATAGCGGGCGTCGGCAGCCCCAAAGACAGGTTGAGCGACTCGACGGCCGCGCGTCGGCGACGGTTGACCAGGTGCTTGAAGTTCCACGAGACAAGCACGTCCTGGCGTGAGAGCACGGCGATCGCCACGTGCAGGGCATCCTCCTGCACCACCGGGGGAAAGATACCGAGCTCAACGTATCGGGAGGCCAGTTCCTCCGCCTCCGGCGTCAGGTCCAGCACCACCAGCCCATCAACCAACGCGGCGATCTGTCGGCGCCTTTCCGGGTCCGGGGTCCGGTCGATCTCTTCGATCGTGACGCGCGATGTGAACGCGTCGAACTCGCCAAGCCGCTTGAAGAACTCGACCGTGAGCGCTCGCCGATCCGGCGCGCGACCGTCGTCGTGGGCGCTCAGGACCGAGGTATCGAGGTAGACACGCTGACGGATCGGGCTGATCCGCAGCGAGGCCACTTCACAGCCCCTCAACCCGGCTGAACTGGTCGAGGTTGACGAACACGATCTCGCCGTCGTCCTTTCGGAGTTGCAGGCGGTCGAGCCAGAGTTTCTTGTCCTTGCTGTGGGCGTACCACGAGCCGGTCTTCTGCTGCTCGTATGCGACCACCGTGCCCTCGATGGCGATGGTCATGCCGCCGGTCTGGCGCGGCACCTGCTGGGTTACGCGGACGCGCTGGCCGGGCTGGTACACGCCGGGGGCGTGGCTCGACGCGGGATTCGGGGTGCTCATCGCCATGGGAGGCACGAGTATATGCCCTACACGGTGGTGGCCCGGCGGCGCTGCGACGAGGCCCGAACCGCCTCCGCCAGCGCCGCCACGATCTGCTCCGGCTCGCTCATCCGCCCCGCCCCCATGTGGCGGCACGCCTGCCAGCCCTCGCCGGGGCCGACGATCTGGTAGCCGTCCTCGACCGCCTGGCGGACGTTGCGCTGCGTGGCCGGCTGAGCCCACATGACGCTGTTCATGGCGGGAGCCAGCAGCACCGGCGTCCGCGTGCGGTTGATCGCGCTCAGGATCAACGTCACCACGTCGTCGGCGCGGCCAGTGACCAGGCGGGCCAGGCAGTCCATCGTGCACGGGACCACGAGCGCGGCGTCGGCCTGCGTGGCCAGCGCGATGTGCTGCGGGTCCTGGCTCTCGACGTGCTGCCACTGGCTCGTGTACACCGGGCGGGCCGAGAGGGCCTGGAACGTCAGCGGCGTGACGAACCGCGTGGCCGACTCGGTCATGGCGACGGTGACGCTCGCGCCGGCCTGGGCCAGGCGGCTGACGATGGTGCAGGCCTTGTACGCCGCGATGCCGCCGGTGACGCCGACGAAGATGCGCGTGCCATCGAAGACGGTGCGCAGGCGCGCGGGGTCGAGCGCCTCGTGCGACGCGTTTGCGGGTGCGTCGGAACTCACGGCGATTGATCCTGTTTCGGGTCGATGGTCACGAGCCGAGGCCTAGAGGAGGGCTTCCTCTTCCTCGCCTGCGCCCTCCGCGCCGGCGCCCTGGACGAACTCGAGCGTGATCTTCTCCTGGCGGATCTCCTCGATCACCAGTTCGAGATCGGAACGCCCGTCGCGCTCGACCAGCGGGCGTGCCCCCTCCATGACCTGCACGAGGCGGCGCTGGATCAGCGTGGTCAGCTTGAACCGGCCGCCGGCCTTCTTGACCATCTCATCGCTCTTGAGGGCTTCGATCATGCTTGCTGCATCTCCGGGGCGTGGCGTGCGAATCGGGTTCCGACGGGCGGGGCTCGGGACTTGGCTCGGGACTTGGGTTGGGCGGCTCGGCAAAACTCAACCGGGTGCCTCAGGCGGCCCGATCTTCACCGGTGCCGGGCGGCGGCCACCACCAAGCGTCGGCCGACGCAACAGTTTCGCGCTCACCCAAACCGACCCCAATCGACCCCCCGCCGATGGGGTGAACCAGGGAATACCGACGCCACACCAAGGCGTATACTAGGTCAGCACATTGGTCGGGGGCGGCGTCCCCCGCTGCCCGACGCGGCCCTTTGAGACGGGGGCTGCGGGGGCGTGGCGAAGGACGCGAACCGGTCGCCGAACCCCCTCTTGGCCTTGTGCTGGACCGTCCAGTCCGATCCGCGTCGAAGGCTCTCCGCTGAGCCGACGGCGATCAGAACTCGGAGCCTCGGGTATCGAACCCCCGGAACAGGGTGTCCAAAGCGGGTGATGGACACGGCCATTCCCTTCGTTCCGCGTCCCCGTCGGCCCCGCGGCGACGGATGGACCGCAGAAGGACCTATAGGTCGGTCCGGGACGAGGCATGGCCGATGGAGTGCTGTCGAGATGGCCCCACGCACCTGGACCGTTGGCGATGAGGTTCGCCACGCCGGGCGACCGGAATGGGGCATTGGCAAGGTTGCCAAGGCGGACGGTGCGACGCACAACGGCGTCGCGTGCCAACGCCTGACCGTGAAGTTCGACAGGGCCGGGCTCAAGACGCTCTCGACGGCGTTTGCGAGCCTGGAGCCCGCAGGAGCAGTGCAAGCCGTGCGTTCCCAACTGAGTGCCCAGATCAATGCCGCGGAGACCGAGTCCGACGCCGGCGACATCTTCGCCGGTGCGTCGGAGTCGATCGCCGACGTGCTTTCGACCCTACCCGAGCCGGCCACCGATCCGTTCCGGACGCTGGAGGCCCGCCTGAAGGCGACGCTTGGGCTGTACCGGTTCCAGCCGACGGGCGGGTCGCTGCTGGACTGGGCCGCGATGCAGACGGGCCTGGCCGATCCTTTGAGCAGGTGCAACCGGCACGAGCTGGAGGCCCACTTCCAGCGGTTCCGGGTGCGGCTTGACGCGCACCTCGTGACGCTGGTCCGAGAAGCCGCGAAGAAGGACCCTGCGATGCTGGACCGCCTGAAGGGCGAGGCGCCGTCGCAGGCACGCAGCGCGTTGGATCGGCTCAACGCCCGGCGTTGACGCCACGCCACACGCCGCACGACCGGCCCCGGGCCCGACCCGGCAGATGCTGCGCTGCACGCCGGCGCACGCGCCCACGCCACGTTTTATTGGACGAACCCGCCCGGCACGCCGGCGCGGCACGCTCTGGCGCGCCCGTTGCCTTCCCATCTTTCCATGCCCGGTCACGATCCAACGCGGAACACCGGTGCATCACTTACGAAGACGTGGGGAGGAGAACAGATGAACGAGCAGGAGTTCCAGCAAAAGCTCGGCGAACTAATCGCGCAGATCGGCGACCTTCCGCCCGAGGAGAAGGACAAGCTCGAGCACCTTGCCCTTGAGACCCAGGCCCGCCACGAGCGGATGCGCAAGACGATCTCCAGCCTCCAGGAATCGCTGGACTACCTGCGGCTTTCCGTGAAGTACCTCGTGTTCGATCTCGAGGCCACGCGGCGCGAGAACGAGCATCTTCGTCGGCTGATCGAGACCCAGAACGGCGGGGAGCAGGGCGAGTAAGGCCCGCGTCCCGTCGGTCGCCACAAGCCTCGTAGGACCCGCGCCGGGCAAGCACCCACAGCCCGGCGCGGGTTTTTTGCGCGCGGAGCCCGACGCGCGGGCGTCGCGGTCGGTCTGACGGTGTCCAGCGAGTTTTGAAGGAGAGCCGCGCACGCTGGCGGATCAGACCACGACGCTTGCGCGTCGGGCTCTGCGCGGCTACGCGGCCTTGTTGCGGGCCATCTGCCCGACGGACCACGAGACCAGGTCGCGCCAGGTGAGGATGCCCACGGGGGCGTCGGCGTCGTCCACGACCGGAACGGCGGAGATGCGGTGGGCCAGGATCAGCGACGCGGCGTCGATCAGCGGATGAGACGCTGTGACGCGGATCGGGTCGCGGGTCATGATCTGGTGGGCGTGGCGCTTGAGCAGGCGGGCGTCGGCGGCCCGCTCGTCGCGCCGTCCGACGAACGGGCTGAGGGCCGCGAGCACGTCGCGATCGGACACGACGCCGACGAGGCGACCCTCCTCGACCACGAGCAGGTGGTGGAAGTGGTGCTGCTCGAGCAGGTGCTGGATCTGGGCGACGGTCTCGTCCATCGAGATCGTGATCGGGTCGCGGGTCATGAGATCGGCAACGAGCATGTCTGGCCTCCGCGGGGCCGTCGGGAGACGGCGTCTGTCCGGCGTTGTCATCGGCTCGCACGCCGGCGGACTTGGACTCGGGGGCGGGCGGGAGGCTCCCCCGAACGGGTGGCGCGTTTCACAGATTGGGGCGTGGCCCCGGCGGAGCGTCGGCGTCGCCTGGGATGATGGCCTGGGGCCGAACACGCCCGGCCCGGCGAAAGGCCCCACCGCAAGACCGACGCAAGGCCGACGAGCCGCACGCGACCGAGCCACATGGAGACGACCATGCCCTGCTGCACCACCCGATCGAGCGCCGCCACCCTCAGCCTCATCGCCGGGCTGACCGCCTCGCTGCTGACGGTGTTCTCCGCGGCGTCGGAGGACGCGGGCGAGAAGGGGCTGGGAGCGAAGGTCCCGGCGCCCGGAGGCGCGGGCGGGGGCACGGGCCGGGGCGCGGCACAGCCGGCGGAGCGGGTCCCGGCGCTGGGCCAGCCCACGTTCTTCTCCGGCGCGATCGAGGGGCCGGGAGGGGAACTCGCGTTCCACCTCCGTCTGACGCGCGGGATCGACGGCGCGCCCTCCGGCACCATCGACATCCCGGCGCAGAACTTTCTGGGCGGGGAGTTGCGCGATCTGGTGTGGACCGGCGACACGCTCTCGTTCATCGTGGCGGTGCCGAACGCGGGCGAGAGCGTGTGGCCGCACTTTGAGTTCGATCTGTCGTCGGGCGACGCGGCGGACGAAGCCGAGGGCGCGAGCGGGCCGGCTCCGTTTTCCGGCACGCTGAAGCAAGCCGGGTTCGAACTCCCGGCGAGGCTGGTCCGGGCCGAGGGGCCGCCGACGCCGCCTCGTCGTCCGCAGCACCCCGAGGCGCCGTTCCCGTATGAGGCCCGCGAGGTGGCGTTCGAGAACGAGGCGGGCGGGGTGGTGATCGCGGGCACGCTGACGCTGCCGGAGGGCGAGGGGCCGTTCCCGTGCGCGGTGATGATCACGGGTTCGGGCCAGCAGGACCGCGACGAGACGCTGCTGGGGCACAAGCCGTTCCTGGTGATCGCGGACCATCTGACGCGGCACGGGATCGCGGTGCTGCGGTGCGACGATCGCGGCGTGGGGGGCACGACCGCGGGCGATCAGGAGGATCCGGATTCGTTCGACTTTGCTTCCGACATCGACGCCGCGCTGGCGTTCCTTGCCGAGCAGGACGAGATCGATGCCGATCGCGTGGGCCTGATCGGGCACAGCGAGGGCGGGCTGATCGGCTCGATCGTCGCGGCCGACGAGCCGCGGGTGGCGTTCTTCGTGATCCTGGCGGGGCCGGGCGTGCCGGGGGACGAGATCCTGGTTCGCCAGGGCGAGGCGATCTCGCTGGCCGAGGGCGCCGACCCGGAAGACGTGGCGGCCCAGACGCCGATGCGCGAGGCGCTGTTCGCCGCGCTGCTGGCGGGCGACGACGAGGCGGCCCGCGGCCATCTGGAGGAACTGCTCACGGACGCGATGCCGGCGGAGACAGAAGCCGCGGCCATCGATGAGATGGTGGACGCGCAGATGCGGATGCTCGGGTCGCGCTGGATGCGGACGTTCATGGCGTTCGACCCGCGCGACCACCTGCGGCGGATCACCTGCCCGGTGCTCGTGCTCAACGGCGCGCTGGACACGCAGGTGCTGCCCGATCAGAACGTGCCGGAGATCGCCGCGGCCCTGCGCGAGGGCGGGAATGAGGATGTGACCGTCGAGGTGCTGCCCGGCCTGAACCACCTGTTCCAGCCGGCGACGACCGGCGGGATGAGCGAGTACGCGTCGATCGAGACGACGTTCGACCCCGGCACGCTGGAGATCATGGCGGCGTGGATCGGGGAGCGGATGGGGGTGGAGTGAGCGGGGCGGGCGAGAATCGCGCCTCAGCCCAGAAACACCTCCGGGCGGACGTTGAAGCGTTCGGCGAGCCTTTTGATGTGGTCCACGGTGAGAGACCGCTCGCCTCGGAGGATCTTCGAGCCCATGCTCGCGTGCACGCCCAGCAGTCGTGCGAGGTCGGAGCCGGTGAGGGCGTGCTCGCCGAGCAGGTGGCGGAGTGCGGGGATGCCGCGGCGGGCTTCGACGTTGTGGTGGGCCGCTTCGTAGGCCTGTGCGAGTTGGACAAGGGTCTCGAGATAGAGTTCCTGGCCCGCGGTGAGGCGCCTGATCGCCATGAGGCGGTCGATGATCGCGGTGGTGTTCTCGAGCTGGGCGTCGTCGCGGATGGCCTGGGGCGGGCGTTCGGCCACGAGCTGCTCGAACCTCGTCGGTACGTTGGCGCTGCGCCAGGCGACGGCTTTTTCAGCCTTCGTCGAGCGCCGCGAACGGGCGTCGGCGGATCCGGACGGACGGGGTGCACGCTGGCGTTTGCTGGTCGGCATCGGACTACTCCTTCCAGGAACCCTTGTCGTACTCGGCGTGCGTGAGCACCGCGCGGACATTGATCAGTTGGTAGTCGTACCTGATCCGCGCGACGAGGCGGTACTTGTTTCCGCCGATGTTGAAGACCGTGAGCGTGCCGCCGTCGGCGGACTTGACCCCGTCGGCGTGCGGATAGGTCCGGCGCAGGTCCTGCAGACTGCCCCAGTCGGCCCCGAGCGCGACCGTGTACCAGGCCCGGAGCGGCTCCTCGGCGTCCGGATGGCGGGTCCAGAACGCCTTGAGGGGTTTCAGGCTGATGACCCGCACGGAGACATTCTGTCTCATCGCGGCCGCGGCGTCAAGCCCGATGAGACAAAATGTCGTGGCTGCTCCGAGAGCGCCGGCTTTGTTGCCCGATGCGGATCGCCGCCCCTACGGCACCGGCACCAGCACGTCCTGCCCGTCCACGCCCTGGGCCGACGACACACGCCCGCCGCCCATCACGTTGACCACGATCCGCCGGCTGGGGCGGGGCATGTCCCCTTCTGTGCCGCGGACGCGGACCGTCACGAGGTCGCCCGACCGAACCGCCTCATACGTCGTCAGCAGGTACTCGCCCTCGAGGTACTCCAGCCCCTCACCGGCGTCCTCATAGAGCGTGCCCTCGGCCCGCCCGTTCTCGTCGAGCACGATCCAGAGCGTCAGCGGGTCGAGCGGGCGCTCGCGCGTGTGCTGCATGATCGGGCCGGTCGGCAGGACCTCTCCGGCGCGGAGGTACAGGTCGGGCAGGGCCGGGTCGTCTGCGACCAGGCCCAGCGGCTCCCACACGCCGCGCGGCATCACCGCCACGCGGTCCATCAGCGGGGCGGTCTGGGCGACGACCAGCAGCCCGTCTCCGAGCAGGAACGAGTTGTCCTCACCGCGGAGGGCCTGGTCGGTCGGGTCGGCGAAGAACGTGGGGCGGGCGATGGGCATGCCGGTGACGCTGGACTCGTGGAAGAGCGTGTAGAGGTGCGGCAGCAGGATGTAGCGCTGCTCGAGGGCGCGCCGGGCGGAGGCCTCGACCTCCTCGCCGAAGGTCCACGGCTCCTTGTCGATGTTGCCCTTGCCGGTGTGCCCGCGCGCGAAGGGGAAGAGGGCGCCGAAGCCGATCCAGCGCTGGAACATCTCGGGGGTGCCGTTCTCGGCGAAGCCGCCGATGTCCGGCCCGCAGAAGGGCTGGCCCGAGAGGCTCAGGTTCAGCGTCATGGGGATGGACGCGTCGACGTGGTACCAGTTGGCGGTGTTGTCGCCGGTCCACGTCGCGCCGTAGCGGTGCCCGCCCATGAAGTTGGCGCGGCTGAGCACGAACGGGCGGAGGTTCGGGTTGGTCGCCACGACGCCCTCGCGCGTGCCCTGGACCATCAGCATGGCGTAGACGTTGTGGAACCGGTCGTGCGTCGCCGGGCCGCCCAGGGCCGAGTCGGCCCGGTGCTGGTTGTCCTCCGGCATGGTCTTGGTCGGCACGTTGAAGACGGCCGGCTCGTTCATGTCGTTCCACACGCCGTCGATGCCCAGGCCCATGAAGTCGCGGTACAGCCCGGCCCACCACTGGCGGGTGTCGGCCATGGTGTAGTCCGGGAAGACGCACCAGCCGGGCCAGACCTCGCCGCGGTACACCTCGCCCGCGGCATCCAGGACCGCCATGTTGCGGTCGATCATCTCGTCGCGAACGAAGTACCCCGGCTCGTCCTTCACGCCGGGATCGATCATCCAGACGTTGCTGAAGCCGATGGTGTCGAGCCACTGGTTGAGGCCCGCGGGGTCGGGGAACTGCTCGTGGTCGAAGGTGAAGACCCGGTAGCCGTGCATGTAGTCGATGTCCATCCACATGACGTCCGCCGGGATGTTCCGTTCGCGGAAGCCCTGGGCCACCTCGCGGACGCGCGACTCGGGGTTGTACGAGTAGCGGCACTGGTGGTAGCCGATGGCCCAGCGCGGCGGCATGGCGATCGTGCCCACCAGCGAGCCGAGGCCGACCATCACGTCCTGCGGCGAGTCGCCCTCGATCACGATGACCGGGAACTCGGGCCCGTCGGCCCGGAACACGATGCCGTCGCGCAGGTCGATCTCGCAGCGGTACGTCGTGTCGGCCAGGACGCCGAAGGCGGTGCCGTCGGCCCGGACCGCGAGCACCCAGGGGTGGGAGGTGTAGAGGCTTGGGGCGTCGTCCTGGTAGCCGTAGGCGTCGGTGTTCCAGCACTCGGTGACGCGTCCGTTGCGGAGCAGGGGGCCGGCGGCCTGGCCCGTGCCATACAGCGACGTGCCGGGGGCGATGTCGATCTCGACGCGGGCCCGCCCGCCCTCGCCGGCCTGTTCACGCTGGAAGCGGGGGCGGGTGGCCAGGCTGGCGGGGTCGACGGCGATCTCGCGGGTCTGCTCGCGGGACGCCGGGTTCTCAAAGGACATGGAGGGCACGGCCGCGCCCCGGGCGGCGTCCGACGCGTCCCAGCGGTAGATGCCGTCGCCCAGGACGCCGACGACGCCGACGGTCTGGGCGTGGCCGGCCGCGGCGACAAGGGCAACCAGGGCAATCGCGGCGAAGGGGGCGGGTCGTGCGGGCATCGACGGGCTCCGGAGGGGCGGTCGAGAGGGACCGGGCAGGGTACACGACGCGCCGATCGCAGGATGGTGTTCCCCCAGCACCCGGCCTTTCCCCCGACGGTCCACGCCCCGCCCATGTCCCGCCGGCGGATTGGACGCCCCCCGGCGGCGGCGTAAACTCCTCTCCTTGCGCCCGCCGCGGTGAGGGTGTGGCGCGTCGGTTTCCGTCCCTGCCTAGCACAGACGCCCCCGACCCTGGGGGGGCGTCCCATCGGAGCGTTGGCCATGTCCCAGACCGCCTCGACCGCCGCTGCACCCGCCGACGAGCGTCCGAACAAGGTGGACATCACCGACGCCGGCCCCAGCAAGAAGAAGATCCACATCGAGATCCCGGCCGAGACCGTCAGCGAGCAGATGGCCGACTCGCTCGACACCCTCTCGGCCGAGGCCGCCCTGCCCGGTTTCCGGGCCGGTCGCGCCCCCAAGGCCCTGCTCCGCAAGCGGTTCGGCACCGCCATGGCCGAGGAGACCAAGAGCCAGTTGATCGCCGCGGCCTACTCGAAGGCGATCGAGGACTCGAAACTCCGCGTGGTGGGCGACCCCGTGGTGCCGGGGATCAAGGAACTGCAGATCGCCGAGGGCAAGGCCCTGGCGTTCGACGTCGAGGTCGAGGTGGTGCCGGACTTCACGATGCCGTCGATCGAGGGCATCAAGATCAAGAAGCCGCTGGTCAACATCACCGACGAGATGGTGGACAAGGAAGTCGAGAAGCTCTGCATCAACGAGGGGCAACTCGAGGAGCGGGAGAACCCCGAGCCGGGCGACTACCTGACCGGGCACGGCATCATGGTCGGCAAGGACGGGACCGAGTACTACAACCTCAACGGCTGCGTCGTCCGCGTGCCCCAGGAGGCCGACAAGGGCAAGGGCATGATCCTGGGCGTGGCCGTTGACGACTTCACGAAGCAGCTCGGCTCGCCCAAGGCCGGCGATACGGTGACCATCAAGGTCAAGGGCCCGGACAACCACGAGATCGAGGGCATCCGCGGCAACGACCTGACCATCACCTTCACCGTCCAGCGGTGCGACCGCATCATCGCGGCCAAGCCCGAGGACGTGGTGGCCTCCTACGGCATGGAGAACCTCGACCAACTCAAGGACGCCATCCGCGGGCGCCTCTACCAGCGCGGCATGATCGAGCAGGCCACCGTCATGCGGAACCAGGTCGCCGACCACCTGCTCAAGAACACGCAGATGGAACTCCCCCAGCGGATGACCGAGGTGCAGTCGGCCCGGAACATCGAGCGCCTGCGCATGGAGTACATGTACCGCGGGTTCGACCCCATGGACGCCGAGCGTCTGCTGGCCGAGCGGCGCAACGCGTCGGACGAGCGGACCCGCAACGACCTGAAACTGTTCTTCATCCTGAACCAGGCCGCCGAGGATTTGAAGGTCGGCGTGACCGAGCAGGAGGTCTACGGGCGGATCGCCCAGATGGCCGCCCAGCGGAACATGCGCCCCGAGCGCCTGCGGAGCGAGCTGCACGCGAGGAACCAGATCGGGCAGATCGCGATGCAGATCCGCGAGCACAAGGCGATGGATGCGGTGCTGGCCAAGGCCGAGGTCGAGGAAATGGACGCCGACGCGTTCAAGGAAGCCATGAAGGCGGACAAGGCCTGAGTCAGATCCGCGATCGTGAGATTGCGACAGGAATCAGAGCCGCGATCGCAGGATCGCGGCTCTTTTTCTAGCGTACCGCCACCCGCCCCCGCGCCGTCTCGATGGCCTCCGACACCTGCCCCGGCGTGTAGGCGTTGAACACGACGGGGCCGGTCTGCGTCAGGCCGGGGCCCTCGATCGCCAGTGCGGGGATGGCGACCTGGCCATAGGCCCGCAGCAGGGCCTGGCCGTCCGGGTTGTCGCCGGTCAGATCGACTTTCAGGGCCACGACGCTGTCGCTGTTGAGCAGGCCGGCGATCGCGTCCGAGTGCAGCACCGTCGCTTCGAGCGTCTTGCAGTTCAGGCACCACTCGGCGGTGAAATCCACGACGATGACCTTGCCGTCGGCGCGGGCCTGCTCCATGGCCTCGGGCGTGTAGTAGACCCACGCCACCGGGCCGTGGTCGGTCACCTTGGCCGCGGCGAAGAACCCGGCCCCCGCCAGCAGCAGTCCGCCGGCCCCGAACACGACGCGGGGCGGGATCTTCTTCGAGATGCGGAACGTCTGCACCGCCAGCCACAGCCCGGCGGCGGCCACCAGGGCCGCCACGCCCCACCAGTACGCCTGGAACGGCGGGCTGGTCGGCTCCGAAAGGAACGGGGCCAGGCCCGTGCCCAGGAAGAACACCGCGACCGCGAGCATGAAGATGCCCATGACCTGCTTGACCAGTTCGCTGGCCGGCCCGGTCTTGGGCACCTTCTTCACCCACGCGGGGTTGAGCGAGAGGATGAGATAGGGCAGGGCCATGCCCGCGCCGATCGCGGCAAACACCGACATGGTGATCCCCGCGTCCCGCGTCGCGGCCCAGGCCGCCGCCGAGCCCATGAACGGCGCGGTGCACGGCGTGGACAGGATCGCGGTCATGACGCCGAACAGGAACGAGCCGTGCGGCGTGTCGTGGCGTGGATTGACCATGTACACCGCCTGCGGCAGTTTCACGGTGAACAGCCCGAACATGCCCAGGCCCATGACGCCGATCACGAGCCCGACGACGATCGCGAACCACCCGGTCTGGAACAGGCTTGAGATCGCGTTGAATCCGGCGATGAACGAGATGGCCGCTCCGATGGCGATCCAGAAGCCCACCACGCCAAGGGACATGATGAGGCCCAGCATCGCGGTCTTCTTCTTGTCGCCGGCGGACTTGCTCAGGCCCATGATCTTGATCGGGATGACGGGCAGCACGCAGGGCGTGAGGTTGAGCAGGAACCCGCCGATGGCCGCGACCAGCAGCATGGCGCCGAAGCCCAGCACGCCATCGGTCGAGAGGCTGAGGTTGAGGCCGAAGTCGGTGAAGGTCCAGTCGCTTGACTCGCCCAGGCCCACGAACTCGCCGGCGGCGACGCGGGCGAGGATCGAGGCGTCGAAGCCCTGGAACAGCGCGAGCGTCTGCTGACCCGGGCCCGCGGCGGCCGCGGCCTCTTCGAGCGAGACGATCGGCAGCGTGAGGCGGATGGTCGAGCCGTCGGGCTGGAGGCACGTCGACTCGTCGCACGCCTGGGAGGAGACGTCGAGCGTGAAGACCAGGTCGCCCAGGGGCGCGTCCGCCGGGATCACCACGGGCACGAACGCGATGGCCCGCCCCTCATAGACCTTGATGGGCACGATCTGCGTGCCCGCGCCGAACGAGGCGTCGAAGAACACCTCGTGCACCTCGGGATACTGCACGGGCCCGAGCACGGCCCTCGCCTCGTCGCCCTCGGCGAAGGTCACCCGCACCTCGGTGGGCACCTGCGTCAGCCCCTCCACGCCCGGCACGGGCTCGGGCTTGTTGGGCCACACGTGCCACGGCGGGGCGATGTCCAGCACGACCGCGATGGCCAGTTGGTCTCCCGGGCTGGCGACGCCTTTGTTTGCAAATGCGGAGACCTCCACGACGTTCGGGGCCGAGCCGGGGGGGCCGGCGGTCTGGCCGCCACCGAAGGGGTCGTCGGACCCGAACTGGGCGTGCGCGGGGGCCGCGAGCACGACGCCGAGCAGCATCGCGAGCAGGAGCAGGAACCGGGGCGTCGGGGGGAGCGTGGGCATAGGCCAACGATAATCGCGCTGGCCCGGCGGATGTTCCCGATCGGCCCGCAGCGGCGGCGAACGGAGGGTTCCGATCTGGCGACGGACTCGGCCACGATCGGCGTTGCTCAAGCCCGCGGGCCAGCGTCGAAAAGTGGCGTTTCCGCCTCAAAAACCGGGGCGAATCGATCCCGCGAATCAGGCGTTCCGACGCGCCCGGAAGCCCCGGCAAACCTACTATTCCGAGTCAAAAACAGGGCGGTCCCGGCCGCGCGATCAGGCCCGTTTTTCTGCCCGCCGCGGCCTGTCCCGGCCCGCCCAAGCACCCCACCATGCCAGACCACACCGACACGATCCCGGCCTCCAACGCGCCCGCCGCCAAGGGCCAGAAGCCCGGCGCCGCGCCCGGGCAGGCTCCCGCCCCGGCTCCTGGTACGGGCAGCACCCCGGCCTCCAAGCCCGCCGGGCCCAACAAGAACTATTCCGCCGACCAGATCCAGGTGCTCGAGGGCCTCGAGGCCGTCCGCAAGCGCCCGGGCATGTACATCGGCGGCACGGGCATCAACGCCCTGCACCACCTGGTCTACGAGGTCGTCGACAACTGCATCGACGAGGCCATGGCCGGCTTTGCCAGTTCGGTCTCGGTCGCCATCCTCGCGGACGGGTCGTGCCGCGTCACCGACGACGGTCGCGGCATCCCCACCGACCCGATGAAGCACGAGGATCCCAATCTCAACGGCAAGCCCGCCGTCGAGATCGTCATGACCAAACTCCACGCCGGCGGCAAGTTCGGGCAGGAGGGCTCGGCGTACAAGGTCTCGGGCGGGCTGCACGGCGTGGGCGTCTCGTGCGTCAACGCGCTGTCCGAGTTCCTGGAGGTCGAGGTCTGGCGCGACGGGCGGATCAACTCAATGACCTTTGAGCGCGGTCGCGTCGGCACCGCCCTGCACGACGTGGCCCCCATCCCCGCCGACGCCTCGCGCACCAGCGGCACGACCGTCACGTTCAAGCCCGATCCGACGATCTTCCCCGACGTCGACTTCAACTACCAGACCCTGGCCGCCCGTCTGCGCGAACTGGCGTTCCTCAACGCGGGCGTGACCATCCGCCTGTCCGACGAGCGGGTCGGCCCCAGCGGCGAGCGTCGCAGCGACACGTTCAAGGCCGAGAACGGCCTGCTGGAGTACATCGAGCACCTGATGGGGCCCAAGTCCCCGGTTTCCAGCCCCGTGTACGTCAAGAAGGAAATTCCCGACGAGTTCCTGGTGTGCGAGGCCGCGTTCCAGTACCACGACGGGTACAACGAGACGCTGCTCTCCCTGGCGAACAACATCAACAACGTCGATGGCGGCACGCACGCCCAGGGCTTCAAACTGGCCCTCACGCGCGTCTTCAACGCCTACTCCCGCAAGACCGGCATCATCAAGGACTCGGACCCCGTGCCCACCGGCGAGGACCTGCGCGAGGGCCTGATCGCCATCGTCAGCGTCAAACTCCCGAACCCGACGTTCAACAACCAGCCCAAGGAAAAACTGCTCAACCCGGAGGTTGAGGGGTTTGTGGCCGCGGCCATCACCGAGGCGCTCGAGTCATGGCTCGAGGAGCACCCGTCCGAGGCCAAGCGGCTGTGCCAGAAGGGCATCCTGGCGGCCCAGGCCCGCGAGGCGGCCCGCAAGGCCCGCGAACTCACGCGGCGCAAGAGCGCGCTCGACTCGGGCTCCATGCCCCACAAACTCCGCGACTGCAAGACCAAGGACGTGGGACGCTCCGAACTGTTCATCGTCGAGGGCGACTCCGCGGGCGGCTCGGCCACGCAGGGGCGCGACGTCGAGACCCAGGCCATCCTCCCGCTCAAGGGCAAGATCCTCAACGTCGAACGCGCACGCCTCGACAAGATCCTGGGCTTCGAGGAGATCCGCACCCTCATCCAGGCCCTCAAGTGCGGCATCGGCGAGGAGTTCGACCCCAGCCGCCTCCGCTACGGACGCATCGTCATCATGACCGACGCCGACGTCGACGGCTCCCACATCCGCACGCTGCTGCTCACGTTCTTCTTCCGCCAGATGCCCGACCTCATCCGGCGCGGGCACATCTTCATCGCCCAGCCCCCGCTCTACCAGGTCACGCGCGGCAAGCGCTCCCAGTACGTGCTCAACGAGAAGACCATGCAGGACACGCTGGTCGACCTCGGGCTTGATGGCTCCACGCTGGTGGTCCGCGACATCGAGGCCGACGGAGATGGCTCGGCCGGGTCGAACGGGGCCGAGGCGCCCATCGTGCGGCGTCTTGAGGGCACCGAGGCCCGGCGGGCGGTCCACCTGCTGCGGCGTTTGCACGAACTGGTCGAGATCGCCGAACGCCGCGGCACGCGCTTCGCCGACCTGCTGGCCACCCGCACCGACGACCCCGCGGGCCACGACGCCCTGCCCACCCACCGCGTCGTGTGGCGAGGAATCGGCGAGGGCGGCGGACGCACGGAGGAGCGCTTCGCCTGGAGCGAGCAGCAGGCCCTGGCCATCCTGGCCGAGAACAACCTGCGCCTGGCCGAGACGGAGAACGGAACGAACGGGTCGGCCAATGGGACGGCCCACGGAACGGGCAATGCCACGGGCAGCCCGGGCGCGAACGCGACGACCGGGGGCGCGTCGACCGGCGCGCCCGATACCCAGGGCCAGTCGCCCGACGCGACGCAGCCCGGCGCACCCCAGCAGGCGACCGCCACCATCCGCGAACTGCACGAGAACAAGGAACTCGCGCGCCTGTTCACCGAACTGGCCGACCTGGGCCTGTCCATCGACGACTACGCCCTGACGCAGGAGGAGTCGGTCACGGGCGAGCGGATGGCGACGCGGTACGCATGGGCGACCGAGGGGCGGGCCAAGGGCGGAGACCCGTCCGCTTCGACCGGGAACGCGAAGGACGCGAAGGGTGCGAGCGGGGCGGGCGACGCGGCCGACGGCGATGCAGACGAGGCCGACGGCGGCGACGATGCAGAGGGTTCCGGTGCCGAAGAGGCCGGCGACGCCGACGAGCGGGCCACCACCGTCCGCACCGACGGGCGCTACGTCCAGGCCGCCGGGCTGGCGAGCATCGTCCCGTCGCTGCTCGAGATCGGGCGTCGCGGCATGCAGGTCAAGCGCTTCAAGGGCCTGGGCGAGATGGACGCGATCCAGTTGTGGGAGACCACGATGGACCCGTCGAAGCGCACGCTGCTCCGCGTGACGACCGACGAGGCCGCCGAGGCCGACCGCCTCTTCTCCACCCTCATGGGCGAGAACGTTGAGGACCGCCGCCGCTACATCGAGGACCACGCGCTCGAGGTCAAGAACCTGGACGTCTGATCAGGCCCGACGCCGCCGCGTTTATCGGCCCCCGCCCCGCCACCAGCGCCGCCCGTGCGCTCTGGGCGCTCGGGGAACCCTCGAATCCGCCCCGCCCATCCGCCCCCGCCCCACAATCCGGCTTCGCAGGGCCGATCCTGTGAGTGACACGCGATCTCGCTCGGGCTCCGCGCCGGGCCGCGCCATCGACCCTCGGGGACCATCCATGAACTCACGCATCGTCCGCCAGCGCGCCGTGCCCCGTTCCACGACCGCGCCGGCCGCGGGCCAGCGTCCCAACTCGGTGAACCTCGGCGGCGGCGACCTCGAGAAACTCCTCATCGAACTCGACGGCAAGCCCGGCGGGCCGAACGACGCCTCCAAGAACCGCGACTTCGTCCGCTGGAACTTCCGCCCCCAGGGCGTCGAGATGCGCGTGAACCAGTCCGGCGGCGGGGGCGTGTCGTCCAGCAGCACCGTGAAGGTCGCGTGCCGCAATCTCTCGCGCGGCGGCATGAGCCTCATCCACGGCTCGTTCATCCACACCGGCTCGTCGGTGACGGTCTTCCTCAAGAACAGCGAGCAGAGCAAGGTGCCGATCGCGGGCACCGTCGTCCGCTGCCGCCACGTCAAGGGCATGGTCCACGAACTGGGCATCAAGTTCAACCTGCCGATCGATACGCGCGAGTTCGTCCACCGCGACCCGTTCTCCGACTGCTTCAGCCTGGAGCGCGTCGACCCCGCCGAACTCACGGGCTGCGTCGTGTCGATCGACGACAACCCGATGGACCAGAAACTGATCCAGCACTACCTCCGCGGCACGCAGATCCGACTCCGCACCGCCGCGAGCAAGGACGAGGCGATGCCGCTCATCACCGAGGGCTGCGACCTGGTCATCTGCGACTTCGACCTGGGCGACCACACGCTGCTGGACATCCTGAAGGAGATGCGGTCGATGGGCCTGCAGACGCCGGTGATCGCGGCCACGGCCGACACCAGCGCCCTGAGCCGCGACCGCCTGCTCGAGGCCGAGGCCAGCGCGTTCGTCGCCAAGCCGCTGAGCCAGTCGCTGCTGCTCCGCGCGATCGCGGAGTTCCTGATGGTCGGCAGCGTGCAGCAGGCGATGCGCTCCACGCTGAAGGAGGACGACCCCAACGCGGTGCTCGTCCGGCGCGTTCGTGCAGCAGGCCCGCGCGTTCGCCAAGAAACTCGAGGCGTGCCTGGAGCGCGACGACGCCCAGAAACGCCCCGCACGATCTGCCTGCAGATCCGCGGCACCGCCCCGATGCTCGGGTTCGTTCCGCTGGGCAAACTCGCCGACGCCGCCGCCAACGCCGTCACCGCCAGCATGAGCGTCCAGGAGTCGGCGGTCCAGGTCCGCTCGCTGATCGCGGCGTGCCAGCGCATCCAGGGGGCCTGAGGCCCGGCGCCCGGCGTGTCGAGGCGAAAGGGTGACCAACGGGACTCGAACCCGCGACCCCCGGGATCACAACCCGGTGCTCTAACCAACTGAGCTATGGCCACCATCCGATCGGGGCCGCGTCGATCGCCGAGCCCCGGACCGCCGGAACGATAAAGCCGGACCCGCGCCGAATCAAAGGGCGTGCCCACGAGAATCGCGGAACGGGCGGCTACGCCGCCAGCACCCGCCGGCGCAGCCCCGGCACCAGGGCGAACGTCCCGACCAGCGTCGCCAGAACGCCCAGGACCACCCACCCGCCCACCTCCGCGCCCCCGACCTTGTCGCCGAACGACGCCTCGGCCTCGCGGATCAGCACCGCCCGGGCCGGGTCCGACGGAGTCGTGGAACACGTCGATCGGCCCGCCCTCGCGGACGTTGCACGCTTCGAGCCAGGCCCGGCCCTCCTCCTCGGTCATGAACTCCGGAGATCGCCCCGACCACGTCGCCCGTGGCGCGCGACCCCCGACCTCGTGGGTACCGCCCTCGACCCTGAACCGGCGCCCCTGCGGCCCGCGCTTCCCGACCCGGCGGAACCCGACGTGGTCCACGACGCCGGACACGAGCGAGAACCCCGGTGCGTCGGCCGCCAGGCCCCGCGCCCGCCCCGCCCACCACAGCAACCCGACACCGATCCCCAGCAGCACCAGCGACACGAACGCCAGCGCGAGCAGGCCAAACGGCAGGCGCACACCACCCCCTGAAGGACGCAGCATCGAGCCCCCGTTGTCGGCCCAGCCATCCCGCCCAACGACAACACCCGTCGACGAAGCGAAACGCCGACGCACATCGCCGGCGCACTTCGATGACACTCATCGCCGGCCCATCGCGTCACGCCCGCGGCGCGGCGCTCACGGGATGTTCTTCACCAGGCTGAAGTCCGAGTAGTGGAACCCGGTGTAGTAGAACTCCTTGGTGTCGGTCCGGTGCACCACGCGGTGGGCCGCGTCGCTCCGCCCGGTCGTCGAGACCGTGTACTCCTCGTACGACCCGCCGGTGGGCAGGTTGCGCTCACGGTTGCCGTGGCGCGACCCGTCCCGCCGGAACGCCGACACGCTCCCGCCGCTCTTGAGCGTGCTGATGACGTTCTTGGCCTCGATCGGCAGGTTGTTGTACTCGACCGAGTAGATCGCCCCGCCGCTGGGCCCGAACGACTCGATCGGCGAGACCTGCGGCAGGTACGCGTTGCCCTCACGAGCATTCGCGGCGAAGTGCTGACCCTGTGCGTTGCGTGGCATCGTTGCCTCGGCCTTGGGCCGCCCAACTCCGGACCCCGGCGACCGCGGCCCCAGCAGCCGCGCCCGTCCCCAATCTTCTACCACGGACCGGCGATCCCGCCAAGCCCCCGGGGGCCTGGCCACCCCGGACTTTGCCCACAACCCGCCCCGACCTACCCTTGGCTCCCGGTGCGCGTGGTCGTTGTCCCGCCCCCGACGCCGGTTCTCGCCCCAGGGCTCGGCGTCTTGCGGCCATTCCCGCGGACCTCCGGGCCCCTGCCGAAGAGTCCACGATGCCGACATCAACGCCCGCCGCCCTCGACCTCTCCCCGCCCGCGCCCTGACCGATCTCTCCCCCGCCGAACTCATCGAGCGGGCCATCCTCGCCGGCGAGGGTCGCCTGGCCGCCAACGGTGCCCTGAACTGCCGCACCGGGGACCGCACCGGACGCTCCCCCAACGACAAGGTCCTCGAGGACACCCCCGACATCCACGACAAGATCTGGTGGGGCAAGGTCAACCGCCCCATCACCCCGGCCCAGTTCGACACGGCCCACGAGATCGCCTGCCGCGTCCTGAACGCCAAGCCACGCCTCTACGTCTTCGAGGGCTTCGCGGGCGCGAATCCGAAGCACCGCCTCGGCGTCCGCGTCGTCACCGAGCACGCCTGGCACTCGCTCTTCGCCCACACCCTGTTCATCCCCAAGGGCTCGCCCGCCGCCGCCGGGTCCACCAACTGGTCCTGCGACTGGACCGTCATCAACGCCGGCACCCACAAGCTGACCGAGGCCGAGCAGAAGGCCCTGGGCGTCACCAGCCCGATCATGATCGCCCAGTCCCTGGCCCGCAAGACCGTCGTCATCCTCGGCACCGAGTACGCCGGCGAGATGAAGAAGAGCATCTTCTACGCCATGAACTTCGACATGCCCGAGCAGGGCGTCTTCCCCATGCACTGCTCGGCAAACGTCGACAAGGCCGACCCCGCCAACGTCGCCCTGTTCTTCGGCCTCTCCGGCACCGGCAAGACCACCCTCAGCGCCGACCCCAACCGCGCCCTCATCGGCGACGACGAGCACGGCTGGGGGCCCGACGGCGTGTTCAACTTCGAGGGCGGCTGCTACGCCAAGTGCATCAAACTCACCCGCGAGGGCGAGCCCCAGATCTGGGACGCCATCAAGTTCGGCTCCGTCCTCGAGAACACCCCGATGGACGAGGCCACCCGCGTCCCCGACTACGACACGCCCAAGTGGACGGAGAACACCCGCGTCACCTACCCCGTCGACTTCATCCCCGGGGCCGTCATCCCCTCGATGGGCGGGCATCCCAAGAACGTGATCTTCCTCACCGCCGACGCCTTCGGCGTCCTGCCCCCCGTCAGCCGCCTGTCGCCCGAGCAGGCGATGTACTACTTCATCAACGGCTACACCTCCAAACTCGCAGGCACCGAGGCCGGCGTCACCGAGCCGCAGCCCAACTTCTCCCCCTGCTTCGGCGGCCCCTTCCTGCCCCGACCCCCGGTCGAGTACGCCCGCATGCTCGCCGACCGCATCAAGCAGCACAACGCCAACGTCTGGCTGCTCAACACCGGCTGGACCGGCGGGCCCTACGGCACCGGCAGCCGCTTCAAACTCTCGTACACGCGGGCGATGGTCACCGCCATCCTCAACGGCTCACTCGCCAAGGCCACCTTCAAGCCCGACGCGATCTTCGCCCTGCCGATCCCCAACGCCGTGCCCAACGTCCCCGCCGACGTCCTGAATCCCGCCGACACCTGGAAGGACAAGGCCGCGTACGAGGCCAAGGCTAAGGATCTGGCTGCACGGTTCCGGGCGAACGACAAGGCGTTCGACATGCCGGAGAACGTGCGTGCGGCGGGGCCGCGGGGGTAAACGTCTCGACGCATCATCGATCGGAGTCAGCACAATGATCGTCGCCCGGTGCTTGAGTTTGCTGGTCGTGCTGTCCAGTGTCCTGACCGCAGGCTGCCAGGACCGGATCCTCCGGGTCGACGTTGCCAACCAGACCTCGCAGCGCATCGACATGCTCGCACTGATCCCGCTCCAGAAGACGCCGCTCTTCTCGGACGAGCCTTGGTTGATGCACGGTGGCGCCCCACGCCTGTACGCGGCGACGATCGAGCCGGACGCGACGTGGTCGCGGGCACGTCGTGAACGATTCGATCGGCTTGCAACGCGTGTTTCGAGCGGTTCGAACGGCAATCTGATTGTCATGATCCGAATCCCCGCAGCCGAGGGCGAGCGAGCAACGTGGCAGGACTTCTGGATCCAGCGGCGAAGGGTGGAGCCCACGCAGATCACAGTTTCCACCAGCGGAAACGAGGACACGATGACCGTCGAGGCCCAAACGCGAAGCGGCGAGACACCCCGGGTTCGTCCGCTTTCGGAGGGTATCTCCGCGATTGGGATCGGGGAGGCGACCTTCACCCACCCACCGACACTCACGGCAATCCTCAACGCCCGCCATCGTTCGTGGCCGATCGAGTTGGATCTTCCGTAGCGGTGTTGATCAGACCGCACTCCTGTTCAGCCGAAGCCCACCACTCCCCGCCCGGAGGGCGCTGACCGTTGCCAGGGGCTTCAGCCCGCAGGACGCCTACCAGATCCTGACCCCGGAGAGGTCGGCGAGCGCATGGCCGTCCGCCGTGCCACCGACCTGCAGTCGCAGGTAGGTCGGTGCCGATTAATGGCGCGCCACGTCCACCCACTTGCGCGATCGCATTGCATAACGCACCGGGGCGCGCCCCACGTTCCCACCAACCCGCCACGAACGCGACGCGCAAGCAAGCGCGATCCACCCCACGCCCCCACCACTCGATGCCTCGATGCCCCCTGCCTCGATGCCTTCCCCACCATCATCTGCGCGACGCGACCCGAGCCCTGGAGCACCATCGCCCGTGAACGCGCCGATCGACCAACGCGTCGAACAGCCACCCCTCGCCGACCCCTCCGGGGTCGAGAGCGAGTCAAGAACTCCCCAGGGGCTGAAGCCCCTGGCCACACTCGTGCGCCCGCCGGGCGGGGAGCCCGCACGCGCCCCGGGCATCGCGATCCCCCGTCGCGAGCGCGCCGCTCAACCGCCATCGAGGCGCACTCGCTCCACCACCCGATGCTCGGCTCCGTCCGGGTGCAGCACGCTGCGTTTCAGCACGATTTCCTGCACCTCGAACGCGACCGGCTCGACGAGCGGCGCGTCGATCCGCAGTTCCGGCGCCTCGGTGCGGAAGCGTGCCAGCGTCAGGTGCGGCGTGAACCGGTCGCCCGCGTTCTTACGCGCCTTGCGGGCTAGGCGGTGCGACAGGCGGCGCTGGAGTTCCAGCAGCGGCGCGGGCGAGTCCGTGTGGGCGGCGACGAGGCGGGCCGGGCCGCGCTCGGGCAGCGTGATGAGGCGATCGGCGCGGAGCGCGAACGGGCCGACACCGCCGGCGGAGCGACTGACCGACTCGATCGTCTCGTCGAGTTCACGCTCGGCGCGGTCGCCGATGAACTGGAGCGTCAGGTGGACGTGCCCCGGCGGCGTGGGGCGGTGCTCGGGCAGGGCTTCGATCGGGCCGAGCGCGTCGAGCAACGCCGCGGCGCAGTCGGGCGGCGGGTCGATGGAGACGAACAGGCGCAGTGCCATGCCGCGCTACCGGGGGTTGTTGACCCAGCCGAAGGGTCGGAGTTGGTCGCGCTGGTTGTCGGGCAGGAGGAGGTAGAGGCGGACCCAGCGGTCGCCGCGGACGTTGACGTACATGTCGTTGGCGTCGAAGTCGTTGGATCGTTGGAGGTGCTCGTCGCCGTCGTTGGGTGCGACGAAGCGTTCGACGCGTCCGTCGAGCAGGGCCATGTTGCCGCCGCCGTCGTGGCGGGTGGTGACCTGGTCGAGGTTTCCCCAGCGTCCGTCGGTGACGCCCTCGTTGTAGAACCAGACGCTCTCCTCGATGAAGATGGGCATGGCGGACATCTGGGTGGTGTACTGGAGGTACGAGTCGGGCAGGGGGTTGGGGTTGGCGATGCCGGGCTTGGTGTAGCGGACGCGGTGGAACACGTCGGTGCGTGCGCCGGAGGTGTAGTCGACCTGGCAGTAGTCGAAGTCGAGGGAGGTGCTGGTGCCGTAGACGTTGGTGTAGGTCTGGGTGAAGTTGGCGGTGCGGTAGTTGGAGGGGCACTCGCCGACGGCGTCGGAGCCCTGGACGTACTGGTAGAGCAGGCCGGGCGTGCGTCGCTGGCTGTGGGGCTGGAGGGGGTTGTAGGCCGGGGCGTCGGGCAGGCGGGCCCAGTCGCGTGCGTCCCAGATGTGCCCGTCCCACTCGCCGGCGTAGGTGAGCGCCGCGGTGATCATCTGGCGCATGTTGGACTGGCAGACCACCGTCTTGGCGGCCGAGCGGGCCTTGCCCAGCGCGGGGAGCAGGATGCCGATGAGCAGCGCGATGATCGCGATGACCACGAGCAGTTCGATGAGGGTGAAGGCGCGGTGACGCAGCGCGGCCGGGGTGGGCGCGGGGTGGGCCATCGGGGCAGCGTACCAGAACCCGAGGGTCCGAAGGGGTTATTGGCTGGGATTGTCCAGCGGGGTCCAGACGCCGCCGGCGTTGGAGGAGGCGATGACGGCCTCGATGAAGCGGACGCCGCGGGCGCCGTCGTGGACGGTGGGGTAGGTGAGGTTCGAGTCGGGCTGGAAAGCCCGACCCCCTCGTTCGGCACTGCTCGCCGCGGCGGCCTTGCGGGCACGGATGGCCTCGAACGCGCCGCGGTAGATGTTTGCGAAGGCCTCGATGAAGGCCTCGGGGTGGCCGGCGGGCAGGCGTGTGGCGGCGGCGGCCTCGGGGCCGAGGGACGCGGAGCCGCGTGTCAGGATCTGGCATGGCCCGTCGCGGGTCGTGAACTCGAGGCGGTTGGGTTCTTCCTGTCGCCAGGCCAGAGCGCCGTCGGTGCCGTAGACGCGGATGGAGAGGTTGTTCTCCTGTCCGACGCAGACCTGGGAGCAGGTGAGCACGCCGCGGGCGCCGCCGGTGAAGCGGAGCAGGACGCTGGCGTCGTCGTCGAGGCGGCGGCCTTCGACGAAGGTTGTGGCGTCGGCGCAGAGGGACTCGATGCTGAGGCCGGTGATCGTGGAGACGAGGTTCTCGGCGTGGGAGCCGATGTCGCCGACCGCGCCGGCGATGCCCGAGCGTGCGGGGTCGGTGCGCCAGTCGGCCTGCTTCTGGCCGGAGGCTTCGAGTCGTGTGGCGAGCCAGCCCTGGTGGTACTCGACGAACACCTTGCGGATCGTGCCGAGCGCGCCGGTGCGGGCGAGGCGGGCGGCCTCGCGGACCAGGGGGTAGCCGGTGTAGTTGTACGTGACGACCAGCACGACGCCGCGGCGCGCGACGGCGGCTGCCAGGTCGGCAGCCTGCTGGCTGGTGTGGACCATGGGCTTGTCGAGGATGACGTTGAAGCCGGCACCGACGAAGGCGCGGGCGATGGGGTAGTGGGTGTCGTTGGGGGTGACGATCGAGACGAAGTCGAGGCGCTGGTCGGCGGGGCGTGCGGCCTCGGCCTCGAGCATGGCCTGCCAGGTGGGGTAGGAGCGTTCGGGTGGCAGGCCCAGGGCGCGGGCGGAGGCCAGCGACTTCTCGGGTGTCGAGGAGAGCGCGCCGGCGACGAGGGTGGCCTGCTGGTCGAGGGCGGCGGCCATGCGATGGACCGCGCCGATGAAGGCGCCCTGGCCGCCGCCAATCATGGCGTAGGTGAGTTGGGACATGGCTGCCTCGGGTTGCATCGGGGAACGCGAAGGGCGCGAAGGGACGCGATGGGCTTGGGATAAAGAGGCCTGGATCAGTCTATCGCGGCGGGTTTGGAAAAGAGTCTTCCTCGCTTCGCGGGACTTCGCGCCCTTCGCGTTCAGCCCGATTCACCGGATGACTCCGGTTTCTTCCCGAATCGTGGCCGCCACAGTTCGACCAGGGTCATGGACATGGCGAGCCAGACGCCGGCGTTGAAGAGCGCGCCGCCGGCGACGATGGCGTAGACCCAGTTGCGTCCGGGCTTGCCGAGCCACCAGGAGGCGTCGAGGCGGATGGCCCACCATGCGCCGATGTCGAGCAGCAGGCCCAGGCCCATCCCGGCCACGAGCAGGCCGACGAGCCAGCGGGGCCAGAAGGAGAAGGTGAGGCAGGCCGCGGCGAAGGCGCCGACGAGGGCGAGGGTGGTGGCGTGCGCGTGTGTGGAGATGACCAGGACGCGCTGGGGCGTGGGCTGCATGTCGCGCGAGAGGGCCAGGGGCCGGACGTCCTCCCAGAACTCGAGGGAGCGCGTGATGCCCGAGTCGGGGTCGGCGGCGGCGGCGCGGGTGTGGCACGACGCGCAGTGGATGGCGATGAGGTCGGCGGGCGGGCCGAGATCGAAGTTCTCGTAGTTCTCGGGGATGCGCGGGCCGCGGAGCCAGTCGAGGAGCATCTGGCGGTCGGCGTCGGGGACTGGCGGCGCGCCCTCGATGTCGGCGGGGTGGTTGGATTCGAGGGCGGTGAGGATGGGTGCGGGGACGGTTGCGCCGCGGTACGCGCCCTCGATGTCGAGCAGCGTGAGTTCGGGCTCCTCGTCGCGGTTGCGGTAGTGGTCGTAGAGGAATACGAGCGAGGCGAACATACCGCCCAGGAGGGTGATGATGAGGCAGGTCAGGCCCAGGCGCGTGAGCAGCGGGAGGTTACGGAGGCGGAAGGTGGGTGCGGGGCTGGCCATGCGGGGTCAGGGTAGCGGCGGCGGCCCGGAAGCGCGGCGGATCTCGTCGCGGGCCCGGCGGATTCGGGCGCGGACCGATGCCTTGTCGGTGCGGAGGACCTCGTCGGCGATGCGGTCGATGCGTACGCGCTCGGCGTCGATGGTGTGCCCGACCTTGAGCAGCACGCTGATGGCCCAGGCCCGGACGAGGGTGTTTGCGTTGCTGGCCGCGGCTTCGGCGAAAGCGAGGACGGCGCGGCGGTTGTTCGCGGGGATGGGCACGGCGTCGAGGATCTGGAGGAGGTTGAGCGACTGCTCCCAGTGGGACAGGAGCGGGATGAGGGCGACGAGTTGCTTTACGTGCGCCGGCGGGAACGCGGCGCCTTGGCGGTGGGCGTGGCGGAGGAGCCAGATCGCGCCGGAGCGGATGGTGTGGTCGGCGCTGGGCGGCACGGTCGCGGCGGCGTCGAACACGAGGTCGAGGTAGCGGGGGTTGTGGGCGTGCGAGGCCGCGATCTGCTCGAGCACGGCGACGGACTTGCCGTCGTAGAGGGCGAGGTCGGCCAGGAGTGGGTTGGCGGGGGCGCGTCGGGCCATGGGTTGTGGGGCGCGACGATGGCGTGGGGTCGGCCGCGGGACCGGGACGAGGTCGGGGCGGAGGTCGGGGCGGTCGCTCGTTTTGGCGTCCGTTGCGCGACTGTCTCGCGTCTGTTTCGGGTCTGTTTCGCGCCCGGGGCCTCAGAACGCTCCCTGCGTGGCGGTCAGCAGCGGGATCATGATCGACATCAGCAGCGAGCCGATCAGCAGGAACATGATCACGATGAGGAGCGGCTCGAGGACGGCCAGCAGGCGCTCGGCCTTGCGGTCGACCTCGTCGGAGAGGTCCTCGGCGAGGCTGTTGAAGGCGGACTCGAGGTCGCCGGAACGCTCGGCCGCGATGAGCAGGCGGCGCGTGGCCAGCGGCAGCGTCTTCACGCGGTCGATCAGGTTGCGTAGTTGCCCGCCCTCCATGAGGCGGCGGCGGAGGTCCACCAGTTCGCGCCGCAGGCTGGGGATTCCGATGGCCTCGACGGCGACGCCCAGCCCATCGGAGAGTGGGACGCCCGAGCGCGATATGGCGGCCATGACCGCGAAGAACCGGGCCGACTCCTGGGCCAGGACGACGTCCTTGAGCACGGGCACGGTGCGGCTGAAGCGGGCCAGAGCCCCGGCGACGCGTTTGCGCCCGATCACGAGCAGCACCACGCCGGCCGCGACCGCGCCCAGGGCGATCAGCGCGTTCTCGCGTAGGAAGAGGCCGAACGCGACGATGGCCTTGGTGAACACCGGGAGCGTGATGTCGGCGCCCTCGAGGGCCTCGCCGATCTTCGGGACGATGCCGACGATGATGCCGATCGAGACGAGGATCGAGATGGTCAGCACGATGGCGGGATAGAGCATCAGCGTGCCGGCCTTGCCGCGGACGGCGAGTTGGCGCTTGGCTGTCGTGGCGAGTTGCTGGGCGGCGCCGGCCAGGTCGCCGGTCTTTTCGGCGGCGCGGTAGACGGCGATGGTCACGGAATCGAACACGCCGGTGCGTTCGCACGCCTCGGAGAACGACGAGCCGCCGCCGACGGCCTCGCGCATCCGGTCGACCACGTCCTGGGCCTGGGCCCGCACGGTGGAGCGGACGACCTCGAGGGTCTCGACGAGCGTCACGCCGCGCCCGAGGAGTTGGGCGAGTTGCTGGTTGAGTTCGGCCTGGTCCTTGAGGCCCAGGCGTGCCTCGCTGGCGGCCCACGCGGGCAGGGTCCAGGCGTTGAGCAGGATCTGGCGGTCGCGGCGGAGCGACTCGGACAGGGCCCGCTGGC
Source organism: Phycisphaerales bacterium (assembly GCA_041401985.1). GTDB lineage: Bacteria > Planctomycetota > Phycisphaerae > Phycisphaerales > UBA1924 > JACKHA01. The sequence continues at coordinate 105,293 of JAWKTE010000009.1, forward strand.
TGCGGGCCTGGCGCAGGCCCATGGTGCGCCCGCCCGTGGGTTTGGCGGCGACGAAGAGGAACGCCTTTGGGCCGCGGGGCGGGGCGATGCGTGGGGATGGACGGGCCAGCGCCCTGGTCATGGCAGAGTGTACCGGCGGGGGGGAGCGGGGAGGCGGGGGCTGGGGCGGGGGTTATGGGGTTGGAAGCGTGGGCGCGTCCTTGGTCCTTGGTCCTTGGTCCTAAGTCCTGAGTCCTGGAGGTCGGGCAACCGTTTGTTGGAGACCCTCGGGCGTGGTGGACCCCGACCTTAAGGACACAGGACATAGGACTCAGGACGGTCTTCCTACTCCCCCACCGCTTTCCTGCCGGCCTTCCGCCTGGTCTTGCCCAGCAGCGTGGCGGCCAGTTCCAGGCCCTTGCCGGCCGGGGAGACAAAGCGCTGGGTCAGGCCCTGGGCGGTCTCGAAGAAGTCGAGGAGTTCGTCGAGGCGTTCGAGGGTGGCCTCGGCCTCGTCGCTGCCGGCGCCTTTGGGCGCGGCGTTGGCGGCGGCGGCCCGCTTCGTGCCGCCCTTGCCGCCGGGGGCCGACTCGCGGATCTCGTAGAGGTTGGCCAGCAGTGGATCGACCTCGCGCTTCATGCGTTCGCGGACGATGGCGCGGAACATGGCCCAGACGTCCTGCTCGGCGACGAAGTACTCCTTGCGGTCGCCGCGTTTGTGGGTGCGTGCGACGACGCCCCAGTCGACCAGGGCGCGCAGGGACATGGAGGCGTTGCCGCGCGAGATCTGGAGGCGCTCCATGATGTCGTCGGTGCAGGCGGGCTGGGCGGTGATGTAGAGCAGGGCGTGGACCTCGGCCATGGTGCGGCTGATGCCCCAGACGCCGCCCATCTGCCCCCAGGAGGCGATGAACTGGTCCTGGATGGCGCGGAGGCGGTCCATGGGGGAGGGTAGAGGGGGGTGTCGGGTTTGGCGTGCTTCGGGGTGGCGTGATGACCGGTCCTGAGTCCTATGTCCTTGGTCCTGGAGGTCGGGCACCACCACGCCTGAGGATCTCCGGCAAACGGTGGCCCGACCTTTAGGACCAAGGACTCAGGACTCAGGACTTCGGGCCCGTCTTACGAACTGCCTGCGCGCATCCTGTCCAGGCTCTCCGGGAACGGGTACGCCGGGAAGACGCCGGTGTCGGAGAACGACCAGGCTGAGGGAGACGGGTACACGTCGCCGCGGTAGCCGGCCTCGTACATGGTGCGGAGGACGGTCTCGAAGGAGGGCTCGCGTCCGTCGTCGCCGACGAGGCGGTTGGAGGTGGCGCCCAGGAAGGAGACGGTTGCGGAGGGGCGGCGTTCGAGGCGTCCCTGGAGCATCTTGGTGATGGTGCCGAAGCCGCGGCGGAGATCGGTGAGGGTGAAGTGGTCGCGGCCCTTGGGGCGGAGCAGGGCGACGATGAGCAGCGCGTCGAGGTCGTACTTGAGGACGAAGGGCTCGCGGTCGTTGGCCGCGTGCACGCTGACGGCCTCCTGGAACATCTTGGCGTACGACGTGACGGAGTGGACGGACCACTGGCTTGTGGTGACGAGGTTGACGAGTTGGGCGACGATGCCGTGGCTGTTGTCGGTGTCGTTGACGCCGCAGATGATGGTGCGGTAGCGTCCGTCGAGGGCATCGCGGAGCATGTCCTGGCCCCAGAGGATGCGGAGTCGCTGGCCGGGCTCGAGGCGTCCCTGGGGCGCGGGCACGAGGGTGACGCGCTCGCGTGCGGCACTTGCGACCATGAGGCTGTCGGCGTCGTCGTCGTAGAGGCGTGGGGGCGTGCGTTCGGGCACGATCGGCTCCTTGGCGAGTGAGGCGGCGAGCGGGGGATGGTGCGGGAGGTACGCTTCGCGCGAGTATAGGGGAAGGTGAGAGGGGGTTGGTGTTCGCGGGGGATGGTGGAGCGAGGGGCGGCGGAGAGGGGCCTGTGAGGTTGGCCGTTCGAAGCGGCAGTTACGCGGCGTCGCGGCGTCTGCCCGGCGAACGCGACGCGCGAGCGAGTGTGCGCGACGCCCTTGCCGGCGGCGACGCGAGGGGCACTCAGCGACCCGGCGGCGCGGCGGGCTGATCGGCCATGCTCCGTCGCAGGTCGCGCACCTGGCCCCACAGCAGCCAGACGGCGTACGGATATGTGAACGGCACGAGGAACACGGTCAGGTGCGCGAACAGGTCCACCAGCGCGACCGGCAGCGCGACAACGGTCATGAGCCCGCCGCCGGCGCCCATGACCATGCGCGAGAGCGGCGAGCCGGTGAGGGACGAGAGCGCCACGATGGGGAAGCCGACCAGGCCGTAGACCATCGCGCGGCGGAACGACTTCTGGTGCTTCGGCTTGCCGAGTCGGCGGGCCAGGCGTGCGAACGGACGCATCGCGACGAGCACATGGACGCCCGTGGCCGCGATGAGGATGAGCCCGCCGATCCGCGTCAGCAACTCGGCGGCCTGGGTGTGTGAGGCAAGGATCAAATCGCCGATCAGGACGGCCACCACGACGCCGACAAGGCCCGCGATGATCGTGCCGAACAGGACCATTCGCTCCCAGTCCGGCACGAGGCGGTTGGCCGCGCGGGGTTCGGGGGCGGCGATGCCGCGCCAGCCGAGGAACGCGAAGACCTGCGTGGCGACCACGCCGACGGCCAACAGCACGCTCCAGATGAAACTCGAGAAGTCCGGCAAGCCCGGGAACACGATGGCCAGTGGGATGGACGCGATCTGCACAACAACGAATGCCGCCGCGACGATGCAGCCGATGCCCAGCAAACGCAGCCCGCGGTGCAGGCGTTCCAGCCACGCGGGATCGGCGTGCGCGAGGGCGTCGCCGCGGCGGGAGACCTCGATCGCCAGCCCGCACTCCGGGCAGCGGTCCTCGTGCGCCAGGCCGGTGAGGGCGTAGCCGCAGGCGAGGCAGGTCAGGGGTGGCGGCGGGGCGGGTTGGTGCGACGGTTCCGCGTGCACGCGGGAGTCTAAGCGCTCACGATCCGGCTCAGCACCCCGCGGCGAAGAGTGTGAGGTAGAAGAAGAAGTCGTCGTTCTGCAAGGTGCCGTCGAGGATGCCGTAGCCTGGCGCGCCGGGGATGGCTGTTGAGGTCAGGTCAGGCGGCGACGGGCAGCGGACCAGATTCGGGGCGCAGCCGACGTGCTCGACGAAGATCGACAGGTAATAGAAGAAGTCGTCGTTGTTCAGCACGCCGTTCGGCTCGCCGTAGCCCGGCGTGCCGGGAATCGCCGAATGGGTCAGGTCGGCGGGGCAGGTTGTCGGCGGCTGGAACTCGTAGGCTCCCAGGTCGACCAGCGGCGCGACGCCAGCGCCCGTGTCGGGCATGATGGGGTCGTCCACGAATCGCGGATTGCCCGATAGGTCGGTCGCGACGCCAGTCGGCACGGCGGCGTTGCTGCCCGCGTCCACCGCGGGCGAGCCGCGCAGGAGCGAGTAGTCCCCGGTCGCGGGTGAGCGGAACAGTGGGTCGGTGTTCAGGTTGCCCGGTGCAAACGGAACGCCATCTGCCAGCGTGTACTCGATCGACGCGGGGCCGACGGTGACGGCTCCAAATGAACCCCAGATGATCGAGTTGCGGATCGACGTGACCTGCGTGTTCGCCTGGACTTCGATGAACGCGTCCGCGGTGCAGTCGGCCACCGTGCAGTTCACAATCTGCGTGTTCGAGAACCGGGATCGCACGAGCGGCTGCGTGGACTGAACCGATTCAACGAGCGAGTTGACGAGAAGGACCGTTCCCTCCTCGAACTCGAACAGACGCTGGTCAGGGCGGAGCGCGGCGTTCGAGACGCGGCATTGCTCAAACCGTGCGTCGAAACCCGGAGTCGGGGCCACGGGGTCAATGACTGGGCCGCCGCGAAACGTGCATCGGATGAAATCGAACTGACCGCGATCAGCCGAGACGAACGTGCCACCATAACTCGGAGGGTTGGAAGTCTCGAAGACCGTGTCCTCAACGACGGCCGATTGCGCCAAGGACAATGCGGTGAACGAAGGAACGTCGCAGTCTGAAAAGCGACAATGCATCACTCGTGAGTCGACTTCCAACAACACGGCGATTGATGAGTCAAAGCCCCAAAACTCGCAGTTGCGCAGCGTAACCCCAGTGCCGGACGAGACGATCGCCGCGACTGTTCCCGCGTGGCCTCCGCCATCCACGAACCGGATGCCATCAACCAGAACGTTAGATACGCCCGTTTCGATCCTGATGATCCGGCCGGTCTGATTCTGGAAACCAACGGAGCGGATTACCGGCTGCTCCCCCGGCTCGGCAAGAATGCTGAGGGTCTGGCTGACAAAGGCGATGGTGTCCGTGACGTACGGCCCCACTCCCTCGCTCACTAGAACCGTGTCCCCCGCCTGCAAAGACCCGCTATTGGCCGCGGCGTGGAGGGAATCGAAGTCCGGGTTCTCGGACGGGTCGTTGGAGACCAGCCAGGTGGTCTGCGACAACGCGGGCTGGGCCATGAGAGCCCCGCCGACGATGGCCGCCAGCCTTGCCAGTCGCCCGGAAGCCACTTCCTTCAGAGCCAGACGGCGCGAGTTCAGCAACCGGAACGGGTCCATCGGCGGCCCTCCTGCGTGGTCACCCCTTTGTACGCCCCCCCCCCCCGGGTTCCGGGACTTTCTGAGAATACTCGTAAGTGGTTCTCGCGCCGCGACCTGCGGGCGTCGGCTCACTCCCCCGCCACGATCGTGCCGCGGCACTGGCCGAAGCCGATGCGCCGGTAGCCCTCGCGCTCGCAATAGCCGGTCAGGATGATCTCGTCGCCGTCCTCGATGAAGGTGCGTTTCTCGCCTGTGGGCAGGTCGATGGGGGTGCGGGCCGAGCCGGGGGCGGGCTGGGGCGGGCTGGCCCACGGGTCGCCGTTCCAGGTGAGTTCGAGCATGCAGCCGCGGCTGTCGCGGGTTGGGCCGCTGACGGTGCCGCTGGCCAGCAAGTCGCCCGAGCGGAGGTTGCAGCCGTTGCACGTGTGGTGGGCGACCATCTGTGCAAAGGTCCAGTACATGTCGCGGAACGAGCCGCGCGAGAGGCGGTGGGGCGACATGTTGCGCTTGCGCATCTCGGCCGAGAGGATGTGGGCCTCGAGGGTGATGTCGAAGCCCCAGCGCTTGGCGGACTGCTCGTCCCAGAGGTAGGGCAGGGGGCGCGGGTCGCCATCGGGGCGTGCGGCCGCGGGGATGCGGAACGGGGCGAGTGCCTCGCGCGTGACCAGGAAGGGCGAGACGGTGGTGGCGAAGTTCTTGGCCAGGAACGGGCCGAGGGGCTGGTACTCCCACTTCTGGACGTCGCGGGCCGACCAGTCGTTGACGAGCACGAGGCCCAGGATCATCTCGTCGGCGTCGCGGACGTCGATGGACTCGCCGAGTTCGTTGGCGTCGGCGATGACGGCGCCGACCTCGAGCTCGTAGTCGAGCATGGAGGAGGGGCCGAAGGAGGGGCCGGCGGAGGGGTCGCTGTCCGGGGGGGCCTTCTGGCCGCGCGGGCGGGGGATCTCGTGGTCGGAGCCGATGATCGAGGAGACGCGTCCGTGGTAGCCGATCGGGACGTGCTTCCAGTTGGGCAGCAGCGGGTTGTCGGGTCGGAACATGGAGCCGACGTTGGTGGCGTGGTGGAGCGAGGCGTAGAAGTCGGTGTAGCCGGTGCTGAAGACCGGGGGGTGGAAGAGCGTCTCGGCGATCGGGCGCAGGGCCCGCTGGCGGAGGCGGCGGAACTGCTGGCCCGACATGGGCGTGTCGTGGCGGAGGAAGTTCTGGAGCCACTCGCGCAGGGGCGCGACGAACTCGGGCTCGCCGACGAGCAGCATCCACTGCGGGTGGGCGATCACGTCGGCCAGGTCCTGGTCGTCCTCGGACTGGTCGAACACGCCCGAGTCGATGAGCATGGTCAGGTCGAGCACCTGGTCGCCGATGGCCACGCCGTTGTGGAGGTGGCTGTGCGGCTCGTCGGAATGCTCATCGCCCTCGTGCTCGACCTCGAAGCAGCACAGGGGCAGGTTCTGGATGGGGAAGTCGGTGGCGGGGTCGTTGGCCGACTCGACCCACGAGCGGAGGGCGGGGTCGAGCGTGGGGTCGCGCTTCTCGGGCATCGTGCGGCTCCTGGTGAGGGGCACAGTACTCCGGGAGCGGCGTTGATGCGGAACGATGGTTGATCGAGAGGAACGCGAAGGGCGCGAGGGGACGCGATGTGGTGGGAGGCCGAGGCGGCATCTTGCAGCCGCCAGTTCTGCCAGCCAGCCCCAGATGGCGGCACCTGCCTGACCCCACTCGCCCCGCCTCGCGCTCCTTCGCGCCCTTCGCGTTCCACCGATTTGACCCGCGGCCCGTGCTTTCTACACTTCATCCGGATAGACGGATGAAACGGTTGAACAACGCCAGAACGCTTCCCGACCTCATGGGCGACCTCGCGGACCCGGTCCGGGTTCGCCTGCTGCGCCTGCTGACCCGGACCGAGCTGGCAGTGGGTGAGATCGCCAAGGTCGTGCAGATGCCGCAGTCGACCGTGAGCCGGCACCTGAAGGTGCTGGCCGACGGCGGGTGGCTGTCGAAGCGGACCGAGGGGACGGCCAGTCTGTTCGTGGCCCGCCCGGAGGAACTGGCCGAGCCGCTGCGGGCGTTGTGGGAGACGGTCGAGTCGCACCTGCGCCTGGACGCGGTGCACGAGGAGGACGATCGGCGGTTGCCGTCGGTGCTGGCCGAGCGTCGCCTGGACAGCCAGGCGTACTTCGGGCGGCTTGCGGGGGCGTGGGACGACGTGCGGACGAGCCTCTTCGGCACGGGGTTCACGCCGTATGCGCTGTTGGGGCTGATCCGCCCGGACTGGGTGGTTGCGGACCTTGGCTGCGGGACCGGCAACGGGAGCGAGTGCCTGGCGCCCTATGTGGCGAGGGTGATCGCGGTCGATTCGTCGCTGCCGATGCTGGATGCGGCCCGGAAGCGGCTGGGGGATCGGCCGAACGTGGAGTTCCGGGCGGGGAACCTCGAGGCGTTGCCGCTGGCGGAGGCCTCGGTGGACGCGGCGGTGTGCATGCTGGTGCTGCACCACCTGGATGAGCCGCTCGCCGCGGTGCGCGAGATGGCGCGGGTGCTCAAGCCCGGAGGCGTGGCCCTGGTGGTGGACATGGTGCCGCACGATCGCGAGGAGTATCGCCGGAGCATGGGGCACAAGCACCTTGGCTTTTCCGGGGATGAGGTCGCGTCGATGTTCGATCAGAACGGGCTGACGCTCCCGCGGCTTGTGGACCTGCCGGGCGATCCGGAGGGCAAGGGGCCGGGGTTGTTCGTGGCGACGGGGACCAAGAAGAGCAGCGGCGGAGCGACGGAGCGACGAAGCGACGGAGGGTAGAGAGAAGAGACGGAGAGAGGAAGAGACGAGGAGAGAGAGGCAAGAGAGTCGCGCGGCGTGTTGGATGCACGGGTGCGCGGTGAGATGGGATGGATTGGGGGCGGGCCGTGTGGCCGTCCGAAACAACAGTCAGTGGACTCGAACGTACGGAGAAGCACGCGATGACGACGATGACCGCCGCGCCGGCCAAGACCGCCGCCAAAGCCGCCCAGGACTTCAAGGTCCGCGACCTGTCGCTGCACGAGTCGGGTCGGAAGGAGATCCGCCTGGCCGAGCACGAGATGCCGGGGCTGATGGCCCTGCGGGACCGGTACAAGGGCAAGAAGCCGCTGGCCGGGGCCCGGATCGCCGGGTCGCTGCACATGACGGTCCAGACCGCGGTGCTGATCGAGACGCTGGTCGATCTCGGGGCCGACGTGCGCTGGGCCTCGTGCAACATCTTCTCGACGCAGGACAACGCGGCCGCGGCGATCGTGGTCGGCCGCCCCGAGAACGGCGGCACGCCGGAGAACCCCAAGGGCACGCCGGTCTTCGCCTGGAAGGGCGAGACGCTGGGCGAGTACTGGTGGTGCACCGAGCAGATCTTCAAGTTCCGCAACAGCAAGGGCGAGATTATCGGCCCGAACCTGATCCTCGACGACGGCGGCGACGCCACGCTGCTGGTCCACAAGGGCGCGGAGTTCGAGAAGGCCGGCAAGGTCCCCGCGTTCAACGAGGACAAGGACTCCGAGGAGTGGGGCGCGATCCTCGAGGTGCTCCGCAAGAGCCTTGGCGAGAGCAAGGACTACTGGACCAGGATCGCCAAGGAGATCAAGGGCGTCTCCGAGGAGACGACCACCGGCGTGCACCGTCTGTACGACATGCAGAAGAAGGGGCAGTTGGCGTTCGCGGCGATCAACGTCAACGACAGCGCGACCAAGAGCAAGTTCGACAACCTCTACGGCTGCCGCCACTCGCTGGTCGACGGGCTGAACCGCGCGACCGACGTGATGCTCTCGGGCAAGGTCGCGGTGGTGCTGGGCTACGGCGACGTGGGCAAGGGCTGCTGCCAGGCCCTGCGGGGCCAGGGCTGCCGCGTGATCGTGACCGAGATCGACCCCATCAACGCCCTGCAGGCCGCGATGGAGGGCTACCAGATCGCGCGCCTCGAGGACGTGGTGGACACCGCGGACATCTTCATCACCGCGACGGGCAACAAGGACGTGATCACGCTCGACTCGATGAAGCGGATGAAGGACAAGGCCATCGTCGCCAACATCGGGCACTTCGACAACGAGATCGACATGGCCCGGATCTACTCCGGCGTGAAGAAGGGCACGATCGAGCGGGTCAACATCAAGGCCCAGTACGACGAGTTCGTGTTCAAGGACAGCAAGCGGTCGATCCTCGTGCTGGCCGAGGGGCGGCTCATGAACCTGGGCTGCGCGACCGGGCACCCGTCGTTCGTGATGTCGGCCTCGTTCACGAACCAGACCATCGCGCAGCTGGACCTGTGGCTGAGCGCCAGCGGCAAGCCGACGCTCAGCGGGTTCACCTACGAGTCGGGCAAGGTCTACGTCCTGCCCAAGCGCCTGGATGAGGAGGTCGCCCGCCTGCACCTGGAGAAGCTCGGAGTGCGCCTGAGCACGCTGAGCCAGGACCAGGCCGAGTACCTGGGCGTGCCGGTCGAGGGGCCGTACAAGGCGGAGCATTACCGTTACTAGGAAGCGACGAAGCGACGAAGTGACGGAGTGACGGAGGGACGGAGTGACGGAGGGATGATGTGGAGCGGGCCGGCACGGCGTGCCGGCCCGCTTTTCGTTGGAGGGTGATTAGGGGCGTGGGCGGCGTGGCGCGTTGGCGGGGACGTTCGCTCGCTTGCGCGTCGCGTTCGCTGGGGCCGGAGTGCCTCGCGTCGGCGACGGAGTTCCTGCGTTTCGATCGACTGATATAGCGTTGACGGCAAACCCAGAGGGAGCACCGATTCACTCGGAAGCGCCACCGCAACTGCCTCCCTCAGTGCCCTCCGTGCCTCTGTGGTGAGTCCTCTTGTTCCGGGCCCGCGAGCGCAGAATCCCCAACAACTCCGTGCTCACTCCGTCGGCAGCGGGCACGAGCCGCCGTGCTTGAGGTGGTAGTCCTGGTGGTACTCCTCGGCCTCGTAGAACTCGTGGCCGGGGGCCACCACCTCGGTCACGATGCGTCGCCCGCGGAACCGCTCGCTCGCCTGCTGCTCGTCGATGAAGGCCCGGGCCTGCTCGAGCTGCTCGTCGCTGGCCGCGAAGATCGCGCTGCGGTATTGCGTGCCGATGTCCGGCCCCTGGCGGTTGAGCGTGGTCGGGTTGTGGAACTTGAAGAACCAGTCGAGCAGCTCGGGGTACGAGACTCGGGCCGGGTCGAACGCGACGCGGACGCTCTCGGCGTGCCCGGTGTTGCCGGAACACACCTGGCGGTACGTCGGGTTGTCGACCGAGCCGCCCTGGTACCCGCTGATCGCCGACAGCACGCCGGGAATCTGCTGGAACCGGTCCTCGACGCCCCAGAAGCACCCGCCGGCGAAGTACGCGGTCTCGGTCGCGACGGGGCGGGACCGCTCGGGCAGGTCCGGGCTATCCGGCGCGGCCTCGAAGAACTCGAGCGACTCGGAGTTCAGGCAGTACCGCAGCCCCGTCGGGCGCGGCCCGTCCTCGAACACGTGCCCGAGGTGCCCGTGGCAGCGGGCGCACATGATCTCGACGCGGACCATGCCGTGGGACGTGTCGCGCTCCTCATAGATGTGGTCGGCGTCGACGGGCTGGTAGAACGAGGGCCAGCCGGAGCCGGAGTTGAACTTGGCGTCGGAGGCGAACAGCGGCAGGCCGCACAGGCGACACGCGTACGTGCCATCGGTGTGGTTGTCGAGCAGGTTGCCGCAGAACGCCGGCTCGGTGCCCTTGCGGAGCAGGACGCGGGCCTGCTCGGGCGTGAGGTCGGCGGCGAGTTCGGCGATGCGCTCGTCGGAAAGAAGGGTGATGTCGTGCCCGGACCGGCTGTAGCGGACGCCGGCGGTGGTGGAGGTGCTCATCGATGGCTCCGAGTGCGGCTGCGAGGGACCGACGGCTGCGATAAGGGATGCCAAGGGCGGGAATGGTCGCCCCAGCAGGGCCGGGGCCGACACGATACCGATGGCCAGGCCGATCAGCCCGAGGATCGCGGTTCGCACAGTGTGACTCCTGTGGGATGGCTGTGGATTGGGGGCGTGACAGACGGGGGCGATGCGTTGGATGATCGGGAAGGGCCGGTGCCACGCCGGGTCGCGCGGGGCGATGCCCGCTCATTGTGCCATATCGAACCGGGGTTGGCCTTCGAGTATTCGCCGTGGCTTGTCGGGTTGGATTCGGGTCGGGCGGGTGTTCGGTGGGAGCGGGCGGGTTGGAGGGGATATGCGGCGCAGAGCCCGACGCGCGAGCGTCGCGGCCCGAAGGCGTGGACCGGGGTCGGCATCGTTTGAAGTTCTGGACGGTTTTTCGGCGACGGACCACGACGCTGGCGCGTCGGGCTCTGCGCCCGTCCGGTGGTCGGACCCGGCACGCCGCGTTGATCTACGCTTGCCCCATGTCGGACTTCCTTGCCGAACTCAAGTGGCGCGGGCTGTTCAACCAGTGCACCGATGAGGGCGCGCTCGCGGCCCATCTGGCCTCGGGCGACCCGGCCGCCGGGGGGCGCCGCGCCTACATCGGCTTCGACCCCACCGCCGACTCGCTGACGATCGGCAACTTCGTCCAGATGATGGTGCTGGCCCACTTCCAGCGGGCCGGGCACACGCCGGTGGCGGTCATGGGCGGCGGCACGGGGCTGATCGGCGATCCCTCGGGCAAGTCCGCCGAGCGCCAACTCAACACCGAGGAGATTGTGCGGGCCAACGTCGAGGCCCAGCGCGTCGTCTTTGCCCGCGTGCTGGACTTCGACGCCAAGCGCCCAAACGCGGCCCGCCAGGTCAACAACCTCGACTGGCTCGGCAAGATCTCGTACCTGCACGCGCTGCGCGACATCGGCAAGCACTTCTCGGTCAACATGATGATCCAGAAGGACTCGGTCCGCGAGCGCCTGCACAACCGCGACCAGGGCATCTCCTACACCGAGTTCTCGTACATGGTGCTCCAGGCGTACGACTTCCTGCACCTGTGGGAGCACGAGGGCGTCACGCTGCAGATGGGCGGGAGCGACCAGTGGGGCAACATCGTCGCGGGGGCGGACCTGGTGCGCCGGCGCTGGGGCCAGGATCGCGCGGCCGCGCATGAAGCGGAGGCAGACGCGGCCCACGCGCCGATGGCCTTCGGCCTCACCGTCCCGCTGCTCATGAAGGCCGACGGCGGCAAGTTCGGCAAGACCGAGAAGGGCGCGATCTGGCTGACGGCCCCCAAGGCCGGCGAAACGTCGCCCAACCGCACCACGCCCTACGCCCTGTACCAGTACCTGCTGAACCTGGCCGATGCCGATGTCGGCAAGTTCCTGCGCATCTTCACGTTCATGACGCGTGAGGAGGTTGAGGATGTCGAGGCCCGCCACGCCGCCGACGCCGGCCAGCGGATCGCCCAGCGGACGGTTGCCCGCAGCATCGTGACCATGCTGCATGGCGAGCACGAGGCCACCGCCGCCGAGCGGGCCGCGGCCGCGCTGTTCTCCGGCGAGATCGACACCCTCTCGGAAGCCACCATGCGCGAGGTCTTCGCCGATGCCCCCGGCTCGACGATGCCCAGGGCCCGCCTCGAAGGCACGAGCGATGCCCCCGGCGTGGACCTGATCGACCTGCTTGTCGAGACCGGCCTGGCCCAGAGCCGCAAGCAGGCCAAGGAGTTCCTGGCGACCAAGGCCGTGACGATCAACGGGCGCCCGGCCCCCGACGACCACCGCCTCCGCACCCAGCACCTGCTCCATGGCTCGATGACCGCGCTGCGCCGGGGGAAGAAGAACTGGCATCTGGTGGAGTGGAAGTAACGGCGGGCAGTCCGGCGGTGCGGCTCGGCGTGTGTTCGCGAGCCGGGAGGCGCAAGCCCGCGGTTGCGGACTCGCGTGGGGCGCACGAAGAACCGCGGGCTTGCGCCGCGCGGCTCGTTGTGGAGGTGTGGTGGTAGAGAGGTTGTGGTGGAGGTGTTGTGGTGGCCTGGGGGCTCAGCACCCCGCCGCGTAGAGCCCGAGGTAGTAGAAGAAGTCGTCGGAGTTGATCACGCCGTTGGGCACGCCATAGCCCGGTTGGCCGGGCACGGCGGTGGCGGTCAGGTCGCAGACCTGGGCGTTGCCCGCGGCGTACTGGGCCAGGAAGTAGAAGAAGTCGTCGGAGTTCAGCAGGCCATTGGGCACGCCGTAGCCCGGCTGGCCCGGCGTGGCGCCGGCGGTCAGGTCGGGGCGGCAGGCGGGGGTGGCGGGCAGGTGCTCGATGATGCCGCGGAACCCGGCGATCCACACCGAGCCGTCGTCGGTGACGGCGATGTTGTCCAGAGTCTCCGGGAAATCCAGCGTCGGGTGCACGTCGCGGGTCCAGGTCTGCCCGGCGTTGGTGGTGGTGAGCACGACGGCCCGGTCGTGCTCGGTGGCGATGGCTTTGACGTGTGTCGGGCTGATCGCCTCGATGTCGAACGCGATGTGGGGGATGTAGGACACGGTTGAGTTGTTGGTGTACTGGGTGGTCCACGTCGCGCCGCCGTCGGTCGTGCCCATGATGCGTGTCGACCAGCCCGCCCCGCCCGAGTCGCGTCCGGCGATCCAGCCGATCATGGGCGTGGCGAACGACATGGCGTACACGTCGAGGAACAGGCCCGGGATGGTCGAGGCGGTCCAGGTCTGGCCGGCGTCGGTGGAGCGCCAGAGTTTGTCCGAGCCGCGCGGGATGGCGAAGATGGACTGGCCCTCGATCTCGATCATGCCGCCCAGGAGCACGCCGCCGACGGGCGGGTCGGGCAGGCGGTCCCAGTTGAACCCTCCGTCGGTCGAGCGGAAGATGCCGTCGAACGAGGCGATCCAGCCGTTCTGCGAGTCGGTGAACTCGACCTCCTGCGGCTCGACGTAGAACGGAAGCGAGCCCAACGCGCCGGCGTGCAGGGGGAGCCAGGTCTCGCCGCGGTCGTCGGTGCGGAAGAGCAGGCCGCCCTCGCCGGCGATGAAGGCGGTGCGGTCGTCGAGCACGTGGCACACGTCGAGGCTCTCGTCGTGCCCGAAGACCGCGCCGATGTTCTGCTGGCGCGACATGCCCCAGGTCCGCCCGCCGTCGGTCGTGACGCCGACGATCAGGCCGCCGAAAGTCGCGACGCCGAAGCCCGACTCGTGCATGTCGATGTCGCTGACATCGCCGTTGACGCCCTGGGAGATGGTGCGCCACGACTGCCCGCCGTCCTCGGTGGCGACGACGACGCCCGAGGAGTTGACCGACCAGCCGTGGAGTTCATCAAGGAACGAGATATCGGCCCAGACGTTGGCGATGAACGGGATGCCCAGCCCGTCGTAGACCTTCTCCCACGACAGGCCCGCGTCGGGCGTGCGGTAGATCGTGCCGGTGGCGTTGACGGCGCAGAACGTGTCGCTGGCGCCGGCGCGGACGAGGGAGAAGAAACTGTCGGGCTGCGGGAGGGGGTAGGTCTAGACGAGCGACCAGGTCTGGCCGGCGTCGAACGAGCGATGGGTGTGGACGACCGAGACCTGGGCCGCGACGTTGGTCTCGACCTCGAACGCGATGGCCTCGGTCGGCGACAGCCAGACGGGATCGCCCACGCGGTCGTACACGCGCTCGAACGTCCGCCCGCCGTCGGTGGTGCGGAACAGGCCCTCCACCCGGGGGAACGTCGAGAACACATACCCCGAGACGAGGCCGGTCGTCTCGCTGACGAAGTCCATGCTCCACCACTTGAGGGCGGGGTCGTGGAAGCGTTCCTCCCAGGTCTGGCCGCCGTCGGTCGTGAAGCCGACCAGGAAGCCGCCGGGCGAGGTGAAGCCTGTGGTGGGCGTGATGAAGTCGATGTCGTAGGTGCTGCCGAGGTTGAGGTTGGCCATGGGCAGCCAGGTCGCGCCGCCGTCGGTGGTGCGCATGTTGAAGGGTGCGCCCGGGTTGCCGGTGATGTAGCCGTGCATCTCGTCGGCGAAGACGATTTTGTACATGGGGTCGGTGGAGTAGGGCTGCTGGAAGCGTGTGGTCCAGGTCTGCCCGCCGTCGAGGGTCTCGCACAGGGTGCCGTTGAGCGCGACGACGAACCCGTGCATGGGCGTGGAGAAGGCGACGCTGTAGAGGGGGCGGTTGGTCGGCAGGGGCGACTGGCGTTGCCAGTCCTGGGCCGGGGCGATGGAGGCGATGCCGACGGCGGCAAGGGCGGCAAGATGGGGGGAACAAGGCATTCGTGTCCGGTTCATGTGAGGCGATCTCCCTGTGTGCCGGCCCTCCAACCTCGGGCGGAGCCGAGCGCGCCCGCGGGCGCCGCACGAAAGGTGCCACGAGGCCGCCGCGACGGACACGCCCGCCGAGAAAATCGGCCCGACTCGCCGCCGGGCCGCAAGCCCGTGCCATGACGCGCCGGGCGAGCGGGCCGGCTACAGCAGCGGCGCCAGCACCTGGCACACGCTCTCGACGAAGCGGCGGTGCACGCCGCGGGCGCACCACTGCTCGCGCGTGACCTCCGTTGAATCCGCCAGGTACCGCTCCTGCATCGCCCGCACCTTCGCGCTGAACCCCTCATCGAACACCACGCTGGTGACCTCGAGATTCAGGAAGAACGAGCGCATGTCGAGGTTGGCCGAGGTGATCACCGAGACGCGGCCATCCACGTTGATCGCCTTGGAGTGCAGCAGCCCCTTGTCGTAGTGCCAGATCCGGACGCCCGCCCCGAGCAGTTCGTCGTAGTACGACCGCCCCGCGGCCTGCACCAGGCGGTGGTCGTTGCGGGCGGGCAGGATGAGCCGCACGTCCACGCCGCACCGGGCCGCGATGATGAGCGACGCGCGGGTCGCCTCATCGGGCACGAAGTATGGCGTGGCGATCCAGAGTTCCTTCTCGGCGTCGTGGAACAGGGCCATCATCGCGTGGTGGATGGCCTCGCCCCGGTCCCCCGCGCCCGACGGGGCCACGTGCACGAGCGAGCCGCCGTCGGGCGCGTCGATGGCCGGGAAGTACTCGCTCTCGTTGGTCACGGCCTCGTGCGCATCGGCCGACCAGTCCCGCAGAAAGATGCCCTGCAGCGCGTGCACCGCGGGGCCCTCGATCCTGATCGTCGCGTCGACCCACAGCCCGACCCGCGGCATCGAAAGGAGCTTGAAGTCCGGGTCCGCGATGTTGTGGCTGCCCGTGAACGCGACCCGCCCGTCGATCACCGCGATCTTGCGGTGGTTGCGGATGTCGATCCGCGCCAGCAGCACGCGGATCGGGTTGACGGGCAGGCACCGCACGATCCTGACGCCCGCGGCCCGCATGTGCTCGACCAGTTCGCCCTCGAACGCCTTGCTGCCGACGTCGTCGACGATGACGCGGCATTCGACGCCCCGCCTGGCGGCGCGGGCCAGGGCCTGGCCGATCCTCGTGCCGCGCGGGCCGGTGGTCCAGATGAACGTCAGGATGTGGACGTGGTGGGTGGCGTTCTCGATGTCGTCGTGGAGCGCGTCGAAGAACGCGTCGGGTGTTTCGAGCAGGCGGAGTCGGTTGCCGCGGAGGGCGGGGATGTCGGACGAGGACTCGAGCAGACGCTGCAGGCTCTCGAAGCCCGGAGCCCTTCCGAGCCAGTTCTGGTCGCGATCGCGCACGAGGCGTTCGATGGTCGCCCGGACGCGCGACGTGGTGTCGACATAGTTCCTGGCCCGGCGTGAGCCCAGGCGGTTCTCACCGACGAGCATGTACGCCACGAGGCTGACCACCGGGACGAACAAGAGCACGAGCATCCAGGCCATGGTCTGGGACGTGCCGCAGCGGCGCATCAGGACGCGCAGCGCGATCGCGAAGCGCGCGAGCGCCTCGGCGACGACCAGCAGTCCGAGCACCTGGGCGAGCATCCCGGCAGTTTATGGGGGTCGCACGATCCCGCGGGCCGGCGGCAGCGGCGGCGAATGGTCACTCGCGGGGGCGGCTGGTCACTCGCGGGGCGTCTGGTCGAGTTCGTCGAAGAAACGGGCCATGGCCGCGGCGAACGCCTCGGGCGCTTCCATCATCGGCGCGTGCCCGCACGACTCGATCCAGTGGAGCTGCGCGTCGGGCATCAGGCTCAGGAACTCCTCGGCCGCCGCGGGCGGGGTCACGATGTCCTCGCGCCCCCAGATCAGCAGAGTCGGGCAGGTGATCTCGCCGATGCGGTCGCCCAGGTGGTTCCGCCGCGCGGACTTGGACAGCGAGACCATGGCCCGGGCCGAGCCGCGGTTGTTGAGTTCGCGGTACGCCCGATCGATGTCGGCCTGGCGCATGCGGCTCTTGTCGTAGAACAGTTCGCCGATCTTCTCCTCCAGCCACTCGCGCGACGGGCGGGTCGGGGCCCCGCGGACCATGGTCCGCTCGATCAGCCCCGACGAGCCGGCCAGCACGAGGGCCTCGACCAGGTCGGGCTGCTCGAGGGCCAGGCGGAGGGCCACGTGCCCGCCGAAGGAGTTGCCCACGAGCACCGAGGGCTCGCGGACGTGTTCGCGGAGGAACTGGGCGGACATGGCGGTCACGCCCTGGATCGAGCAGTCGTCGCCCCGCAGCGAGAGCAGCGGGATCTCGAGCAGGCTGACCCTGGCCCGCCCGGCGACGGAATGGGCCACGTCCTCCCAGTGCTCGTTCAGGCCGACCAGCCCGTGCAGGAACACGACCCGGCGCGAGCCCTGGCCCATCTCGACCACGGAGCACGCGACCGCCTCGCCCTCGGGCCCGGTCAGGCGCAGGGGCGTCGGCTCGGGCGCGGTGCCGGCTCGGGCGGCATCCTCGTGGGCGGAACTGGAGGGCAGATTCGAC
This sequence comes from Phycisphaerales bacterium, assembly GCA_041401985.1. GTDB lineage: Bacteria > Planctomycetota > Phycisphaerae > Phycisphaerales > UBA1924 > JACKHA01. Next base: position 122,561 of record JAWKTE010000009.1, read on the forward strand.
AAACCGGGCTCCGGGATCGATTCGACCGACGCCACGCCCGGGGGCGCGATGGTGTCGCCCCCGACCGGATGTCGATTCTAGTGTGCCCGAACCGCGTGGGCATCCGGCAACCGATCGGGGGGCGTGGCGGGCCGCGGAGCGGGCGCGACGACCCCGTCGGCCAGGTGGACGACGCGGTCGGCCATGGCGGCCACCCCCGGATCGTGGGTCACCATGAGCATGGTCTGGCCGATGGTGCCCCGCAGCCCCGCGAGCATTGACATGATCTCGCCGCCGGTGGCCTTGTCCAGGTTGCCCGTGGGCTCGTCGGCCAAGAGGAGGCGGGGCTGGTTGAGCAGGGCCCGGGCGATGGCGACGCGCTGGCGCTCGCCGCCCGAGAGTTCGACCGGGCGATGGCGCAGGCGGTGCGACAGACCAACAGACCCGAGCAGGTCCTCGGCCTGGACGGTGAGTTCGGCCTTCCGCTGCGAGTACCCGAGCCGCCCGTGGCGGACCATCGCGGCCAGCAGCACGTTCTCGAGAACGGTCAGTTCGGGCAGCAGGTGGTAGAACTGGAAGACGAAGCCGACGTCGTTGGAGCGGTAGCGGTCCAGGGCGCCCTGGCCCATCTTGGTGATGTCCCGCCCGTCGAAGGCCAGTCGCATGACGGGCTCGGTCGGCTGCGGCTTGTCCGGGCGGTCCAGGCCGCCGACCAGGTGCAGCAGCGTCGACTTGCCCGAGCCGGATGCGCCCAACAGGGCGACCCACTCGCCCTTGGCGACCGAGAGCGACACGCCCCGCAGCACGGGCACGTCGATCCGCCCGAGGCGGTAGGTCTTGCGGAGGTTGGCGACGTCGAGGAGCATGGGGGGAGTGACGGAGTGACGAAGAGAGGAAGAGAGGAGGAGAAGGAGAGACAGAGTCAGTGATGCGGTGCCGGGGGTGCGGGGAGCCTATTCGAATCGCAACGCACGAACCGGGTCGAGGCGGGCGGCTCGCCAGGCCGGGATCAGGGCGCCGATAAGGGACGAGAGGATGCCGACGCTCAGGACCATCACCGCGTTCACCGGGTCGATCTTCGACGGGATGTCGGTGAACACGTAGACCTTCGGGTCCCAGATGTAGAGCCCCAGCGTTTTGCCGAGCCACTCGTGGATCGGGTTGATGTTCCAGACGATCAGCAGGGCCGCCAGCCCGCCCAGCAGCGAGCCGACCACGCCGATCGCCAGCCCGTACCGCATCCACAGCCACGCCACGCCCGCCTGGCTGGCGCCGAGCGCCCGCAGGATTCCCACGTCCTTGGTCTTCTCGGCCACCATTGACCAGAAGATCGCCAGCACCAGGAACACCGCCGTCATCGAGATGAACCCGAAGATGAACAGCACCAGCCCCGTTTCCTTCCGCACCGCGGCCACCATCGTCCGGTTCTGGTCCTCCCAGGTCTTGATCAGGATCGAACCCGCCGAGGGCACCTGCCCCGCGTGGTCGCGGGCGAACTCGGCATAGATCTCCGCCGCCCGCTCCTTCACGCGATCGGCCGAGATCGACGGATTGGCCGCCCGCACCAGGACGGTTGTGACGCGGGCCGGGTCCACGACAACCTGGTCGGGCTGGGCGTGCACCTGGCGTCCCGTCTCGGGATCGATCTGCACCTCGAACGGGTTGAACGGCGGGGCGTCGGGGTCGCGAACGATCCGCTGGGCCTCGCCCAGCCCCAGCATGTCCTGCAGGCGTTTGAGGTTCATGAACGCGGACTGGCGGTCCACGTCGTACAGGCCGGTGCGGAACTCGTTGGCGATCGGCACGCGCCGCGTGACGATCTCGATGCCGCGGCCGGTGGAATCCAGCGGCAGCAGGTGCAGCGTCACCTGCCCCGTCTCGGGCATGAAGTCGGTCACGACGCCGATCGAGCCGTCCGACTCGGCCCGGTACTGGGCTCGCGGCACATAGACCCCCCGCTCCGACCGCTCGTTGAAGTCGCCGGTCTCGATCCCGATGACGATGCCCGGCTCCCACAGCCCGGTCGCCGCGTCGTACTGGGCCAGACGCCGCCCGCCCTCGTAGACCTGCTCCATCAGGGCGCGAAGCCGCGGGTTCGTGTTCTCGCGGAGGTCCTCGCCGGGCTCGGCCTTCGGGAGCGCGGGGGCATCGTCCGGCCCGCCCACGGGGCGCCACCACAGCAGTTCGTCGTACTCGATGACCCGGGAGTATGAAGGGCCGTCGATCCCGCGCAACTGGACCATCTGCACCCGGTCGTCGGGCAGGACCACCACCGCGAAGGTCTCGATCATCGGGGCCGCGGCCCCGATCTCCGGGTCGGCCTCGAGCCGCCGGATCAGGTCCTCGTAGTGGGCAAAGCCGGTGTTGGGCCAGGTGATCGAGACGTCCCCGACCATCTTCCGCCCCGAATCCAGCAGGAGCGACAGGAACCCGCCCATGACCGACCAGGTGATCAGCACCATGGCGGTGCACAGCAGCACCGCGACCGCGGCCAGCAGCGGCATGATCTTCGAGGTCAGGTACTTGCGGGTCAGCAGGGCGTGGTACACGGGGGATGGTATCGGACCCGGCGCGCGAGCCCGAGCATCGACGCCGTCGCCCGGCTGAAGTTGCCTGGTCCGCCCGTTCGATGTATAGTTCAACTAGTCGCCAACCAGTTGAATTGACCGAGGCTCAGCGATCATGGAACAGATCGGATCCTTCGAAGCCAAGACCCGCCTGAGCGAACTGCTCGAACGCGTCTCGCGCGGCGAGTCGTTCCTCATCACGCGGCACGGGCATCCCGTCGCCCGCCTGGTGCCGGACGCGGCCCGGGGCGTCGAGCAGGTCAGGGCCGCACTGGATCGGTTGCGATCGCTTCGCGGGACACTGGGCGGGCAGACGATCGAGCAGCTCAAGCGCACCGCGCACGAGGGGCACCGCCATTGACTGCGATCGTGATCGACGTCAGCGCGGTCTTGGGACAGTTGCTGGCCGAGGCCGAGGCGGACTACGCCGAGCGCGTACTGGGCGAAGTGGCCGTCAACGGCGCGGTCGTGCCGCCGTTGTTCTGGTACGAGGTTCGCAACGTGCTGGTGGTCGCCGAGCGTCGCGGCAGGCTGCGAGCCGATCAGTCGGACCTTTTCCTGGGCGCGCTGGGCGATCTGCCGATCGAAGCCGAGGGCGTCCCAAGCGACGAGCGGGCGACGGGCATCGCGCGGGCCCACGGCCTGACCATCTACGACGCGGCGTGCCTGGAACTGGCCCAGCGACGGTCCTTGCCGCTGGCCACGCTGGACGCCGGGATGGTGCGGGCGGCGGAGTCGCTGGGACTGCAACGCGTCCGATAGAGAGGTGTTCCAATTCTGTGTCAACTATTGACACAGGGCTGTCGGATCGGTACAGTGCGCCTCGATGCCAGACCGCGAGACCATGAACATCTCCGTGTCGCCCGAGCACAAGGCCTTTGTGAAGGCCCAGGTCGCCGGCGGGCGGTATCGCAACGACAGCGAGGTCGTCCGCGACGCCCTCCGCTTGCTCGAGGAGCAAGACCGCCAGCGCCGCCTCGAAGAGGCGCTCATCGCCGGGCTCGACAGTGGCGACGCCCTCACGCTCGACGAGCGCGGCATGGGTGTCCTGCGCCAACGCCTCACCGATCGGATCGACGCGTCCCGGCGTGACCGGCGCGCGAGGCCCGCGTGAGCCGGCCCGTCACGATCACCGCGCTGGCGATGGCCGATCTGGATGATTGCTGCGCGTGGATCGCACGGGACAGCGTCGACGCCGCCGAGCGATTCCGAGACGCCGCGCTCGGCACCATCGAGCGGACCAGCGCGTTCCCGGAGGCAGGTTCCCGATTCGAGACGAGCATCGCGCGCCTCGGGCGTCTGTGGTGGCGCCGCGTGGATGGGTTCCCCAACCACCTGGTGTTCTACTCGATCGACGCCGACGCCATCCGGATCGTCCGTGTCATCCGCGGCGAACGCGACCTGCCGTCGGCCCTTGGCGTCGTGTGATGCCCCGGAGCCGCGGCTCGCCTCTCCGTACCATCGCCCCATGCGTCGCGTGCTCGCGCGAATCTCGCCGGTGCTCCGCCTGACCCGCATCACCGCGGCGTTCGCGGCCGTCAGCAACGTCTGGTTCGTCGTGCTGTGGTCCCGCACCGTGCCCGGCGAGAACCCGGGCGCGCTGGCCGCCCAGCCGCTGTGGATCCTGCTGCTCGGCGGCACCGCATCCGCGGTTGGCCTCTACGCGTTCGGAGCCGCGCTCAACGACATCCTCGACCTGCGGCGCGACCGCCAACTGCGCCCGGAGCGGCCCTTGGCCAGCGGCTCGCTGGGGCTGGAGGCCGCGATCTGGATCGTCGCGGTCACGCTCCTGCTGGCGGTGCTGGGGGCCACGCCGTTCGGCACCGCGGGGGTGGTGACGACGATCGTGGTGGCGGCGGCGATCCTGGGGTTCAATGCCGCGGCCCGGTTCGTGCCGGGCGTGGGGATCGTGCTGCTCGGGCTGATCTACGCCGGGCAGATGCTCGTGCCCAACGTGCACATGCGGTTCCTGGTGCCCGTGCTGCTGGTGATGACCCACACGCTGGTGGTGGCGGGGCTGGCCCACGCGACGGCCCGAAAGGTTCCGCGCCTGACGCCCCGTGCGTCGTTCGCGGCGATCGTCGGCTGGGCTTCGTGGTGCGGCGTGCTGCTGGGGCTGGGCTGGTGGCGGAGCGCGTCGGGCGACGCGGAGCGATCGCTCTGGCCCGACTGGGTCGACGGGGGCGCGGGCATCGTGCCGGCGGCGCTGCTCATCGGGTTCCTGGTGTTTCTGTCGGCCAAACTCAAGTCGATCGGGCAGGGGCCCAGGGCCGCGGAGAAGATCTGGCGGCACGGCTCGCTGTGGCTTCCGTTCTATGGCTGCGCGTGGATGCTCGGGGCCGGGCACAGCGGGGCGGCGCTCGCGCTGGGGGGGCTGGCGATCATCGGCGTCGTCGGCGCGACGATCCTGCGTGAGTTGTACGGGCTGCTCGAGCAGCCGGTGGGTTTCAGGGTCTAGCGCGCGAGCCGGGGCGTCCCCGCCCCGGACTGGGCGTTCGGGGGCTCGCGCGCAACTGCTCATCTGACCGGGGCGGGGACGCCCCGGCTCGCGGGTTTGCGTCTGGAACGAGGACGCCCCGGCTCGCGGCCGTGCCATACTCTCGCGCATGGCACGCCGCTCCGTTCTTCTCGCTGTTGTCGTGGCCGCCACGCTCGCCGCCTGCTCGAACGACCAGCCCCCCCAGCCCGCGTTCGAGCAGGTCTACACCGTCCGCGGCATCATCAGCGAACTGCCCACGCCCGACCGCCCCAACCTCGACCTCCAGATCCACCACGAAGCCATCCCCGAGTTCGTCAACGGCGCCGGCGAGCAGGTCGGCATGAACGCCATGACCATGCCCTTCCCGACGTTGGCCCAGGGCGTCACGCTCGACGGCCTGGAAGAAGGCGACAAGATCCGCTTCACCTTCGGCGTGGTGTGGGAACAGGGCACGGCGGGGCGGCGTTTCCCGCACTGGACCGTGACCGCGATCGAAGAACTCCCCGCCGAGACCGAACTCACGTTCTCGTCGCCGCCGGAGCCCCAGCCGCAGCCGGATTCGCCGTAACCGCGGCCGCACGCGATCGGCGGGTCCAGGAGGACTCACCGCAGAGGCACAGAGAGCGCAGAGGAAGGCAAGAGCTGCGTACTGAGGACCGAGTGCTGAGTGCTGAGTTCCGGGAGTCGGATCAAGGTCGCGGAGCGGCGGCGCTCCACGGGCTCCTCCGGAAGTGTCTTCCTCAGCGTCCTCTGTGCCTTTGCGGTGAATCCGGTCTCCCCGCCTACCGCTCGTCATCGAAGTCCGTCAGCCGCTTCGGACGCACCCCCGTCCGCAGCGCGTTGAGCACCGCGAACACGTCGATCACCTCCTGGAACAGCGCCCCGGCCACCGGCGCCAGCAGCCCGACGCTGGCCAGCCCCATCCCCACCACGCTCAGCACCATCCCCCCCACCGCGCTCTCCAGGGCCACACGGCGCATCCGCCCCGCGATGTGCAGCAGTTCGTCCACCTTCGCCAGCGACGAGTCGCCCTTGGAAGCGTCCATCACCACCGCCCCGGCGGCCTCGGTCGTGACGTCGCTGGTCTGCCCGATCGCCACGCCCACCGTCGCGGTCACCATTGCCGGGGCGTCGTTGATCCCGTCGCCCACGTACAGCGTCCGGGCCTTGGCCGTCTCGTGCCGCACGATGTCGACTTTCTGCTCGGGCGTCCGCTCCGCGTGGATCTCGGTGATCCCCACGCGCTCGGCCAGGTACCGCACCTCCGACTCGCGGTCGCCCGACACGATCATCACGCGGTCGATCTGGTGACGCGGCCCCAGGTGCCTGATGAACGACACGCCGTCGGCCCGAGGCTCGTCGCGGAACCGGTAGCACCCGGCGTACCGCCCGTCGATCACCACCAGGCACTCCAGCCCGCCGGCGTGGGGCGGGATGGCATCGCTGCCGGGCACCGGCTCGCGCGCCAGCGCGCCGCGGCTGGTCACGCGCACCGCGTGCCCATCGACCACGCCGCGGAGCCCCTGGCCCGGCGGCTCGTCGATCTCGGAGGCTTCCAGGGTCGCGAGCCCCGCCTCGTCGGCGGCACGCACCACCGCCGTCGCGAGGGGGTGCTTCGAGTACCGCTCCAGGGCCGCGACCAGCGCCAGCGCGCGGTCCGACTGCTCCGGCGACGCCCACCCCTCCGCCATCGCCCGCTCAACCAATCGCGGCCTGCCATACGTCAGCGTCCCGGTCTTGTCGAAGATCGCCGTGCGGCAAGTCGTGATCTTCTCCAGCACCACCGGGCTCTTGATCACGATCCCGCGCCGGGCGCACAGCGAGATCGCCCCGATGATCGCCACCGGGATCGCGATCAGCAGCGGGCAGGGCGTGGCGACGACCAGAACCGCCAGGAACCGCACCGGATCGCCGCTGATGATCCACGCCAGGGCCGCGATCGCCACGGCCAGCGGCGTGTACCACGCACCAAGTTGGTCGCCCAGGCGGCGCAGGCGCGGGCGGTTGGCCTCGCTGCTCCGCATGACCTGCATGATTTTGGCGTACCTGGAGTCGGCCGCGGGGCGTGTGGCCCGGATGGTCAGGGCCGACTCCCCGTTGATCGCGCCGGAGATCACCTCGCTGCCGATGATCTTGGAGACCTTGAACGCTTCGCCCGTGAGATAGGCCTCGTCCATCGAGCCGCGCCCCTCGACGACCACGCCGTCGACCGGGCAGATGTCGTGTGGCCTGACCACCAGCACGTCGCCGGGGGCCACCCGGTCGAGCGCCACGTCCTCCAGGCGTCCGTCCACCTTGCGATGCGCCACCGACGGCATCCGGGCCGCCAACGCCCGCAGCACCGAGGATGCGCTGCGCACCGCGTAACTCTCCAGCGCCTCCCCGCCCGAGAGCATCAGCACCACGATCGCCCCGGCCAGGTATTCGCCCAGCAGCACGGACGTGACGATCGAGATCCCCGCCAGCAGGTCCGAACCGAACTCGCCCCGGAACAGTTTGCCCAGCAGTTCGGCCACCAGCGGCAAGCCGCCAACGCCGAGGGCGAGGTACAGCGGCACGCGGTGCCCGCGCGGCTCCAACCCGACCCCGAACCGCAGCGCCAGGTGGGCCGCGATCATCGCGATCGTCCACCCGGCGATGAGCAGCATCCGCCGACGGACCAGCAGGTTGACCAGTTCGCTCGCCATGGGGGCGTTGCCTCGGGGACGCGGGAGCGGAGTCTAACGCCCCCACCGCCCCAAACCCGCCCGAAGCGCGCGAGCCGGGGCGTCCCCGCCCCGGTCGGTTCACCCGCAGGGGCCACCCCACGTGATGGGAGGTCCGGGGCGGGAACGCCCCGGCTCGCTGGCCTGTTTCCGGGGCGGGAACGCCCCGGCTCGCAGACCTGGTTCCGGGGCGGGGACGCCCCGGCTCGCTGGCCTGGTTCCGGGGCGGGGACGCCCCGGCTCGCAGACCTGGTTCCGGGGCGGGCGCCCCGGCTCGCGCGACGATCCCGCCAGCCCGACCCCCTACACTCACGCCCCATGCCCACCCTGGCCGCCTTCGACATCACCCAGACGTTCGTCAGCGTCCACGTCTTCGCGATCGTGGTCCACGTCTTCCTCATCGCCGCGGCCTACCTGATCTACCTCGAACGCAAGATCTCCGCCTACATCCAGGACCGCATCGGCCCCAACCGGGTCGGGTTCGACTTCGGCCTGCCCATCCTCGCCCCCCTCAAGGGCATGTGGGGCCTGGGCCAGTCGCTGGCCGACGGCATGAAGTTCCTGCTCAAAGAGGACTACGCCCCCGACAAGGTCGACAAGGCCCTGTTCACCCTCGCCCCCATGGCCATCGTCATCCCTGCCCTCATCGGCTTCGCGGTCATCCCCTGGGGCGGCACCTGGGCCATGCCGGAGGTTGATCTGCCGCTGATCGGCACCATCGGCGGGCAGGACGTGCTGATCGCCGGGGCCGACATCAACGTCGGCATCGTCTACCTGCTCGCCGTCGCCTCGCTGGGCGTCTACGGCGTCGTGCTCGGCGGCTGGGCTTCGAACAACAAGTACTCGTTCCTGGGCGGCCTGCGCGCCACCGCCCAGATGCTCTCCTACGAGATCCCGCTCGGCACCAGCCTGCTGTGCGTTCTCCTGCTGGTCGGCTCGCTCATTCCCACCGACATCATCCGCCACCAGGCCGACGGCGGCTGGCTGTTCCTGGCCCAGCCGCTCGCGGCGGTCGTGTTCTTCATCGCCATTCTGGCCGAGTCCAACCGCGCCCCGTTCGACAACGCCGAGGCCGAGCAGGAACTCGTCGGCGGGTACCACACCGAGTACTCCTCGATGCGGTTTGCCCTGTTCTTCCTGGCCGAGTACTGCCACATGCTCACCAGCTGCGCGTTCTTCGTGCTGCTGTTCCTGGGCGGGTACCACCTGCCCGGCGTGCCCGGCCTGCAGCCCGAGGACACCGCGTGGTGGTGCTTCCTGCTGAAGTTCCTGGTGTTCTTCGGCAAGGTGCTGATCCTGGTCAACATCCAGATCGTGCTCCGCTGGACCCTGCCGCGCTTGCGGTACGACCAGGTGATGATGATGGCCTGGCAGGCGGTCATCCCGCTGTCGATCGGGCTGCTGGTCATGACTGCGGTGATGGTGTTCCTCGGGCTGGACAACTGGGCCCCGATGCTGCTGGTCAACATCGTCGCCTTCGGCGTGATCATGGCCGTCCTGCCCATGCTTCCAAAAAACAACACCAACCGCAAGATCCCGATGTACGGCTCGCGCTTCAACCCCACCAGCGACGAGGTGGTCTTCACCGCCCCGACCCACGCCGCCGCCCGCGAGGACCGCCCCGTCCAGGGCACCCTCCCGGCCTGATCAGCGGCGCGACAGCCTTCGCCTCTCTCCTCTCTGCTCTCCCCTCTCTTCCCTTCGTCGCTCCGTCGCTTCGCCCCTCCGTCGCTTCCCACTACCATCCCCCATGGTCCCCCTCTACACCGCGGCCATCTTCACCGCGGCGTTCCTGCTCTTCCTCGTCCAGCCCCTGGCCGCACGCCTCGTCCTGCCCCAACTCGGCGGCAGCCCGGCCGTGTGGACCGCGACCATGATGTTCTTCCAGGTCGTGCTGCTGGGCGGGTACGCCTACGCCCACGCCATCGAGCGTCTCGCTCGCGCCCGCCAGGCCATCGTCCACGCGATCGTCGTGCTCTCCTGCCTCGTGTTCCTGCCGCTGGCGCTGCCCGCCTGGTGGTCGCCCGACGTGGCCCCGCCGACGCCGGCGCTGCTGCTGGTGCTACTGGGGGCGGTAGGCGTGCCGTTCTTCGCCGTGTCGAGCGCCAGCCCGCTGATCCAGGCCTGGTTCGCCCGCACCGGGCACGCCCGGGCCCACGACCCGTACTTCCTCTACGCCGCCAGCAACGCCGGCAGCCTGCTGGGACTTCTCGCCTACCCGCTGGTGATCGAGCCGCTGCTGGGGCTGAAGGACCAGGGCTGGTTCTGGTCGATCGGCTACGGGCTGTTTGCACTCTTACTGGCAGGCTGCTGGGCGATGGGACGCCCCGCGCGCACGGCCCCGCGCAACGCCAAACCCGCGGCCGCCGCCGGCAAGTCCGACAGGGCATCGAAGCGAGCGGCGGGCAAGCCGAAGTCTCCGGACGCCGTCGCCGCGACCGTGGGCGCGTCGCCCGCCGCGGTGCCCCCGGAATCCCCGCCCACCCGCGCCGACCTCTGGCGACAGCGGGCCGCGTGGATCGCCCTGGCCGCCGCCCCCTCCAGCCTGTCGCTCGGCGTCACCCAGTTCATCACGACCGACATCGCGGCCATCCCTCTGCTGTGGGTCATCCCGCTGGCGATCTACCTCATCACCTTCATCGTCGCCTTCGGGCGCTTCGGCCCCGCCGGCGAGCGCTTCGGCTCGCTGCTCCTGCCGCTGGTGGTCATCGCGGTGACGGCCGTGATGCTCCGCCAGGTGGGCCAGCCGCTGATCGTCGTCGCGCTGCTGCACCTGGTGCTGCTGCTGGTCGCGGGCCTGTCGTGCCACGGGCGTCTGGCCGCGATCCGCCCCGGCGCGGCCCGCCTGACCGAGTACTACATGCTCGTCTCCCTCGGCGGCGCGCTCGGCGGCGCGTCCAACGCCCTGGCCGCCCCACTGCTCTTCGACGCCATCCTCGAGTACCCCATCGCCATCGCCGGTGTGTGCGCGCTGCTCGCGCTCCGCGGCACCCGGAAGAAGCCCACGCGGGACGCCAAAGCACCCGACACAACGGAACCTGCCAAGCCCCAGCGCAACCCCTCCCTCCTCCGCCCCCTGCTCCCGCTCATCGGCGCCGCCGTCGGCGTCGCCCTCTTCCTCCTGGGCACCGACGCCTTCATCGCCCTCTCCGGCTACCGCTCCGGCGACAGGCTCCTGGGCTTCATCCCCTGGGACCCGTTCATCATCGCCATAACCGTGGGTCTGCCGTGCCTTGTGGCCGTGTTCCTGATGCGCTGGCCCCTGGTTTTCGCCGCGGTCATTGTCACGCTCACCGGCCAGGCCACCTACGTCCCCATGGCCGCCACCGGCCCGCGCGTCGACATCCTCCTGCGCGACCGGTCCTTCTTCGGCGTCTGCATCGTCTTCGAGCGACAGGAGTTCCTCACCGACGCCGACCGATACGTCCCGCCGCTCCGCGGCATCCGCCACGGCACCACGATCCACGGCGAGCAGTTCGTCGAACCAAACCGCCGCCACGATCCGCTCTCCTACTACTCACGCCCCGGCCCCGTCGGCGACACCTTCGCCCGCCTGCCCGACGCGCCCCGCACCATCGGCGTCGTCGGCTTGGGCGCGGGCACCATCGCCGCGTATGGCCGCCCCGGCGACACCATCGACTTCTTCGAGATCGACCGCGCGGTGGCCGACATCGCGCTCGACCCCACCCTGTTCACCTACCTCTCCGACTCGCCCGCCACCTGCAACATCATCATCGGCGACGGACGCCTCCGCCTGGCCGACCAGCCCGAGCACCGCTACGACCTGCTCGTGCTCGACGCGTTCAGCAGCGACGCCATCCCCATCCACCTGCTCACGCGCGAGGCCTTCCGCCTCTACGCCTCACGCCTCCGCCCCGGCGGCGCGCTGCTCGTGCACATCTCCAACAAGCACTTCCGCCTCGGCGGGCCCGTCACGCTCGCCGGGCGCGACGCCGGCCTGCACGTCATCCAGCGCGACCACGCCTCCACCCCGCGCGACACCGTCTTTGAGGGCATCCGTTCATCATCCTGGGTCGTGCTCTCGAGCAGCCCCGACTGGCTGATGACATTCGCCGACGCCCCCGGCTGGCAGGTCGTCCCCCTGCCGGAGGACGGCGAGGCGTGGACCGACGACCACGCCAACGTCCTGTCGGTCCTGCGCCCGACCTGACCGCACGCCGGTGTGTGGCCGGTTCGGCTGCCCCCGGGCGATGCCCGGCGCTCGGCAACCGCACGCCGATCCGGCTGTACCGTCTCTTCTGGTGCGCGGCCCCGCCGCGCCCGCCGCACGATCCGACCACCCCGCCCAACCCGAGACCGCCACATGCCGATCCGCCGCCCGCTCCCGCTCTGCCCCGCCGCCTTGGCCGTGCTCGTGCCGCTCTCACTCGCCCCGGCGCAGGACCAGCCCGATCCGAGCGCCCCGCCCAACACGATTACGCTGGACCTCGACAACGCCCCAATCGCCACGCTCCTGCAGGCGCTCGACCAGGACGTGCGGACCTACGACTCGCACATCACCACCCTCGCCGGCCCCTACTTCGAGGGCCGCGCCCCCGGCCTGGCGGGCAACCGGCGCGCCGCCGACTACATCGCCTTCTGGTTCGAGCACTTCGGCCTCCAGCCCGCGTTCGACTCCACCACCACCGCCTCAGAAGGCTCCACGGTTCTCACGCCGCGCGATTCGTATTTCCAGCCCTTCGACCTGGGCAGCGAGGCCGTGCTCGAGTCCGCGGCCATGTCCGCCGGCCCGATCGGCGATCTCCGCGAGGGGCGCGACTTCGTGCCGCTGGGCTTCTCCGCCACGTCCGGCGCGGACGCCCCGATCACCTTCGTCGGCTACGCGATCGAGTCCGGGCGCGACTCGTACACCTCCTTCGACGACGACACCGACCTCACCGGGCGCATCGCCATGGTCCTGCGCTTCGAGCCCATGGACGCCGACGGGCGCAGCCTCTGGCTCCCCGGCGGCTGGTCCCCCAACGCCGGCCTCGAGGCCAAGTTCCGCGCCGTCGCACGCCGCGGCGCGGTCGGCATCATCCTGGTCAACCCGCCCGGCGCCGACGACGAGCGCATCGGACGCCTCGAGACCTTCCAGTCCATCCGACCCTTCGGCGGCCCGCTCGACATCCCCGTCGTCCAGGTCACCCCCGCCCGAGCCGACGAGATCGTCCGGCGCTTCGACCGCGATGGCCGCTCGCTGCTCGACCTGCGTCGCCTCGCCGATGCCGGCCCCGCGGTGGTCGACCTTGGCAAGCAGCGCGTCGCGATCGACGTCCGCGTCGGCTCACGCCTCATCGAGACCCAGAACGTCGGCGCCATCCTCCCCGGACGAGGCGAGCTCGCAAACGAGTTCATCGTCATCGGGGCCCACTACGACCACGTCGGGCTGGGCTACGGCGGCGCGGGCTCGCGCGCGGGCGCCGCGGGCATCGGCGTGCTCCACCCCGGCGCCGACGACAACGGCTCGGGCACCAGCGGCCTGCTGCTGGCCGCCCAGATGCTCGCCGAGCGCTACGAGCAACTTCCGGAGGGCGCCCCGGCCCGGTCGATCCTGTTCCTGGCCTTCTCCGCCGAGGAACTCGGCCTCATCGGCAGCCGTTACTACACCGACAACCCCATCGTCCCGATCGAGCAGCACGCCTTCATGCTCAACATGGACATGATCGGGCGGCTGCGCGAGAACGCCATGGAACTCGGCGGCGTCGCCACCGCCCCGGGCCTGTGGGAGTGGCTCGAGCCCATGATCCAGCCCTCGGGCATCGACGTCCGCCCCACGCCCAGCGGCTACGGACCCTCCGACCACGCCAACTTCTATCGCGCCGGCATGCCCGTGCTGTTCTTCTTCACGATGCTCCACGACGAGTACCACATGCCCACGGACTTCTCGTGGACCATCAACCGCGTCGGGGCCGTCCGCGTCGTGCGCCTGTGCGTGACCATCGCGGAGGCTCTGGCGACGCGCCCCGAGCGCTTCCGCCACACCTCCACCCCGAGCCGCATCGTGCAGCGTCCACAGGCCCGCGCCTACCTCGGCGTCATGGCCGACGACGCCCCCGCCACCGGCGTCCTGCTCGGCAGCGTCGTCGAAAACGGCCCCGCGGCCCAGGCCGGGCTCCGAGAGGGCGACATCATCCTCCGCTGGAACGACACCGACATCCAAGACCTGGCCCAGTGGCGCGCCCTGCTTGGCGAGCAGCGGGCCGGCGACGTTGTGACGATCCTGATCGAACGCGAAGGGCAGGAAGTCGAACTGGCGTGCACGTTGGGGGAGAGGTAGGGGCAGAGCCAAAGCCAGCGGCTCTAGACTGCGCCCATGCGATTGCCGCCCCCCGAGTTCGTGCTGTATGTGCTGGGCGCGTTCCTGGTCGGCTACGGGCTGTGGCTGAGCGTGCGGGCGCTGCGGGCGCGGCGGTGGCGCGAGCCGCTGGAGGCGTGCCCGGAGTGCGCGAAGGCGTGGGAGGACAAGGCGGCGGCCAAGTGCGCGCGGTGCGGGGCGCGGCGGCCCGTGGCGTCGGCGATCCGGGCCGCGAGGTTCTGGGTGGTGCTCGGGCTGGTGGTGAGCCTCGGCGGGCTTGGGACGTTCGTGGGCGGGGCGCTGGTCGCGGACGCGATGCGGAGCGAGCGGGAGTTCGGCTACGGGTGGGGCGATTCGGGCTTCAAGTTCGGGCCGTATCTCGGCGGCGGCATGGGGCTCTCTCTGTTCGGCTTGTTCCTGGCGATCCTTGCGTGGCGCGGCGACCGGCCGCGCGGGCGGCGGCGGTGCCCGAAGTGCTGGTACCTGGTCGATCCGGCGGTGGGGCTGCGCTGCTCGGAGTGCGGGCACGAGGCCAAGGGCGAGCGGGCCCTGTTCCGCCCGCGGCGTCGCTGGCGGCTGGCGGTGCTCGGGCTGCTGGTGTTGGGGGCGGGGCAGCTCGGGTGGTATGAGTCGCGGGTGCGGAACCACGGCTGGCTGTCGGTGGTGCCGACGGAGGTGATGATTTTGGGGCTGCCGTGGTTGCCGGATGAGTGGGTGGGGGGCACGAGCTGGGTGGAGTGGTCGCTTATCGAACGCTACTCCGAGGGCCGGATGTGGGATTGGCAGGAGGCGTGGTTCCGGGATCGATCACATGGGTGGCTGCTTGCGGCCCGATCGCCAAGCGAGATGGCGGATCGGGCGGCGGTGCTCTCGGGGCCGCATGGGTGGCTCGCGGGTGCGCACGACGGCTCCCCGGCCAGTATCCGGCGTCTGGGCGAGCAACTGCTTGACATGGCGACGCAGGCCTTGGAAGCGGGTGACCCGTTGTCGGCGCATCAACTGCTCCGCCCGATGGCGGACTTGGCGGATGTGCTCATCGCGGAGCCGGCAGAGGAGGCGCGTGCGTTCTCGACGAAGGTGGATGGGGCCACGCCGACACTTCTGCGGCACATCTCCGACGCGCCATTTGAGATCGGTGTCTTGCTGGCGTCCGGGAGTGGCACGCCAGAAGTTGTGGAGGCGCTCGCGATCCGCGCGGATCCCCGAGACTCCGGCGAGACACTCTCATCACTGGACATATACCAAGCGAACTACGCGCTCGCTCGGCTCATTCGCCGGGGCAATCAACTTGCAACCACCCGGGTCGCCGCGATGATCGCCGATGAAGCCAATCCGCTGCGGATTCACACCGCTGCGTATGTGGCCTGGGCCAATCGAGAGGCGGCGAACCCCGAACTGGACGCCGCGCTGCTCTCGCTGCTCGAGTCGACCGACGCCGATGACCTGATCCGGTCGATCAATGCGGTCGAAGCGCGCGGCGGGCCGCTGCTGGAACCTGCGATCCGACGCGCGATCGACTTGGCTCGGAAGCGTCCTGACCTCGCTCCGCGCATCGAGGACGCGCTGACCACCCGGGACTACGTGATGGTGTTGCATCGGCACATCCCCGAGTTGATCGAACTCGCGCAACAGCCCCAGCTTCGGAACGTGGGGTGTTCCTTGCTGCTGGTCGCGTGTATCAACGCCCCCCTGCTCGATGTTGGCTTGTTGGATCGTTTCGAAGCGCTTCTCGACGATCCAGCGATCGCCCACCGGGCTCCCTCGATCCGGGAACAGATTGGTCACATTCGTGCCAGGATCGAGCATCAGCAGGCCATGGAGGCCCACCGGAACTCGATCGATCTCGGCGGCGGCTGAGCGACCCACCGAGGGGTCGGTACGCCGGCTCGGGCCGCGACATCCGGACTCCGTACGGGTCGGTTCGATGCGACTCTCCCCGGTCTCCCGCACCCCCCGCCCCTACCATCCGCTCCCCGTTCGGAGCCCCGTATGCCCTTCACGATCAAGCCCGCCGAGTCGTACGACGTCACCGCCGAGACCACCGGCTACTTGGCCGGGCACGTCGACACCGGCGACCGGTGGGTGCTCAACTTCGGCCCGCAGCACCCCGCGACGCACACGACGCTGCGGCTGGTGCTCGAACTCGACGGCGAGCGGATCGCCCGGTGCACGCCGCACATCGGCTACCTGCACTCGGGCTTCGAGAAACTCGGCGAGCACCTGGACTACAACCAGTACGTCACGATCGTCAGCCGCATGAACTATCTGTCGCCGATCAGCAACGACATCGCGTGGCACCACGCGGTGGAGACGCTGTTCGGGATCGAGATCACGCCGCGGTGCAAGGTGCTGCGGACGATCATGGCCGAACTGGGGCGGATCCAGGACCATTTGCTGAACGTCGGGGCCGCGGCCCTGGACCTCGGGGCGTTCACGGGGTTCCTGTACGGGTTCAACCCGCGCGAGAAGATCTACGACCTGTGCGACTTCGTCTCGGGCCAACGCTTCCACCCGGACTGGACCCGCGTCGGCGGGCTGATGCAGGACCTGCCGGATGAGGAAGTGTTCAAGCGGATGGTCAAGGACTTCGTCCGCCGCGACCTGCCGGGGGCGATCGGCGACCTCGAGGGCCTGACGCTGCGCAACCGCATCTTCATGGACAGGACGCAGGGCATCGGCGTCCTGACGACCGAGCAGGCCAACGCGTGGTCGGTGACGGGGCCGGTCGCGCGGGCCTCGGGCGTGAAGCAGGACCTGCGGAAGGACCACCCGTACCTGTGCTATGCGGACAACTGGGACGGCCAGGGTGCCGTGGCCGTGGAGTTCGGCGTGCCGGTGGCCAGCGAGGGCGACACCTACGCGCGGTTCCAGGTGCGGATGGAGGAGATGCGCCAGTCGATCAAAATCATCGACCAGTTGATCGACAACATCCCGGGTGGGCCGGTGTCGGTGTACGCCGATGGCAAGGTGGCCAAGCCGGACAAGAAGGACGTGTACGGCTCGATCGAGGGGCTGATCCAGCACTTCGAGATCATCATGTCCAACCGCGGGTGGGAGCCGCCGGCGGCCGAGGTGTACGCGGCCCAGGAGACAGCCAACGGGGAACTGGGGTACTACCTGGTGTCGGACGGCTCGCCGCGGGCCTGGCGTGCGCGGACGAGGCCGCCGAGTTTCATCAACTACCAGGTGATGGCGCCGCTGATCGAGGGGCACATGCTTGCGGATATCGTGGCGGTGCTTGGGAGTCTGAACATCGTGGCGGCGGAGTTGGATCGGTAGGGAGTCACCTCCCCCACCCCGCCTCGCTCCCCGCGTCCCGGATCCTCGGCCCGTCATCCAGCGTCTCGATCCGCATCCTCGCCCCGGCGGCGCGGAGGCGGTCGATCTGGCGCATGCCCACGCGGCACTCGAACACGACGGCCGCGTCCGTGTACTGGCGGTCGAGCACCTCGCCGCGGTTCTCGATGGTGCTGACGGTCTTGGCGTCGCTCATCGGGACGGTGAGGCGGACGTGGCGGATCGGGCCGCGCGTGGCCCCGGCGACGCGCTGGCGTACCTCTTCGAGGCCCAGTCCGGAGCCGCCGGCCGCGGGCGCGATCGCGCACAGCGGCACGCTGCCGGGCACCCGCTGCTGCCAGACCAGAAGTGCCGCGTTGTCGGCAAGGCGGTCGGCCTTGTTGAGCAGCACCAGGCGCTCCGGCTCGCGCCAGGCGATGCCCGCCCGCTCCTCGGCGGCCCGGGTCTGCTCGCACAGCTCGTCGAGCGTGCGCGTCACGACCTCGTAGTGCATCTCGGCCGCGGGGTCCGCGACGTCGAGCACCACCAGCAGCAGGTCCGCGTGCGTGGCCTCCTCGAGCGTGGCCTTGAACGACGCGACGAGATTGTGCGGGAGATCCCGCACGAACCCGACCGTGTCCGAGAGCATCACCCGCATGCCGCCGTGAAGGTCCCACTCGCGCGTGCGGGTCATGAGCGTGGCGAAGAGGCGGTCGTCGGCGTAGGCCCCGCCGGTGGTGAGCGTGTTGAACAGCGTGCTCTTGCCGGCGTTCGTGTAGCCGACCAGGCCGACGGTGAAGTGGTCGAGGCGGCGCTTCTGGACCTCGCGGCGCTTGCGGGCCTGGATGGCGCCCAGTTCGCGCTTGAGATCAAGTTCGCGGCGCTGGACGAGGCGCCGGTCGATCTCGAGCTGCTGCTCGCCCGGGCCGCGCGTGCCGATGCCGGTCACGCCGCCGCCGCCGACGATGCGCTCGAGGTGGGTCCACATGGCGCGGAGGCGCGGGTAGGTGTACTCGAGTTGGGCGAGTTCGACCTGGAGTTTGGCCTCGTGCGTGGTGGCGCGGCTGGCGAAGATGTCCAGGATCAGTTCCGAGCGGTCCAGGATCTTCCGACCCGTGACCTTCTCGATGTTGGCGATCTGGGCCGGCGAGAGTTCGTGGTCGAAGATGACGGCCGAGGCGTCGAGAGCCTCGCACAGGTTCTTGAGTTCCTCGACCTTGCCCGAGCCGATGTACGTGCCCGATTCCGGGCGTTCGCGGAACTGCTCGAGCGTGCCGACGGCGACGGCCCCGGCCTGCTCGGCCAGGGAGCGGAGTTCGCCGAAGGGGTCGTTGCGGTCGTGGCGCGAGCCGGGCAGGCGAAGGGCCGCGAGCACGACGCGCTCCGCGGCGACGGCGATGGTGGTGCGTTCGGTTGGTGCTGGCATATGGACCCGAGGGCAGAGTGACGGAGTGACCAAGTGACGGAGTGACGAAGAGGGACCGATCGCCAAGGGCGTCGGCGGGGACGAGGCATGTCACTGCGTTACCGGATCATCGTGCTCCTCGGTGGTCTCTGGAGGCCGCGGCTCGCGGCTGGACTGAATACTAGCCCCGCTCGGGTCGGGGAAGTCAAGTGGCGACTCACACCGCCACGATGTTCACCAGCCGCCCCGGCACCACAATCACCTTCTTGATGCTCTTGCCCCGCACCAGCGGCTCGACCTCCGGGTGCGACAGCACGAACGACTGGATCGCGTCCTCGCCCGCGTCGGCGGGCACCTTGACCCGCGTCTTGACCTTGCCCGACAACTGCACCGCGACCTCGACCTCGTCGTCGCGCAGCATCGCCTCGTCGATCGAAGGCCACGCCTGCCTGCACACCGAGCCCATCTTGTCCCGCAGGCCCAGGCGGTGCCACAGTTCCTCGGCCATGTGCGGCACGAACGGGGCCAGGCACAGGGCCAGGCGCGACAGCTGGTCGCGCGTCAGGGTGCCGATGGGCTGGCTGTCGCCCTTGGTCTGGGCCTCGCCCTTGCCGGCGATGTTGACGAACTCGATCAGGGCCGCGATGGCGGTGTTGAAGGAGAGTTTGTCGATGTCGCCGCCGACTTTGTTGATGGTGCGGTGCAGCAGTTTCTCGAGCGTGGGGTCGGCCTCGGGGGCGGTCAGGGCCTCGCCGGTCTGTTCGGAGACGCCCAGGCGCCAGGCCCGCTGCAGGAAGCGGTGCAGGCCGACGATGTCGCGCGTGTTCCAGGGCTTGGACATCTCCAGCGGGCCCATGTACATCTCGTACAGGCGGAAGGTGTCGGCGCCGTAGTCGGCAATGATGTCGTCGGGGTTGACGACGTTCTTCAGGCTCTTGGACATCTTCGCGACGATCTGCGTCACGGCTTCGGCGGGCACGGGGCCGAAGAACCGCTCCACGTCGGCGTCCTTGCCGAAGGTCACAAACACGGACTCGCCGCGAGCCAGGCGGGCGTGGATCGCCTCGGGCAGGTTGGGCGTGTCGATCTGCTGCTTCAGCGGCTCGCCGGAGGGCAGCATGTGGACGGAGCAGAAGCCGCCATTGGCTGGCCGCAGCTCGTAGACCTCATCGGTCGGCACCAGCGTCTTGTCCTCGCGCTGGTACGCGTGGGCCGTGATCAGGCCCTGGTGGAACAGCGTGCGGAACGGTTCGGGCGTCGAGACGTGCCCCAGGTCGTACAGCACGTTCTGCCACCACCGGGCGTACAGCAGGTGCCCGACCGAGTGCTCGTCGCCGCCGACGTACAGATCGACGCCGGGGTTCTCGCCGCCCATCCAGTACGCCTCGGCCTGCTTGCCGACCAGGCGGTCCTTGTTCTTCGGGTCGCAGTAGCGGATCGCGTACCACGACGAGCCGGCCGAGCCCGGCATCGTGTTGGTCTCGCGCCGCACCGGCGTGTCCGGGGCCAGCAGCGCCGGATCGACGCCCGCCTGGCCCGCGGTCGTCTCGACCCACGAGGCCGCCTTGGCCAGCAGCGGCTGCGGGTCCTGGCTCTCGACCGGCTTGTAGTCGTCCAGCACCGGCAGTTTGACCGGCAGGTGCGTGGCCGCCACCGGATAGTGGTTGCCGTCGTTGTCATACACGATCGGGAACGGCTCGCCCCAGTACCGCTGGCGGCTGAACGTCCAGTCCCGCAGCCGGCAGGTGGTCCTCTTTCGTCCGTGCCCCGACTTGTCCAGCCAGGCAAGGACCGCCTCCTTGGCCTGGGGCGTCTCCATGCCATCGAAGCCGACGCCCGCGCCGATCGAGTTGCAGGCGTAGCCCGAGTCCGGGCGGGCCGCGCCCAGTTCGAACTGGTACACCGGCGCGGGCAGGTGGGCGATGACCACGTCTTCCAGCGGGGGCTTGACCAGGATGCACCAGCCGCCCTCGTCCAGCGGGGTGATCTCGACCGCGCTCTCCGCGCCGGGCACGCCGTGCAGCACGTTGCTCAGCCCGTCGATGGCGATGGGCGAGTGCATCGGCGGGACGTAGACCGCCGAGTAGTAGTCCGGGTTGCCGAAGCGCTCGCCGACCTTCTCCCAGAACTGGGCCGGCCCCTCGCCGGCGGGGCGGACGACCAGGCGCATGGGCAGGTTGAACGCGCGGGCGAACGCGAAGTCGCGCTCGTCGTGGGCCGGCACCGCCATGATCGCGCCCGTGCCGTAGCCCATCAGCACATAGTCCGCGACCCAGACCGGGATCGGCTCGCCGCTGGCGGGGTTCACGCACCGGATGCCCAGCGGCACGCCGGTCTTCTCCTTCGACTCCTGGCGTTCGACGTCGGACCGGTTGCGGGCCTTGGCGACGTAGTCCGCGATTCTCGCGGCGTCCTTGATCAGCCCGGGCTGCCTCTCGCCCAGAGCCAGCACGCGCTCGACCAGCGGATGCTCCGGGGCCACGACCATGTACGTCGCGCCGAAGATGGTGTCGGGGCGCGTGGTGAACACGTCAAGCGTCTGGGCCCCCAGGCCCTCGGCGGCCTTGGCGGGGTCGGCCGACTTCGTGCGCGGGTCCAGCAGCGGGAAGCGGATCTCCGCGCCCTCGCTCCGCCCGATCCAGTCGCTCTGCTTCTTCTTGGTCGACGCGGGCCAGGCCAGCATGTCCAGCTGGCGCAGCAGGCGGTCGGCGTGGGCCGTGATCCGGAACATCCACTGACGCAGCGGCTTGCGCAGCACGGGGTGCCCGCCCCGCTCGCTCTTGCCGTCGATCACCTCGTCGTTGGCCAGCACCGTGCCCAGGGCCGGGCACCAGTTGACCGTCGACTCGCCGACGTAGGCCAGGCGCTGGTTGTCGATGAAACCGCGGCGATCCTCCGGCGACAGGTCCTGCCAGCGCCGTGCGCCGCTTGGCTTGGCGCCCGTCGCGCCCGCGCTCCGCACCAGGGAGCCCATCGACCCGACCAGGAACTCGCCCGACTCCAGCCCCGCGACCAGTTCCGCGATCGGCCTGGCTCGCCCGGGCTTGCCGTCGGTCTTCGACGGGGCCTGCTCGTCGAACCACGCGTTGTAGATCTCCAGGAAGACCCACTGCGTCCAGCGGTAGTAGTCCTCATCGATCGTGCCGAACTCACGCGACCAGTCGTACGAGAACCCGAACCGGCGCAGTTGACGCCGGAAGTTGTCGATCGACTTGCGCGTCGTCTCGGCCGGGTGGACGCCGGTCTGGATCGCGTACTGCTCGGCGGGCAGGCCGAAGGCGTCCCAGCCCATCGGGTGCAGGACGTTGCAGCCCTTCATCCGCTTGAAGCGCGACACGATGTCGGTCGCGGTGTAGCCCTCGGGGTGCCCGACGTGCAGGCCCGCGCCGGAGGGGTACGGGAACATGTCCAGGCAGTAGAACTTGGGCCGCCAGTCCTCGAAACCGGGCTCGCCGGGGTTGGGCTGGCGGAACGTGTCCTCTTCCAGCCACGCGGCCTGCCAGTGGGTCTCGATCTGGCCCGCCAGGGCCGCGGAATAGCGGTGAAGGGACAGATTCTCGGACCTGCCGCCGGCTGCCGAACTCGGGTTTGGGGTGGTTGGCATGGGGGGGCTCGGCGTGGGCGCAGACGGCATCGCGGGCAAGATCGGCAAGAACTGCGGGTGGCTGGAGGCAGCGGCACGCCCGAACTTCCGCACGCCCGCCCCGACCGGCCCATCTTCTCCCCGGCCGTGCCCGATCGGGCGGCCGGGTCCAAAAACAACGGAGGCTCCGCACGCACGGAGCCCCACCCGACGCGGCTTGGCGGGCCGCGATCAGGGGGTCCGAATCGGAAGTCGGAGGTTCAGGCCCATCATGGGGTGAGTATACGCCCTCCGGCTGGGGGACCGGCACGTTCGGCCCGATAAGGTAGTCTGGCGATGCGCCGGACCAAGCCGCGTCCGGGCGTCAGGCAGGAGGATCGGCGCGGATGCTCGAGTACGACCTGGTGGTGATCGGTTCCGGCCCGGCGGGGCAGAAGGCGGCGATCCAGGCCGCCAAACTCGGGCGGCGGGTCTGCGTCGCCGAGGCCCGCGAAGTCGTGGGCGGGGCGGCGGTAAACACCGGCACGATCCCCTCCAAGGCCCTGCGCGAGGCGATCCTGCGGTACGCCGGTCGCGAAGGAGCCAGCCCCCGGATCGCCGACTTCGCCGCCGCAGCCGCGGCCGGTCCGGGCAAGCCGGGGCTGCTGGCCGGGCTGTGGTCGTCGTGCCAGGAGGTCATCAAGGACGAGATCAGCATCGTCCGCGGGCACTTCCACTCGAACCGGATCGACCTGGTCACCGGGCGGGCCCAGTTCCGCGACGCCAACATCATCGACGTCGTCGGCCCCCACGCCTCGACCGCGATCCGCGGCGAGAAGATCCTCATCGGCGTCGGCACGTCGCCCGCCAAGCCCGCCGAGGTGCCGTTCGGCGAGAACGACGTCATCACGTCCGACGAACTGCTCACGCTGCACCGACTCCCGCACTCGATGATCGTCGTCGGCGGCGGCGTGATCGGCACGGAGTACACCTCGATGCTCGCGGCCCTGGGCGTCAAGGTCACGCTGGTCGAGGGGCGCAGCCGCCTGCTGGACTTCGTGGACGCCGAGATCATCGAAGCGCTGCAGTACCACCTCCGCCAGGCGGGCGTGACGCTGCGCCTGGGCGAGAAGGTCGTGTCAATCCGCAAGGTCGCCCCGCCCCCGGGCGCGCGGGCGACCAACGAGTTCATGGCCGAGGCGACGCTCGAGAGCGGCAAAACGCTGCGGGCCGACTGCCTGCTGTACTGCATCGGTCGCCAGGGCGCGACCGATGCGCTGAACCTCGGGGCCGCGGGCCTCAAGGCCGACAAGCGCGGGCGGATCGACGTGAACCAGTTCGGCCAGACGGAGGTTCCGCACATCTATGCCGCGGGCGACGTGGTGGGCTTCCCGGCCCTGGCGTCCACGAGCATGGAGCAGGGGCGCCTCGCGGCGTGCCACATGTTCGGGGCCGCCACCGAGCCGGTGCCGGAACTGCTGCCCTACGGCATCTACGCGATCCCCGAGATCAGCATGGTCGGCTGGACCGAAGAGCACCTGACCCGCGAGGGCGTGCCGTACGAGGCCGGCATCGCGTCGTACCGCGAGATCGCGCGCGGCCAGTTGCTGGGCGACGAGATCGGGATGCTCAAACTGCTCATCCACCAGGAATCGCACGCGATCCTGGGCGTCCACGTGATCGGCACCGGGGCGACCGAACTGGTCCACATCGGCCAGGCGGCCATCGCGTTCAAGGCCACGGTCGAGTACTTCATCAACGCGGTGTTCAACTACCCGACGCTGGCCGAGTGCTACAAGGTGGCGGCGCTGAATGGGTTGAACAAGTTGAGGCATGTGTAGCGTGGCGGACGAACCAGCAGTGCCGACCGAGAACCACCCGCCGCTTGAGGATCCGTTCCTCGACGAGGTCCGCGCCTTGAAGGAGCGGGCGTCGGCCCGATTCGACCACGATCTCACCCGCATCTTCGAGCACCTGCGCGAGATCGAGCGCCGCCACGCGGATCGGGTCGTTCCAGACCAAGACGCCGGGCGCGGGCAAGTGGCATGAGCCTGGCCAGTTTGAACGGAACGCCCAGCGTCCGCGGGCGTTGAACGGGATCGACAGCGTGAGCAACCCCGCCTCAACCAACCCCGAGTACTTCGACTACCGCCGCGTCGCCCGCGAGGCCGGGGTGTCGGACGCCGACCTGGGCGAGATCGAGGCGGCGGTGCGGGCCGAGCATCCCGGCGACGCGATGATGGCCGAGTTGCGCCTCCTGCGGACGATGCGCGCGATCCGCGACCGGTTCGCGACGGTTGCCGATGCGTTGCTCGAGGCGCGACGGTCCGACGCCGCCTGATCGCCGCGGGGTGCGGCTGCGTCCATCCAGCGCGCGCGAGCCGGGGCGTCCCCGCCCCGGTGCCCGCCTCTGCAATGTGAGTGATCGCTTCGATCCGCCGATCCGGGGCGGGGACGCCCCGGCTCGCTGCGGTCAGTTCCGCACCCGCCGCCGGCGCACCGCCAGCAGCCCGCCCGCACCCAGCAGCGCCATCGAGCCAGGCGCCGGCACGATCCGCGTGTACACCCGGATCTGCTCGAAGTCCGCGATGCCGGGTGTCGTGAGCAGGTCGAACGAGATCGTGTTGCCGCTGATCGAGACGATCGACTGGGCCCCGGCGAACGAGTTGATGCCGCGGAACGGCGTGAACGTCGGGTACAGGGTCGGGCCCGCGCCCGCGGCCGCGTCGGAGGCGTCCAGGAACAGGTCCGAATACGCCACGCCCACGATCGGGTTGTTGAACGTGACCGTCCCGACGACCGACGCGCCCGAGAAGTCCTCGAGGTGGATGAAGTGGCTGTCGACCAGCCCGTTCACCACGCCCGCGGTCGGCAGCAGCGAAGACGACGGGTTGATCGAGAGGTCCACCGGCAGGCCGACGGCGATGAAGCCCTGCTGCTCGTCCCAGGCCCGGGCCGGGGCCCCGGTGAGCGAGCCGAACGTGGCCGACGGCGGCGGGGCGATCTGCGTCGCGTTGCCGGTCCAGCCGGTGATGGCGGCGCTCGCGTGGGTCGCCATCCCGGCGAGGGCGGCGAGCGTGAGAGCGGCGAAGGAGGCGGTCTGGCGAGTCGTCATGGGATTCTTTCCTCGGTGTCGTGCGTGCCGTCCGGTCGGGCCCGTGATGCCCCCGGTCCGGTCCCGATGAAGCGACGTCGCCCGGCCCCGCTCACGCGACCCAACGAAATCGGGGCGGGCCATGCGGCCCGCCCCTTCGGGATGCAGTTGGGTCGCTCCGACAACTCGAGATCAAGCGCGGCGGCGGCGAACACCGACCAGCCCGCCCAGAGCCAGCAGCGCGGCCGAGGCCGGGGCCGGGACCACGCCGGGGGAGCCGACGAGCGTCCACTCGAAGTTCGGGGCCGTGCCGAGGGTCGTGTTGGTGAACACGTTCGACTCGTACGCGCCGTTGACGCCGAGGGCGGAAAGCGTCGGCGAACCGCCGCCGAGGCGCTCGATGGTGAACGTGCCGCTGGACAGGGGCGCGCCGTAGATGAGCGCATCGACGACAACGCCGCCCGCGTCGAGCAGGTTGACCTCGTCGCCGCCCTGGCCGAGCCCGCCGCCGCCGTTGGTCAGGCCGACGTTGCCGACCGCGCCCCAGACGCTGGCGAACTGGGCCAGCGTGGTGGGGTTGGAGGCGATCAGGAACACGGCCGACTCGCCGGGGTTCAGGACGAACGAGTCGAGTTGCCCGGCGTTGGCGAGCGTCGGGTTGACGTCGTCGTAGAAGAAGTTGCCGGTGTCGATGGCGGCGGCGCCGACGTTGGTGACCTCGAACCAGTCCTCGGTGCCGTCCTCGCCATCGATGCCGATGTAGGTCTCGGTGATGGACAACTGGGCGGAGGCGACGCCGGCGACCGCCGCGAGAGCGGCAAGGCAAACCACGGTCTTCATGTCTCGAACTCCTCTCCTGCCGGGCGTTCCCGCCCGGCGTGCGGTGCGGGTGGCGCACGCCGCCCGCGGACCCCCGTCGGTACCCGTCGATAGGGGAGAAGATGCTTGCGGGCTCGCGGCGTCGGAACAGGGCGGCGTGCGCTCAGATTGCGCGAAGAACGCGTGGGGGAACCGCGGTCCGCGCCGCGTCAAGATTTGCGCAATCTGAACAGATCGGCCCGCCGCCCCGTCCAAGGCTTCCCTCCCCGGGAGTACATGCCTCGGCCGGGATCGCCAGGAGCCGCGCCCACATGCAAGAAAGCCGCACCGAACGGGGGGCGTTCACGCTCATCGAGTTGCTCGTCGTGATCGCGATCATCGCGCTGCTGATCGGGATCCTGCTGCCCGCGCTCGGGGCCGCCCGCGACGCGGGTCGCCAGGCCGTGGGCTCGAGCAATCTCCGTCAGTTCGGCGTCGGGTTCTTCGCCTACAGCGTGGACAACGACGGCTACTACTGCTCCGGGGCGTGGTGGAACCGCACGACCCGTTCCCACGGCGCGATCGACGAGTCCGGCTGGGTGGCCGACCAGGTCAACGGCGGGTACACCGTGCCGGGCAACCTGCTCTCGCCGGGCAGCCCGGCCCGGTTCAGCCAGCAACTGATCATGACCGAACTGAACTCGTCCGGGTCGTGGCGGACGTTCACCGAGGCCGAGCGCGACGACCTGATCACGCGCGGGTTCAACACGAACTACACGCAGTCGTGGTACATGGCCCACACGGAGGTCCGCAACCGCACCTCCGCAGCCGCGGACCTCTACAACCCGCGCGACACCATCGGCCCGCTGGCCGACCGCTTCCTCGCCAACGTCCAGACCACCATGGTCCCGCTGCTGGGCGATCCGCACACCGACGCCACCTCCGCATCGGAACTGATCTCCTACCGGGGCGACCCCTATCCGACCGCCAAACTCATGACCGATGGCCCGCGGGCCGGGGCCTTCGGCGGGCCCAACGGCTTCGAGTGGCGCTGGCAGGACTTCTCGGACTTCGGCCCGGCCTACGGCCCGCCCCGCGGCATCTTCAACGCGCGGGGGCACAGCAAGTCCGTCGGCCAACTGCTCTTCGCCGACGGGCACGCCGACTCGTTCCGCGACGCGGACAACAACGGCACGTTCGCGCCCGAGACCAACGCCGGCGGGCAGACCGTCGTGCCCGTCAACTACCCCGACTTCGGCAACCGTGTGTTCTTCGGCACGCTCACAAACGGGCGGCCTTGACCAGTCGCGACGCCCGCGCGTGTCGGCGCGGCGTCGATTCCAACCCAGCGCAAACGCGTCTGATCGAGAGAGAGAGAACCAATGAACACCCGTCGTCTCGCGATGCTCGCGGGCCTGGCCCTGCTCGCGGCCCCGGCCTCCGCACAGGTCGTCCTCAACGAGGTCCTTGAGAACCCGCCCGGCTCCACCGACGAGTTCTACGAGTACATCGAACTCTACGGCCGCCCCGGCATGAGCCTCGACGGGTTCGCGGTCGTTCTGCTCAAGGGCGGCGGCGACGTCGAGGTCGACGAGGCGTTCAGTTTCGATGGGCTCAGCCTGGGCTCCAGCGGCCTGCTCGTGCTGGTCAACAACACCGGCGGCGGCACCCTGCTGCCCGCCTTCCCCGCCGGCACCACCGTCGCCACCTTCTCGCAGACCCACGTCCCGACCTCCGACACCCCCGGCAACCTGGCCAACGACGACTCGTCGACATACGTCTTGGTGCGCCGCCGCCCGGTCGTCGTCGGCGGCCTGTTCCCCACCGACTGGCGGAAGGACGTGGCCCACGACGTGGACTTCAACGGGCAGATGGACTGGCCGCACGAGCCGGGTGCCGCGAACATGCGCCCCTACCAGATGGTCGACGACATCGCCTGGTCCCACCAGATGGGCTTCGAGTACACGCGCGAGGACCAGGACGAACTCGACGAGACCCCGGGCTTCAACCCGGACGCGATCACCCGCGTCCGCTACTACTTCGACGCCGGCCCGGGCCCGGGCCTCCGCGCCGAGGAGGAGTGGTGCCGCGGCGACCTGGTCAGCGTGGCCGGGCTCGAGTACAACCCGCTCCGCGCCGGCTTCCCCGCGGCGATCAACGCAACCGGTGCCGCGCTCACCCCGGGCAACCTCAACGACTTCGGCTCGACCCAGCAGTTCCGCTTCCTGACCGGCGACATCGACCTCTCCGGCACGGTCGACAGCACCGATCTGACGCTCGGCAACACGCTGCTCGGGGCCACCCTCGACGACCGCACGCCGTGCCTCGACGAACTGGGCCTGCCGATCATCGACCCCATGACCAACGAGCCGTACGACTGCTACACCTGGGAGGGGCGCCGGTTCAACGCGGTCGAGGCGCTCCGCTGGCTCGACCCCGCCGACGGCCCCGGCGGCATCAACGCCGAGCCCGTGACCCAGAGCGATGTGGACATGCTCGCCGCGCTCGTCGGCCCGGTCTGCGAGCCGGACATCACCACCGGCGCGATCCCCGGCCAGCCGGGCTACGGCGTGCCCAACGGCACGCTCTCCAACGACGACTTCTTCTACTACCTCGCCCAGTTCGCCGCCGGCAACGTGGCCGTCGCCGACCTGACCACCGGCGCGATCCCGGGCCAGGCGGGCTACGGGGTTCCCAACGGCATCATCACCAACGACGACTTCTTCTACCACCTGGCGATCTTCGCCGCGGGCTGCTGATCGCGCGGCCGCCGACACATCGATCCACCAAATGAAACGGGGCGGGCTCGCAGGAGCCCGCCCCGTGTCGTTGTTCCGAGCATCGCTTCCGGCGACTACGGGCGGCTGCGCGTGCGGCGCGGGGCCGGCTCTTCCAGCGGGTCGCCGCCCTCGTCGCCGCCATCATCCCGCCCGTTCAGGCCGGGGATGTTCAGGTTGCGCCGCAGGTCGTCGAGGCTCGGCAGCGGGCTGCCCGCGTCGCTGACCAGCCACACCAGCGAGCCATCGTCGAGCACGATGCCGATGTCGTGCAGCAGCGGCATGCCGGAGGTCTGGTTGGTCTGCGACCCCGAGGAGTCCATGTAGATCATGATCGCGTGCCAGCCGGTGTCGAACTTGGCCGGCATCGGGAACACCCCGTCCTGCCCGAACTGGTTCTGGGCCGTCTGGGTCGCCTGGCCGACGTTGGGGTCGCTGAAGATCGTGCCCCACTCGCCGATGAGCTCGCCGATGCCCTCGGGCATGCGCTCGTACTGCCCGTAGGTGTCCTCGACGAGGCGCCCGAACTCCTGGACGCGCCCGCGGTCGATCGAGCCGTGCGCCGACGAGACGAACGCCGACTGCGTCTGGGTCACGTCGCGGGCGGCCAGGCCCTTGAGCGCGGGATCGACCATCTTGCCGAACATCGTGCCCAGGCCCATCGCCCCGATGGCCATGGCGATCCAGATCACTGTGACCACGATGCCGATGATCAGCCCGGAGATCGCCAGGCCCACGCCCTTGACGCGACCGCCCGACATCCCGATCGCCAGCAGCGCCACCCCGCCGAACAGCACGCCCAGGATCGAAGGCCCCGGGATGCAGCACAACAGGCTGCACACCAGCGACAGGATCGCCAGCGCGCTCGTCCGAGGCGGGGCCTGCATCCCATAGCCAGGGGGCTGCTGGTACTGCTGCGGATACGGCTGCGCGTACGGGTTCTGGCTCATGCGGACCTCTCTGCACATCGACACGCCCGCCGCTCGCGCCGACGCGGCCGCGGGACGAGGCCAAGTCTACCCAACCCCCCGGCGTCCGGGGAGGCGGGCCAGGCGCACGCAACATCGGCACCCCAGCCCGTGCTCCGTCCTCTTTCCGGGACGCCGAGCCGGCCTTTCACGAGGCGACAACGCTCGAAGCCGCCGCAGCCGGGTCCGAAGCGGGTCCGAGCGGGTTCCAGCCGTGGGCATCGCGAGAGAAGCCGGTCCGCTCGGCCTCGCCGAACCGCCGGCCGTCCCACTCCCAGACCGCCAGCGTCATCGAATCGCCCTCCACGTCCAGCACGTTGAACGCGTTGGCGTGCTCGCGCCGGCGGGTCGAGGTCGCTGTGGACGCCTGGATCATGAGCACCGACCGCCCGACAGCCTCCACCTCGATCTCGTGCCGACGCCAGTACCCGTGGTGCAGGTGCCCGGACAGCACCAGGTCCACCCGCCGCCGGGCCAGCACGCCCAGCATGGACGCCGCCCGCCCGGCGACGCGGAAACCGGGGATTTCCTCGGGCACGATCAGCGGGTGGTGCGCGACGAGGATCGCGAGCCGATCGGCGCCGGGGCTCGCGTCTGCCGCACGAACCGCGGCCTGCGCCCCGAACACCCCGTCGGCGTGGCGGACCTGCTCGTTCGAGAATCGCCCGTGCGACCAGTTCCAGGACAGGTCCCACGGGCGGGCGGTGTTCAGGCCGAGGGCGAACAGGCCGCTCGCGTGGAACGTCGGACGCAGGTCGGGCGTGATGAACTCCTGGAAGCGGCTTGTCGGCGTGGTGAATCGCCGGTGCAGCGCGTACGCCGGGACGTCGTGGTTGCCCGGAACCACGAGCGTCGGTCGCCCGATCCGCCGCAGGAACGCCGCGGCCTCACGGAACTCCCGCTTGCGCCCGGCCAGCGTCAGGTCCCCGCTGACGACCACCAGCGTCGGCTCCATGGCCGCGATCGATTCGAGCAGCGCATCGGGCGTCCCCTCGGCGATCGCGCCGAAGTGCAGGTCCGATACGTGCGCGATCCGGATCATGCCCCCGAGCCTTCTCCTTCCCTTCGTTCGTCCTCCGCTCCGCTCGCGGCACCGGTTGGTTTGCCGGCCTCGGCGCCGGCCTGCGCATCGCCCCCGCCCGCCTCGCGCGGCACGATGACACGCAACGCCTTCCGCTGCATCGTGTAGTCCAGCGGCGTGCGGATCAACTCCACCTCGCCGTCGTTTGACACCCGCAGTTTCCGCCGGAAGGCCGAGATCCGAACGCGCGTCGTCTCCGCCTGCTCGATCTGGCGGTCCAACGCCCACCGCCCGGTGCCCATCGTGAACAGCAGCGCGAACAGCCCGGCCCGCCCCCGGTGCTTCGACACATACACCGCCAGGCGCCCGCCGTCGACCGATTCCCGCAGGAACGCCTCGCCGGGGCGGTCGCTCAGCGGGTTGTTCGCCACCGCCAGCGCGTACGTCCGCACGCGCTGCAGCCGCCCGTCGTGCTCGACCCGCATCGTGAACCGCGGCGAACCGGTCGCGTGCCGCGCCGCCCGCCACAGCGCCAGCAGCCGCTCCCCCCACGTCCGCGACTTCCTGAACTTCTCCCGCTCCCGCCCCACCAGCGGCACGACGCCCAGGACCGACGAGTGCAGGAACACCCGCCCGTTGACCAGCCCCGCGTCGACGCGCCGCTCGATGCCGGTGGCGATCGCCTTGGCGGCCGCGCTGATGTCCAGCGGCATCTCGAGGTCCTTGGGAAGCAGGTTCATCGTGCCCATCGGCAGCAGCCCGAGCGGCACGCCGTGCTTGAGCGCCAAGGCCGCGGCCGACCGGATCGTGCCGTCGCCGCCGCCCACGACCACGATCGCGCCGGGCGTCTCCTTTGCCCGCAGGCACGCGCGGGCGATGGCGTCGGTCAGTTGCTCGGGCGGCACCGCCTCGATCTCGACCCGCCACGAGTGCTCGATCAGCGTCCGCTCGACGCGCTCGGCGATGGCCGCACGGTCGGTCTGGTCGCCGGACGCGGCGTTGAGCACGACAAGGGCCGTGCGGGCGGCGGCGGCGGCCCGGGGGCCGGTCGCGTCCGGGTCCGCGGCGGATGTCTGGCTGGGCGTCATCAGCAGAACTGTTGGCCGGTGGGTGTGACGCCAGCGTGAAGCGTGGGTGATTTCGGCGAGAACAACGGACACGCACGCCAGCGGACCCGAAAGACCGTGGGCATGGTCGGGGCGCCTGGCGGGTCGCGGGTCGGCACCGGTTCCAACCCAACCTACCGACCCAGCAACAGGAACAACGCGACAAGCACCAGCAGGACCAGCACCCCGCCGCCGATCGCCAGCGACAGTTTCCACACGCTCCACGGACGCTCGCCGCTGACCGTGCCGTTCCGCGCGTTGACCAAGATCCGGTACGGCTTGTCCTTGTACCGGTACACCGCCACCCAGATCGGCAGCAGCAGGTGCTTGAACGTGATCGCCGAGTACACGGGCCACATCTGGTGGATCCGTTGGTGGTCGCCGCCGATGTCGTGCCGGATCGTCCCGCGGATCTGCTCTTCCATCGTCTGGCGGGCCGCGACGAAGCCCTTCTCCAGGCAGATCGAGTAACTCTCCGACCGGAACCCGCTCACATATGCCTCGGCGTACGGCACCAGCGAGCCCAGGTCCCATCCGCCCAATCTCCGCAGGCGATCGTGCGGCAGCGACTCACTCGCCGGCACCAGCACATCGTCGAACCGGTTCTGCACCGTCCCGCTGGCCCGACGCCAGCGCGTCTTGCGGACCTGGCGCGTCTGCCACGATGTCTTGCCGTTGACCGTGACCGGCACGCGGACGGTGTCCCAGTAGTCGTCGCCCCGCTCGCCGCTGTACCGCGTGACGGCCTGGGCGTCGTAGGTCCAGAACGGCAGGTACAGCCCCGCCAGGTGCCCGTCGATCCACGCCGACTTCTTCAGGTCGTTCGGAGCGAACCACAACTTGCCGATCCATGCGCCGAACGAGCCGCGGGCCTGGTCCTTGTTCAGCGCGAACGGCAGCAGCGCCCTCGGCTTGATCAGCCGCTGGCTCACCGCCCGGGCCACGATCGGCGTCCCACAGAACGGGCACTCCTGGCTCCGAACGTTCTCCTCGAACTCCGTGCTCGCCCCGCACGCGCGGCACTCAACGGTCAGCCGCTCGATCACGTCGGCCCCGCGCTCCAGGGCCGCCATCGCCTCGTGGAAGTCCTGCTCCTCGACCACGCCGTCGGCGGCGATGGCGTTGCGGTGCCCGCAGTACTCGCACAAGGTCTCGTGCGAGCCGGGGGCGTACACGATCGGCGCCCCGCACTGGGCGCATCGCAACTGCGTGTTGGCGTCGGCCGCGCCGCCCGTGCCCCGGACCGCCATCCCCGCCTCTTCCGGGGACCAGTCGCCGTGTTCGTGGGCGGAGCCCTGCTCCTGCCCTTGGTTCGATGGTTGCTCCATGCCCCGCTCCGTCGGCCCGTTCCCGATGTACACGCTCGCGGTTGGTCTCTCTCGCAGGCGCTCTTGTTCCGAGCATACGCGCAGGGCTTGCGTCGATGCCCGCGCGACCGGCATCAGCCCGAAAGCAGCCGCCGCGCGACGTCCATCGGCAGATACATGTGGTTCGGATCGTCGGGCAGGCTGGTGAACCCGTACTTCGCGTAGAACGATCGGGCCGGCTCGTCCTTCGCGTCCACCTCGACTACCGCCGACGCGACGACCTCGGCCGTCTGAACGGCCAGGTCCAGCGCGTGCACCAGCAGCAGCGATCCGAGCCCCCGACCGCGGAACCGCGCATCGACCGCCAGACGCCCAATCAGCGTCGTCGGCAGCGGCAGCCGCGGCGGAAAGCCGTGCCCGCCGGGCGTGATCCCGACCATCAGACGCCCGGCCGAGAGCGTGACGTATCCCGCGATCAGCCCGTCCGCGTCGGCGAGCACGTAGCCGCGTGTGATGCCCTTGCGAGCGTGCTGGCCGAGGCGGGTTTTGAGGTACTCATTGAGTTCGGGCACGCCGCAGTCGAACTCGCTGCGTTGGTGGCGGCCGCGGTCGAACGCCTCGAAGCGCAGGTCACCGCCCATCGCCCCCCCCGTCGGGAGTCCGATTCGCCGAGCCTAACTCGACCCCGTCGCGCCGTGCCCGCCGATACCGCGCGGCCGCGTGCTGGAGCGCGTCGTTCGCCTCGCCCGGCTCGCGCAGCAACTCCAACAGCACCCGGCTGTCGTGTTCCGACAACTCCCGCTCTCGGGCGCGTGCGATCGTCCGATCCGCGACCCGCTCCAGGATCCCGTTGACGAAACTCGTCACCGTCATCCCCCGTAGTGCGGCCGCTCTCTCGACTTTCTCTTTGACCCGTAACGGCTGGCGGATCGTGACTTTGGCGAACTCGGCGGTGCTCATGGGAAAGTATACGGCATATTGCCGTATCGAGTTCAAGTCATTGAGAATCTCTCAAGTACCGGTCTCGCAATCGATGCGATTATCGGACTGTTGAACGCATCGGCGATTCTCGGACCACACCAACGGTGCGCCACGTCCGAGTTCGGACGATCGTGAACACACTTTCACGCGCCGACGCCCGGAACCTCGATACCTGACCCGCTCGTGGGCGGAGGCCCCGATCCCATCACCCTGACCGTCCCCGCGCCGGCCGGAGCCGCCGGGGACGCACCCGGAACCGGGAGGCCTCCCACGTGAACGCCCAGAAGAACGTCGAGATCCTGTTCGAGATCCTGGTCAACGGCGACCGACCCGCCGCCCGCACCCTGCTCGGCGAGTGCGCCGATCGCGGCCAGAGCCCCAGGGCCATCCTCATGGACATCCTGTGGCCCACCTACGAACTGGTCGAGCGCCTGCACCGCGTCGACAACCTCTCCATCCTGGCCTACCGCACCGCGACCCGCCTGCTCCGCGTGCTGGTCGACCAGGTCGCCCGCGACCTGCCCATGGCCGTCCGCAACGGGCGTCGCGTGCTGGCGGTCTGCGGCCCCACCGACGCCGACGAACTGGGCGCCCAGCTCGCCGTCGACATGCTCGAATCCGCCGGCTTCGCGGTCACCTTCGCCGGCGGCGACCTGCCGGCCGACGAGGTCATGGCCCAGGTCCACGAGTCGCACCCCGACGTGCTGCTCATGTTCGCCTCGGCCCCGTCGGACCTGCCCGCGGTCCGCGGCATGATCGACCAGATGCGCGAGATCGGAGCCTCCAGCGACACCCAGATCGTGGTCGGCGGCGGCGTGTTCAACCGGGCCGACGGCCTGGCCGAGGAGATCGGGGCCGACCTGTGGGCCTCCGACCCGGCCGAACTGGTCGAGACGCTGCTCATGGAGCCCGAGCGCCGCGCCGTGGCCGAGCAGCGCACGGTCGGCAAGAAGCGCCGCAAGGCGGCCTGAGGTCCAACCCGGATCGCCGGCGAGCGTCCCCTCTCCGTCTCTCTATCTCTGTCTCTCTTCTCTCTCCCTCTCTCCCAACGCACTCCCTCCCCGACGGACCCCGCCCACCTGGGCGGGGTCCGTTGTCGTTGCGGCGCGTGCGTGGAGCGCCGGGCCCCGGCCGCGCTCCAGCGAGGATGCTCAGCACCCCGCCGCGAACAGCGCGAGGTAGTAGAAGAAATCGTCGTTGGTGATCACGCCGTTCGGCACGCCGTAGCCGGGCTGGCCCATGATCGCGCCCGTCGTCAGGTCGCACACCGCGACGTTGCCCGCTGCGAACTCGGCCAGGAAGTAGAAGAAGTCGTCGTTGTTCAGCGTGCCGTTCGGGACGCCGTATCCCGGCTGGCCGGCAATCGCGCCGGTCGTGAGGTCCGGCTCGCAGGTCGCCTGGAGGATCATCGCGTAGGCCCGGACCTGGCCGCCCAGCACGCCGGTGCCGACGATCGTGCCGTCCTCGCTGATGCCCAGGGCCGAGGACGAGGTGTTCATGGAGATGTCCCAGCCGGTCCCGGGCGGGATGAGGTCCTGCAGCACATAGGTCTGCGTGCCGTCGAACAGGAAGGGCACGGCGAACAGGCCGCTGCCGATGCCGACGACCCATCCGTCCGAGTTCACGCCCCTCGCCGAGGCGGTGCTGGCGCCCGTCGGCAGCGGGATCTCGATGGGCGGGCTCACGCGGTCCCAGCGGAACGGGCGGGCGTCGGTCTGGTTGAACGTGCTGGGCCCGACGACGAACCCGTTCTCGCTGATGTCGAACGCGATGGTCCCGTTGTGCCCCGCCAGCGGGGGCACCTCGATTGTGGTGTTGGTGCTCGTGTCGTGCAGCAGCCCGACGTTGCGGGCCAGGTTGCCGGGATCGAACCCGTTGCCGACCACCAGGCCCGCGTTGTTGCAGCGGAAGGCGGTGGTCATGATCGCCCCGTTGGGCGGCGTGGCCAGGATCGGCGTCGGCACGCCGCCGACCCAGACCGCGGCCCGCTCGCTCGAACCCCCGTCCTGTGACCCGACGACCAGCCCCGCGTCGTTCACGTCGTAGGCCCGTCCGAGCGTCTGCCCGGCGGAAAGGGCCAGCGCGCTGGCGGTCCCATTGGTCCACAACACGGGCAGCGGGCTCGAGCCGAAGAACGTCGTGCTGGCGACACCGGCACACAGGCCGGTGTCGCTCGCGCCGTTGGCGACCTGGTACGCCCGCCCGGGCAGCAGGTCGAGCCCGACGATGCCCCCGCCCGCGGTCCACGAGAACGCCTGCGAGCCGCTCGCCAGCGACCGCCCGACGCCCACACCGCCGGGCGAGATGCCCAGCGCCTGCGCGTTGCT
Organism: Phycisphaerales bacterium; assembly: GCA_041401985.1. GTDB lineage: Bacteria > Planctomycetota > Phycisphaerae > Phycisphaerales > UBA1924 > JACKHA01. The sequence goes on from JAWKTE010000009.1 coordinate 159,211, forward strand.
GTCGCCGGCGTTGACCAGGCCCATGTCCACGATGTTGTACTGCGGCTGGGCGTGGGCCAGGGCGCACGCCAGCAAGACCGCCGCGCCGAAGCACGCGGCTCGCCTCGCAACCCCGCACGGAACACCAGGCGACCCGACCGAGCGTTGAACCGTTCGCATCCCAAACCTCCCGTGCCGCCCATGCGGATCCGCCCCGAGCGAGCGGCTCCGAGCGTACCGCCCCGACCCGACAGCACCAAGCGTCGCGGCCGGAAACGCCGGGGGATGCGGATTCGAGTCGGGCGGCGGGCCGCAATCGGTCGCCTTGGGACTGGCACCGGGCAACGCGCCACGCCCGCCCCGGTACACTCCCGCGTGTCCAGCCAGCCCACGCAGCCCGACGTTCTGACCGACGAACCCGCGCCAGCGTCGCGCGGGGCCTACGCCGGCCAGAAGCCCGGCACGCCCCCCGTGGCCGAACTCCGCGGCCTGCGCAAGACCTACTACAAGCCCGACGGCACCATCATGGTCGAGGCCCTCAAGGGCGTCGACCTGGCCATCGGGCGCGGCGAGTACGTCGCCATCATGGGCGCCTCCGGCTCCGGCAAGTCCACGCTCATGAACGTCCTGGGCTGCCTCGACCAGCCGACCAAGGGCGACTACTTCCTCGACGGGGTCAACATCCGCGAGATGACCGATACCGAACTCTCGATCTTCCGCGGGCAGAAGATCGGCTTCGTGTTCCAGGCGTTCAACCTGATCTCGGAACTGGTGGTCGAGGAGAACGTCGAGGTGCCGCTGTTCTACCAGGGTATCGGGCGGGCCGAGCGGCGCAAGCGCGCGGTCGATGCGCTCGGGCTGGTGGGCCTGGGCGACCGCCTTGGGCACCGCCCGAGCGAGCTCTCCGGCGGGCAGCAGCAGCGCGTCGCGATCGCGCGGGCACTGGTGACGCGGCCCGTCGTGCTGATGGCCGACGAGCCGACGGGCAACCTCGACTCGTCCACCGGCGAGTCGATCCTGCAACTCTTTGAGCGACTCAACGACGAGGGCATGACCATCATCATGGTCACCCACGACGACGACATCGCCCACCGCTGCGAGCGGGTCATCCGCCTGAAGGACGGCGTGGTCGAGGTGGATCGGCGGAACCCGCCGCGGCAGCGCGCGATCGACAACGCATAACAGAGCCGCGATCGTCGGATCGCGCGTCTGTTCAGCCGCCGCGTGCGAGCCGCTCGATGGCGTCCACAACGCCCTCCGCCTCCGGCCCCGCAACCTCAACAACCGCCGACGCCAGCGACCGATACAGCGGGTCCCTCGCGGCGTACACCGCGTCGATCTCCGCCAGCGGATCGCCCCCGAGCAGGCCGGGGCGATTGGCCATGTCCGTGCCCGCCAGACGCCGGCGGAGTGCATCGGGCGACGCGTGCAGATAGACGATCGTCGCACGCCCGCCATCACGCTCGCCCCGCAGCAACTCGGCGGCACCCGGTGCCGTCGGCGTGCCCCCGCCCAGCGCGACGATCTGCGCGGAAGTCCGAAGCACCTCTCGAAGGGACTCGATCTCCGCCCGCCGGAACGCCCCCTCACCAAGCGTGGCGAACGCGTCGGACGCCGTCGCGCACCCGAGCCGCGCGAGCGTCCGCTCATCCAGATCAACAACGCCACGCCCGAGTCGCACCCCGAGCACCCCGCCCAGCGTCGACTTCCCGCTGCCGCGCAGGCCCATCAGCACCAGATTGGGAGAAGCGTCGGGCACGCCCGCTCAGGCCCGGCTGATGTACGAGCCGTCGGCCGTCGAGATCTTGATCTTCTCGCCCTCGTTGATGAACGCGGGGACGCGGGTCTTCAGGCCCGTCTCGCAGGTCGCGTCCTTGAGCTGGTTGGTCGCGGTGGCGTTCTTGACCCCGGGCGGGCACTCGGTGATGACCAGTTCCACAGCCGCGGGCAGTTCCATGGACACCGGGTTGTTCTCGTAGAACAGGATCACGGCGCTGGCGTTCGGGGCCAGGTACTTGAGCGAGTCCGCGAAGGTGTCCTCGGGGATCGTGACCTGGTCGAAGTTGTCCTTGTCCATGAAGGTGGCGCCGGTGTTGTCGGAGTAGAGGTACTCCATGTCGCGCTTGTCGAGGGTGAAGACCTCGATCTCGTCGCCCGAACTCCAGCGCTTCTCCAGCACCTTGCCGGTGAGGACTTCCTTGTACTTGATCTGCATGAACGCGCGGAGGTTGCCGGGGGTGCGGTGATCGACCTGCGTCGCGACGCAGAGTTTGCCGTCGACCTTGATGCCGTAGCCGGGGCGGATGTCGGTGGCCTTCATCGTCGGTGTCTCGGGAGGGGCGGCGTCGCCCGCCGCTGGTGGCGGGTGGACCGGCCCGGGTGGTCTGGGGGCTCGATTGGGGAGCCATGCTAGGCTAGGTGCGTCCCCCGATCGATCGCAACCTGCACGGAGAGCCGGAGATGCGCACAAACCCAACCCCGATCGCCAGTCGCGACGCCGGCCCGGTCGTCTCGCGTCGGGGGTTCCTGGCGGCGTCCGCCGGGATCGCCGCCCTGGCCGCGCTCCCGGGCTGGGCGCTTGCCGGGCTTGGCCGCCGGGACGACCTGCCCGAGACGTTCTTCGACCTGGAACTGGCCGGCGGCGACCTGGCCCATCCCGTCGCGGGGACCACCCGCCGCGTCCGCGTGCTGCTCGGCTCGCCCGGCACGTCGTCCAACTCGATGGTGCTGGTGGATGAGGGCGGGTCGCTGCTGGTGGACGTCTCGACCCCCGGTTTCGGGCAGCGGATGGCCGAGGACGCCGCGCTCGTCGGTGGGCCGGTGGGGCATCGGGCCCAGGACGAACGCGAGCCGCGCGACGCGATCGTCGTCAACACGCACCACCACTTCGACCACACGGGCGGCAACTTTGCGTTGGGCCTGGCCGGGCCGCGCCCGCGCGTCGTGATGCACGCCACCTGCGACGCTCGCGTTCGCAACGACCTGGAGCGGTACCGCGCCGCGGCGTCGAGCGCGATGCGCTCGGCCCAGTCCGTCGAAGACCCGGCCAGGCGCGACCAGGCCATCGCCTCGGCCCGGGCCCTGATCGATCGTGCTCCGCTGCTGGCCGCCGACGACTTCGGCGCGACCGAGACCTTCGACGCCGAGCGCCACGACATCAACGTCGGCGCCACGCTGGTCCAACTGCACCACTTCGGCGCCGGGCATACCGACAACGACACCGTGGTGCTCGTCCCCGACGACAACGTCCTGCACGCGGGCGACCTGCTCTTTGCCGGGCTGCACCCCTACTTCGCCGACGACAGCGGCGCGACCGCCCCCGGCTGGATCGAATCCGTCGCCAGGACCATCGACCTGTGCGACCGCGACACCGTCGTCGTGCCCGGGCACGGCCCGGTCTGCGGCGTCGACGAACTGCGTCGCCAGAAGGAGTACCTCGAGCAGTTGTGGGAGGCGGTGTCGGTCGAGGTCCGCCGCGGCACGCCGCGGGGACAGGTGGTTGAGAAGACGTGGCCCTTCATGGACGGGCTGGGGTTCGAGCAGATCCGGCCCAGGGCGATCGGCGCGGTCTACGACGAGATCCGTGCGGCGGGGTGAACGCCGTGGTGGCACAGGTTTCCAACCTGTGTCGGCGGCGCGGCTGCCGAGTGCTCCAAGCCCGCGACGCCCGACGTGTGGCACGGCTGTGGCTCGGCACAGCCATGTCGAGCGTGCAATCCGCTCTGGTTGATCGGGCATGCTTGCTCCGAGCAGCAAGCATGCCACACGCTGGGGCCGCTCCGGCGAACGCGACGCGCAAGCGAGCGCCCGTGCCACGCCCTTCGGGGCTCTGGCCGAAGGTCGTGGTGAGGGTGGAAGGGCGCGCGACGTGTGGCATGGCTGTGGCTCTGCACAGTGCTCTGTAGAAACGATTTGACAGATGTTCATTGAGCCGGTCCAATGCCGGCCATATGGCAAGGACGCCCGGACCCGATCGGATCGTTCTGGAGGTCGCGCGGCTGTCGCTGGCCGCGGCTCGGCGGTGCGTGAGCACCTACGGGTCGATCAAGAGCCGCCACGACTTCACGCAGCCGCAGCTCATCGCCTGTTTGGTGCTGCGCGCGTACCGCACGACCTTCCGGGGCATCACCCAGCTGCTGGCCGAGATGCCCGACGTCCGCGCCGCGCTGGGTCTCGAGCGTGTGCCCCACTACACGACGCTGCAGAAGCTGCACGCCAAGCCGCACGTGGTCGGCGTGATCGAGGCCATGCTCACCGACCTGCTCCGCGGCGTGACCGGGCAGGACCGGGCCGCGGTCGAGGAGGTCGCGATGGACTCCACCGGCCTGGCGATGACCAACGCCAGCGTCTACTTCCGGATGGTCAAGGAGAAGGACAGGGCCGGAAGGGGTCGAAGAAACGCGCCGGCCGGCCCGCGGCCCGGACCAAGCGCGGCTCGACGAGGCGCACCGGCCGCTACGTCAAGGTCTCGGTGGCGGTGGCCTGCGCGCTGTTCATGCCGTGCGCCATGCGCGTGGCCTTCGGCCCTCGGGCCGACACCACCGAGACCCCCGTCCTGCTGGAGCAGACGTTCCGGTGCTGCGTCCGCGCGCTGTACGCCGACGCGGGGTTCGACGCCGAATCGCTGCACGGGATCTGCCGCGACGAACACGGGACCGAGAGCTGGTGCCGCCGGTGATCAAGTCGAAGGACGGCACGGTCAAGACCCCGCACCGGGCCAGGATGCTCGATCTTCCGGCGTGCTACGGGCAGCGCTGGCAGGTCGAGTCGTTCTTCAGCGCGCTAACGGACCACCGGCGGGGCCTGAACTGCCGACTCCCCGCGTCGCTGCTGTCCGAGGCCGCCATGCGGGTGCTGGCCTACACCGTCCATCGGTAGTGCCAGCGAGAGACTCGAAAGGAGTCACAGAGCACTCTGCACAGCCATGTCGAACGTGCAACCCGTCCCTGTTGATCGAGCATGGCTGCTCCGAGCAGCAGCCATGCCACACATCGGACCCGCCCCAGCGAACGCGACGCGCAAGCGAGCGTGCCACGACCTTCGGGGCTCTGGCCAAAGGTCGTGGTGAGGGTGGAGAGGGGTAGGAGAGGGAGGGGGAGACGGAGCACGACCTTGCTCAGAGCCGCAAGGCCGTGGCACATGGCGTGACGGTCGCAACGGGTTGTTCGCACCGAGTCACGCCGCCCAGCCGGCGTGACTCGGTGGCACACGACTGGGACGAGGGCGCGGCGTTCTCGGGCCTTCGCGATCGGGCGTTCCGGTCGAAGTGGTTGGTGGGGTTGGGGCGGGCGGGGGTACTGGGCGGCGTGGGGCGCGGCTTGACGCCGGGGCGGGGCGGGCCGATGGGTTGGGGCGATGAGCCACACCACCCAGACGAGCAACCTGGCGAGCACCCCCTCCAGCGTCGCTCCGCCCTCCGATCCGATCGGGCGGGACGCCGGCGATCACCGGGCATGGGCGTATCCGCCGGCGGCCGAGTCCGCCGGTGCGACGGCGACCGCGCTGGGGCTGCTGGCCGCGACCGGCGTCGTGGGCACGGCCTACGCGCTCGGGGCCGACTGGCTGACCACGCCGACGCTGGGCCTGCCGCTGGGCGTGTGGGCGGTGCCGGCGGTGTACGGGCTGGTGCGCTGGGGGATGGTGAGGCCTCGGTATGTGCTGTCGAAGGCCGCGGCGGGGATCAACCGCGTGGCGTTCGGTGGCGGACGGTTGCCGCTGCTGCACCGCCAGGCACGCGACGGCTCGGCGGGGGCCGAACTGCTGCTGGCGTTCGGCGGATTCGGCGCGGGGCTTGCCTCGCGGTATGGACGCCCGCTGCTGGGCTGGATCAACGACAAGACGCGCGGGGCCTGGGGCGATGCCGAGGGCCTGGACCGCGCGTTCTGCGCGTGGCACGACCGCGTGTCGTGGCCGACGCGGGGGCTGCACGTGGCGCTGGTCGGCGGGGGCGAGCGCGTGCGACGATCGATCAAGGGGTCGGTGTCGAGCGGCGCCGACGCCGGGCTGCGCTGGTTCGTCGGGCACGACCGGATTGATGACGATGTGCTGTGCGATCGGTACGGGCTTGATGGCGTGCTGACGGTCGATGCCGACGGTCGCGGCGTGCTGCTGACGTGCGAGCGGGCCGAGCGCGAGGCCGCGTGGTACGACTGGGGCCAGAACCGCCCGATCTCGTACGCGTCGGTCTTCCCCGGACGCCTCGACCCGATGCAGGTGACGCTCGGCGAGATCGACGCGGGCGATGCGGGCACGGTCGAGACGATCACACGGGCCGCGTGCGTGCTGTCGCGCCATCCGGCGCGGCTTGGGGGCGTGGACCGGGCGAGCGGTCGGCGTCCGATCGAGTTGCCGGTCGCGGCGGAGCAGACGGGCGAGGACGGCGCGGACGCGAACTGGGTGGCCGGGGCGATGGCCGAGATGATCGACGCCGTGGAGGCGTGGCCCGTGGGGCGTCCGCCGACGGACGCGATCCGCGTGGCGGCCCGCGTGGCGAGCGCGTGGCTGGCGGGCACGGTGTGCACGCTCGAGGGCGAGGAGCGTCTGGCGGGCGTGGAGGCCGCGGCCCGGATCCTGGGCGACGAAGCCGAGGTGCTGCTGCGTCTTGGCGCGGTGCGGATCGCGGCCGGTCGCGACGAGGCGGGGCTGGAGGCCCTGTGCCGCGCGGATGAGGCGCTCGCGGGCGATGAGGACCTGGCGCAGGTCGATCCGTTCGCGTTCCTGCAGGCGGAACTTGGGGCGGGCGAGTCGGGCGCGATGACGCTCGGGCGCGTGGCCGCGGGCATCTGCATGGTGTGCGCGCGGACGGGCGACGAGCGGATCCCGTATCTGCGCGACGACATCATGGACGACATGCGGTACGCGGAATGGCTGATCGGGGCCGACCCGGACCGCCTGCTGCTGTACCAGGTGTTCGACCGGATCGCGGCGGAGCGTCGGGCGAGGCGGCCGGTGGAGGTGCTGCAGGCGGCGTGAGAGTAAGGGAGCACTGCGGTATCGCAAAGGCGCTCTGCAGTTACTCTCGTCCTCCGCGACGTCCGCGTCTGCGGGTGCCCCACAACCTCAGGGACAGGCGTTCACTCCACGCCGAAGCCCCGCCGCAGGAACGCCGTCTGCGCGTCCTTGGCCTCGCCCGCGACCTTGCCGAACCCGGCGTGCTCCGACGGCGCGCCCGTCTCGGGCCAGGTCATCACCTCGATCATTGCCGGGTCGGCCCCGCGGGCTTCGTACCGCTTCCGCAGCGCCGCCACGAACGCCGCCTGCCCCGCCCACGGCACCATCCGGTCCGCCTCCGAGTGCAGCACCAGCAGCGGCAGCGGCTCGAACCCGTCAAGGTGCCCCATCGGGTCCAGCGGCGCGACCTCCGCGTCGGCGTGCCGGTGCGGCGGGATCCGCCCCGGAGGCTCGGGCAGCGTCGGGTTGTAGAGTTCGCCCAGCCAGCCCGTCGTGGACTCGACTGCCGCGCATGAAAACCCGTGCGGCTCGCACAGGCGTCGCAGCGTCGCCATGCCGCCCAGCGACATCCCGCCGATGCCCGCGCGGGCCGCGTCGAACAGGCGGGGGTGGGCCGCGTGCAGCGCGTCGAGCACCGCGTCCACCTCGCCCAGCGCCTGCTTCATGACCCGCAGGCTCGACGACGGCTCGTCGGCCGCGGCCTCGTGGCGCTCGCCGTGCCCCGGCAGGTCGATCGCGCACGCCCCGATCCCCGCCCGCATCCACCGCAGGTACCGCCCCGGATCGAGTTCCTTGTCCACGGTCCGCCCGTGCATCCACAGCACGAACGGCGCGGGGCGTTCCCAGTCCGGATGCACCAGCAGCGACGGCACACCGGCCAGGCGCGTCGGGCGGGCCTGCTTCTTCAAGGACGTCGGCAGCGTGTCGAAGCGTGATGCCATCAAGCCATTGAAGGCGCTGGGATTGACTTGGGCGCAGAGCCCGACGCGCAAGCGTCGCGGTCCATCCACGTCCAGGCCCATTGTCGCGCCATCCCGCCGATCCAACCCGACGCTCGCGCGTCGGGCTCTGCGCCGGTCCGCCAACCACATCCGCACCGGTCACACCAGACTCCCCCACCGCATCCAAGAATCGGCAGAGCCCACGCGGCCGAATCCGGAGGAACCAACCAGACGGATCGGCCCCGTGCCCGCGCCGCCGCGCAAGGAGACTCCCATGATCACCATCCGCCACGCGCACGACCGCGGCCACAGCGACCTCGGCTGGCTCGACAGCCGCCACTCCTTCTCCTTCGGCGAGTATCGCGACCCCGCCAACATGGGCTTCCGCTCGCTCCGCGTCATCAACGACGACCGCGTCGCCCCCGGCGCCGGCTTCGGCACCCACGGGCACCGCGACATGGAGATCATCTCCATCGTCCTCGAGGGCGGCCTCGAGCACCGCGACTCCATGGGCAACGGCGAGATCCTCCGCCCGGGCGAGGTCCAGGTCATGTCCGCCGGCACCGGCGTCCGCCACAGCGAGTTCAACGCCTCCAAGACCGACCCGGTCCACTTCCTGCAGGTCTGGATCATGCCCGACCGAGCGGGGCACCCGCCGCGCTATCAGCAGCGGGCCTTCCCCGCGCCGGACCGGGCCGGACGCCTCGTCCGCGTCGCGGGACCGCGTACTGATGGCCAATCCGCCGGTGATGCGGCCGACAGCGACGGCGCGCTCGCGATCAATCAGGACGCCGCGGTCTACCTCGGCTCCCTCAAGCCCGGCGACTCCGCCCGCCACACGCTCGCCCCGGGGCGTGCCGCGTGGGTCCACGTGATCTCCGGCAACGCGACGGTGTCGGGGAAGCCGCTCAAAGCCGGCGACGCCGTCGCGATCGACGGAGAGCCGGGCGTCGAGATCACCGGCGCCGAGTCCGGTGCCGAAGTGCTCCTCTTCGACCTGGCCTGACGCCGGATTGCCCTTGACGCCACCACGCCGGGCGGTATGCTACACGAGTTGATCGCCCATTCAACTCGACGGGAGTCCCGCCCATGCTCGCCCGATTCGCCGCCAACTGCCTCGTCTTGCTGGTTTGGGCCGCGCCCGCCTTGAGTGTCCAGCCGACGGAGGAGAGACGCGTGCTCGCCTTCGACCCCGTGCTGCTCTGCCAGGGGCGCGAGGTCGAGGGCGACCCGGCCCTGTCGCTCACGCGCGGCCCGTTCGTGTACCGATTCCGCGACGAGGCGACGCGCGACACGTTCGCCGCCGACCCCGAGCGCTACGAGATCCAGTTCAACGGCGCGTGCGCCCGCATGGGCCCGCTCTCCAGCGGCGGCGACGCGCGGCGGTTCGCCGTGCACGATGGTCGCATCTATGTCTTCGCCTCCGAGTCCTGCCGGCGCACGTTCATCGAGCACGCCGACGCGCTGCTCGAGAAGGACGAACGCCCGCTCCTGCCCGCGGGCTGTGAGGCAGACGAGGGCCGGGCGTTGGTCGACCGCGCGATCGAGTGGGTCGGCGGGGGCGAGGCCCTGGCTGGATGCCACTCGTACCTGGAGATCGTGCACGCCGTCGACGAGAGCGGCGGCCAGACCTACGAGCACGAACTCGTGCTCTCGATCGAGTTCGCCGACGACGCCTCGGTCGCCCGGGCCATCCGGACCGACGACTGGGGCCAGTACGGCCTGTTCGGGCACGCGATCGTTGCCGACGACGCGATGCGCCTCGACCGCGACGGGGCTGGCGGCTCGATCACTCGTTCCGACCTCGTCGATGCCCAGCGACGGGCGTTCGAACGGGCCATCGACCGATCCCTGATCGTCGTGCTCAAGGCCGCTGCGCGAGACGATGCCAACCTGTGCCGCGTCGGGACCGGGACCATCGACGATGTCGCGATCGAAGAAGTCGCCATCCACATCCGCGGCATCACCGCCACCCTCTCCATCGAGCCCGAGTCCGGACGGATCGTCGCCATCGAGCACACCGCCCGAGGCGGGGCGCACCTGATGCTCGGCTCGCGCCAGACCCGCTTCACCCGCTACGAGACCGTCGCCGGGCTCCGCCTGCCCGTCGCCGGCACCGTGCTCTTCGATGGCGAGCCCGAGGCCGACGAGGACTTCGACGACCGGCACATCGCGATCAACCTCACGACTGAAACGGCGCTGCCCGCTGCCAATGGCACGGGTGCGGACGGGCGATAGACGCCCGCCAAAACGACTTCCGGGCGGGTTTCCCCGCCCGGCTCGTCGCTCACTCCCTCCAACGACCGGAAGGCTCTGTCGCCCGTGAGCGGGCGTCTATCGAGACCGAATCAACGCCGGCGCAACCGCCCTGCCCGAACGCCCTACTCGAACGCCCGCAGCAGCTTGTCGATGTGCACCAGGCGCACCGGCGGGCGCTCCACGCCCGTGACCATCCGCCAGAACGCCTCGGCGTGCCCGTCGTGACGCCACGACTGGAACTGCCCGCGTGGGTTCTCCGCGTACACCGACAGCAGCGGGCCGCCCACGAACACCGTCCGCTGGATCAGCAGCGCATCGTCCGAGACGTACTCGAACTCCGCGGCCACGCCGGCCATCGCGTCGGTCACCGATCCGAACAGGTCGTGGTCGGAACGGATCAGTTCGTCCGCGTCGTGCCACATCATGTAGCGGAACTTGCTGGCCGGGCGTCCCGGGAAGCACTCGCGGCTGCGGAGGATCGACGTCACGCCCGTCGGCCCGTCGACCCGTCGGTCCAGCGGCTCGCCCGGGATGGCCCGCTCGAGCTGGTAGCACAGCGAGTCGAGGTCGGTGATGTGGCGCCCGTAGAGCGAGATCAGTTCCGCGTCGCGCAGGCCCTCGAGGAATCGGGCCAGGGTCGCGGCGAAGGTCAGCCGCCGACGCGGCGAGTCGGACCACGCGACGAGATGGTGCTCGTCGAGCAGCGCGGTCACCTCGGGCTGCCAGGAGGCCGCGCCGAAGGACGATTCGAACTGTCGGCTCAGAACAGACACGCCGACCTCCCCGAGACGCGGGCCGGGAACGCCCGGGCCCGCCACAAACGACCCGCACGGCGAGCCCCCACGTCCGCCTGCCGCCACCCTAAATGGGGTGGTTCAGCGTGGAGTCGGGATGCCCGGTCCCGGCCGCGCTCCGGAGGGAGTTCGGTCGGGTCGGGCGCGCACCGGCTCCGGCGGTGGCCGCACCGTCACAGGGGAGTTCCACCCTCCCGCGTCCCAAGTGTGCGCCAGGAATGGGGATACGCCAGCCGGTACAGACGTCACAGGCGGAAAAAGCCGCCTGGAAGGGGGGATTCGACGGGAAGCGACCGAGAATCCACGGCTGGACCGGGGCGGCGTTGGCGCTGGCTTGGCCTGGCTATGACGCGGGCTTCACATTGGGGAAGATCGGGGGATGGGGTTGGGGCGCGGTGGAGGGTTGGTGGGCGGCGTGGGGTTGGTTTGGGGTGGGGGTGTTGGGTCGCGTGGGCACGTTTGTCGCCCGGCGAACGCGACGCGCGAGCGAGCAGGTGTGCCACGGCCTTCGGCGCTCGGGCCGAAGGTCGTGGCGAGCGTGGAACGGGGTAGAAGAAGGAGCGGGGGGAGGGACGGAGCACGACCTTGCTCAGAGCCGCAAGGTCGTGGCACATCGCGTGACGATTGCAACGGGTTGTTCGCACCGAGTAACGCCCCAAAGCGGGCGTGACTCGGTGGCACAGTGGACGCAGTCAGCAGCCGGCGGCGAAGAGGTTGAGGTAGTAGAAGAAGTCGTCGTTGTTGATGATGCCGTTGAGCACGCCGTAGCCGGGGGTGCCGGGGATGGCGGTGGTGGTCAGGTCGGGGGGTGACGGGCAGCGGGCCAGGCCCGGCCCGACGCCGCAGGCGTTGTTGCCCGCGAAGAGGGTCAGGTAGTAGAAGAAGTCGTCGTTGTTGACGATGCCGTTGGGCACGCCGTAGCCCGGCAGGCCGGCGATAGCGCCGGTGGTGAGGTCGGCCTGGCAGAAGCCCGGGCCGGGCGGCTGGAACTCGAAGGCGCCGATGTCGACGATCGGTGCCGGGCCGCCGCCGGTGTCGGGCATGATGGGATCGTCGGCGAAGCGCGGGTTGCCGAGCAGGTCGGTCGTCACGTCGGGCGGGACGGCCGAGGAGTCGCCGGCGTCGATGCCGGGCGAGCCGCGCTTGAGGGAGTAGTCGCCGTTGGCTGCGTCGGTGAAGAGCGGGTCGGTGACGAGGTTGCCGGGGCCTGGGAAACTCTGGGGCAGGATCGAGTAGGACACGTCCGACGGCATCTCGAACAGCACGGGGAAGTCGTTGTCCCAGACGACGCTGTTCTGCAGCGTGGCCGTGCCCGGCAGCCCGGTCTGGCCCCGGGCGAACACGGGGGCCTCGCAATCCACGACGGTGCAGCCCTGCAAGACCACGTTCGCGTCGAAGCCAAGGTCAAAGAGCGGCTCGGTTTGGGACCGCACGCCGACGAACAGGCACGAGTCGAACACGAAGTCGCCTTCTGGGAAAGGCTCCAAAGAGAAGGGGGCCCGTCCGGCTGGCACGACGATCTCGCGGAACTCACACCGCACAAACCTGGCGTAGGCCACAGCGATCTGAGACGGACCCGTAAACTCGCAGTCGATGACGATGCGTGCCACGCCGAGCAGATCACCGATTGGCATGGGGGCGGACACCTCAAACCTACAGCGTTCCACCAACACGGCACCGCCCAGTGCGAACTGATTGTCGACGAACAAGCAGTCTCGAACTGTGGACGGAAAGGCGGACACCGCCGTGAAAAACCCGCGGAAAACGCAATGCTCCGCAAACGTGGCCATTGCGTTACCGACAACTCCGAAGGAGTCGAAGTCGCCCACGAGCTCCATTCCATCGAGGTGGATCTCCGAGACGTTTGTGGCCACGCGGAAGCAGTACTTCGGGATCCCGAATCCCGCGGCCACCACGACCGGCAGCTCGCCCGGCTCTCCCCGGATCGTGAGGGACCGATCAATCATCACACCGCCCTCGTAAAGCCCGATCCCCTCGCTGACCAGCAAGGTGTCACCCCACACCACCATCGGACTGGCCACGGCCGCCGCGATCGACGGGAAGTCCGGGTTCTCGCTCGGGTCGTTGGAGACGAACCACGTCGTCTGTCCGGCGGCGGGCAGGGCCAGCGCGAGGAGCGTGAGCACCAGCGCCTTGATGGTCGTCGCGGGCTTCATGGTCCACTCCTTCTCGACCTGCGTCGGCGGCTGTTCGTCGACGGCTGCGCCGCCGGCACAGGTTGCAAACCTGTGCCACCACGCCGCGCTGAATGGACTGTACTTGGCGGCGGGGTGGGGTTCAAGGCGTTTGTTCGTATGTCACCGAATTGGCGCACAAGGGTGATTGTTTTGGGGCGGATTTTGACTTTGGTGGCGGCACACACCCCCTCCGTCATGCTCGCGGAGCCTCGCATGACACCTCCCCCGCGGCGCGGGGGAGGGGGGACGGGGGCCGCAGGTTGATCGGCACCGAGAAACGCCGCCGAGCCGGCGTGTCTCGGTGGCACAGTGAAGGGTCATCGGCTCGGAGCACGCGGCGGCTGCGCCGCCGACACAGGTTGGAAACCTGTGCCACCTGCGATGCGTCGGAGGCTTTCCTGAGCTTGCGTTCAGGGCTCTCTTAGAGCACGCCGGCGAGTTCGGCCATGAGGCGGGCGCCGAAGCCGGTGGGGCCGGGGGAGAAGGGGCCGGATTCCTTGTCGGCGGCGTGGGTGCCGGCGATGTCGAGGTGGCACCAGGGGATGTTGTCTTTGACGAAGTAGGAGAGGAAGGCCGCGCCCTGGATGGGGTGGGCCTTGCGGTTGGGGTTGGAGTTGAGGATGTCCGCGATGGGGGACTTCATCATGTCGCGGTACTCCTGGTGCATGGGGAGTCGCCAGACGCGTTCGCCGGTGGCGTCGGCGGCGGACTCGACCTTGGCGCGGAGTTTGTCGTCTTCGCACCAGAGGCCGGCGAAGGTGGAGCCGAGCGCGACGACGACGCCGCCGGTGAGGGTGGCGATGTCGATGATGGCGGCCGGGTTTTCCTTGTCGCAGGCCCAGCAGAGGGCGTCGGCCAGGACGAGGCGGCCTTCGGCGTCGGTGTTGGTGATCTCGACGGTGACGCCGTTGCGGAAGGTGAGGATGTCGTCGGGGCGGTAGGCCTCGTCGGAGATGGAGTTCTCGGCGGCGGCCAGGAGCGCGACGACGGGGATGTCGGGCTTGATGACGTGTGCGATGGCGTGCATGGCGCCCAGGACGGCGCAGCCGCCGTCCTTGTCGCGCTTCATGCCGACCATGCCGTTGTTGATCTTGAGCGAGAGGCCGCCGGTGTCGTAGCAGATGGTTTTGCCGACGAGGACGAGGGGCTTGGCGGCGGAGCGGCCGCCCTTCTTCGAGGCGCGGCCATTGGGTGTGTAGGCCAGGCGGATGAGGCAGGGCTTGTTCTCGCTGGCCTTGCCGACGTTGATGAGGCCGGTGAGTTGCTCGCGCTCGAGGGCGGGGCCGGAGATGACATCGCAGGTCATGCCGGTGAGGCGGGCGAGGCGCTTGGCCTGGTCGGCCATGAACATCGGGGTGGCGATGTTTGCGGGTGTGTTGGAGAGGGCGCGGGTGAGGTTGGCGGCCTTGGCCAGGCCGAGGCCGCGGGCGAGGCCGTCGGTGAAGGCGTTGTCGGAGGCGCGGAGGGTGAGGGCGAGTTTGTCGTTCTTTTTCGGCGTGGCGGCGCCCTTGAACTCGTCGGTGGGGAAGGCGGCCAGGGCCAGGCCCTCGGCGAAGCAGCAACCAGCGGCATCGGGCTTGACGCGGTCGGCGGCTTTGAGGGATGCGAGGGCGGGGGTGAGTTCGACCTGGACGCGCGGCTCTTTGATGGTGCGGATGCGCCGGGCGACTGCGGCGCCGGCGGCGCGGAGGCTTGATGCGTTGAAGGTCTTGCGGTCGCCGAGGCCCACGATGATGGCGCGGCTGTAGGCGTCGGGGAAGGCGTCGGCGCAGGCGCCGGTGTCGCCGGTGGCTTCGGCGCGGGCGGCGGCGGCGGCGAGAGCGCCGGAGGGGTCGAGCGCGGCGGAGTCCTTGTCGAGTTTCTCGCCCTTGAAGTGGGCGACGACCAGGAGTGTGGGCTTGCCGGACTTGGACAGCGCGATCGACTCGAACATCGAGGGCTCCTGCGGGGTGATTCGGGGCGTTGGTTGCCGGCGCGTTGGTGCGTGCGCTGGGGGGAGAGTGTAGGGAGGGGGGGCGTATGGTCTGGGCCGACGGAGGCCGGGCATTGGTCGGAAAGAACGACGGCGGCGTGTGCGAGGCCGCGACGGGGTCCGGCATGGGCGTGTGGGACACGCGGGATCGTCGCGGGCCTGGGCACGCGACGCGAGGCTGCCTGGCAGACTCTCGGGTACGCGTGCGTGTCGGCTGAGCGGAATCGGCGCGGGATGGGCAGGCAGGCTCAGGGGCGACGACGCTGGAACACATACGCGCGTTTCGCGGCTTCAATCCCGTCCGAATGGGCGTGGGCATCCAGCCGCTCGGGCCAGTCGATCGGAGGGTCCAGCAGTTGATAGTCGTGGCCCAGGAACGCGCTGACATCCGCGTCGGACAACTGGTGCTTCTCGACTCCTTCGATGGTCTGGGGCAGGTGCGTGAGCGTCCCGTGTTCCCGGGTGAAGCACTTCAGAACGAAGTACCGCGGCTTGCACTGTTCGATCCCCAGCCGGTAGTCGCGCCAGCACCGCTTGGGCAGGCCGTGGAGCATCATCCAGTCGATCCACAGGTCGGTGGTGAGTTCGCCCATGGACGCGGGGAGGCGCGTCGCGCTCGCGTGGACAAAGCCGACCCTGAATCTGGGGCGCGGCAGGGGAACCGGGCCGCCAGGCCCAGGCTCGCCCTCGACGAGCCTTGACCAACGCTCGCGGCCGGCCTCGATGGCCTCGGGGCAGATATCAACGCACGTCACGTTAAGATCTTCGCGGTTCAGCGCTTCAATTGCCGTGAACGCCTGCAGCACTCGCCTGGCGTCGCAGGACCCGATGTCCACCACCCGCCGGATGTGCCGCAGCGGGATCGAGGATCGGGAGAGCAGGCATCTGAGGTCGTCGGAACCGATCTGCGACCATGGAGGTTGCTGGCGTGCCTCTCGCCATCGGCGTCGGGCTCCGGTCCAGGCGGCCGCGTTGGTCCTCTGGTCATCGTTGTTCGTTGGCATGTGCGCGCTCCGGCACCGTGCCGCCCCCGGGCGGGCGGTGCGACGTGACGAGGGTGTTAGAACCGTGATCCCGCTACCGGATCGAGTCGTGGCCGCGGGCGAGTTGTCTCAGGGCCTTCTCGGGCTCTCGCATGATCCAATCCAGGGTCAGGATGGCCGCGACGTCACCAAGACCATGATCGCGGCGGAGGGATTCGACCGTGTGCCCGTGAGCCTCCATCGATATCGCGGCGCCTCGGGTCCACCACGCCTCCGCCTGCGTGGCCAGATCAGGCGAGAGCCGCCCGAGTTTCGCGGCGACGATGTCGGCTCCATGCTCGGGGAAACCGAACTCCTTCACGAGGCGGGACGCGACCGCGGCCGTGTCTTCGAGTGCCATGTGTCACGCTCCTTCCGGCTTTGAGAAGATCCCACGAACCAGGGCCCCCGCCGCCCACGCGTCGGCCTCGACGGGTTGGTTGCGATAGAGCTCGTACCCGTACATCTCGGCGCTCAGATAGTGCTCGAAGTTCTCGGCCCACGATGCGACTTCGAACGGATCGCCGTGGATCTCCGGATGGGCCACGGCGTAGTGCTGGTAGGCGTGGCGTCCCTCGTGGGCCACCGTGTCGATCGCCTCGAGCGGGGATGCATCGAGCAACAGCGACTCGGACACGACCATCACATCCCGCTCGGAGTCGTAGTAGCCGCACCGGCCCGGGCCCAACGGCTCGGCCCGCAGTTCGACAGCCGGCCGCCCCTCGATCTCCGCGAGGCGCTGCTCGAGTTCACGGAGCGACTCCAATCGCTCGGTCGCGGGCAGTTCCGCCCACTGCGTCGGCGCGAGCCCCTCGACTTGGGCGAGGTAGCGGCACTCGGCTGGCGAGAGCTCGAACGCGCGTTCGAGCTCCGGGCCCTCGACCCCGCGAGGGACCTCGTCGGTCTCCCGGCGGTCCGGGAGCTCGAACCCTGGAAACCACGTCATGGCTGCCTCCCCTGCTCCAGTGCCACCTGGATCCGCAGCGCGGCGTCCTCATGGTCGGCCGCGACAACCGCCTGGCCGGGTCGGAGGAACGGGATGATGCGTCGTTGCGAGTCCGAGAGCGCCATGGTCGCCGCCATGATCTCCTGGTCGTCTCGGGCCGGGAGTTTGTGTACGATCTTCAGGTTGGTGTTCTTGATGGCGTCGGCCACGAGCCGGGTCGGGAACTGGTCCACGATCACAAACCCCTGCCCCCACGCTCGCATTTCGGAGAGCATCTCGGCGACCATGGCAGACAGCATGCCCTTGGGGTCCATCGCGTCGGCGCTGACGTGCCGAGCCGGCTCGAGCAGGCAGTGGGCCTCCTCGAGGACCGCCAGATGGCCGAGGCCACTCGTGACCCGGTGCAGGCGGCGGAACTCGTGCAGGTAGCTGAGCAGCAGGCCCGCGACGAATGGGCGATCGGCGTGCAGGTCGGAGAGATTCACCACGGCGGGTCGGCCGAACAGGTCGGCGGCGGCCGTACTCTCGGGCACGTCCAGCACGCGCTCCTTCCACGTGCCCGGCTCGGAGAGGAACGCGAGCCGCGTGCGAAGAGCGCCGATGAAGCTGTGCGACACTCGCGGGTCGTAGCCCTTCTCCAGGACGACGGCCGCCAGCAATGAGTCGGCGTGGGGATGCGACTCGCTACCGGTGGCCGCAACACGACCTAGCGTGCGGGCCTTGGTGAGAAGCGCCCCGGAGACCGTGGGCCACCGGTGGGCCGCGCCCGGATCACCCTCTCCGAACCAGCCCTTGTCCCGGTACAGAGCGAGCAAGACGCTCTCGAGCAGCATCGGCAGGCCTTCTTGCATCGGAAGCGCGCCCACGAGCAGCGTCTTGAGGCGTTCGATGTGGCTGGGGAGCAGGTCGGGATGCAGCGCGAAGAACGGATTGAGACGCAGCGGATGGACGTCCGGACCGGTGATCGTCGAGCCTGGCGCGTAAATGGCCACTCGCTCCGGGCTGTCGGCGGGGAGCGACGCATTGACGTCCAGGGCCCACTCCAGGTACTCGGTCTTGGCGGGCTCGATCACGAGGAACGGCACACCATGCGACCGGGCCTGGGTCAGGACCCCCTTGACGGTGTTGGTCTTCCCGCTTCCGACCGTCCCCGTCACCAGCACGTTCTTGGTGAGGGAGCCGAGCTCGACTCGAACGCGCTGCCCGGTTGGCTCATCGCCGAGCAGCAGCGAGCCCAGATCGATGGAAGGCCCGGTGCACTCGGTGGCGTTTGAGGCGAAGTCGGCGAACGGCCGGACCCGCACGCCCTGCACCTCCCGCGCCGGGAAGGCGCAGATCTGGGCGAGTTCCTCGGTGTTCAGCGGCGTGGAGAGCCCTTGGAACCCCGCTCCGAGCGGGTGCTCGGCCGTCCTGCCGTCTGCCCCCCGCATCTCGAACAGCGGGCGCCGCCCCGCGACAAGGTCGTCGCGTACGCCGCCGCGCCAATACGGTCGGAGATCCACCGCCCGGATCGGTTCCTCGCCGCCGTGCCGACGCCCGTTCAGGGTCGCCGCGAGCTGCGACGAGACATCCAGCGCATCGTCATCCTCTCCGGCGGCCACATACAAGCCCACCTCCCACAACTCACCGGACTGGAAGCGGGCCTCGAGGCGCTCCAGCTGCGCCAGAACGGCCCGCAAGTGGGCGCTGACGTACTCGCGGCTGACGGCGATGGAACTCGACTCGGACCGGCTGGTGGACTCGGTTCGGGTCGTCGTGCGCCCCTGGCTCGAGGTCGTGCTGTGCGACTCGGCGCGGGTCAGGTCACGAGGCAGGACCTGCCCGGCGATGTACGAGAGCGCGGCGACCATGCTCGCGGCCGGCACAAGCGGCGTGAGCGCCACGCTGCCCACGGTCACCAGATCGATCAGCTTGTGCAGGGTGCTGTGGCGATGGTGCGAGTCGGTGCGGCCGATCTGCTCCGAGCGCGAGTGCGATTCGCTTGTTGCCTCGCTGTAGCCGGACGTGGTCGAGGACGTCAGTGTGTGCGACACGCTCAGACGCTGGAACGCGTGGACCGCCCCGATCAGGTCTCGCACCCGCCCCAGCAACTCCTCGCGTTGGGCCGGCCCGATCGGATCGGCGATGGCCAGAATGGTGAAGTCCTTGCCCGCGGTCCCGCTCAGAAGCCCCTCGATCCCGCAGGCGGGGCGCTCGTCGGCGGCCTGGGGCGCCGGCACCCCTGTGAGGGCGAATCGGCGGCCGCGCGCGTCGAGCCGCGATCGGAGCCGATCGTCGAACGCGGCGGAGTCTTCGAGGAGCGTCATGCGCGTGCCCGGCCGGGCGGTCTCGACGAACCCCCGCATGGCACGGGAGAGCGCCTCGGAATCGGCCGAGACGCCGAGCCCACGGAGGCCGACGTGGATGGAGCGACGGGACCCTTGCCCTTGGATCAGGTAGTACAGCCGCGCCCGCGCAGGCCGATGGCATGTGGAGAGCGCCACCCGCATCCCCCTCCACGTATCGAGCGAGCCGGCCGGCTCGGCCTGGCCAACACAATCAAGCCGAAGCCACGACGTGGGCAGCAAGCCCTCTGTCCGCGGGGCGTGGTGGAGATGTTTCGCGAGATCGTCCGGGAGCACGTCGAGAAAGGACCGGTCGAGCGAGAACCGGAGCACCTGGGCGAGCGACTTGCTCTGCGTGCGCCATGTCTCGACGGGCTCGACGGCCTGCGAATGGATTGCTTCAGGCGCCATGTGAGGTCTCCCCGCCGTTGTGCGCGTGCCGCTGGCCGTCGTCGGCGAACGCATTCTCACCGACTAAACGACGCTCCCGATCCACGATCGACTCGATGGCGCTTCTCACCGACGACTCGAGGCGTCGCCGGACCTCTTCCAGAGCGGTCGCGAACTGAGGCTGAACGCGCCGGGCGACGATGCCTTCGATGTCCCTGCGCAGTGTCTCACGCTTGGAATCCGACAGGAGCCAGCCCCGCGCGAAGTCCGGGATGGTCGACACGCGGATCATGTGCTCGGCGCCCTTCTTCGCGGCCAACGCCACCAAAGCAAGCACCGCCCATCCGATTGGTCCCATGAGCAGGAGCGGGGCTTTCATGGCCGCGATGGCGATGGCGAGAGCGGTGCCGACGGATGCGACGATGCTCGAACCGACGCCATCGATGTCTGGGATCATCTCGTCAGGGTCGCTGAGCGTCGCCGGCATCTTGAGATCCCCGAGCGAACCGTCCGATCCCAGGTCGCCGCTCAGCAGAGTCTTGGGGTTGATCTTGAACTTGGCGCACGCCGCTGCCACGTCCGGCTGATCGCACCACGTCCTCGCGGTGTCGCCAAGTAGCTTCTTGGTGCGGCGTTCCCAGATTCCCTTCGGGACCTCGCTCGCCAGCCACTTGCGGACCCTGCTCTTGATGTACCCCTCTGTGTCGGCAATGGACGCGTTGACGCCGGTGGTCCAGTCCTGGATCTCGGGCTTGATCGCGTCCTCATAGAGCTGAGAGGCGTAGTCCTTCGCGAGCCCGTCGAGGTACGTTTCAAACAACTTCTTCAGTGTCGGAAGCAAGTGGTCTTCCAACACGCGTGGCATGGTCTGCCCAAAGGTCTGGCATGCGAGCAATCGATCCCCAGCCAACGCGAGGCCCTTCGCGATCATGCACGATGGATCACCGGCCGAAAGGACCTGCGCATGCGGAAACGCTTCGCGCACCAGCTGCTGCACGAACGACATCTTTGCGCCCCCGCCGGTCAGGACGATTCGTTCGGGCGAAGCTTCGTACTTGAGCCGCTCTGGAATCGTCAGAAGGAAGTCCCGAAACGCCTCTGGCCAAGTGCGGCCGCCGAGCGCAGCGATCGGCGTGCCGAGCACTTGTTGCATCTGCGGGTACTCGAGCAGGACGCCGATCTTCACCGCACGCCCATCGTCGTCCAACACCGTCACACGGTCCGACTGCCCCTCCGCCTGCTGCTCAACCTCCGGTATCGGTTGGCGCCACTGATCCGTGTTTCCGCCCCAGAGGTGATGGAAATACCGCTCCTTGGCGCGACGGCACTCCGCGAGCAGGCCCGACCGGTGCTTCCCTTGGGCTCCCCGCACGGCGCCCCGCTCAGAGGCGCCGTGCAGCCACTCGGGCAGGCACTCTAGGATCGCCTCGTCAAGCAGGCCCGCCCCGATCT
Organism: Phycisphaerales bacterium; assembly: GCA_041401985.1. Lineage (GTDB taxonomy): Bacteria > Planctomycetota > Phycisphaerae > Phycisphaerales > UBA1924 > JACKHA01. Next base: position 180,439 of record JAWKTE010000009.1, read on the forward strand.
CAGCGCCGGAGTCCACGATCTCATCGATACCACGGATGAGCGTTACGTCGGTCGTGGAAGAGCCGACGTCGATGACCAGCGTACCGGAGGCCTCCGCGGACTCGGGGCGCATCTCGAGCTGCGCGAGCGCCTGGTGCATCGCCGCGCGGGACTCGCGGATCACCATCACATCGACAGCGGACTGATGGCAGCCCGAGAGCTCCTTCTTGTACTTGTCCATCTCGCCAGGGGACCAGCCGCTCGGGCACCCGACGCACAAGATCCAGGGCCCCGCGCGATCGGGAAGCGCGGCAACTTTCTTAAGCAGGAGTTCGCAGTACCGACGGAGGTGGTTCCCCGCGATCCCATCGGTGTCGGGCCGGGCCTTGAACGCAGTGTGAAACGAAGCCTGCGGGTTGCGACGGGCGTGGGAGACGGCCGTCCAGCCAATCTCGCCCAGCGAGCCATCGCCGTTCTCGGAGTAGGCCGTGATCCACGCGGGGTATTCGCCGTCGAGAAACAGCATCTCCGGTCCGCCAGACTTTTCGTGCCGCTGACGGGGGTACCAGGCCACCGCTGTCTCACCGGCGCCGAGGTCCACGGCCAGCAGGAACTGTGGTGCGGCCGAGTGCGTGCCCGAGCCCGTAAGCGTCTTTCCAGATTCGTCCATTGCTGTCCCCTCCAGGTGCGAACCCGTCGGATCGCTTCGAGCGTCAAATTCGGAGTCGGCCGCCTTCGCATGAATCGGTCAGAGCGTACATCGGGCCGGGCGACGTTCAAGAGGCCGCGGGCCCCCACTTGTGTTCACCATTCACGAATTGTGGTCGGGCTCACGCGTGTTGCCGGAGAGGGCGTCGCGCAACCACGAGTCGAAGCGGGCGGAGTGTGAGTGTGCTCCCTCGGCCAGCACGGCCGCCTCGACGTTGGCTCGCAACAGGCGCTGGGCCTCGTCGGCCTGTCCGATCCGCAGCGCATAACCCAAGAATGCCTGCCGCACGACCTGGAGATGCGGAACGCCGCCCACACCTGCTTCGAGCAATATCCGCTCCGCCGACCGAAAGGCGACGAGCGCATCGGCGACCTTCTGCCGGCTCGCGCGGACGCTCGCCAGTTGAGCCCAGGCGCGGGCGAGAGTCACTCGCTGCGTTGGATCGCGTCGCAGCAGGGCGATGACGCCGACCAGGAGCGACTCGGCCGCTTCGCCATCGCCACGGTGGGCCGCGTTGCGGGCCCGCGCGAGCCGAAGCCCGATCTGGTCCGCCAAATCGAGGTCCGACTCCCGAATCCGGGCCAGTGCGCCGCCCGCCGAGACGTGGTCTCCCCGCGCGTCGTCGTACATCGCCCGGCCAATCGCCCGCACGACCTCATCGCGATCCGCGGCCTTGGGCGGTGGCGGGTCCTGTGGGCCCGCCGATCCCACACACACGAGGATCCTGGAGAGGCTGTGCGTGGCGATGAACCGGGCCTCACCCGAAAGCAACCGGCGCAGCGTGCTCACCGACACGCCCAGCGTGTCGGCGGCGGCGGATACCTTCTCCTGCCGCGCAACGAACGCGCGGATCGACTCCAGGGTCTTCTCGTCCACGGGCGACGATCGTCGACCCCGGCGCGTGCTCCGTTGCGTGTCCATGGGGGCTCCGGATGGCGGGGTGCCCCGCAGCAAGAGCGTACCGAAAACTCTGGAGCGCCTGCCACAGCGGACGTGCCGGTCGCATCTCACGCCGGCCTGATGAATGTGGCCAGCGTGGACGGGCCAGCCGGAGGCAGGCTCACGTGGATCCGGCTCCTGCCGCTGGGCGTCATCCCGAACTCGGACTCGAGCCGGGTCAGGGCCAGCGACAGCCGGTGGGCGATGGCCACCTGCGGGAACTGCATCACGCAGCGGGCGTTGCCCCTTGAGTCCTTGGGCGTGTAGACCTCGCCGTGCTGGGCGATGAACGCCTCGGCCTTGCGCCACCGGGCCCACATCGTGCAGTACCGGGAGAGCGCGTTGGCGTCGAGCCGCGTGAGCAGGCCAGTAGCGGCCAGGTCCGGGGCCACCTGGTCCCAGGCCTCTCTGGCCTCGTCGGACATCCAGCCGGGGCACTCGGGCACGCCTTCTGGCGGCTCGGGCTCGTCGAAGACGCGGTCGGGGCGCAGCGTGCCCCTGAGCTTGAGCACGGCGGACGGGGTCGGGGCTGGGCCGCGTCGTCCCATGGGAGGACCCTGAAGAACCGGTAGAACGCGGGGCACGCGCCGCCGCGTGGCTAGTGATCAATCGTAGGAGCCGAGTCGGGGGCCGAAGCGCGCGGCGTACCCCCCCATACCGTTACCTGGCGCCGTGAATGTGCGCGGAACCGCGTGGTCCATAGGCCGACCTAAACCAAATCAGACCCCCCCCCCGGGGGTTGCTCGGGTGCCTCGCTGGTGCGCCGTGCTCCGATGCACTCCCACATCAGTGAGCGAGAGCATCCCATCATGGGCCGCCGCGCGGGCGGATTCGCGTGCCATCGTTGACCCGATCGGACGGGTACAGCACGACCCTGTCGCCGACGCCGACGCCCTCTTGAACCTCGGCGGATTCTGTGCCAATTAGCCCGAGCACGACCGGCACAGCGACAGCGCGCCCGTCCCGCTCCACGAACACCGTCCACACACGCCCGACGCGGAACAACGCGCCTAGCGGCACGAGCGGCACCTCGTCCTTGGCAGCCACGAGGATGGCCGTCTCGACGCGGAATCCATCGCCGAGCCCCTGACGCTGTTCCGGCTCGCCCTCAAAGTCAAGGATGACGTTGACGCGCTGCTCCTCGACGCCCAGCGCTGAGATCTTCGTGAACGCCGACGGCTCGATGGTCCGAACCCGGGCGGGCAAGTCGTGCTCGCCGCCCCAGCGCTGGATCAGCGCGGGTGCACCCGCGCGCACGCGCACGGCATCGACCGAGAGCACATCGACCTCGATCTCGAGGTCGCGCGGCTCAGTCGCCAACCTCCAACAGGGCCTGACCCGGCGCGACCACTCCGGCTCTCCTGGAACACCCGCGTCACCTGCCCGCTGATCGGAGTAAGCACCTCAAACCTCGCCGGAGCGGTGCCGTTCTCGACGGCCCCGTCATCGAACCCGCGTCAGGGCGGCTCGCGCCACCTCCAGCTCGTACTCAGCGATGTCCTGTGCGAACGCCGCGGCACGGCGGCTTTCCTCGGCCCGTCGGACTTCGAGCAGCGCTCGGTCGAGTGATTCCTGGTTCGCCCCGCCGCGGGCCATCGCCTCGTGCTCGCGCTCGAAGTCGGTCCGGGCAAACTGCAGGTCCGCCTCGGCCCGGGCCAGTTCCGGCTCGGCACGGGCGAGATTCGCCTCGGCCGCCCGCACCCGCATCTGGGCCTCGCCCTCGGCCCGAGCGTCGAGCAGCGACGGCGGCGATGGCTCGATGACCGCCAGAACGGTCCGCCCCGCGACCACCGCATCGCCCTCGTCGAGTTCGATGCGGAGCAGACGTCCGGCCAATGGGGCCGAGACCTGGTACCGGTCTTTCAGACGCGTCCGTCCGTCTTCATCGACCGTGACCTCGACGGTGCCGAGTCGGATCGCCTCCAGGTCCACGCCGACCGGGGTGGGCATGAAAGCCACCACGAGGGCGGCCACCGCCACGAGCGCGGCCGCGACCCCAATTGCCCGCCTGATGAATGCCGCCCGCATGTAAGCCTCCGCTGCTGAGAACGACCCGCCCCTCGGGTCCGCACAGACTACCCCTTGGTCTTGAGCACCGCGACCAAATCAAGGCGGTCGAGCCGCCGCCGCACGAGCAGGCCAGAGATCGCTGCCGCCGTCGCAACCACACTGGCGGCCATGGCAAGCGTCCGGCTGCTGATCGCGAGAGGGAACCGCTGCGTCTCGGTCTGCAGCGCCGCCACCGCCCACGCCGCCATGGCGGAGCCGATCAGCATGCCGATGGGGATCGCAACCGCGGTCAGAACGCCCAGTTCGGTCAGCAGGATGAACGAGATCTCGCGCCGGTGGAACCCCAGCACGCGCAGGCTCGCCAGCTCGTGCGACCGCTCGGCCAGCGAGATCCGGGCCGCGTTGTAGACCACACCCACCGCGATGACGCAGGCGAAGGCAACGTTTACCAGGCGCATCCGCAGCAGGTTCTCGGCCATTGTCGTCCGGAAGGAACGGATGGTGGCGTCCTTCAGGCTCACGCCCGCGACCCGCGGCGTCCGCTTGAGCACGCGGTACAGCTCGAGGGTCCGGTCGGGGTCGACCAGCAAAGTCGCACCCGACACCACGCCGTCCTGGCGCATCAGCCGATCGGCGGCCTCCAGCGACATCATCGCGCTGCTCCCGATGTAGCCCTCCATCACCCCCGCCACCCGGACCGCGCGCACCGGTCGCTGCCCCTCGAGCACCTCGATCGTGAGCATGTCCCCGGGGGCCGCGCGGAGCTGCTCGGCAAGGCCCGTCGAGATCACCAGCCCTTCCGTCGGCAGGTCCACGAGCCGGGCCCGCGCATCGACCACCCGCTGCAACCCGTCGGATCGCTCGAGGGCCTGAACGCCCAATCGCTCCGAGAGGTGGCCATGGTGCAGTCGGGCCGGGACCACCCGCAGCGGCTCGGCCCGCAGCACACCGGGGAGCGACGCCAGTTCGTGCAGGGCCCTTCGGTGCGTGGCCTCCGTCAGCGTCACGGTGACGTCCTGGCGCTGGGCAATCTCGAACTCGTGCTCCATGATCCTGTCGATCGAGTCCACCGAGAAGTTCCCGAGCACGACAACCGCCGCCCCCATCGCGATCCCAAGCACAGACATCGCCGCCCGCCCGGGGCGCCGCTCCAGGTTCCGCAGCACCATCCGCATCGCCGGGGAGAGCATCCGCGCCAGCCCGAGACGCTCCGCCAGCGTCCGCCGGTACGTTGGCGGGGGCTCGGGGCGCATCGCCTGGGCCGGCGGCAGCGCCGAAGCCCACCGCACGCTCCGCCACGCCCCGATGCTGGCGGCCCCGACACTGACGAGCACACCGGTGGCCACCGCCGCCGGGTCGAGTCTGAACGGAAACGACGGGAACTTGAAGAACTGCCCGTACATGGCGTTGAGCAGCCGCCCCAACTGATCGCCGAGCCCCACCCCCAGCCCGACGCCGACGACCACGATGACGAGCACGAACTTGGCGAAGTGCCACCCAACTTCTCGCCCCGTGTAGCCGAATGCTCGCAGGGCCGCGATCTGCTCCCGCTGCTGACGCACGGTCCGCCCGAGCACGAGGTTGACCAGGAACGCGGAGACCGAGAGGAACATCGCCGGCGGGATGAGGGCCATGGTCTCGAGCTGCGTCAGCTCGTCGGCGACGTACCGGTGCGACTGTTGCTCGTCGCGCGAATACGCACCGCCACCCCCGTGCGGCTCCAGAAGGGCGTCCATGGCGGCGATCACCGCCCGTTCGTCGGCGCCGGGGGCCAGACGCACGAGCACGTCGTTGAACGCGCCGTCCATGTCGTACGCGCCGTCCAGGGCCCGCTTGCGCATCCACCCCACGCCGAACCGTCGGTCGTCGGGCAGGATCTCGCCGGGCCGCACCTGGAAGATGAACTCGGGCGACAGGGCCACGCCGACGATGCGCAGCCGTTGCCACCGTCCATTGATGACCGCGTCCAGATGGTCCCCCGGGCGCAGGCCGTTGGCCAGCGCGAAGGGCTCGCTGATGACAACCTCATCGGTGTGTGCGGCCTCCGGCAGACGCCCCTGGCGCAGGTGGATGGCGTTGAGTCGCGGTTCGCCCAGGTCGGGGATCGAGATCATCCGCCCGAGCGCCGGCTCGACCATTCCCTCCACATCGAGCGTGAACGCCAGCGCGACCCGTGTCTCCACGACGGAAACGCCCGGGATCTCGGCGATGCGCGCACCGAGCGCCTCAAGCGCCCGCTCCAGATTCGCGAAGACATCGGCAAACCGCGACCGCTCGTAGAACGCGCTCAGGGCCGCCCCGAGCGACGAGATTGTTGAGATCGACATCACCAGCGTGGCGATCCCGCACGCCATAACGCACGCCACGGCCAATGACTGGCCCTTCAGGCGCGACATGTCGCGCACCAGCTTGCGGTCGAGCACGCTGATCACGCCCGTCCCCGCATTCTGGCTTGAACCCTCACCACGTCAGCTCCCCGGCGCGGGCTCGCCGCTGGTTGGCCTCGATCCGCGTGATCAGCCCCCCCGACAGGTGCAGGACGCGGTCGGCCATCCGCGCGATCGGCGCATTGTGCGTGATCACCGCGGTCGTCGCCCCGATCTCTCTCCCGGCCCGGTCGATGGCCTCCAGCACGATCACACCGGTCGCGGCGTCGAGCGCCCCGGTCGGTTCGTCGCAGAGCAGCACGTCCGGACGCTTGGCGATCGCGCGGGCGATCGCGACCCGCTGCTGCTCGCCGCCCGAGAGCTGCGACGGGAAGTGGTCTATTCGGGAGGTCAGCCCGACAAGGTCCAGCGCTTCCTCGGCGCGGAGCGGCCGGGGCGCGATCTCGGTGACCAACGCCACGTTCTCTCGCGCCGTCAGGCTCGGGATGAGGTTGTAGAACTGGAACACGAAGCCAACGTGCTCACGCCGATACATCGTCAGCGCGTGGTCATCCAGGCTCGTCAGATCGTGGTCGCGGTACCGCACCGAGCCCGCGGTAGGCACGTCGAGCCCGCCCAGGATGTTCAGCAGCGTGCTCTTGCCCCCGCCCGACGGCCCCAGGATGACCACGAACTCTCCGGGATACAGGTCAAGGTCCACTCCGCGGAGGGCATGCACCTCAACCTCGCCGGTGCGATACACCTTCGTGACGCCGCGTGCGACAAAGGTCGGATCACGCTCGCTGCCCGGCGACGAACGAGCACCCGCAGTTGGACGCGATGGAGCACCCCGCACGCCGGCCCTCCGATTCAAGAGTCGATCCTACGGCCTGCCCGGCGCGGATCCCGCGATGACCGGCCCGCCAGTGCCTGGGCCGGCGAGCCACCTGTGGTGGTGAGTCGAGCCCCATCGCAGGTGGACCGCTGGCACCCCCTCCGAAGTGTCCCGGCGGACCCGCGGCTTCCGCGACGCGGCTGCTGATTGGCGCTTTGCCATGTGCCCAGCGTACAGCGGGCCCATCCCCCGGGTGCCCTCCGAACGCGTGACCGCACCCGCCCACACGTTGCCCACATTGACGCGGCACATGCAGAATCCTCTGGAATTCCAGCCCGAATCGCGCGATTCGCCTTGCTGGCCGGGCGGTTCCATGGCTTCATGTGACCACCCCGGACGGGGCTGTGGGGAACGCCCCGCCGCAGGAGTCCACGCCATGAACCAGACCGCCGCCGACGCCTACGCCGCCCACCGGGCCGACATCGCCCGCCTGCTGGACGTGCTGGGCATGGAGCTCGACAAGCACGCCGAGGCCGCCAAGGCCGACCCCTGTAACTGGGGCCGGGTCGGGGACCTGGCCAAGGTGCGGGGCGACCTCATCGGCGCGGTCGCGTTCCTGGCCGGGATGGACCCTGCCAACGTCGAGGCGTTCCTGGCCGAGTGACGCGTCCGCCCGGGGCACCGGGCGTGGCCCGCTTTGGCCGCCGCGCGTCGCGGGGGCCGGACACCAAGGAGATTCGCATGACGAAGACGAAGGCCAACAGGCCGAAGGTGGCTGCTCGCGCCGGCTCGAAGAAGGCGGCGGTCAAGACGGCCAGGAACAAGACCAAGGACAAGTCCGATCGGGCCCGCGCCAAGGCGATCGGCAAGGCCCGGGCCGAGGTCGCGGCCAACCTCGCCGCCATCGACGCCCAGACGCCCGACGCGGCCACGACGGGCCAGGCGGCCCAAGCCGGAACCGAAGCCGCCCCAACCGCGCCGGACGCCACCAACGCCGCCGTCGCGGCCCGTGGGGCCAAGGGCAAGAAGG
>JAWKTE010000010.1:0-181640 GCA_041401985.1 Phycisphaerales bacterium
CGAGGCCTGGATGTGGTACCGCCAGCACATCGGGCGGAGCGTCTGCCCGATCGTCGACACCTGGTGGCAGACCGAGACCGGCGGGCACATGCTCACGCCCCTGCCCGGCGTCACCCCCACCAAGCCCGGCTCCTGCACGCTGCCGTTCTTCGGCGTCGATCCCGCCATCATGGACGAGCACGGCGTCGAACGCCCCGCCAACACCGGCGGTCTCCTGGGCATCCGCCGCCCGTGGCCATCCATGCTCCGCGGCATCCACAACGACCGCCAGCGCTTCATCGACACCTACTTCTCCCGCTTCGACGTCGCCGAGGCGGACCGGCCTTCCTTCCCCGAGGGGGACGGGCTTTCCAGCCCGTCTCCCGCCTCTCCCTCCGTCGCTCCGTCGCTCCATCGCTCCGTCGCTTCCCCTTTCTACTTCACCGGCGACGGCGCCCGCCGCGACGCCGACGGCTACTTCTGGATCATGGGACGCGTCGACGACGTCATCAACGTCTCGGGCCACCGCCTGGGCACGATGGAGGTCGAATCGGCCCTGGTCTCCCACCCGGCGGTGGTGGAGGCCGCGGTCGTCGGCATGCCCCACGAGATCAAGGGCACCGGCGTCGCGGCCTTCTGCACGCTCGACCCCGAGCACGAGCCGGGCGACAAGGCCGCGGGCGAGACGCTCAAGAAGTCGCTGGGCGAGCACGTGGCCCGCGAGATCGGCGCGATCGCCCGCCCGGACCAGATCCGCTTCACCCCGGCCCTGCCCAAGACCAGGTCGGGCAAGATCATGCGCCGCCTGCTGCGGTCGATCGCGGCCGGCGAGGAGAAGATCACGCAGGACACGACGACGCTGGAGGATTACAGCGTTTTGGCGAAGTTGAAGGAGAGTGAGGAGGGGTGATGCGCGAGAACCCGCCGGGACTCGTGCGTCCGCGTCGCGACCGGCTGCTCGACCTGTTTCGGGAGGCCGGGTACTCCAACCTGCTCGATGAGATCGAGCCGATCATCCGCTCGGCCATCCAGATCACGCCGGAACCGGTCGGCGATGAGCGGATTCCCGTCGGAAGCTCGAAGTTCGGCGGTGATCCGGACTTGCCGGATGGGTTTGACTGGCCCACGGCGACATCCGGCCCTCTCGCTTTCATTGCACAGATCGACCTGGCCGTGGCGAGCCGTGCCGATGAATCGTTCTTGCTGCCCACTGACGGCCTTCTCTCGTTCTTCCACCGCGACTGGTGGGGGGACTCCTGTCCAGAGGGCGGGTTCGGGGTGGCGCTCACGACGGCCGGAACGCCGTTGATAAGACGTCCCGCTCCGGATGGGATCGAGAATCTGGTGGCCAACGGACATGGACGCTGGCGGGCGTGCGGTCTGCGATTTGACTCGATCGCCAGCATCCCGACGTGGGACGACCTAGGCGCCCAAGGCCACTCTTCACTGAGTGACGCGGTCTACAACTTGTTGATCCCGATCTCCGGCGAGCAGGGCTGCCGCCATACGCCGCTCAATCAGATGCTTGGCCATGCTCACCCGATCCAACACTCGATCGACGTGCAAGCCGGAGGCGTCGCCGACGCCTCGAACTGGATTCCTCTCCTCCAACTCGACACCGACGACCGTCCCGGCTGGATGTGGGGCGACATGGGGATGATCTACTTCATGATCCGCCGGCAGGACTTGTCACGCGCCGATTTCTCGAATGTGCAGTGCATCGCCGAGTGGTAGTCGCCAACGATCGATCCCATGCCCCTCCCCCACGTCGAACTCTTCACCGACGGCGCCTGCTCCGGCAACCCCGGGCCGGGGGGATGGGCCTACATCCTCCGCCACCCCGCCAGCGGCAAGGCCCGCGAGGACTCCGGCGGGCAGCGCCAGACCACCAACAACCGCATGGAACTCCTGGCCGCCATCAGAGGCCTCGAGGCCCTCAAGTCCCCGTCGGGCGTCGACCTCTACTCCGATTCCCAATATGTGCTCAACGGGCTGAGCGAGTGGATGGCCTCCTGGAAGAAACGCGGCTGGAAGACCGCCTCGAAGCAGCCCGTCAAGAACCAGGACCTCTGGCAACGCCTCGACGAACTCATCCAGACGCACACCGTCCGGTTCCACTGGGTCCGCGGGCACGACGGCCACCCCGAGAACGAACGCTGCGACCAGCTGGCCGTCGCCGCCCGCGACGCCGCGGCCCGGGGGGAGTTCGATTGACGCCGGAAACCCTGCCGACGCCCGCGCCGACACCCGCGCCGAAACGTCGACGCCAACCTCCCCGGAACCGCCCCGCCCCCGCCTGCGAACAGAACTGCCAGCCCTCTCGGGCCGTCGTTGTCGCGCGCTCGCGGCGGGTATCGGACGTGTTCGGATGGCCGGGTCGGGTCGCCGACCGCCTGCCATCCGGCCTCGGGCGGGCCTCCAACGAGCCGCCCCGATGCCGGTCCGGTTGTTCGCCCGAGAATCCCTTGGCGGGCGGGAAACGGCGCGAGAGACTATTCTTGCGGCCCATTCGGGCCGCGCCCGGGCGGCCGCCCGCCCGGCACAAGTTCAGGACCACAGCACCGCCGGGCTCCCGGCGCGATGGCGAGGACGCACATGACAGTCGGGACCGAACTCCACAACGACGCCTCGCACGTGGGCCACATCGCCCTGCCCCGCAAGAAGCAGTCCGACCCGCACGCGACCCGCTGGGGCAAGTTCCTGTCGGCCACGATGAAGTTCGAGGCTTCCGACCTGATCATGAAGACGGGCCAGGCCCCGAAGATCCGCCTCCGCGGCGCCCTCAAGCCCCTGGACACCAGCCCCGTCGACAACGGAGTTCTGGAGATCGCCCGCAACATCCTCACCGAGGGCAGATCGAGGACCTCCACAAGTTCGGCTCGGTCGACTTCGTGCGACTACGACGAGCACTGCTTCCGCGTCAGCCTGTTCATGGCCCGCGGCAGATCTCCGTCGCCGCCCGGCGCGTCCTCAACAACATCCTCCCGTTCGAGGCCTGCACCTTCCGCCGATCATGTCCGAGATCGCCATGCAGCCCCAGGGCATCGTGCTGCTCTGCGGCGTGACCAGCTCGGGCAGTCCACCACGATCGCCTCGATGCTCGACTTCGTGAGCGCCGCACTGGCCGTCCACATCGTCTGCATCGAGGACCCATCAGTACATCTTCACCGACAATGCCATCCAACCAGCCGAGATCGGCATCGACTGCCTGGACTTCAAGATCGCCCTGCGCGCACTGGTCCGCGAGAACCCGGACATCGTGCTCGTCGGCGAGATGCGACGCCGAGACCTTCGAGGCCGCCCTCATGGCCGCCGAGACGGGCCACCTGGTCACCTGGCACCATCCGCCTCTCGACCACGCAGACGTTCAGCCGTATCCCCGGGCTGTTCCCGCCGACAGGAGTGCCCCAGGTCCGCAAGATCCTTGGCTACCAGATGCGGGCGTTCGTGTACAAGCTCCTGCCGACGCTGCACGAACATCACCGCATCCCCGCCACCGGATCCTGATCAACAACGCCGTCGTGCAGAAGCACGTGCTCGAGCGAGGGCGAACTCCGCAGGTACCTCGACACCATCAGGGAGCCGCCAGATGGCATGGTCGACTTCAACCAGTCGCTGGTCGAACTCGTCGGAGAAGGAGTACATCCACATGCGGGTCGCCAGCGAGGCCTCCCCGAACCTCGACGAACTGCTCATGCGTCTGAAGAAACTCGGCTGACCCGGCCCCGCCGCCGCCACGCCGCGCAACCGCACGCCGCCCTATTGTGCTGATCCGGCCCACGCCGGAACCATGCCAGAACCCTGTCGCCCCCCGCGAGCCACGCGGGGCGGGCGTCCCAGACGGAAGGCCCCTCCGCCGTGACCCCGATCGACGCACTCCCGACGCTCGCCCCGCACGCGGGCCAGTCCGCGCTCGGCCTGCTCACGCTCGCCGACGCACTGATCCTCATGTCCTTCTGGAAGCCGATCCTGGTCCTGCTGCCGTTCGTCGGCTGGGGCTGGGTCATCTCCTCCATCTACGACAAGCACGCCCACCGCTTCCACCTGGGTCGGAAGCAGTGGAACATGGTGCACCTGATCGCCGGGCTGGTCGCGGTGCTGGTCTTCTTCGCCATCCCGATGAAGGGCGAGATCGCGTTCTGGATCGCCCTGCTGGCCATGATGGGCGTCCTGCTGGGCGACCTGATCGCCTTCCCGGTCGTGGCCAACCGCGACGACCGCGTCCCCGAGGCTCACCGCCTCCGCTTCGATCTGTCCTCGATGCAGGACGCCCGGGCCGCCAAGGCCGCCGCCAAACTCGCCGGCAAGGCCGAACTGGTCCTCACCGGCCCCGGCAAGCGCAAACTCGAAGTGCCCGACGCCGAGACCCCCGAGTTCGAGACCCGCGTGCTGGCCGAGTCGCTCTACATCAAGGGGCGCGAGGCCCGCGCCAGCCTCGTCGAGGTCCTGCCCTCCGGCAAGCCCGACGGGACCTACGGCGTGGTCTACCTCGTCGATGGCGTCCGCCAGGCCGGCGACGTGTTCCCTGGCCCGCAGGCCCTGTCCATCATGGACGTGTGGAAGTCCGCCGGCGGCCTCGACGTGGCCGATCGCCGACGCAAGATGCTCGGCGATGTCAGCGTCGAATACGCCGGCGTCAAGAAGACCGTCCGCGTGCTCAGCCAGGGCACGCAGGGCGTCATGCGCCTGACCCTGACGTTCGATCCGGCCGAGTCCGTCCGGCGCGCCATCGACGACCTGGGCCTGCTCGACCCCCAGATCGAGGCCGTCAAGCGCCTCGCCGCCGACGGCACCGGCGTCGTCCTGTCCGCGGGCCAGACGCGCGGCGGGCGCACCACAACCCTCTACGCCCTCACCCGCCTCCACGACGCCTACACCAGCAACGTCCAGACCCTCGAACTCGAGGTCCAGGACGCGATCGAGGGCTCCAAGCAAAACGTGTTCGACCCCCAGAACACCGAGGCCGAGTTCTCCAAGACCATCCGCTCGATCCTCCGGCGTGACCCCGATGTTGTCGCCGTCGCCGAGGTGCCCGACCAGCAGACCGCCCAGGAGATCTCCAAGGCCGACCACACCCGCACGCGGATCTACGTCAGCCTCCGCCAGAGCAGCGCCCTCTCCACCCTCCAGGGCTGGACCAAGGCCGTCGGCGACGCCGATCTGGCCACCGCGGGCCTTCGCGGCGTCGTCGCCCAGCGCCTCATCCGGCGCCTGTGCACCAACTGCCGCGTCCCCTACCAGCCCACGCCCGAAATGCTCAAGCAACTCGGCCTGCCCGCCGACAAGGTCAAGCAACTGTTCAAGAAGGGCGGCCAGGTCCTCATTAAGAACAAGCCCGAACTCTGCCCCGTCTGCAACGGTGGCGGCTACATCGGCCAGGAAGGCCTCTTCGAGGTCTACGAGATCACCGACGCCATCCGCGACATGATCCGCGGCGGGCGCTGGAACGACGTCAAGGCCGAGTTCCGCAAGACCGGCCTGCCCTCGATCAACCAGGTCGCCCTCCGCAAGGCGGTCGACGGCGTGACCAGCGTCGAAGAGATCGCCCGGATCTCGCAGGAGGGTGCCGCCAAGGCCGGGGCGGGCGCCTGACCCCCGACCTTTCCGCTCGGATTTTCCGCCCGCGTCGTGAACCCGGACCCGCGCCGGGCGTCAGAAACTCGAAGGGCTCTCCAAGCCCCGCCGACCCGACCGACCCCGCCAAGCCGGCCCACTAGGGACAGACCATGCCGTACATGAACCTCGTCTCGGTGCTCATCATCCTCGGCCTGGGGTACCTCTGGGTGACCCGCGGCTTCTTCTCCGCGCTGATCAACCTCGTGTGCGTCCTGGCCGCCGGCGCCCTGGCGCTGGCGTTCTGGGAGCCGACCTCGATGTTCCTGCTCAAGAACCTGCCCTCGCGCGGGTTCCTGGCGTTCGCCCAGCAGTCGTCTTGGGGCCTGGGCCTGGCCCTGCCGTTCGCGATCTCGCTGGGCCTCTTGCGGGCGGGGTTGGACAAACTGCTCCCCAGCAACGTCGTGGTCGAGCCCGCGGTCGACTACGTCGGCGGGGGCCTGTGCGGCGTGGCGGCCGGCGTCATCACCGCCGGCTTCACCGTCATGTCCATCGGCATGCTCCGCATGGACACCGAGTTCGGCGGGTACCGGCGCATCCAGCCCGGCACCGGCAACGCGCTGGTCAGCCAGGGCAAACTCTGGGTCCCGGTCGACGACATCGTCGCGGGCCTCTACGGGCGCGCCTCCACGGGCGTGTTCAACAACTCCACCGCCCTGGCCCACTACTACCCCAACCTCGCCGACGTGCCCGAGATGCTCCGCTCCACCGAGGGCGGCGGCAAGGCCATGAACATCCTGGCCCCGTCCGGCGCCCGCGTCGTCCGGCGCTACCGCGTCGGGGCCGAGGGCACCACCCTCCAGCAGCTCCTCGGCGGCGACCTGTGGGTCAGCAGCCAGCAGACCGTCGTCGACTTCCACGGCGAGCAGTTCCCGCCGACCTCCCGCCTCGAGGGCTACGTCGTCCAGTTCGAGGCCAACTCGAAGGAGAAGAACGGCCAGGTCGTGATCGGGCACGCCCAGGTCCGCCTGCTGGTCCACGAAGAGGACGAGTTCGGGCGCACGGTCGCGCGTGACATCTTCCCCGTGGCCGCGGTGAGCCTGGCCAACGCCTCGCCCCGCCAGTACGGGCGCTGGCGCTTCGACGCCCCCAACCTGTTCGTCTCCTCCGTCGGCGGCGCGACCGAACTGCTGTTCGGCTTCGAGTTCCCCGTGCCGCCCGACGCCATGCCCGTGGCCCTGTACATCAAGGGCACGCGCTACGACATCGACACCCAGGCCGGCCCGCTGGCCGACAACGGCGGCTCGTTCACGCAGTACGCCAGCGTCCGCGACCGCGACAGCCGCATCCCGAGCGGTGATCTGACCGGCTCGGTGATCCAGTACACCCCGGACGAGCAGAACCAGCTTCGCGGTGGCCAGCAGGGGACTCAGACCAACAACCGCGTCTTCGGCCAGCGCGGCGGCATCGTCGCGCGCAACTCCATCGGCACCAGTTACGTGATCCAGCGTGGCACCGAGCAGAGCCTTGAGGTCCGGGGCAATCGTGTCGTTCAGGGCGAGTCTGTATTCCTCTCCAGCGCCCTCGAGATCCGTGGCCTTGACCAGGCGCTGCGCATCAATCAGTTCATCAACACCACGACGACCGCCATCGTCACCGTTGATGTCTCCATCGGCTCGGAGAACGACCTCGAGATCGCCCGCGAGCGCGGCGCGAATCTCTCGGACCGGGTGCAACTTGTCAACGACCAGAACGACCGCTTCGACCCCATCGGGTACATCTCGGTGAACATGGAATGCCGCGACCTGGTCAAGATCCGCTATTTCCCCAGCGACCCGATCACGTCGCTGGCCGATCTGCCCACGACCAGCCGCACCCGCCCCGACCAGATCCTCTACCTCGTCTATCGCATCAGCGCCCCGAGCCAGGTCGTCTCCTTCAACGTCGGCGACATCGTCGTCAACAACTTCGACGGCGAGCCGATCGACGTCCAGCCTCAGCCCGACCGCTGAGCCCGCCCACTCGGCGAGGGTCGCCGCGATGCGGTCGTGACCACCGTTTCTGGTGGCTATCGGCCCCGCTCGGCCCGTCGTTTGTTGTGGACCGATGGTGCGTCGGCGGTGGGGCGGTACCATCCTTCCATGCCCACCGCATGGCTGGCATCCCCGCCCGTGCCGCAGGTCGCGGCCCTGTGCTTCCGCCCCGTGCGGTCGCGCCGCAGCGAGGTCCTGCTGATCACCTCCCGCAACGGCGACTGGGCCATCCCCAAAGGCCGCATCGACCCGGGCCACTCCCCGACCCAGGCAGCCGCCATCGAGGCCCTCGAGGAGGCCGGCGTCCGGGGCCAACTGGTCGATGAGCCGGTCGGCGCGTTCGAGTACACCAAGCGGGGCGGCTGGGCCTCGGGGCGACCCACCCCGTGCCGCGTCGAGGTCTTCCCCCTTCTGGTCGAGGACCTGCTCGACGATTGGGACGAGGGCGACTTCCGCAAGCGCCGCTGGGTGGCCGCGTCCCGTGCCCACGCCGAGGTCGCCCAGCCGGGCCTGGCCCACGTCCTCAGGTCGTTCCCCGGCTGGCTCCGCTCGGTCCGGACCGGCTGACTGCGCCGGCGTCCTCTGCCACCCTCGCGAGCCGGGGCGTCCCCGCCCCGGTCCCTAATCAAGAACGCGAGCCGGGGCGTCCTCGCCCCGGTCCCCAACCCACCCCCGCGTACACTCGCCGATGCCCGATCCGTCCCCTTCCCGCACGAACGTCCTGCTCATCGGCGGCGGCGGACGCGAGCACGCCCTCGCCCTCCGCCTGGCCCAGTCCCCGAACCTCGGTGAACTTTGGACCAGCCACCCCTCGAACCCGGGCCTGGCCGCCATCGCCAAGCCCGTTGACGTGCCGGTCGACGCCCGCGAGCTCTACCGCCTCGAGCAGTTCTGCCAGAAGAAGGCCATTGGGCTGGTGGTCATCGGCCCCGAGGACCCGCTGGCCGAGGGCTTCGCCGACCGCCTCGCCTCCCCAAGCACCCTGGTGTTCGGCCCGAGCGCCGCCGGGGCCCGCCTGGAATCCGACAAGGCCTGGTGCAAGCAGTTGCTCCGGGCGGCCTCGATCCCGACCGCCGACGCCCGCGCGTTCTCCGACTTCGACGCCGCGTGCCAGCACCTCGAGAGCCGCGCCAGCGATGACGAGGACGTCGCGATCGCCCTCGAGCGATTCGCCACCCTCCGCGACGCCTCGCTGCGCCGCAAGCTCATCGACGCGATGGTCCGCGTCGGCAAGGCCCGCCTCGCGTCGCAGCCCATCGCCGCCGCGGACATCACGCTGCTGAAGAACTCGGCCCACTTCAAGGACCAGTTCAGGGACGTGCCGAAGGAGCAGCAGCCCGACGCCGCCGCCATCGCCGCCCAGTGCGTGCCGCTCGCCCAGGCCTACGTCCGCACCCGCCCGGACCTGCCGGTCATCAAGGCCAGCGGGCTGGCCAAGGGCAAGGGCGTGGTCGTGCCCGACACGCTCGAGCAGGCCGTCCTGACCCTGGAGCGCATGCTCGTCAAGCGCGAGTTCGGCCCCGCCGGCTCGAAGGTCCTTATCGAGGAGCGTCTCGAAGGGTCGGAAGTCTCCGTCATGGCCATCACCGACGGCAGCACCCTGCTCATGCTCCCGCCGTGCCAGGACCACAAACGCCTGGGCGACAACGACACCGGCCCCAATACCGGCGGCATGGGCGCGTTCTGCCCCTCGGCCCGCGTCGACGACGAGTTCATGCAGCGCGTCGAGCGCGACATCCTTATCCCAACCCTCGACGCCCTCCGGCGCGACGACATCGACTACCGCGGTGTGCTCTACGCCGGCATCATGCTCACGCCCGGCGGCCCCAAAGTCCTCGAGTTCAACGCCCGCTTCGGCGACCCCGAGACCCAGCCCCTCATGGCCCGCCTCGACGCCGACCTGCTCGACATCCTCCTCCACGCCGCCCGCGGCACGCTCGACCAGGCCCACGTCCGCTGGGACCCGCGCCCCGCGTGCACCGTCGTGCTCGCCAGCGAGGGCTACCCGGAGAAGCCCCGCACCGGGCGAGTCATCACGGGCCTCGACGAGGCCGCGGCTGTCGAGAACGCCACCATCCACCACGCCGGCACGAAGCGCGACGGCAGCGAGATCCTCACCGACGGCGGGCGCGTCCTGGGCGTGACCGCGCTCGGCGCGACGCTCGCCGACGCCCGCCAGACCGCCTACCGGGCCGCGGACCAGATCCGGTTCGACGGCAAGGTGATGCGGCGCGACATCGCCATCGACGCAAGGCCCACGCCCCGTCGCCCGAAGGCGACAACCGCCTGAGGCGATCGCGCCCGCCGCGGCGGCCCGCTGTCGCTCACCCCCTGTTTCTGTTCGGCCCTCACTACACTCCGGTCCGATGCCCCTGCTCGAAACCACAGGCCTGCGGAAGTCCTACGCCGGTCGCACCGTCGTGGACGGCGTGTCGTTCCGCGTGGAAGAGGCCGAGATCGTCGGGCTGCTCGGGCGGAACGGGGCGGGCAAGACCACCTCGTTCCGCATGACGATCGGCATGATCGACGCCGACGACGGCCAGGTCGCGTTCAACGACGAGGACGTGGCGGATCTGGCGATGTACCAGCGGGCCCGCCTGGGCATGGGGTATCTGTCGCAGGAGCCGTCGGTGTTCCAGCGCCTCACGTGCGAGCAGAACCTGCTGGCGATCCTGGAGACCCAGCCGCTGTCGCGCGAGGATCGAAAGAAGCGTGCGACCGAACTGCTTGAGCGCTTCGGCCTGACGCACAAGGCCCGGCACGCGGCCCGCACCTGCTCCGGCGGCGAGCGGCGCAAACTGGAGATCGCGCGGGCGCTGGTCACCGAGCCGCGATTGATTCTGATGGACGAGCCGTTCAGCGGCGTCGACCCGATCGCGGTCGAGGACCTGCAGAAGCAGATCCGCGAACTGGCCGACACGGGCATCGCGTTCCTGATCACCGACCACAACGTGCAGCAGACGCTGCGGGTGTGCGACCGGGCCTACATCATCGACTCGGGCAAGGTCTTCGCCGAGGGCACGCCAAAGGGCCTGATCAACGACGAGATGGTCCGCCGGGTGTACCTGGGCTCGCTGTTCCGGGGTGATGAGTTCGACGAGCCGCTGGGGGGCGTGGAGGCCAAGCGTCCGCGCCGGCGCGGGCGCAACGAGCGGGGGGACGCGGCATGAGGCGTTCGCGCGGGCAACGGAGTGCGATGGCCGCGGCGTGCGGCGTGCTGGGCGGGCTGTCGGCTGGGCTCGGCGGTTGCCTGGAGCGCACGATCCGGGTCACGTCGGAGCCGCCGGGCGCGATGGTGTGGCTGAACGACGTGGAGATCGGGCGGACGCCGGCCGAGGCGCGGTTCAAGTTCTACGGGACGTACGACGTGCGCCTGGAGATGGCGGGGTTCGAGCCGGTGCACGAGGGGCGGGAGGCGGCCGCGCCGTTCTATGAGTATCCGGGGCCGGACCTGATCGCCGCGGCCATCCCGGCCCGGTTCCACAACCGGATCGAGTGGCATTACGTGCTGGAGCCGGCCCAGGGGCTGGACTCGCCGGAAGCGGAGGCGGCGATCCTGGAGCGGGCGCGGGCGCTGCGGGAGCGGATGGGGCCGGGGGCCGAGGCGGAATCGCCGACGGTCGAGCCCGAATCATCCGGGCAGGATCCTGCGCAGCCCGAGCCGGAGCCGCCGACGATTGCGCCCAGCGGCGGGTAAGCGAGGCCGTCCATGCGATGCCTGTTCAAGTACGCGGCGTTTGTGAGCGTGCTGAGCCTGGGGTTGTGGTGCCTGAGTCTGTTCTTCATCGTGTCGTACGTGTCGCCGGACGGCGGGGCGTGGGTCCGGCTGCACGGAGGTGTCGTTGATTGCTGGTGGGGCTCGCGCGGGGACTGGCCACAATCATTTTCTGAGTTCTCGGGGCCCCATGCACCCAAGATCGTTCCTCGAAGGCCTGAGTTTCTTTACTTGGTCGATGTTGGTTACTCGGTTCGGTCGCCCACGGCGGTTGACGGAACGTACTGGTTCACCGGCTACAGCACGAACGTGGTTCTCCCGCTCTGGCTCGTGTTTGGACCGAGCCTGTTGGTCTGTGGCGTGTGCTTCAGGCCTTGGTTCGTGCACGCTCGGGCTGGTCGGCGGCTGCGGCGCGGCGAGTGCGTGGGGTGCGGGTATGACGTTGCGTCGCTGTCGACCTGCCCTGAGTGCGGCCTGTCGGTGCGGGAATCGGGCACGCGGGTGAAGCGGGGGCGGAAAGCCGCGTCTGCGATCACGTCGTGACTCGATGGTCGGATAGTCGTGCGTACAGCGCCTCGCACTCCCGCAGCACGCCGCTGAGCCGTTCCGGCACCACCTCGTGCTTGGGTCGATACGGCGCGAAAGCGGTCGACTTCTCGACCGCCTCGTACCAATGCGGCGCCCACACGCCGTCGGTGTCGCGCGGGCCGGGCTCCCACGAGAGCATCGCGGCGTCGAACGCGATGCCCAGCCGCTCGCAGAGGGCGCCCAGGACGCCGCGGGGGTCTTCGAGGATGTCGCGCGAATCGACTACAGGCGGCGTGTGACCCGTCGTTTCACGCAGCCAGTCGAACAGGGCCACCTGCTGCGGCAGACCAAGGTCCTCGGGCGTCGGGTTCGGCAGCACCTTGATGTACGACGTGATCATCTCCGCTGGATCGCGGACGAGCAGCGCGTTGGTGAGGCCCGCCAGCCACGCCCGGTCCACATCGGGCGTGAGGTGGTGGGCCATGTGCTTCTGGTACCAGACCGACCGCCCGCGCGGGATCGGGCCGGTGAGAAACGCGGCGACGTTGCGCCAGTCGGGCTCGTGGGCGGCGATCACGTGCTCGCGGGCCGGGTGGTCGGCGTTCGTGGCGGCAAGGTAGTGGGCGTACAGCGGCTCGTCGGTCACGAAGCAGTCCGGGCGGCTGGAGAATGAGCGCATGAGGGCCGTCGAGATGTTCCGCGGGCCGGACCACATGGCGATGCGTTGGGGCATGGGGGATGGTACTGGGGCGGGACAGAGAGAAGAGAAAGGAGAGAACAGAGGAGAGAGGAGAGGGAAGAGAAGAGAGGAGAGGAGAGGGAAGAGACAGGGATTCGAGACTCGATGGCGACGATCGAGTTGCGAGCCGGGGCGTCCCCGCCCCGGTCTTGGTTCAGCGGGCGGAGTTGGACCGGGGCGGGGACGCTCCCGGCTGGCGCGTGGGGTTGGGGACCGGGCGGGGACGCCCCGGCTCGCGCGCTTGGGTGATGCGGGGAGTTCGTACACTTGGGGCATGAACTGGGTGCTGCTCGTGGCGATGCCGGTGGCGTTCCTGGCGGGGTCGGTCCCCTTCGGGCTGCTGATCGCACGCCGCCACGGGGTCGACATCCGCCAGCACGGCTCGAGGAACATCGGTGCGACCAACGTCCTCCGCGTGCTGGGCAAGAAGGCCGGGGCCCAGTGTTTCGCCCTCGACGTGCTCAAGGGGCTGATCCCGACGATCGCGGCCGGGGCGATCGCGGGGCTGCTCGGGCGGTTCGACATCGCGGCCGGCGATGCGCTGCTGTGGCTCGGCGTCATGGCGTGCCCGATCCTCGGGCACATGTTCTCACCGTGGGTCGGGTTCAAGGGCGGCAAGGGCGTGGCGACGGGGCTGGGGTCGCTGCTGGGCGTCTTCCCGGTGCTGACGATCGCCGGCGTCGGGGCGTTCGCGCTGTGGATTGTCGTGGTGGCGCGGTGGCGGTATGTGGGGATGGCGTCGTCGATCGCCGCGGCCAGCCTGCCGCTGTGGATCGCGGGGTCGTTCGTGGCGGCGGGGAACCTGGGCTGGCTCGGGCGGGCGTGGTACGAGGCCGGCTGGCCCTTCCTGGTGGTGGGCGTGCTGCTGGCGGGGCTGGTGGTGTTCAAGCACCGCGGGAACATCCGCCGGACGCTGGCGGGGACGGAGTCGAAGTTCGGGCAGCGGGTGGAGGTGGCGCCGGAGGCGTCTTGACCCCCCGCCCCGATCGGCCGATGATCCGTCCGCGTGAGCGACGCACCCGACACCTCGACTCGACCGGAATCGCCCGCGGCGATCGACCCCGAGTCGCGCCATGTCTCGCCGTACTCCACAAAGGAGAAGGTCGGTCGACTCCTGTGGGCGATGGTCCAGAGCACTCTCTTCCGCTACTCGTTCCACACGTGGTACGGGTGGCGGCGGTGGCTGGTGTGCCGCTTCGGGGCGAAACTGCACCCGAGCGTGCACCTGCGCCGGACGTGCCGCATCGAGTGCCCGTGGAACCTGACGATGGGGCGGAACACGAGCCTCGGCGACGGCACGATCGCGTACTGCCTCGGGCCGATCACGATCCACGACCGGGCGTCGATCAGCCAGCACGCCCACTTGTGCGCCGGCTCGCACGACTGGACGCGCCCGGACCTGCCGCTGACGCGCCCGCCGATCGTGATCGGGGCCGACGCGTGGATCGCGGCCGACGCGTTCGTCGGGCCGGGCGTGACGGTGGGGGACGGGGCGATCCTCGGAGCCCGCGGCTGCGCGTTCAAGGACCTGGAGCCCTGGTCGATCTACGGCGGGAACCCGGCGAAGAAGTTGCGGGAGAGGCCGAGGTTTGCCGAGGAAGCGACGGAGCGACGGGGCGACGGAGCGACGTAGGGTGGGGGACCAGCGGCAGGCACCGGAGTTCGTGTGGAGTCCGAGCGAACTCCGATTCTGGGTATCATGGGATCGTGCTCGGAGGCCTTCGATGACCCAGGTGACTGAGGCGACATTTGATGGCGGTGTGCTGCGTCCGGACGGTCCGTTGTCGTTGCGCCCGAAAGAGCGAGTCCGCATTATCGTTCAGTCTCTCGAAGGACCTTCCGATGCGGAGCGTGCTGGTGCCCTGGCCCGACTCCGAGAGGGCGTGAAGTCAATGGGGTTCAAGTCGACCAACGGGCGATACCCGACGCGGGATGAACTCCATGAACGCCGTTGACACCAACGTGCTCATCGATGCCTGCGACGGGCGCGATCCGCTCAAGCAGGAGCGCGCGTTGGCCCTGGTGGGATCGCTCGATTCGTCGGTGTTGCTGTGGCAGGTTGCGTGCGAGTTCGTGGCCGCGAGCAGGAAGCTGGCGGGACAGGGGTTCACGCCGGTCGCCGCATGGAATCGCTTGGCGGAGTTCGCGGCACTCATGCCGATCGTCGCGCCGACACCCAACGCCCTCCAACTGGCGAAGGCGATCCACGTGGATCGCGGTGTCTCGTTCTGGGACTCAGTGTTGCTGGGCGCCTGTCTCGACGCGGGCGTGCGCAGGCTGCACTCGGAGGACGTGCCGGGCGGCAGGATCGAAGGTATCGAGGTCGTGAATCCGTTCGCGTGACGCGGTACGAAGTCGAACACGCGAAGCAACTACGCGACCGCTGATGTCGCCGCAGTCGTCGCCCCCGCCCGCTCCAGCAACGGATCAAGATGCGTCAGCATCTTCTCGACCGTCGTCGACCACTTGAAGGCCTGGGCCCGGGCCAGGCCCTTTCGGGACAGCGTTTCCGACTCGGCGTCGTCGGTCACGACGCGGGCCAACGACTCGACCAGATGGGCCAGATCGTCCTCGCGGACGAGCGCGGCCGCGTCGGCACAGACTTCGGGATGGGCGCAGCAGTCGCTCACGACCACGGGCGTGCCGAACGTCATCGCCTCGATCGCCGGGATGCCGAACGACTCGCACACGCTCATCAGCACGAACGCGCGGCTGGTGGCCATCGCCTCCTCGACGCGGGCCTGCGGCACGCGCCCTTCCAGATCGACGGCGTCCCGCACGCCGAGCGAGGCCGCCAGCGAGCGGAGACGCTCGATCTCCGGGGCATCGCCATGTCCGAGGATGCAGTAGCGGAGGTCTTCGAGGCCGGGGCGCTTGCGGAGTTTGGCCAGGGCCCGGATCACCAGGTCCTGGCGCTTGTAGACAGAGACGTTCGAGACGGTCACGAGCGTCTTCACGCGATCGTCGATGGGCACGGGCGTGGCCGTCCGCGCCCGCTCGATCCACGACTCGGGCAGGCCGTTGTAGAACACGTCGTCGACACGCGGGCGGATGCCGTGGTGGGCGCAGATGAGTTCGCGGAGGTAGCTGCTGGTCCAGCCATAGACCGCGGCCCCGCGCATGCCGCGCTTGTGCTCGCGCCGCTTCACGAACGCGATGGCCCGCTCCTTCCAGCCGTTCCAGGCCTCGGGTCGGTACGGCCACGGGTCCTGGTTGTGGCTGAACACCGGCACGGGGCAGCCCGGGATGGTCTGCCCGTTGAGCATCATCACGGCCCCCGCCTTGGACTGGGCGAGCCAGCGAAGGAACTCGCCCCGCTCGTACCGCAGGCGGGCCATCCGTGGGCGGGCGGCCTCGGGAGCCCAGTGCAGGGTGCAGTTGGCGGGCAGGTCCTCGCCCTCGAACTCGTGGTGGAGCGGGTAGCCCTTGAGCAGTTCGAGGGTGATGCGCCAGGCCGGACGGGCCGCGCCGATGCCGCGGAAGAGTTCGCGTGCGACGGTGTAGCCCCCGCCGGAGCCGATGGAGAGCCCGTTGATGACCAAGTGGGGGGAGTCGGGCACGAACGGCTCCGGACGCGGGTGTTATCGGGGGTGCGAAGCGGGCGATCCGTGTCGCGCCATGCCGCGATCGAAAGTGTGTCGGCCGGGAACGCCGCGTCCTGAAGACCCGACCGGGCGGGCGCGGATAAGCGCGACGCCCGACCGACTATCGTAGGTCAAGATGGACTCCAAACGTGCCCTTGACATGGCGGGGCGGCTGGCGCTGCGCGCCGCCGGCGATGTCGAGCCGAGCCCGCTGGTGGGGTGCGTGATCGCCCGCGGCGACCTGGTGCTGGGGCTCGGGCACTACCGGCGCTGGGGCGGGCCGCACGCGGAAGTCGAGGCCCTGGCCGACTGCCGGCGACGCGGACACGACCCGCGTGGGGCGACGTGCTTCGTGACGCTGGAGCCATGCAAGCACACGGGCAAGACCCCGCCGTGTACCGGGGCGCTGCTCGAGGCGGGCGTGGCGAGGGTTGTGTACGCGCGGCGCGATCCCGGCGAGGACTCCGGTGGCGGGGCCGAGGTGCTGCGGGCCGCGGGTGTTGAGGTTGATCGCTGCACCGACAGCGGGCTGGCGATGGCGGTTGGTGAGGCGTTCGCCAAGCGAGTCATCACCGGCCTGCCGTGGGTCGTGGCCAAGTGGGCCCAGACGATGGACGGTCGCCTGGCGACGCGGGCGGGGCACAGCAAGTGGATCTCGGGAGAGGCGTCGCGCCGCCGGGTGCACCGCCTGCGGGCTCGTGTCGATGCGATCATCACGGGGCTGGGGACGGTCGTGGCCGATGATCCGATGCTGACGGCCCGAGGCGCGCGGCGCGTGCGCCGCACCGCGGCCCGGGTCGTCATCGACGCGGGGCTGGACATCCCGCTGTCGTCGCGCCTCGTTCAGACGGCGAAGCAGACCCCAACGATCGTGCTGTGCGCCCGCGAGATGGCCGCGGCCCCGATCAGCGCGGGCGCGCGGGCCGCGTTGCACGAGGCAGGCGTGAAGGTCGTCGGCGTCGGAAGCGTGCCGGGCGGGCCGCCGGGACGGCTGGACCTGGCGGATGCGCTGCGGGTGCTGCGGAGCCAGCACGGCGTCTCGACCGCGATGGTCGAGGCCGGGCCGGGGTTGCTGGGAGCGATGATCGAGGCGGACCTCGTTGATGAAGCGGTGGTCTACGTCGCGCCGCTGCTGCTGGGCGACGAGATGGCCCGGGCGGTCGTGCGCGGGCGGGTGGTCGACTCGCTGACGGCCGGCAAGCGGTGGCGCTGCTGCGCATGCGCCGGTGCGAGCAGGACGTGGAGTTGACGTATCGGCGGGCGGGGAGGTGGAAATGGAAGGGGCGGGGGGGGCAGAGGGGCAAAGGGGCAGAGTGAGGCTGGGAACCAACGGATCGGCCATGGGCGTCCATCGCCGCGAGTGCCCGATCCCAACACTCGCCTCCGCATACCCCGGTCGCCCCCGCGTCGTTCGCGGCTCCACCCTTCGTCCCTTCGCCCCTCCGCCCCTTCCACTTCCCCTCACTACACTCCGCCCGATGACCCAGCAGCAGCGATCGCCGGACGAGGCCAGGGCCGCCGCGGAGCGGTTCCGGGCGGACTTTGAAGCGGTCCGCGAGCAGGTCGGGCGCGTCATCGTCGGCCAGCGCGATACGGTCGAGGGCGTGCTTCTGTGCCTGTTCGTCGGCGGGCACTGCCTGCTCGAGGGCGTGCCGGGCATCGGCAAGACGCTGCTCGTGCGGACGCTGTCGCGGGCGCTGGACCTGAGGTTCGGCCGCGTGCAGTTCACGCCCGACCTGATGCCCGCGGACATCACGGGCACGACCGTGGTCCACGAGGTGGAGGGCACCGGCGGGCGGGTGGCCCGCGAGTTCCGGTTCCAGCAGGGGCCGCTGTTCGCCCAGATCGTGCTGGCCGACGAGATCAACCGTGCGACGCCCAAGACACAGTCGGCCCTGCTGGAGGCGATGCAGGAGCGGAGCGTGACGGTCGCGGGCGTGACGCACGAACTGCCGCGGCCGTTCTTTGTGCTGGCGACGCAGAACCCGGTGGAGCAGGAGGGCACGTACCCGCTGCCCGAGGCGCAACTGGACCGGTTCTTCTTCAAGTTGCTGGTTGGCTCGCCGACACGCGAGGAACTGGGGCAGATCCTGGCGCGGACGACGATGGGCGTCGAGGCGGAACTCAAGTCGGTCCTCGACGCGGAGCGGCTCATCGGGCACCAGGCGCTGGTGCGGGAAGTCGCGATCGCGGAGCATGTGCAGGACTACGCGATCCGGATGGTGCTGGCAACGCACCCGCGGATCGGGGGCGAGGGCGGGAACGGCGGATCGGGCGTCAGTGGTAGTGGTGGCGGCGCCGCGACGGTCACCAAACGGTTCGGTCGCGACCCCAGCGCCGGGCTGTACGCCACGCCCATGACCAACCAGTACGTCCGCATGGGCGCCAGCCCGCGCGCGGCCCAGGCACTCGTGCTGGCGGCCAAGTGCCGGGCCCTGGTCGAGGGCCGCCCGGCCGCGGGCGTGGACGACGTGCACGCGGTGGCGTTGCCCGCGCTGCGGCACCGGCTGATATTGAACTTCGAGGCCGAAGCCGAGGGCGTGACCCACGACGCGATCGTGGAGAACATTGTGGCGACGTTGGCGGTGGAGGGGTAGCCGCGGGCCGTTTGACTGGCGACGGCGTCCGGGCGATTCGCTGGCGGCGATCAATCGTCGCAGCCCTCCGCGAAGATGGTCAGGTAGTAAAAGAAATCGTCGTTGTTGATCACGCCGTTGGGTGTGCCGTAACCGGTCGTGCCGGGGATGGCGGTGGTGGTCAGGTCGGCCTCGGGGTTGGCGTTTGCGAAGAGCAGCAGGTAGTAGAAGAAGTCCTCGTTGTTGAGGACGCCGTCGGGCTCGCCGAAGCCGGGGGCGAAGGGGTTGGCGGTCGTCGTGAGGTCGGGGACGCAGACGAACGGGCCCTGGTACTCGTACGCGCCCATGTCGACGATCGGCGGCGTGCCGCTGCCGTTGTTGTTGGGAGTGTCCGGGTCGTCGAAGAAGCGGGGGCGGCCGGCCAGGTCGAGCGTGATGCCGACGGGGACGGCGGCGTTGTCGCCGCGATCGATGCAGGGCGAGCCGGGATTGAGTCGGAAGTCGCTCTGTCCGGCGGCCTTGAAGGCGGGGTTCGTGTTGATGTTGCCGGTGCCGGTCCAGCCGCCCTGGATGTTGGAGTACTGGACGGCGACGGCCCCGACGAACGCGGGTTGCGAGAGCGCGTTGTTCCACACGATAGAGTTGCGGACGGTCAGGGCGCCGAGGCCCGCGACTTCGGCAAGAGATGTTGCACTTGTGCCGCCGAACGTGCAGTTCGTGATCGAAGCAAAAGCCGGTGTGGTGGCTTGTAATCGGATGATCGGATGGGCTGGGGAGACGATGGTGTCGAAGAGGCAGTTCACGATCGTGGTCGCACCAGAGGCCTCGATCAGCGGTGCTCCGTGTCCCGGGGAAACGATGTTGGTACGAACGAAACGGCAGCCCTCGATCCATAGATTGGACCCGCAGACCTCGTTGCCAACGCTTGGCGCGCTGTTCGCGATGAAATCGCAACGCCGAAGCGTGCCACCGTTTCTCAACTCGATTCCTCCGAGAGGGCTCGGATTGTTCTCGAACACGCAGTCCTCAAAGGTCGGAGTCGCGGTTGAGTAGATGTACGGCTGGAAGAGCGATGAGCCATTGCGGAACTCGCAACTCTCGAAACGCGGGGCACCCCCGGAGTTGCTATAGCCGAGCCAAAGTGTGCCGCTCCGTGCCGAAGCGCCCGGACCGAACACACAGTTGCGAATCGTCGGGGACGAGCCGCCGGTCACCAATGCACCCTCCGAGGCGGCAAGAATCTGGAACCCGTCGAGGATCGTGTCAGGCCCTTCGCCATCCACGAACGAGATGCTGAAGTCCATCTGCCAACTTCCGCGAAGGACCGGAACCTCGTTCTCCTCGGCGATCACGGTGATCGCCTTTCCGTTGAACCGGTACTGACGAAACTCGGAGAGCGTGTATTCACCAAGTCCCTGGCTGACCTCCACCGTGTCACCATCCACAACGAGCGGGCTCTCGAGTGCCTCCCAGAGCCCCGGGAAGTCCGGGTTCTCGAGCGGGTTGTTGCTGACGAGCCAGGTGGTCTGGGCGGAGGCGGCGGCACCGACTGCCAGCGCCAGCAGACAGGCCACGACGCGGCCGCACACGACGCGCGAAGAACCGAGCATTGAGCGAGCGGCACGCATCGTCGGTCTCCTTTCGATCCCAACCCACCCGGCACGCCGGACAACCTGACTATACCCGACCGCCTCGCGGCTCCAAGGGAATCCACCGTGACGGGCAGGAATTGGCGCGCGCCGCTGTTCGTGGCGTGCAGATTTCTTCAGCCGAGGGCGGGGTGACCGCAAGCGGGCACCCATTCCGGGCCGACCGTCGCCCGGTGAGCCCTCGCTCCGGGCGTCGCCGGGCCGCCGGTCTGGCCCTTCCCTCTCCCCTGTTCCTTGCCTAGTATCTCGGCCCGGACGGCGGTGGCGCGTCCGGGTGCTGTACTGTCCGATCGGCGTGCCGCGGTTTCGGGGCTGGTGGCCCGGGCGGGTTGGTGTGTCGGACCGGTGCTCAGGGATTTTGGGTTGACCTGTTGGTCAGAGAAAGATGATCGGGGCGTCCCGCCCCGTGCGAGACTGCGAGGTTCGTCGTGAAGGTCAAGGCTAGCGTTCGTCGCATCTGCAACCAGTGCCAGATTGTCCGGCGCAAGGGCAAGGTCCGCGTGATCTGCAAGGCCGAGCCGCGCCACAAGCAGGTGCAGGGGTAAGAAGAGGTCCTGCGTCCTTGGTCCTGGGTCCTGGCGGTCGGGGTTCGGGTGGCCGGGGGCGAAGGGCGAGGATCGAATCACATGGAGGTCCGGGGCGACCGGTTGCCCGACCTCAAGGACTCAGGACAAAGGACTCAGGACTCAGGGTCCAGGACTCGGCTTCGAGCAACGTGACTTCCGGCCTCGGCCCGCCGCCGACGCCGCTTTGGAGATCTCCCCGTGCCACGTGTTGCCGGCATCGATGTGCCCGACAAGAAGAAGTTCCTGTACGCCCTGCAGTATGTGCACGGGATCGGGGCGAAGTTCGCCGCCGAGATCTGCGAGCAGGCCGGGATCGACCCGGACACGCGGGCGAACCAGGTGAACGAGCAGCAGTTGGCCGCGGTCAACGCGCTGATCGACCAGAACTATCTGGTCGAGGGCGCGCTGCGTCGCCAGGTGCAGCAGAACATCCAGCGTCTGAAGGAGATCCGCTCGTACCGCGGCGACCGGCACCGCAAGGGCCTGCCGGTTAACGGCCAGCGGACGCGGTCCAACGCCCGCACCCGCAAGGGGCGGAAGAAGACCGTCGCCGGCAAGAAGAGCGTCAAGTAGTCCATTGGGCCCCGCGTGTCGGGGCCCGTTCATCGGGACGCCGGAGCGTTCCGTGTCCTGCCAACCCGGTTCCGGCGATCGTGCCGGAACGCCATTTCGCGAGGTTCCCGCCGCCCCGGCCTGCGTGAGCAGGGCGTGGGTGCGAGAGCGGAACCGACCACAGCGAGACCAGCATGGCCAAGAAGGAAAAGAAGGCCCGCAAGAACGTCGTGCGTGGGATCGCCCACGTGCGTGCCAGCCAGAACAACACCATCGTCACCGTCACGGATGTGAACGGCGAGACGCTGGCGTGGGACTCGGCGGGCACGATGGGGTTCAAGGGCGCGCGCAAGTCGACCCCGTTCGCCGCGACGCGTGCGGGCGAGTCGGCGGGGCAGAAGGCCCGCAAGGTCGGCGTGTCCGAGGTCGAGGTCCGTATCCGCGGGACCGGCCAGGGGCGCGAGTCGGCGGTGCAGGGCCTGGTGTCGACGGGGATCCGTGTGACGGCGGTGGAGGACCACACGCCGGTGCCGCACAACGGGTGCCGTCCGCCGAAGCGCCGGCGGGTGTGAGGCGCCGGCCGGTGGCTCATCGGCGAATGCGAGCGGTTGGTGTTCGTGGTCCTGAGTCCTTGGTCCTGGGTCCTGGAGGTCGGGACTCAGGAGGCCCGGGGCGCTGGAAAGTACGGAACGGTCAGTCGAGCGGCCTTCGAGTTCGGCAGGGACTTCCGGCAATCACGGGCCCGACCACAAGGACTTAGGACACAGGACTTAGGACCTCAGTTTCGTTGCCCTCTCGGACAAGAAGGGACCCACGCCGCCTCGGCAGGGCGTGCGGCTTCCCGTGAGCCGGGTTCGGGCCTCCACCTCCCAGGTGCTGCCGACGCGAGGGTTTTCAGCATGCGAGTTCGCTGGCGTGGCTTCGAGCTGCCCACCAAGGTCGTCGCCGACCCGAAGTTCAAGAGCGACACCTACGGGCGTTTCACCATCGAGCCGTTCGAGCGGGGCTTCGGCACCACCGTGGGCAACAGCCTGCGCCGGGTGCTGCTGTCGTCGCTTGAGGGGGCGGCGGTCACCGCGGTCAAGATCAAGGGCGCCGAGCACGAGTTCACCTCGCTGCCGGGCGTCATGGAGGATGTCACCGACATCATCCTGAACGTCAAGAGCCTGGTGGTCGAACTGGAGTCCGACGAGCCGAAGGTCATGCGCCTGGCGGCCCGCGGGCCGGGCGAGGTGACCGCGGACCTCATCGAGGCCGACACCGCCATCACGATCCTCAACACCGACCTCGTGCTGGCGACGCTGACCCAGCCCGTGGACTTCGAGATGGAGTTCCGGGTCGAGAAGGGGCGTGGCTACGTCCCGGCCAGCGAGCACCACGACAACAACGAGGAAGAGGACGTGGGCCTCATCCACGTCGACGCGATCTACTCGCCCGTGCAGCGGGTGCGGTACAAGGTCGAGGAGACCCGCGTCGGCCAGCGGACCAACTACGACAAGCTGATCCTGGAGATCTGGACCGACGGCACCATCACCCCGGAGATGGGGCTCTCCTCCGGAAGCACCTCAATCCGTTCGTGCAGTTCGCCGAACTGGGCCAGGAGCGTGTCTCCGAGGCCGCGGCGGCGGCGGCGGGCGTGGACGAGGACCTGATCCGCAAACTGAACATGTCCATCGGCGAGATGGACCTGTCGGTGCGGGCCTCGAACTGCCTGGAGTCGGCCCGGATCGACACGGTGGCGCAACTGGTCTCGCAGTCCGAGGGCGAACTGCTCAAGCTGCGGTCGTTCGGGCGCACCAGCCTCCGCGAGGTCAAGCGGAAGCTCCAGGACATGGGCCTGGACCTCGGGATGGAACTGCCGGAGGGGTACCAGATGCCCGCCCGGGCCGGGGCGTAACCCCCGGATTCGCAACGCCTTTCCCGCCGGCGGGATGACTCCCGCCGGCGTGTTTGCCTAACATCTTGGCCCTGCCCGTTGTGTACGCGCGGCAGGCCCCAACGCCTCTGCCTACGTCGCTCTGTCGCTTCGTCGCTCCGACCCTTTCTGGAAGACTGCCATGCGCCACCGCCGCGCCGGATACCGACTCGGTCGCACCACCGCCCACCGGGCCAGCACGCTTCGCAACCTGGCGATCGGGCTGTTCCAGCACGGTCAGATCGTCACGACGATCCCGCGGGCCAAGGCGGTGCAGCCGATGGTCGAGCGGATGATCACGACGGTCAAGAAGGCGGTCGTGAAGGCCGATGCCGCGGGCGACCCGAGGGCCGCGGCCGCCGCGATGCTGCACGCCCGGCGTCTGCTCGAGGCACGCCTCGGCGGCGACCGGCGGGCGTTCGACTGGCTGTACACGCCCAAGCAGCCGACCGACGCCGAGAAGCAGTTGGTCGGCGACCTGCGCGAGCGGGCCGAGTCGTTCTTCCCCGTGCCGGATTCGGGCGAGGTGGAGCGGAACCGCTACGGCGAGCTCCGCAAGGCCCCGCGCCTGACCAAGCACATCATCTCGAACGTGGTCCCGAAGTTCCAGGACCGCGCCGGCGGCTACACCCGGATCATCAAACTGGGCAAGCACCGCCTGGGCGACGGGGCCGAACTGTGCCTGCTGCAGTTCGTGGGCAACGAGGAAGGCCCGGAGATCGCCGGCAAGGGCTCGACACGGCGCAAGGTGTCGGCCCGGCGCAAGGCGTTCGCCGAGAAGTGCCTGGCGGGGGCCAAGGCCGGCGGCGAGAGCGCCGAGGCCAAGGACTAAGCCGGTTGTGGGCGAACGCGGCTCCGCTCCGCGTTCGCGATAGACTGGGCGTCATGCCCCTGTGCCGAAAGCGTCTCACGGCCATCATCGCAACAGCGGTGGTGGCCTTTGTCGTTCTTGCGATCGTGGTGGTGCCGTGGGGCGGATCGAGCGGAGCGGCGTCGGGGCCGCGGCCGGCATCGGGCGACGATCGCGAAGCGCTGAAACTGCCCGTGGGGCTGGTGGCCATCGATCTCCAGCCCGAGGTCGTGATCTCGGCGACGTCGATCTTCTGCGACGATCCGGAGGCGGGCGGGGAGGAAGGGGCGGCGCTGCTCAGCCTGCTTGGTGGGAGCGATCCGGAAACCAGCGGGCTGATGGTGGCGGACCCGTCGATGGACTCGTCGCAGGTGCAGCGGCGTGCCCGCTTGCCGGGGTTCTCACGCGGCGGCGTCATGGGTGTCATCAACCACGGTGGGCAGTGGGCGGGCGTGGGGTCGGTCAGCACGACCGAGGACACGCTGACCGGCGCGGTCGTCGCACGACGCGAGCGGATGGTCATGGTGCGGGCCACGGCCCTTGAAGGCGGGCTGATCGCGCTCGACGCCGAACTGCGGGATGAGAACGACCGCAACGCGCTGGAGGTGGTCGGACGCCGGGCCGGGATCGCGATCGGGCAAACCGAGAGCGTCGCGGACTCGCTGATCCTGGAACCGGGCCAGCGGGCGGTGCTGCGGCTGGCGGGCAGTCCGATGCAGATCGTGCTGCTGGAGGTGACGGTGCGGGCGGCCAGTCCGGCACCCGAGGCAGGCGATGCGGGATCGGAACCGGAGTCGGGCTCGGCCCCTTGATTCGGGCGGGTTTCCCGGCGGTTGCGGGCGCACTCGGTTTGATCGACCCGGACCTTCGTCGCCCACGTGAGCAGAGGGGCCTCCTCAGGTCCGGCGTCTGGACCCGCTTGCACGACCGAGCCCCCGCCAGCTTGCATGCCTTTGCCCGCTGGCTCCCCTCCGCGCCCTTCGCGTTCCTCCGCGACCTCCGCGTTCGGCTCTCTCGGTTCGGCGTTCGGCGTGCCGGTCGCCTCGGTCGGTCGGTTGTCACGCGGTTCGCGCGGGGGCGCCGATACACTCCCGTATGGCCACCGACCGGATCCTGTCGCCGGAAGCCGCGCCCGTGGAGGAGCAGGCCAACTGGGCTCTGCGTCCGACGCGGATCGATGAGTACGTCGGGCAGGCCGAACTCATCGAGCGCCTGACGATCGCCATCCGGGCCGGCAAGCAGCGGGGCGAGCCGATCGAGCACATCCTGCTGCACGGCCCGCCCGGGCTGGGCAAGACGACGCTGGCGCACGTGATCGCCGCGGAGATGGGGGCGCGGGTCTACACGACCAGCGGCCCGGCCCTGGCGCGAGGGACGGACCTGGTCGCGTCGCTGACGCGCCTGGGCGAGGGCGACGTGCTGTTCATCGACGAGATCCACCGCCTGCCCGTGCAGGTCGAGGAGTTCATCTACCCGGCGATGGAGGACTTCCGGATCGACGTGTGCGTGGACACGGGGCTGAACGCGCGGACGGTGCAGATCCGGTGCAAGCCGTTCACGCTGATCGGGGCGACGACGCGTGCGGGGCTGTTGTCGGCCCCGCTGCGGAGCCGTTTCGGGCTCGTGCACCACCTGCGGTTCTATGAACAGGCGGAACTGCTGGAGATCCTGGGGCGGTCGTGCCGGTTGCTGGGGGTGGAGTCGCCGGCGGGTGCGGCCCTGGCGGCGATCGCGGCCCGGAGCCGGGGCACGCCGCGGATCGCCAACCGGTTGCTGCGCCGCGTGCGTGACTTCGCGCAGGTCCGCGGCAACGGGGCGATGTCGATCGAAAACGTCGATGGCGCGCTGAATCTCGAGGGCGTGGACCGGCTTGGTTTGGACCCGCTGGACCGGGCGTACCTCAAGGCGATCGGCGAGGTGTACGAGGGCGGGCCGGTGGGGCTGGAGACGGTGGCGGCGACGATGAACGAAGACGCCGGGACGCTGGAGGACCTGGTCGAGCCGTACCTGCTGCAGATCGGGTTCCTGGCCCGGACGCGGCGGGGTCGGATGCTGACGCGGGCCGCCGCGGAGCACCTGGGGCTGAAGATCAAGATCGATGCGGAGCGGGGGACGGGGTTGTTCGAGGGCTGACCAACGCGGACGGGCGGTGCCGAACTAAACACCTGCACCTACGCCCGTTTGCCGCGCTTGCCCGACTTCGTCCCCGGCGCGCCCGGCGGGCCCTTCTTGGTGTTCGGGCCGGCGCGCCCGCGTCCGCCGCGGGCCGCGGCTTTCTCGACCTCGGAGCGGCGGACCTTCTCCGTGCCGAATTTGCCGGTGCGGAGCGACTGGACCTGGTCGCGGAGCATCGCGGCCTTCTCGAACTCCATCGACTGGGCCGCCTCGAACATCTCGGCCTCGATGGTCGCGGTGAGTTCTTCCACCTCGAACGCGTCCTCGGCCAGGCCGACGGCCTCGCGGGCCGTGCGCCGGGCTTTGAGTTCGAGGTCGATGCCCTCGCGGATCGCCTTCTTGATGGTCTGGGGCGTGATGCCGTGGGCCTGGTTGTACGCGATCTGCTTCGTGCGGCGGCGCTCGGTTTCTTCGATGGCGGCCTGCATGGCGGGGGTCATCTGGTCGGCGTACATGACCACGCGGGCGTTGACGTTGCGGGCGGCGCGCCCCATCTGCTGGATGAGGCTGGTGGGGCTGCGGAGGAAGCCCTCCTTGTCGGCGTCGAGGATGCAGACCAGCGAGACCTCGGGCAGGTCGAGGCCCTCGCGGAGGAGGTTGACGCCGACGAGCACGTCGAACTCGCCGCGCCGGAGGTCCTGGAGGATGGCAACGCGGTCGAGGGTGTCGACCTCTGAGTGCAGGTAGCGGACGCGGAGGCCCTGCTCGTCGAGGTATCGGGTCAGGTCCTCGCAGAGGCGCTTGGTCAGGGCGGTGACGAGCACGCGGTCGCCGGATTCGGTGCGCTGCTTGCATCGCTCGATGAGGTCGGCGACCTGGCCGTTGGCGGGGCGGACCTCGATCTCGGGATCGACCAGGCCGGTGGGGCGGATGACCTGCTCGGCGACGACGCCCTGGCACTTCTCGAGTTCGTATGGGCCGGGGGTTGCGGAGACGAAGAGGGTTCGGGGGACGATGGACTCGAACTCTTCGAAGCGCAAGGGGCGGTTGTCGAGCGCGCTGGGGAGGCGGAAGCCGTGGTCGACCAGGACGCGTTTGCGGTTCTGGTCGCCGTTGAACATGGCGTGGATCTGGGGGAGGGTGACGTGCGACTCGTCGATGATGAGGAGCCAGTCCTGCAAGTTGCGGCGGGAAGGGGCAGAGGGGCTGAGGGGCAGAGGGCCAGAGGGGTTCGAGTCGCCTTTGGCGTGATCAAGTCCCTCCGCCCCTGTGCCCCTTTGACCCTTTGACCCTTCCGACGTCTCGTCGACCGGCGCGTAATCGAAATAGTCCATCAGCGTGAACGGGCGCTCGCCCGGGGCTCGCCCGTCCATCCAGCGCGAGTAGTTCTCGATGCCGTTGCAGAAGCCGACCTCCTCGATCATCTCGAGGTCGTACTTGGTGCGGGCGAGGAGGCGCTGGGCCTCGAGGAGTTTGCCCTCGGAGCGGAGTTGCGTGACGCGGGCGTCGAGTTCCTTGCGGATGCCGTCGAGGATCGCGGCGAGGCGGTCCTCCTGCATGACGTAGTGCACCGCGGGGAAGAGGAAGAACTGGCGTTCCTCGGCCAGCACCTCGCCGCTGGTGGGGTTGACCAGGTCGACGCGTTCGATCTCGTCTCCGAAGAGTTCGATGCGGACGGCGAAGCGCTCGTAGGCGGGCCAGACCTCGATGGCGTCGCCGCGGGCGCGGAACAGGCCACGCTTCCACTCGATCTCGGTGCGGTTGTACTGCATGGCCTGGAGGGCGAGGAAGAACTCGCGTCGGTCCATGCGCCCGCCGCGGGTGATGGTGAGGACCTTCTGGTTGTAGGCCTCGGGCGAGCCGAGGCCGAAGATGCACGAGACGCTGGCGACCACGACGGTGTCGCGCCGGGTGAGCAGGTTGCTGGTGGCGGCCAGGCGGAGGCGGTCGAGGTCGTCGTTGCGGCTGGAGTCTTTCTCGATGTAGATGTCGCGCTGGGGGATGTAGGCCTCGGGCTGGTAGTAGTCGTAGTAGGAGACGAAGTAGTTGACGGAGTTGTGGGGAAAGAACTCGCGGAGTTCCTCGAAGAGTTGGGCCGCGAGGGTCTTGTTGTGGCTGATGATGAGGGTGGGCTTGTTGAGTCGGGCGATGGTGTGGGCCATCGTGAAAGTCTTGCCGGTGCCAGTGGCGCCCAGGAGGCAGGCGTGGCGCTGGCCGGAGGCGAGTCGTTCGACGAGAGCCTCGATGGCCTGGGGCTGGTCGCCGGTGGGGGTGAAGGGGGCGGTGACGTGGAAGCGTCCCTCGGGCATGGTTCAGGGTATTCTCC
Source organism: Phycisphaerales bacterium (assembly GCA_041401985.1). GTDB lineage: Bacteria > Planctomycetota > Phycisphaerae > Phycisphaerales > UBA1924 > JACKHA01. The sequence continues at coordinate 28,681 of JAWKTE010000010.1, forward strand.
CGCCCACCAGGAGCGCCCGCCGTGCGACCGCCACAGCCCCCCTCATTGGAGACCGCAGGCCCGCCCGACGAGGCGGGCATCACGTTCGTGTTCTCCGGCACGAATCCGGGCGGACGTCGGGAGACGAGCGAGATCGTCGCCGCCTCGTCGGCCGCGGCTCTGTTGCGGCTGGACGAGGATGGATGGACTGGTGTCACGCTCCACACGGATGAGTTCATCCGCCTCGATCAGGAGCCGGGGCTGCCGCGATTGACGCCGAAGGAGCGGGTGGCGATTCTGGCGATCCGGCCGGAGACGCTGTGGAAGTTCCGGGTCGGGTTTTTGTGGAGTCGCGCGAAGTGGGCGGTGTTCACGCCCCTGGTGTGCGGGACGGTGCTGGGAATGCTTTGGTGGAATCGGGGGCCGAGGGCGTCGGACCTGATGCTCGCCCTCTGTGTGGTCGTTCCGCTGGGCTGGATGTTGTGGGTGCTCCTCTCACCCGATCCGGCGGCGCCGCACAATCGCGTGTTGCGGGCGAACCTTGAGGGGCGGTGGGCCGATGCGCTGGCCGCCATGCCGCGGCTGGAACGGCTGATGGCGAAGATCCCGGCGGGGCGGAACGGGGTCGAGGCGGCCAGGTTGAGGGCCGGCCCGCTCATCCGGCTGGGTCGGGTTGACGAAGCGTTCGCGGTGGTGCGGGCGCTGGAGGGTCGCCCGGACGTGCCGAGGGCGCAGTACCTGAGTGTGCTCGCTGAGGCCCACACCGGTGTGCGGGACTTCGATGCGGCCGAAGCGTGCTACACCCAGATCGTTGAGGACCATCCTGATACACCGATGTGGTGGGTCGCGCTGGCGGAGTTCCAGGCATTGCGGAGGGGAAGGCCGGATGCCGCGAGGGAATCGCTGGCGTGCGTGGAAAGCGCGGGGCTGGTGCCCCCGCTTGTCGCGTATGTCTGGCTCATCGAGGGGGTGATCGCGGTGCTCGAGGGCGACGACCGAGGAGCAGTTGGCCGGCTCGGCGAAGCGCACGAGGCGGTGTCGAAGTCATTCCCAAACATGTCGTCTCGCCGAGCGATACTCGCGTTCTGTGATGCGTTCCGGGCGGTCGCGCTCGCTCGGCTCGGAGACCGGGCCGCGGCGGCGGACATCTGGGCGGGCTGCGAGCGGATCATCGAACTGCACGGGTCCGACGTGCCACGGCGTGTGCCGTGCGCATATCCCCGAGCGCGGTCGCTCAGGGCGCTCTCCGGCTTTGTTGGGGTGAAGGGGGCGACGACCTGGAAGCGATCGGACGGCACGTGTGAGGGTATGCTGGGGGGAGCAGAGATCAGAGAGCAGAGATCAGAGAGCAGAGAGAAGAGAGAAGAGAGTGAAGAGGTGGCCGCGAGGCGCGGCCCGAGAGTAAGGAGTGTGCGACGATGGCTGAGCAGCAGACGCGTCAGCAGGTGCTCGCCCATGTGGTCCGCCAGACCGTGCCGTTGACGACGCGGTTTCTGGTGGGGTTTGACGAGTCGAGCAGCACGCGCCAGGCGCCTGGGCTGCCGAACCACGTGTCGTGGAGCCTGGGGCACCTGGCCCTGACGCTGCACCGGGCGGCGGAGAAGTTCGATGGGGTGCCCGCGCCGTCGGAGGACTTCGTGGTGGGGGCGCTGGCGGCGGGGGACCGCACGCGGTTTGCCACGGAGTCGGTGGCGTTCGGCTCGACGCCGGTGGACGAAGCGGCCCACTTTCCGCCGGTGGACCGGGCCCGGGCGATCTTCGAGCGGGCGGCGGAGCGGCTGGCCGGGGTTGTGGAGCGGGCGGCGGACGCGGACCTGGAACGCCAGATCGCATGGGGGACGGGAACGATCTCACTTGGCGATCTGGTCGTCCGCGTGGCGTTCCACAATGGGATCCACGCGGGGCAGATCACGGACCTGCGCCGGGGGCTGGGGATGGGGCGGATTCTGGGGTAGGCGTGGTTGCCGGCCCGGGTGCTGGGACCCGCGGCTCAACGCCCAGAAAACGAGGGAGGAAACACGGGCGTAGGGATTCGAACCCCAAACCTCCTGATCCGTAGTCAGGTGCTCTATCCAATTGAGCTACGCCCGCGTCGCCCCAACGATACGCGCTGGTGGGGGACCCGGCAAGCCGGGTGACCGGCGCAGGATGGGGTGTCGGCTGGCGGACGCGGGTGCCGGGGGCGGGCCGCGGGTGGGGTTCTCAGAGCCCGGGGACGGTGCCGCTTGACTCCGAGCGGGTTGGGGCGAAGATTCCCTCCCGGGTCGTTCGCGTGGTCGGATTTTGCGACGCGGCCCGGGACTCGGCCGATGGGCGTGGTTGCACGATCGGCAAGTGATTCAACGCGTGCCGCGCACGCGTGTTCGGAGGATCAATGGCTCATTCGCTCTCGGCCAAGAAGCGCGTCCGTCAGAACGCCAAGCGTCGTGCGCTCAACCGCTGGCGCCTCAAGACCATGCGCGAGGCGATCAAGGGCTTCGCGATCGCCCTGGCCGGCGGGACGAACGAGGAAGCGACCACGGCGTACCGCAGCGCGGCCGCGCTGGTGGACAAGACCGCTCAGAAGGGCGTCATCCACCGGAACCAGGCGGCCCGTCGGAAGAGCCGCATGAACGCGCGGCTCAAGGCGAAGGTGCTGGCCAAGTAAGGCGGCTTCAGCCTCGAGCTATCGATTTGGAACAGAGCCCGACGCGCGAGCGTCGGGTTTTTTCGTGGGCGGGGTTGGTGGCGGGACGGTGGCACCCCCGCTTGTCGGACCGCGACGCTTGCGCGTCGGGCTCTGCGCTGGGGCCGCTTTGGGTGGCGCGTCGCGGGTATCGTGGCGTCGCCGGGCGGTGCTCGGCGGTGTGGAGGCACGGCATGAAAGCGATCCTGCTGGCGATCGGGGCGGGGGTGTGCTGGGGCATCGGCGAGGTGGTGACCCGGGCCGTGCTGCACACGGGCAAGGTGGGGCCGATCACGGCGATCACGATCCGCTCGACGGTCGCGCTGCCGGTGCTGTGGGTGGCGTATGTGGTGGCGGTGCAGGCGATGAAGGCCGAGCCGCGGGACTGGCTGCAGGCCGGGACGCCGACGCTGTTGAAACTGGTGCTGGGCTCGGGGCTGGTGGCGGGGGCGGCGGCGATGGTGCTGTTCTACTCGGCGCTGAACCTGGGCGAGGTGTCGCGGATCAAGCCGATCGCGTTCGCGGTGGCGCCGGCGGTTGGGGCGCTCTTGGGCTGGCTGGTGCTGGGCGAGGCGATGACCGTGAAGAAGGCGGTGGGGGTGGTGACGATCCTGGCGGGGGTGGTGGTGCTGACGGGGAAGTAGGCGGGAATGAACCGGTTCAGTGCGAAGCCTGTATCGCCCCGTTCGGGAGGTAGAGGAAGTTGACGCCGCTGCCCAGGGCCGACGTGTAGGTGCCGACGTAGGACGCGGCGACGACCGGGACGTTGGTCCACCTGCCCGGTGCGGGGTCGATGCGGAGGTTGCCGCCCTGGACCATCTCGCGGGAGATCGTCAGGGCGATAAGGGTGGGGTGGCCGGCGACGCGGAGCGTGGCGGCCTCGGCGTTGCGGAACGACCCGATCACCTGGGCGTCGCCCTCGCTGAAGAAGGTGCCGGCGTTGACGAGCGTGCCCATGATGCCGCCCTGGTCGATGTTGATCGTGGCCTTGGCGTACTTCTCGACGACGATAGAGCCGCGGTTGACGAACTCGTTGTCGGCGTTGAGCAGGCCGAAGAAGGCGAAGCGGTTCCCGGCGACGGTGATGGTGCCGCCCTCGCGGTTGTCGATGGGCGTGGTGAGCGTCCCGGTGATGCCGCCGCTGGAGTTGAGGTTGATGCGTCCGTAGTTGACGATGTGGTCGGCGTCGAACGTGAAGGTGTGGGTTTCCGGAGAGCGGTTTACGCTGAGCGAGCCGCGGACCTCCTGGACCTTGCGGATCGCGGGGATGTTGGTGAAGTTTCGGATGCCGATGCCGCTGCCTGGCCCGATGGACTCGATGTCGGCGGGCAGGGTCAGGGTGGCGTTGTCGAAGACGACCAGATCGAGGTCGTAGATCGTCATGAGGCCGGTGTCGGGGTTGACGCGGAGGTTGGCCAGATCGCCCGTGATGGTGACGTTTCCGGTGTAGATGAGGATCTCGCTGCTGCCGCTGATCTGGGTGTCCTCGAAGAGGACGTCGGCGGTGATGCGGGTCTGGGCGGGGCCGTCGACGGCGGTGTAGCGGACGAACTGGCCGCTCCGCATGATCATGGTGCCGTCGCCGGGGTTCTCGCCGCCGATGCGCGAGCCGTAGACGTGGAACGGCCCCTGCTGCTTGACGAACGTGGCGTCCGGTGCCATGTCGATTCGCCCCGAGAGGAAGTTGAGCCAGCCGGTGCTGGTGAAGGTCACGCCGGGGCCGAGGGCGATGCCGGGCAGGTCGGGATTGGGGTCGCCGATCTGGAGGCGCTCGGTGGTGGTGTCCACGTTCAGGGTGGTGCCGCGGATCAGGGCGTTGGCGATGATGTCCAGCGAGCCCTGGCCCTGCACGAGCGAGTCGATGAGGAAGACCTCCTGGCTGGAGTGGTAGTGCTGGAACTGGAACCGCGCGAGAGTGAGGGAGCCGTCGATGGTGAGCGTGGCGTTGTCGAAGGTGATGTTGCCGTTGGCGGTGAGGCCGGGTGCGGCGATGATGACCTCGGCGCCCTGGGTGAAGCGGGACTGGAGGCCCAGGAACGAGTCGCCGGTGATCGTGTGCGTGCCGCCGATGAACTCGTGGAGGCCGTCGCCGAGCAGGCGGGCGGGCGTGTGGGATGAGTCGGCGTGGTAGCGGATCACCGAGTCGGTCCGCAGGGCGGCGACGCGCCCGGAGTTGGTGAAGGTCGTGCTCTGGCCCATCTCGCCGATGACCAGGTTGCCGCGGAGCAGGTAGAGCCGGTCGGTGTTGGTCAGATCGACGCCGATGGTGGTGGTCGTGCCGTTGTCGGCGTTGCGGCGGGTGAGGCCGTGGTTGATGATCGCGCCGGAGCCGACGATCGCGCCGTGGGAGGAGAGGTTGAAGGTCTTGCCGGGGTTGACAGTGATGACGCCGTTGAGGATGAGGCTACCGGCTCGGAACGAGAGCGAGCCGAGGTTGTTGAGATCGGATTCGAGTGTGACCTCGCCGAGTGCGGGGGTGGCGCTGGCTCCGACATTGAGTTGGCCGCCGGGGTGGAGGCGGATTGCCAGATCGCCGCCCCAGACGCCCTGGACCCAGTTGACCATGCCGTTGATGCGGAGGGCGCCTTCGGTCTGGATGTCGAATGACTGGTTGACGTTGAACGAGGTGCCGCGGTTGACGACGAGGGTCTCGTTGAGGGTGAGGGAGTTGACGCGGATGACGGGCAGGTCGGCGACCATCATCTCCGGGTCGATGCCGGGGCCGAGGTCTATGGTCACGTCGTCCTCGAACGTGGGGACGGCGTCGTTGGACCAGTTGAGGGGGTTGGACCAGAGGCGGTCGCCGCCGCCGGCGTCCCAGAACACGGCCGAGAGCACGACGCGCTGCTCGAGCGGCTCGACGGTGAAGGGGGTGTCGGGGCGGACGGCTCGGGAGCGGCGGGCTTCACGGAACTGGCTTGGGTTGGCCTGGCGTGGGTCGAAGTGGCGCGAGGCGGCTCGGGAAGCGCGGGCGCGGCGGGGGCGGATCATCGCGTGCTCCTCTTGGCGGGTGGCGGCTGTGGCCGCGGCCTCTGGGCGCGTGCCGGCGCGGGGGGCGTTGGGACGCGGGATGGGCTTCTCGGCGGTACGACGCGGGGCCGGGCGGGGTTTCCTGCCGGGCGCTCCCGTCGTGGGGCTCCGCGGGTGGCTCGGACCACGGGCTGGCGTGGGCCGAGGGCGGGCCGGGCGGCTCTGGCGAGCCTGCCGCAAGAAGGTACCTCGCTGCGAGGGTCCCTGTCAAGCGAATGGTTGGAAGTAGGTATGAAGATCGTGTAAGGGCTGGGTTGGTTCGACGCGGGGTGCAAGGACTCACGGGCGCGCGGAGATGGAAGGCGGGTCAGCCTTCGTACGCCCGCTTCAGCGTCGCCAGGTCGAGTTTGACCATCTGCATCATGGCCTCCATCGCGCGGGCGGCTTTGGCGGGGTCGGGGTCGGCGATCCAGCCCAGGAGTTGGGCAGGGAAGACCTGCCAGGAGACGCCGAACTTGTCCTTGAGCCAGCCGCACGCGGCGGGTTGGCCGCCGCCGGCGATCAGGGCGTCCCAGTAGCGGTCGATCTCGGCCTGGGTGTCGCAGGGGACCTGGAAGGAGACGGCCTCGGTGATGGTGAACTGCGGGCCGCCGTTGAGGGCGGAGAAGGGGCGCCCGTCGAGTTCGAACTCGACGCTCAGGACGGCCTCGGCGGGCTTGTTGTGGAACGCCCCGGCGGCGCCGAAGGGCACGACGCGGGTGATGCGGGAGTTGGGGAATATGGAGCAGTAGAAGCGTGCGGCGGGCTCGGCCTGGCCGTTGAACCAGAGGCAGGGGGCGAGGGGGTGGGGCATGGGGGGCTCGCGTTGAGATGGTTCGATGTCGAGTCGCCGAGTGAGACCGCTCGCTTGCGCGTCGCGCTGGCTGGGGTCGATCGCTGGCGCGATCGGCTCTACCCGCCGATGATGTTCACGCCGCAGTCCACATAGATGTTCTCGCCCGTCACGCCCGCGGACAGGTCTGACGCGAGCCAGACCGCGGTGTTGCCCACGTCCGAGCCTTCCACGTTGCGGCGCAGCGGGGCGCGTTCGAGGTTCCGCTCGCCGATCTGGTCGGCCCCCGCCACGGCCTGGACCGCCAGCGTGCGGAGGTACCCGCCCGAGATGGTGTTCACGCGGATGCGGTCGGCCCCGAGTTCGGCGGCCAGGTACCGGGCCGTGGTTTCGAGAGCGGCCTTGGCGACGCCCATGACGTTGTAGCCGGGCACGACCTTCTCCGCGCCGTAGTAGGACATGGCCATGATCGAGCCGCCGCCGGGCGAGCCGGAGCGGGCCATCATGGGGCGGGCCCGTGTGGCCATGGCCGCGAGGGTGTAGGCGGAGATGTCGATGGCCTGGAGGAAGTCCTTGCGTGGGGTTTGGGCGAACTTGCCCGGCTGGAGCCACTCTCGCTCGGCGAAGGCGATGGAGTGGACCAGGAAGTCCATGCGGTCGAAGGACTCGGCGTAGGCGGCGAAGGTCGCGTCGAGGTCGGCGTCGCTGGAGGCGTCGAGCGGGTGCATCCACGGCTGCGAGCCGGCGTCGGCGCCGGGCAGCGGGCCGATGGCCTCGACGGCCTTGGCGGTGCGGCGCTGGTTCTTGTCGCCGGGCAGGTGGGTGAAGGCGCAGCGGGCGCCGTGTTCGGTCAGGGCCTTGGCGATGTGCCAGGCGTAGGAGCGGTCGTTGGCGATGCCGACGATGAGGCCGGTCTTGCCGGCCAGGAGGTCGGAGGTCTGGGTTGTGGACATGTGGGTCTCCCGGCGAGGACGAGAGTTTAGGGGCGCGATGCGACGAGAACCCGGGTGCCACGGGCCACGGGGGCCCGGCGTCTGGTTCGCCTGCTCAGGCGTGGCACGGATGCGGTTCACGCCGGGGCGTCATCGTTCCAGGCGGATCGAGACCCCGAACTGGGTGGAGAGAAGCGGGGTGAAGCCCTGGGGCACGTTGCTGGTCGTGAACGTGGCGAATGAGCCCGAGACGCTGAAGGAGGCGACGACGACGATGGATGAGGTGTGGAAGTTCTGGTAGTTGGAGCCGGTGTAGTTTGCGCGGAGCGTGCCGCCGATCGTGAGTTCGCGGTCCATGAAGACGTGGCCGCGCTGCGGGTTGCCGCATTCGGTGATGAAGGTGCCGGTGGTGGACATGGCGCCGTTGACCAGGAGTTGCCCGTTCTCTCTGATGTCGAGGGTGCCGGTGTTGAAGAAGGTGCCCTGCTGGGCGCCCTCGTCGAGGTCGAGGGTGAGTTTGCCGGCGTGGATGACGATGGAGCCCGGGTTGGTGAAGTCTCGGGTGTTGCCGCTGACGCCGTGGACCTGGAGGGTTCCGTTACGGACGACGATCCGGCCGCTCGCGCGCTGGTCGAGGGGCGTGGTGAAGACCTGGAGGGCAAAGGCGTTGCCGTCCATCTCGATGAGGCCCTTGTTGACGATGGCGGGGCCGGGGCCGGAGATGCCGGGGCGTTGCCCGGACAGCCGCATGGTGCCGCGATTCTCGCGGAGACTGCCGACCAGGTCGGGCAGATTGGAGAGCCCGTCGAGGATGAGCACGGCGTTCGCGCCGATGCGCTCGATGGGCTGGGGCAGGTCGAGGGTGGAGTTGGTCTCGACCCGCCAGGTGCCGGCCGAGAGCACGGTGTCCTGGGCGGTGGGCACGGCGGCGAGCTGCGGGATCGCGCCGTTGATGCGGAAGCTGCCCTGCTGGACGTGGAGCGTGCCGGTGTTGCTGAGCCCGGCGGTGACGACGGTCTCGAAGTTGTTGGTGGGGGAGTTGCGCCGGATCAGCAGGCCCGAGTTCTCCACGGGTCCGGACAGCGGGCCGCCGCCGACCCTGGGGCCGGCGAGGATGAGGGTGGCGTTTGCGTCGTTGACGACGGTCCCGTCCGGGCCGATCGTGAAGTCGCCGAGGTTGTACGCCGTGGTGCCGCGGTTCGTGAGGGTGTATGCCCCGCTGACGACCAGGCCGTTGGGCCCGAGGTTCTGGCGTCCGATCTCGAGCGACGCGTGGGGCGAGACGACGGTGTTGATGGCCAGCGCGACGCTGGACGCCACAACGGAGCCGGCGAGAGTCAGCACTGGCTCGCGCGTGATGCCCGTATCGCTCAGGATCGTGTCGATGAACGTGAACTCCCCGGCGAGGGTGAGCGGGGCCAGCACCGTGAAGAACGCGGCGTCGGCCGTGAACGCCCCGCGGAACTCGGAGGTGTGCGTGATGCGGACGGGGATCTCGTTGTTGTCGCCCTCGAACGACGCCTCGGCGGCCCCGAAGAACGCGTCGCCGGTGAAGGTCTGTTCCGCGGCGACAAACTCGACGGCTCCGCGTCCCGAGTATTTAACATCGGCGGCGTGGGTGGCGCGGGTGCCGACACGGAGCGTGGAAGTGGCATCGATGACGACGACGCGGCCCCCGAGTTCGGCCTGTGGCCCGTTCGGATCGTCGCCGACCTGCACGGTGCCGCGGAGGATGAAGAAGCGGTCGGTGGTCTCGAACGGGGCGTTGATGGTGGTGGTGGAGTTGGAGAGCCCGCCGCGCCGGAGCAGCCCGTGGTTCTCGAAGCGGCCCGGCCCGTTGAGGGCGGTGGGGGCGGCGAAGTCCATCGCTTTGCCGGCGCGGTTGGTGATGGAGCCGCCCGCGGCCAGGTTGATATCGCCGCCCCGCCAGGCGAGGCGCCCGGCGTTGTCGATCGCCGTCCGCACGTCGACCGAGCCCTGGGTGGGCGTGGACGTGGTGCCGATGTTGAGCGTGCCGCCGGGATTGACGCGGGCATCGCGATCCGAGTTCCAGTCGCCCTCGACCCAGTTGACCAGCCCGTTGATGCGCAGGTCGGCGTTGGCGGTCAGGTCGAACGCCCCGAGCACCGAGAGGGACTGCCCGCTGTTGACGATCAGCGTCTCGTCGAGCGTGAGGGTGTTGACGCGGACCGGGCCGCTGTCGACCACGACGGACCGCTGGGCGTTCGGAATGTTGATGGTCACGTCGTCGACCTGGCGGGGAACGAAGTCCAGGCTCCAGTTCAGGGGGTTGGACCACAGGGCATCGCCGCCCCCGCCGTCCCAGGAGATCGCGGCCAGGACCACTCGAGGCTCGAGCGATTCGAGTTGGGGCCGAACAGGTGTGCCGCGGCGAATGGATCGGCGGGCGTCAAAGCGGCGTGCGGTACGGCTGCGCATGCGAACTCCCCGGATGACACCCCCTGATCGAGATCAGGCGAGATCATTACCCGGTTCTTGGGGGTTCGCCAGCGGGGGCGTTGGCTCTGGCGGCAGCGATCACGCCAGCTGGACCGAGGCGGCTCCGAACGTGTACAGCATGCCGGCGTTCAGGCCGCTCGGCACGGAGAGAGGCTGGAACGCGCCAAAGGACCCGGTGCGGCTCGACGAGGTGACCACGACGTAGTTGCCGCCGCTGGCGAAGCCGGTTCCGACGAACACGGCGCGCAGCGTCCCGCCCAAAGTGGCGGGGCCGGTGGCGGTGATGGTTCCGGAACCCGACGAGGCGATGCTTGTTTCGAGGATGCCGGTTGTGGTGAGGCTGCCGCCGATGTTGAGCGAGCCTGTTCCGAGGCTGATCAGGCCCGCACTCGCCAGGTTGCCGCCGACGGATGATTGGCCCGAGACCACCAGGGCCCCGCCGGAGTAGACCTGGACGTCGGCATCCACCGCGGCGTTGTTGAGCGTCAGGACATCGGCGACCAGCAGATCGAACGTGCCGGTGAGCGTCGCGCCGTTCAACTCGACCGACCCGGCGATGACCAGGTCGCCCTCCACGACGATCTGGTTGCCGTTCAGAGCGACGTCGCCCAGGAAACGCGCGCCGGCGGAACTGACGTACAGCGACGCGGTGTCGTTGAAGGTCGCGTTTGTGAACGTGGTGTCGCCGCGGAAGATCTGCGTGCTGGTCGTGAACAGAAACTCGCCGCGTCCGACGAACCGGGCGTCGCGATGGATCGTCGGTGCGCGGCTGATGACGCCGGCGTTGGGAGCCAGGGTGGCGAGGGTGCCGCGGAAGTTGGTCATGGAGGGCACGTCGGGGTCGGTGTCGCCGAGGGCGAGCGTTCCGCGGAGGACGTACATGCGATCGGTATTGTCGGTGTCGAGGTCGATGGTGGTGGTTGCGGTGGCCGAGCCGCCGCGCCGGAAGAGACCGTTGTTGATGAAGCGGCCCTCGCCGAGCATGGCCATTGGGGCGGCGGCGTCGAACATCTTGGCCGTGGCGTTGGTGAGCGAGCCGTTGACGATCAGGTCGCCGCCGCGCCAGGCAAGTCGCCCGAGGTTCACGAGGTCGGTGTCGATGGCGACGCTGCCGGCGGCGGGGTTCGATGTGCGCCCGATGTTGAGCCGCCCACCGGGATTGACGACCGCGCCGGCGCCCGTCGCCCACTGGCCGTCGACCCAGTTCACCAGGCCATTGATGCGGAGATCGGCGTTCGACGAGAGGTCGAACGGGCCGTCGACGTTGAGCGTTGTGTCGCGATTGACGACAAGCCGGCCACCCAGCGCGAGCGAACCGACCACCGGCGTGCCCTGGTCGAGCACGACAGCATTGCCCGAGTCGATGACGACGTCGGCGCCGTACGCCGGCGTCTGGTTGTCGGTCCAGTTTGAGGGGTTGGACCAGAGCCCATCGCCACCGGCGCCGGTCCAGATGGAGGTGCTCAACGCCAGGCGGGGCTCCAGGAGATCGAGCGAGGGACGCTGGTCGCTCTTGTTGGTGAGGCGACGGGGTTGCTTCGTCGGGGTCGACATTGCGATCTCTCTTGGCGCGGTGTTCCGAAAGGACCGATCGGTGGGCCGCGGCGACCCGCGAGCGACCGGTCATCACGAAGCATGAGGCCGCGCCCTTTTGTGCGGGTGAGGGTCAGGTGAAATCGGGTTCATCCGCCCGCGTACCGCAAGGGTGCAATCCGGATCTCACAACGCACAGCGAAAGCGTGACACACATTGCGTCCATCTGGCGAACAACATGCGATCGGCGCGACAGAATCGGCACGTCCCGTCGCGTTCCCGGCCAGCCGGGGGGTCCTCGCCGGAGCGTGCCCCGCAACAATGCGCGCATGGCCCCTTCCACCCACCGCCTGCCGCCCGATGCATCGCCACTTCAGGTCTACGCGCATCTCTGTACGAGCGGATTGGTCTCGCGGCTCCTCGAACTCGCCAGAGACGAGGACTTGGGACACGCGCGGGACGGCTCTCCGCGGCGCGGGGACATCACGTCCGAGGTCTGCGTCGGCGAGTCAACGCTGGCCAGGCTCGAGTTGCGCGCGCGTGAACCGATGGTCGTCGCCGGGCTGGCGGCTTTTCCCGAACTACTGCGGATCTTCGCGCCGGGCGCCGCGTTCCGGGCGGCGTGCGAGGACGGCCAGTCGCTGTCTGCCGGTGATGTGCTGGGCGAAGTCGGCGGCCCGCAGCGGGAACTGCTCGCGCTCGAGCGGACGATGCTGAATCTGCTGTCGCGATTGTCGGGCGTCGCGACGCGGACGGCCGAGTTCGTGCGGGCCATCCCCGCCGGTTCGAGAGCCCGTCTCTACGACACCCGCAAGACCACGCCGGGGCTGCGGGTGCTGGAGAAGTATGCGGTCCGCTGCGGCGGCGGGTTCTGCCACCGCCTCGGGCTGCACGACGCGGTGCTCATCAAGGACAACCACCTGGCGGGCGTCGGGCTCGACCGCCTCGGCGCGTTCGTCGCGGACGCGGCGGGGCGGGCGCGAGCCATGCGCCCCGATCTGGCGTTTTTCGAGGTCGAGGTCGATTCGCTCGAGCAACTCGACGTGCTGCTGGGGCTGGAAGCCGGGCTTGTGGACATCGTGCTGCTGGACAACATGGATGTGGGCCAGATCGAGGAGGCGGTCGCGCGGCGGGACCGGCGCAACCCGCGGCTGGAACTGGAAGTCTCGGGCGGCGTGACGCTCGGGACGATCCCGGCGATCGCCGCGACCGGCGTCGAGCGGATCTCCACCGGGTCGATCACCCACCATGCCGTGTGGGTGGACATCGGGCTGGACGCGGCGTGAGGCGGGTGATTCGGTTCGATGCGCCTGTCGGCGCGTCGCTGCCGGTCCGGCGTTCCACTACCATCGCCCCTCCACGGAGGGCGGCGGCATGGAATGGTGGCAGGCGGCGATCCTGGGCCTGGTCGAGGGCATCACCGAGTACCTGCCCATCTCCTCGACCGGGCATCTGGTCATCGCGTCGAGCCTGATGGGGCTGGACGAGGACCCGGCCCAGAAGGCCGCGGTCGACGCGTTCAACATCGTGATCCAGGGCGGTGCGATCCTGGCGGTGCTGGGGCTGTACTGGCCGCGCGTGCTGCGGATGCTCAAGGGGTTGCTGGGGAAGGACGCCGGCGGGCGTCGGCTGCTGGTGAACATCGTCATCGCGTTCCTGCCGGCGGCGATTCTTGGGCCGCTGCTCGACAATTGGATCGAATCGCGGCTGATGTCGGTTGGGCCCGTGGTGGGGGCGCTGGTGGTCGGCGGGGTGGCGATGATCGTGCTGGACCGGCTGCATCGCAGGCCGCAGGTGTCGGTGACCGGCGACGATGCTGGAACTGGCGACAACCCCCGCGAGACCGACTCGGTTGGAAGCGTCGACAAGCCGAAGCGGAAGACCGAGTCGGAGCCAGCCTCCGATCCGCGTCCCGACGGTCTCGACATCGATGCCCTGACCTGGCGTCACGCGCTCTTCATCGGCCTGCTCCAGTGCGTGGCGATGTGGCCCGGCACGAGCCGCTCGATGATGACGATCGTCGGCGGCGTGCTGGTCGGGCTCAAGCCCAAGCAGGCCGCCGAGTTCTCGTTCCTGCTGGGGCTGCCGACGCTCGGCGGGGCGTGCGTGTTCAAGCTGGCCAAGAACCTGTGGCAGGCCCGCCAGCCGGAGCACCAGTCGATCTTCGAGATGCTGGGTGTCGCGCCGATCCTGATCGGGTTGGCGGTCGCGACGGTGTCGGCGGCGCTGGCCGTCCGATGGCTCGTGGCGTTCCTGGGGCGGCACGGGCTGGAGCCGTTTGGGTGGTACCGGATCGGGCTGGGGATCGTGCTGGGTGTGCTCGTCGCAATCGGCCTGGTGAGCATCTGACGCGGGAGCCCGACGCCGCGCGATCGCCGTGGTCTTCCCTACGCTCCCCCCGTGCGCACCTCCTTCCCCAAAGACAAGATCAGCGTCCTGCTTCTCGAGGGCATCCACGAGCGGGCCGTCGCGCTGTTCGACGACGAGGGCTTCCAGGTCCGGGCGATGCCAAAGGCCGCCGACCCGGCCGACCTGCCCCGCCTGCTCGACGGTGTGCACCTGCTGGGCATCCGCTCGCGCACGCACCTGACGCCGGAGATTCTGGCCGCCGCTCCTCGTCTGCTCGGCGTCGGCTGCTTCTGCATCGGCACGAACCAGGTCGACCTGCCCGCGGCCCGGCGTCAGGCGATCCCGGTCTTCAACGCCCCGCACTCGAACACCCGGAGCGTGGCGGAACTGACCATCGCCGAGATCGTCGCCCTGCACCGGCGTCTGGGCGATCGCTCGGCCGCGTGCCATGCCGGGCGATGGGACAAGTCCGCCGCCGGCAGCCACGAGATCCGCGGCAAGACGCTGGGCATCGTCGGCTACGGGCACATCGGCTCGCAGGTGTCGGTGTTGGCCGAGGCGATGGGCATGCGCGTCGTGTTCTACGACGTTGTGCCGAAGCAGGCGCTTGGCAACGCGCGGGCGGCGGCCTCGCTCGACGCACTGCTGGCCCAGAGCGACGTGGTGACCATCCACGTGCCCGCGACGCCGCTGACCGAGAACCTCATCGGCCCGGCCCAGATCGCGGCCATGAAGCCCGGCGCGATGCTCATCAACAACGCGCGTGGCGGCGTCGTCGATGAGCCCGCGCTGTGCGAGGCGATCCGCGCGGGCCGCGTCGGCGGGGCCGCGGTCGACGTGTTCACGAGCGAGCCCGCCGGGGCCGCCGACGCGTTCGATTCGCCGCTGCGTGGCCTGCCCAACGTCATCCTGACCCCCCACATCGGCGGGTCCACCGCGGAGGCCCAGGAGTCGATCGGGCTGGACGTGGCGACCAAACTCGTCCGGTTCGTGAACACGGGCGGCACCACCGGGGCCGTCAACGTGCCCGAGGTGGCCCTGCCCGAGCAGCCTCCCCCGGACGCGGTGCCCGACGACGCCGAACGCCCGCACCGCATCCTGCACTTCCACCGCAACGTGCCGGGCGTGCTGGGGCGGATCAACAGCGCCGTCGCGGCCCTTGGGGTCAACGTCGAGGGACAGTACCTGCGGACCCGCGAAGACCTGGGCTACGTCGTGCTCGACGTGGCCCCGACCGACAGCGAGCGGCTCCGCGAGGCCCTGGAGTCGATCGAGGAAACGGTCCGCGTCCGCCTGCTCTGGTAGGGGGAAGCGGGGAGCGGCTCGCCAAACGCCTCGTGGACCAGCAACGGCGTGCCGGCTTTGGGCCGAGACCCAACCGACACAGGGCCGCCCGGCCAGACGCCCCCGGTGCCGCCCCGCTACGCTCAGCCCTCGATCGGCCGGGCGTGCCGGTCACGGAGGGCCGACATGCGCCACGCGTGCGTGCTTTGTCTCATGGCAGCCAGCGGCATCGCGTGCGCGCAGCAGTTCGCTCCCGATGCGTCCGTCTTCCCACGCGCCGATGCGCCGCCGTCCCGGGCCGTGTCGATGGGCATGGTCGGGTCGATGGCAACCAGCGGCCTCTCGTTCGGTTCGGCGTTCGAACAGCCCGACGCCGACGCCCCGGCGTCCGAAGACCTGCTCGCTCCGCCATCGCTGCACCTGACGGCCCTGACGTTCTACTGGGAGAACGACGGGGCGTACGTGAAGCGGTTCGACTCGGCCGACCGCCACTACACCAACGGCCTGCGCATCGAGGCCTCGTTCCAGCCCGGCCTGTGCCCGACGTTCGGCGAGTGGCTCGATTCCTGGCTCTCCATCGGTGGCACGCAGCGTCACGCCGGCGGGCTGGCCCTCTCGCAACTCATGTTCACCGCCGAGGACATCTCCGAGGCCGACCTGATCGAGTCCGACCGTCCCTACGCCGGCTACCTCTACGCCAGCGTCTTCCACCAGCGCCGCACCGAGACGGTCTTCGACCACGTCGAACTCCAACTCGGTGTCGTTGGCGAGTTGTCGGGGGCCGAGGGCGTGCAGAAGGCGGCCCACGCGGCGTTCCCGAACGAGCCGCGTCCCCAGGGCTGGTCGAACCAGCTCGCCAACGAACTTGGCGTCGGCGCGTTCTACCAGCGGCGCTGGCGGTCGCGCCAGGTCCCGCTCGTCTGGGGGCTGGAGGCCGACGCGATCCCGCAGGTCGGGTTCCACCTGGGCAACGTCTGGACCGACGCCTCCGTCGGCGGCACGGTCCGCCTGGGCTACCGGATCCCCGACGACTTCGGCCCGCCCCGCATCAGCGAGTTCCGCGACGCCACCGCGGTGATCGACCCCGACGAGCCGTGGGGCATCTACGGCTTCGCACGCGTGACCGGCACCGCCGTCGCACGCAACCTGTTCCTCGACGGCAACACGTTCGCCGACAGCCACAGCGTCGGGAGCAAGCCGCTGGTGGGCGATCTGACCCTGGGCCTGGCCGCCCGATACCGCTGCCTCGAACTGACCTACTCGATCACGTGGATGACCGAGGAGTTCGAGGGCCAGGAAGGCGGCGACTCCTACGGCACGCTGGCGCTGGGGTGGAACTTCGACTGGTAGCCAACGTCGACTGAGAGATGTCGAGTGCGGCGCGTTCCCCCGGGTTTGGTGAGCCGGTGGGGACCCGCTCACCGCCCCCGGATCGTCTGGATCGCGGTTTCCACCTGGCGGATGCGGGCCTGGTCCGTCAGGCTCTGGCGGTACTGCGTGAGCATCTGGATCGCCGAGTCCTTCCGCCCGCCCGCCGCCGCGTGGCGGGCGACCTCGATCATGTCCGAGGCCTCCATTTCCGGGCGGACGTTGGGGCGGAGCAGGGCCAGCGCCCGCCCGGTCTCCGGCGGCGTCCGGCGCGTCGAGAACCACAGCAGATCACGGTTCTGGGGATCGGCGGCGCGGGCGTCATCGAGCAGTGCGTACGCCGCCTGCAGGTCCGCGTCGCGCCCCGCCCGGAAGAGCGGGAACAGCGCGGCGTGCAGCACTTCCGGCGTGGCCGCCTCGGGGCTCGACGCCACCAGCGACGCCGCCAGTCGGGCCGCCGCGTCGTCGCGTCCCATCAGCGTCAGAGCGACGATGGCGTCTCGGTCGCGCCGCTCGCGCAGCGCGTCCCGGGCCTCCTGCTCCACCTCGATTGCGCCATCGAGCGGCAGCGCGTCCTCCGACCGTGTCTGGGCGGGCCCCAACGTGATCAGCGGGTCGCCGAACAGCGCCACGCGCCCGGCGGAGTCTTTGTCCACCCGGCACGCCACCGCCCAAGGCGACATCGACACCAGTTGCTGCGTGACCGCGCCCGGGGGCACGAACGCCGTCAGGTACGGCTCCTGCACCGAGCCGCAGTACGCGTACGCCCCGCGCTCGAACCACCGTCCCGCGACGGTGTCCCGGTCGTCGGGGCGCACCGCCGACCACGAGTGGATGAAGTACACCGCCGACGGGCGGGCGAGCACCGGCACATCGCCGCACCAGGCCGTGCCCCCCGGGAGTTCGAAGAAGTTCCGCAGCCCGTGCGTGTTGACCATCACAAGCGCCGCGGCAATCGGCCCGCGCGTGGCGGCCCGCCAGTGCGCGAGGTTGTTGTTCGGACGCTGCTCAAGCGCCCCCGTGAAGTCGGTGATCTGCGAGAACGCCTGCGCGGCGAACGCCAGTTGGTAGGGAACCCAGGCCTGTCGGTTCTCCTCTGGCGAACCATCAAAGAGCCACGCGTCGCCGACCCGAAGGAACAGCCCGCACATCGCCCGGTACGCCGCCTGCCGCTCCGACCCGTGAATCTGGCTCCCCCACCCCCAGGCCCGCAGGTCCGCCTCCGCGTCGGAGAATCGCGTCAGGCGATCGGTGGTGGCCAGCGTCTGGCCCGGGGCGGCGTCGATCTTGACCGGGGTGTTCAGGCACAGCGCAACCGTGTCGACGGTGTCGCCGAGCGCGTCCCACGAAAGACCCTTGGCGGTCAGGCCGGTCTGCAGCGACGCGCACAGAGCCTCGCCCTGCTCGCGCGTCAGCGAGCCGTTCACGCCCCGCGGCGTCCCCACCCACACGATCGGCTGGCCCCGCCCGATCGCCAGTGCCGCCCCCGCGGTCCACGCCGGATCGCTCCCGTGCGTCGCGACCACGCCCGGCGCCTGGGTCTCGGCCAGCGCTTCCACCGCCGCCCCGATCGTCGCCGGCCCGTCGCCGCCGAGGCCCCAGACCCTGGCGAGCGTCGCCTCGACCTCCCGCTGGATAGCCTCCGGCGAGCCGAGGTCCGGGGCGTCTTGGGGCGTCCAGCGCACCACATGCTCCGGCTTGAACCCCCTGACGAACCGTGCGATGTCCTCGCGGGCCTCGCGTGACCCGTCATCGATCAGCACCGGGAACCGCCTCAGCGGCTCCCACGCCTCCAAGGCCCGGAGGTACGACCCGGCATCCGGCACGATGACCACGACCGGGATCGCCGCCTGCCGCTGGCGCAGGAACTCCGCGCGGAACCCGGCCCGCAAGCGCGGCGGCAGGTCCGCGAGGGTCATCTCCTCGGGCTGAGCTCCGGCTCCCGGCTGCGCGGCTGGTGCGGCGCCGCCTGGTCCAGCCGGTCCGCCGGCCCCTGGGGCTTCAAACGGCTCACGCGGCGGCTGGGCCGCGACATTGCCCGCGGCGAGCAGCACGCCGGTGAGTGCCGCGAGCCAGGCCCGCACGATCTGCCCTCTCTGCCGAGTCGAAGCGTCCATGCCCGACTGTATCTGGGCGGCCCGCCGATCGCATAACCTTGCGCCCATGCTCAACATGACGCGGGAGCAGTTCGCCGGGTTCGTCGCGCGGGCCCGGTCGGCGGGAGACCCGGCGGGAGATTCGCCGCCGCGCGGGCGAGCGCAGGGGCCCGCGCCGGGCCCGACGCTCGTCATCCCGCTCGCCGCACGCCTGCTCTCGGACCAACTCACGCCCGTTCTGGCCTACCGGCGTCTGGTTGCTCCGGACGACCGCCTCGAGCCATCGTTCCTGTTCGAGTCCGTCGAGGGGGGCGAGCGCCAGGGCCGACACTCGATTCTGGGGGCCACGCCCGTGCTGCGCGTCGTCGCGTCGGGCAACCAACTGACCATCCACGACCGACGCCACGACGGCCCGCCCGAGACACGCCAGGCCAACGACCCGCTGGCGGCCATCCGCGACATCACCGCCGGCTTCCGCCTCCTGCACCCAGCCCCGCCCGACGCGCTCGTCCCGTTGCCCGATTCGATCCTCGGCGGCTGGGTCGGTTACGCCGCCTACGACGCGGCCAGGTACGCCGAGCCCGAGAAACTCAGCCCCGCCAACGCCCCGCCCGACGACCGCGGGCTGCCCGAGGTCCAGTTCGGGCTCTACGACGGCGTCGTCGTGTTCGACCACGTCGACAAGGTCGTCCACATCGTCCGCCTCGCGCTCGTGCCACCCGAACTGGTCGATCCGGGCGAGGCCTACGACCACGCCCGCGAGCAGGTCCTCGACGTGGCCGATCGCATCCAGCGGCACAGCAAGCCGCTGGCCTCGGGATTCGTGGCCCCTGGTTCCTCACCCGCGCCGCCGCTCGCTTCCAACACCACCCGCCAGCAGCACGCGGCCATGGTCGAACGCGCCCTCGAGCACATCCGCGCCGGCGACATCTTCCAGGTCGTGATCGGCCAGCGGTTCGAACGCCGCTCCGGGGCCGATCCGTTCGATGTCTACCGCGCCCTGCGCGTCGTGAACCCCAGCCCGTACATGGTCTATCTCCAGGCCGACGGATGCATCCTCGTCGCCAGCAGCCCGGAGATCCTGTGCCGGGTGCGGAAGGAAGCGACGGAGCGACGCAGCGACGCAGCGACGAAGGGGTCGGGAGGCGGTGGCCAAAGCAGCGGTGGGGGGGATGACGGTGCGATCGTGCTGACGAATCGTCCGCTGGCCGGCACGCGCCGGCGCGGCTCCACGCCGGAGGAGGACGCCGCCCTCGAACGCGAACTGCTCGCCGACCCCAAGGAGCGGGCCGAGCACGTCATGCTCGTGGACTTGGGGCGCAACGACGTCGGGCGTGTCTGCATCCCCGGCTCGGTCCGCATCCCCTCCCTCATGCAGGTCGAGCGGTACTCGCACGTCATGCACATCTCCTCGACCGTCACCGGCACGCTCCGCGCCGGGCTCGACGGCTGGGACGCGCTGCGTGCCACCCTCCCCGTCGGCACCATCTCGGGCGCCCCCAAGATCCGCGCCATGCAGATCATCGACGACCTCGAACCCGTCCGGCGCGGGCCCTACGGCGGCGGCATCGGATGGGTCGGCCTCGACAGCCAGATGGACATCGCCCTGGCCCTGCGCACGATGGTCGTGCCGACCGCCTTGATGCAGGACGGCCAGCCAGCGGGAACGGAAAGCGGCGCGGCGACTCGAACCTGGATGTACCACCTCCAGGCCGCCGGCGGCATCGTCGCCGACTCGCAGACCGAGGCCGAGTACCAGGAGACCGTCAACAAGAGCGCGGCCATGGCCCGCGCCATCGACCTGGCCGAGCAGGCGTTCGCGGCACCTTGAACGGCCGCGATGAGCGCGGGAACGATCGTGTGCATCCGCGCTCTATCCTGCCCCATGCCTCCCGCCGACTCGCCGCCGATTCCGTTCCCGCTGCCGCGGGTCATGCCCGCTTCGAAGGCCAGGGCCGCGCGTCTGGCCGACGCGCTCAACGAGCGATACCCCGACGCCGTGTGCGCCCTCGACTACACCACCCCCCACGAACTGCTCGTCGCGACCATCCTCTCGGCCCAGGCCACGGACGTCGGCGTGAACAAGGCCACGCCCGCCCTGTTCCGCGCTTTTCCGACCCCCGCCGCTTACGCCGCCGACACGCCCGCGGCGATCGAGCCCTACATCAAGTCCATCGGCTTGTACCGCAACAAGGCCAGGCACATCCACGCCGCCATGACCCGCCTCGAACGCGACTTCGCGGGCCAGGTGCCACGCACGATGGACGACCTGCTCACGCTCCCCGGCGTGGCCCGCAAGACCGCCAATGTCGTGCTCGGCAACGCCTTCGGGATCAACGTCGGATTCGTCGTCGACACCCACATCGCCCGCCTGGCGGTCCGTTTCCGCTTGGCCCCAGCGGGCGCGACCGTCGCGACGATCGAGAAACGCCTCATGGCCCTGTTCGAGCGCGACCGCTGGTGCCTGCTCAGCCACCAGATCATCCAGCACGGCCGCCTCGTCTGCAAGGCCAGGGGCTGGCTGTGCGAGCAGGACGCGATCTGCCGCGAGTTCTGCGTGAACGGGGCGGACAAGCGACGCAGCGACGCAGCGACAAAGCGACGGAGTGCCGACTAATCGAACGCGCACAAAGGGTCTTCCCCTTCGTCGCTCAATCGCTTCGTCGCTCCGTCGCTTCCAGAAGAATGTGCCCGGCGAGAGTCGAACTCACAACCTCTGCCTTCGGAGGGCAGCGCTCTATCCAATTGAGCTACGGGCACCCGGTTGTCGCCGATCCCGCCCGCGTGCCCTCGCACGCGGCCGGCCTTGGCGTCCCGCGCCATGGGCACGCGAGCACCCGATGCTACGATCGGCCCGCCCGCTTGGCAATCGACCCCCGCCCGCCAGCGCGGCCCGGCGGTCGCGCCCCAACCGACACGCATGTCCCCCAGCCCCGTCACCGCCCTCGCCGCCGCGCCCGTCTACGGCACGCCCACGCCGGGTGCCACCTCGCCCCTGGCGCCGACCCTCTGGATCACGCTGCTCAACTCCTTCGGCACCGGCATCGTCACCAACGGCATCTACTTCCTGGCCTCCAACGCCTACGGCTTCACAACCCTCCAGAACTACGCCCTGGGCGCGCTGATGGGCGTGACCTACATCGCCTCGGCCCTGCTCGTCGAGCCCGCCCTCCGCCGCCTGATCGACCGCCGTCCGGAGGTCTCCCATCGCGGCGTGCTCGCGGCCCTCATGCTCCTGCTGGGCGTGATCTGCGTCATCCCGTGGGCCGCCGCCGGGTTCACGGATCGCCAGGGCGCGGGCGGCGCGTGGGCGATCTGGGTGCTCGCGGGCGTCTACGCCCCCCTCACCGGCGCCCTCTGGCCCATCATCGAGTCCTACCTCACCGGCGGGCGGCGCGGCCCATCGCTTCGACACGCCATCGGCGTCTGGAATGTTGTGTGGAGCGCCACGGTTGCCATCTCCATGTGGCTCGTGGCCCCGCTGGTCGAGCCGGCCCCGCGACTGGCCATCGCGGGCCTCGGCGGCTTGCACCTGGTCTGCCTGGCCATCCTGCCCGCGATCGCCCGCGACCCCGCCCGCCACCTCGACGACACCGCCGAGCGCGTCCCCGCGTCGTACGAACAGTTCCTAGCAGCCTTCCGCGTGCTGCTGCCATCGTCGTACTTCGTGCTCACGGCCCTGAGCCCCAACCTCCCGGCCGCGTTCACCCGCCTGGGCGTCCACGCCGACTGGCAGACCCCGCTGGCCAGCACCTGGATGCTCGTCCGCGTGCCGGCCTTCCTGCTGTTGGCCCGCTGGCACGGGTGGCACGGCAGGTGGTCCACCGCGATCCTCGGGGCCGGGCTGCTCGCCCTCGGGTTCGCCACCACCGTGCTCGCCCCGCCGCTGCTGGCCTCAACTGCCCCGGCGATCGGCGTCGCCCTGGTCATCGCGGGCCTCGCGTGCGTGGGCGTCGGCATGGCGACCATCTACGTCGCCGCCCTGTATTACGTCTCGGCCGCACGGCACGGCTCGGTCGGGGCCGGCGGCTCGCACGAGGCTCTCATCGGCGTCGGGTACTTCGGCGGGCCCGCGTGCGGCCTGGTCGCCGCCGGCGGCGCGGGCCTGGGCGTCCTCCCGGCGTCGGCCTTCGAGCCGGCCATCCTGACGCTGGTCGCCATCACGCTCATCGGAGCCGGCGTCGTCGTCTGGACGCAAGTCCGTGCCAGCCGCTCGCACCGCACCGACCCGAACACCGACCCGGCGACACCGTCGCATCCTCCCGGCAGCCCGCCCTGACGCCCGAGATCAACCGCCCGCACGCCCGCCCCGTTCCGACCAGAGATCGCAACCGTCGCCGCCAGCGTGCGTTATCATCCTCCGGAACCCCCGGTCCAAGGCGGGTCTTTGACTCCGCGGCGGTCTGGGACCGATGGAAGAACCACAGCCCGAACGCTGTTGGTCCGCCATCGGGAGCGATGATCGGACCCCCGGCGTGTCACGCCGCCCCAGCGGGGAGCGGAGTCGCGTGTGGGGTCGAGTGTGTGGAACCCTCGTCGCGGAACGCGATGAACCAGCAACTCAACGGAGTGGACATGAAGTACTCCCGGCGCAGCGGCAAGCGGTCGGCATGGGCTCTCGCGTGCGTGATGGCCACGGGACTCGCCGCCGCGATCCCCGTTCTCCCGGCCCCGCTCGGCCCGACGCCGGCCGTCGCCCAGCCGATCGCCTCGGCCTCCCGCACCACGGCCGACGAGTGGGCCCGGGCCGTCTGGAGCGCCGCCTCCACCGGCTCCCAAAGCCGCCTCGACCTGCTGCTCAGCCAGCCCCCCGAACTCCAGCCCATTGGCCTGTCCGACTCGATCGCCACGCTCGAGACCAACCTCGTCTCGCGTGAGACCCTGCGGGCCGCCGACCTCGGCGAGGCCTCGGAGGAACTCGACGAGCACCTGGCCGCGGCCTCCGACCCCGACAAGTCCGACATCGAGCGTGAGATCGCCCTGAGCGAGTCCCTCGTGACGGCCGTGCGGATGCACCTGCTCTCGGTCAACCGCGACGGGTTCCTGGCCGAGCAGCGGACGCAGGACCTCATCGCCAAGGCCGCCCAGGCCGCCCGCCGGGCCGAGGCCCGCGGCGACTGGCTCATCGCGAACGAACTGTTCGTCCGCCTCAACGCCCTGCTCGAGCACGAACGCACCTACCGCCCCGACGCCGAGCGCCTCGCGCGACGTCTCGACATCCTCCGCCTGTTCGTCCCCGAGCGCCTCTGGGAACTCCGCAACGCGCGCGAGATCGCCGAGGGGCGCGACCCCCTGCCCGCGTACAACCCCTTCGGCGACTCCTACCAGACCAAACTCGCCGGCATCAGCGAGGACGCGGTCATCACGGCCCTGCGCCGCTCGGCCCAGGAGCACGTCGAGCACGTCAGCGCCATCGACCTGGCCCAGGGCGGGCTCGACGGCGTGGCCACCCTCGCCTCGACCAAGGACATCGCCCGGGTCTTCCCCGGCGTCGCCAGCGAGCGCGACCTCAACCGCTTCCTCTCCTCGATCGACGAGATGCGCTCGCGCCTGACCGCCCGCAACGCCCGCGTCGACTTCAACCGCCTCGTCGGCGACGTGCTCGACTCCAACGACCGCACCATCGGCCTGCCCCACGCGGCCATCCTCCACGAACTCGGCAATGGCGCCACCGCCCGTCTCGACGAGTTCACCCAGATCATCTGGCCCGACGAACTCGCCCAGTTCCAGAAGGCGACCCAGGGCCGCTTCATCGGCATCGGCGTCCAGATCGAGCAGGACGAGCGCAGCCGCGTCCGCGTCGTCACGCCGCTGGAGGGTACGCCCGCCCAGCGTTCCGGCGTCCACGCGGGCGACGTCATCACCGCCGTCGACGGGCGATCCATCGTCGGCCTGAGCCTCAACCAGGCCGTCAGCGTCATCACGGGCGAGGCCGGCACCGTTGTGAACCTGACCGTCGAGCGTGAGCAGAACGGCGAAATCACCGAGATCGAGATCCCCGTGCCCCGGGCCCGCATCGACCTGGCCTCGGTCAAGGGCTGGGAGCGCACCGGCGCCCGCGACGACGACTGGAACTGGTTCATCGACGAGGCCGCCGGCATCGGCTACGTCCGCCTCACCGGCTTCGTCGACACCACCGACCGCGAGTTCGACCGCGCCATTGAGCAGATGCGCCGGCGTCACGACCTCAACGGCCTGATCGTCGACCTCCGCTTCAACCCCGGCGGGCTGCTCAACCAGGCCGTGTCCATCGCCAACCGCTTCATCCCCGGCCGCGGCCCGATCGTCCAGACCGCCGACGCCCAGGGCCGCATCGCCAGCCAGGAGCGGGCCAGCGAGCGCCGCGCCAGCGTCACCGACATCCCCGTGATCATCCTGGTCAACGAGGGATCGGCGTCCGCGAGCGAGATCGTCGCTGGCGCCGTCCAGGCCTACGCCCACCAAGGCGCGATCGACGCGATCGTGCTCGGCCAACGCTCCTTCGGCAAGGGCAGCGTGCAGAACGTCTACTACCTGCCGGGGCAGCAGGCCGCGATGCGCCTGACCACGCACTACTACCTGCTGCCCAACGGGCGGCGCGTGCACCGCCTGCCCGGCGCGACCGACTGGGGCGTCGAGCCCGATCTGACCGTCGAGATGCTCCCCAGCCAGATCCAGGAAGCCGCCAACCTCCGGCGCAACGCCGACGTGCTGCCCATCAACGAGCGCGGCGAGATCGTTGACACCGGCGAGCCCCGTCCCGACCCCAACGACCTGCTGAGCAACGGGCTGGACCTGCAGCTCCAGTACGCCCTCGTGCTGCTCCAGAGCCGCAGCGAGGCCCCGGCCCTGGGCCAGGTCCCGCGGGCCCCGATGGAGCCGGTCACGATCGAGAACTGATCGCCGCGGCGATCGAAGCAAACACCCCAAGCGAGCCGGCCGCCCCGCGGCCGGCTCGTTTCGTTCGTTGGCGACGCCTTGAAGCGTGGGATGGCGGTGGCGATGAACGATCGAGCGAGAACTCGCATCGGGCCCGACAAGCCGCCGTGCCACCGCCGCGTTCAGACCAGCATCGGCAGGATCCGGGCCGCGCGGCCTTGGAGGGCGTGGTCGACCAGGCCCGAGTGCGGGGTGGGATCACGGTTGATCTCGATGGTCGTGGCCCCCGCCCGCTGGGCGACCTGCAGGAACCCGGCGGCGGGGTAGACCACCGCCGACGTGCCGACGGTCAGGAACACGTCCGCGGACTCGGCGGCTTCGAACGCCGCGAGGATGGCGGCCTCGGGCAGCGATTCGCCGAACCAGACCACGTCCGGGCGGAGCAGCCCGCCCGCGGGGCTGGGCATGGGAAACTGGGGGAACGGCACCGGCAGGTCGTCGAAGCGGGCGCCGGTGCGGGTGCAACGCCACGTGATGATGTTGCCGTGGAGTTCGACGACGTTGCGGCTGGCGGCCCGGTGGTGGAGGCGGTCGACATTCTGGGTGAGCAGGGTGAATCGTCCGCCGCGGGCGAGCACGGCGGATTCGAGGCGGGCCAGGGCCAGGTGCCCGGCGTTGGGCTGGGCCTCGAGGCACTTGGCGCGCCGGAAGTCGTACCAGCGGGTGACGGTCTCCGGGTCGCGGGCGAAGGCCTCGGGCGTGGCCAGGGTCTGGGGGTCGAAGGAGGCCCACAGGCCCTCCATCTTGTCGCGGTAGGTGGGGATGTTGCTCTCGGCCGAGACGCCGGCGCCGGTAATGACCGCAATCGAGCGGGCGGAGGCCAGGAGGCGGCGGACCTGCTCGACTGCGGCTGCGTCGGGGGCGGGATCGAGGGAGTCGGGATTGGCGGCGGGGTCGGGCGGAGGGTGGTTGTCCACGCGCGGGCTCCGATTGTGCGGCGGCGGGGGCGGATTTTACGATGGAAGGCGCAACGATGGCCCGGCGTCCCGGATGCGACGCCGTTTCAGGAGTGCACGGATGCACACATGCGCCCGAGAGGGGTTGCGCGGCTGGTCCGCATGGCGGGGCTGGCTGGCGGTCGTGGCGGTCGGGCTGGCGGTGCTGGCGTGGCCGGGGCGGGCCGCGGGCCAGTCCGGCAGCCAGCCAGGCGGGTCGGGCGAATCGCCCTCGACGTACACGATCCAGTCGGGCGACACGCTGGGGACCATCGCCCAGCGGACGTACGGCTCGACGCGGTTCGTCAACGACATCCTGGCGGCAAACCCTGGACTGAACCCGCGGCGGCTGATGCCGGGGCAGGTCATCACGCTGCCGGTGCTGGCGACGGGGGAGAGGCCGGCGGCTTCGGCGGGAAGTGAGCCGGGATCGAGCGGCGCGTCGACAACGCCGGCGGCGCAGCCGGGCGGTGATTCCAGCGCAGCGGCGCAGCCCGCCGGAACAGCCGGGAACTCGAACGTGTCTGGGGCGACGGCTGCGCCGGCGTCTGAGCGATACGAGCCGCAGGCCATCGTGCCCGAGGGCTCGTCGGTGACGCGCCACAGCGTGACGATCGACGGGCGGCGCGTGGACTACACCGCGACGGCGGGGTACATGACGCTGCCGGACTACGAGGGCCAGCCGCGGGCGAGCGTGTTCTATGTGGCGTACGTGCGCGATGGCGTGGGCGACATGGCGACGCGCCCGATCACGTTCGCGTTCAACGGCGGGCCGGGGTCGAGTTCGGTGTGGCTGCACATGGGGGCGCTCGGGCCTCGACGTGTGCTGATGGACGAGGAGGGGTTCCCGCTGCCGCCGCCGTACCGGCTGGTCGAGAACGAGCAGTCGTGGCTGGACCTGACGGATCTGGTGTTCATCGATCCCGTGAGCACGGGGTACTCACGTCCGGTGGAGGGCGTGCGGGCGTCGAGCTTCCACGGGTTCACGGCGGACGTGGAGTCGGTCGGCGACTTCATCCGCCTGTACACGACGCGTGAGCACCGCTGGGCGAGCCCGAAGTTCCTGGCCGGCGAGTCGTACGGCACGACCCGGGCCGCGGGTCTGGCGGGGTATCTGCAGAACACGCACGGGATGTACCTCAACGGGATCATCCTGGTGTCGAGCGTCCTGAACTTCCAGACGGTGCGATTCGCGGTGGGCAACGACACGCCGTACTGGCTGTACCTGCCGACGTACGCGGCCACGGCGTGGTACCACGGACGCCTGGACGAGGCGACGCAGGCCCGCCCGCTGGAGGAGTTCCTGGACGAGGTGAAGCGGTGGGCGAGCACCGAATACGTCGTCGCGCTGGCCCAGGGCGACGACCTGTCGGACGAGGCTCGTGAGCGGATCGGCCAGCGGCTGTCGCAGTACACGGGCCTGTCCGAAGCGTTCGTGGACGCCACCAACCTGCGGATCAACATCACGAACTTCACCAAAGAACTGATGCGTGATCAGGGGCGGACGGTCGGGCGGCTGGACTCGCGTTTCAGCGGGATCGACCGGGACTCGGTCGGCGACGGGCCGGACCACGACCCGTCGATGACGGCGATCTGGGGGCCGTACACCGCGGTTCTCAACGACTACGTGCGCCGGGACCTGGGGTACGAGAACGACCTGGTGTACGAGATCCTGACCGGTCGCGTGCAGCCGTGGTCGTACTCGAACGTCGAAAACCGGTACCTGAACGTGGGCGAGACGCTGCGCGAGGCGATCAGCAAGAACCCGGACCTGTGGGTGCTGGTGGCCAGCGGGTACTACGACCTGGCGACGCCGTTCTTCGCCAGCGATTACGTGGTGACGCACCTGGGGCTCGAGGAGGGCCTGCGCGACAACGTGGTGCGGACGTACTACGAGTCGGGGCACATGATGTACATCCGCGAGTTCGATCTGCGGAAACTGCGGGCCGACGTGGCGGAGTTCTTCGCGGCGGCGCTTGGGTGGTAGTGGGGGAAGCGACGAAGCGAAACAGCGACGGAGCGACGAAGGGGAGAGAAAAGACAGAGAGACGGAGAGATGGGGTGTCCGGGCGGATTCCCTCTTTGGTGGCTATCCATTCTGGAATGCGAGACCTGCGATGAATGGTGCGAGGATTGCCGGGCGGAACGGAGTGGTCGGGCGTCGCGGCGGCGGCGCGACGCGGACGCTCGTGGTCTTCGATGGCGAACTGCCCAGCGTGCTGGCCTTGGCGTATGCCGCCGAGGACGCGGCGATGTCGGAGCGAACCACTCGTGCCGCGGCCGGCGAGAAGGTTGGAGCGATGGTCGGGGCGTCCCACGCAGGCGCGGCCGGCTCCGGCGGGCTCGGTGCCGCGTTCGGCGTGGCCGATTCCGGCGCGACCTCGATTGTCGATGTGCGCCCGCTCGTGCTCGGTGCCTGGGCCGGGCTGCCCGAGGCGAGGCTCCGCGCGGAAGCAGCCGCCAAGGCCGTGGACCTGCTGGGCGGCGAACTCGCGGGCGATGAGCACGGCGACCTGACGCCGCGGTTCGATGTGGCGGGCGAGGGCGATTCTCGTCTGCTTTTGCACGCGGCGTACCAGGCTGTGGCGGCCGGATGCACGCGGGTCGTCTGGCCCGTGCAGTTCGGTGAGGATCTGCGGACGCCAACGCCGAGCCTGGAGCGGGTCGCGACGGCGGTGGACCGGGCGATGCTGGTCTCGCGCGTCGCGGGATTGGACGCGCCCGATGCCGCCGGCGTCGAGGTCGTCGCGCCGTTCGTCGATCTGTCCGATCGCCAGATCGCGGAAATGGTGATGGACATCGAGGCGCCGCTGTCGGCGTGCTGGTGGTGGGGAGCCGACCTGCCGGCGGCCCATCGGGAGCAGGACCACTGGGGCGGGCTGCTGCGGTCGCTGGGCTGGGGCGGGGCGATCGGGCCGGCGTGAGCAGTCGCGCGGCCGACTGAACGCCCGTGGCCACGCTGGGCGGCGGCTTATCGGGCAAGGGGATTGGCTCGGGCGTGCCTCCCAGCCGCGCGAGCCAGAACGACCGATCGGTGGATCCACGGGTTGGCTTGCGCCATCGGGCCATGGCCTTATCGGCGAGCGCCGTCGCGGCGATGATCGTGGATTGATGTTGAGTGGCCCGGGGCGGGGACGCCCCGGCTCGCGGGCTGGTTCTGCCCGCAGACCTCGCCCGCTCGATCGCCTCGTCGGCTTCTCCATCCGGTCCAGCCATGAAGCCCAGATCGCTGCTGACAGCCCGGGAACTGGACGCGACGCGGGCGTCGATCGCACGCCGCATGGAACGGATGGCGATCGAGACCCAGCCGGAGATCGCGGCCGCCGTGCTCGACCTGGCACTGGATCGCTCGGCGGGCCTGGCGCAGTTCGCCGACGTGATCGGGAGCGACGCGGCCCTCTCCGGGCGGGTGCTGCAACTGTCCAACTCGTCGTTCTTCCGACGGGGCGACGAGGTCGCGGACCTCGAGCGTGCCTGCGTGGTCCTTGGAGCGGAGCGTCTTCGCGGCGTGGCGATGGGCTTCTCGCTGGACCGCTCGGACCCCGCCAGCCCGGAGCGTCGCCTGGCACGCCGGGTGTGGCGTGAGTCGATCCTGCGTGCGTGCGTGGCCCGTGCTCTGGCCGAGCGGACATGGGCCCGCCTGGGGCCGATGGCGTTCGCGGCCGGACTGATGCTGGACGTCGGACAGCCGCTTCTGGCACGGTTGCTCGGGGCACCGGCACTGGAGATCCTGCTTGGCGGTTTGCCGCCGGCGGCGATGTTCGAGGCCGAGAGCCGATCGCTCCCGTTCACCCACGTCGATGTGGCGTCGGTTGTCTGCGGGCGCTGGAAGTTGCCGGCGGCGCTTGCCGGCGCCGTCGCCCACCACCACGACGCGGCCAGCGGGAACGCGCCCGAGACCGACGCCGAGCGCCTCCGCGCGATCATGCACATCGCCGGCGTTCTGGAGATCGATCACAAAGCGGGCGGCGTGCGCCAGTGCGACCTGGTCGCGTCCGTCGCGGAGCGAACGCTCGGACTGTCCGGGGCATCGCTCTGGCAGGGCGTGCGCGAAGGCGAGAAGGCGTTCGGTCGCGTGCGCCACTCGCTGCAGGGCGCCAGCGCGGCCGCGAGCGACCCGGCGGCCCTGGCCGAGCGGATCAAGGGCCAGATCGATCGGGCGGTGGACCAGATGCTCGGCGACGTGCTGCGCCGCGACGAGCCGGGCGGGGCCAGGTCGATCCGCGTCGGCGGCTCGCTGGTGGAGATCGACCAGTACGCCGACGGGCGGTGGGGGCTGTGCCTGCTCGACTCGATGGGCGAGCGGATCGCGCGCCACGTGATCGTGCCCGGGGAAACGGTGGCGTGCGTGCTGGAGAGCCTGGCCCTCGAGCCGCGCGAGGGCGACCAGATCGAAGCCCTGTCGCGGGTGCTGCGGATGGTCGCGTGAGCGCCCCGGTCGGGGCGTGGCGTCGGCCCGCACGGTTATGATCCGGCGTGGTCTACCTCGATCATGCCTCGACGAGTTACCCGAAGGCTCCGGGGGTTGCGGCGGCGATGGGCGACGCCCTCGGCGTGCCCGGCTCGGCAGGCCGTGGCACCGGCGCGGGCAGCGGGCGGGGCGAGGCGATCGACGACGCGCTGCGTTCGGCGTTGGCGGCGACCATCGGGGCCGATGAGCCGTCGCGGGTCGTGCTGACACCTGGGGCAACCGCGTCGCTGAACATGGCGATCAACGGGGTCGCGCTGGCGGCCCGCGGGCGCCGCGCCCGGGCGCGCCGGCGTCCGCTGCTGGTCACCACGCAGATCGAGCACAACGCGGTGCGCCGGCCGTTGCTGGCCCTGGCCCAGCGCGGCGACATCGACCTGCGGATCGTCGCGGCGGATTCTCGCGGGCGTGTCGAGGCCGGAGCGATCGTCGAGGCCGCCCGCGGCGCGGAACTCGTCGCGATGGCGTGGGCGAGCAACGCGACGGGCGCGATCCTGCCTGTCCAGGACGTCGGGGCGGCGCTGGCCGGGACAAACACGCTGCTGCTCGTGGATGGATCGCAGACCGTTGGCGTCCTCGGCGCGGAGCGTTCGCTGCGAGACCTCGGCATCGACCTGCTCGCGTTCTCCGGGCACAAGGCCCTGCACGGGCCGGCGGGGGTCGGCGTGCTGTACGTTGGGCCCAGGGCCCATCCGCTGCGGGCGCGGAAGGGAGCCGCGGTGCGGATCGATCCGTGGCTCGTGGGCGGCACGGGGGTTGAGTCCGTCGACGCCGCGATGCCGGCGGATCTTCCGACGCGGTTCGAGCCCGGGACCAGGGCGACCGTGCTGCACGCGGGGTTGCTGTCGGCGATTGAGGGGCGGGATCGCGCGAGCGACCCGCTCGGGCACGCGCGTCGGCTGCGGGCGTTGATGGTGGATGGGCTTGCCGGGCTGGGGCCGCGCGTGCGGGTTCACGGCGAGACGGACTCGGCGCGGTGCGTCGGTGTTGTGCCGTTCACGATCGACGGATTCTCGCCCGACGAGGCGGCGATCGTGCTCGGGTCCGAGTTCGGCATCGTCGTGCGCGCGGGGCTGCACTGCGCGCCGGGCGCGCACGAGGCGATGGGCACGCTCTCGGGCGGCGGGACGCTCCGCGCGAGTGTCGGGGAGGCGACGACGGAAGCGGATGTGCGGGCGCTCGTCGAGGCGGTAGGGGCGATGGCGGGAGTCGCCAACAGCCCGGGTCACGACTCCGTGAAGTCGTAATCCGCCATGTAGCGCCCGGTCTTGAGCCGCACGATCTGGCGGAGCAGGTCGTTGGCCAGGCTCGACGCACCGAACCTGAACAGGTCTGGCGACAACCACGGGCTCACGCCGCGGCCCTCTCCGTCGGCCTGGCGCGGCCCACGCCCCCCTCCGTCGCTCCGTCGCTCCGTCGCTCCGTCGCTTCCCCCGGCTGCGTCGCTTCCCCCCATCGTCTCGCCCACCATCACCAGGTACTGCACCGCCTGCTTGGCGGCCCGGATCCCGCCGGCGGGCTTCATGCCGACCATCTCACCGGTCGCCAGCCAGTGCTCGCGGATGGCCTCGAGCATGACCAGCGTGACGGGCATCGTCGCGGCGGGCTGGACCTTGCCCGTGCTGGTCTTGATGAAACCCGCGCCCGGCTCGCGCGTCAGGCCGGTGGCGTGCATGGCGTCGATCGCCAGGTGGCTGGCCCGGCGGACGTTGTCGAGCGTCTCGAGTTCACCGGTCTCCAGAATCACCTTGAGGTGGGCCCGCCCAAGGCACGCCTCGGCGACCGCCTCGATCTCCCTGCCCACCTCGCGGTCCCGCCCCGCCAGGAACGCCCCGCGGCTGATGACCATGTCGATCTCGTCGGCCCCGTCGGCGATCGCCCGCTCGCAGTCCCGCAGCCGGATCTTCAGCGGGTACTGCCCCGACGGGAACCCCGTCGCGACGCTGGCGACTTTCACGCCTGAGCCGGCGACGGCGTCCCGGGCCACCGGCACCATGGCCGGGTAGACGCAGACCGCCGCCACCGCGGGCAGGCGTTCTCCCAGAACCGCCTCGTCGTCCGGCAGGGGGCGGATGGCCTTGCGGCACAACGCCCGGACCTTCTCCGGCGAGTCCTTGCCCTCCAGCGTCGTCAGATCGAGCATCGACAGCGCCAAGCGGAGGGCTGCCGCTTTGGAAGTGGTCTTGATGGATCGGCGGGTGAACGCCGCGGCCCGCTCGCTGGCCATGACCGGATCGACGCTGAGGGTCCGCATGGAGGATCGTACCCGCCCGGAAGCCTGACACGACGCCGGGTTCGGGCTTCCCGACGGCGGTCCGGCGTGAATCTGGGTCGGGTTTGCAGATTTCTTCGGTTGTGCGGTGGCACTTCCCGGAATCGGAGGCACCTTGAACGCGAGTTGGAGCGCCGCCGCGCTGCGGCATGGCGTTTCCGTGAGAGGGCGTTCGTTTTGGGCGTTCAGAGAGCGTCCGGAGAGAAAGAGAAGGAGTGAGTGCCATGAAGGCGATGCGTCTGTTGAGCATCCTCGGTCTCGCCGGCGTCGCGGCGACGGCCTCTGCGCAGTCGGTCATGAACCCGTCGTACGAGAGCGGCCCGGCCTCGGCTGGCTGGACGCGCGTGAACCTCGGCTCGCAGGCCATCGAGGGCTGGACCGTCGACCAGGGCAACATCGACCACATCGGCACGATGTGGCGGGCCGCCGAGGGCAACCGCTCGATCGAGCTCAACGGCGACGCCCCCGGGCGCATCCACCAGGTGCTCCAGACGAACCCCGGTTCGCAGTACATCGTCGAGTTCGCCCTCTCGGGCAACTGGGGCGGGCACTGGAACAAGAAGGTCCGCGTGACCGCCGGCGACGAGTCGGAACTGTTCTTCTACGACTCGACCGGCAACCGCTCATTCAACATGAACTGGGAGGATCGCCAGTTCGTGTTCACCGCGGACTCCGCGACCACCACGCTCCGCTTCGCGAGCAACAACTACGGCAAGCACGGCGGCGCGGTGGACAACATCCGCGTCTCCGAGATCATCGTCCCGGCTCCGGCCGCGGGCCTGGCGCTGCTCGGCCTGGCGGGCATGGGCCGCCGGCGCCGCTAAGGCGCGCCCCACGACACGCTTCTCTCCTCGCAACTTTGCGAACAACTGCACGCGAGCAACGCCCCGCCCAGCGGGGCGTTGTTCGTTCTGCGTCCCTACCGATTGAATCGTGCGGAGCGTTATCGGAGCTGCGGCAACGCGGATCGGACGCCGCGTGGCCCGTGCAAGCGGCGAGAGCCGCGCAGGCTTCACGCCCGGGCCGCGAGACTTCGGCCGCGGCCTTGTGCCCCCGTCCGGCCGTGGCACCTTGGCCTACGGAGATCACGGCAGGCAAACCCCGAGAGGGGAGCCGCCGCGAGCAACAGGAGAGAGGCCATGCACTCGAAGACCTGGATGATGTCCATTGCCGGAGCCGCCCTGCTCGCGAGCGCGGCTTCGGGCGATGTTCCGATCGTGAACCCCTCGTTCGAGGAGGGCCCCGCCGAGGGTGCCTGGACCCGCGTGAACGCCGGGGCCGACAGCATCGCGGGCTGGACCGTCGTCGGCG
This sequence comes from Phycisphaerales bacterium, assembly GCA_041401985.1. Taxonomy (GTDB): domain Bacteria; phylum Planctomycetota; class Phycisphaerae; order Phycisphaerales; family UBA1924; genus JACKHA01. The sequence goes on from JAWKTE010000010.1 coordinate 63,053, forward strand.
GGAACATTGACCACGTGGGCACACTCTGGCAGGCCTCCCACGGGGCGCGTTCGATCGACCTGAGCGGCGACGCGGCCGGGGCGATCGCACAGACCATCGAGACCGTGCCGGGGCAGGAATACCTGCTGACCTTCGCCCTGTCGGGCAACTGGGGGGGCACGGACACGAAGTGGCTGGAGGTCTCGGCCGGTCCCGTGGTGCGGCAGTTCGGCGTCGACACGTCGCTGAACACGGGCTCTTCGATGCACTGGCGCGACGAGTCACTGGCGTTCACCGCGGACTCATCGCAGACCACGCTGGAGTTCCGCTCGCTCACGCCGGGGTACTTCGGCCCGGCGATCGACGACGTGCGACTGGCCACGGTGCCCGGGCCGGCGACGCTGCTCGGGCTGGCGGCGGGCGTGATCGTGTCGGCCAGGCGTCGGCGCGGGCGGTGAACCTCAACTCCAACCGATCAGGGCCGCGGTCTCACGATCGCAGCCCTGTCGCGTCCCCTGTCGAGTGCGCTGTCGCCCTCGGCGATGGCGATGATCGCCCGAGCGCAAGCAGCGCAACAACCGCGTTCGCGGCGTGCGCGACCCGCGCGGGATCGTGCCACAGGTCGTTGTGGAGCGAGCCTTCGAACACCTCGATCCGCGACGCGGCGTGAAGCGAGGCCTCGGCGATCGCCCGCCCGTCGTCGATCGGGCAGATCTCGTCGTTCGACCCGTGCAGCACGAGCAGCGGGCACCGGACTTCGGCGGCGCGCGCGGCCCGATCGAACCCGTTCGGCCGGCGCAGCAGCGGGGCGGTCCGCGAGGCCAGCAGCAGCGCCGCCCCGAGCATTCCCGTGTGCGGAACCCGCATGGCCCGCAGCATGCGCAGCGCCGGCGTCCGCGGCACGCGATACGGCGCCTCGGCGACGACGCCCACGATGTTGGGATGGGACTCGTCCCGCAATCGGGCGGCGGCGGCGATCGAGACGCCCGCACCCAGCGACCAGCCGTAGAGCAGCATGGGCCGATGCGGCTCACCGATCGCATCGAAGAGCGCAAGCAGATCGTCGACCTCATTCGTGCCGAGCGAGCCGCCCCCGGGGGCATCGCCGTGGGCGGGCAGATCCCACGCGATGACGCGCGACGCGACGCCGGCCACCAGCGGGAGTCGCTGGAGCGCCCCGATGCGGCTGTCGCCCCAGCCGTGCGAGAGCACGACGATCGGCCCGGCGGGGTCGTCGCCCTCGATGTCCCACACCGGGAGCGCAAGGCCGCGGGATGTGAAGGTCCACGATTCGAAGCGACGGGGCGGGTCGAGTTCGGAAGGGTCTCCGGCGCGATTGCGGGCGACGGCGGTGGCGTAGGTGCGCCGCGGCGGGCGCGTCAGAGCGCGGTGGATCGCCAGCACGCCGGAGAGCCAGGCGATCGCAAGACCCAGGAGCAGGAGCGCGGCCAGACCCATCGGGACCGGAGCGTAGCGAGCAAGGACCGGCCACGATTCATGATTAGCGCAGAGCCCGACGCGCAAGCGTCGGGTCATCCGGCCCACACCCCGCGGACCGCGTCGGATGGCTCGTGGCCACCCCCCGGGCCGTACACCCAACAACCGCACGCTCGCGCGTGCGGCTCTGCTCCCCGCGACCAAGCGCTCACGCCCGCGGCCCGGCTACTCCAGCAGATTCACGAACAGCCCCGTCGCCAGTTTCGGATAGAAGAACGTGCTCTTCTGCGGCATCAGTTCGTTGGCCCGGCTGATGTCGCGCACCGCCTCCAGCGGCGTCGGTCGCACGATCACCGCCAGTTGCGCGAACCCGCTGCCCCCGCCCGAGCCCGTCTCGGCCCCGGAACCGATCTCCGCCACCTCGCCCACCGAGTGCGGGAACGCCCACTTGACGGGCTGGCCCGCGTTGAGTTTCGGCTGGCAGACCTGCTCGACGATCAGGTGCTGCACGAGCGCGACATCGAGCAGACGCCAGGGCTTGGGCTTGTTCGGGAACGCCGCAGCCAGCGGGTCGTCGCTGGCGGGCGACGCGGTGAAGCACTCGCCGGAGGCGAAGTCGTAGAGCCCGAGCACGTTCCGCCTCGTCGTTCCCGCGGCGGCCTTCATCGCGCCCTCGATCGCCGACAGGTCGTTCCCGGCGGGCGTGATCTCCAGCAGCCCCGAAGCCGCGGCCCGGAACGCGTCGATCGTGTACCCCTGCATCCCCCCGAGCACACGGTGCGTCGGGCCGATCGCCAGGCCCGGATCGCTCATGCCGACCAGGACCATCATGTTCCGCCGCGCCGGGTGGTCGTTGGCAACGGGGCCGGACTGCTCCAGGTGCTTGATGTAGTTCAGCGCGGTGTTGTAGCGGTGGTGCCCGTCGGCGATGAACACGTCCTGGCCGGCCAGGGCGTCCTGGTACGCCTTGATCGTCTTGGGGTCCTCGATGGTCCAGACCTCGTGCGTCACGCCGTCGCCCATGTCCGCCACCGCGCTGGGCGGCAGCGTGTCCATCAGGCCGCGGACAATCCGGGTCGCGGCCCCCTGCTCGTCGGGGATGATGCCGAACACGGGCGAGACCTGGGCCCGCGTGGCTTTCATGAGGGCCAGGCGATCCTCCTTCGGCCCGCTGAACGTCTCCTCGTGCGGCAGGATGCCGCCGCCGGGGCGCGGGCCGAAGGGCACGCAGTCCACGCACGCCGCCATGCCGCAGCGCTCGAACCGCTCGCCCATGAACTCGAACGTCTGGCGATAGGCGAACATCGCGGGCGAGTCGCGCTGCACAAGATCGCCCGAGGCGAGCATCGAGCGGAACGAGTCGGCGGCCCGGGCGTAGGCCTCCGGCGGGCCGAGCTCCTTCGCCGGCGTGTGGGGCAGGTCGATGCCGACGATGTTGCGGGCGTCCTTGCGGAGCAGGGCGTCCTTCTGGGCCTTGCCGAGCACGTCGTAGGGCGGGGCGACAACCGCGGACAGGTCGCCCTGGCCGCGCTGGTACTGGACGGCTCGGAAGGGATGGACGGCGGGCATGGCGGTCTCCTGCGTGGGCGCTGCACGGCGCGGAGGGGATGATACGAGGCATCGCTGCGCCGGAGTGCGGATCGCGGTTGCGTCGGCTTGCCCCACCGAGTCTTCCCGGCCGAAGCCTTCGGGACGAGGGGGGCGGGCTTTCCGGCCCGCCGGCATCGGCAAGCCGCCATCAGACAGCAAGCGACCTCGTCGGTGCGACGCCGCGGCCGATGCTGGTTCGCCGGTTGCTCAAAGTCGCTCCCGCGATCGGCGGGGCGGGAAAGCCCCGCCCCTCGTCGGCTGCGTTCGCCAGCGTGCGGTCCGACGGACAGCCTGCCTACGCCGTCCACTCCCCCGCATAGATCGTCGTGTGCGGCGCGGCGTCGCGCCCGGCCAGTTCGAACAGACGCTTGGCGATCTGACGCAGGTGCAGCGCGTCGTGGGCCGCCCACGAGCCCAGCAGCACGCCCGCGTGGATCGGGCCGAACTTCGGGTGCTGGTACGCGGCGTTCCAGTCGATCGCCGCCGGGTCGCCCAGGCCGCGGAGCCACTCGACGCTCGCACGCCGCTCGCGGATGAACGTGGCAACCGCGGCCCCGAGGTCCGCCTCGTTGTACTTCCGCTCGACGGCCCAGCCGGGCGGGTCGATCTTGGGCCACTCCGCCGCGCCCTGCAGCGTCAGCCCCAGACGCATCCGGAAGTCCTCACGCTCCTCATCCCCGAGGTGGCGGACGATCTCCAGGATCGACCAGTTGCCCGACGCCGGCTTCCACCTGGCGTCGGCCTCGTCCACCATCGCGATCGTCGCGGGCAGCACATCGGCGAAGCGTTCGAGTCGGTCGATCATCGCGGCGGGGTTCATGGCGGGAGGGTACCCGCGCCCATCGCGGCCATGCGTGCTACGGCCGCTCCGGCTCCAGCGGGATCGGCGCCTCGTCGAACGCGCTGGCGGTCGGGCGCTGGAAGAACTCCAGCGGCGGCAGTTTGGCCAGTTCCGCTTGGCGGGCCGCCTCCTCGCGCTGGGCCTTCTCGATGAGGCGCTTGTCGCGGGCCATGGCCGAGTACGAGTTGACCACCGCGTAGCCGGACATGATCGCCATCTCGATCAGGCTCCAGCCGAACAGCCCGACCGAAGCAAGCATGCCCAGCGACATCAGCCCGAATCCAAGGAACAGGATGCTGCCCAAGGCCCCGCCCCGTCCGATCACGACCGCGGCAACGAGGTACATGCCGAACAGTGCGATCCCCCACGCCGCCAGCCCGAGGCGCGTCGCCAGCGAGTCGGCTCCCGCGACCGACGCGATCTCCGCCAGGTGGATGCACAGCGGGATCAGCGAGAACAGCCCGACGATCTGCAGGACGAACCACGCGAGCCCCGCCAGGTAGATCCAGTTGTCGTACGGCGTGGTGCCCAGCAGCCCGCCCCCGCCCGCCGCGATGAACGCCTTCTGCTTGGCGATCAGCAGCATCTGCACGACGATGCAGGCCCAGCCCGCCGCCCACGCCCCGGCGGCCACGCGGTTGGTCCGGCGCAGCCATCGCAGGCGGTCGTACTTCGAGTGCAGCTCCCCGGGCGGGTACTCCGACGACGTGACCAGGTACACCCCGCCCCACCAGGCGATGCTGGCCGCGGCCACCAGAAACGCCGGGGCCAGCCCGCCCGACCGAACCGTCCAGAAGATCGACACGAGCAGCGCCGCGACGCACCCGGCCAACAGGAAGAACCCGAGGCGGATGATCTTGAGGTACGACATCGGGGCGTCGGTCAGGTTCTTGTAGAGGAACCGCCCGCGATCGAGCGACTGGCGGATCGGCCCGCCGCACTCCGGGCAGTTCCCGCCGCGCGGCAGCCCCTTGAGGTTGTACCCGCACTTGAAGCAGCCGACGTCGCCCTCGATGGGGGCGGAGCGGTAGGCCGAGAGGCTGCGTGGGTCGATGGCCATGGGGGGTTGGATGCGCGGGGGTGGGTGGAGTTCCGGGATGGTACCAAATCGCGGCCAGGGTCCTTGGCGCTACGACAGTTCCTCGAGCGCCGATGGGAGCAGCATGTAGCGGACCTCGCGGCCTTCGAGGTGCGTGCCAAGCACCCCTTGTTCCCGGAGGCCTTCGAGGTCCGAACGGGCCGTGTTGAGCGAGACGCCGTTCGACACCGAGTGCGACCTCACCGTGTAGACCTGCATCGGATGTCTCAGTGCGTGCTCCAGCAGCAGGCGTTGGCGGAGGTTCAGCGACGGGTGCTCCGCGACAAGGCGAAGGCTGGACGTGATCCTTGTTTCCTCCCGGGCGATGTGGTCGCGCAGTTGGTCGATCGCCCGCTCGATGATGCCGAGTTTGTAGTGCACGAAGTACGTGAGATCGGCGTCGTCGGTCTCGGTGTCGACGTACGCCTGCGGATACTTGGCGTAGCCCTGCCGGATGAGATCGGAGACCACGAGGAACTCGAACACCCGGTACCCGTGGCGCAGGGCGTACCAGAAGAACACGGCCCGGGCCGTCCTGCCGTTCCCATCGGCGAACGGGTGCTCGTAGCCGATCAGGAAATGCAGCACGCAGGCCTTCAGGATCGGGTGGAGAAACGCCGAGCCGGTGTGCGTCGCGTTGGCGAATCGGCAGACGGTCGCGACACGCCGCTCGATTTCGCCGGCTGGCGGCGGCTCATAGATGATCTGGTTTGTCCGCGCATCAACCACTCTGACAGGCTCGTCGGCACGCCGGAATCGCCCGGACTGGTTCGGATCTTCGAGCGTCCCATCTGTGAGCAGCGCCTGCAACTCGCACAGCAGGCCCGGCGTCAACTCCCGCTCAAGCCACCCCTTGATCCGCTGCATCGCGACGTAGTTGTTCACGACCATCAACTCGTGAGTTGATCTCGGGGAGCGCCCGCTCCGAAGCAGGTCCATCGCGTCCTGGCGGGTCGTCGCCGCCCCTTCGAGCATCGATGATTCGATGGCCTCGTCCATCAGCGAGCGGATCGCAAACCTCCGACGCGCCCCGGCGTCCGCGAGAACGCCCTCGGCGTGGTCGAACGCCGCCGCCCCGCCACCGAGCGCCTGGTCGATCCGGTGCAAGGACTCCTGCATCTTCGGCGTGATGCTGAGGCTGAACGCCTCGCCGTCCATCGCCTCAACATCAATTCGCGCCCGTCGCCCGAGGCGACGGACCTTCAGCCCCAGCCACACCTCCTCGGCGTTCTCGGACCGGTCGCGCGCGATCGCCCTGACCTTCCGCCACGGGCGGTAGTCAGCGTCGAGTTCCGCAACAAGCGTCGAGCCGGCCGCCGCCACGCCCCGGCGGAGCAGGTCAGGATCAGCGGTGATCTGAGAGAACCGGAATGGCGGGGGATCGAGGCGCACTGTCTGTCAAACGCAATCGGCTACATTTTGCCAGTTCTGAAAGGATACCACACGATATCCGAACTGTCAACCCGCCCAATCCTGCGTTTGACTCACGCTCACTCCCCGACGTTCAAAACCACCTTGATCCCCTCCCCGGAGATCATCGTCCGGAACCCCTCCGCGAACTCCTCCAGCGGGAACTCGTGGGTGATGATCTCCTCCAGTTCCAGGCGACCCGAGAGCAGCAGCTCCTCCATCTGGTACCACGTCTCGAACATCTTCCGCCCGTTGATCCCCAGCACCGTCGCCCCCTTGAACACCACGTGCTCGGTGATGTTCCAGGTGATCGGCTTGGACGGAATGCCCAGGATCGCGGCCGTCGCCCCGCCGCGCAAGGCCCGGAACCCCAGGTCGAACGCCGAGGGCGCGCCCGACATCTCCAGCAGCACATCGGCCCCCTCGCCGCGCGTCGCCTTGCGGACCTCCTTGACCCACGCGTCGCCCTGGCGGACGTCGAAGGCCTCGACCGCCCCGAGGCGCTTGGCCAGGGCCAGACGCCCGGGGTTCACGTCGGTCGCGAAGATCCGCCCCGCCCCGGCCGCCTTGGCGACCGTCACCGCCATCAGCCCGATGATCCCGACCCCGGTGATGAGCACGCTCTTGGCCGAGACGTTGGCCGCCATGACGGTGTGCACCGCGTTGCCGATCGGGTCCAGCACCGCTGCGACCCGGTCCGGGATGTCCGGGTGCACGGGCCAGACGTTCTCCTCCGGCACCACGACGTACTCGCCGAAACACCCGTCCCGGTCGATCCCGATGATCCGGGTGTCGCTGGCGATGTGGGCGTTGCCGGTGCGGCTGTTGTAGTCCTTGCCCGCGGTGATGTGCCCCTCGGCCGACACCCGCTGCCCGGGGCGATAGTTGCTCACCGCCGACCCCACCCGCTCGATCACCCCCACGAACTCGTGCCCGGTCACGATCCCAACCGGGATCCGCCCGGCGGCCCAGTCGTCCCACTCCCAGATGTGCTTGTCCGTCCCGCAGATCCCGGCCTTGCGCACGCGGATCAGCACATCCCGCGGCCCCGGCTCGGGCTTCGGACGGTTCGGGTCGTACTTCAGGCCTTCGCCGGCGTGGTGCTTGAACAGGGCGCGCATGCTGGTGGTCAATCTCCCGGCCGGCTCCCCGGCGCTGCGGTGCGATCCAACCCAATGCTACGCCCGCCCGCCAAGGCCGATTCCGACCCGATTCCGACAGAAATCCGCCCCGGCGCGACGCGTTTGTGCGCCAATTCCTGCCCGTACCCACAACCAGGCCGACGACCGTCCCGCCGCCCGGTAGACTCCGCCCCGGATGCGCCTCTCACTCTCCGAAATCCGAACCAACGCGATCCGCTTCGCCCACGACTGGGCGGATGTGGCCAGCGAACAGGCCGAGGCCCAGACCTTCTGGACCGAACTCTTCGGCGTCTTCGGCATCCGCCGGCGCGCCGTCGCCGCCTTCGAGGAGAAGGTCAAGAACCTCAAAGGGGCCTACGACCGCATCGACGTCTTCTACGCCGGCGTCATGCTCGGCGAGCACAAAAGCCTCGGCCAGGACCTCTCCAAGGCCGCCAGCCAGGCCTTCGACTACGTCCAGTCCCTCCAGCGCGAAGGACGCGGCTCAGACCTCCCCCAGTTCATTGTCGTCTCCGACTTCCGGACCATCGTCGTCTACGACCTGGACGGCCCCGACCCCGCCACCCCGTCGCCTCCTTCCCCACCGCCAAACTCCACGAGAACACCCGCCACCTGCACTTCCTCTCGGGCTACACCCCCAAGCCGCTCGACCCCGAGGACCCGATCAACATCGAAGCCGTCGAGATCCTCGGCCGCCTCCATGACGCGCTCGAAAAGGGCGGCTACTCCGGGCACAACCTCGAACGCTTCCTCGTCCGCGTCCTGTTCTGCCTCTTCGCCGACGACACCGCCATCTTCTCCAACGACGAGTTCAAGCAGCTCGTCAAGTCCTCCCGCACCGACGGCTCCGACCTGGGCGCCCTCCTGGCCCGCTTCTTCAAGGTTCTCGACCAGCCCGTGCCCGACCGCCCCGCAGGCTTGCTCGAGGACCTCCGCAGCCTCCCCTACGTCAACGGCGAACTCTTCGCCGAGAACCTGGGCTTCGCCGACTTCGACCCCGCGATGCGCCAGGCCCTGATCGACTGCTGCGAGTTCAACTGGTCGCGCATCAGCCCCGCCGTGTTCGGCTCGCTCTTCCAGTCCATCATGGCCGGCGAGGCCGAGGCCAGGAAACGCCGCCAGATCGGGGCCACTACACCTCGAGCGCGAACATCATGAAACTCGTCCGCTCGCTCTTCCTGGACGACCTCAAGGCCGAACTCAAGGCTTGCGAGTGGGATCGGAGGAAACTCGCTGCATTCAAGAGGAAGCTCGCGTCGATTCGGCTTCTTGATCCCGCCTGCCAGTGCAGGAACCTCGTCGTCGCGTACCGAGGAGCTTCCGGATGCTGGAGGTCAGGTCGTATCTCGCCTCCGAGGCGGAGCAAATCAGGGCGTGTTCGAAGGTGCTGATGCAGCTTTCTTCGCGTGAACGTGGGCAGATGTACGGAATCGAGATCGAAGGTGGCCAGTCCGCATCGCTGAGGTAGCCATGTGGCTGGTCGATCATCAGGTCAACCAGCATCAGCGAGACGTTCGGCAAGCCGATGGATCGACTCCCGCTGTTTCGATCGGCGAAAAATCCGCCTGGCAATGCGCTCCGCATCGACTGGAACACGGTCTTGCCCTCCGAGCAGTGTTCGTTCGTTCTCAGGAATCCGCCGTTTGTAGAGGGCGAAGAGTGCAGAACGACGCGCACAGCGAAGCGGACATGGATCGTGCAAGGGCATCAAGAACTCAGGACTCTTGGATTACGTCTGCGGGTGGTATGTCATACTCCTCCTACGTCCACGGGACACCAATCCGATGCCGTTTTGTATCAACCAACTCGATCACGCAGGGCGAACAGGCCGGGGTTCTGTGGCCCACGCTCTTTGAACGTGGTATCAAGATCCACTTCCGGTCATCACTTTCCAGTGGATAGAGCGAAGCGCCGAAGAAAAGGCACTTTACGTGCGTCGTCATCATGGAGTTTGGCGACGGATCGATCCGGCAGTCATCTACAGTATTCACCGGTAGACGGCGAGCCGTCGCCGGTAGCAGCGGGGAACATCAGCCCGTATCTGATGGCGGGGCCTGATAATGGCGATCGCCAATCGTTCGACTATTTGTCCGTCACCGGAGATAGGCATAGGCAACAAGCCGATCGACGGCAGCAACTATCGATGCCGCCGCCGAAGAAACGCGACTTCTTGCGGAAAGAGCCGGGTGCGAAAAGTACTTCCGTCCGTGGTATGGTTCGGGCGTCGCAACGGGGGCCCGCGTTGGTGTTTGTGGAGTGAGCGACGCGCGCTCGGACGGTTGCGGTCGCTCTCCCTTCTGTCAGAGCGCGGTCGAGAAGGTCCGGCAGTTCCGCCTCGCCAGCAAGAGCAAACCGACGCGGGAACTGGCAGAAACGCCCGCTCAGTTCCACGTCGAACACCTCGGGGACGATACCTGGTGATTCCGAAAGTGTCGTCGTCCGAGCAGCGGACCTACATCGATGGTGCTGGCGCTCCGGCGATGGCGAGCGATCTCCTGTTCACGTTCTGCCGGACGCCACCCCCTTCCACTTTGGAGTGCTCACCTCCGGCATGCACATGGCTTGGGTCCGACAGATCTGCGGGCGCCTGAAGTCGGATTTCCGGTACTCCAGCAAACTCGTCTACAACAACTTCCCCTGGCCCCCATCCCCCTCCGACAAGCACAAAGCCGCCGTCGAGAGCGCGGCCCAGGGCGTCCTCGACGCACGCGACTCGTTCAAGGGCCAGACCCTGGCCGACCTCTACGACCCACTGGCCATGCCCAAGGCCCTGCGCGATGCCCACCGCACCCTCGACCGCGCCGTCGACAGGTGCTACCGCACCGCCCCCTTCACCAGCGAACGCCAGCGCGTCGAGTACCTCTTCGACCTCTACCAGAAACTCACGGCCCCGCTCACCGCCCCCGCCAAACCCGCCCGCAAACCCCGGCGCACCGCCAAACGGTCCACGCCGCCCCCCGCCGAGCCCACGCTCCCGGAGCCGAGTCCCTAACCCGCCCGCATCGCCCGGCGTGTTCCCCCCCGCACCCCGCACGCCACCCCATACACCCCCACCAGCGCCAGCACGATGCTCGGCCCGGGCGACAGGTCCGCCTCGAACGACAGCACGAGACCGCCCATCACGCCCACGACCCCCGCCGCCAGCGACCAGGCCATCACCCCCGACAGGCGGTCGCTCAGGCGCAGGCCCGTCGCCCCCGGCAGCACGAGCAGTGCGGTCGCCAGCAGCACGCCCGCGAGGCGCATGATCGTCACGATCGCCAGCGCGTTGAGCACAAGCAGCACCATCTTGACCCGCTCGGTGCGGACCCCGAACGCCGCGGCCGAGGTCTCGTCCAAAGCCCAGAACAGCAGCGGCCTGCGCATCCACCACAGCGTGCCGACGACCACGAGCGCGACCGCCACGCCCACCGCTGCGTCCACCCACGACACGCCGACGACGGAGCCGAACAGCACGGTCTCGACGCCGGGCGGGGCCGGCTGGCCCGGGGCCCGCGTCCGCCGGGCCACGACGTTGACCAGCAGGAACCCGAAGGCCATCGAGGCCACCAGCACGACCGCAATCGCCGTGTCGGCCCGGGCCGCCGAGCCCGAGGCCCGAGACGGCCCACGCTCGGCCCCAGGCGTCATCCGCCCGATCCCGATCGCCGAGGCGATGCAGAACGCCAGCACGATCCCGGTGAACGCCAGCCTCGCCCCCGCGGCCTCGCCGGCGGTGGCTCCGGCCGCAACAACCCCCGTGATCCCCAGCGCGTACGCGATGCCCGCCCCGCCGAACGCCGCGTGCGAGACGCCCTGCCCGATGAACGCCAGACGCTTGAGCACGACCAGGATCGCCAGCGGCGCGCCCATCAAGGCGACGGCGAGGCCGGCGACCACGCTGGGGCGGTAGATCGGCGCGAGGGCCGGGTCGGTGAGGTAGTCCCAGGTCTTCATGGGGTGGTGGGGGGCTGGCAATGGTCGTGGGCGTTGTGGTGCTCGTGCCCGTGGTCGCACGCCTCGCCGTGCACGTGCGCGTGCCCCTGCTGGCCCGTCGGCGTCGCGACCACAACGTCCGCCCCGCCGAAGAGGCCCTCGACGTCGTGGCTGAACAGTTCGGCCAGCAACTGCGGCGTCAAGCCCGCCGGGGCCGTGTGGCTGTGCAGGCGACCCCGCAGGCACGCCACCATGTCGCATCCAGTCGCCATCGTCCGGACGCTGTGGCTCACGACCACGACGGTGAGGCCGAGGTTCGTGTGGATGCGTCCCAGCAGTTCCGCGAACCGTCGCTGCCCGGCGATGTCGATGCCGACCGTCGGTTCGTCGAGCAGCAGCATCCGCGGGCTGGCGGCCAGGGCACGGGCGATGAGCACCCGCTGCGTCTGCCCGCCGGAGAGTTTGCCGATGGGGCGGTCGGCGAACTCGCGGGCGTCGACCAGGTCGATGGCCTTCTCGACCGCATCGCGCTGGGCGGGCTTGAGCGGTCGCCACGCCGAGGCGGCGTGCGTCGCGCCGAGCGTCACAACCTGCCGGACCGAGAGCGGGAAGCCGGCCTCGATCTCGGCCCGCTGCGGCACATAGCCGATCAGCGACTCGCGTCGGGCCTCGCGCGGCGTGCGCCCGAACACGCGGATCTCGCCGGTCTGGGGCTTGAGGAGGCCCAGCACGAGGCGCAGCAGCGTGGTCTTGCCGCCGCCGTTGGGACCGAGGATGCCCAGGCGCGTGCCGGGTTCGAGGCGGAGGTTGATCGCTTCGAGAGCAGGACGGGTGGTGCCGGGATAGGAGTACGAGACGGCGCGGATGTCAAGGGCGGCGGGCGCGTCGGCGCGTGCAGCAACAGCATCGGGCGGCGAAGCCAGTGGCGATGTCGCGGTCGGTGTCGTCATGGGTTGGAACCGACGGCTTCGGGCGCCGGGGTTGTCCCTCCGGACTCCGTGCCCCCTCCCGCGAGCGCCTCGGCGATCGTGTCCGCGGTCGTCGTCAGCAGCCCAAACCAGTCGCCGTCGCCCACCGGATCGAGCACGACCGCCCGCACGCCCGCCGCGTCGGCGATCCGGGCCGCGGTCGTGGAATCGAACTGCGGCTCGACGAAGACGGCCGGTACGTTCTCGCTCTGGATCGCCCGCACCGCGGCCCGCACCTGCTCGGGCGTCGGCTCCATCGACTCGGCGATCCGGATGGTCGCAGCGATGCGCAGGCCGTAGCGATCGGCGAACCGCCCGTGCGAGGCGTGGTGCGTCACGATCGCCCGCCCGGCGACGGGTGCCAGACGCTCGCGGCAATGGGCGTCCACCGCCCGCACCCGCTCCAGCACCGCGTCGGACCGCTGGTGCATCGCGTCGTGGTCGGCGGGGAGGCCGGCGGCGCCCGCCGCGTCGTGCAGGGCGTGGGCCAGATCGGGGATGAACCTCGCGACGAGCACCGGGTCGAGCCAGAGGTGCGGGTCGACGCCGTGATCGTGATCGTGCCCATCATCACCATGATCGTGATCGGCGTGATCGTCGTTGGCGTCATCCGCGTGCGCGTGGTCGCCGTGATCGTGCCCCGCGTGGTCATCGTGCGCGTGTTCGTGGCCGGCGTGATCGTCGCCCGTCTCGCCCTCGACCACTCGCTCGAACCAGATCGTCTCGGGGGCCGCGTCGCCCATCGTCCGCAGCGCCTCAACAAGCCGCGGCTCCAGCCCCATCCCGACACCGACAACCACATCCGCCCGCCGGATCGCTGCCACGTCGCCGGATGTGAGTTCGTACCCGTGCTCCGAGACACCCGGCGGGATCAGGACCCGCACCTCGGCGTCCGGCTCCAGTGCGCGCACCAGCCCCTCCAGCGGCGGCAGCGACACCACCACCCGCAGCGGCCCCTTGGCCCGCGGCGGCTCGGGGCGATCGCACGCCGCGAGAACGCCGAGACACAGGACCGCCATGGTCCAGCCGAACCAGCCGCCGCGTGCGCGTCGATCGTGCCGCCCCAGCACGCCGCACGCTCCGTTCCCGCCGTGGAAAGCCGTCCGCGTCACCGCCACCCCCATCGGGCCGGGTCAGGCCCCAATTGAGAATCAGTTCTCAAATACGATAGGCACCGGTACGCACGCTCCGGCGGATGGGTTCGAACGAGGACGCGCGAGGCCCTACCGGCTCGGGCGCGGCGGGGGCCCAGGGGGCGGCGTGCCAGGCTCCGTGCCCCCGGGGCTCGGCGTCGAGGGCGGTGGTGCGTCCGGCTCGGCGCTCGCGGGGTCGGCCTGCGGCACCGGGGTCGGGGCGGCGGCGAGCAACTGGCGGTCGAGCGACGCCAGTCGCCCGCGCTGCGGCGGCGTCAGGTCGACCTCGAACTGATCGGCGATCACCTGGCGAACCGTGCCGGCGTGCGGCAGGGCGATGCACCGCTCGAGCGCATCCAGCCATGTGTCCGCGACGCCGCCCAGGGCCTGGGCCTCCGGCACCCGCCCGAGCATCGAGAGTGCCACGACGCGGAGCGGCATGAGGCGGGCGGCTGGAACCTCGGGGGGCACCGAGTCCATCGCCGCCAGGGCCTCGGCGGCACGCCCCAGCGTCAGTTGCTGGCGAGCGAGGCGTTCGGCGGCCTCTGCGAGCAGCCCCCGGGCCGCGTCCCCGTTCGTGGAGGCACCCTGCTTGGCCCGTTCCAGCGCCCGTTCGAGGAGCCAGAGCATGGTGGCGGTGTCGCCGCCGGACTCGTCGGCCGCGGTCAGGAGGTCCGCGACGCCGAGCGACTCGCCGACCCGGCGGAGCGCCTGACGCTTGCTGTTCTCATCCGCCGCGTTCAGACGGGCGATGGCCCGGAAGCCGGCGATGGTGGGGCGGTGGGTCGCCACGGCGCGGGCGGCGTATCCGATCAGCGCCGGGTCCGCGCCCGCGGCTTCCACGATCGCGTCGACGTGCTCGGCGCGATCCGCCAGTGCGTCGGCGATCGCGGCCCGCTGCGTGCCCGTTCCCGTCCGCAGCAGCACCGCCAACTTCTGGCGGTCCTCATCGGTCCCGATGGCGGCCAGCAGGCGGCACGCACCGGGCGTCAGGTTTGCGGATTCGATCCCGCGAACGCCGGCGGCGACCCGCTCCAGGTCCTCGCCGGTCCATTGCTCCGCCCGGTGCATCGCGAGCGCCGCCTCGGCCGCGAGCGCCCGAGTGGCCTGGCCGTTCTCCAACCAGTGCAGCACGGGTTCCCGAAGGGGCGGGCCGGGCCAGCGCGACGCCGCGGTCAGCAGGGCGCCGGCGGCGGTGGAATCGGTTTCTCTCGCCAGCGCCTCGAACACCGCGCCGGCGCCGCTCTCCGGGGCGGCCCGCCCGACGAACACCGCCGCCTGGGCGCGGACCGACGGGGTCGGGTGCGACAGCAGCCCGAGCAGGGAGCGGAGCACGTCCGGCTGGGGGGTGGGGGCCGCGACCAGTTCGCGTTCGAGCAGTTCGAAACCGAGGCTGCGAACCTCCGCGACCGGGTCGTTCAGGATCGACGCCAGCAGCGGGCCGCGCTGGTCGGCTTGGTTCGCCAGATAGAGCCGACGGTTGGCGTCGACCAGACGTGCGGCCAGGTCGCGGGCGCGGTTGGTGTTCCGATCCATCCGGTCGGCCACGCTGGCGAGCATCACCCGCCCCCACGACGAGCCGGGCTTGGCTGCACGCTGGAGCGCGCGGTTGAGCCACGACTCCCACGCCTCGACGCTGGCGGGCACGTCCTCCTGCCCCGTCGCGCGGACCAGGGCGCTCTGTGCCCCCGCCCGGATCGCCTCGGGGAGGCCGGCGTCCAGGAATCGGATGACCAGGCGGAGCGAGTCGGGCGTGCGGATCGCGGCGGCCGCCAGCAGCACGCGAGGCAGGCGCTCGGCGTCGGCGCTGCCGGCCAGGTCGGTCAGCAGCGGCAACGCGGACTCGGCCGGCAGGGGCTCGCGGGCCAGGCCGCGAAGCAGGAACGTCCGGACGGCGGCGTCGGTGCTCTCGTTCCGCAGCATGCCGGAGAGCAGGCGAAGGACCGGGTCCTCATCGGCGCGGGCGGCCAAGCGGCGCGCGGCGTCGAGCCGGTCGGTCTCCAACGCGCCCGCGTCGAGCACGCGGGCCAGGGCCTCGGAGGCCGCGGCATCGAGTTCCGGTTCGGCGGGGGTCGGTTCGCCGGGGGAAGGGGCGGCGGGATCCGGCTCGGCGGGCTGGAAAGCCTCCGCCTGGCGTTCGCCGCCCCACCCCAGGCCCGAGAGCCAGACCAGCGCGCACGAGATGGCTGCAAACCTGTTGCCCATTGCTCCCCGTCGCCGATGCTATTCTGGGACCTGCGTGGCCCAGGCAGCATCCTACGCCAAAGCCATTGATGCAATCCGAGGCGTCGCGTAGGATCGGCAACCGCAGACCCTGCTGATCAGGGCTGTTCCTGGACCGGACCGTGAACGACTGGCACGACGCGGAAGAGCACGTCGAACGGGCGCACCAGCACTACGAGGCCGGGCGCTGGGACGAAGCGGAGTCTGAACTCCGCAAGGCGTTGTCGCGCAATCCGTTCCAGGCGGAGTGGCACTTCAATCTGGGGCTGACGCTCGACGCCGCCGGGCGGTTCGACAGCGCGGTCGAGGCGTTCCGCCAGGCCCAGTCGCTCGAGCCCGATGACCCCCAGATCTGCATCATGCTCGGCGTGGCGACGCACAAGGCCGGCAACCCGCAGGAGGCCCTGGACTGGTACGACCGGGCCGAGGCGGGCCAGGCCGAGGCGGCGTCGGAGGCGTCGGGGCGCGACGCGGCGTGGTCGGAACTGGCGATGTCCATCGCGGTCCACCGGATCGAGGCGATGCGCTCGCTGGGACGCCACGACGAGGCCGAGACGGCGTTCTACCTCGCCCAGGAACTCGACGCCCCGAGCGCGCCGTTGTACGCCGCCATGGCCGATTCGCTGCTGGACCGGGGCCTGCACGAGAAGGCCATCTGGTGCCTGCGCGAGGCCGGGCGTCTCGACCCGGAACTGCCCCGCGTCGCGGCCCGCCTGGCCGAGGCCTACGAGCGCACCGGGCGGCTGGAGCGGGCCCGCACGCTGTACCTCCAGGAACTCCGGCGCGACCCCGGCGACATCGACTCGCTGCTGGAACTCGGCGAACTGCTGGTCCAGATGGGGCGTCTGACCGAGGCCGGCGAGAAGTTCCGTCGCGTGCTCGAGATCGAGCCCGACGAGATCGACGCCCACTTCGGGCTGGCCGACCTGTTCGAGCGCTCGGGCGACCTCGACGCGGCCATTGGCGCGTTCGGCGTCGTGGCCCGGATCGACGCCCGCCATCGCGGCGTGCGCCGGCGGCTGGCGGCCCTGCTGATCTCGCGTGCCAGAGATCGCGATCTGGGCGAGGCCCGGCGTCTGCTGCGTCACGAGGCCCGCGAGGCCCGGCGCGACGCCCACACGCCCGGCGGCTCAGAGGCCGAGCCGGAAATCCTCGAGTCGCTCGGCCGCCTCTTCCTGCAGGTGTCGCTGCCTTCGGAGGCCTCCGGCGTGCTTCGGGCGCTGCTCGAGACCCATCCCGACCACGCCGCCGGGCACCACCTGCTCGGGGCGGCCCGGTTCCGCATGGGCGATCGCGACGGCGGGATGGAGCATTCGCGCCGGGCCATCGAACTCGACCCGAACTGCGTCAAGGCCATGCACAACTTGGCCATGGGGTGCCTGCAGCAGGGGCACTGGACCCGGGCCGGGTACTGGGTCGAGCGGGCCCGCGCCCTGGACCCGGACGACGCCTCGCTGCGCCGCCTGTCGATGCGCCTGCGACTGTGGGCGGTGGCCGACGTGTTCAACTGGGTCGCCCAGCGGGTGGGTCGTCGGCGCGCCG
This sequence comes from Phycisphaerales bacterium, assembly GCA_041401985.1. Classification (GTDB taxonomy): domain Bacteria; phylum Planctomycetota; class Phycisphaerae; order Phycisphaerales; family UBA1924; genus JACKHA01. The sequence goes on from JAWKTE010000010.1 coordinate 80,311, forward strand.
CCAGGTAACCCGGTCCCGGCTCGGCCGGTAGACTCGGGTATGACCCCACGCCGTCCGTTGTTCGATTCTCTCGCGTTCGCGCTGCTCACGGTTCTCGCGGCTGCGACGCCCGGCATCGCGTCGTCGTCGAGCGCGCAGCCGACGCGCTCGGCGGCCTCGGCCCGCTCGCCCGAACTGCTCGCCCTGCTCGATGAGCACATGGAGTGGCTGTCGCGACGCGACCCGATCTCGGCCAGCCAGCGTGGCGATCTGCGCCTCAACGACCGCGTGCCGGATGTCGCGCCCGATTCCATCGCGCGGAGCGTCGGGGAAGCCCGCGATCGGCTGGCGCAACTCAACCGCCTCGACCAGGCCCGCCTGGACGAGGCGGACCGGATCGACGCGGGGCTGCTCCGCTGGGAACTCGAGGGCATCGTGAACGGCGCGCCGTTCCGCGAGCACCTCATGCCGATCTCGGCACGCGGCGGCCCGCAGGTGTGGCTCCCGCAGATGGCGGCCCAACTCCCGTTCCAGGGGCCGCAGGACTACGAGGACTACGCGACGCGGCTCGAGCGCCTGCCCGTGCTGATCCAGGACACGATCGACAACATGCGCACCGGGATGCGCGAGGGGATCGTGCCGCCCCGCGTCACCGTGCAGGGCGCGGCCGAGCAGTGCTTCGCGCTGGCGTCGCAGGCGATGCGCGACGACCCGACGCTCAGCCCCTTCTACACGCCGTTCCGCGCGATGCCCGGATCGGATTCGTCCGTCAAGCGGGCCCGCCGCGCAATCGAGGAGGAGATCATCCCGGCGTTCCAGGCGCTCGGCGAGTTCCTGCGGGACGAGTACATTCCGGCGTGCCGCGAGAGCATCGGGATCTCCGACCTTGCGCCTCGGGGCGACCCCGAGTACGGGCGTCGCTACTACCAATACGCCATCCGCGAGCACACGACGCTGGACCTGACCGCCGACGAGATACACCAGATCGGGCTTGACGAGGTCGCGCGCATCCAGGCCGAGATGCTCGACGTGATCGCCGCGAGCGACTTCCGTGAGCGTCACCCGGAGCACGCCGCGCTCGAGGGCGAGGCGCTGCTGGCCGCGTTCCTCGCGTCGGTGAAGTCCGATCCGAGGTTCTTCCACGAGAGCGACGGGGCGCTGCTCGACGAGTTCCGCGTGATCTGCAAGGAGATCGACCCGGAACTGCCCCGCCTGTTCGGGCGGTTGCCCCGCCTGCCGTACGGCGTCCGCCAGATCCCGCCGATCTTCGGGCCGGCCAGCCCGGCGGCGTACTACTACCACGGGTCGATCGCCACCGGCGTGCCGGGCTACTTCATGGTCAACACCTATGCGCTGGACCAGCGCCCGCGCTACGACATGATCGCCCTGACGCTGCACGAGGCCGTCCCGGGGCACCACCTGCAGATCGCCCTGGCCCAGGAGATGGAGGACGTGCACGAGTTCCGCCGGCGCGTCGCGTTCACGGCGTTCACCGAGGGCTGGGCCGTGTACGCCGAGCGCCTCGGGCTGGAGATGGGGGCGCTGCCCTGGCCGGCCGGGCGGGGGCTGTACCAGGACCCCTACGACGACTTCGGGCGCCTGAACTTCGAGATGTGGCGGGCCCTGCGCCTGGTGGTCGACACCGGCATCCACGCCAAGGGCTGGACACGCCAGCAGGCGATCGACTACATGATCGCGCACTCGGCCAACAGCGAGCACGACCTGATCACCGAGGTGGACCGCTACATCGGATGGCCGGGCCAGGCGCTGGGGTACAAACTCGGCGAGCTGCACATCCGCGAACTGCGGGCCCGGGCCGAGCGGGAACTGGGCGCGGCGTTCCGCCTGCGCGACTTCCACGACGTGGTGCTCGGGGCCGGGGGAACTCCGCTGGGCGTGCTGGACGAGCGGGTCTCGGCGTGGATCGAGCGCGTGCTGGCGGAGCGGGAGTCGCCGCGGTAGAGCGGCGGAGCAGAGAAAGAGAGACAGAGAGAGGAGAGACCCGGCGCCGGGGGTGGGGCGGCGGAGCGTGCGCTGCCGGTCAGGGCGTGCCGCCGTCGGCCTCGTCGATCAGGGCGCACACGTCGTCGGCGCCGCCGGCCTGGCGGAGCGACCGGCGGAACGCCTCTTTGCTGAGGTTCCGGAAGATGGCCTCCATCGCCTGGAGGTGCTCCTCGGGGCGGTTGTCCGGGCTGAGCAGCAGGAACACCGAGTAGACCGGCTGCTTGTCCATGGACTGGAAGTCGATCCCCCGCTGCGAAAGCCCGATGGCCGCGGCGGTCTTGGCCACGGTCTTGTGCTTGACGTGCGGGACGGCCACGCCCTTGCCGAACCCGGTGGTGTTGGTCGCCTCACGCTGGAGCACGGCCTTGACGATGGCGTCGCGCGACTCCCCCGGCGCGGCCCCGGCGGCGATCAGCAGGTCCACCAGTTCCGTGATGACCTCGTCCCGCTGCTCGCCCGAGAGTTCGGTGGCGATGGCGTCCCGGATCACGATGTCGCCTAGCTTCATCAGGCCGCCCCCGTTGCCCCGGCGCTCCGGCCGGGCACGCTGCTCGAATCGAATCCGCCCGTGTCAGCTCCGCTTGCCGAGCTTGAGCCGCTCCTTGAAGTCCTTCAGCTGCCGGGCCGCCTTGTCCACCGCGTGGTCGATCACGACGTAGACATCCGCCCCCTCGGCCCTGGCGACGAAGTCGTCGTGGTGCTCCACGTCGACGATCAGTTCGACGCTGAAGGGATTGTCCACGTGCTTGGGCTCGTGGTCGACCCGGACCGTGATCTGCTGCACATGGTCGTAGTAGCGGGTGAGTTTCGAGACTTTCTGCTCGGCATGGGTCCGGAGCCCGTCGTTGATCGCCAGGTGCTGGCCCGTCACATCGATCCGCATCGGCGCCTCCTTGCTCGGCCGGCCACGCTCGGGCACGGGCGGTCGTCGGCGACCGGAACGCCCCGAGGAATGATGATATCGGTCGTTCGTCCGGCGGTCTTTGGCGGCTCCGGGGCGAACGGGGCGCTGGTCAATCGGGGGCCGTGGCAGAACCGTCCGGTGGCGGCGGGGCATCCGCGTCGCCGGGCGGAGGCGAACGCCCCGCCTGGGCGGCGCTGGTCTCATTCGCTGTGGCAGCGGCGGGCGGCTTGGCGACCAGTTTGTCGTCGGGGGACAGCAGCCCCGCGGTCACCACGAACCGGATCGCCTGGTCGATCGTCATCGTCGTCTCGACCACGTCCTTGGCCGGCACGTTGATGATGAACCCCGTGAACGGCGTCGGCGTGGACGGGATGAAGATCGAGACCATCTGGTCCGCCTGGGCGGCCCGGCGGGCCTCACGGAAAGAGTCGCTGGTCGCAAGCCCGAGCGTCCAGATGCCCTGGCGGGGGTACTGCACCAGCACCACCCGCTTGAACGCCATGGGGCGGTCGCCCATTACCATGTCCACAACCTGTTTGACGTGCGGGTAGATCTGCTTGAAGCCCGGGATCTGGGCGATCCATTTCTCGACGCGCGTGTAGATCGCCCGCCCGAGGTAGTTCGTCACCAGGATCCCGGCGGTGTAGATCAGCGCGACCGCCACGACCAGCCCCGCGCCCTCCAGGTACCAATGCTGGCCCCAGAACTCCCGGAACCGGGCCCGGCGGATGTCGCGGACCGCGATGGCCGGGTCCACCGGCTGCAGCCCGAGTTGCTCGCGCCCTGACTGGAACCGGCTGATGGCGATCGCGTCGACTCGCCACCAATCCGGCTCGTGGATGTTGTACCACTTGCGGGGCTCGCCCCCCTCCGCGAAGAGGTTGGGCATGACCGTCATGGTCGTGAGGCGGATGCCCCGGTTGATCGGCTCGGCCACGTTGGCAAAGACGAACCCCGCGGCCTGCCAGAGCAGCCACAGCGTCAGCACGCTCGGGAGCAGGATCGCCAGCCCGCGCCCGAAGAACTTGCGAAACCGCAGGCCACGTTTCGCTGGGGGGGACAGGGGCGGGTCCTCGGCTGTTTGGGCGGGCGACGAGGGCTTGGTGCGCCCAACCCGACACCAGCGGGATGGGCCGGCTCGGCTGTCGCCACCGTGCGCTGGAGCGGCACCGAACGCCGCGGGCTGAATCGAGACAATGGGCCTGAGCAGGCTCGAACTGCTGACCTCACCCTTATCAGGGGTGCGCTCTAGCCAACTGAGCTACAGGCCCGTGTGGGTCGCCCGCTTTCGCCGGCGAGCGGGAGTATATCGCCCCGTCCCGCCCGAGTCATCGGCGAGCGACGATCGTTCGAGTCCGATCGGGCGTCCGGGCCCTGTGCCCAAACAAATCGCCCGCGCCTGGTGGTTCCGAGGCGCGGGCGGGAGGGTTTGATCAGAATCGGGCTCGAGGCAGCCAGCCCCGATCGGTCGGCATCCTGCGGTCAGGCCCGCCGACGCCGGAGCATCACGCCGCCGGCGATCGAGAGCAAGGCCATGGAGGCCGGGGCGGGCACGATGAAGAACGCGCCCGTGCCGGAGGCGGTGTCGCCGCCGCTGACGGTGAAGGCCCACTGGGTGCTGGCGTCGGAAGCGTTGCCGCCGAGTGCGAGGAAGCCCGGGCCGGCGGGGAAGTTCTCGGAAGCGGTCTCGGAGCCGAACGCGACGGGCTCGGTCACGCCGCCGCTGATCAGGTTGCCGAAGGTCGTGCCGCCGGGGGCCATGCCGTTGTAGTGGGCGGAGAACACGCTGTCGTTGGGGCGGTTGCCCGTGACGCTGGCCCCGCCGCCGCCGACATCGGTGACGGTGATGCCAGCCGTGGCGCGGCCCTGGGCGTTGCTGATCGTCGGGAACGAGATCAGCGCGCTCGAGATGGTGAACGACGTGTTGGACTGCCCGGCCGCGACGGCGAAGGTCGTGGCGACGACGGCCTGGGGCGACTGGTCGATCAGGGTCACGGAGCCCTGCGTGATCGTGCCGATCACGTTGGGGCCGGACATGATCGGGATGGGCGGGCCGACGAGGATCCACTGCCACCCGCCTCCGGGGAGCGGGGCTCCCTGGCCAAGGTTGATGGCGACAGAGCCGGTGCCCTGGGCGTTGGTCGCCTCGAACAGGACGCCCGGATCGGTGATGCCCGCGGAAGCCGACCCGGCGACAATGCCGGCCCCGGCAAGAAGGCCCACGACACGAATGGACGCGGACTTGGTCATGCTCTCTCCTCTTCTGGACGCGAGTCGGTATCGGCGGTGGAGCGCGTCGAGGCTCATCGACCGATGCCGTCCCGGACGGTTTCCTGCCCGCCCGGCCCGCGAGTCTCTCTCATTTGGCAATCAGCGACGACGACGGCCGAGGCCCAGGCCCGCCACTCCGAGCACGGCCAGGCCGGCGGGGGCGGGAATGACGGTGAACACGCCGGTGCCCGAGGCCAGGTCGCCAGGGGACATCGTGAAGTTCCAGCGGGCGCTGATGTCGTCGAGCGCGGGCACGATCGGCACCAGCCCGCCGCCGCCGGGGAACTCGGACGACGCGGTCACGGTCGAGAACGCCGGGGCGACGACCGGGGCGTTGATCAGGTCGGCGAAGGGCGTGCCGAAGGGAGCCTGGCCGTTGTACTGGGCGCTGAACGCGCCGGCGCCGACGGGGGTCAGCGTCGCGCCGTCGCCACCAAGATCGGTGACGCTGACGGCGGCCGAGGCGGTGCCCATCGCGTTGTTCAGGGTGGGGAACGACAGCAGCGGGGACGTCACGGTGAAGGACGTGTTCTGCTGGGTGGAGGCGACGCTGAAGAACACGTCAACGACCGGGTCCTCGATCACGAAGACGTGGGCCTCGCCGACGCGGGCGAGCACCTGGCCGGTGGTCGAAGAGCGGATATCGACGGGCTCGGGCAGATTCCAGGTGAACTGCTGGCCGTTCCAAGTGCCGGCGCTCTGGGGCACCTCGAGCACGCCGGTCTGCCCGTTCGAGTTCACCTCGACCTGCAGGATGATCTGCGACAGGCCCGCGTTGGCGACGCCGGCGGCCGCGGCCAAGGCCGCGATCGCTGCACCCACACGGACAGCCGAACCCCGCACGCTGTTGTTGCTCTGCATGTCTCTCATCCTCGAGTGCTGGCGTTTGCCAGATTCCGATCGCCTGAGCCGCGCCCGTAACCGACGGCGCGGAGGCTCCTCCATGGAACGCCCGCTTTCGCGGACACATGGCATAAGAGTCCCATATCAAGAATCGCCTGTCAAGGGGGAGGACCGAGAATTCCGAGAATCTGGTTGCCTGCGATCTGTTTTGCATTTTGATTGGGTTGGCGATTGGGCACGGGCAAAGGCTCGAGGATGGCTGCCGGTCAGGTCGTTGGGCGGGTTCGGGGCGGCCCGACGATGTGTCCTCGGTGAAGGAGTTGAGAAGGTTGGCTGAACTCGCTCGGGGCGGCTTGCGGTTCCGTGCGCGCGCCGGGTAAACTGCCGCCACGCGCCGGAGACGGTGCCGCGAGGAGAGGATATGGATTTCCACGTTGGGGGCCGCGCACTGAATGGTGTCGTCGCATCGCTCGCATCCGCGGCACTCGCGGTCGGTGCGGTCGCCCAGGAGGCCAGCAGGCTCTTGCCGGCGCGTGGCAACGCCGGAATCGTCGGGGATCGGCTCGCGGTTCGACTAGCTGCCACATGCGACCCGATCCAGGCCGAGCGGCTGCTGCGTTCGATGCTGCCGGAGGGCGCCGTCGCGGGCGTGGTTCCGGCGCTGTGTGTCGGGCCGGCGGACGCGGGCTTGGCGGCCCGGCTTGGCCTGGATCGAGACTATGTCGTTGTGTTGACCACGCCGTTCGACGGTGCGGACCTGCTCGACGCGCTGGCGGCGCGGGGCGGCGTGGTGGAATGGGCCGAGCGGCTGCCGATCGGGTTCCCGACCGACTCGACGAGCGAGACCCTCGCGCCGAACGACCCGCTGTTCGCGAACCAGTACGGGCTCCAGAACGTCGGTCAGCCGATTCTGGGAACGCTCGGTTCGCTCGGTGCAGACATCAACGCGATCGGCGCGTGGGGCCTGCGGGGCACCGCGAAGATCCCAGTCGTGGCGGTGCTGGACTCGGGGATCGCGCCGCACCCGGACCTGGCGGGCGTGCTGCTGCCGGGCTGGAACGTCCCGCTCCAGAACACGGACACGGGGGACAACTACTCGTCGCACGGCACGCACGTCGCGGGAATCATCGCGGCGATCCACAACAACGGGTGCCGGCATCGCGGGCGTCGCGCCCGAGTGCCGGCTCCTGCCGGTCAAGGTGACGAACCTGTTCGGGCAGACGGACGCGGCGTGGCTGTCCGAAGGGATCATCTGGGCCGCGGACCACGGGGCCGACGTGCTGAACATCTCGATCGGGCTGTCGAGCGGCACGACGCAGTTGCGCAGCGCGGTGCAGTACGCCGCGGCCAAGGGGTGCGTGATCGTGTGCTCGGCGGGCAACACGCCGACGCTGCCGGTGGTGTACCCCGCGAGGTACCCCGAGACGATCTCGGTCTCGGCGACCGACAACCGCGACGCGATTCTGAGCATCTCGGCCAGCGGGGCGGAGATCGACATGGCCGCGCCCGGGTGGAACGTGCTGTCCACGTGGCACCTGTGGTCGTCGCCCAACACCTACGACTTCCGCAGCGGCACGTCGCAGGCGGCGCCGATGGTGGCGGGGGTTGCGGCCCTGATCCGCGCCACGCGTCCCGACCTGCCCGGCACGACCGTCCGCTTGATCCTGAACGCCTCCTGCCGCGATCTGGGGTCGCGGGGGTGGGACCCGGTGTACGGCCACGGGCGGATCGACGCCGCGCTCGCCGTCGCCAACGCGAAGGCGTTCGGCGGCTCGTCCGGCGGGACCGCAACCCCCGGTGGTGAGTGCCCTGCGGATATGAACCGCGACGGGGTGTTGTCGAACGCCGACTACTTCCTGTTCCTGAATCTGTTCGCCGCGCGGGACCCGCGGGCGGACTTCGCGCTGCCGCACGGCGTGTTCAACAGCGACGACTTCTTCTCGTTCTCGAGCGCGTACATCGCCGGGTGCGGGGGCTGAGGGGAGCGTCCCGAAACCGGTCAATCGGGCCGAGCCGCGGCGTGCGGTATCAAGCGGCTTTGGCGACGGCGTGCTTCGGGCTCGCGGCCGTGTCGGTCATGGCGATCGCCAGGGCCGTGATGTCGTCGGCTTGGTGCAGGGAGCCGGACTGCAGGTCGAGCAGGGCCTCGAGCCTCGCCAGCGAGTCTCGCAGCGTCTCGGACTCGAACGCCGCGACGCCCGCCAGGTGCTTGAGGTGGACCTCGCCGGCCCGCCTGGTGTGACGCTGATCGGCGGGCTGCGGGAACACGGTCTCGAACCCGTCGGAGTAGACCAGCAGGGTCTGGCCGGGTCGCATGAGGCAGGTGCACTGGTCGAACTCGGCGTCGTCGAAGATGCCCAGCAGCGGGCCTCCGGCGCCGAGCGGCTCGACGTCGGTGCCGCCGGGGCCGCGCGAGACCAGCAGCGGCGCGGGATGCCCGGCGGAGGCGAGCGTGAGTTCCGAGGTGTGGGTGTCGAGCACGCCGTACACCGCGGTGGCGAACCGCTGCGGGTCGTCCTGCTTGCGGACCAGTTCGGTGTTCAGGGCGCGGAGCACGTCGCTGGGCGGGGTCATCCGCCCCTGGCCCGCGCGGCGTTCGAGGCGGCGCAGCCCGTGGCTGATCGCCATGGTCATGAGCGCCGCCGGCACGCCGTGCCCGATGGCGTCGGCGACGAAAAACGCGATCCAGCGGTCGTCGATCATCTCCGCGTCGTAGATGTCGCCGCTGACGAAGCCGGCGGGGCGAAAGATCACGCCGGTCTCGAACGTGTCGGTCCTGGGCAGACGCCGGGGCAGCAGTTCCCGCTGGACGCTGGCGGCCAGGTGCATCTCGTCCTGGAACCGCTCGATCTCGCCCGCGACCCCGCCCGTGCTGACGTTCGTGACGTGCAGTTCCTCGTGCAGTTCGGCGATGACGCTTTGGCGGGCCAGCATGGCGTAGAGCGCGCCCGCGAGCATCGGCGGCGGGAAGTCGAGCGCCTCGACCAGCATCCCGTAGCCGCGAAGGGCCCGCTCGGGCCCCCCCACACGCGGGCACAGGACGATCGCCGCCCGCCGGGCCGACCAGGCCCGGTTCAGGTCGGACTCGTGCGGGCTGGCCCCATCCGGTCCGAGAACGTAGATCGCGGGCAGGCTCGCGTCGTCGCGCGGCCCGCCGATGAACGCCGTCTCGATGTCGGGCTCCTCGCCGGGCCTGGGCCACTGCCTCTGGATCGCCCGCGCGATGCGGTGGGCCTCGCCGGAGCACTCCGGGGCGTGCAGCACGAGCAGGCTGGGGCGGTGCATCGGGTCTCTCCGGCGGACAGCGGCGCCCGCCGCGACAGGTCGCGTCGGCGGGGGCGATAACACACTCCGGGCGAATCCGCCCGGGCGCGCAAGGCCGGTTGGGTCATCGTCCTATCGGGCGCGACGCTTCAGGGCGTCCCAGTCCAGCGTGATCTGCTCGCCCTCTTCAAGGTCGAGCGTCGCAATGGTTCCCCCGGCCAGTTCGATCACGAACTGGGCCGCGAACCGGCTGGAGTACTTGTGCAGGCGGGCCTCGTAGGCGTCCTGCGTCTCGGTTGCGCCCTTCGGGTCCTCAATCGTCATCGCGTGCATGGCCACGATCCGCCCCGCGGCGTCCAGGAAGATGATGTCGATCGGCACCACGCAGTCGCGCATCACGAACTGCAGCACCTGCGGACGCGGGAACACGAACAGCATGCCGCCGTCGGCGTCGATGTGCTCGCGCCCGGAAAGCCCCCGGAACCGGACCTGGTTGTCCGCCGCCAGTTCGAGGTGGAACCCCCGCCCGTCGAGCGTCACCGTGATCACGTCGGCGTCCTGGTCTTCCTCGCAGCCCACGCCGGTGCCCACAAGCGTCGTGCCGACGGCGATCGCCAGCACGAGCACAAGTCCGATCGTCATCCCGAGTGAGCCTCGCATCGCAGCCACGCGTCGTCCTCCGGAGCCATCACCACGGGCTCTGCGGGCATTCTAGAGAGATCGAAGCGGTCAAGGAACTCGCCGGCTGTCATTGGTGTTGGGATGCGCCGCTCGCCGATCCCGCTCCAGGCCGCCAGCAGCCCGATGATCCGCTCGGCGGGCACCCCGGCGGCCCGGTACGAGGTCAGCCTCGTGTCGCCGTGCCGTTTGGCCAGACGCCGCCCGTCGGGTCCACGCACCAGCGGCAGGTGCGTGTGGGTGGGGGCGTGGGCGAGCCCCAGCGCGCGGGCGACCAGGATCTGGCGCGCGGTCGAGTCGAGCAGGTCGTCGCCGCGGACCACCCGCGTGACGCCCTGTCTGGCGTCGTCGACAACGACGGCCAGTTGGTACGCGGGCACGCCCCGCTTGGTCCAGACCACGAAGTCGCCGATGGTCTGGCCCACGTCGATCAGGCGCCGCCCTGCGAAGGCATCGACAAACCCGATCGGCCCCGAGTCGGCCACCAGACGCCAGTTCGTGCCCTCATCGTCGAACGCACAGGGGCCGATGGCGGTGGGGCGGAGCCACGCGGGGAACACGACCTCGTGCGAGCCCTCCTGCGGGGCCGAGGCCGCGTCGGAGCCATCGGCATCGCCGTCGCGGGCGGCAGCCTCGGCCGAATCCGATGTGTGCGGATCGAGCGCCTCGGGCGCAACCAGTGGCACCGCCCGCGCTCGCTCCGCGATCGCCGCCTCGATCTCCGTCCGCGTCAGCCCGCTCGGATACACCAGCCCGGCACGCGCGAGCGCACGCATCGCCTTCCGATACGGCTCCAAGTCCACCGACTGATACGTCGGCCCCTCGTCCCAGCCGATCCCCAGCCACGCCAGCAGGTCCATCGCCTCGCGATCCGTCCCGGCCTTCACGCGCGGCGAGTCCAGGTCCTCGATCCGCAGCACGATCCGCCAGCCGCGCCGGCGCGCCATCGCCCAGTTGACCAGGAACGTGCGTGCGTTCCCCAGATGCAGGGAGCCGGTCGGCGACGGGGCAAGCCGCGTGATTTCCGGGCGGTCGCGCATGGACACGGACGATACACTGTCGGCTCGACCGCACGCCGGGTGTGGCGCACGGGCCTCGTGCGAGGCCGGGATCGCGGGTCGCGGCATGGACGCCGGACGCCGCAGGGGAGACGCACCGATGGCGAAGATGAGCGAGGCGGAGATTCGCTCGGGGCTCGAGCAGGCGTCGAACTGGACCCAGGCGGGCGAGGCGATCCAGCGGACGTTCACGTTCCAGAACTTCGTCGAGTCGATGGCGTTCGTGAACCGCGTGGCCGACGAGGCCGAGCGGGCCGAGCACCACCCCGACATCCTGATCCGCTACAACAAGGTCACGCTGACCCTCTCGACGCACGACGCGGGGGGGATCACGCGCAAGGACTTCGACCTGGCCCTGGCCGTGGACGGGTTCGTGCCGGCCACGGCGTGACCGCCGCGGCGCGAGAGGACGAGCCGCAACTCACGCCAGCCCGCCTCCGAACCTGGCGAGCAGGCGCGTGCGAGCCGCTTCCTCGGCCCCGCGCTGCGTGACGCGCAGCACATCGCGCATCGCGTTCGGGCACACGAGCAGCCCCGCCGGGGACACGTGCCGGGCCGCCGCGATCCGTCGGACCAGGTCACGCTCGCGCGGATCGAGCCCCAAGCGTGAGGCAAGGGTGCGGAACGCCGCGTTGCCCGCGGGCTCGTTCTTGGCCCGCCACCACCAGAACGCGCCCGCGATCGCGCCCGCGCTGAGCGCCAGCGACACCGCGACGATCACCAGCGCCCACAACGGCGACAGACGCGAGGCCTCGACGATCTGACGGGCCGTCTCCGCGCCCTCGGGTGTGCCGCCGGGATTCAGGGGCGTGATGAGCCGCGACGGTCCCTGCGACGCCACAGCCGCGGCAGCGTGGGCCGCCAGCGCGAGGGCCGCGATGCCGATCCTCCGGATCATCCGCTCATTCCGGCCGGCTCCGCCGGCGCCAGGGCGATCGTCCCGTCATCGGGTGTGCTGGGCTCGTATGTGCGGTCGGCGTCGACGGTCGGCGTGCTGCCCGCCCAACCGGCGCGGACGGTCGCCGAGATCCGGGCCGCGGCCTTGGCCGCCCGCCAGCGGACCTCCCGGATCGGCTCGGTCGAGGCCATCTCCGCGACCATCGTGCTCAGGCCGTTCCACGAGCCGCCCAGGCGTTCGCGTCCGCCGGCGAGTACCCGTCCGGCCAGCCACGACCCGGCCAGGCGGTGCAGCGGGCGATCGTCGGTCAGCATCGAGCGGAGCGACTCAACGGCGCTCGGCTCGTACACGCGGGCCAGCGGCTCGACCGTCGCCGCGCCGAGACGCGAGCGGCGCACGGGGCGGCGGATGCGCGGCGACGGCGGGGCGGCTCGGAGCAGGGCTCGGATGGCGTTGGCCCGCACGCGATGGTGCGGATCGCCCTTGAGTTCGAGCAGCACGCCGTGGTCGCGGTCGCGCCCGGTGGTCGCGTCCTCGATCGCCAGCCGCTGGAGGCCGATGCCCTCGACGGCGTTGGCGCGGACGCGCGGGTCCGTGTGATCGAGGGCGCGACGCAGGGCGGCACGCCCGATCGCGTCGTCGACGTCTCCGAGTGCCGCGGCGGCGGTCGCGGCCAGGCGGGCGTCCGCGTTCCGCCCCGGCTCGATCAGTTCGGCCAGGTCCGGGGCGATGACGCGGACCAGCCCGAGACGCCTGGCGATGCCGATGGCGTCGATCGCGGTGGGGGCGGCGGGTTTGGAGCGGGGTGCCGGCGTGCCGGGTTCCGATGCGCCGGTGACGATCGCCCGCAGGCGGGCCAGGAACGCCTCGCGATCGCGCAGGGCCAGACGCCAGGCCGCGGCTCGGGACACCTCCGACGACGCCATCCACGGCGTCTCGCGTTCAAGGTCACGCTCGGCCAGCGCCCGGATTCGCGCGTGCGGGGAGCGACGCAGCAGTCGGGCTTGGCGCGTCCGCTCGCCGCCCTCGGCCCGGGCCAGCAGGCCCATGCCCGCGGTCGACCAGCGGAGCATCGCGCCGCGAGCGATCGCGGGATCGGCGTCGAAACAGGAGTGGGCCAGGCTCGTTCGCGGCAGCGCGGGCAGTGCGGCCAGACGCAGCGAGGCGTCCGGAGCGCTCAGCAACGGTTCGAGCGCGACCGTGCGGGCGTTGTCGTCGGCGTCGACGGCGCGCAGCAGCCGGGCGCGACCGAGCTGGGCCTCTCGCGACAGCGAAGCCGCAACCCGCGCCGCCGGGATCGCCTGTCCGGGTGCGAGATCGACGGGCGGACGGGGCGTGGCCGATGCCGCGGGTGACGCGCGCGAGGATTCCGAGGCGGCGTCTGGCGCGGAAGCGATGGCCGAGTCTCGACGCGGCCCGACTCGGGCCGACGCGCGGACCTGCACGATGCCCAGCGGGCGTGCCCGAGCGGGGCGCAGGGCCATGTGCGAGAGCGCCAGCACCGCCTCGTGCTCCGCCGGGCTCTCGGCCCGGGCCACACGGTCGAGGGCGGCGGTGGCCATCGCCGGCTCGGCCAGCAGCAGCATCGCTCGCGCCCGAACCAGCGGTGCGGGCGAGAGACGCAGGATGTGGCGCAGGCCGCGACCGGCGGCGTGGGTCGGGTCCTGCACAAGGCGGAGCAGGCGGGCCGGGCCTGTGACGCCGTCGGCGTCCCGCCGCGCCGCCGCGAGCGTGGCTAGATCCAAGGCGGCGAGCGTCGCGACCAGCACCGATCGCTGCTGGTGATCGCCGAACGACCACGCGGCATCAGCAAGAAGAGCGTCCGCGGTCGCGACGTCGAGCGCCGACATCGGCGCGAGCGCCTCGGATGCGAAGTCGGCGGACTCGGGCGCGAGCAGGTCCGGCGTGATCGCGTGGGCACCGAGCGTCAGCGAGAGCAGGCCCGCGCCGGCGTGCTCGCGGCACTCGGCGTCGTCGGGCATCAGCGCGGCGACGAGCGAGCCCGCGGTGTCTGGCCCCTGGTCCGTGGTCGCCAGGGCGCGGGCGAGCGACGCGGCCGAACGGCGCTGGCGCGGCTCTGGCGCGCGGGCCTCGCCGAGTGGCGTTCTGATCCCGCAAAGGCAGTCGCCCAGTGCCTTGGCCCATCGCCCGCGCCCGATCTCGATCGCCAGTGAGCGATGCTCTTCGGGCAGCGCGTCCCACGCGCCGGCCAGGGCCGCGAGCGCTTCGGCGGCTTGTGTCCGGCGTGTGGCCAGAAACAGCCCGCCAACCGGCTCAACGGCCAGTTCCGCCAACTCGACCGCCAGCACCCCCGCCTCGACTTGATCGGCGACCGCCAATCCGCCGCGCAGCGCGTCGAGACGGGCGGCCGGTTTGAGGCGTCGGACGAGGCGGATGCGCTGCTCGAAGGACGGGAATGAGTCGGGTTCCGGTCTCCCCCGTTTCCGGAGAGCCGCGAACAGGTTGTCCACAACCTGTCGGATGCGGGGCGCGGTGGCGGTGGATTCGCGCGCGGTTTGGGTTGGCGGGCTGGTGGGGGTGGATAAAGTGGGCAGAATCTTCCCCCGAGGGGTTTCCCGAGCCGAACCGCTTCTTGAAGTTTCGCTAGGTGTCACGGCGGGGTCTTGCTACGATCGCGGTCGGTGTTTAGCGGACCTGCACCCGGTCATCGGACGACCGGCCTCGGACGCGCCACTTTGGCCGGCCCCCTCGTGCGGCTGGCCCCCTGAGAGGACAGGAAAGCGGCCATGAGCACCCCACAAAAGACGAACGCGCTGCAATCGTACCAGATGCTCCTCTATGACCGCGCGCTGCACCCGGAACTGTTCAGCCTGAAAGCCCGGCGGGTGGTGCGGCACGGGCCCTGGGAACTGGAAGCCTGGGTGATGCAGGGCCAGCACCTGCTGCGGTTCGAGTGCGGGGCGGTGTGCGCCTCGGAACTCGTGACGGACCAGGAGGCGGGTCTGCCGACGACGGGGGCTCTGTCGGCGTTCCTGTGCGCGGGCGAGCGGGACTTCGAGCACCGGTTCGGGAGCGGAGCGGCCAACGGGATCCACGCCAACGGAGTCCAGGCCAGCGGGGTCCACGCCAACGGCGGGCCGAAGCCGGTGGTGAGTGCCGGGCGCATCGGTGGGGCGAACGGGGGCGGGATCGGGCGCGGCGGCGTGGTCTACATGACCACGGTGCAGACCGAGACGCTCAGCGAAAACCTGTACGCCGCGACCTGCGAGGAGATGGCCGGGCACATCAAGGAGAACGACTCGCTGGTCCATTCCTGGGAGGGCGAGATGGGTTCTGGGATGTCGATCGTGGACGTGCAGCGGTACGCCAAGGAGGTGCATGCCCAGGCGTACCACCTCCTGCCGTCGGGCGGGATCGTGATCCGGACCCAGACGATTTTCGAGCACGCGTGAGCGTCTCCGGACGGCGGTGGGCGGGCGACCGGTCCTCGCTGCTTTTCGGACGGGTGGGACGGACGGAATCGGGGGCGGTTCGGGGCGGGACCCGGGCGGTCTTGAGTGTTTTGGGCGTGTGTCCGATGATGGCGTGGTATGGCCCAGGCCGCGAGCGAGAAGTCCGAGAAGGCCGGCGACGATCTGGCGGATCAGATCGATTCGCTGCTTTCGGACCTTGATACGTCGGACGGGCCTAAAGCGGACGGGACCGGGGCGGACGGGACCGAGGGCGGTGGAGCGGCGGTTGCTGGTCAAGAGCCGGAGGCAGACGCCGGCGCGGACGAGTTGACCGACGAGCAGGTCGAGTCGCTGGCGGCCCAGATCGACGACTTGGTGGATGAAGTGGATCGGGCGGCGCGCGGGGCGTCCGAACCCGAGGTGGCCGATCCGGTCGAGGCGGCTGGGGCGGGCGAGGAGGATTCTCCCGAGGCGGAGGGCGCAGCGTCGGTTGCGGGCGACGAGGCGGCGGCGGGTGAGGGCGACGAGGCCGAGGCCATCGATCCGGCGGTTGCCGATCCCACGGCTCCGGCAGGGGCGGACGGCGGGGACGAGGCGGCTCCGGACCTGGCGGCACCGGACCTGGCGGGGCTGGACGAGCATCTGGCCGCGGCTGCGGTCGTGGCGGAGCACGAGCCGGATGATCTGATCGCTTCGGCGGCGATCCTGGCCCCGGACCCCTCGGCGGGTCGGGCGTCGGGGTTCGAGTCGGTCGAGGACATCGGCGACGAGCCGGAGGCGGCCCCGGTCGAGGCGACGCCGGCGGCTCCTGCGGCGAAGGCCTCGGCGAAGGTTCGGTTCGACCAGGTGCTGGACCTGGCACTGCGCGGCGCGAGGGCCGGGGTCGGGGCGGGCCTGGCGTGGTCGTCGAAGGCGTACGCGAGAGCGCCGGCGGTGGTGCAGGACACGATCGGGTGGATCGGGCTCGTGACGGTGTTCTTCGCGGGGTGCCTGTGGGTGAGCGTGCTGTTCTTCCGCGGGACGCCGGCGCCGGAGGTGTATGGGGCTCCGTCGGCGGTGCTCGAGCCTGGGGATCCGACGCCGCAGGGCCGGCCCAGGCCGAGGGCGGCGCAGGAGCCCGACGGCGGGAGCGAGTCGGGCGATGGCGAGGGGTGAGTCGCGTCGCGGTTAGGCGATAACCGCTTGGGCGTCTCGTGCGACGCGGCGATTCGTGTTCAACGGAGCGGAGGGCGAGGGCGTCGGGCGCGCAACCGCGGGCTTGCGCCGCGCGGCTCGTGGCGGAAGAAGCCGTTGCTGGCGACGCTGGTTTGCCCGTCGTGTATAGTCGCTTCCTGGACTCGGGAGCGGCTGGAGCGACATGGGCGAGGGCGGCACGACAGGGCAGCGGGGCGCATCGGCGGGCGGGGGCGCGGGCGCGTTCGATCTGCGGCGGTGGCTGCGCGGCGTCATGTCGCGCCTGGGGTTCGAGCAGGACTGGTACCTGATCCTGGTCGGGGCGGCGATCGGTTCGCTCACGGCCTTGCTTGCGGTTGGGTTCGCCAAGGCGCTGCACGGGCTCGAGCACGAGGTGTTCGAGACGCAGAAGGGGCTGTCGGTCTGGCTGATGCCGCTGCTGCCGATGGCCGGCGGGCTGGTCACGGGGCTGCTGACGTACTTCTTCGCGCGGGACGCGACCGGGCACGGCGTGCCGAACGTGATGAAGGCGCTGATCAAGAACGGCGGGAGGATCCCGCTCAAGGTCGGGGCGATCAAGGCGCTCGCGTCGATCGCGACGGTGGCCTCGGGCGGGTCGGCCGGGCCGGAGGGGCCGATCGTGCAGATCGGTTCGACGGGCGGCTCGTGGTTCGGGCGGGTGCTGAAGATCAACCGGGACCAGATGGGCACGCTGGTGGGTTGCGGGGCCGCGGCGGGGATGGCGTCGATCTTCAACGCGCCGATCGCGGGCGTGCTGTTCGTGATGGAGGTGCTGCTGCGGGACTTCTCGCTCAAGACGTTCACGCCGATCCTGGTGGCGTCGGTGTTCTCCAGCGCCGTGACGCAGGCGGTGCTGGGGCAGAACGAGGCGATCTTCCAGGTCTCGGATGTGCACCAGTACACGTTCAGCCTGGTGGAGATCCCGTCGTACATCCTGCTGGGCGTGGTGTGCGGGGTGGTGTCGGTGGCGCTCGGGCAGGCCCTGCACGCGGGGGACAGTTTCTTCGAGAAGGTGTTCGACCGGGGCGTGGCGGGCAAGCGCGTGCACCCGATCATGCGCCCGGTGATCGGCGCGCTGGGCGTGGGCGTGCTGGGCGTGCTGTGGGTGCTCGTGGCCCAGGGCGGCGGCGAGGGCGGGGCGGGGAGCGTTCCGGCGTTCTTCGCCGACGGGTACCGGACGATCGAGTGGCTGATCTCGCAGGAGGCGTACACGGCGTCGGCGGGCGCAACGGGCGACGGGTTGGCGGCGGTCGAGGGCGCGATCCCGCTGGGGATCCTGCTGCTGGTCGCGCTGGTCGGGGTCAAAATCCTTGCGACGGTGCTGACGCTTTCGACGGGCGGCTCGGGCGGGGCGTTTGCGCCGAGCCTGTTCGTGGGGGCGGTGGCGGGGGCCGCGTTCGGCCTGACGCTCGAGCGCCTGCACCTGATGCCCGAGGGCGGCTCGCCGGCGGCGTTCGCGGTGGTGGGGATGGCGGCGGTGATCGCGGGGACGACGCACGCGCCGCTGACGGCGATCCTGATGCTGTTCGAACTGACGCGCGACGTGTACATCCTGCTGCCGATCATGCTGGCGGCGGTGATCGCGACCGTGGTGGCCCAACTGGTGGATCGCGACTCGATCTACACCGCGACGCTGCGGCGCGAGGGGCTCAACGTCGGTCGCAGCCAGGACCTGACGATCCTGCGCAAGATCACGGTCGCGTCGTGCGACTTCATGCCGATCCCGAAGGAGTCCATCTATCCGTCGGACCCGCTGTCGAAGGTGATCGAGATGCAGGGGCGGCACTCGGTGACGGACTTCGTGATCGTGGACCAGGAGTCGGGGCGGTACATGGGGCTCGTGACGGGGCAGGACATCCGCTCGGCCCTGCTGGACCGGGAGGCGATCCCGCTGCTGCTGGTGGCCGAGCTGATGCGGACGGACCTGCCGACGGTGTCGCGGGACGACACGCTGGACACGGTGCTGGCGCGGTTCAGCCGGCACGACGTGTCGAGCCTGTGCGTGGTGAGCCCGATCGACCCGACGCTGGCGATGTCGATGATCACGCGGTCGTCGGTCTTGCAGAGGTACCAGCGGGCGCTGGAGGAGTCGTGAGCGGGCGAAGTTGCGCTCGCGGGCGTTCGAGTCGAAGCGGCCTCGGTGAAGCGGTTTGGAGGGGTAGCCATGCCGTCGGCGCTGTTGTGGGGGTTGGTCGCGATCGGGATCTTCGCCTCGGTGCTGTGGCTCGCGTTCGGGGTGATCGTGCCGGGCTTGGTTCGACGGAGCTGGGGGCGATGGCACGTTGCGTTTCCCGCGGTTGCTCCTGATCCAAGCGGCGTGACGCGGAGGAACCAGTCATTCAGCGTGGGATTGCTGAACCTGGGATACGGCGTGCATGTGGTCGCGGACGCGAGCCACCTGCATCTGACGCCGGGGGCGTTGTGCCGTGGTTTCGGATTACGCCCGGTCAGCATCCCGTGGGGCGCGGTGGGCATTGTCGGGGCGTTCCATTTTGGAAGGCTGCGAGCGGACATCGGCGGTGTCCGGGTCATCGGGCCGGCGTGGTGCCTGGGCATGGCACGGGGCGAGGATTCGTGACGCGGCTGGCGCGGTTGGGCGGCCGTTCGCGCAGGGGGGCGGGAACCGGGCCGTTGGCGATGTGCTGAGGAGTGTGCGTTATGCCGGCGTGGGGCATCGCAGCGATCGTGATCGGCGTCGTGGTGCTCGACGTGGTCGTGGTGTTCGGGATTGTCGTGCCGGCGATCGTGCGCGGGTCGTGGGGGGCGCTCGCGGCGAGGTTTCCGGCGGTGGAGGCCGGGCAGGGCGCCATTCGGCGCGAGTTCCAGTCGTTCAAGTTCGGGCTGCTGAATCTTGGCTGGAGCGTCCACGTGGAGGTGGATGATGGGTACTTGCACCTGCGGCCGGCGCTGATGGCGCGGCTGATGGGCTGCCGCGCGATGAGCGTGCCGTGGGACGAGGTGCGGGCGACGGGGGCGCGGTTCCTCGGCAACCGGAGCGCCATGATCGGGATGACGAAGATCTCGGGGCCGGCGTGGTGCCTGGACCTGGCGGCGGGCGGGTCAGGCGGCGGGTGAGGGCTGTTCGGGCGTGGTGCGCGGTTCGGGCTGGGTCGTCGGCGAGGCCATCGGTGGGCGTCCGGCCATGGAGACGACGACGGCCGCGATGACGAGCGCGAACGCGATCGCGTCGTTGACGCGCGGCTTCTCCTTCAGGATCAGGATCGTGAAGACGGTGAAGACCGAGAGGGTGATGACCTCCTGGATGATCTTGAGTTGGGGTGCGGTGAGCGGGCCGCCGTGCGAGACGTGCCCGAGGCGGTTGGCGGGGACCTGGAGGATGTACTCGGGCAGGGCGATGAGCCAGGAGATGGCGATGGCGGCGACGAGCGGCCAGCCCTTCTTGAGGTGGCAGTACCACGCGAAGGTCATGAACGTGTTGGAGGCGATCAGGAGCAGGACGGTTCCGAGGATTCGCGGCATGGGCGAAGAGTAATCGGGTGCCCGTGTTGGGCGCGGCGATGGCGGTGCGGCGGAGTAGGCTTGGGCATGGACACGTTGGAGCATGTGCGGCTGGTGGTGATCGGCGGCGGGGTGATGGGGCGGGCCATTGTCGAGGGGGGCCTGCGGGCGGGGGTGCTTGACGCGGCGGCGGTGGTGGTGGCGGAGCCGGATGCGCGGCGGAGAACGGACTTTGAGTCGCTGGGCGTGGGAGTGGCCGCGACGGGCGTGGAGGCGTTGACGCGGCCAGAGAGAACGGTGCGGGTGACGGGGCGGACGGCGGGCTCGTGGTGCTGATCGCGGTCAAGCCGCAGATGTTTGAGGCGGTGGGGGCGGAGTTGGCGCCGGTGCTTTCGTCGACGGGGCAAAGCGAGCGCGGCGAGCCCTTGGTGGTCTCGATCATGGCCGGGACGCGGGCGGCGGCGATTCGCGAGCGGCTGGGCGGGGCGGTGCGGGTGGTGCGGGCGATGCCCAACACGCCGGCGCGGATCGGCCAGGGGGTGACGGGGATCGCCGCGGGGCCGGGGGCGACCGAGGCGGACCTGGCGGTGGCCGAGCGGCTGTTCCGGGCGTGCGGGCCTGTGGTGGTGCGGATCGATGAGGGATTGATGGACGCGTTCACGGCTGTGGCCGGGAGCGGGCCGGCGTATCTGTTCTATCTCGCGGAAGCGATGGAGCGGGCGGCGGTGGCGGTCGGGTTCGATGGCGCGACCGCCCGGGGGATGGTGGGGCAGACGATCCGCGGGGCGGCGGCTTTGCTGGAGCAGGGGGCGGACCCGGCGGCGTTGCGGGCCGCGGTGACGAGCAAGGGCGGGACGACGGCGGCGGCGACGGGGAGCCTGGATCGGGACGGGGTGGCGGAGGCGGTGGGGCGTGCGATCGCGGCGGGGCGGGACCGGGGGCGGGAACTGGCTGGGGGAGGCTGAGGCGGTCTGGTGGGGCGAGGGGCGGTGCGGGTCGCTTGATCCGGGGCGGTGCCGGGGTACGCTTGGGATCACCAATGAGCGGGCAGGTAGCTCAGTTGGTAGAGCACCGCACTGAAAATGCGGGTGTCGCCGGTTCAAGTCCGGCTCTGCCCATTTCTCGCTTCCGGGGCTTCGGTCTGAGCGGCGTGCCGCTCCCGGGCTCCGGGCTCCCCACATGAACGAGGCCGTGGTCGCGGTTCGTTGGGGCTGGCGTGGTTTGTCTGCTCCAAGCGCGATGGTCGATACCCTTTGGGTTCAAGCCCGGCTGCCGGGCTCGGACCTGTCGATCTGTCTGTCTCGCACGCGCCGCCGCTCAAGGAACCGCCCGCCCATGGAACGCACCTACGACAACATCCTGCAGGCCATTGGGCACACGCCGCTGGTGCGGCTGAACAAGGTTGTGCCGCCGGGCGGCGCGACGATCCTGGCCAAGTGCGAGTACATGAACCCGGTCGGGTCCATCAAGGACCGGATGGCGAACTACATCGTGGAGCAGGCCGAGAAGCAGGGGCTGCTCAAGCCCGGCGGGACGATCGTGGAGAACACGAGCGGCAACACGGGTCTCGGCCTGGCGATGGTCGCGGCGGTGAAGGGGTACCGCTGCGTGTTCACGATGCCGGACAAGATGAGCCGCGAGAAGGTGGACTCGCTCAAGGCGTTCGGAGCCGAAGTGATCATCACGCCGACGGACGTGCCGGGCGACTCGCCGGACCACTACGTGAACACGGCCAAGCGCGTGGCGGCCGAGACGCCGGGCGGGTTCTACGTCAACCAGTACCACACGCAACTGAACATCGAGGCCCACTACCACTCGACCGGGCGCGAGATCTGGGAGCAGACGGGCGGGAAGTTCGACGTGTTCATGGGCGCCACCGGCACGGGCGGCACGGTCTCGGGCGTGTCGAGGTACATCAAGCAGCAGGACCCGAGCAAGAAGATCATCGGCGTGGACATCCTGGGGTCGGTGCACTATCACCTGTTCCACACCGGCACGCTGCCGACGCCGTATGTGTACAAGGTCGAGGGCATCGGCGAGGACATCAAGTGCGACGCGATGGACTTCACGCACGTCGATGACATGGTGCAGGTCAACGACAAGGACTCGTTCGTCATGGCCCGGCGTCTCGTGCGCGAGGAGGGCCTGTGGTGCGGCGGGTCGTCGGGCTCGATCGTGCACGCGGCGGTGCAGCAGGCCGCCAAGATGGGCCCCGGCAAGACCATCGTCGTGACGCTGTGCGACTCGGCGTCGCGGTATGTGACCAAGTACCTGGACGACCGGTGGATGAAGGATCACGGCATGCTCGACACGGGCCCGGACCTGGGCAGCGTCGAGGACCTGATCGGGGTCAGCCCACGCGAGGTCGTGACGGCCCGCCCGGGCGACACGGTCGGCAAGGTGGTCGAGTTGCTGCGGTCGCGGGGGGTCAGCCAGGTGCCGCTGCAGGAGCCGGGGCATCGGCCGGTGTCGATCGTGCACGAGATCGACCTCCTGCGCGGCCTGCACCGGGGCGACGTGCACCTCGACACGCCGGTGTCGAAGGTCGCCCAGCCGATCGGCGGGCTGGTGTACCCCAAGGCCCGGATCGAGGAACTGTTCCCGATCCTGGAGAACGACCGGGTGGCGGTGGTGGTGGACGCCAACCGCCTGGTCGGCGTGATCAGCAACATCGACCTGATCGAGTTCATGGCGGCCAAGGAGCGGCGGCGGTAGCGGGTGCCGGTCCTCACGGGGCGGGGTCGAGGGCGTCGATCGCGGCCTCGGGCCGTACCATCCCCGCTCTTAAGAGGGCCTCCGGCCCGGGCGTGGTGCCCGGGCGGCTTGGGCGGGCATCGGTGCGAGCGGAGATCACGATGGGCGGCATGGACGGCAAGCAGCGGTTCGCGACCAGGTGCATCCACGCGGGCAACACGCCGGACCCGGCGACCGGGGCCGTCAGCGTGCCGATCTACCAGACCTCGACCTACGCCCAGTCCAGCCCCGGCGTGTTCAAGGGCGAGTACGACTACTCGCGCTCGGCCAACCCGACGCGAACGGCCCTGCAGACCAACCTGGCGTCGCTGGAAGGAGCCAGGCACGGGCTGTGCTTCTCCTCGGGCGTGGCGAGCATCGACGCGACGTGCCGCCTGCTCGAGCCGGGCGACCACATCCTGCTGTGCGATGATGTGTACGGCGGGACGTTCCGGATCTTCAAGCGGGTCTTCGAGCCCACTGGCATCGAGATCACGCGCGTGGACATGACCGACCACGACGCGACCCGGGCCGCGATCCGTCCGAACACGCGGCTCGTGTGGCTCGAGACGCCCACGAACCCGACGCTGAAGGTCATCGATATCGCCGTGCTGGCGGAGATGGCCCACAAGGCCGACGCACGCCTGGCGGTGGACAACACGTTTGCCACGCCGGTTTTGCAGAACCCGCTGGCCCTCGGGGCCGACATCGTCAGCCACAGCGTGACGAAATACCTGGGCGGCCACGCGGACGTCGTGGGCGGGGCGCTCTTGTGCAACGACGACGGGCTGTACGAGCGTCTGAAGTTCACGCAGAACGCGGTGGGGGCGGTGCCGGGGCCGATGGACTGCTACCTGATCCTGCGGTCGACCAAAACGCTGCACCTGCGGGTGGAGCGCCACTGCCGCAACGCCGAGAAGGTCGCGGCGTTCATGGAGGCCCACCCGAAGATCGAGAAGGTGGTCTACCCGGGGCTGGAGAGCCACCCGCAGCACGCAGTGGCCGCGAAGCAGATGTGCGGCGGGTTCGGCGGGATGATCACGGCGTATCTGCGGGGCGGGCTGGCGGAGTCGCGCCGGTTCCTGGAACGGGTGCGTTTGTTCACGCTGGCCGAGTCGCTGGGCGGGGTCGAGTCGCTCATCGAGCACCCGGGGATCATGACGCACGCGAGCGTGCCGGCGGACGAGCGGGCCAAACTGGGGATCAGCGACTCGCTGGTGCGGTTCTCGGTGGGGATCGAGGATGTCGATGACATCATCGGGGACATCGAGCAGGCGCTGGCGGCGCTGTGAGTCACCCGGATCCCGCTCGCGGCTAGGCTTCAAGGCCGATGCCTCCCGTGCTGGTCATGCTGCTGCTCACGACCATCGCCGGGCTGGCGATGCCGGCGGGCGCGCTGCTCGCGCAGCTCGAACGGGTCCGTCCGAGGTGGCTGGAGCAGGAACTTCGGCACTCGATCATCGCCTTCGGCGGGGGTGTGCTGCTGGCGGCGGTGGCGCTCGTGCTCGTGCCCGAGGGGATCGGCACCATGGCGTGGCCCTGGGCCGCGGGGCTGTTTCTGGCGGGCGGCGTGCTTTTCATGCTGTTGGACCGGGCGCTGGCGGCGACGAAAGGATCGGTGTCGCAGCTGGTGGCGATGCTGGCGGACTTCGTGCCGGAGGCGGTGGCGCTGGGCGCGGCGTTCGCGTCTGGCGAGTCGGCGGGCGTACTGCTGGCGCTCCTGATCACGCTGCAAAACGTGCCGGAGGGGTTCAACGCGTATCGGGAACTCCGGGTATCAACAAGGATGGGTGGGAGGCGGATTGTGTTGGCGTTCGCCGCGCTCGCGGCGCTTGGCCCGGCGTCGGGCCTGGCGGGCTACTTCCTCCTGGCGGGTTCGCCGACAATCGTCGGTGGGATCATGCTGGTGGCGGCCAGCGGGATCCTGTATCTGACCTTTGGTGACATCGCGCCGCAGGCGAAGCTCGCGAATCGTCACGCGCCAGCGCTCGGCGCGGTGTGCGGGTTCCTGGTCGGGCTGATCGGGCACATGCTCATCCGGTGAGGCTCCCGGAACCGTTCGTTCGCGGCTCGCTTCGAAGCACGGGCCAGTGTGTGGGCGCGTGTGTCCGGGGTCACGGGCGGGTTTCCGACCTGGCCAGGAGGACGAGCCACTCGGCGTTGCCGGAGCCGGCGCCCTTGGATCGCCCGCCCGCGCCGCCGAGGATGGGGCTGCGTTCGAGGCCCAGCACGCGGACGCCGAGTTGCGGGAGCGAGGCGGCAACTTCCGTGGCGATGCGCTCGGCCTCGTCGTCGGGGAGGATGGCCTTTGGGGCTTTGGCGCGGCCTTTGCCGCTCGGGCGAGGCTCGCGGTCGCTGGCCTCGTAGTGAGGCTTGATGAGCGAGACGATGCGGGCGTCGGGGGCGGGCTTGAGCCAGCGCAGGGCGGCGGGGATGGCCAGCCGCTGGGGCGTCCAGCCGAGGTCGATCACGACCAGATCAACCGGCTCGGGCGGCTCGGCGTGCAGGGCGTTGGAGCGTTCGAGGACGGCGACGCGCGGGTCGCTGCGGAGGGTCCAGGCGAGCTGGCCGTAGGCGGTGTCGACGGCGTAGACGCGGGCCGCGCCGGCCCGGAGCAGGCAGTCGGTGAAGCCGCCGGTGGAGCAGCCCAGGTCGGCGGCGGTCAGGCCGGTCGGGTCGATGGCGAAGGTGTCGAGCGCGTGGCGGAGTTTGAGCCCGCCGCGGGAGACGTAGGGGTTGGAAGGTGGGGAGGGGTCGGGCACGATTGATGCCAGAGATTGCGGGGGGTTTCACCCGGCTGGTGCGTTGACGCAGGAGCGCTGGCCGAAAGACTTGAGGGCAATTCAAGCCGCGCGTTCGTTCAGGAACTCGTCGATCGCCCGGGCCGCGTCGCGCTCGTCGGTGGTCACGTGCGGAAACCGGACGCGGACGACGCCGAAGCGGGCCCGGACGTGCATGCCGCCGTCGTCAACGCCGACGCAGACCGGGGCGGGCACGTCGAGTTGGCGGTGCCGACGCAGGGCGGCGACCAGTCGATCCTGATCCGCGTTGGCGTGTTTGCACAACCGGGGCTCGGCCTCGGCGAGCGGGTTGGGCCTTTGGAGGACCGGGCCGTCGAGGACCACGCCGCCCCATTTGGCCGCGTCGATGTCGCAGGCGATCCAGCGGGCGTCGTCGGCCGGGCCGTGGTAGGCGAGGTAGCGGTCGCACGCGGGGACGGCGTCGGGGTCGATGGGCTCGATCGAGACCATCAGGGCCATCGCATCGTCGCCTTCTTCGGGCACCTGGAGGATGTGCTCGCCGGCGTCGGCGATGGCCGGTGGGATGGGGATGAGCAGGCGCCCGGTCGCGGGGTCGGACACGAACCGGCGCGGCGTGGGCGTGCCGTCGGCAAAGAGCACGCCCTCGCGGTACGTCGCGAGGAACTCGGCGGCGTCGAGGATGCTGCGGTCGTCGTCGGGCATGGGGGATTGTCGGCGATGGGGAGGGCGGCGGCAAGGGCGAGAGGCCGGTGCGTGTCATCGGCCCCGAACCGGTTGGATGGCCAGCGGGTCCTGCGGACGCCGGCTGGGGGACGTGCCCCGGGCATCAACGAAAGAAGGGGCGGACGCGCGTGCGTCCGCCCCCTTTGGTGTTGCGTGAAACAGGGATCGGACCCGACGCTGGCGCGTCGGGCTCTGCTCAGCAGCCGGCGGCGAAGAGGGCGAGGTAGTAGAAGAAGTCGTCGTTGTTGATGATGCCGTTGGGCACGCCGTATCCGGGCTGGCCGGCGATGGCGCCGGTGGTGAGGTCTGCGGCGGGGTCGTTGTTCGCGAAGATGGCGAGGTAGTAGAAGAAGTCGTCGTTGTTCAGCACGCCGTTGGGCACGCCGTAACCGGGCACGCCGGCGATGGCGCCGGTGGTGAGGTCGGGCTGGCAGGTGGGGGCGCCGCCGTCGGCGTTGAAGTTGTCGAACACGGCGTTGGCGGTCCAGGCGCCGACGCCGACGCCGGTGCCGAAGTCGGCGGCGATGGCGGAGACGCCGGTGCGGGAGTACTGGTAGTCGACCACGCCGTTGATCCCGGCGTCGATGTCGACGTTGACGGTGTCGGGGTCGGAGAAGTAGACGGTCATGCGGGCCGAGTCGAAGACCGCGCCGGGCTCGAGGGCGACGAAGCCGGAGGTGTTGGTGGTGGTGGGCGTGAAGGTGGTGCCGCCGGCCCAGCTGGTGAAGCCGGCCGGACCGACCGGCCCGAGCGAGGACTGGTGGTAGATGCCCAAATGCGAGAAGGACAGCCCGCTGGTCTGGTTCTGGAGCTTCACCATGATGCTGTTGTTGCCGCCCAGGCCGACCATGATGGCCGAGAACTGGCTGGCGGTGGTGGTGGCGAACACGTCGAGCGAAACGACGGCGTCGGTGTAGGTGAGCGAGGCGGAGTTGTGCTGGATGACGTCGTTGACGCCGGTGCTGGTGTGGGCCCCGCGGTTGCCGAGGGTCATCCACGTGCCTTCAACGACCGTCCAGTCGCCGGCGATCGGGCCGTCAGGGCGGTCGAAGTCGTCGGACCACTGGGCGGAGGCGACGCCGGCCAGGGCCGACACGGCAAGCGTCGACGCGAGAATCTTGGATCGCATCTCTGAAACTCCTTCAAAGGGCGCCCGCGTGTACGCGGGAGCGGGTGTGCGGAACGATCAGCAGCCGGCGGCGAAGATGGCCAGGTAGTAGAAGAAGTCGTCGTTGTTGATGATGCCGTTCGGGACGCCGTAGCCCGGCATGCCGGCGACCGCGCCGGTGGTCAGGTCGGCGACGGCCACGTTTCCGTTTGCGAACTGGGCGAGGTAGTAGAAGAAGTCGTCGTTGTTCACGACGCCGTTCGGGACGCCGTAGCCCGGCTGCCCGGCGACCGCGCCGCTGGTCAGGTCGGGCTGGCAGGTGGCCGAGCAGACGGCCTCGTAGACGCGGACGTTGTCGACGCCGAGTTCGACGGTCTGGTCGGGCGTGGAGTCGACGCCGCTGAACCGCACGCGGACGGTGGACGAGGCGGGCAGGGCGACGGACTGCTCGATCCAGGCGTTGGTGGCCAGGAACGTGGAGAACACGGGCGTCCAGTTGGTGCCGGCGGCGTTGGTGGCGACCTCGACGCTGAGCCCGTCGGTCATGCCGAGGATGGAAGCACCGGAGGTGCCCGTGCCGACCCAGTAGGCGAACGTCATCGCGCCGCCGTCGGACAGGTCCATGACCGGGGACGTGAGCAGCGTGGGGCCGCCGTCGAGGTCGACGTTGTTGGCGTTGCCGGTGACGACGGCGCTGGCGCCCGAGGCGGGCAGGAGCGGGGCGCCGTTGCCGAACCCGCCCAGCACGCCGCGCTGCCAGCCGCCGGCGGAGGGCGAGCCGCTGATGTCCCAGTCGGTGCCCTCGAAGTCCTCGGTGAGCACGTTGTTGGTGGAGGCGGCGGCGACGGTCGAGAACGCGCCGTCCACGGGCGGGAAGCGGAAGACGATGCCGTTGTTGACGGTGGCCTCGAAGTAGTAGTTCACGGTGTCGCCGCAGCTGTCGGCGGGCATGTTGACGGTCCAGTTGCCGCTGCCCGCGCTGCTGAGGTTGCTCTCGACGAAGCCCGAGCCGGTGTCGATGTAGGCCCGGACGGCGCTGACCTGGACGGCCGGGGCGTTGGACGCCAGGTTGACGGGGAACGAGGTGCCGCCGGCCGGATTGATGCTCGCGGGCGAGCCGCTCGGGAACGAGAGGCTCACGGGGCGGTTGCCCGCCATGCCGCGAGGGTTGACGATGACGTTCTGGAAGTTGTTGGCGTTGATGCCCGTGCCGGCGTTGGAGGAGGTGGTGCTGGTGGTGCAGCCGCCGTAGCCGTGGACGCCGATGGCCTCGCCGGTGGACTCGAGCACGATGGGCGAGCCGGAGTTGCCGCCGGTGGTGTCGGTCTGGTAGCGGGGCGTGGTGCCGGCGTTGGAGAAGAACGGGCCGACGTGGGTCTTGCCGACCTGGGACCAGGTGGTGCCGGCCGCGCCGCCCGTGCCGTAGCCGGTGATGCGGATCTCGGAGCCCGGGGTGACGGCGGGCGGGGTGTCGACCAGGTCGAACGTGCCGCCGTAGTAGAGGCGGGGCGGGAGGCCTGTGTTCGAGTTGTTGAACACGCCGAAGAACACGAAGTCGTTGCCGGGGGCGGTGCCGCCGGTTTGGGTCTGGGTCGAGGAGCCGTCGACGGAGAACTGGTCCTGCGGCGGGGGGTGCTGGAGAGCGCCGTTGGAGGCGGTGAGCGGGACGTGGAACTCGATGACGTCGCCGGACGAGACGCCGCAGTGCCCGGCGGCGAGGTACCCGTTGCTCCAGGAGTTGAAGTTCCAGGCGGTGCAGCCCTCGGGCAGGTGGCGGCCCGTGCGGGTGTCGTCGAGCAGGGTGCGGTCGTCGATGCTGAAGCAGATCGAGTCGGGCGAGGGGGCTGCGAACGGCTCGCCGGCGACGACCGTGCTCATGGCCAGGCGGCTCGCCCCGGTGCCGGGCATGGCGTACACCTCGATGTCGAGCGTGTCGCCGTTCATGTAGGCCGAGGTGTTGGCCCACTCCTGGACGTGGCGTCCGTTGAGGAACTGGTAGTATCCGTCGAAGCGGGAGCGGATGATGATGTAGGCGCCATCAACATCCGGCGTACCGGCCAGCGTCGCCTCGTCGAACTTCAGGCGCAGCCACGAGGACTCGGGCACCTCGACGACGGTCGAGTAAACGAGGCGGTACGCGCGGGCTCGCCCTGGGGCGAGACCGGGCCGGAGTCGACGCTGATCGCCACGTCGCGCTGCTGGAGCGGCGGGGGAGCGATGGCGTCAGGGCCGGCCGCGCTGAACCGCTCGGCGGGCTGGGCAACGGCGAGACCGGCCACGCAGGCCGTCCCGGCGAGGGCGGCGATCATCATCGAACGCGTCATCTGGTAATACTCCTCTCGGCCGGTGCGTGGGAACCAACGCACCGGAGTTGGCTTGACAGGGCCGAATCGCCCCTCGGACGCCACACCCCGGCCATTGACCGAGCGCACGACCCCCTCCGCGGGATGAGACCCGGATCCAGTGTACCGCGCGCCTCGGGCGGCCCACAACCAAACTTTGCGCGAACCTTGTCGCGAAATGCCCACGTCCGAGAGCACGCCCGATCGAGCCACGCCTCGGCGGCGGTCGATCGCCTCCCGCGAGGCGTCGTGCGTACGGTCCGGGCGTCGCTTCGCGGAGCCGGGGTCCGCCCGGAACCCCCTGATCCTGTTCACCAATGCCCGATCCGATCCTGGTCATCGAGAGCCTGCGGTTTCGCTACCCCGGCGGTCGCGGGTGGATCGTGGACGTGTCGCGCCTGGAACTCGGCGCGGGCGAGCAGATGCTGCTCACGGGGGGGTCGGGGCGCGGCAAGAGCACGCTGCTGCACCTGATCGCCGGGCTGCTCGAGCCCAGCCCGGCAGACGGCGAGCCGCCGCGGGTGGTCGTCGGTGGGGGGGACATCTGCTCGCTCCGCGGGGCGGCGCGTGACCTGCACCGCGGGCGGACGATCGGCATGATCTTCCAGACGTTCAACCTGCTGCACGGTTTCTCGGCGATCGAGAACGTGATGGCGGCCATGATGTTCGGCCGCATCCCGCGGGGCGAGCACCGCGCCCGGGCCGCGGCTTTGCTGACGCGGCTCGGCATCGAGCGTCCCGACGCCCGCCCGGAGCAACTGTCGGTCGGGCAACAGCAGCGGGTGGCGGTGGCGCGGGCGATGGCGTGCGACCCGGTGCTGGTGCTGGCCGACGAACCGACCGCGAGCCTCGACCCGGAGAACGCCGTCGGGGCGATGGACCTGATCCAGGGCATCTGCCGCGAGAAGAACGCGGCGTTGCTGTGCGTGAGCCACGATCCGGCGATGGCCGAGCGGTTTGAGAGGAGGATGACGTTGGATGCGTTGGCGGGGGGTGGGGCAGAGGTTGAGCCGCAAGTCGCCGTTGGTTCGAGTCCTGGGTCCTGAGTCCTTGGTCCTGGAGGTCGGGCAACCGGCCTTCGGAGACCGATTGGTGAAACCTCGGCATCGCCGGAGGCCCGACGAGAACCAGTTGCCCGACCTTCAGGACTCAGGACCAAGGACCCAGGACTCGACAAACCGAAAGCGCACCCACTCTCTCCAATCCCATACCAGTCGCTCCGCTCCCTCCCATGGCCATCACCGACCTCACCATCATCTCCCGCAGCATGACCGGGCGGCTGTTCTCGACAGTCACGACGGTCATCACCGTCGGCGTGGCCGTCGGGCTGATGTTCCTGCTGCTGGGTATGCGGGATGCGGGCATGCGGGCGTTCACGCGCGGCAGCGGGAACATGCACCTGGTGGTCAGCCGCGACTCGGGGCCGCTCGCAGCGGTGCTCAACAACGTGTTCCACGCCGGCACGCCTCAGGGGGCCATCTCCTGGGCGCAGTTCGACGCCCTGATGAACCGGCCGCGTGCGGGCATCCCGCCGGTGATCGCGATGGTCGAGTGGGCCATCCCGCTGCAGCACGGCGATTCGTACCAGGGGTTCCCGGTCGTGGCGACCAGCCGCGGGTTCTTCGAGAAGTTCCAGCCCGTCGCGGGTCGGCCGTTGGAGATGGCCTCGGGCGAGTGGTTCGACAGCCCGCTCGAACCGGCCCTGTCGATGCAGGAGCCGCTGCGACTGCGGCGTGAGGACGCGGTGCTGCAGTGTGTTGTCGGGGCGGAGGCGTGGGAAGCGACGCGCCTCGAGGTCGGCAACCGCATCTTCATGGTCCACGGCACGGGCGAGAACGCCGGGCACATCCACGAGGAGGACGCCATCACCGTCGTCGGTGTGCTCAAGCCGACGGGCACCGCCCACGACCGGGCGATCTTCATCGACCTGGGCACATCGTGGCTGCTGCACGCCCGCGACTTCCACGAGAGAATCGAGGGCGACCACGAGGCCGCGGTCCGCCAGGCGACGCAGGAAGGGCGCGAGCCGCCGCCCGCGCCGCCGACGCTCGACGAGTACATGGCAACCGGGTACCAGCCGCAGATCACCGGCGTGTACATCCGGGCCGCGGCCCGACCGGGCTCGAACACGCCGGCGATCCTGCCGCAGTTGTTCATGACGCTGCGGACGGACCCGGTTGTTGGAGCGGTCGCGAGCCCGACCGACCAGATCCAGGCGCTGTTCCGGATCGTGGGAAATGTGAACCAGGTGCTGCTGGGCATGGCCGCGGTGGTGATGGTCAGTTCCGGAATCGCGATCATGCTGGCGCTGTACAACTCGATGGAGCAGCGTCGCCGCCAGATCGCGGTGCTGCGGGTGCTGGGGGCCAGCCGGGGGCGGATCTTTCGGCTGATCCTGGCCGAGTCGACGCTGCTAGGGGCGATCGGGGCGGCCCTGGGGCTGGCGCTGGCGGGATTCGGCGGCGTCATCGTGGCGGGCGTGATGCGGGACCGGCTCGG
Source organism: Phycisphaerales bacterium (assembly GCA_041401985.1). Classification (GTDB taxonomy): domain Bacteria; phylum Planctomycetota; class Phycisphaerae; order Phycisphaerales; family UBA1924; genus JACKHA01. The sequence goes on from JAWKTE010000010.1 coordinate 112,443, forward strand.
GCTGGGCATCGAGCCGTCGATCTGGATCACGCAGGCATTCGGCTCCGGCGAGACCGCCTGGTCGCTCCCGCTCACGCCGATCGTGCTCGCCGGGGCGGTGCTGCTGGCGGCGGCGGCGGGGGTCATCCCGGCGATCATGGCGTATCGGACACCGGTGGCCCGGAACCTGCGGCCGCTGGGTTAAGCGGAATCGCCCGTCGTGCGGGGGTGGCCGCCGATCGCCCGCAGCGTCCGGAGCCTGTCAGGACGGACGCCCGCCGCGCGGTACACTCTTGGTCGACGCCGTTCTCGCGGGACGAGCAGAAGGAGCCGTGTCCCCATGCCAGCCAATCGGAGTCTGTCGTTCTCCCGACGCGTGCTCGCGTCGCTGCTTGTGGGCGCGTGCCTTGTGTCGGTGGCCCACGCCCAGACCGGGCGCCCACGGCGTGGCCAGCCGCCCGCCCAGCCGAACCAGCCTGCCCAAACGCCGGCCCAAACGCCGGGGCAGCCTGCGACACCCACCCAGCCAGCCGCGCAGCCCGGGGCAACCCAGCCGAGCACGCCGACCGAGCCGACCGTCGGCACGCTGATCCAGCACGGCAACGAGCGGGAGTGGACCCTCACCGCCCGCGTCAACGTCCGCGCGTTCTTCGACCAGGGCATCGACCGGCCGGCGTCCTCGCCCACGCCCGACCAGATGCCCACGATCGACCGGTTCCGCTTCGACACGCTCACGCTCGTCTGGCCGGTCGTGCCGCGGACCGCGTCGAGCGAACTCGCGTTCGACACCCCCACGGGCCAGGCGCCCACGCTGAGGGACTTCCGCTTCACGGTGGACGATTACGACGCGACGCACCTGCGCGAGTTCAGCCACGAGATCCTCACGTCCACCGCCGGCGGGCGCCCGTACCACAGCGGGATCTGGCTCGCGCTGCTCAAGCTCGGGCGGGGCATCGACGCCCGCGAGGTCGACTTCGAGATCGTCCTGCCCAGCCGCTCGTGGCAGACCCGTTTCGACGAGCGGGCCGCGATGGCCGTCCAGTGGCCCGACGGGGCGTGGCCCGCCGAGGCCGCGTCCACGCTCGAGCCGATGCTGTATGTGGACATCGGCCCGGACGTGAACGGTCGCCCGCAGCGATTCGGCGACGCGGAGGTGCGTGCCCTTCTGGAGCGATGGACCCAGGGCAAGCCGCCCCGCTCGATCCCGCCGGTGCAGTTCGCCAAGTGGATCGCGGGCCAGGTTGTCGAGCACGTGCAGGTCAGCGGCGCCGGGCTGGCGGCCAACCGCAACGGTCTGCTCGAGGGCGTCTCGCTCCAGACACCCGGCGAGACCGCCCGGACCGGCATCGGCTCGGAGTTCGACATGGTTGTGCTGCTCACCGCCCTCTACCGCAAGGCGGGCCTGCCGGCGCGCATCGTGGTCGGCTACGACGTGGAGGCCAACTCGCGCGATGAACCGGGGTTCCTCCAGCCCGGCAACAGCGGACGCGGCGAACTGCGGGCGTGGGTCGAGTTCTGCCTGTACGACCAGGCGAGCAACACGATCAACTGGGTCCCGGTCGATCCGGCCCGCATCCGGCGCAACAGCAGCCGCCTGCCCCCAAACTTCATGGAGCCGGGGCGTCTTCGCTACTTCGGCGAGCACGACGAACTCGACGATGTCGTGCCGTTCGCGTTCCAGTTCCATCCGCCGACGACGGTGCGCTCCTACGGCTCGCCGGGCTTCTGGGGCTGGTTCGTGACGCCGACGGCCCCGGACCGGGCCTGGCAGGCGGTGTCGATCCGGGCCTCGACGACGCCGCGTCGCGGCGGGCGGTGAGGCGAGCCCCGATCGCACTCTTGATGCTCGCCAAGCGCAGGCGACGCACCACGGAGGCACGGACGCACGGAGGAAGGCATCGGGACGCCGGTGTGCAGAACAACCGCTGAGGCCGATGCCCCGCTCGTGCGCGGCCCCCTCGGTGCCCTCCGTGACTCCGTGTCTCCGTGGTGATCCCGAATCCATCGGGTCGCGGCGGCTTACCCACCTGCGGGGCCGCGTGCCGCCCACCGCTGGACGAACGCCTCGTACTGCTCCGGCGTGTCGATGCCGTGGTGGTGGGCCTCGCGGACGGCCACGGCGATCCGGTAGCCGTGCTCGAGCACGCGCAACTGCTCGAGTTTCTCCGTCTGCTCCAGCGGCGTCGCGGGTAGCGCGGCGTAACGGCGCAGGAACGCCACGCGGTACGCGTACAGCCCGACGTGCTTGAGCGTCGGGGCCGCCGCCCCGCCCTCGGCCCGCCCCAGGAACGGGATCGGGGCGCGGCTGAAGTACAGGGCCAATCCCCGCGCGTCGCACACCACCTTCACGATCGCCGGGTCCGCCCGGTTCTCGTGCGGTGCAAACGGCGAGCCCACCGTCGCGACCTCGGCGCCCGTCTGCTCCAGCGCCTCGACCGCCGCGTTGATGATCTCCGGGTCGATCTCCGGCTCATCGCCCTGCACGTTCACGACGATCTCGTCGTCGCCCAGCCCGAGCCCGCGGGCCGCCTCGTCGAGGCGGCTCGTGCCGTTGGGGTGCTCCGCGGAGGTCATCACGCACTCGCCGCCGAAGGCCCGCACGGTCGCGGCGATCCGCTCGTGGTCGATCGCCACGACGACACGGTCGATGGACTCGGCCATCGACGCCCGCTCAAACACGTGCTGGATCAGCGGTCGCCCGGTGCGGGCGGCCAGCACCTTCTCGGGGAAGCGCGTCGACGCGAGTCGAGCCGGGATGATCGCGATGGCCCCGCCCACGCGCCGCTCACCCCCCCGCGCGGAGTTCCTCGAGACGCTTCTTGAGCGCCTCGCGCTGGTCGCGGATGTCCCGATAGTTGAACTGCTGGATGGCGATGGCGGACGCGAGTTTCTCGGCCTCCTCGGCCGCGCCGATCGCCCCGGCGCCGCTGGCCGAGATCGCCTTGCCCTTGAGCGCGAGCATGAGCCCGTAGCGCAGTTCCATGCCGCGCTCGTTGGTCTGATCGTCGTGCTGCTCGATCGCGCCGCGGAAGGTGTCGATGGCCTCGTCGTTCCAGCCGATGGCGGCGAACGCCTGCCCGAGATAGTTCGACGCCGCCGAGCGCGACCGCGGGTCGCTCTTGGCCTCCTGCAGCAGGGGGATGACCTGCTCGTAGAGGTCCTTGGCGCCCTTGGCGTCGTCGGACTGCTTGAGGCGGGCGAGTTCGAACAATCGCGAGCCGAGTTCGAACTTCTTGGTCAGGTCCGTCGGGTAGTTCTCGACCTTGAGTTTCGACTCCTCGATCTCCATCTCGCGGAATTTGATCTCGGCCTGGCGGGCCTGCTTGGCTGCCGCCTCGTCGCCGGGGTTGGCCTCGGCCGCGTCGCGGTACCGGCGCAGGGCCCGGCGGGCCAGGCGCAGGCGGAGCTCGCCCGCCTCCTCGCGGAAGCGGAACTGCTTGGTGTCCTCGTACGCCTTGGCGTACAGATTCATCGCTTTGCGCTCATTGGCCTCATCGCCCATTTCGCGCAGGGCCCGAGCGTACTTGTTGATCGCCGGGATGTCGGTCGGACGCAGGCGGTAGTCCTCCTCGGCGGCCTTGAGCAGACGCTCCTTGGTGTCCTCTGTCTTGACGATCCGCTGCTCTTCCTCCATCCGGCGCTGGGCTTCGGCGTCCTTGATGTTCCGCCGGAAGTCCCCGCCCTGCTCGAACCCGCCCCGGCTCATCGCGGCCTGGGCCGAGAAGTTGCGGACCCGCGTCGCCAGTTCGCCGTCGGTCGGGTCCATCTTGACCGCGATCTCGCCGGCCTGGACCGCCAGATCGAACGCGCCCACCTTCGAGCAGGCCTCCATCAGTTTCAGGGCCTGGTCCTTGCGCGGCTTCTTGTCGCTCCGCACCGCGACCAGGGCCCGCTCGGCGAGCCAGTACGCCACCTCGCCCAGGTCCAGATCGGAGGCGTTCAGGCGGGACGCCCCCTCGACCGCGCCGACCGCCAGCGACGAGTCCTCGGGCTTCAGGCCCCACTCCAGCAGGCCCCGCAGGTACTTGTCCACCGGGTCCTTGCCCTTGAACGCCCCGGCGGTCTCCTTGCTGGGCTTGGCCTTCGGCTGGCCCAGGAACGACGCGGCGGACTGGAAGAACCGCGTGACGCCCGACAGGTCCGTCGGGTCATGGCGCAGCCCGTCGAGCCACAGGCGCATCGCGTACTCGAAGTTCGTGGTCTCATGGACCGTCTTGGCGTGGGTGAAGAACCGGGCGGCCTTGTCGGGATTCGGCTTGAAGGCCTCGTCGCCCCCCGCCGCGGCGACCTTGGTGTCGCCGTTCCCGTTCCCGCCCTTGCCGGAGTCGCTGCCCGCGTCCTCCCCGCCCGACTTCTTTCGACCGAACAACGCCAAGGCGGATCTCCGTGGGCGACGGGGCGCGGGGCCCCCGGGGCTTCGACAAACCGGCGTGCCGGACACCAACCCGTCCCGGCTCGCCGCGAGGACGGTTCCGGGGACATCGGGGGCACCGAACCCGACCCTTCGGGGTGTTCGGGGTGGTGGGGGACAAGCATACTACGCAGAGGCGTCCGGGGCGGTTGAGGCCGCGGCGTCCACAATCACCGTCCATCGCGCGGCCGCGGCACTACCATGCCCCGATGCCGGTCGATGTGGACACCCTTCGCCTCCGCGTGTATCCGGACCCAGTCCTGCGGGCTCGGGCCACGGAGATTGGCACGGTCAACGACGAGGTCCAGGCCGTCGCCGCGAGGATGCTCGAGATCATGCGGGAGGAGGAGGGCATCGGCCTGGCGGCCCCTCAGATCGGGCTGTCGTGGCGGATGTTCGTGACCAGCGTGCCGGAGGGGGACGATCGCTCCGCTGGCGGCGACCCGCCTTCGGCCCGCCCGGAGCCGACGGTCTACATCAACCCGGTCCTGTCCGAGCCCGAGGGGCGGGCCGAGGCGGGCTCGGAGGGGTGCCTGTCGCTGCCGGACATCCGGGGCGATGTGCTCCGCCCGCCGGCGATCACGATCTCGGCCCTGGACGCCGAGGGCCAGCGGTTCACCCTCCGCGGCACGGGCCTGCTGGCCCGCTGCTGGCAGCACGAGATGGACCACCTCGACGGCGTGCTGATCCTCGACCGCATGTCGCAGATGTCGCGCCTCAAGAACCGGTCGCTGATCCGGGAACTGGAGCGGGACTGGCGCGGGTGATGGCCGGGTGAACCCCCGCACTCGTGCGTGCAAGCGCGAGCCAACCGACAGGCCCGCGACGCCGCGCTGCCGACGGGCCTACCAACACCGACATGCGGATCCTGTTCCTCGGCTCCGGGGCGTTCGGGCTGCCCACGCTGGCGGCGCTGGCCGCGGCCCACCAGGTCGTGGGCGTCGTGACCCAGCCGGACCGGCCGGCCGGACGCGGGCGCGACCTGACGCCGACGCCGATCGGCGCGTGGGCCGGGGAGCGCCTGCCCGGCGCGGTGCTGCTCAAGCCCGAGAACATCAACGAAACCGAGATGGTCGCCCGCGTCCGCGCGATCGACGCCGATGCCTGGGTCGTGATCGCGTTCGGCCAGAAACTGGGGCGTCCGCTGCTCGAGGATCGGTTCTCCATCAACCTGCACGCGTCGCTGCTGCCGCGCTGGCGCGGGGCGGCCCCGATCAACGCGGCCATCCTCGCGGGCGACGCGGAGACGGGCAACAGCGTCATCACGTTGGCGGACCGCATGGACGCGGGCGAGGTCCTGGGCACGTCGCGCCGGGCCATCGAGCCGCGCCACACCGCCGGCGTGCTGCACGACCTGCTCGCGGCGGACGGGCCGACGCTGGTGCTCGACGTGCTGGCCCGCCACGCCACGGGCACCTTGCGGGGCCAGCGTCAGGACGAGTCGCTCGCAACGCGGGCGCCCAAACTGTCCAAGGCCGATGGCTGGATCGACTTCGGGACCACCGCCGCGGAATGCCGAAGCAGGGTGCACGGGCTGACGCCGTGGCCGGGCGTGACGGCCGAACTGGATGGGATCGCGTTGAAACTGGTGCAAGTCGAAGCGGTGGGGGAGGGGCAGACAGACGCGGCGTCGTCGGCTCGTGACGGCGTGCCGGGGGCGATCGTCGACGCGAACGAAGGCCTCGTCTCGTGCGCCGGCGGCACGCTGCTCCACCTGATGCGGGTCACGCCCGCAGGGAAGCGGGAGATGGATTGGGGCGAGTTCGCGCGCGGGCGAGCGATCAAGGCCGGCGCGACGATGTCGTGCCCGAGCCTGCCGGTTCGGAACCAGTCGGGTTCGGCCTCGCCTGCGCCCGATCGGGAGCGTCGCGCATGAGGCGGTGGGGCCTGCCACTCTGGGACCTGCTGGTGGGGGCGAAGCCGCGGGCGAAGCGTCCGCGCCCGCAACCCGACGCGCCTTCAACAAAGGAAGCCACGCCGCCAGCGTCCGGCCGGCCCACGCAGCCTTCGCGAAACCGTCGCCCCAAGCCCGCGCGCGAGACCATGGCCCAGCGCTACGACCGCGTCGCCCGCGACATGCTCGCGGCGTACGGGGTCAAGGTCCGACGCTGGCGCTCCGCCATGTCCGGCGTCGCCTGGGAGCTCAAGTACGACGACGGCACCGTCCGCCGGCTCATCGAGTCGCCGCGACCGCGCGGCCCGATGTCGATGGCAATCTTTCTGCACGAGATCGGGCACCACGCGATCGGCTTCAACCGCTACAAGCCGCGCTGCCTCGAGGAGTACCACGCCTGGCGGTTCGCCATCGAGCAGATGGAAGCCACCGGCCTGAACGTGACGGACGCCGTTCGCCGGCGGATGCACGCCTCGCTGCACTACGCGATCGGCAAGGCGAGGCGGCGCGGCCTGGTCAGCCTGCCCGCCGAACTGGAACCGTTCGTGGCGGCCCCGCCGAAGCAACGCCGCCGCAAGCGCAAGTGACCCACCGCACCCCTCCCCCGCGTGCGGGGGAGGTGTCATGCGAGGCTCCGCGAGCATGACGGAGGGGGCAGTTCCGCGCTCATCGGTGCAAGATGCCGACAGCATGCTTGCTCAGCGCAGCAAGCATGCCACACTCTGATCGCTTGATTCTGTTCGGGCGAGCGATCCGCTCACGCCGCGACGTTGGTCGCCTGCTCGATCGCCTCGACGACCTGGCGGACCTGGAACGGCTTGCGGAGGAAGCCCTGGTAGCCCTGGGACCGCAGGCCGTGGGCCTGGCCGTCGGTCAGTTTGCCCGACATGGCGATGACCTTGGTCTGCTGGAGGTTCTCGGAGACGCGGACGAACCGGAGCAGTTCCCGCGGCTCCTGGTCGCCCAGATGCACGTCCATGAGCATGACATGGGGCTTGAACCGCTCGGCCTCGGCCCCGGCCTCGAAGCCGGATGTCGCGGTCCGCACGTCATACGAGGTCTGTTCGGTCAGCACCCGCTTGAGCACCTCCACGACCTCGCGCTCGTCGTCGACGACCAGCACCCGCGTCCGCCCGGATTCGAGGGCGTCCATCGGGATGTTGTGGTCCCGCATGAACTTGCGGAGTTCGGTGACCGGGATGCGTCGGTCCTTGGAGCCGGGGATGCGGTACCCGCCCAGCGTGCCCGAGTCGAACCACTTCGACACGGTGCGGGGGGCCACGTTGCAGATCTTGGCGACCTCGCCGGTCGTGAGGACTTCCTTTTCGATCGACATCGCGGCACCTCGGGAGACGCAGAGGGGGCGGGGGGTCGGCGCTCCGGCCCCGTCGGTGGGGTTGATCGGCCGGTCCAAGCCCCCGCTTGACCCCCGCGCGGCTTGCCGGAAGCGGGGTCCGGCCCCGGCCCGCCGGTCCCGCGACTTTCCGGACCATGGCGGTCCCGATTGACACGTTGGCCCGGTGGTCGGTAGTCTCCCCGCCCCGCGGCTCGGAAACGAGCGGCGGGTTGTCGGAGACAAAGGATCAGATTTCGGGGTCGGACCGTATAAGATGACCCCTTCCGACTCGCCCCCGGGCTTGGGGATCGCCGCGGGCGAGTCCGCATCGTCGAAGGATCGGCACCGTCCGGTAGAGGCTCGTGGCGCTGGCCACGGGGTCGCGCCGGCGGAATCGACGCCCCAATCGATCGCCCGGTCGGGCAGTCTCGTCGGATCGGCACGTCAGGCAAGCAGGTCAGGAGCGCAGCGTGGCACAAGTCAGCACGAGCAGGGCCGTCCTCATCACCATGGTGGCCGGCATGGGCATGGCCCTTTGTGGCCCGGTCGTGCCGATGGCCTCGGCCCAGCCGACCCAGTCCGTGCAGACGATGTCGCCGGACCAACTCGTCCGCGACTACGTGCACTTCGTGCTGATCGCCCGCCCGGACCTGGCCAGCAGCGTCGCGACCGAAATCCTCCGCCGAAACATCCCCGGCGCGGAGTTCGTGGACCTGGTCGAGGAGTCCACGGAAGACCTCGAGCGGTTCCAGGCCGCCGTCATCGCGCACGGGCGGATGGAGGGCGGGCGCGAGACCTCCGAGGCGCTGTGGGCGTTGTACAACCAGGGCAAACTCGACCGCAGCCGCAACGCGGACCAGATCGCCGAGGCGATCCAGATGCTCCTCGGCGACGCCCGGGCCCGCCTGCTGGCGCGTGAGCGTCTGGTGGCGGCCGGCGAGTACGCCATGACCCAGATGGTCGAGGTGCTGGTCTCGCGGACCAACGACCGCCTGCGGGCCGAGGTCGCCCGTCTGATGGTTGACATGGGCCAGCAGGCGGTGATGCCGCTGTGCACGCTGCTGCCCGGGGCCGAGCCCGTGGTGCAGGAGCAGGTGGCCGACCTGCTCGGGCTGATCGGGTACCGCACGGCGATCCCGTACCTCTATGACACCGCTGCCCAGACGCAGGTGGCCGCGGTCCGCCAGGCGTGCGCCCGTGCCTTGGAGCGGCTGGGTCGCTCCCCCGGCGGGGCGAACGTGGCCAACGAGTACCTGATCCTGGCCGAGCGGTTCTACGACGAGCAGCGTGAGGTGACCTCGTTCCCCGGCGAGGGCACGCAACTGCTCTGGTCGTTCCGCCCCGAGACGGGCCTGCGGAGCACCGGCATCCGCACCGAGGTCTTCCACGAGGCGGTGGCAATGGGCCTGGCCGAGCGGGCTTTGCAACTGGACCAGACCAACGCGTCGGCGACCTCGATGTGGGTCGCCTCGAACCTCTCGCGTGAGATCGACACGCCCAGTGGCTACCGCAACCCGGCGTACGCGGCGACGCGGCGCGGGGCCGATTTCTACGCCATCTCGGCGGGCACGAACATCTCGATGCGGGTGCTGCTGCGGGCGATCGACGACCGCGACACGCCGCTGTCGCTGCGGGCCATCGCCTCGGCGGCCAAGACCGCCGGGCCGGCGGCGCTGGCGGGGTCGGTCGAACTCGGGCAGATCGGCGACGGGCAGCGTCGCCCGCTGGTCGAGGCCCTGACCTATCCGAACCGTCGCGTGCGGTACGAGGCGGCCCTGGCCTTCGGCATCGCCCAGCCCCGCCAGACGTTCCCCGGCGTGGAGCGGGTGGTGCCGACGCTGGCCGCGGCCGTGCGTGACCCCGGCGCCCAGTACGCGGTTGTGGTGTCGCCCGACGCGGAGCGGTACAACTCGATCCGCCGGATCCTGGAGGCCCAGGGCTTCCAGGTGCTGCCGAGCGTGCAGCGGATCGGCGACGCCCAGCGGGAGATCAACGCGGTGCCGGGGATCGACGTGATCGTCGTGAACCTGACGCAGGACACGACGCGCGAGCAGATCGACGAGATCCGGCGCAACGACCGCCTGGCCGCCACGCCGGTGGTGGCGCTGGTCAGCGGCGAGGGGTACACGACGCTGGGGCGCATCTACGAGCGCGACAGCGCGACCGCCATCCGCCCGCTGGGTTCGGGCGAGGGCGAGATCCGCAACACGATCGCCGGGCTGGTCGAGCGGACCTCCGGCGGGCCGTTCTCGAGCCAGGAGGCCCAGGCGTATCGCGATCGCGCCCTGGACGTGATGCTGAACCTGGCGATCTCGGGCAACGAGGTGCTGAGCGTGGCCGACGCGAGCGAGACGCTGATCGCCTCGCTGGAGTCGTCCAACCCGATCATCCGCCTCCGCGTCGCGGAGATCCTCTCCTACGTCAACAACGAGCGGGTGCAGATCGCCCTGGCCGACATGGCGATGAACGCCAACCTGTCCGAGGGCGAGCGGGTGGAGATCCTGGGTCGCGTCGCGGCGTCCGCGAAGCGGTTCGGCAACCGCCTCGAGAGCCGCCAGGTGACCCGCCTGGTCGCCCTGGCCCGCTCGACGGAGGCCAGCGAGCAGGAAGCCAGCGCGGCGTCGGCCCTGCTGGGCGCCCTCAACGCCCAGAGCCAGGGCGTGGTCCCGCTGATCCTGGGCAACTGATTGGTCGCCAGGCGATCCGGCACGGGCCGATAAGGCCCGAGAGAACGCGAGCGTGAATCCGAACGAGCCCCGGGACCAGGTGCCCGGGGCTTTGTTGTTCCCGAACTCCTCCCCCGCGTGCGGGGGAGGTGGCCCGGGAGGCTCTGCGACTGGGCCGGGGGGTGTGGACTGCCGCTGCCCGACTGCCCCCTCCGTCATGCTCGCGGGGCCTCGCATGACAACTCCCCCGCACGCGGGGGACATGACACCTCCCCCGCACGCGGGGGAGGAGTGCTGTTCCAATCCGGTTTCTGGACCCGTTCCCGGCGTCGGTGTCCGCGTAACGCCGTTGGTGGGGGTGTGCAGGCGTTGCAGGCGTCAGCACCGGCGCGTGGATTCTGCGTCGTGCGTAAGGGCTGCGAAGCACGCGGGCTGGGGTGTCGATGGACCTGGCAGCCGGAGAGGACTCCGGCTCCCGGCGGCGGCGGGATTCGCTCGGCCGCAGGGAGGTCGGCCGATGCGTTGTCGGCCCCCGTCGCCACGCCCAGGGATTGGGCACGCCAGTCTGGCACAAGGAGCATGCAGCATGAAGGTCACTCGTCGGATCCGCAAGGCGTTTACGCTGGTCGAAATCCTCATCGTCGTCGTGATTCTGGGCATCCTGGCCGCGATCGTTGTCCCGCAGTTCACCAACGCGGCCAATGAGGCCCGTGGCGGCAACATCGATACCCAGGAGTCCACCATCCAGAATCAGCTCGAGCTGTACGCGGCTCGCAACAACGGCAACTACCCCGATCTCACCGATCCGGCCGAGGACTGGGATGCCCTGGTCGCCGCCGGCTACTTCAAGGAGCCCCCGGCCAACCCGTTCGATCAGGACGCCGACCCCACGGACGTGGTCCTGTTCGGTGACAACACGACCACCATCGCCGACATCGAGGCCGCCGCGGCCGCCGCCGACCCCGCCGCCGGCGCCTGGCTGTACAACCTGGAGAACGGCATCCTGCGTGCCGCTCGCGATGGCAACTGATCGGGTCTGAACGCCCAAGCGGCGTGACACCAGAAGAGGCGGCTGGTTCCTAACGGGACCGGCCGCCCTTTTCCGCATCCGCCCCAGCCCGCGTGGGGACCGCCCGGAGGTGCCTCATGGTTCTTTCGCCCCGATCGACCGTTCGGCTCGCCCGCCGCGCGTTCACGCTCGTCGAGATCCTGATCGTCGTGGTGATCCTGGGGATCCTCGCGGCGATCGTGGTGCCGCAGTTCGCCAACGCGACGCAGGAGTCATCGATCCAGACCACGGTGTACGAACTGGAGAAACTCCGCCGGGCGATGAGCGTTTACCAGGCCCGCCACCGCAACGACCTGCCCCCGGTGGCCGAGGGCTTTGGCACCTGGGCTGATCTGGTCGCCGACGGGGAGTACCTCAAGGAGGCTCCGCGGAACCCGTACGTGGGCGGCGACAACGCGATCTACATCATCATCGCGGGCGCCCCGGACGCGGGCTACCAGCAGGACCACGGCTGGGTCTTCGACGACGTCACGGGCGAGATCTGGGCCGGGTCGTTCGACATCGACGACCAGCCGCTGCCTCGCCCGTAGCGTCCCAGAACACGCGGCGTCGGGCGGGTCGATGTCCGCCCGACGCCGATCCGACTTGTGCCTCGGGCTTATCGCGCAGCCCCGTCCGGCCGATACCGATGCAGGCACCGACCCAGGAGCACTCGGCCATGCAGGGACAGCGGTACACGAACGGCATTCTGACGGCGATCGCGGCCCTGTTGGGCCTGAACCTGGCCGGGCAGGCCCTCGACCGCGGGCACTCGCTCGCGCCCGAGGCCAGCGTCGCCCAGGCCCAGCCCGAGCAGTACCGGCGCGACGGTGCGGCCACGCCCCGCCCGCTGAGCGTCTCGACCGACCCGACCGAGGGCGGGATGGTGAGCGCGGGCGAGCAGCGGAAACTGATGCTCGCGGAACTGCGGAGCATCGTGACGCGTCTGTCGTCGATCGAACAGCACCTGGCCTCCGGCATCAGCGTGACCGTGACGGACATGCCGCCGGTCGAGATGCAGGGCGGCCAGACGGGGGCCCAGAACCAGGGCGGGAATCCGAACGCCGCGCCCGCGATCAACGCCCAGGCCGAGGCCTCGCCCTCGAACGAGCCGTAAGGGGCCAGTCCACAAGGGAGAGAGCCCGGGCGTCTGCTGGAGGCCCGGTTGTGAGGAGGGGACCGATGGGAACGCACGCCGCTCGCACGCCACGCCAGGTGGTCAGTCGCCGCATGGGTCCGGGCTCGCGGTGGGATCGCAAGGGGCCGCGGTTGGCCTACACGCTGATCGAGGTGCTGGTGGTGGTGGCGATCCTGGGGATCGCCAGCGCGATGGTCATCCCGAACGTGAGTTCGGCGGGCGTGCTGCGTGGGCAGGCGTCGGTGCGGGCCGTGGTCTCGGACCTGACGTTCGCCCAGGCCGACGCGATGGCGTTCCAGTCCGGGCGCGCGATCGTCTTCGACGTGGACGAGAACCGGTACGTCGTGTGCAGCGTCAACGGCTCCACGATCGACCCGGAGACCGATGCGCTCTACGACCCCTCGCGGACCGACGGCATCCTCGGACTGAACCTCAATGAGGGGCAGTACGCCAACGCCAGGTTTGAGTCTGTTGACATCGATGGCGGCATCGTGCTGATCTTCGACGAGCAGGGCGCACCGGTCGCGGCCCCGCTGAGCAACACGCCCTCGGCCGGCGGGACCATCACGATCCTGAGCGAGGGGTTCCGGTACACGATCTCGATCGACGGGTTCACGGGGCACATCACGACCGACCGGGAGGAAGTGGCGGCGGGCACCTGAACGCCCCGGCCGTCCCGGGTCCGTGTGGTCCGGGAACCGCGGAATCGCCAGCGAGATCGCTGGTTCTCGGGCTGGCCAAGGGGTGGCGCGATCGCCGAAACAGGCGTGGGTCTGGCCGCGCTGGCTGGGACGGGGTATGTTGAAGAGGCGGTCACGGGGGCCTGCGCATGAGCCACGAGCACACACCATCGCACACGCGTCGCCCTCGGGCGTGGTTCCGGCGCTTCGGGCGTCCGCTCGCGTTCGCGCTGGTGCTGGGGATGCTGATCTGGGTCCGCCTGCGCCTGGTGACGCACATCCCGCGGGCGGCGTACGCCGAGCCGGAGATGCAGACCCCGGCCGCGCCGCCCCGGGCGACCGCGGGCGACCTGCCCGCGGCGGATCGCGCCGTTGACCCTGACACCGACTCGCTCGCGCGCCACGCGGACGCCGGGACGCCGTAACCCGCCGGTGTTGCCCGTCCCGGGTGCCTGTTACCGGATCGACGCGGTGCCCGCGCCCTGCGCGATGGCCTCGATCGACGCGAGTTCCGCGGCGCGGCCCTGACGCTGGTACAGGCGGGCCAGCCCCTCCATCGCCAGGCGTGCGCCCGCGTGCGTCGAGCGCTGCTGCGGCGGGACCGCGTGCATCGCGCGAAGCAGTTCACGCTCGGCCTGGGCGTCGCGCGAGAGTTCGATGAGCACGAGGCCGTAGCGGGCCTGGAGTTCGATACGGAGCGGGTCGCTTCGCGGCATCCACGACTCGGCGCGCTCGCAGGCCTCCTGCAGGCTGTCCATCGCCCGCTGGATCCGCTGCTCGCTCATCGCCCGCTTGGCCGCGGCGTCGAGGCACAGGATCAGATACTCGCGAGCGTCCTCGACGTGCTGCTGCTCGTCCTCGGCGTCGATGCGCAGGGCCATCCGGAACCAGCCGGCGGCGGTGGCGGGCACGCCGAGTTGGTAGTCCACCAGCCCGAGTACGGCAAGATTCGTCACGCTCTCGTGCAGGCTGCTCTGCACCCGGCGCGTTTCCCGCTCGATGTCGCGGGCGGCCATGAGGCTCTCCCGGGCCCGCAGCAGATCGCCGCCCCCGAGGCGGGTCACGCCCAGCCAATGCAGCATCTCCGCCCGCCACTGGCGGTTCTCGTCGAGGGCGTCGAGGACCGCCTCGACCACCGAGTCGCTCGGGTACGCCGCGGCGTCGTTTCGCAGGATGAGGCCGGCCCGATCGAACGACTCGGCGGCGATCGCGATCCTTCCCAGCTGGAGCGCCGCCTGGCCCCGCAGCGACCACAACTCCCAGCGCCGATCCCGCCAGGCCTCGTCGGCCGCGAGCGCATCGTCGGCGATCCGCAGCGCCCCTTCGAAGTCGCGGCCTTCGAGGCGGAGCCTCGCCAGGACGATTCGGGGGTCGATCGAGTCCGGGGCACTAGCGACGTACTCCCGGATGATCGGCTCGGCCTGGTCCCGAAGATCGGACCGGGTGATCGGGTCATCGCCCCACAGCACGCCCTCGAAGAAGTTGAACAGGTCGCCGGTGGCCTGCGTCGCCTGGGCGGCCCGGATGTTCGCGAACAGGCGGCGCTCCTCGGCGACGCGGGCGCTCTCTTCGGCCGCGGCCGCGGCCTCGTTGGCGCGGATCGTCTCGGCCTCGGCCTTGGCCGCCGCCTGATTGGCGCGGACGGTCTCCCCCTCGGCCACTGATCGTGCATCCTCGGCCTGAAACCACTGCCACGTGCTGAATGTCGTCGCCCCGATCATGACCAGGGCCACCGTTGCGCCGCCGAAGACCACGACCTTGTTCCGGCGCACGAACTTGCGGACGCGGTACGACGTGGTGGGCGGGCCGGCCAGCACCGGCTCGTCGGCCAGGAACCGCTTGATCTCGTCGCCCAGGTCGCGGGCGGTCTGGTAGCGGAGTTCGGGCTCCTTCTCGATGGCCCGCATCACGACCCAGTCCAGGTCGCGCTTGAGCACGCGCGACAGCCCGGTCGCGTCGGTGCGGCGCAGGTCGGCGACCCAGTCGGCCTTGTGCTGGCCCATGCCGCGGAGGCGCATGCTGGGGCGCGGCGCCTCGGAGCCCACGATCGTCTGCTGGACCTCCAGCAGGCTGGACCGACCCGATTCGGCCAGGTCGATCGGCGTGAGGCCGATCAGCAACTGGTACAGGATCACGCCCAGCGAGTACACATCGCTGCGGATGTCCACCTTGCCGACCTTGCCCGCGGCCTGCTCCGGGCTCATGTAGTCCCACGTGCCGATGGGCGTGCCGCTCATCGTGTGGATCGAGAAGTCGCCGGCGCCGGCGGCCTCGGTGGCCTTGGCGACGCCGAAGTCGATGATCTTGCACGAAGCCTCGCCGCCCTCGCGGGAACTGACCAGGATGTTCGAGGGCTTGAGGTCGCGGTGGATGATGCCCTTGGTGTGGGCGTGCTGGACCGCATCGCACACATCCTGGAACAGGCGCAGGCGGGCCTGCAGGCTCAGGCGGTGGCGGTCGGAGTACTCGGTCAGGTGCATCCCCGGCACGTACTCCATGACGAAGTACGGGCGGCCGTCGTCGCTGCCGGCGTCGAAGACCTTGGCGATGCTGGGGTGGTCCATCAGCGCCAGGGCCTGACGCTCGAGCTCGAATCGGGCGACCACGCCTTTGGAGTCCATCCCCTCGCGGATGACCTTGACCGCGACCTTCCGGCGGATCGGGGCGGCTTGCTCGGCCAGGTAGACGTCGCCCATGCCCCCGCCGCCGAGTTTCTCGAGGATGCGGTACGGGCCGATCCGTTCCGGCGCGTCGGACGCGGCGACCATGCCCTGGAGCGGATTGGACGTCAGGGCCGGCTTCTCAAGCCAGCCGGTGGCGTCGGAGGCCTGGACGAGGAACGCCTCGACTTCCTTGACCAGCGCGTCGTCGCCCTGGCACAGTTCGCCCAGGCGCGTGCGACGCTCGGCCGGGGGCAGCGTGTGCACCTCGAGATAGACCGAGCGGATCTGCTGGTAGCGTTCGGGGGTCAATCCGCCGACTTCCTCGCCTCTCGGGCGTGAATCAGGGCGTCTCGGGGGCCTCGTCCGCCCCGGCCAACTGGGCCGAGAGCCACGCCCGTGCCATGGACCAGTCGCCCTCGACCGTCCGGAGCGACACGCCCAGCACGTCGGCGATCTCCTTCATGCCCAGCCCGCCGAAGAACCGGAGTTCGACGATCTTCGACTGGCGGGCGTCGAGGCTTTCGAGTTTCTCGAGGGCCTCGTGCAGGGCGATGAGGTCGACGCTGTCGGTGCCGTGGTCGGTCACATCGCGGATGGCCGAGGCGTCCAGCGGGATGCGGCGGCGGTCGCCGCCCCGCTTGAGCCGGTCCTTGCCGCGGGCGTGGTCGACGAGGATCCGCCTGATGATGCGGGCGGCGGCCCCGAAGAAGTGGGCCCGCCCCTCCCAGCGGATGTGCTTGAGTTCGACCAGTTTCAGGTAGGCCTCGTTGACCAGGGCGGTCGCCTGCAGCGTGTGCCCGGCCCGCTCCTGGCGGAGCTGCGACTCGGCCAGGGCGTGCAGTTCGTCGTAGATCATCGGCAGCAGCTTTTCGAGCGACTGCTTGTCGCCGCCGTGCATGTCCGACAGGATCTGGGTCACGTCGTGTCGCTGCATGGTCGCCCCGTGTCAGGATCGCCGGCCGGGCTGGAGGATCGTCCGGCAGAGGGTATTGTCGCCTCTTGACAGATGCCGAGCAAGGGGGAGGAGGGGCCGTCTCGGTTGTTCGATAGAAACGCGAAGGCCGCGACGAGCGCGATGGGGGGTGGGACTCGGGGCTCTACCTCGGCACACTCGAAACGCCAGACTTGGACCCGGCGAGCCCCTTCGCGCCCTTCGCGTTCCCGTGGACCGGCGAGGACGCCCCTACCATTGTCCGATGCTCCGAAACGTCCTGCACTCCAAGATCCACATGGCCGCCGTGACCGCCGCCAGCCCGAACTACATGGGCTCGCTGACCATCGACGCCGACCTGCTCGAGCAGACCGGGATGCGGGTCAACGACGCGATCGACGTGGCCAACTGCCGCAACGGGGCCAGGTTCACGACCTACATCTTCCGGGGCGAGCCGGGCAGCCGGACGATCCAGGTCAACGGGGCCGCGGCCCACCTGGTTGAGGTTGGCGACCGGCTCATCATCATGCACTTCGCGCTGATGGACGACGCGGAGTACAAGGCCCACCGCCCGCGCGTGCTCATCATGGATGAGGCGAACCGGGTGGTCGAGACGATGCGGTACGAGCCGGGTTGAGCGGGCGCTGAGTCGTCGGGTGGAACGCGAAGGGCGCGAAGGCCGCGACGGGTCGTTGCGAGCGAGCGGTGCCAGTTCGCGCACCGTATCGACAAAGGGATTCTTGGGAATACGCCGGCGTTCCCGACGCGAACGGTCGGCATGGTTCTGAATGAGCGCGCCCTTCGCGGCCTTCGCGTTTCTGGCGTGAAACAGCGTGCCTCGACTTTGCCGCTCAGCCGCCGTGCTCCCCCAGCCAGTGCTCGGCGTCCAGCGCCGCCTGGCAGCCCATGCCCGCCGCCGTGATCGCCTGGCGGTACCGCGCGTCGGCCACGTCGCCCGCGGCGAACACGCCGTCGATGTTGGTCGCGCTCGAACGGGTCTTGAGCACGATGTAGCCCTTCTCGTCGAGGTCGATTCCCGCGCCTTTGAGGAACCCGGTCGCCGGCGTGTGCCCGATCGCCGCGAACAGGCCCGCGACCTCCAGCGTGCTGTGCTCGCCGGTCACGGTGTCTTCGAGTTGCACGCCGGTGACCCGCTCGTCGCCCAGCACGTCCAGCACGCGCTTGTTCCACAGCACCTTGGCGTTGGGCTTGGACATGAAGCGGTCCTGCATGATCTTGCTGGCCCGCAGCGAGTCGCGCCGGTGGATGACGTAGACGGTCGAGGCGAACTTGGTCAGGTACGTCGCCTCTTCCATGGCCGAGTCGCCCCCGCCGACGACCGCCAGCGGCTTGTTGCGGAAGATGGGCAACGCCCCGTCGCACACAGCGCAGGCCGAGACGCCGCCGCCGATCTGGGCCAGGCGCATCTCGTTCTTGAGCCCGAGCCAGTTGGCGGTCGCGCCGGTGGCGATGATGACCGCGTGGGCGTGGACCTCCTTGCCGTTGCTGGTCTTGAGCACGAACGGTCGCTTCGAGAAGTCGCAGGACTCGATGTCCAGGGCGTGGATCTTCGTGCCGAATCGCTCGGCCTGCTTGCGGAACGAGGCCATCATGTCCGGGCCCGAGACGCCCTCGGGGAACCCGGGGTAGTTCTCGACGTCGGTGGTGAGCATGAGTTGCCCGCCGGGCAGGACCAGCGCCGGCGTCTGCTTGGCCACGCCCTCGTACACGACGGGGTCGAGCTGCGCGCGGGCGGCGTAAATGGCGGCGGTCCAGCCGGCGGGGCCGGAGCCGATGATGACGAGTTTGTGGGCGTCTGGCATGGTGACTCGACCGAGAGAGGACTTACCGCAGAGGCGCGGAGAGCGCTGAGGAACGCCTCCGATGGCGTGACTATTCGATGCCGATCAGATCGGACGTGTGACCGAGAATCGCACGCGGAGGAACGGCCGAGACGCACACACCCGTATCGCCTTCCTCTGCGACCTCTGCGCCTCTGCGGTGAGTCCTCCCGCTTCGCCTGCCTAATTCAGAAGCCCCTGCTGCTCCAGGTCGACCCGCAGCAGCGAGATCACCGGGGGCCAGATGAGGTAGTCGCCCCGAACCGCGTCGGGGTCGTCGGACACGAACGCGGCCCAGCCACGCTCCTGGTCCGGGCCGACGCTGTAGAGCACGAACTGGTCCTCGCCCAGGCGGAGCACGAAGTTCGAGTCTCGGGCGACGACGTTCATCTCGTGGCGCCCGGGGCCGCGGGCCTGGGTGTCGCGGACGGGCACGAAGTACGCCAGCGGCGGGCGCCGGTCGACGCGCCGGTCCCCGTTGTACGGATCGGCCTCCAGTTCGCGGACCCAGCGCGGGCGGAGGGCGGCGAGCGTCGGCGGGAACTGGCGGGTCTGGTACGAGTAGCCCACGAGGCCCAGGGCCGCGCGGGTGCCGACCGCTTCGGCCCGGAGTTGCTGGCGCATCGGGATGAGTTGGCCCATGTCGTCCAGAGCGGCGTCGATCACCGCGTAGGCGGGCTGGCCGTCGACATCACGCTGGAACACCGAGGGCGTGTTGTGGCGGGCGTCGAAGGGGTCGAGGTTCCAGCGAGCGGTCCAGTCGTCGAACACCTGGCGGGTTGTCCGAACGGTCTGGGCTTGGGAGTTGTGGGCGTCGGCCGCGCCCGACCAGCGGGCCGCCTCGGAGAACAGGCGAAGCGGACGCCCGGACGCGCCAGCCGCAGCCATCGCGCTCGAGAACGCTCCCGCGTTGAGCATCCCGTCGCGCCCGAACACGCGGGCGGTCAGTTGGGCCGCGCTGGTCATCTCGCCGCGAGGCAGGACCAATCGCTCGAGGCCCAGGACCTTGTCCTCGGCGAGCCGTTCGATGGCGCTCTGGATCTGCGCGAGCGTCAGAGCCCGGTCGCCACGCATGTCCTGGTACGCGATGTCGCGGATGCGCTCCAGCGCGTCGAGCATCTGGCGGTAGCCGAACACGACCTCCTTGTAGAGGGCCCGGTCGGCCATCTGGCGGGCGAAGAAGGCCCAGTCGGTCAGGACGTCGATGGCCCCGGCCGGATCGCCCGCGGCGAGGCGGCGGGTGGCTTCGACATGCACGAGGCAGGCCATGTCGTCCAGCGGGCCCATGTACCCGAAGTGGGCCGCCGCGAGCGTGGGGGGGTCGCCGAGTTCGGTGTACAGGCCGGCGGCGATCATCGGTCGGGGCACGCCGGGGCCGTATGGCTGGGCGAACACCATCGCCCGGCGGTAGTCGGTTTCCTGGGTGATCCGGTCCAGGGCCGCCAGCACCGCGACCTGCGTCTCGCCCGTGGCCCACGCCTCGGCCCGCGACCAGTTCGTCGAGCCGGCCGGTAGGAGCATCGCCTGCTGCGGGGCCTGGGCGCCGACCGGGGCCGGCTCCATGTCCGCCAGCGCGGGCAGGAGGATCAGGTCGCTCCGGTTGGCTTCCGGGATCGCAAGGTACGGCGCGTTGACCTGGTCGATCGGAGACTGGGCGGCGGCGTTCGAACCGAGCACGCCGACGACGAATGCGAGCGCCGCGAACGCGCGGCCCAGCGGCGACGACGAGGCTCGGGACCGGGGACCCGGACGGCAAGGAGTCGGTTGGAACGTCATGGGGCCAATGGTAGCAAACCGGCGCGCAACTCCGCGAGGCGGAACGCGGATGCTCCACCCCAATTCGACCCCTCGTCACCAAAGCAGAAGCCCCGGGGGTTCGCCGCCCCGGGGCTCCGTGAGAATCTGGGATGTCCGGTGATCGGAGGCTCCGACCGATCGGCCCTACTAGGCCCGGTCGCCCAGGCGCATGGCCGGGGTCAGACGCGGCAGGTCCGCGTTGGCCGGCTCGAACCGCATCGGCTCGGGGCGGAAGAAGCGGGACGGCTTGTCGTCCTGGAATCGCTCATTGAGTTTGGTCAGGGCCTCGTCCACGATCTGGCGGACCCGCTCGCGGCTGATGCCGACTTCCTCGGCGATCTGCTTCAGGGTCAGCGGCTCCTGGCCGTCGAGCCCGAAGCGGAGGCGGAGGATCCGGGCCTCGCGCTCGTCGATGGCCTCCAGCAGACGCCGCAGGATCTTGAGCTCGTCGCCGCGGAGGGTCCGCTCGTCCGGGCCGACGGTGCGGCTGTCGGCCAGGAGTTCGCCCAACCCGGCCATGCCTTCGCCGCCCGCACCCTCCTGGGCCGGGGTCTTGAAGGCCCGGACGGCCCGGCGGATGATGCGGACCTTCCGGAGCGGGAGGTTCATCTTCTGGGAGAGTTGCTCGAGCGAGGGCGGGTAGCCCAGTTCCTGCTCGAGGGCGCGGCTGGCTTCCTTCCACTTGGCCACGAACTCGACCATGTAGGCCGGGATGTGGACGGGCTGGGTGGCGTTGATCAGGGCCCGCTTGATGGCCTGCTTGATCCACCACGAGGCGTAGGTGGAAAAGCGGGCGCCCTGGGCGGGGTCGAACCCGTCGACCGCGCGGAGGAGGCCGATGTTGCCCTCCTCGATGAGGTCCTGAAGGGGCAGGCCGCGTCCCATGTAGTTCTTGCCGATGGCCACAACCAGGCGGAGGTTGGCGCGGATCATGCGATCACGCGACAGCGGGCAGTTCTCGTTGAGAATGGCCCAGCCAAGTTCGCGCTCCTCCTCTGCGGTGAGGAGTGCGGTCCGGTTGATTTCCTGGAGATACAGCTCGAGGTCGGATTGGACCTCACGCCGCGACGCACCAGCGCCTGAACGGATCGTGCTCAATTCTCTGCCCACCTTCCAGCGGCGATTCCTCGCCGATTGAACTGTACATCGCGCCGAAGCCCGTGCCAGTTATTTTGAAGATTCGTCGCCATGATTCTCGCGGTTGCATCGGATCGCTCACTCCCCGGCTTGGGGCGGGGCAAGCGAGGCGTAAAGCATTGGTGGCAAGCGGGTTGGATCGGGCGGATTGTGCCCGGCAAAGGGGACGGGAGGCGGAACCGACAGGTCCGGGCATCGGGAAGCGGTTGTTCTCGGACCATGAGTGAAAGGCTGAATGTTTTGTGCATGGCGCACGCCGGTTTCAGGCGGGGGACCGATTGCCACCTGCGCGGCGGCCAACCCGAACCGGTCGGGCGGGGGCCGCGGATGGTGCTTGGGTTGGGAGTGGTGGTTGTCGATGGACCCGTGGCCGCGGCTGCCCGGCGACGAGCGGGAGCGGCACGGGCTAGAGTCGGGGGACGCCGATGGACGCCGACCTGAGCGAGATTCTGGGCGACTGGCCCTACGACCCCGGCAAGGTCAATGTGCGTCTCATCCGCAGCGCCGAGGGCGAGCCGCTGATCCAGATCCGTCTGGACCTGGGCATCCTGCAACTGCGATACGACGGTCGCCCGGACGGCAAGACGGTCAACGGGTATCCGAGCCTGCTGGAGTACTTCGAGGCGCGTCTGGACGGCATCGAGCCGGAAGACGACGAGGCGGAGGCGGGAGACGCCGACGCCCCTGCGGACTCGGACGCGCGATCGAGGCCCCGGAGCAGCGGCGGAGCAACGAGCGCGGGCCAGGGTGCCGGCGGATTCGCGGAGGCCAACCAGGATGAAGATGACGGGGGCACGCTCGACGCCGACGACGAGGGCGAGGCGGCCCCGCTGCAATTGACGCCGGAGGATTGCCGGGCCCTGCGGGACGAGGCGGCCCAGTACTACCACCGCTACGTGGCGATGCTGATCCTGGAGGACTTCGAGGGCGTGGTGCGCGATACGTCGCGGAACCTGCGGGTGATCGACCTGTGCGCGCGGTTCGCGACCGACGACGAGGACCGCGCGACGCTGGAGGAGTTCCGCCCGTACATCATGATGATGCGGGCCCGCGCGTTGGCGAGCCAGGCGCTGCGGGATAACGAGGCCAAAGCAGCGATCGTGGCGGTCGACGAGGGGCTCGATGCGCTCCGCCAGTACCACTCGGACCGGGGCGACCCCGAGTCGTTCGCGGAATCCAACGAAGCCCAGGCGCTGCGCGAGATGCGTGAGGCGCTGGTGCCCAAGTTGCCCGTGAGCCAGTCGGCCGAACTCCGCCAGCGCCTCAAGCGGGCGCTGGAGCAGGAGAACTACGAACTGGCGGCGATCCTGCGGGACGAGTTGCGTCTGGTGACGGAGAAGTCGACGCCCCACGCATAGGCGGCCTTCGGGTCGATCGGAATGCCCGCGATTTCAGGCCGGGTACGTCGCGCTCGTCCGGTCGGTTTCCCAGACGGTGATGCTGCGGAGCGTGGCGGCGGGCGAGGCCTCGGCGATCGCGGGGGCGAGCAGGTCGAAGAAGACGCGCGCGATGTTCTCGACCGAGGGGTTGACGCCGGTGTCGTCGTTGAACTCGGGCGTGTCGAGGTTCAGGTGCTTGTGGTCGAAGCGTTCGATGATGACGCGGTCGGTGATCGATTCGAGTTGGGCGATGCCGAAGGGGCTCGACCCGGCCCGATCGAGATCGACCGCGACGCAGGGTTCGACCCTGTAGTTGTGCCCGTGCCCGGCGGGGTTGTTGCACTTGCCGAACACGGCCCGGTTCTGCTCGGGCGAGAGGGACTTGCAGTTCAGGCGGTGGGCCGCGGCCAGATCGAACGCGGTGCGGACGAGGGCGATAGTGGGGGCGTCGGCGGCCATCTCGAAGGCATGGTACGGGCTGGTGCGGAGCGTGAGGGCCGTGCAGCGAACGGGCAGGGCGGCCGCGACGGCGGCGAGCATGGGCGAGAGCAGGCTGGCGGGGTCGGCGTCGGTGTGCTCGAGGGCGGCCCGAGCGAGGATCGGTCCGGCCTCGCCACGGACGGCGTGGTCGATGTCCTTGATGTTGATTAGATAGCCGGTCGCGGCGTCCGGCTCGCCCTGGCACGCGGCCTCGATCTCGAAGAACCGGGCCAGGCCGATCGGGCTGGGTCGCCCGGCGAAGCCGTTGTACGATGGCTGGTCGGCGGGCGTGCCCGCGGCGGGCTCGGGGTTGATCCACAGTCGCACGGTGCGGCGGAGGGTGAACATCGGGCGATGCTACGGCGGCTCGGCGTGCCGCTGGGTTCGGCCGGCGTGGTGTGGACCATCCGCGGCCGGATGGCCGACGAACGGTGGTGACGTGGAACGCGAGAAGGGAGCGTGGGTGATGGTCGGAGTCTCGAACGGTTCGACTGGTTCCATCGCGGGGCGGCTGGCGGCGATGGCCGTCGGATTGGGCCTGCTGCTGACGGGGTGCGACGGTTCCGGCACGCCGAGCGGCGGTGGCGGGCGGGCGTCGCAGGGGCGGGGTTCGGGCGCCGCGTCCACGCCCGAGGCCGCGTCCTCGCCAGCGTCCGGCGAGGAGTCGGGCGGCGGAGAGACGGCGACCGACGAGCGCTACGCCCTGGGCTACACCATGCACCGCATCGACGGGGCTGAGGAATCGCTCGAGGCGTACCGGGGCAAGGTCGTGATGGTCGTGAACGTCGCCAGCGCGTGCGGCCTGACACCGCAGTACGAGGGGCTGGAGGCCCTGTACGAGCGGCACGCGGGCGATGGGCTGGTGGTGCTCGGATTCCCGGCCAACAACTTCGGCAACCAGGAGCCGGGCACGAACGACGAGATCGCCGAGTTCTGCACGGGCGAGTACGGCGTGACGTTCCCGATGTTCGAGAAGATCAGCGTGACCGGCGACGACCAGCACCCGTTGTACGCGACGCTGAGCCAGGAGGGCGGCCCGCCGACGTGGAACTTCACGAAGTACCTGATCGACCGCGAGGGGCGGGTCGTGGCCCGGTTCGACCCGCGGACGCCGCCGAGCGATGAGGCGCTGGTGGCGAGGATCGAGGAGTTGCTGGCGCAGTAGGAGCGAGACAGCGATTGAGCGAGACAGCGAGACAGGGGTGTTGAGGGGCTGATGGGCCGAGTCGAGCCCCTGCGACCCTTTGCCCCTTTGGCCCTTAGCCCCTTCTTTCCTTCATGCCGACCTTCCGTTACACCGCGATGACGAGCAACGGGCGGCGGGTCGCCGGGCAGTTGGCCGGTGCGACCGAGCAGGCCGTGCTGGCGGAACTCGAGTCGCGGAGCCTGCTGCCGGTGCGGGTGGACGAGACCCGGAGCCGGCGGCTGCTGCAGCGAAAGGTCTCCGCGCGGCGGCTGGGACAGACGTACGTCGAACTGTCGGAACTGCTGGGGGCGGGCGTGCCGCTGCTGCGGGCCTTGCGTCTGCTGGGCGGGCGGAAGTCGGGCGGGCGGCTGGCATCGGCATTCAAGGACATGGGCGAGGCGGTCGAGGGCGGCGAGGCGATGGGCGACGCGATGGCGAAGCGCCCGGACGTGTTCACCTCGATCCACGTGGCGATGGTGCGAGCGGGTGAGCGCGGCGGGTTCCTGGAGCAGGTGTTCTCGCGTTTGGGCCAACTGGTGCTGGGGCAGGCCGAACTTCGAGGCAAGATCGTCGGGAGCCTGGTGTACCCGTCGGTGCTGGTGCTGTTCGGCGTGATCGTGCTGAGCGTGGTGTTCGGGTACTTCGTCCCGAAGTTCAAGCCGATGTTCGCGCGCCTGGAGAGCCTGCCGCCCGTGACCGAGGTCGTGTTCGCGATGTCGGACTCCGTGACGGAGTACGGCGGGATCACGGCGATCGTGCTGGGGCTCCTTGGGTTCGGCGCTTGGCGGGCGATGAAGGAGGCGAAGGTCCGGCGCGCGGTGGCGGTGGCCAAGACCCGCGGGCCGATCGTGGGCCCGATCGTGCGGAACCTGGCGGTGTCGCGGTTCTGCCGCATGCTGGGCACGATGCTGGGCAACGGCGTGCCGATGATCGCGGCGATGGAGATCTCCAAGGACGCGACGGGCAACCTCCTGCTGGAGGAGGCGATCGTCGAGGCGACCGACGCGGTGCGTCAGGGCGAGCCGCTGGCCGGGCCGCTGGGCAAGAGCGGGCTGATCGGCGACGACGTGCTGGAGATGATCTCGGTGGGCGAGCAGGCCAACAACCTGGACGAGGTGCTGGTGCGGGTCGCGGAGACGATCGACAAGCGGACGGACCGCCTGTTCACGGCGGCGGTGCGGCTGGTGGAGCCGCTGATGCTGCTGCTGATTGCGGCGATCGTTGGGATCGTGGCGATCTCGCTGCTGCTGCCGATCATGCAGTTGAGTGATGTGAGATAGGGAGTGCTGAGGAGCGAGTGCTGAGTGATGAGTGGGGGCGAGGGGACTCGTTGCTGTGCCTCGCGACGATTGCGACGCATTGACTCAGCACTCAGTACTTGGCACTCCGTCAACACCCCGCCGCGAAGATGGCCAGGTAGAAGAAGAAGTCATCGTTGTTGATGACGCCGTTGGGGATGCCGTAGCCGGGCTGGGCGGGCACCGCGCCCGTGGTGAGGTCGGCGACGGCGGCGTTGCCGGCGGCGAACTCGGCGAGGTAGTAGAAGAAGTCGTCGTTGTTCACGACGCCGTTGGGCGTGCCGTAGCCGGGCTGGCCGGCGATCGCGCCGGCGGTGAGATCGGCGCGGCAGGGGCCTTCGACGGTGATGGTCAGGGCGGGGCGTTGGCCGGCGACGGGGAAGCTGCGGGAGTTGAAGACCATGCGGGCGACGAGCGCCTCGAACCGCAGGCCGACCAAGCCGCCCGCGGCGATGTCGGCGGTGAGTTCGGGGACGGGGTTGAGCGTGAGCGTGATGGGGCCGGTGCCGCCGAAGTACATGAACGCGCCGAGCGAGCGGTCGGCGGTGCTCACGAACTGCGGGTAGGTGGTGAACGTGACGCCGTCCATGGACGGGGCGTTGGGGCGGCCGGTGCCTTCGGCCCAGGTGTCGTTCTGGGCCCAGAACACGAGGTACTCGCCGAGCAGGTTCTGGTCGAAGATGGCGTTGGAGCGGCGTGGCGACGGTCAGGTCGAGTCCCAGGTCGGTGACCTGCCACGCGCCCGGGCCGAACTGGGCGTCCCAGGACTCGGGCAGGCCAGCGGCGTCGAAGCGGATGAGCGTGCGGGCCCGCCGGCGGGCGAGCCGGGGGCGATGGCCAGGGCGCCGGCGTCGCCGAAGTTCTGGTTGATGCGGGCGGGGGCGCCGGAGACGAACGCGTCGGCGACGGGCACGAGGGTGGCGGTGGCCTGGACCTGCGCGAGAGCGGGGGCGGCCAGGGCGAGCAGCGGGGCGGTGATGGGCACGGTGCGCAGTGACAGCATGGGTTCCTCCGGCAACCAATGTCGCAGGTGCGGCGGGGGATTGCAACGGTTGTGCGGCGGGTTCTGGTCCGGGCGAGCTGGAGTCTCGCGGTGCTGGCGCGTCCGGGGCGGCGACTAGGATTCTCGGATGGGCCACGAGTACCAGGATCGGGTGAGTCTGGAGATCCACCGGCGGGTGGCGGCGGGGCTGGCCGCGCGGGCGGAGTGGATGGCGATGGCGCGGGAGAACCTGGCGCGGTGGATGGAGCGGAACGCCGAGGCGCCGGGGTTGATGCGGTGCTACCGCGAGTGGTTGGAGATCCTGGACCGGTCCACGGTGGACCAGGTGTGCGCGATCCTGACCGCCGAGACGGACGAGGGGCAGCGGTTGCGGCAGAACTCGCCGTTTGTGGGGATGCTGGGGCCGCGCGAGGTGTGGGAGATCAAGCGAACGCTTCGAGAGGCGGAGGCGGCGTGACGCGGCAGCAGCTCGAGCACATCCTGCTGGCGTCGAATGCGATCACGGGCGCGCCGGAGATCGTGGTTATCGGTTCGCAGGCGGTTCATGCCCGCAAGGATGTGGCGGCTCCCGCTCTGGTCGCGTCGATGGAGGCGGACGTGTTCACGTTCCGATCGCCCGACGACGCCGAACTGATCGACGGGACGATCGGCGAGGAGTCGCCGTTCCATCGGACGTTTGGTTACTACGCCCACGGCGTCGGCCCGGAGACCGCCGTGCTGCCGGAAGGCTGGAAAGAGCGGCTTGTGCCGCTGCGGACGCCGGGGACAGGCGGCGCCACCGGGCTGTGTCTGGAAGTGCACGACCTGGCGGTGTCGAAGCTGGTCGCGGGGCGGGAGAAAGACTTAGCGTTCGTGATGACGCTCCTCCAGCACGGGCTGGCAAGTGCGGCCGTGGTGCGGGAGCGGCTGGCGGCGACGACGCTCGATGACTCGCGTCGGCGGGCGTGCGAGGAGCGGCTTGGGCGGCTCACCAGCAGGCCCTGACCCAAGGCAAGTGTGGGGCGAGGTAGGGGTGGTAGGAGTCCGGCTCGGAGAGCCGGCCCACCGGCTACAACTCCGGCGCAAACCCCCGCCTCATCGTGTTCTCGCAGATGGCCCGCGGCTCGACGAAGTGCAGGAGGTAGTCGGCCCCGCCGGCCTTGGTGCCGCCGCCGGACATGCCGAAGCCGCCGAAGGGCTGGCGGGCGACCAGGGCGCCGGTGCAGCCGCGGTTGATGTAGAGGTTGCCGACACGGAAGGCGCGCTTGGCCCGCTCGATGTGGGCGGGCTTGCGGGTGAAGACGCCGCCGGTGAGTTTGTAGGGGTGGTCGTTGGCCAGGCGGAGGGCATCGTCGAACGTCGCGGCGTGGGCGATGGCGACGACGGGGCCGAAGATCTCTTCCTTCCAGATGGTGTGGTGGGGCTGGACGGCGGAGAAAACAGTTGGAGCGACGAAGCGACGGAGCGACGAAGCGACGAAGGGGTCGTCCGTCGGGAGCCCCCCGTCGAGTTCCAGCGTGCAGCCCTCGCGCTTGGCGGTTTCGATGTAGTCGGCGATCTTCGTGGCCGCGGCGTCCTCGATGACGGGGCCGACGTCCGTGCCGGGCTTGGCTGGGTCGCCGATGGCCAGGGATCGGGTTGCCTCAACGAAGCGGCGGGTGAACGTGGAGATGTGCGGGCCCTTGGGGCCGTCGGGGTCCACGACGATGATCCGTGAGCAGGCCGAGCACTTCTGGCCCTGGAAGCCGAACGCGGATTGGCGGGAACCGAGGACGGCTTCGTCGAGGTCGGCCGAGGAGTCGATGATGATCGCGTTCTTGCCGCCCATCTCACAGACGACGTGCTTGAGGTGGGAGAGTGACGGAGTGACGGAGTGACCGAGTGACGAAGATGAGAAAGGGGACGGAGGGGCCGCGGCGTTTAGGATGTCGAGGCCGACGTCGCGGGAGCCGGTGAAGGCGACCAGAGCGATGCGTGGGTCGCGGACGAGGGCGGCGCCGGTGGTCTCGCCGGGGGCCGGGCAGAAATGCAGGACGTCTGTTGAAGCGACGGAGCGACTCCTCGCGGAGGTGGGCGACGAAGCGACGGAGGGATCCGCCAGGGCGGCATCGAGTGCCCGCCACAGGATCTCGCACAGGATCTTGGCGATGCCCGGCGTCTGCTCCGCGGGCTTGAGGATCGCGGTGTTGCCGGTGACCAGCGCGGCCGTGACCATGCCGCACGCGATCGCCAGCGGGAAGTTCCACGGGCTGATGACGACCGCGACGCCGCGCGGCTGGTAGAGCGTCTGGTCGAGTTCGCCGATGAAGCGCCCGACGCGACGCCGGTCGAACAGGGCGGGGGCCATGCGGGCGTAGTAGTCGCAGAAGTCGATCGCCTCGGCGACGTCCGCATCGGCGTCGCGCCCAGCCTTGGCGTTCTCCTTGATGATCACGCCGGAGAGTTCGTCGCGCGGCGACGCATCTCGTCGGCGGCCAGGGTCAGGACGCGGGCCCGGACGAGTGGGCTGGTGTCGCGCCCAGGCCGGGAATGCGGCGGCGGCGCGGGCAACCATCTCCGCCGCCTGCTCGGGCGTGCGGTCGTTGGCAACCTGGGGAACCATGGCGTTCCTGAGCGCCCGTCGCGAAGGCCTCGCCTGGGCCTTCTTGCTGAAGTTTCGCAGCGGCTCGTTGAAGAAGGGGCGGGAATCGCCGACGCCCGGGACCGCGGGCGACATGGCGTGGCGTTCGGGGCCGATGGCGGAGAGGTCCGGCTTCTCGCCGCTGGCGGGGGTGTTCGGGAGCGAGCCGTCGGCCATCGCGTGCGAGGGCACGACGCCGTTGGTCCACGGAGCGGCGGCCTCGCCGGGCGGCGTGGCCCGCTTCGGACCGGGCGGGCGCAGCAGCTCCGCGGGGTCGGCTCCGTCGAGGAACCCGGCCTTGAGCCACGACTCGTTCGACGTGTTCTCGAGCAGACGCCGGACCAGGTAGGCCATGCCGGGGATCATCTCGCCGACGGGAACGTACTCGCGGACGCGCAGGCCGAGCTCGGCGGCGGCGTGCTTGAGCTGGTCCGCCATGCCGTGGAGCATCTGGAGTTCGATGGCCTGGGGCGGGAGGCTCCGCTTCTCGAGCCCGGCGAGGGCGTAGGCGATCGAGCGAACGTTGTGCGAGCCGAGGGCGAGTTTGATGCCGCCGGAGCCGGGGTCGAGGCGGGTGGGGCCGAGGGAGATGGGCCGGCTCTCCGAGCCGGGCTTTCTACCGGTTCTACTGGCCTCGTTGATTGAGCCCGCATCTGGGGTCCCGGTGGAGGCTGCGGAAGGGGTAGAGGATGTGGGGAGTCCGGCTCGGAGAGCCGGCCCACCAGGTCCACCGCGCGGCGACGCGTCCAGCAGGATGTCGGTCATCTGCTCGAAGCACCGATCGGTCATCCACTTCTCGGGCCACACCGGGCAGGGCCAGCCCTGCTGCTCGGCGTGGATCGTCTCGTAGTCCCAGTACGCTCCCTTCACGAGGCGCACCGTCACGACTCGACCCGTCCGCTTGGCCCACTCGGCGAGGCGCCGGGCGTCGTCCGGCCCGGACTTGAGGTACGCCTGCATCGCCAGCCCGGCCTGGAAGTCCACCGCCTCGCAGCACCGCATGAACAGGTCCAGCGTCAGGTCCTTCAGGCTGTCCTGCTCCATGTCGAAGTTGATCAGCACGCCTCGCTCGCGGGCGGCCTCAAGCAGCGGCGTGAGGTTCCTCACCAGCACGCGGATCGCGCCCTCGGTGTCGATCGGGTCGCACCGGGCCGAGAGGCTCGAGATCTTGATCGAGACGTTCGTGCGCGGGATGCCGCCAAGGTGGTCGCGTTCAAGACGCTCGTCCGCGGCCCACGACGCGACCTGCGCGGGCAGGTTGGTGATCAGGTCGCGGTACTTCTCCGCGTACGCCGCGGCTTCCTCGTCGGAGACGCACGCCTCGCCGAGCAGGTCGACACTGAAGGCGATGCCGTCTTTCCAAAGGTCCTTGAGGCGGGGCAGGGCGCTGGCCGCGTCGGTGCCGGCGATGAAGCGACCGGCCATGGACTTGATCTGGCCCGAGATGGTCGAGGCCATCAGGCCCTTGGCCATGCCGCCGGCTTTGAGGCCGATCTCCAGGGCGCCGGGCACCTTCACGCCGGGCTGGGTGAGGTAGTCGACCAGGTGGTCGTGGACCATCTCGGGCGTGGTCAGCACCGGGAACGCGTCGACGAAGCGGAACATCTGGACCTTGAAGTCGTGGTCCTTCATGGACCACTCCATCAGTTTCTCGGAGTAGAACTTGGCCGAGAGCACGCCGGCCGCGTGCTTGCGGGCACGGTCCAGCAGGTCGGTGCCGATCTGGAGGACGCGCTGGTCATCGGCTCCCGGTGCGGCGGACGGCCCCGCGGCTCTGGCGTCGGTCGCGACGCGGGCCGGGTCGACCACGACCGGCGGGACGGGGCGGGACTTGGCGGCGCTCTTCCGCGAGAACAGGGCCATGGAGATCCTCGTTGCGACGCCCGATCCGGCCGGACACCGGCCCGGCGGGGCGTGACCAAGAGTGTACGTCGCGCCGCCACAGAGCCCGACGCGCGAGCGTCGGGTTGATCGGGCTGTTGGCGTGGTCAGGGGAGCTCTGGGGAGCAGAGCGACCGCGACGCTCGCGCGTCGGGCTCTGTGGGCGACGCCCGCTGCGAGGGGAGCTGTTCCTACCCTCCACCAATGGCGGCTCGTACCCGTTCCATCCTGTCGATCGGCACGTTCGACGGCGTCCACCTGGGGCACCGGGCGATCGGTGCCGAGGCGTGCCGACTGGCCGACGTGGCGGCGGAGCGGGGGGGCGAGCGCCCGCGGGTCGTCGTGTTGGCGTTCGACCCGCACCCGGCTGCGGTGCTGCGACCGGGGACCGAGCCGGCACGGCTGACGACGTTTGCGCGCAGGGCCGACCTGCTGCGGGCCGGTGGGGCGGACGAGGTTGTGAGACTGGAGCCGACGCCGGGCCTGCTCGGGCTTTCCCCTGAGCAGTTCGTGGATCGACTCGTCGCGGCGCACGCCCCGCTCGCCATTGTCGAGGGGCCCGACTTCCGATTCGGCAAGGGGCGGGCGGGCGACGTGGCCGCGCTGCGGCGTCTTGGGCGGGAGCGGTCGGAGGCGGAACATTTCGCCGTGCGTGTGGTCGAACCTGTCGAGACCGTGCTGGGCGATCACTCGATCGTCGCGGCGTCGAGCACGCTGGCCCGGTGGCTGCTCGAACGTGGGCGCGCCGCGGACGTGGCCCGGGTGCTCGGCGAGCCGTACCGGATCGAGGGCACGGTCGTGCGTGGCGATCGGCGCGGGCGGACGCTTGGGTATCCGACGGCGAACCTCGACCCCGAGACCGCGCTGCCCGCCGACGGCGTGTACGCGGGGTTCGCACGGGCGGGCCTTGCACGGGGCCAATCGGACGCGAGGGCGGGCGAGGACCGCTCGTTCGTCGCCGCGATCAGCGTCGGCACCAAGCCCCAGTTCACGCCCGGCCAGACCGCCCGCACGATCGAGGCGTTCCTGCTGGACGTTGAACGCCCGCCCGGTAGCGACGCCATCCCGGGCCTGCCCGAGTACGGCTGGCGGCTCACGCTGGACCTGATCGGTTACGTTCGCGACCAGGCCCGCTTCGAGAGCGTCGACGCCCTGCTCCGGCAGATCGGGCGCGACAGCGAGCGGGTCCGCGAGATCTGCTCGATGCGTGGCTCGCTGCCGGAGCCTCGGTTGGCAGTCGCGACCTCGCTCGCATCGCGCTCCTCCGGCCTCGACACCGCGCCAACGATCGCCACTCCCACCAGCCCGGAGGCCGCGCCCGCACGATGACCAGCCCCGCCGCCAACACCCCCGACGCCGCCGAAGCCTGGACCTCCACCGTCACGACGGACCAGGCCGCGGCGTGGCTCGCCGACAAGCAGAAACTCCTGCTCGTCACGCACACGAAGATCGACGGGGACGCGACAGGCTCGACGTTGGCGCTGGCCCGCGCCCTGCGACTGGCGGCGATGCGATCGCCGCGCGGCAGCGTGATGGTCCGCCCGCTGTACCACGGACCGCGCCCGCGCTGGGCCGCGGAGGTGGTGGGCGACACGAAAGTTCGATGGGTCGAGCAGGAGGGCCTGCCGCCCGGTGACGGCGAGTGGGGCGACCCCGACGCGATCGTCGTGGTCGATACCGGCTCGTGGTCGCAAGTGGAGTTCGCGAAGCCGCTGCTCGAGGGGCGGGCCGACCGCACGCTCATCATCGATCACCACCGCCACGGCGACGCCGAGATCGCGGCCCACCGCCTCATCGAGACCCACTCGGCCGCGGCGTGCCAGCCCGTCGCCGACGTGTGCGTGCGTCTGCTGGGCGTCGCTGGCCCGGCGGAGCTGCCGCTGGAGGTCGCCACGCCGCTGTTCCTGGGCATCGCAACCGACACCGGGTGGTTCAAGCACGCCAGCACGGACGCGCGGGTGCTCCGCCTGGCCGCCGATCTGCGGGAGGCGGGCGTGGACGCCGCGTGGCTGTACTCGCTGGTCGAGCAGCGCGAGCGCCCGAGCCGCCTGCGCCTGCTGGCCAAGGCGCTCTCGTCGCTCGAGTATTTCGCGGGCGAGCGGGCCTCGGTGATGACCATCTTCATGCGCGACATCGAGAACACCCACGCCAACCCCGGCGAGACCGGTGGGTTCCTGGACATGGCCCAGACGGTCGAATCCGTTCGCGTCGCGGCCCTTCTGACCGAGGCCCCGCCCGAGGGCGGCGCCGGGCCGATCACCAAGATCAGCCTGCGCTCCAAGGCCGGTCCGGACCTGGTCGACGTCAACGACATCTGCCGGAAGTTCGGCGGCGGCGGGCACAAGCAGGCCGCCGGGGCCAGGATCAGGCTGCCGATGGACGAGGCCAAGAAACAGGTGATGGCGGCGATCACGGAGGCGCTCAAGTGAGCGACCGTCCTCCACCCTCGAAGCGGGGTCCGTCCCGCCAAGCCGATCGTCCCGCCCGCCCGCGCTTCAAGAAGCCCACGCTCCGCCTCTTCACCACCACGCTCTGGGAGTACCCCAGCCAGCACTACGAGTCCGACGGCGGCACGCAGGGCGACCCCAACTACGCCGGGGCCACGCCCTCATGGGTCATCTGGCAACTCCTCCAGCGCTACACGCGCGAGAACGACCTGGTCGTCGACCCCATGTGCGGCTCGGGCACGACCATCGACGTGGCCCGCGACCTGAACCGGCGCGGCCTGGGCTACGACCTGGCCCCGCGGCGCGAGGACATCCTCAAGGCCGACGCCCGCGACCTCCCGCTCGAGGACGCCAAGGCCGACTTCGTGTTCATCGACCCGCCCTATTCGACACACATCGACTACTCCGACAGCCCCCGGTGCATCGGCAAGCTCGACGCGGGCGAGCAGACGGTCGAGGACGACGGCACGCCCCGGACCGGGGCCGAGTACTACGAGGCCATGGAGGAGGTCATCGCCGAGTGCGAGCGGGTGCTCAAGAACCGGCGCTACATGGCTCTGTACGTCTCGGACTCGTGGAAGAAGCGCCGGGGCGAAAAGGGCGGCGGCGGCGGGCAGTTCATGCCCATCGGCTTCGAACTCTACTCAATCCTCCGCGACTACTTCGGACCCATCGACATCATTGCCGTCGTGCGGCACAACCAGAAACTCAATCGCGGCAACTGGCACAAGGCCGCCGAGGAACAGAACTTCTTCCTGCGCGGGTTCAACTACCTGTTCATCATGAAGAAGGTGGAGGCGCGGCCCGCGGAGTGAGCGGCGTGCCCGAAGCGGTCGTATGGCCGGCGGTAGACGGCCCTGGTGTCGGCGCGGCGACGAATCCCGGTGTGGTGTCCGACTCAGCACCCCGCCGCGAAGATCGTCAAGTAGTAGAAGAAATCATCGTTGTTGAGAATCCCATTCGGCACCCCATACCCCGGCGAGCCCGCGATCGCCCCGGTGGTCAGGTCCGCCACCGCGACATTGCCCGCGGCGAACTGGGCCAGGTAATAGAAGAAATCGTCGTTGTTCACCACGCCGTTGGGCGTGCCGTAGCCCGGCTGGCTTGGGATCGCGCCGGTGGTCAGGTCGGGCGGGCACGGCGTCGAGCCGAACAGGATGCCCCCGGCGTTGGAGCCGCCCAGAGCCGCGATCTCGGCGTCGCTCAGCAGGTCGTCCACGAACAGGTAGTTGGCCAGCACCACGGACTCGCTGTTGCCGCCGTCGCCGATGTTCTCATCGCCCAGATCCGCGAACAGGCAGAACAGCGAACCGAGCGGCGTCGGCCCCGCCTCGGGGTTGATCGTCCCGGATGAGAGCGCCCACGGCGACGGGAACTGGCCCCACGCGCTCCACGAGCCCGCCGGCACCGCCTCGCCATCGCCGAACGCGGGGGCCGTCGGGTCGACGCCGTTGTAGATCCAGTCGCCCCGGATGGTGCCGATGAGCGTGCCGTCGATGAAAACGCGGCTCTGGTTGGACTGCGCATAGTTGCTCACGATCGCGAGCCGCATCCACCGCCCCGGTCCGAGCAGGCTGGTCTCAAGGTACTCGCCGATCCGGGTGATGCCCCAGCCGATCGTCGGCCCCAGCGCCGGGTCGTTGCGGATGAACAGGTCCGCGCTGCCGTTGTTGTTCTGGGTCGTGTTGAGC
Source organism: Phycisphaerales bacterium (assembly GCA_041401985.1). GTDB lineage: Bacteria > Planctomycetota > Phycisphaerae > Phycisphaerales > UBA1924 > JACKHA01. Next base: position 147,928 of record JAWKTE010000010.1, read on the forward strand.
GGCGCGACGACCCACTCGCGCGGCGTCGTGTTGGCCGGGAAGTCGGCGTACCACGACGACTCGGGGATGTACAGGTCCCAGACCATCGACCACTGCCCGAACCAGCCCGAGGGGTACGCGGGCTTGAGGCGGGGGTAGACCGCCAGGCCGATGCCGCGACGGTTCGGGTTGGTGTTGCTGGCATTGTTGCGCGCGGGGCTTGTGACATAGACCTCGTCTGGCTCGCCGCCTGGGCCTGGGATGCCCAGGGCGGTGGTGGTCGTGAACTGCGACTGGGCTTGGGTGATGCCGGTCGGCGTGCTGGGGTTCGGCGTGGTCATCGAGCCGTGCCCGCCGAGGATCGTGCCGAACGCCGGACCGTCCAGGTATCGGATCGCGGCGGTTCCGGTCGAGCCGGCGGCCGGGGCAAATCCGCCATCGAAGTGGAACTCGGTCGCCTGCGGGGCGCTGGGGGCCCAGGTCGAGACGATGGCCCGCCCGCTGGTTGCGGTGGCCGAGCCGAGCAGCGCCAGGCCCGGGATCTCCATGTCCACGAGCCCGAATGTGGTCGTGCCGTCGGCGCCCTGATCGACGCGCACCATGATGTACGCGTCGAGTTCGAGCACCGGCAGCACGCCCTCGAACGGATTGAGCACGATCGGCGTCGGCCGCGTGCCCGACGGGTTGCGGACGTGCCCGGCCAGCAGACGCGAGTTGCCCGGCACCAGCAGGTCGATCACGTCCCCGATCGTGCTGCCCGGCGGGATGATCGTCGCCAGCAGGCCCGTCGTGTTGAGCGTGGCGTCGAGGTCGAAGGAGTACCCGCCGGCGGCGTTCAGGCGCTGGGCCGTCCCCGCGGGGATCGGGTTGGCGACGCTCGTCCGGGTCTGATCCGGGATCGGGGCGAACAGCGGCTTCTGGATCTGCACACCCGTCAGGTCGATGGTGACCTGGGCAAGTTGGGCCGTGGCGGCGGAGGCAAGCAACGCCAGCACAGCCGGAGCCGAGCATCGGGACGGGGTCATATCGCGGCTCCGGGGCGAGGCTCCCAGCGGGAGCGGTGGGGGGGATGATCGGGCGGCACGGGCCTTTCGGACCCGCCCCGGTTGTGATACGGTACCACAGGTCGGCGCGGGGAAGAAGGGCTTCCGAGGGAGTCGATGGCCAAGCGGGATCGGCGACAACCCGGGCGGATCACGAGCCAACGCCGCGCCCGCGCCGCGTTCACGCTGATCGAACTCCTGGTCGTCATCGCGATCATCGCGTTGCTGATCGGGATCCTGCTGCCGGCCCTCGGGGCCGCGCGCGAGGCCTCGCGCCGCCTGGCCTGCTCGTCGAATCTCCGCCAACTTTCGGTGGCCGCCAACGCCTACGCCGACGACACCGAGCGCGGCGTGTTCAACCCCCAGATCCTGCAGTTCGAGGACGCCGTCGGCTGGTACTTCCCCGGCTACTTCGCCAGCGCCGACGGGGCCATCTGCCCCGCCACCCGCAACCGCGTCGACCCCAACCGCACGCTCGAGAACACCCAGCTCGCCGACCTCATCAGGATGTACGGGCGCGACTTCCTCTGGGACCTGCTCTGGACCGCCAAGGACGCCGCCGACGACGAGGGCGGGCACTCCTACGAGGTGTTCGGCTGGTTCAGCGAGGGCAAGTACCTCGACGGCGTGGTCATCTCCGGCCGCCGTCGCGGCACGATCGGCGGGCAACTCGGCTGGGCCTACGACCGCGACGACCCCTTCAAGGAGCCGCTCACGCACGAAACGGGCGGCGTGCTCAAGACCACCAGCACCGTCCAGTTCCCCAGCCGTGCCTTCCTGTTCATGGACAACGACAACGACGAGACCGCCCCGATCGGCGCGGCCCTGGGCATCGGGCGTCCCGACGGCACCAACCAGTGGCCCGACTGGTGGAACAACCACGCCGAGAACGGCCTGAACATGGGCTTCGCCGACGGCTCGGCCCGATGGGTGAACCGGCGCGACCTGATCAGGACGTACCTGGACGGCTACGAGGAACCGCCGCTCGTGCCCATGAACACGATGAGCCAGTACCGGGCTCGGACCATCACGGTCAACGGGCGGGCGATCCCGTGGTATTACGACTCGGCGATGCCGTAGATCGAATCTCGCCCGCGGCGCTCGGCGAAGCCGGGCTGCCAGCCCACTATCCTCCCCCATGCGCTGCAAGCAGTGCGATTACGCCCTGTGGAACCTTCCGGCACGCACGTGCCCGGAGTGCGGCACGCCGTTCCGCCTCACCGAGTTCGACTTCGTCCCCTCGGCCGTCCAGTTCTGCTGCCCGGGGTGCATGCAGCCGTACTACGGCACCACCTGGCGGGGGCACCTGTTCCCGGTGGAGTTCGACTGCGTCCGCTGTGGCCGCCACATGCACATGGACGAGGCCATCTGCCTGCCCACCGAGGGCGTGCACGAGGCCCTGACCATCCGCGGCGACAACCCGTGGCTCGACCGCCGCCGCCACGTCGTCTCCCGCTTCTTCGGCGGCATCGGGCGGGCCATGTCCAACCCGACCGACATGGCCCGCGGGACGCCGGCAGACGCGTCGCTGGGCAAGGCCGCGGCGTTCGCGCTGCTGTGCCACCTGGCCGCGTATGCGATCACTTGGTCTCCGATCGCGGGCCTCATGCTCATCGGCGGCGGCTCGGCCGCGGGCTCTTCGCCTCCGCCATGATGATTGGCATGTGCTTTGTGATCTCGATCATCGGCATGTGGGTGTGGGCCGTGATCGCCCATGTCCTGCTCAAGATCACTGGCAAGACCGCCGGTGGGTTCCGTGGAACGATGCTCGCGCTCTACTACGCGTCGGGCGCGAACTTCATCACCGCGGTGCCGTGCGTTGGCTTCATGTTCGGCTGGATCTGGTGGTCGGTCAGCGCGACGCTGATGCTGACCCAGTTCCAGCGCGTCGGCGGCCTCCGGGCGACCCTCGCCGGCGTGCTCCCGCCGCTCGCGATCGTCTTCGCCCTGTTCTTCGGGCAGTTTTGGATCAGCACGCTCACTGCCCGGGCGACCGCGGCCCGCGCTTGGCCCGGCGCCGCCGCCATCCCCAGCCCGCCCAACACCGCTCCCGACTACATCGCCGCCACCGCCCGCGGCGGCATCGTCGCGCTGGCCGAACTCGACGCCTTCCCGACCCACCCCGGCGAACTCGTGCTCTACAACTACATCCCGGTCTCGGGCGTCGCGTCCAACCTGTCCGGCACGACCGAACTCACCGCCACCATCGCCGGCGAGTCGCTGTGGTCGCTCAACATGCGCCAGCCCGGCGATCGCGGCGAGGCCTTCCGACGCGCGATCAAGGTCGACATGGACGCCGCCGACCGCCCGTGGCGACGCCTTGGCGACCTGCTGCTGCCGTCGCTGGCGGGCGTGAACGTCGATCAGGCACGCGACGCCGGACTCTGGGTCCTGGCCATCAGCCCCGACCCAGCCACAGGTCCGGCCTACCCCGACGGCACCCGCAAGCCGCAGGAGTGGGCGATCTGGGTCATCGGCGTCGAGGGACCGGCCGAACGGATCGGACCAGCGGAACTCGACGCGCGGCTCGCCGAGCAGAACGCGGCGCGCGAGGGGCTGGGGCTGCCGGCGCTGGAAGACCCGCGGGCGATGGGGCACTGATCATGCCGCTGCGAGGTCCCGACGAGTCACGGCCGCAGGGTCTTGAGCCGCACCGTCGGCAGCCGCTTGAGGCGCTGCGTCCGCGGGTCGACCTCGATTCCCACGGACTCGAGGGCGGTCACACCGAGGATGGGCTCGGCGTCATCGGGGCCGAAGAGAATGGTGACCCCGACGGTCTCGCCCATGAACTCGACCTGCGCAACCGCAATCTCGAAACTGATGGGCGACCCGTCGGCCAGTTCGTAGGTCCGCTTGCCCGTCGGCTTCAGGCCGATGGCCCGCAGCTCCTTCCCGGGCGCGAGGCAGTCCACCGCCCCTGTGTCCACGAGGAACAGCCCCTCCCAGGCCTTGTCCGGGCTGGCTGGGTTGCGGACGGCGACGGTGACCTGGGTAATGCCCATACGCCCTAACTGTAGCGGCCAATCGATCTGCTATGCTCGCCGCCGATGTCCGGAGCCCAGGCCAACGCGCAGTCTGACCCCGAGGGCGACCCGGCCGCGGACCTGGCGGCACTCGAGCGGTTCGTGCTTGAGAACGACGACCTGCTGGAACTCGAGGAGCGAATCGGGCGGTTCAACATCTTCGACGCCCTGGGCATCGCGCGGCGGGAACTCCAGCACAGCAACTTCCTCGCGTGGCTGCTGGACCCGGCCGAGAGCCACGGGCAGGGCGACCTGTTCCTGCGTGCGCTGCTCGTCGACTTGATGCGCGAGGCTGGCGCATTGTGTTCCGGTCCGATTGGTGTCGTCGAGGTTGCCGTCTCAGAGTTGCGAGGCGCGCAGGTCCGGCGTGAGTGGCCCAGCCGGACCGATCTGACGATCTCCCTGCGTGAACCACCACTTGTTCTCGCGATCGAGAACAAGGTAGACAGCGGCGAGCACTCTGGACAGCTCGCGCGATACGCGACGGCCGTTCGGAGCGCCTTCCCAGACCACACGAGGTTGCTCGTGTACCTCACGAGAGAGGGCGACTCACCATCAGATGAGTCATGGGTGGCGTACTCGTACGCGAGTCTTCACGCCGTGCTGAAGCGGACCCGCGAACGCGCGGGGGCGACTCTGGGTGGAGCTGTCGGGGTCTTGGTGGATCAGTACATCAACCTCGTGGGGAGTAGGTTCATGGTGGACCCAAAGATCGAGGAACTCTGCCGTGCAGTCTTTGCAAAGCACAAACGAGCGATCGAACTGATCTGGGAGTTCTCTGGAGGAGGCGAGGGCCCGATCGCCAACGCCATCGCAGAGCGGATTCGGAGCGTCGTTCCCACCGTCGACGTCGTGGCGGAGACTGGTCGAGAGATTCGAGTTCTCCCGAAGGGTTGGAAGGCGGCGCTACCAGACATCGGCTTTGGGGATCTAGGTCGGACGTGGCTGCTGATTCGAGTTCGGGTCAAGGGAGGACAGGCGTCCATCTCGCTGCGTACATTGCTCGTGAAGGACGAGCTGCATCGGAACGCCGTGCTCGCATCGCTCTTTGCTCCCGATTCGGGACTCGGGCTCAAACCTGCGTTCAAAAACTGGACCGGCCAACGCCGGGTCATGTTGTGGCGGGAGAGAGTCGCGTCGTGGACCGAGGACGAGGAGCCGGACGTTGCGGCCATCGCCGAGAAAGCAGTGAAGCGGCTCGAGGCAGCCCTCGCGCGTTGGAGCGATATCCCCGCGATCGTGGAATCGGCGTCGGCGGCATACCTGCGCGACGTCTATTGAGCGACTCCACGGACGGAATTCGGCTTCTCCCGCAGCCCGCCCTCTTACGCCCCCGCCGCCATCTTCTCCGCCTTCTTCCGAGCCTCGTCCAGGTTCCCGACGTACATGAACGCGCCCTCGGGAAGGTCGTCGGCCTCGCCGTTGCACAGACGCTCGAACGAGTCGATCGTCTCCTCCAGCGGCGTGTACACGCCGGGGAAGCCCGTGAACTGCTCGGCCACATAGAACGGCTGCGACAGGAACCGCTCGATCTTGCGGGCCCGGGCCACCGTCTGCTTGTCCTCTTCCGAGAGCTCGTCGACGCCCAGGATCGCGATGATGTCCTGCAGGTCCTTGTACCGCTGCAGAACCTGCTGCACGCGCCGCGACACGCGATAGTGGCGCTCGCCCAGGATGCCGGGGTCCAGGATTCGGGACGTCGAGGCCAGCGGATCGACCGCCGGATAGATGCCCTTCTCCGCGATGCCGCGGGCCAGCACCACGAACGCGTCGAGGTGGGCGAACGCCGTGGCCGGGGCCGGGTCGGTCAGGTCGTCGGCCGGCACATAGATCGCCTGCACCGACGTGATCGCGCCCTTGTCCGTCGACGTGATCCGCTCCTGCAGCTCGCCCATCTCGGTCGACAGCGTCGGCTGGTAGCCCACCGCGCTGGGCATGCGCCCCAGCAGCGCCGACACCTCGGAGCCCGCCTGCGTGAAGCGGAAGATGTTGTCCACGAACATCATGGTCTCTTTGCCCGACTCATCGCGGAAGTTCTCCGCCATGGTCAGGCCCGACAGGGCCACGCGCAGACGCGAGCCGGGCGGCTCGTTCATCTGCCCGAACACCATCGCCACCTTGTCGATGACGTGGGCCTTCTGCCCGTTCTCGTCCGTGTACTCCGGCCTCCTGCATCTCGCAGCAGGAGTCGCGTTGCCCTCGCGCGTCCGCTCGCCCACGCCGCAGGGCACGAAGATGCCGCCGAACTCGCGGGCCACGCGGGCGATCATCTCCTGGATGATGACGGTCTTGCCGACGCCCGCACCGCCGAACAGCCCGATCTTGCCGCCGCGGACGAACGGGCACAGCAGGTCGATGACCTTGATGCCCGTGGCCAGAATCTCGGTGTTGGGGTTGAGCTGCGCGAACTCGGGCGGCTCGCGGTGGATCGGGCAGCGTCGCGGCGTCCGTCACCGCCGGCTTGTTGTCGATCGGGTTGCCCAGCAGGTTGAACACCCGCCCGAGCACCTTCTCGCCCACCGGCACCGCCACCGGCTGGCCCGTGTCCACGCACGCCATGCCGCGTCGCACGCCGTCGGTCGAGCCCAGGGCCACCGCCCGCACGCGCCCGCCGCCCAGGTGCTGCTGCACCTCGCCGGTCAGGTTGATGTGCCCGGCGGGCGTCTCGGCCTCGACCTTCAGGGCGTTGTAGATCTTGGGCAGGCTCTCCTCGGAGAACTGCGCGTCGAAGGTCGAGCCGATGACCTGGGTGATGATGCCGTTGCTCGCCATGTCTGGTTCCTGTGTGGACAGCCCGCCCGCCGGATGCGGACGTGGGTCCGGAGGGTAGGCCCGAATCCGCTTCGATGGCAGGCCAGGCAGGCCCGTTCGCGGCGGGATCGACCCCCCCGGGTTCGGCACGAGCCGTACCGCTTCCGTATTGACTCGCGCACCCCCATCAGCACAATGTTGGGGTCGCGGAGTCGCGGGAAGAGGGCCACGCCGTGTCGCCCCCGCCGCCACGCCCGGCACCAGAGAGAACCCATGCGCTCCACCCGCCTCGCCGCCATCGCCACCTGCTCGCCGCCGCCGGCCTCGCCAGCGCCCAGACCAGCGTCGCCATCGTCGCCGCCGACAGTGCGGCCAACCTCGCCGACGTGCAGGCCAAACTCGCCGGCACCGGCCTGTTCACCACGGTCGACGTGATCAGCGTCGTGTCGCTCACGCCGACCCTGGCCGACCTCCAGCAGTACGACTCGGTCATCACCTGGACCAACCAGACGCCCCTCAGCAACGTCGACCTCGGCGACGTCTTCGCCGACTACATCGACGCCGGCGGCGGCGTGGTCGTCACCGTCTTTGCCAACTCCACCACGACCGCCACCCGCATCATCCGCGGCCGCTTCGACACCGACAACTACCACATCATCGTCCCCGCCGGCGGCAGCTTGCCAGCACCGGCGGCACAGGACTCGGCACCATCGTCATCGCTGGCCACCCGATCCTCGACGGCGTCAACACCTTCGCCGACCATACGTCCGGCTTCCGCCCCAACTCCACGCTCCTGACCACGCACGGCGAACTCGTCGCCCAGTGGACCGACGGCAGGATCCTCGTCGCCACCAGCACCCAGTACCCCGGCCGCGCCGAGCAGCCGGCATCTTCCGCCGTGCCGGGCCATCAACGCCAACTACTGGCAGACCAGCACCGACGGCGCCCGCCTCATGGCCAACGCCCTGCTCTACGTCGCCGGCGGCCCCGCCCCGACCTGCGAGCCCGACCTGACCACCGGCGCCATCGCCGGCCAACCCGGCTACGGCGTTCCCAACGGCATGCTCAACAACGACGACTTCTTCTACTACCTCGCCCTCTTCGCCGCCAACGACCTCAGCGATCGACCACGGGCGCTGCATCGCGGGCCAGCCCGGCTACGGCGTCCCGAACGGCATCCTGAACAACGACGACTTCTTCTACTACCTGGCCCTGTTTGCCGCGGGCTGCCCGGTCATCGAATCAGGACATCGACGATCGCGACGCCCCGCACCCGCGGGGCGTTCTCGTTTCTTGGCGACCACGCGGGCGATCAATCATGCCCGTTCGCGCTGATTCTGCGTCGGTCCGTTCGCCGCTGGTACACTCGGTTCTCCCTCGTCTCGTGGCTCGCACTCGGAGGATTCACATGAGAGCGTTCACCGCCACCGCTGTTCTCGCGCTCGCCGCCGGGGCCGCCCAGGCCCAGGTCTGGGGCTCGTTCGACATCTCGAGGATCAACTACAACGGAGGAGTCGTCAACGGCGGTGATGCCCACACCATGCTCGCCGCCGCCATCAACGCCAGCAGCGCGACGCTGGCGCGCGCCCTGACGTCCTGGACGCCGCGTATCTCTCCGGCATCGACGTCTTCTACGTCGCTTCTCCGCTCGACGGCCGCGACGCTCAGCCCCAGGAGCAGGCCGATCTCCAAGCATGGTTCAACGCCGGCGGCACGCTCATCGTCACTGCCGACGGCTCCGCGGCGATCGTGGCCGGGTACGAGACCTTCACGTCGTTCCTCGGCGTCACCGACGTCCCGTCCGCCTCGTCGACCAACATCAACCACCGTCGTCGGAGCCCATCCCATCACGCGGGAGTCACCTCCGCGACGTGTACGCCTTCGGTTTAGCTACCTACCCGCGACCGCCCAACTGCTCATGGAGCACGCCGGCAACGCCCCATTCTGCGTCGTCATGGACGGTCCACCGGGTTCGCCGAGGCCGGAGCCGCCTCTTGGTCTTCGCCGACCACAACCACTTCGCCGACGCGAACTTCGCCCTCAACACCCAGCTCGCAGAACGATCAGTGGGCCAACGGCAACGGCGCACCGACCTGCGAGCCGGATCTCACCACCGGCGCCATCGCCGGCATGCCCGGCTACGGCGTGCCCAACGGTGTCCTCAACAACGACGACTTCTTCTACTACCTCGCCCTCTTCGCCGCCAACGACCCCGCCGCCGATCTGACCACAGGCGCGATCGCCGGTATGCCCGGCTACGGCGTGCCCAACGGCATCATCAACAACGACGACTTCTTCTACTACCTCGCCCTGTTCGCCGTCGGCTGCTGACCGCAACCGCCGATGCAGACCCATGTCGCCGCCCCGCCGGGCCATCCGGCGGGGCGGTGTCGTTCCCGGCCGAGCCACCAACCGGTCTTCGGCCGAGGCCCGCATTCCTGTAAACTGCGCTCCCCCGCCCGGCGAGCGGCAAAGGAGCCCCGAAAATGGCACGAGCGCGATTTGGACTCGTTGGCGTGGCCGCGGCCTCCATCGGCGCCATCGCCGCACAGCCCCTCAACCCGCAGGGCCCGCACGAGACCCCCTCCGGCCCGCCCGGCACGCCCGCCTCCGCCCTCGGCCCCGTCTTCCGATTCCCATCTGCCGCCGACGGCCCCGAGGTCCGCATCACCCAGGTCAACATCTCGCCCACCGGCCTGAACATTGTCGGCGACGCCGCCAACGAGCCGTCCATCTGCATCGACCCCACCGCCCCCGACCGCCTGGCCATCGCCTGGCGCCAGTTCGATACCACCGCCTCGAGTTTCCGCCAGGCCGGCAACGCCTGCTCGCTCGACGGCGGGCGCACCTGGCACAACAACCCCGTCCTCGACCCCGGCGTCTTCCGCACCGACCCCGTGCTCGTCGCCCGGCGCGACGGCGTGTTCTTCCTTAACACCCTCTTCGTCCAGGGCTCGACGTTTCGCTGCGACATCTCGACCTCGACCGATGGCGGCCAGACCTGGAGCGCCCCTGCGTTCGCCTTCGGCGGAGACAAGGCCTGGATGGCCATCGACAACACCGCCGGGCCCGGCGACGGCTTCCTCCACCAGGCCTGGAACACCGCCGGCAACAACTACGCGCCGAACCAGTACAACCGCTCCACCAACGCCGCGCTGAACTGGTCCGATCCATCGCTGCTCTCGGGCAGCGCGGTCTTCGGCAGCGTCGCGGTCGGCCTCGATGGCGATGTCTACGTCGTCGGCCAGCGCAGCGGCCAGGTCCGCTTCACCCGCGCCCTCAACGCCAGCGACCCCAACGCCTCGCCCGTCTCGTTCGAGCCGTTCGCCGTCGTGCCCACCATCGGCCCGCCCCGCAGCACCGGGGCCGCCCCCAACCCCGCCGGCCTGCTCTCCCAGATCTGGATCGACCTCGACCGCTCCAACGGCCTCAACCGCGGACGCATCTACGTCCAGGCCGTCGCCGATCCGCCCGGCGACGACCCCGCCGACCTCAACATCTCCTGGTCCGACGACGAGGGCGCCACCTGGTCCGCCCCCGTCCGCGTCAACGACGACCCGCCCGGCCCCAACAACTGGCAGTGGTTCGCCGCCCTGTCCGTCGCCCCGGACGGGCGCGTCGACGCCACGTGGTACAGCACGCACGAGTCCGCCAACCCAATCCTGTCGCGCCTCTACTACTCGTCCTCGAGCGATGGCGGCGCGACGTGGACCCCCGCCGTGCCCATCAGCCCCGAGTTCGACTCCACCATCGGGTGGCCCAGCCAGAACAAACTCGGCGACTACACCCACCAGGTCTCAGACCTCACCGGCGTCTCCCTCGCCTGGGCCGCCACCTTCACCGGCGGCCAGGACGTCTACTTCGCCCGCATCGGCCCCTGGGACTGCAACGGAAACGGCGTGCCCGACCAGACCGACATCGCCCTGGGCGCCGCCCAGGACTGCAACAACGACGGCATCCCCGACTCCTGCCAGATCGCCGCCGGCTACCTCCCCGACCGCAACAACAACCAGATCCCCGACCCCTGCGAGAACCCCTGCCCGCCCGACCTGACCCACGCCGCCCAGCCCGGCCGCCCCGGCTACGGCGTGCCCGACGCCATTCTCGACAACAACGACTTCTTCTACTACCTCAACGAGTTCGCCGCCGGCAACCTCGCCGTCGCCGACCTGACCACCACCGCGGTCGCGGGCGCACCGGGCTACGCCGTCCCCAACGGCGTCCTCAACAACGACGACTTTTTCTTCTACCTGGCCCTGTTCGCGGTCGGGTGCTGAGCGAAACAAGTCTGCAACCGCCGCCGCGTCGCTCGATCGTGCGCGACGCGATCTCGCATCACATCCCCGCCAGACGCGCCTCAATCTCCCGCCGCTGCGGCCCATCCTCCACACACCCCAGCGCCGCCCGCAGCGCACCTCGCGCCTCGTCCACCCGCCCCAGCCGGCGCAACAGGTCCGCCCGCAGCGTGTGCAGGTACGGGTACCGGTCCAGCACGCCGCCCTCTCCCGCTTCCTCGGCCGCCGCCAGCCCAGCCGCTGGCCCGTCCACCATCGCCACCGCCGCCGCCCGGTTCAGCCGCACCACCGGCCCGGGCACGCACGCCACGAGCATGTCGTACAACGCCACGATCCGGTCCCAGCGTGTCCGCTCGTAACTCGTCGCCAAACAGTGCTCGGCCGCAATCCACGCCTGGATCGTGTACGCCCCAGGCGGTTGCCCCCCGTCGCCCGCCGCAGAACCCGCCCCGACGGCCTCGATCGCCGCCCGGATCATCCCCGCGTCCCAGCGCGACCGGTCCTGCTTCTCGAGTGTCACCACCCGCCCATCCGGCGTCTCCCGCGTCGAACCCGCCGCGCGTGATGGAACAGCATCAGCGCGAGCAGCCCGTGGACCTCCCGCTCGCGCGGCAGCAGCTCCGCCAGCAACGCGCCCAGACGGATCGCCTCGACGCACAGCGGGTGATCGACCACCCGCACGCCCCCCGCGGGCGAGTACCCCTCGTTGAAGATCAGGTACAGCACCCCCAGCACGCCGTCCAGCCGCGCGTCCCACAGTTCCGGCGGCGGCGTCCGCATCGGGATCTCCGCCTCGCGCACCTTCCGCTGGGCCCGCACAAGCCGCTGCGCCATCGTCGCCACAGGCACCAGGAACGCCCGCGCGATCTGCTCGGTCGCCAGCCCCCCGACCGCCCGCAGCGTCAGCGCCACCTGGGCCTCGACCGACAGCGCCGGGTGGCAGCACACGAACACCAGCGCCAACCGCCGATCCGGGATCGCCTCGTCGCCATCCTCGTCATCGACGGGCGCTTCCGGCTCGTGCTCGAGCGCCGCCTCGCCCCGCCGACGCTCGCGCCGCCCGATGTCGATCGCGCGCCGCTTGGCCGCCGTCCACAACCACGCCCCCGGGCGATCCGGCACGCCCCCCTCAGCCCACGCCGCCGCCGCCGACGCGTACGCGTCCTGCAGCACGTCCTCGGCCAGCGTCATGTCGCCGAGACGACGGCACAGCGCCGCCATCAGCATCGCGTGCTCGGCGCGGAAGACCTCATCCAGCGATGTGCGGGCGCCGGTTGCCAAGACGCCGGTCGTCTCCGCTTGCTGCCGCGGGCCCCACGAACGCCCGTCGGCCTGGAAAGCACCGGGGCCCGCCTCGCGGCAAAGACCCCGTGCAGGGTAGGGGGAACCCGTTTCGCCTCGCTCCCCGAGGCATCTTCAACAACGCGCGGACGCCATCCCCGGACGACGCCGCGCCCTACCCCCCCAATCGCCTGGAAGCGAGCCCGCCCTCACGACCACATCGGACGCACCTCGACCGTCCCCACCCGGGCCGTCGGCGCCTTGGCGGCCCACGCGAGCGCCTCGTCGAGGTTCGCCACATCGATCAGCAGGAACCCGCCCAACTGCTCCTTCGTCTCGGCGAACGGGCCGTCGGTCACCATCGCGTTCCCGCTGCGCACCCGGACGCTGGTCGCCGTCGCCACCTGGCGTAGCCGCCCAGCGGCCAAGAACACGCCCGCGTCTTGCATCTCCCTCATCAGCGCCTTGTACTCGGCGATCAGCCCCTTGTGCTCGGCCTCGGGCATCGTCTCGAACTTGGCGTCGTCCTCGTACAGCAGAAGCAGGTATTGCATCGCGTCCATCCCGCCCGAAGGCCCGCCAGTCCGCCCGTCCCGATCACGGCACGCCCACCGTCACGAACGCGTGGAACGAGCCGATGTTCACGCCCACCGCCTCGCCGCCCTCGCCCTGCACGACGTACGAGCCGGGGAACAGGCCGTCGAACAGGAAGAAGCCGTCCGGGTCCGTGCGCTGCGTCCGCACGATCATCCGACCCGACGACAGCGTAACCAGCCGCCCCCCGACCGGCTGCCCGGTCTGGGCCGACACCACCACGCCGCCGATGCCCGCTTGGACCATCGGGATCGGCGAGTCGCCGGGCACTCCGGCGCTGGCGGACCCGCCCATCGGAACGCCCAGACACGCCCCCGCGATTGCCAGCGCCACGCCACCAAGCCAGAAACGACGACCAGAACCACGCATGGCTGCTCCTTTCCCTGCCGCGGCGACCCCACGGGGCGATGTCCACCGCCGCTCGACCAGTTCGACGCCCGGCGCGGCCCGTTCTCGACACTCATCGCCAGAAAAAGTGCGCCGGCCGTGATGCTCGGCTCCTTGCTCCCTCCCTCCGTTCGAGATCGCCGGATTTCGCAGTCGAACCGGGACGCGGCTCCGCGTCGAGAGTGCGGGCGCGAGCCCTCGCCCCATCGGACGGCAGCCCCGCCGCCACCCCGGAGACCCCGCATGCCGCAACCTCGTGCCACCACGCTCCCAGCCCTCATCGCCCTGGCCGCCGGCACCGCCGCCTGCTCGGCCCAGAGCACCGTCGGCTTCCAGGTCACCCACACCCTTCCCAACCCCTTCCGAGGCGTGTACCTCGTCGGCGATCTACCCGAACTCGGCGCGGGCGACCCCGGTGCCGGCGTCCGGATGTGGCCCGTCGCGCCCAACGAGTACCGGATCGACGTCCTGCTCCCGCCCGACACCCCCTACACATTCCAGTTCGTCGAGCGGGACGTGCAGGCCCTGTGCGGCCCGCTCACGGCGATGCCGATCTCCCCCGTCGAGTCCGCCCACACCCCGCCCCACGCCGCCGCGCCTCGCCACAAGACCATCTGGGCCCATTCCTCGATCGCCCAACCCATCCTGCACTGGCGACAGGACGACGGTCCGTTCCAGTCCGTCGCCATGCGCGACACCGCCCCCGGGCGCACGCCCGGCGAGCGCCGCTGGGGCGCGGGCGGGTTCGCCTCCGCCGGGCGCGAGATCGAGTTCTATCTCACCGACGAGGCCGGCACGCTCCGCGAGCCGCCCACCGGTGCGTACCGCACCTCGATGGACGCCTGCTTCCTCCAGGACGCCGAACTGTTCGGCTATGTGCCCGCGCCGACCGTCACGCCGCTCCGGCGCGAGTACGACCCCATGGCCCTGCCCACCTTCTTCTCGACCGTCCTGGGCGAGGACCGCCCGTACCGCGTCGTCCTGCCCCGCGGCTACGACGAACACCCAAGCAGGCGCTACCCCGTCGTCTACGCCCACGACGGCCAGTTCTGGTTCGAGCCCAACCTCATCGGCGCCCCCATGGACCCGGACGCCGCCGTGTTCGCGTCACTCGTCCGCGAGGGGCGCGTCGCCGAGTGCATCCTGGTCGCCCTCGACGCCACGAGCATCCCCAACCGCTCGCGCGACTACATCCCGCCGGGCGACACCGGCAACACCGGCATCGCGGGCCAGGCCGATCGCTACCTCGACTTCCTCATCAGCGAGTTCAAGCCCTTCATCGACGCCAACTACCGCACACTGCCGGATCGCGCTAGCACCCTCACCGCCGGGTTCAGTTACAGCGGCGTGTGCGCCCTCTACTGCGCCTGGGACTACAACAGCGTGTTCTCCAGGGCCGGCTCGTGGTCCGGCGCGTTCTGGCTCCAGAACTTCCGCAACCGCGTCATGAGCGAGCCCTCGCGCGACATGCGCTTCTACATGGACAACGGGCTGGACAACTTCCCCGGCAACGAGACGCTCGCCCAGAACCTCGCCACCCGAGCCGCCGACCCCTACGTCCACATGGACGATGTCCAGTACCTGACCGTGCCCTGCCTCCAGCACCTCCTGCCCGACTTCGGCGCCCGCATCCCGCAGATGTTCGAGTTCCTCCTCCCGGCCAGCGAGCGCGTCACCCTCGACGCCTTCTGCCCCTCCGACATTACCGCCGGCGCCGTCCCCGGCCAACCCGGCTACGGCGTCCCCAACGGCTCCGTCACCAACGACGACTTCTTCCACTTCCTCGCCCAGTTCGCCGCGGGAAACCTCGCCGTCTGCGACCTCACCACCGGCGCGGTCCCGGGTCAGCCCGGCCACGGCGTGCCCAACGGCATCCTCAGCAACGACGACTTCTTCTTCTACCTGACCCTCTTCGCGGCCGGCTGCTGAGATCCGAATCGAGTCGCAGGGTTCTTCGGTTCATGGCGAGCGCGAAGAACGCCTCGCGAATCGATGGGCGCCCGCCGCCGAGCGTGGGCTCGGGTCCGCACGCTTTCCAGGTGGGGCACGCTGCCGCGCGCCACCACCGCTTCACAACCGCTCGTGGGCCGATGCGAGATCACCATGAACAAGACTCGTGAAGCCGTGCTTCTGTCCCTGTGCGTCGCCGGTCACATCGGAATCGCCAGCGCCCAGTGGTCCGCCACCATCCTCACGCCCGACGGGGCGTTCCTGAGCGAGGGGCGTGTCGCCGCCGGCAGCCAGCAGGCCGGCGCGGTGCAGATCGGCGGCGTGACGCGCGCCAGCCTCTGGCAAGGCTCGAGCGCGACGTGGACCGACCTGACGCCCGCCGGCGCGACCTACTCACGCGTGCACGGCGCAAGCCCGCAGCGGCAGGTCGGCCAGGCGTTGATCGCCGGCGTCTTCCGCGCCGGTGTGTGGAGCGGCTCGGCAAACTCGTGGATCGATCTCCATCCGGCGGGCGCAGCGCTCTCCTGCGCGACCGATGTCGAGGGCCACACACAGGTCGGCTGGGCCAGCATCGCTGGGTCACCCCACGCCGGCATCTGGTCCGGCTCGGCGGCTTCGTGGACGGACCTCCACCCCGCCGGCGCCAGCGCCTCGTGGATGTTCGACGCCGCAGGAACCGCCCAGGGTGGGGCGGCCCACATCGGGGGCACTTGGCACGCCGGACTCTGGCAGGGCACCCCGGAGTCGTTCGTGGACCTCCACCCGGCTGGCGCCACCCAGTCGTTCGTGTACGCCATCGATGGGCAGACGCAGGTCGGCTCCACCCTCGCGACGACGGATCGAGCCAGCCTCTGGACCGGGTCGGCCGCGTCCTGGAACGACCTCACACCGACCGTCGCCAGCGCGGGCGCGATCGCCGACGCGCACTCCGGATGGCAGGCGGGCTGGGCCACCATCCAGGGCGTGCAACACGCGGTCGTGTGGCGCGGCACGTCTGCATCCTGGACCGACCTCACGCCCGCACTCCCCGCTGGGTTCACGCACTCGCGGGCCGCATCGATCTGGGTCGACGGAGGGGGAGTGTCGGTGGTGGGATGGGCATTCAACGCCCTTGCGGGCCGCGACGAGGCCGTGCTGTGGACGATGCCCCTCGACTGTGCGCCCGACGTCTCAGGCTCGGCCGCGCCTGGGCTTCCAGGCTACGGCGTCCCCGATGGCTCGGTCACCAACGACGACTTCTTCTACTTCCTCGCCCAGTTCGCCGCCGGCAACCTCGCCGTCTGCGACCTCACCACCGGCGCCGTCCCCAACCAGCCCGGCTACGGCGTGCCCAACGGCGCGATCACCAACGACGACTTCTTCTTCTACCTGACCCTGTTCGCCGCCGGTTGCTGAATCTCGTCGCCACCCACCCCTGGCCCGGTATCCTCAGACCGAAATCGCATTGCGTATTCCACCCTAAGGCAATACACTCCCCCTTGATCCGGGAGGGAGTGTCCGCCCGTGGGGCGGCCCCGTGACACTTGGTTCGCGTTCAGCCGACCCGCCGCAAGCGGCGCGTGTCCGCTGGCGGTCGGTGCGCGACCCCGTGCCGCGGGCGAGTTCCGGTCCCAAGGGAGGCTGACATGAACGGGCCGAAGTTGTTGATTGCCGTCGTCTCGGCGGGCGTTGCGGGCTCCGCGTACGCGCAGAACATCGCGCTCAACAAGCCGGTGTCGATCACGGTCGGCTCGGGCAGCATCCTCACGCCGGCCCCGTCGCCGAACGTGATCACCGACGGTGTGTTCCTGGGCGAGGCCACCCCATACTCGAATCCCGCCGCGATCAACGGCTCGATCCGCTGGAACACCGGCCTCGCCGGCCCGACCACGATCGAGATCCAACTGGGCGATCCCTACCGCATCGATGGCATCATCGCCCAGGCCGACGACAACGACGCGCTGGTCGTGTCCTACCTCACGGAAAGCAACACGTTCGAGCCGCTCTACACCGTTGCGAACATCTCCGTGGGGTTCGGCTTCAGGACGCGCCCGAATGCGAACCAGACCACCTATGCCGATCTCACGCCCGTCGTTACCACCGCCATCCGGGTGGTGCACGCGGGCGGCGACGGGTTCTACGGCCTCTCCGAACTGCAACTCCGCGGCGAACTGGTCACGCCCCCCTGCCCCGCCGACCTGACCACCGGCGCGGTCGTCGGCCAGCCGGGCTACGGCGTGCCCAACGGCGTCGTCACCAACGACGACTTCTTCTACTTCCTCGCCCAGTTCGCCGCCGGCAACCTCGCCGTCTGCGACCTGACCACCGGCGCCGTCTCCGGCCAACCCGGCTACGGCGTGCCCAACGGCGCGATCACCAACGACGACTTCTTCTACTACCTCACGATCTTCGCCGCCGGCTGCTAGGCAGAGCCCGACGCGCAAGCGTCGGGTCGTTCGCCCCGCGACGCCACTCAAAGCCAGACCCATGCCCGCCGACTCGCGTCGGCGGGCGTCTTTCTGCAACCACCCGCTACTCGAGCACGCCCGCACTCCCCGTCCACGCGCCCTCAACCATCCCCACAACCCGCTCGAATGCCACGCCCCGCGACGCCGGGAACCTCGCCAGCCCCTCGGCCCGCAGTGCCGGAGCCGACTCCGCCACGTACCGCTCGAACGCCGCCCGGCTCGGGAACAGGTACCGCGCCTCGGCCCGGAGCGGCATCCCCGGCAGCGCATCGTGCCGGATCACCCACCCCGCGGCTGCCCCGCCGCGGATCACCGCCTCGATGTGCCCGTCTCGCAGCCACGCGACGTACTCGTCGAGCGTCGCCTCGTCCGGCAGGGTTGCGATCACGCTGTAGGCCAGCTGCTCTCCCATGCCGATAGGATATCGGACGGGTTAGCCCCCGACGGGCCCGCCAGCCGGACGCAATCGACCACCCGTTCGGGCGTTCGGCTCGCAAGGACGGCATCGCGTCCGAAGGTCGTGGCTCGGGGGGGGCGGCCGGGTCGTTCCGGCCGGTGATTCGGCCCGGTATTCGGGAGGTCACGTGCGTCGCACCCCAGCCCCTGCCTCGGACCCCGAATCAGGGGGCGCCGGGCGGGACGCGAGCCTTCGGGACGAGGCCGCCCCCGATCAGGGGGAGTTGTCGGCCGTCCTTGCCGAGGCGGCTCGGGGCGACGAGTCGGCGTGGCGCGAGGTCGTCGCCCGGTACGCCCGCCGGGTGTTCGCGCTGGCCAGGAGCCGGGTGCGGAGCCCGGAACTGGCCGAGGAGGTCACGCAGGCCGTGTTCGCGAAGGTGGCGACAACCCTGGGCTCGGGCGGCTACACCGAGGTCGGTCGGTTCGAGTCGTGGCTGTTCCGGATCGCGATGAACCGCGTCCGGGACGAGGCGCGGCGTTCGAGCCGGCACGCGACGCCGACGGACCCTGTCGCGCTCGCGGGCCTCGGGCCGGCGGCGGGTGTTGAGGCGTCGCAGAATGGGGCCGCGGTCGATCCGCGGGCGCTCGGAGCATTGCGTGGGGCGCTGGGCGAACTGCCCGACGCGGACCGCGAGGTCATCGAACTGCGCCACCACGGGCAGATGTCGTTCAAGGCGATGGCCGACCTGCTGGGCGAGCCGCTGGGCACGCTGCTGGCGCGGCACCATCGGGCCTTGCGGAAACTGCGGGCGATCATCGAGGAATCAGCGGCCGGCGACGCCGCCGGCGCCTTCGGCCTCTCAACCGAATCAACGAACAAGGGGGCACGCCCATGAGCCGCGACAGGCACGCACATCTCCATGGCGATCCGCACGCGGCGGGGCTGAGCGACGCGCTCGACACTCTTGGCGCAGCCGAGCGTGCGGGTTCGCCGCGCGGGCTTGAGGAGCGCGTCGCGTCGTCGACGCTGCCGCTCCTCCGGAGTGGTACGGGATCGATCGGAGAGGGGGCGAGTGGGGGAGTCGGGGCCGGCGCGTCGGAGGGTGTTCGCCATCCCGGCGGACGCCGCGACGGCCCTCGGCGTCACGCGCGGCCGGGCCCGCGACGCCTCGCCATCGCACTGGGGTTGGGGGCGGTGGTGGGCGTCGCGGCCTGGCTGACGCTTGGGTTGCCGAGCGGTCAGAGTCAGCCGCGCGTCGATCCCGTTCCGATCGCCGGCGGCAACGACGTGGTCGATGATGCGGCGGCGGAGTTCGAGGCCATGCTGGCCGCGTCGTCGCTCATCGGCGGATTCGATGATCGCCTCGACGAACTCACGCTCGCGACCGCGAGCGTCGGGCTTACGCTGACCGACCCGCTGGGCGGGCGGCTTGATTCCGAGTCGGGTGACTCCAACTCCCTTGGGGGCGAATCGCTGTGAACCACTGGAACCGCTCGCAGGCCGCCGGACTTGATCGCGTTGTTGGTCGCACGCCCCAACGCGCGCCGCTCGGCGCGTGTGCGCTGGCCATGCTCGCCGGCATGGGCCTGGCCACCGGGGCGTTCCTGCTGGCGGGCATGGGCTCCGCCCAGCCGGACAGGCCGGGCGAGCGCCAGCCCGATCGCCAGCCGGATCGCCAACCCGATCGCTTGGGCGGCCAGCCGGGCGGTCGCCCCGATCGCCCGCCGCCGCGCCCGGAAGGTGCGGAGGGTCGCCCCGGGGCAACGCCGGGCGATGAGCGCCCGACGATGTCGCCCGAGGACCTGCGTGCCCGCATCGAGCGTCGCCTCGGCGATGTGCGTGTGCTGGAGGCGCGATTGGCCCAGGGGATCGAGGCGCTCGACGCGGGCGTCGATCCGCAGCGTGTCATCGACAACCTGTTCGCGCCGGGCATGCCGCGGATCGACCGGAGCGCGTGGGGGCGCCCGAGCGGGCGCGGGCCGATGGACGAGGCGGAGCGTGAGCGGGCGATGGCGTCGCTGCGCGAGCGCCTGCCGCGCGTCGCCGCGTGGATCGAGGAGCTGGAATCCGAGGACCCGCGGCTTCTTGAGATCCTGCGCAACCGCCTGCTCCCGCAGTGGGCGACGATCGAGGAGACCCGCCAGCGCGACCCGGAGCGTGCGGGTGTGATGTCGCAGGAGTTCATGACGACGCTGTTCGTGATGCGGGCGACGCGGGTGTACCGGATGAACGTGGCGCGGTTCGGGGCCGACAGCACCCAGGCGGGCGAGGCCCGTGAAGCGCTGCGGGGCGCGCTGCAGGCCCAGTTCGATGCCAGGCTCGGAGGGGCCGAGCACGAGATCGCGCACCTGCGAGATCGCCTCCGCACGCTCGAGGCCGATGTCGAGGCCCAGCGGGCCGACCGCCAAACGCTGATCGACCAGGCGATGCGCCAGATCGATCAGGAGGTTCCGCGGCGGGGAGGTTGAAGGCGCGGCCCGACAGAACGTCCGGTCCGGCTTATCGCGTGGTCACGCGAATCCGCGACCACGGCACCCGACTAATCAGCGATCCTTGAAGCGCCGCGGCGGGGGCTCGGCGCCGCGGTCCGGTCGTCGCTGCATGGCCTTGCCGGGGCCGGGCTGGGCGCCCTGGCGGGCCTGCTGGGCGTCTTCGACGCGCTTGGCCATGCGGGCCAGGAACGAGTCGGAGTTTGAGACCGCCTTGCGCCGGGCGGCGGCCAGGGCCTTGGCCTTCTCGGGGTCGTCGAGGCCGTGCTTCTCGATGTGGTTCTTGATCCAGCGGGTCTGGAAGATGGCGATGGTGGAGTTGGCGATGAAGTAGAGCGTGAAGCCCGCGGGCGCGGAGTACATGAACACCGGGAACATGACGACCATGAGCCACTTGCTGAGCACCTGGGCCTGCTTCTGCTCGGGGGTCATGGTGGCCGAGGTCGGGGGCGTGAAGTACTTCTGGTGGGAGTAGAAGACGAGTGCGAGCACGAACGGCAGGATGTTGAGCGACGAGACCGGGATCCCAAGCAGCGGGATCTTGAAGACCTGGCCGAACGGGATGAACGAGTCGGCTTCGGACAGGTCGGCCATGAAGGGCCAGTCCGGAGCGATCATCTGGAACGCACCGAAGAACGCGGCCTCGTGGCGGAGTTCGACCGCGAAGTAGATCATGGCCGACAGCGCGATCCAGATCGGGGTCTGCAGGAACGGCGGGATGCAGCCGACGAACGAGGCGGGGGTGATGCCCTCTTCACGCCAGAGTTTGGCCATCTCCTTCTGGAGGGCGGCCTTGTCGTCCTTGTAGCGTTCCTGCAGTTTCTTCTGCTTGGGCGCCATGGACTGCATCTGCTTGGCGAAGCGCTGGGTGCGGATCTGCGACCAGTGCTGCACGGGGTGGAGGATGCCGCGGACGATGAACACCAGCACGATGATGGCCAGGGCCCAGTCCTGGGTGACGTAGTCGTGGATGAGGCGGAGCAGCGAGATCAGCGGACCGGTGATCCACGAGAACGTGCAGGGAGCACAGAACCCGCCGAAGTTGTAGACGACCATGCCGCCCAGGCCGGCGGCGGCGGCGATGGGGTCGCGCTCGATCACGGGCTTCGAGAGCGGGCCGGCGAACATGCCGACGCGCGAGGACGCGGTTGCGCCCGGCTCGATGCGGACGGACGACTGGGTGATCCGCATCGCCAGGATCTGGTCGTCGGTGCCGGCCCCGGTGGTGGCGACCAGCGGCTCGATCCGCTCGACGCTGGCCAGGCCCTTGGTGGGGCGGGTGGCGGTTTGGTCGACGAGGGTGTGGATCGCGACGCCGAAGTATCGGTTGGTCATGCCCGCCCAGACGAGCGTGCGCTGGTTGTCGATCGAGGCCTGCGTGGGCCAGAGGTCGGACGCGACGCCGCTGGCGGCGCGGTTCGCGGCGTTGATGGCCGAGCTGCGCGGGCGGAGGTCGTTGTCGGCGATGACGAACTGCTGGGAGGGGTCGCTCTGGGCGCTGGCGAGGTAGCCGAATCGGACGCGGCGTTTGTCGCCGCCGTAGCCGGCGTTCTGGCTGCCAAGCGTGTCGGGGACCAGGTCGATGGGGCCGAACTGCTGGACCTGGACGTCGAGCGGGCGGGCGGAGAGGTTGACGATGTCCTGCGAGACGGACACGACGTACGAGTTTGGCGCGACCTCGTAGCGCCGGCGGATGGTCAGCAACGGCGTTTCGGCTTGGGATTCTGGGCCCGAGCCGGCCTCGCTGATGGTCGCCTCGAACACGGCGAAGGACTCGCCGGCCTCGACCTGGCTCCAGACGTTCTCGCTGCGCGGCCCGTTCCAGAGCAGGCACGAGCGGGTCGTGCCGTTCTCGGTGATGAACACCTGGGCCGAGGCCATGGGCGAGGCGGCGCGGGTGCGGCCCGACGACGTGCCGTCGGCGGCGACCCACTCGCGGGTGACCTGGATGGGCTGGCTCTGCTCGGCCCGCCATGTGGTGTGGTGGTGGGCCAGGAGGAGCCGCTCGATGCCCGCGCCGTACTGGGAGAACTCGATGCGGAGTTCGTAGTCGGAGGCCTCGTCGAGCAGGCCCGGGATCGGTTGCCCGGTGTCGGGGTCGAGGTGGTAGGCGGCGCCGATGCCGGACCAGTCGGCGGGCGTCTGAGCGGAGGCGCGGGCGACGAGCGTGGATTGGGTGGGGGCGCTCGTTGGAGGCGTGGTGGAGGCCTGCTCGGGTGCGGGCGGTTGCTGGGTGGTTGTGGTGGGGGGCTGCGGGGTGGGCTGGGCCTCCGCTGTCGGTTGGGAAGGCGACGGGTCTGACCCGCCGGATTCGGAGGGCTGCGCCGGAGTCTGGGCCGGTGTCTGGGTTTGATTGGAAGCGGGGGTTGATTGGCTGGCCGGCTGCCCGGAAGCGGGGGTCTTCGGCTTGCTGTTGGCCCAGAACGAGGCCACCACGCCGACCCCGGCCAGCCCGACAATCAGCGGCACCAACACGCGGACAAGGGGGTTCTTCTGGTTCGGCATGGTCGTGGAGTGGGCGTCTGGGACGTGCCGGCGTGGGGCCGGCCCCGCCCGACCGGGCAGGACGGGGACGATAGGTCGTTGGGATCGCGTTGTCGGCCCGTTCGCGGCGATCGAACCCGCGCACGACCGGGCAATGTCGGATTCAGCCCGCTTCGGACTCGATCGAGGCCCCGCTGGCGGGCTTCATGATCTCGCGGAGCACGACGGTGGCGAACGCGCCGCGTTCGAGTTCGAAGGCGACGCGGACGTAGGAGCCGTGCTCGTCGACGCCGCCCTCGACCTGGGGGGCGATGACCGGGACGCGCAGGGGGCGCCGGGCGCCCTCGATGTCGTGCGAGCCGCGTGAGGTGGGGCGGGCGGCGTAGCGGTCGAGGTCGTCGGTGGTCACGCCGGCGGCTTCAAGGCAGCGTCGTTCGATCTCGCCGCTCGCGCCGTCGCAGCGGCGCATGCTCACGCCCCACATTGGGCCGGTGGGGCTGAGTTCGAGGCGGGCGGCGCGGTCGGCCAGGTCGGGCTCGGCGAGCACGTCTGGCGTGACGTGGAACTGGCCCCGGGTGGCGTGGATGTGGGCGATGCAGCCCAAGCGCAGCGTGCCGAACGATCCGTCGAGGACGCGGGCGTCGAGCACGGCGTTGAAGACGGCGGACTGGAAGGCCGAGAGCATGAACTTGCGGATCCGGTCGTCGAGGCGTGCGAGGATCCGGTCGGGGGGCACGCCTCGCGCGAGCATGGCCAGGGCGTTGCGTTCGGTGCGGAGCGAGCGCGGGAAGGCGTCGATGGCCTCGGCGTAGCGGCCCTGGGCGAACAGGGCGCGGCCCTCGGGCTGCTGCTCCGGGTGGTCGGGGCAGGGGGCAAGCAGGTGCTCGAGGGCGCCGGGGGCGTCGCCGAGCAGGATGGCGCGGCCGACGAGGTGGTTGTTGGCGCAGTGCCCGAAGCGCTGCTCGCCGAAGCGGTTGGGCACGCCGGTGCGTTCGAGGCGGTCGAGCACCTTTTTGGCTGGCAGGGCGGCGGTGGCGGGGACGCCGCGGATGCGGATGGAGAAGCGGTTGCCGGCCAGGTGCCCGGTGCGCAGTTTGTTGGTGTGGTAGTCGGCCCACAGGACGCCGACGCGGTCGTGCTCGAGCGAGGGGAAGTCCTCGATCTTCTTGCCGGGGACGTGGACGGAGACGACCTGGCGGGTGATCGCGGGCTTGTCCTTCATGCCCGCGTAGCCGACGGCACGCCGGTCGACGCGGAAGTGGCGGGCGATGATCTCGACCATTTCGAGGGTCGAGAGGCCGCGCTTCTCGACGAAGAGGTAGATGTGCTCGCCTTCGCCGCAGGGCTGGTAAAGGGGTGTTTCCTCGACGAGGAAGTCCTCGGGGCGCTGCTTGATGACGCCGCCGATGGGGGGGATGTCCGCGGTGATGTAGGCGGCGGGGACGACGCGGGGGTCGGGGGGCGGGGGGGCTTGCGGCGGTGGGTTGTCGCGGGCATCGTTCTGCATGTCGTGCTCGCGGCGGGAGGGGTGTGTCTGCACGGGCGGAGTGGGGCGACGAAACCGGCGCGGCTCAGAGTTCCTCGCCGCCGGCCGCTTCGATGACGTGGTCTTCGACGTAGACGGGCACGCCGTGGGCGATGCCCAGGGCGATGGCGTCGCTGGGGCGGGAATCGACGTTGACCAGGTCGCCGTCATGGCGGCGGATGTCGAGGGTGGCGTAGAAGGTGGAGTCGGCCAGGTCGGTGACGGTGACGGACTCGAGCACGCCGCCGAGTTCGCGGATGACGGCGGCGAGCAGGTCGTGGGTCTGGGGGCGTTTGATGGGCGTGCCTGAGAGGCCGCGCTCGATGGCGCTGGCCTCGGGCAGGCCGATGACGATGGGGAAGGAGCGGGGGGGTGTGTCGTCGGACTCCTCGGCGTCGTCGCCATCGGCTTGGCGGACCTCGCGGAGTTCGATGATCTGGTAGTCGTTGAGTTCGCGGATGAGGATGCGGCTCAGTTCCATCAGCACGCGCATGGGCGGCCCTCCGCTGGGCCCGTCCGGTGGGCCGTACGCTTCGAACAGCATGGTATCCGATGGGTGCGGCGGGCCGGGCATGGACGAGGAATGAGGGCGTGGACTCGAGCGGGTCGCATGTCGGGCGGGGGACGCTGAGCGTGGCGCAGTCGCGCCGGGTGGACGAGATCGCCGCGGCTTGGGGGCTGGCGACGATCGTTCTGATGGAGAACGCGGGGAGGGCGCTGGCGGAGGCGGCGGTGCGCGCGATGGAGGCGCGGCGGCTGGGGCGGGTCGTCGTCGTGGCCGGGCCGGGCAACAACGGTGGCGATGGGCTGGTGGCGGCGCGGTGGCTGGTGAACGCCGGGCGGGAGGTCCGTGTCGTTCATCTGACCGAGCGGAGCGAGGGCGACGCGGCGATGCAGCGGGGCGTGCTGGATCGGATGGGCGCGACGGGTGTTGCGTGGGGAGCGGGAGCCGTTGATTCGGAAATGGCGGGCACCGGGCCATGCGTGGTGCTGGATTGCCTGTTCGGGACGGGGCTGTCGCGGGCGCCGCATGGGGCGGCAGCCGGTGCGATCGAGTGGATTAACCGGCAGCGGGCGCGCGGCTCGTGGGTGATCGCGGCGGATGTGCCCAGCGGGCTGGACGCCGACACGGGGCGGGCACTGGGGGCGTGTGTCGGCGCGGATGAGACTGTCACGTTCGTGGCCCAGAAGCGTGGGTTTGACGCGCCGGGGGCGGCCGAGCGGCTCGGGCGGGTGACGGTCGCGGACATCGGCGTGCCGAGGGCGATCGTCGATCAGGTCCTTGCCGAGGGACTGGCGTGACGGGACGGGTGGCGCGGCCCCGCTACGCTTGCCCGGCTTGGTATTCGTGGCGATCAATCTGGCGACGGCGGCGGCCGGGGGCTTCCTGGCGGCGATCTGGATCGTGGTGCTCGGGCGGCTGGCCCGGTCGGCCAGCCAGGTGCCCAGTTTGCGCGACGGGATCGAGTGGGCCGACGAGGAGCCGATCACGCAGCGGATCGTGGCGATCGTGCCGGCCCACAACGAGCAGGACTCGATCGGCGGCGTGCTGGCGTCGCTGCGGTCGCAGCGGGACCTGGACGTGGGTGTCGTGCTGGCGCTGGACCGCTGCACGGACGGCACGCGCGACCGGGCCGAGCAGATCATGGCGGGGCACCCGCGTTTCGAGGTCATGTCGATCGAGGACTGCCCGGACGGGTGGGCCGGAAAGGTGCACTGCCTGTGGAAGGCGGTGACCGAGTCGCGGCTGGCGCAGCGGGCGGACCTGCTGCTGTTCCTTGATGCGGACGTGGAGTTTGCACCGGACGCGATCCGGGCGGCGGCCGCGCTGCAGCGGAGGCGGGACCTCGCGCTGCTGACGCTGCTGCCGACGCTGCGGCACCGCTATTGGTTCGAGAACGTCGTGCAGCCCGCGTGCGTGCTGGAGTTGCTCTACGAGTTCCCGCCGGACCGGGTCAACCGCGCGCCGGGAGCCAAGGGGGGGCGCCGCCCGTTCGTCAACGGGCAGTTCATCCTGGTGCGCCGGGAGGACTACGAGCGTCTGGGCGGGCACATGGCGCTGCGCGACGACATCATGGAGGACTTCGCGCTGGCAAGGCTTGTGGACCGGGCGGGGCTGGCGGCGGGAGCGTTCCCGGCGGGGGACATGCTGCTGGTGAACATGCACGAGACGTGGGCGTCGTTCGCCAGCGGGTGGAAGCGGATCTTCATGGCCGGTGCGGGGCGGAAGGTGCGCCGCCTGCGCCGGTGGACGCTGCGGGTGGGGCTGGCGTGCGCGTTGCTGCCGGTGGCGGTGGGAGCGGGGGTTGCCGGTGCGGCGATGATGGATGCGCCCGCGTGGTCGAGGTGGAGTGCGATCGGGGTGGGTGCGTTCGGGCTGGTTTCGTGGGTCGTGGCGATCGGCGCGCTGTACCGGTCGCAGCGGGCGCCGTGGTGGTCGGTGGCGCTCAACCCGGTGGGCTACGCGGTGGCGGCGTGGATCATGTGGCGGGCGGCACGGACGGTGGCGTCGCGCGAGCCGGTGGCGTGGGGGGGGCGGGAGTATGTGTTCGAGCCGAGGTGAGCGGGGGTGGTTGGCGGGAACCCCCGACGTTTGGCGAGAGCGGCGTGCTCGGGGCGGGGCGATGGATTGGCGGAATCAGGAATCTCAGATCTGAGATTCCAAATTCCAGACTTCAGCCTCGCTCAGGATTTCAGACGCGAGCGATCCGAAAACGCTCAGACCGCCACGCGCAGCGACTGCTGGTTCAGATCGTCGGCCAAGCGCTGGGCCAGTTCGCGGGAATCGCAGCGCTGCATGGTGGCCCAGCCGCTGCTGGACAGGCGGGTCCAGACGTACCACTCGCCAGACTGATCGGTATCAGCCCGGAACGCGGCGGCACCTGAGGAGGGCGGCGCGAACGCGGCTCGGCCTTCGAGCGAGAACGGTCGGCTGATCGGATCGATGCCCATGCGATTCCTCCTTGCACGGGGTCCGACGCCGAGCCTTGGGCGTGGCGGCGGACACGGGCGTCCGGACGTGGCCGGACGGCAGCCCATCTTCAGGGCTTGTGGAGCCTCGACTCCTACGAGGCCGGACACCGCATGTTCGCATAGACACCCCCCGGTTGTCAAGGGTTGGTGGGAAGTTGATAAAGGCTTCGTTAGCGTGGGCAAACTTTGTGGATTACGCGGGGACGCGGCTTGGTCCGCAGATGCGAGCGCGGGGCCGTATCAGGGCGCGAGATCCGGCTCGGGAGCGGCAAAGCCGAGCAGGCGGGCGGCCTCCCAGGCGGGGGCCGACCACGGGGCCTCGCGCGTGACGCGGACCAGGACCTCGCGGTCGCGCTCCGGGAGCGGGTCGGGAAGGCCCGAATCGGCGTAGCGGAAGCGCCAGCCGTCGAGCATGGTCTGAGCACGCTGGGTCTGTTCGGTGGTGCGGGCCTGCCATGGCTGGTCGACCCAGTCGAGGGCCTCGCGGAAGCGGGCGGCGGTGGGGTACTCGTGGCCCATGTCCGGGTACTCGAGCAAGCGGACGTCGAAGCCGTCGGTGTGCATCGCGTCGAGCGTGCGGACGATCTGGGCGTAGTTGAAGTCGCGCGGGCCGGTCATGGCGGCCAGGCGGTGCTCGCGGAGGCGGCGGGCGTCGGCGCGCGGCAGCGCGTAGCCCTGGGGCAGGTAGGCGCCGTTGCCCAGCGCAATGTTCTGGTACGCGTTGACGCCGACGATGCAGATCGCGCCGGAGTAGACCTCGGGGAAGCAGCCCCAGTGCATGGACGAGACGCGTCCGCCGCCGCTGACGCCGAAGGCGTAGACACGCTCGGGGTCGATGTGGACGCGGGTTGTGGCGTTGGCGATCGCGTCGAAGATGAGTTGGTGGCGGTCGGCGATGTTGCGGTTGTTGCCGGCGTTTGAGACGCCCACGACGGCGAGGTTGAGGGCGTCGGCCGCGGCCTCGGCGAAGGCCGGGGGACGGCCCGATTCGGTGGGGTCGATCCAGACGAGCAGGCCGGCGGGGCGGGTGGGGGAGTAGGCCTCGGGGAGGCGGAGGTAGATGGTCTCGACTTCGAGGTCGCGGGCGGCGGGGCGGAGACGCCAGCGCTGGCCGGCCCAGAAGCGGTCGCCGAGGGTCTGCTCGTCGAAGGTGATGGGGCTGGGGATGTAGGGATGCTCGAGGTCGACCACGCGCCCGGTGGGGATGTCGGGCGGGTCGAAGCCGGCGGTGTATCGCGACCATTGGGCGACGATCTCGGCGAACGCGTCGGGCATGGCCGTGGCGGCGGCGACGCCGGACGGGCCGATGGGGTCGATCTCATTCGCGATCAGCGTGCCATCGGGCAGGCGGAGGATCTCGACGCGCTTGCGGGCGGTGGCGTTGGCCAGGTGCATGATGCCGACGAGGGTGGCGCCTTCGAGCGACTCGGGGGCGCTGGCGGCGCGGGCCATGCGTCGGAGTTGGCCGAACTCGCGCGGCGTGACCTCGCCAATGACGCCGGAGAGAGCCCGGAGCATTGGTGAGTCGAGCGATTCGGCGTCGGGGGGCGTGGCGTCGAGGCTGACGACGATGGAACGGGGCGGGCCGCCGGGCATGTCGAACACGCGATCGGGGTCGGCGGCGAGCGAGGGTCTGGTCCAGATGGCGATCAGGAAAGCACCCGCGAGGGCCAGTGCTGCTCGCAGCGTCGTGGCCGCGGGACATTGTGCGTCGGTTGCGGGCGTCG
Organism: Phycisphaerales bacterium; assembly: GCA_041401985.1. Lineage (GTDB taxonomy): Bacteria > Planctomycetota > Phycisphaerae > Phycisphaerales > UBA1924 > JACKHA01. Next base: position 177,273 of record JAWKTE010000010.1, read on the forward strand.
GGGTCATGGGGTGCTCCGGACCGTTCCCCCGCGCTGGCCCCGGCGTTCAGAGTACCATGCCGGCGGCCCGGATCCCAGCGGAGAACGGATGGGGCGAAATCGTCGGAAGGAGTCGGCGTTGGGCGAGGAAGCCAGCAGCGTGCCGGAGACCGCGTCGCTCTCGGAGCAAATGCGGAAGGCGTCGGCCGAGGCGCGGGAGCATCTGGGCGCGTTCGGGCTGTCGGCCGATTCGTACGACGGGCTGTTGCGGATGTCGGGGGACGCGGAGGCGTCGCTGCGGGAGCGCGGGGCGTTGCGGGCCGCGGCCCGGTTGGATGCGCTGCGGGGCACGTTCGCGGCGGCCCTGGAGCGCCCGACCGATGATCTGGAGGCACGCGGCGAGGCGTACCTGTCGCTGCTCGAGTCGGTGCTGATCGCCTCGCTGGGCAACGAGACGGAAAGCCCCGCCTGGTCGGCGCGGCTCGATCGGGCGTTCGCGGATGGGGCTCCGGGCGTCGGGGAGTTGTCGCTGCTGACCACCGCCGGGATGTGTCGCGATGTCGGGGCGAGCATCGAGGCCGCCCGAACGCCGGAAACCGACGACGGGCTGCTGCGTGTGATGTGGCGGAAGTGGCGGTTTGGCTTGGCGCCCGCCGCGGCCGGCGAAGCGGATGCGATTGCGCCGGGCGTGCGGGAGGCCGGGGAGCGTCTGCGGGCGGCGCGGCTCGCCGGGCTGGTTTCGGTCGATCTGGCGGGTGCGGTGTGCCCGGAGCGCCGCCCGGTGCGGGCGACGCACGCCGACGCGGGTGCGGCGGAACTGCGGGATCGCCTCGATCGCCTGCTGCGGGGGGCCAGAGCGTCGCTGATCGGGACGTGCGATCGGGACCACGTGCTTGGCGTGGTCGGCTCGGCGTTCCTGGCGGTGCACATCGTGCCGAACGATCAGGTCGCGTTCATCACGGCGTACCGGTTTATGTCCCTGATGGACCCGAGCGACCCGCGTGAGCGGACGTTGGGTCGCCTGCGCGACGCGTTCGATGGAATCGGGTGAACGCGCCGGGCGCCGGGCGCACGTGATGCCCGATCACATGCCCGGGCGGAGTTTCCGCTCCAACGGGGCACCATCGCCGCTGTCGGGCTCCGCCGGCGCGGCCCGGAACGACGGATCGAGCACGGCGTTGACGAACACCGGCGTCCCGACGGCCGCCTGCCACTCGGGGAAGTCCGAGTTGGCCAGGGCGATATCAAGTTCGTCGGCGGAGAAGTCGGTTGGGGCGAGACGGAGGTTGCGGGTCGACCAGTCCCAGTCGAAGCCGGCCAGCACGAGCAGTTGGCCGTGCTGGAGCGTGATGCCGTTCTCGATGATGACGCCGCCTTCCACGTCGGGCGGGACGACGGCCACGAGCAGGGCGGTGAAGGCGGTGGTGCCGCCGTTTCGGCACAGGGTGGGCAGATCGCGGATGGAGTAGGTCACGCCGCGACGGAACGCGCCGAATCCGCCGTTCTCGTTGTCCGAGCCGGGGAGCATCGCTTCTTCTTCGCTGGTGTGGTACCAGGGAAGGTCGTCGAGGGCGTCGTCGCGCATGGAGCGTCCGTCGGCGTTGGACTCGATTCGTTCGGGGCCGCGGCCTCGTCGCCCGCGGGTGTAGCGGTAGACGTAGTCCCAGCCGTGGCGGGGCATGTCGATGAGCGGGAAGGGCAGGCGCGGGTGCCCGGCGGGGAGGCCGCGGACGGTGGCGGGGCAGTCGTCGTCGCGGATGAGGTTGACCCAGTGGATGTCGAGGTGGTCCCAGAGGTGGGAGTTCGGGCCGCCGGGGCGGTGCTCGCGGGCCACGCGGAAGGTGGCGGACATGCCGGCGCCGGAGCGGTTGGCGACGGTGGCCTCGATGTCGCCCAGATCGAGGCGGTGGGCGGCTCCGGTGGCGTCGACGAGGTTGAGATGGACGTCGTCGATCTCGATGGTGTAGGACTGGGCCGCGGCGGGGACGGCGGCGAGCGTCATGGCGGCGAGCGTGAGGGCGCTTTTCACAGGTGAGCGCATGGCGGGCCTCGGCGTCTGGTGGCGGTTCGGGCGCATCGGAGATGGTACCGGCGACCGGTCGGGCGATGGCACCGATTCATCGGCAGAGGCGACGGCGGGGGGGCCGGGCCGCGGTGGCGCGGGCTCCGGGGGGTGACCGCTTGGCGGCGTGGGCCGCTGACGCGGATCGACCGTGCTCCGGGCGGGTTCGGCTACAGCGACCGACCGAGCGACTCGTCGATTCTCGGGAATCGCCGGCGGATGCTGGCCGCGTCGAATCGGGGGGGCCACTCGAACTCCGGGTGCTCGGCCAGGAGCCACGACAGGACGGATTCGAGCACGCTCGAGGGCGGGCGGGCCCCGCCGGACCAGTAGTCGTGGTCGGACCAGGACAGGGTGACGTCGTGGGCGGTGGTGGCGTCGGCTCGTGTGAGGGCGACGTCGTAGGACCAGCCCCGCGGGGTCTCGCGCTCGCGGCGGAGTTCGATGCTCGCGATGTCGCGGGCCGGGTGGGGCATTGAAGCATCCTATCGACCGGTCGGCGTCGGGCCGTGAATCCATCCGCGGGCGTGGCGGTAACGGATGCGGCACGGGCTCGCGTCGGGCGGTGGCGCGGTGTTCGGGAGGGTACTTTCCTATCGTCGCCGGGCGGGGATTCGTTCAAGTCGCCCCGGTTGGTTCTTTTTGCCTCGGAGATTGCCCGCGTGACGTTCCTGATCGAGACCATCCGCCTGGGCCTGCACAACCTGCGGCTGCACATGCTGCGGTCGATCCTGACCGCGCTGGGGATCATCCTGGGCGTGGCGGCGGTGATCACGATGGTGTCGGTGGGCGAGGGCTCGAAACGCGAGGCGCTGCTTCAAATCGAGCGCCTGGGGGCGCGGAACATCATCATCCGGTCGATCAAGCCGCCGGACGCGAGCAACAACGCGGCGGGGCAGCAGCGGTCGTTCATCAGCCGGTACGGGATTTCGCGATCGGACTTCGACGTCCTGGAAGAGCAGTTCGGCGACGCGGAGGCGATCGTGCCGGTCAAGGCCGTGGGCAGCGAGATCCTGCGGGGTGCTTTGCGGACGGTGTCGCAGGCGTACGGGACCACGCCGGAACTGGCGGACGTGGCGAACCTCCGGGTCTCGCGCGGGCGGTATCTCGCGCCGGGGGACCTGGCCGATGGCGCGATGGTGTGCGTGCTCGGGTCGAAGGTCGCGGAGCACTTCTTCCCGTTCGACGACCCGCTCGGCCAGAATCTGCGGATCGACGACAAGTCGCTGACGGTGATCGGGGTGCTGGCGCCGGTGGGGCTGTCGGGCGGGGCCGGGGCGGCGCTGATCGGGCGGGATCTGAACCTTGATGTTCACATCCCTTTCACGACGGCCCGACTGGCATTCGGCGACATCGTGCAGCGGCGCGAGTCCGGGTCGTTCTCGTCGTCGGAGGTGCAGGTCGAGGAGGTGTACCTGCAGGTCCGGGATCGGGAGCGGGTCGGGCTTGATGCCCAGCGGGTCCGGCGCACGATGGCGGTGCGGCACCCGGCCCTCGAAGATATCCAGATCATCGTGCCGTTCGAGTTGCTCGAGCAGGCCCGCCGCGTGGCCCTGACGTGGAACCTCGTGCTGGGGTTCATCGCCGGGATCTCGCTGCTGGTGGGCGGCATCGGGATCATGAACATCATGCTCGCGTCGGTGACGGAGCGGACGCGCGAGATCGGCATCCGGCGGGCGGTCGGGGCGACGCGGAAGCACATCCTGGCCCAGTTCCTGGTGGAGACGTCGGTGCTGTCGGCGATCGGCGGGCTGGTTGGGGTGGGGCTGGGCGTGGGCGTGTCGGTGGGGATCCCGCTGCTGATGCCGGTGCTGGCGGCCACGCCCGTGATCGACCAGTGGGTGTCGGCCGAGTTCGCGCTGCCGACGCAGGTGACGCTGTGGTCGATCCTGCTGTCGTTCGGCGTGGCGACGGTGATCGGGCTGGTCTTCGGGATTTATCCCGCGATCCAGGCGTCGAAGCAGGACCCGATCGTGGCGCTGCGGCACGATTGAGGATTCGCCGCTGAGACGCAGAGGACGCTGAGGAAGGCAGAGCCCGGGGTCTGATCCAAGGTTGGCGGAAGCACCCTCGGCGCCACAAGGTTTGCGCGGTTGTCCTCCGGAGCCCGAGGAAACGCTTGCGAACGTCGCCGCACGACAGACAGGTCGACTGCGCGCGCTCCGCTTTCCTTCGCGGCCTCTGCGCCTCTGCGGTGAGCCCTAGTTCGAATACCCGGCGATCACGTTGCGGCCGCTCGTGCTTGGCGGGGACTTGCGGCCCTCGATGACCAGAACGATCAGGCCGATCACGCCCGCGACGGCCGAGCCGCCGAGGATGCCGAGTTT
>JAWKTE010000011.1:0-167914 GCA_041401985.1 Phycisphaerales bacterium
TGTCAGCCCGTCGATCTCGCCGACGATCGCGTCGTACCGATCGGCCGCGGCCCGGCGCGCATTGGTCTCCTCACCCAGGCGATCCAGTTTCGAGCAGCCGATCGCGCCCGTGATGTCGTTCATCCGGTAGTTGAAGCCGACCTGCTCGTGCAGGTACTTGTCGGTCTCGCCGTGCGAGCGCAGCAGCTCGATCTTCCGCTTGGTCGCGTCGTCGTTGGTCGTGACCAGCCCGCCCTCGCCCGTGCCCAGGTTCTTGGTCGCGTAGAAGGAGTACGTCACGGCATCGCCGAACGCCCCGATGCCCTTGCCGCCGAACGTCGCCAAGTGGGCCTGGGCCGCGTCGTAGATCACCCGCAGGCCCTTGCGCTTGGCCAGGTCCTGCACCGCGTCGATGTCCACCGGCATGCCGTACAGGTGCGTGCACGCGACGGCCGTGGTCTTGGGCGTGAGGCGCTTCTCGGCGTCGCGCACGTCGATCTGGTACGTGTCGGGCAGGGCGTCGACGAACACGGGTCGGCAGCCCGCGGCCACGATCATGCTCGCGGTGGCGATGTACGTCCACGCGGGCACCAGCACGTCGTCGCCCGGCTTCACCAGGGCGCCGTAGGCCAGTTGCAGGGCGCACGTGCCGTTGGCGCAGGTCAGCCCGTGCTTCGCGTCGGTGGCCGCGGCGAAGCGTTCTTCCAGTTCGGCGCACTTCTTGGCCGCCCGCAGCATGCCCGACTTGAGCACCGCGGTCGCGGCCTCGATGTCCGCCTCGGACAACCCCACCTTCATGAAAGGCACGGGGGTCTTCGAGACGGGCGTGCCGCCGTCGATCGCGAGGGCGGAACGGGCGGACGAGGCGGCGGTCGCGGGCATGACGATCTCCGGTGCACGCGCCCCGGCTTCCGTTCCGGGCCACGCGTCCATGGGTTGCACTGGAACGATAGAGGGGCCGGGACGGAAAGTGAGCCAGCCTCGGAATCCACGATAGGAACATGTACGGATCGCTCCGACGCCCAAGCACGGCCTCGGAACCCGGCATCCGCTCCCCCCAGCCTTCGTATACTCCTTCCGACGCGGCCACCGGCCGCCGGACCGACCCGCCCGCCTCCCACACCCGCCGACGCGACGTCGGCCCCGCCCTGAGAGCGGGCGTGCGGGGGGCAAGCCGCCCGATGGGCGGGTCGTGGGGACACACACGATGCCGAACGCAACGCGCCAAAGCCTGGCAGTGCTGGGCGGGGCGAGCCTCGTGCTCACCCTTGCCAACCCGCCCGCCACGGCCCGCCAGCCCGAGCCGCCGCCGATCGCCCTCCCGGCGGGGGTGCCCAGCGCGCCCGAGCAGTGGGGCGCATCGTTCGGCGGAGACAAGCGGTTCACCGAGCCGCGCCGGGATGCCCAGATGGGCTTCACGCTCTCGACCCAGGTGCTGGAGGTCCTGGTCAAGGCCGGGGAGCGGGTCGCCGAGGGCCAGTTGCTGGTCCGCGGCGACGACCGGGAAGAGGCCTCGCGCTACGAGCAGCAGACCCACCGGGCCGAGAGCATGCTCCAGATCGAACGGGCCCGGGCCGCCGCCGAACTGGCCCAGAAGGAGTACGAGCAGTCGCTCGAGTCGTTCCAGAGTGGGGGCGACAGCCAGATCACGCTCGACCGGGCCCGCCTGGCGATGGAGACGGCCCAGATCGACGTGCGGATCGCCGAGTGGAGCCAGCAGCAGGAGCAGTACCTGGCCGAACTGACCCAGGCCCGCGTGGACCGGTTCCACCTGGTCGCCCCGTTCGACGGCGTGGTCGACGCGGTGAACGTGGACACGGGCGACGTCATCCGCGAGACCGATCCGGTCGTCCGCGTCGTGGACCTCTCGGAACTGTGGATCAACGTGCCGGTGCTGCCCGAGACGGTGCTCCGCCACGCCATCGAGGCCGAGTCGCCCGCGTGGGTGCTGATCCGGCGCGGCAGCCGCCCGATCGTGGCCTGTGGCTCGGTCGTGCACGTCTCGCCGACGACCGACTCGATGTCGGGCAAGTACACGGTGCGGGTGTCGATCGAGAACGGCGCGGGGCTGCCGTCGGGCCTTGAGGCGTGGGTGCGGTTCAGCGAGCCGTCGGACGCGTGGCTCGAGGTGCTGGCGATGTGCGAGGCGGAGGCGGCGGAACGCGTGGCCGCGGAGCCCCACATGGCTTGGCCGTTCCAGCCTGGCACGACCGATCAGGCCGAGTCATCGCAGGAGGACCGACTCCCGTTCAGCGTTGAAGTTCGGGGCGCCACCCCGCTGCAGCTGCCATACGCGAGTCCGTTCGCGAATATCTCTGACACGGCTGCGGGAGTCTTCGAGACGCCTGTCCTTCGTCCCGATCCGGTTCGCTTCCCGGTGTGGCCAGCGGATTGGGGACGCGTGAACTACGCCAGAACGCTGGCCGCTCTCCCGCCGGGCAACGGCGAGGCATCTGCCCGGGGGCATCGATGATCGACCTCCAGCAACTCTCGCGCCCCGGCCTGGCAGCGGGTGGTCGCCGAACTGTCGGCGGCCGCGCCCGATGATCGCGCGTTCCTCGGGCGGCTGCTGTCGGTGATCGCGCAGGTGGCCGGGGCGCGTCAGGCGCTGCTGATCGCGGTCGGCTCGGGCGGTGAGGGCGAGGACGAGAACCTGGCCGAGCCGCGCGTGCTGACGGCCTGGCCCGCGGAGGTCGGCAAGTCGCTGGGCTCGGGCGGGAACGCGGGCGAGTTGGCGGTCGAGTCCGAATCGGAGGCGAAGGGCGCGGCCCGGGCCGCGGCGTCGCACAGCCGCATCGAGGTCCGCGGGTTCGAGCAGGAGACCGCGTTCTACGACGGGTCGCCGAAGGGGTACCTGGTCGCGACGCCCGTCCCGCTGCAGGAGGCCGGCACGTCGCCCCCGCCGGGCCAGCCGACAATCGTCATGACGTTCCTGCTCGACCACCGATCGAAGCAGGCGCTGCAGACCACGCTCGCGCTGGTCGAGGTGCTGGTCGGCTACGCCCACGCCCACGCGACGAGGCGCATCCTGCAGCGGACCCAGGCCTCGGCCCGGGCGCTCGATCTGGCGGCCCGCCTGATCGCGTCGATCAACGCGGCCCGTTCGTTCAAGGGCGCGGCGTTCCAGTTGTGCAACGACCTGCAGCGCCAACTCGGCGTCGATCGTGTCGCCATCGGCTGGGTCAAGGGGCTGCGCGGCGGGAAGGCGGGCTCGTCGGTCGTCAAGGTGATCGCCCTGTCGGACACCGAGCACATCGACCAGCGCCTCGACATGGTGCGCAAACTCCGGAGCGCGATGGAGGAGTGTCTCGATCAGGAGCAGGCGGTGGTGTTCCCGCCGCCGCCCGAGGCCGCCCCGGCCGGCTCGCGCGAGCAGGACGCGGACGTGCTGCTGGCCCAGGCGATCACGCACGCGCACCGGGACCTGTGCGCGACGGACGCGCGCCTCAAGGCCGCGTCGCTGCCGCTGCGGGCCGATGAGGAGATCCTGGGCGTCCTGACGATCGAGACCACCGGCGACGACCCGGTGGACATCGCAACAGTCGAACTGCTGCAGGCGGCGCTGGACCTGGTCTCGCCGGTGCTGCGGGTGCGGCGGAGCGACGACCGGGCATTGCCCGTGCGGGCGGCGGCGAGCGGGCTCAAGGCCGGCTCGTGGCTGGTGGGGCCTCGCCACACGGCGTGGAAACTGCTGGGCGTGCTGGTGGCGGCGATCCTCATCACCGTCACGTTTGTGAAGGTGGAGTACCGGGTCACGAGCCCGATGGCGATCCAGCCGCGCGAGCGGCGCGTGGTCGCGGCCCCGTTCGAGGCGATCCTGATCGAGGTGGCCGACGGCGTGCGCCCCGGCGCGGTGGTGACGCGCGGGCAGGTGCTGGCCCGCCTGGACAGCAACGAACTGGAGTTGTCGCGCCTGGACGCCGAGGGCCAGATGGCCGAGGCCGCCACGCGGGCGGACGAGTCGCTGCGGGCCGGGCGACTTGCCGAGGCCGAGCAGGCCCAGGCCCAGGTGGACCAGGCCGCGGCCCGGATCGCGCTCTTGGAGCGCCGGATCGCCCAATCGGTGCTGACGGCGCCGATCGACGGGACGATCCTGACGGGCGACCCGCGGGACCGCGTGGGCTCGTCGCTCAAACTGGGCGATGCCCTGTTCGAGATCGCGACGATGGACGACATGATGGTGCTGGCCCGCGTCGAGGACCGCGACATCGCGCTGATCCGCGACGAGCAGTCGGGCCAGGTCGCGACGCAGGCGTTCCCCGGCGACTACATCGACTTCGAGGTCGAGCGGATCGTGCCGCTGTCGCGCCCGGACGAGGGTCGCAACGCTTTCGAGGTCCGCGGGCGGATCGTCACGCCGCCCGAGTTCATGCGCCCAGGCATGGAGGGCATCGCGAAGTTCAACACGGGGCGGCGCACGCTGCTGGACATCGGCACGCGCCGGATCCGGGATACGTTGCGCCTCTGGCTCTGGTGGTGAAGAGTGACGAAGAGACGGAGTGACGAAGTGACGAAGCTAGAGCCCACTCAACTTGCAGGCCGTCCGTCGCGGTCGCACTCCGTCACTCCGTCACTCCGTCACTGCGTCACTTCATAATGGACCGCCCCACCTTCAGCCCGTTCTGGCATCGTGTCCGCGCCATGAGGCCGCGCCTGAGGCCGCACGTCCAGATCACCCGCCAGCACTATCGCGGCCGGCGGTGGCACGTCGTGCACGACCCGGCGACCAATCAGTTCTACCGCCTCAACCCCATCGCCCACGAGTTCATCGGCATGCTCGACGGGCGGCGCAGCGTCGAGGATGTCTGGAAGATCTCGCTGGAGCGCCACGCGGACGCGGCCCCGACCCAGAACGAGGTCATCCAGCTGCTCAGCCAGATGTACCAGTCCAACCTGCTCTCGGGCGATGTGCCGCCCGAGACCGAGCAGCTGCTCCAGCGCGGCACACGCCGTCGCAAGCAGAAGGCGATCCAGCAGGCCATCGGGCTGATGTACTTCCGGATCCGCCTGTTCAACCCCGACGCGTTCCTGGCGTGGATCGAGCCGATTCTCCGCCCGATCCTGAACCGCTGGGGCTTCCTGCTGTGGCTGGCGCTGGTGGTGCTCACCGGCTCCCAGCTCCTCCCGCACTGGGAGCGGCTCAGCGGCGGATTCCAGGACGCGATCGCGCCCTCCAACTGGGGCTGGATGTTCGCGATGTTCGTGCTGGCCAAGGCCATCCACGAGACCGGGCACGGCGTGATCTGCAAGCGGTTCGGCGGGCAGGTGCCCGAACTGGGCTTCATGCTGCTGGTGCTGATCCCGGCGCCCTACGTGGACGCGTCGGCGGCGTGGGCCTTCGAGAGCAAGTGGAAGCGGATCGCCGTCGGCGCGGGCGGGATGATCTTCGAACTGGGGCTGGCGTGCCTGGCCGCGCTGGTGTGGCTCAACTCGGCGGAGGGGCAACTGGTCCACCAGCTCGCGTACAATCTGATGCTGACCGCGAGCATCTCGACGATCCTGTTCAACGCCAACCCGCTGATGAAGTTCGACGGGTACTACATCCTCTCGGACCTGATCGAGGTCCCGAACCTCATGCAGCGCAGCCAGCAGATGCTCCAGCACCTGGCCAAGAAGTATCTCTACCGCCTGAAGAACGAGACGCCCCCGACGACCCAGCCGGGCGAGCGGGTGACGCTGGTCGTCTACGGCATCCTGGCGATGGCGTACCGGATCTTCCTGTTCATCTCGATCACGACGTATGTGCTCGGGTTGCTGTTCGGGCTGGGCGTTGTGCTGGCGATCTGGACGGGCGTGATGTGGTTCGTGCTGCCGGCGGGCAAGTTCGTGCACTGGCTGGCCAGCCACCAGTCGCTGTCCGAGCACCGGTTCCGCGCGGTCGCGACCAGCGTGGCCCTCGGGGCGCTGGTGCTGGTGGCGGTCGGCGTGGTGCCGGTGCAGGACCGAAGGCGGGCCAGCGGCGTGGTTGTGAGCCTGACCGATCCCGGCGTGTTCGCGGGGGCGGACGGGTTCATCGCCGCGGCCCACGTGGTGCCCGGCGACTGGGTCCGCGCGGGCGACCCGATCGTCACGCTGGAGAACCCGGAGTACGAGGCCCGCCTGGAACTGCACCGCGCCAGCATCCGCGAGGCCGAGATCCTGGAGCGCCGCGCGACGGTGCAGAGCCCGGTGCAGGCCGATGTCGTGCGCCAGCGGATCGAGGCGCTGCGCCGCCAGGAGGAGTACCTGCAGGAACGGATGTCGAGGCTGGTAGTGCGGGCCCCGCACGACGGGTTTGTGGTGGGGCTGGACCCGGCGACGATTCTGGGCTCGTGGGCCGCCGAGGGCCAGGGCGTGTGCCAGATCGTGGACACGTCGAACCTGCGCGTGGTCGCGAACCTCGGACAGGCCGAGGCGGCGTGGCACTTCGAACTCGGGCGCGAGAACTACGACATCGAGATGCGGGTGTTCTCCGACCCGTTCCGCGTCTGGAGCGGCGGGCAGACCCTGGTGCTGCCGGCGGGGCAGTACCAGCTGCGCCACCCGGCCCTCGGGTTCTCCGGCGGCGGGACGGTGCAGACCGACCCGCAAGACCAGTCGGGCACGCAGACGCGCCGCCCGCAGTTCACGATGGAGGTCTCGCCGGTGATCGAGAGCGAGTCGGACGAGGCGGCGTGGGCGGCGGTGCCGGGCCAACGGGTGGCGATGCGGTTCACGCTGCCGTCGCAGCCGCTGCTGCTGCAGTGGATCGATCGGCTGCACAAGTTGATCCAGGGCAGGCCGCAGGTGTAGGCGGCGCGGATGGCGTTGTCGGGGCGTGTGCGTTCCTTGGCCGCGTGCGGCAGAGGGGGCTGGCGTGTCGCAGCGGATCACCGAGTGGCGTCATGACGACGTGGATGGGCTGATCGTGATCGGCCTGACCACCACTGGCGCGACGCTGGACATCCGGACCGAGCCGGGACTGGTCCGCGGGGCGATCGAGTTGCTCGATTCGAAGGCCGCGGGCGACGACCACGTGCTGCTGGGCTGGTTCGGCGAGCACGAGATCGCGCTGAACCGGCTTGCGGACGGGCAGGTCTCGATCTTCGTGGATGGCCCGGTGCTTGGCGAGGGGCTGGTGCAGTCGATGGGGCTGTTCGTGGATCGCGAAGAACTGCGGGGCGTGCTGGGGCGGGTGGTGGGGGAGTGAGCCAGCGCGGCTGCTACTGCTGCGCCGCGAGGAACCCATCAAGGATCCTCGCCGCGGCGATCGCGTCGCGGCGCTCCTTCTTCTGCTTGTGCGTCAGGCCGCTGCGGGCCAGGGCTTTGTCGGCGGCGTCAGACGTCAGGCGCTCATCCGAAAAGTGCAGCGGGCGGGCGGTGCGGGCGGCGAGGCGGGCGGCGAAGGCGCGGACGATCTTGGCCCGGGGGCCCTCGGTGCCGTCCATGTTCAGCGGCAGGCCGATGACCAGTTCGCCGGCGGGGCCGAGCAGGTCGTCGATGGCCCCCTCCAGCGCGTCGAGCAGTTGCTCACCCTCTCGGGCGGCGATGGGGACTTCGAGCACGCGCACGGGCGTGGCCAGGCGGGTGATCGAATCGCCCAGGGCCAGGCCGGTCCGCTTATCGCCCAGGTCGATGGCGAGGTAACGCACGGGGGATGCTAGACACGTGCAGAGGCGCCCCCGAAATAGTGCCCGCCGCGAGGCTCATCGCGGTGCTTCGGGCAGCGGAAGCGTCATTGTGGCCTCGAATCGCTCGTCCTCTCGCTCCACGGCTGCGACCAGCGGGGAGTCGTCGAACATCCGGGCCATGTCCTCTCGATCGAGGTCGCTTGTCACGCGCTCGTTGAGCGACACGATCAGGTCGCCCACCTCGAGCCCGGCGGCCTCGGCGGGGCTGCCCGGTGCGACCTCGCGGATGGTCAGCCCCCGCTCGCCCGGCGAGAACGTCATTCCATACCGCGGGCGTGGCGCCGGACGCGTGATGCGGATGCGGGCGTTGGCTTGGTCAAAGGTGAGGGCAAGCGACGCCATCGCCCGGACGCCGACGACGGCTTGCGTCAGCGCGGGGGCGATGATGACCTGCGGTTCGTCGAACGAGACGGCCCCGAGCCGGATCGCTCCCTCCAAGGTCGCCGAGAACACATCCTGCCCGCCGTCGCGACCGATGAGGCGGGGCTCGCCGACAGTCGCCAGGTCCCGCGTGAGGGCGGTGGGGAATGCGAAGTGCGTGGGCGCGCCCGTGTCGATCAGCGCTTGGATCGGATGCCCGCCGACGTCGATCATGATGTCCGGATCGTCGTCGTCGCTGACGATCGGCAGCACGGCATCGCCGTCGGGCGGGGGCAGTTCGCCCCGTTCAACCCGGAGCGACCGTCCAGGGTAGTCGATCGTGAACAGGTACTCGCTGAAGAGGTGGAATCCGAGAATGCCGTCGACGGGACGAAGATCACGCGGCATCTCGGCCCGGTAGTCCCGGCTGAGCATCTGCACGTCGTGGAACGCGAGCGGGCCGATCGAAAGCGTGTCGAGTCGGTGCGTTGTCATGCCGTGCTCCTGACCGAGCAGACCGACGCTCGCGGCGTCGCCCGAGGCAGCGACGTCTAGGCGCTCGACCAGCGAACGGTCAAGACGCCCCGCCCCTTCCGCGCCCGTGTCGAGCATGAACCGGAATGGCCCCTGCCCGTTTATCATCACGTTGTCGACGAGGATCATCTCGCCCCAGCGGTAGAACCGGATCGTGGCCGAATCGCCCTCGAGTTCGGACGAGGCGTACCCCCTGCGGATTTCGAGCGGGATGGCCTCTGGCTGGGCGAGCACGGGCGTTGCGGCAAGGACAGTAGCGACGGCTCCGGCGAGGCACGCGAGACGAAGCATGGCGGCTCCTGCAAGGGGAAGTGGCCCCCCAGCGCTCGCGCGCCGCGGGGGATCGGTTGCGATGCAGGAGTGATTGGGACGGGTGGTCCAGACCTTGCGCGGTTTGGCTGGCAGTTTCGTGCCGTCCCGCGGGGGCAACCCGGCTCAGGGGGCAGGACGCTTCCGTCGCACCTTCTTCAGAACCTTCTTGAGCACCTTCTTCTTCGGCCTCGATGCCGGCTTCTGGGCTTCGTCGGCGAAGAGGCCGCTCGGCGTGTCGGCATCGGAGTCGTCGTCGCCGTCGTCGGACTCGTCGCGATCGGAGCGGGTGGATCGGGCCGGCTTCGGCTGCGGCCTGGGTGCGCCGGACGCGCTCCGGCCGTTGGAACCTGAAGCGCCGCCATCCGTGTCGGCATCGCCAACGCCCTCGCCCCCATCCGCCCGCGGCACGATCACAACCCCATCGTCCGCGCTGAGGCTCTCTTCGTCCTTGATGACCCTTCCCTCGTCATCCAACTGCGCATCGGCGATCTCGGTGCGCCGCCGCGCCTGGCGCTGCAGGGCGTCGTACAACGCCGCGGCATCCGCGCCGGTCAGCGATGACGCGGCCTTGGCGATCTCCCCGATGTACCGCTCGAACACGTCGCGCCGCTCGCCCTCGCGGCGCATCCGCTGGCGCTTGCGCAGATACGTCCCGAGTTTCCGCCCGCACTCCATCAGCGCCAGGCGCATCTCCTTGCGGATCTCGTCGTAGTCGGCGATCGCCTCCTTCGACTCGCTCGTGAACGGCACCCACACGCTGGCCATGTGGATCATGATCACCAGCGGGCCGACCGGCAGCCCGCCGCGCGGCTGCTGCAGGTCGTAGTTCCGCCAGTTCGTCTCGGTCGTGGCCTTGAAACTCGAGCACGCCGACTGCTGATAGAGCAGCGGCACGCGGTTGGCGAAGCGGATGACGCGGGCCGCCTCGTCCTTGGCCAGGTCGCCGCCGAACGCGATCGCGGCCTCGATCAGAAAGGGTCGCCCGCGGTACACGTCCGGGCTGCGGCTGCTCGCGGCGTAGAACTCGGCCCGCACGCCCTTGAACATGCCCTTGAGCAGTTGCTGCACGCCGATGGGGGCCAGGCAGTCGGTCGGCGGCGGCGGGAGCTTGGCGTCCTGGAACAGTTTGAAGAGCCGCTCGGCTTTGGCGGTGTCGATCTCGGAGGCGCGGGTGCGGGCGGTGACGCCGATGCCGCGGCAGAAGTCGCCGGCTGTGGAAGGTGAGACGCGGCTGAACTTCTCCTGCAGGAAGCGGTAGAGCGTGCCGCTGGCCCGCTCGGCCTCCTCGAAGTCCTTGAGCATCTGGAGCAGCGTGCCGAGCTCGACGCCCTTGGGGTGGGGCTGGATCTCCTTGGTCTCGGGCGGGAGATCGTCGACGGCGCGGGGGAACACGACGACGGGGCCGAGGTCTTGTGTCGTGTCGGGGATTGTGTTGGGCGTCGTGCTGGAGGCGGCGTCGGTCGGGGCGAGGCCGTTGGTGTGGACGCCGGCAGGTGCGTTGGCGTTGGGTTGGTTGGCACTCGCTTGCGCGTCGCGTTCGCTGGATGGTGAGCCGGCGCGATCACCGGCGCTGCCGCGCTTCCGCTTGCCCTTGAGCAGCGGGGCCTCGGGCTCGTCCTCGATGGTGCGGGTCGGGCGGACGAGGGTGATCTTGGCGTGGGGGTTGGCGATGGCGGTGAGTTCGAGGAATTCGTCGACCGAGCCGCGGCCGCGCTGGTATTTGCCCTCGAGTTCGATCGAGACGCTGGTGCCGGTGGGAAACTCGTCGGTGGAAAGGAAGGCGTCGCCCGGCTCGCCAGTCACGGTAAGGTCGCGGACTTGGGGCAAGTCGCGGAGGCGCTGCAGCGGGAAGTCATCCGTCGTCTCATCGATGGTCACCTCGGCCCGGTTGGCCTTGGTGTTCATCGCCAGTTCGATGTGGTGGGCCTTGGCGCCCGCCTTGGGGCGGGTCTGGATGAGCATGGGGCGGCCGGTGGTGATCAGGCCGTACATGCCCGCGGCCGAGATGCCGATGCCCTGCTGGCCGCGCGACATCTTGAGGCGGTGGAACTTGGAGCCGAAGAGCAGACGCCCGAACACGTTCTCGACCTGCTTGCGGACGATGCCCGGCCCGTTGTCCACGACGCTGACGCGGTAGCGCGAGGCCTTGCTGGCCCGCCCGCTGGGACGGTCGGGCTGGAGGTCCTCGATCACCACGGCGATCGAGGGCAGGATGCCGGCCTCCTCGCAGGCGTCGAGCGAGTTGTCGACCGCCTCCTTGACGGTGGTCAGCAGGGCCTTGCGGGGGTTGTCGAAGCCGAGCAGGTGGCGGTTCTTGGCGAAGAACTCGGAGACGGCAATGTCGCGCTGGCCCTTGGCCATGGACTCGGCGGTGGCGCGGGGGCGCTTGGCGGACTTGGCTGGTTTGGCCGGCGAATCGGCGCGGGACCGGCGCGGCTTGGGCTCTTCCATGGCGGCGCTCGGATCGGTCGGGCTGTTGAGCAGCAACGGCTGCTGGGCCATCGGGCACCCTCCATGGTGCGGGGTGGCGGGCGGAGAAGGGCAGGATATGCGGGCGGCGGGGAGAGAGGGGAGAGGAGAGAGGAGAGACGGAGGGAGGAAGTGACGGAGTGACGAATAGACGAAGAGATGGCGCGATGGACTGCGGGAGAGGTGGGGGGATGGGAGGATTCTGCGATCGAGAGGGTCCGCCCTCTCGGGTGATCCCGCCGGGAGGGCGCACGAGGGTTGGCAGGGGGTTCACCCCCTGGACAGCCGCTTCTGACTCTCAACCCCGGAGGGGTTGGCGAAATGCGTTTCTGGTTGTGTCTGGATACTCGCCGACCCCTCCCGGGTCGAGCAACAGAGCAATAAACCAAACCGCTTCCGCGCAGACTCACCCCACCCCGGGTTCCTCAACGCGTGCCAGTGACGGTTCCATTGGGCAAGCCCCTGCGCTTCGAGCAGCACCACTGAAACAAGCGTCGCAGCCCGATTGCACCGAGGATCCCGAAAGCACCGTAGATCGCCAGGTTGATAGCGAGACTCAGCCATCGCACTTCGACGCGATCAGGCTGTTGCCACAGCACGTCAGTCGAAATGTTTGGCGAATGAAGCCTCGTACCCTCCACATAACCAGCGGGATGTTGGTGGTAAGTGACGAGGGTCACGAAACGAAGTGGCCAGCCCACGGCGACGATGGAGCACACGTCCACGCCCGGATCATCGGCCTGTTCATCCATCAGTGGGTTGTTCGTGAAATAGAAATCGACACCAGGGTACTCGTAGTGTATTGCAAGCGCGTGGTTCCTATCGTACGAAGCGACCCGGAATCGCGTGGCGAGGGCAACGGCAAACTGCACGAGGATTAGCGCCCCGAGCCCCGCAAGTGCGCCCGCGATCGCCGTCCGTCGCCACACTGCCTCGCTCCTGCGTGCCCCGCTCACCCAGGTCGTCGTGAGTGGCCCTCTGGTGCACAACCCGGCGGGTGAGTGGAAGGCACTCTACCGCCCAATCCCAATAATCGTCCCCGCGTGCTCGGCCATCGCCTTCGAGATCTTCGCCTCCAGCGACGACTCGTCCATCTGGCCCGCGATCTCCTGGAACTTCTCCCAGTACCGCTCGGCCTTGCCCTTCATGAACCCGCCGCTCTTTTCCATCTCCACGTACTCGCGGATGCGGGCCGGGGACAGGTCCGTCAGTTCCCGCGCGGCCATCTGGCCCGCCACCGCCGCCGAGCCCGCCACCGCCGCGGTCAGGCGCCGGAACTCCTCCACGTCGGCCTGGACCTTGCCCCGCGGCGTGTCGGCGTCGCCCGAGAGGAACGCCGCGATCGACTGGCCCAGCGCGACGCGCTGGCGGCGCTGCATGGCCGGGTGGGCCTTCTGCCAGCGCTGCCACGTCTGCCAGACCACCGGCTCGAGGCGGATGGCCAGTTCGGCCAGCAGCGCGAGCAGGTCGAGCACGCGCTGGGAATCGATCTTGGCCTGGCGCCCGCCGAAGATCTCCTTGCTCACGCGGGCCACGCCGGACTCGGGCCAGGCGTCGATGCCGCCGAGGGTGAAGCCGGCGGCGGCGAGTTTGCGCGAGACGCTTTCCTTCTGCTCGGCCGAGAGGTTGCCGGACAGGGCCAGCACCTTGTTCAGGTGGTAGGAGATGTCGCGGTCCTCGCGGTTCTCGATGGGGGCCGCGACGGGAGCGGAGGGCGCGGTGGCCGGGGCCGCGATGCCGCCGCCTTCCCACGACGGGAAGTGGGTTTCGAGTTCCCTGAGGAACTCCTCGCGGTCGGCCGGGACGAGGGGGTGGATGGCCCGCTCGACCTCTTCGGCCAGGACCGCCTGTCGCTGGTCGGGCTCGTGGTCGGCCAGGTCCGCCTGGACGAGGCGGAGGCGGCTCGCGGTGGACTCGACCAGCGTTCGGATTTCCTTGGAACTCACGTCCTGCCCTTTCGCGATGCCGCGTGGCGCGGCCGGACACGGGACTTTACGGGCCTTGGAGGGCCGCGCCCCGGTCGTCGGGGACATCGGCCAAGCCCCTCCACCAATCCACGAACGGCGCAGGCGGGGGCCATCGTCGTGGCGATGATCGGTCCCGAACACCGCAGGCGTGCGTTGTCCGTATGGGCTCGCGCGGCTGGGAGGCGGCGGCGAGCCCGAGAACCGGTGCGGAACGGGTGCCGGGCTGCGGGTCGGCGGTTGATCGCGTCGATAGGTCGTTTGGCTTCAAGGACTTACAGGAGGAACCCATGCCCAGCCGCACCCGCTCGATTCTCGCCGCTGTCGCCCTGGCCGCCGCTGTGGGTGCTGGTGGCTGCTCGTCCTCCGGCCAGGGCCGTTCGACGTCGGACTGGCGGTACCAGTCGCCCAGCGACGGGCGCGTGGGCGTGGGTGACTCGCTGGGCAACGCGCTGTTCCTGCGGCACGTGCAGTTGGCCAAGGCCGCACAGTTCGAGGGCTCGCCCATGTTCGCGTCGGTGAACACCGAGAACTGAGCCAGCCGGCGGTCCGCCGTAGGCCAACGCACGGGCCTACGGGTTCGGCGCTGCGAGCACGGCGTTCTGCAGGATGGCGCGGGCACGGTCGCGCAGCGGCTCGGCGCCCGCACTCGGCGGCGGGGCGTCGAACGCCAGGCGGAAGCCGACGTCCGGATAGCGGCTCTCCCTCTCCAGATAGTCGGGCACCTCGATCGGATTCGTGCCCCACTCCGGCGGCGACAGCGACGATTGCCCAACAACATAGATCCTGTTGTTCTGGCTGTCGCGCACGAACTCCCACACGTTCCCGATGATGTTCTTGAACGTCGCGCCCGGCCCGGCGGTGACGGGCTGGAAGTACAGCGTGCCGTCGGACGCCGACGTGACTGGCGTGGCGCTCGAGCCGGTCTCGGCGGGCACGTCGAAGTTCTCGGCGAACGCACCCTCGTCCGGGTAGGGCACCGCGGGGGTCTGACGCTGGTTGTTCGCGGCATGGTTCCGCTGGTTCAGCCACACCTGATCGCGGACGTTCCAGCCCGAGGTCGGCTCGCGCTGGGCCGCGGCCCGCCACTCGGAGACAGTCGGAAGGCGGCAGCCGAGGCGCTGGGCGAACAGGCGGGCCGCGCTGGCCGTGACCTGCTGCATGGGCATGTCCAGCGACGGGCGTTCGGCGAAGCCCGGCGGGAAGGCGTTGGCCACGGCCCGTGTCGGCCCGCTGGGGCGCTGAGCCCGGAGCCAGATGGAGTTGGGCGACAGGCGTCCCGGCTGGTTGCGGTCATAGCTCCAGACCGCCGGGCCGGGCCAGTCGGTGCCGTTGATCACGTCGGCGGCCGAGCCGCTCCACTGGGCCTCGAGTTCGTTCCAGAACCCGCCCTGGTCGGCGGCCCGCCCGAAGGCGTCGGCGGAGACCTCGGTGGTCTGGAGGAACGCCGACTGGCCCGTGGGCAGATCGACGCGAGCGAACTCGAGCGTCACGCCGCCGGGTGAGACATACGTCGCCCGCTGGCCCGATGGGTCGGTGTTCTGATATCGCCAACCGACGCTGCCGGGACCGACGGACGCGAGATCGCCGCCGCCCGTGGGCGCGGCCGCGGCCTGCTGGATGCTCGCGATCCACGCGGCCATTGCCTGATCGCCCGCCCACAGCGCCTGGTTCTCGGCGCGATTGGCCACGTCGAGGATCGACTGCAACGCCCGGCGGTGCTCGTCGTCGCTGGCCGCGGCGTTCTGGGCGACCTGCTCGGCACGCTCGATGGCGGTGTTGAGGCCGATGTTGAAGCGGACGCGCGGCGAGAGGGCCGTGCCGTCGAATCCGATCCCCAACGTGCCCGCCAGGTCGCGGGCCGCGGCGAGTTCCTGGCGCGTGCGGGCGGCGTCCATGCGGCTGGCCCACAGCGCGGTGGCCCGCTGGTTCAGGCGCGCGACCAGCGCGTCGCGCCGCGACTGGTCCGTCATCGCGCCGGCGGCGGTGCGCAGGCTTTGCAGCATCTGCGACTCGGCGTCAATCGCAAGGAACGAGCCCTGGGGCAGGCGATCCCACGCGGCGAGGCGCGCCTGGATCGCGGCCTGATCGTCGAGAACGACCGCGCCAAGGTCGGCCGGATCGCCGATCCGTTCGACCTGCGCGATGGCATTGTCCAGATCGCCCAACGGCCGCGCGCTCGGGCGGAGCGCCTCGGCGACGGACGCCGCCAACGCCGACTCCGCCGCGGCCCACGACTCCGCCAGCGACTCCAGCGTTTGGCCCGCCGTCGCGCCGGGGATCGGCTCGCGCCATCCGACGCCCGCGCCGATCGCCCCGACGCCGAGGCTCAGGTCCGCACCCGCGGCTCGCGTGGCCTGGTACAGCGCTTGGATGCGTTGGCCCTGCTCGGCGATCGCGGCCTGGAACGCCTCGCCCTCGCCGGCGTCCCACGCGCTGGCCAGGGCCGCTTCGCGCTCGGCCGTGAGGGCGTCGCGGATCGCGGCCGCGTCGGCGCCGGGCGGCGCCGGGATGTCGCTGGGCGCCATCGGGATCGCCGCCCGGGCGTCGTTGATCCGCTGCTCGAGGCGTGAGGCCGCGGCCCCCATTTCGGACAGGTCGGTCGCCTGGGTGAACTGCGCGAGAATGGCCGTGCGTCCCTGGTCCCAGCGTGCCCGCAGCGTGGGCGAAGACACCTCTGTCAGTGCCCGACCCTCGAGCGCGCGCCGGGCCTGGTCGAACGCCGTCTGGGCCTCGGCCTGCCCGCGGGCCTCAACCTCGGCGGCGTAGGCGATCCGCACCCCGTCGAGCCGCTGCGACAGCCCGCCAAGCCCGGCATCGATGCTGGCGATGGTGGCACGCACCTGCTCGATGTTGCCCTGTTCCCAGGGCATCACGTCGACACCGATCGACGCGGCCGCCGCATCGAGCGAGTCGAGTTCGCCCCGCACACCCCGCAGATCGGCGCGGATCTGCTCGCCCCGTGCGTCGCCGGTCCACGGCTCGTCGAGGCGGTGGCGGAGTTCGGCCAGACGCGTCGCGCCCGTCCACGACTCGCGCGGGTCGGGGCCGATGTCCACAGCCGGTGGGTTGGTCTGGTTGTTGTTGGTCGGATCGCCGTCCGGCGGCGGGTTGGTGTTCTGCCCGTTGGCGGTGTTGTTGCCCGAAGGCGTCTGGTTCTCGCCGTTCCCGTTGGTGCCGTTGGGTGTCTGGTTCTGCGTGCCCGGGTTCGTGTTGGTCGTGTTCGAGGCGATGACGGTCTGGTTGATCCGCTCGCGGTTCTCGCGCAGATACGCCGCGAACGCGTCCATGTCGCGCGGCTCAACGGGCGCGTCCAGGAACAGGTTGTCGGTATAGACGTTGCCGAACTCGACTTCAACGGTCGGCGCCGCCCGCGTGCCGAAGTCGATCGCATCGGTCGCGCCGACGAGGGCCACCAGCGAGTCTCGGGCCTCGATCGCCTCGCGCAGGCCGCGGGCGAAGGCGTCCGGATCAGTGCGATCGGCCAGGCGCTGCTTGATGTCGGCGGCGAACACCTCGAACTTGCCCCAGCGCAGTTCGGCGAACCGGGCCGACGCCCGATCGACCAGTCCCGCGGTGGGCCACGATTCGGGCGCGACGACCTGCTCGACACGCTCGATCCACTCGACCACATCCCTGGTGGTCTGGACGCTCTCGGGCGTCCGGGCCTCGGCGGGCGCGTCGAGGCCCGCGACCGTCGGCTCGCGACGCAGGCTCGAGAACACGCGGCGGGGGTCGAGTTCGATCTCCTCGTCGATCAGCAGCAGCAGCGAACTCGACAGCGACGAGTCACGCTCGACAACCTCGCGCAGGCTCCCCGATCGCAGCGCGCGGCGGACGGCATCGGCCCACAGCGCTTTGTCCGTCCACGAGTCCCACGCCGCCTGGTCGAACGCGTCCGGGGGCGGCTCGGGCGGCTCGCCCCCGCGCATCATCCCCTGGATCGTCGGCCACGCCACGACCGCGCCGCCGGCCGCCAGCAGCAGCACCGCCACGCCCCCGATGATCAGCGGCTTGGGCAGCCCGCCGCCGCCCTTGGCCGCGAACGTGCCGACCTCGCCCGCGACGCTCTCGACCGAGAGGTCGCCCGCCTTGGCCGACGGGTCGAGCAGGCGGTTGCACAGGGCCCGCCACTGCTGGCCCGTCTTACCCAAACGCCCCCACGCGGGCGAGTCCTCGATGGGGTACCCGCCCAGGGCGCGGAACGGGGCGTGCAGCACCAGCAGGTGGATCAGTTCGCCGATGGCCTTCGCGTCGGCATGCTCGCCCGATGCGCCGCCGGGCTTCTCGCGTCCGGCGTGCTCGCGACCGGAGGGATCCGTGAGCACGACCTTGGCGGTGGCGATGTTGCCCCCGCTCTCGATCAGCACGTTCGTCGGCTTGAGGTTCTCGTGGGCCCGCCCGCACGCGCTGCGCAGTTCGCGCAGCCCTTCGAGCACCCGCCCGACCACGCGCGAGAGGTCGGCGTGGTCGAGGCGGACCTTGCCGGCGATCAGTTGCTGGGCCGAGTTGGGCACGCGGTCGGTGACGTAGAAGACCTCGTCGCCCTGCACGCCCATCGCGTGCGTGCGGACCCAGGCCTTGGCCTTCGCGTCGGTCAGTTGCTTGTGGAGTTTGGCGCGGGTGGCGAACGCCTTCTTGGCGGCCTCGGGGTCCTCGCCGAACACGTCGTCGCCCGCGAGCACCTTGACGACGAACTCGTCTTTCTTCCCGCCCTCGGCGCGTGCGGCGTAGACCGATCGCGCGCCGATCGAGAAGATCCGCCCGGTGGTCTCGTACCCGCCGTAACTGGGCATCAGCAAACCCTACCCACGCCGACCGACCAAGTTCACCCGGACCGATTGTTCGCCCCGTGCCGCGCTCGCGTTCGGCCCCCCGTCTCCACGACCCTTGCCCGGAGGCGACGGTGGGCGGCGCGGTCGCCGCGCCGCCCACCAGATTCCGTCACAGGAGGTTCCGCGCCCGGGATCACTCGACCGGCAGCGGCTTCTGCTGGGTCAGCAGAGAGATCGACGCGCTCTGCACCTGCACGCGGATGGTCGAGCGGTTGCCGCCCTCCCAGTGGCGGGTGTCGAGCGGGATGATCAGACGCTGCGGCCCGCCCGGCAGGTTCGCCAGGACGTACACCTTCCGGGCCCCGCTCCAGGAGGGGCTGCCCCACAGGTCGTCGCCGGCGTTCAGGCTGCGCGGCGCGGTGTTGCCCGGCCCGAACTGCATGACGTGGCGGACCGCACCCATGCGCAGGGCGTCGGACGCGGCGAAGTACCCGCCCAGGTCGTACGACTCCCACTGGGCCTCGTTGGCGGGCTGGACCGCCACCAGGTCGACGTCGATCGTCGGGACGCGGGCCGAGTTGGCCAGCGAGGGATCGAGCGAAACCTCGATCGTGTACCGCCCCATCTTCGGCTTGCTCGAGCACCCGCCGCTGAAGCAGGCCATCAGCACCACACCGACCAGCGCCATCACCTTCCACATGCTCGACATCGTGGGCTCCTTGTTCGTTGCTCGCGGTTCCGCGGTGCGGAACGTGTTTCGCCGCCGCGCCTGCCGCGCCCGGCGTTCGGGTCCATGCGGAGCCGGTGGCTCCGGGACGCAAGGGTATCAAAGCGGGGGCGATGACGCCCGGAACCGGGGTGGACAATCGGCGCGAAGGTCTGATTCAGCCCTGGCGGCGCACGCCGGTCAGGTACCGGCGCAGGACCGCGTGGACCTCGCGGTTGTACCGCCAGTCGATCACGATCAGGCTCCGGGTCCGCACCAGCAGGTGGGCCAGGTCACTCGCCAGGCGGTGGAACACCCGCTGCGGGGCCTCGGACGGGGCATCGCCATAGTCGCGGCACGAGGAATCCGCCCCCACGCCCGGCAGAGCCCGGACTAGGGCCGCCAGCACCTCGAACCACAGCGCCGGCGGGATCAGGTCCAGCGCCTCGCCGGGGTCCATCTCTTCTTCGATGAGGCGCTGCGGGCCCAGCGAGAGCATCCAGCGGGGGTCGGCCGAGAACAGGGCCCCGATCCGCTCGGGCAGCGGATCGCCGATCTGGGCCTTGCCGCCCTGCACATCTTGCGCGAGTTGGCGGGCCAGGCTCAGCAGTTCGTCGATGGCGACGGCCAGGGTGGTCTGCCCGTTGACCAGCAGCAGGCGCGTGCCCAGCACCGCCAGCGAGTACAGGTCGATCGGGCTGGACAGCAGCGGGATGACCTCGTACGGCGAGTTGGGCAGGGGCACGCCCTCGGCCGCTTTCATCGCCTCCAGGATCTCCGGCTCGAACTGCTGCGGCACGGAGCGGAACCGCCACTCGCCCCCGCCAGGGCCTGCTTGGTGTCGACGTGCCCGTACAGGTCGGCCCGCCCGGGGCCGACCGAGACGCGGAGCCAGACCAGGTCGCTGGCCGCGGGCACGAACCGCTCCTCGGTGTTGAACGTCGCCTCGACAACCACGTCGTCGCCGTCGTGCTCCATGACCTTGCGGATGCGGACGAGGCCCTGGCCGGTGGCGGCGGTGGACTCGATCTTGGGGCGGTAGACGCTGCCGCGCCCCCAGTCGGGGGCGATGAAGTAGCGGGCGTCGGCGCGGGGCAGGGGCAGTTCGCAGGCCGAGCCGGGGTTGACCATGTCGACGCGGCTGGTCCAGTACGTCGGAACGCCGGCGGCAGAGTCCGATAACCGCACGCGGAACGAGTCCGCCGAGACGTTCAGCATCGGCAGCGCGGTCTTGGAGACGATGGCCCGGACGGCCAGCGTGGCGTCGGCCAGCAGTTTGAGTTTCAGGTGCAGCGACTCGACCATCCGCCCCCAGCGACCGTGCCGCCCCAGGAACAGGCCCTCGGCCTCGGTCGAGACGCCCAGGTCGAGTTCGTCGTCGGAGGGCTTGAGCAGGGTGAGAAGGTTGCGCCCGTGCGGCACGCCGTCCCAGCGCTTGCCGGCGACCACGTCGCTGAAGCCCTCAAGGGCCAGGGGGTCGAACGTGCGGGCGAGCATCAGGCCCGCCCCGGCGTTGAACGGGATCAGGTCGACGCGGCCCTGGGTGACTTCTTCGAAGGGCACGTTGCCGGGCGGGCTCTCGCGGCTCAGCGCGGCGAACGGGCCGTCGGTCCCGAGGGCCGGGACGAAGAGGTACCGGTGCAGGCTGGCCAGGTAGGAGGGCAGGCCCGCCTTCTCGAGCATGCTCTCGTCGGTGCACAGGGCCCAGGGGCTGTTGGACTCGTCGTGCACGGGGTGCCAGGGGGCCCAAGTCGCGGCCTCGATGAACACCGGTGCGGGGTGCTTGTTTTCGAAGCCCGTGCGGACGATGGTGCGGGGGTCGAGCGACTCGTACCCGCTGATCCAGTCGCCCCAGCGCTTGTCGAGCACGGCGTGGTTCAGGGCGGCTCGGTAGGCGGGCGGGGCGGCCTCGATGCGGTCGGTGTCCTGGATCCAGAGTTCGAGCCAGCGCTGGACGCGCCCGGCGGCATCGGTCAGGCAGCCCAGGTAGACCCGGGCGTCGATCATCTCGCGCAGGACCACCAGGGGGCCGCCGACCGGCTCGCCCTCCTTGCGGCACACGACGTTGAGGCGGATGGCGGCGCCGGCGTGCTCGCCCGAGATGGGCACGGCGATGTAGCCCTTGGGCAGGTCGAAGGCGAGCCTGGAGAGTTCGGCGGTCTGCATGGGGAAGGGGCGCGCGAAGGGGGTTGGCGGCGTGCGGATCGGCCACGCGGGGCGGTTTGGGGCCGCCGAGCGTGCGGAGAGGCGAGTCTAGCGGGTTTTGGCTGCCATGCGGAAACGGGGCGCGGCGGGGCCACGCGGGATGCCAGCCGCGGCACACGAGCGCGACCACACCCGCCTCAGGCAAAACAGCCTGTGCCAGAGAGCCGGGGGAGACTCTTACCCGAGACCGCTAAGCAGGAACACCCGAACGAGCACGTCGCCGATGCCGACCAGGGCCGCCCCGGCGATGAGCCCGGCGCAGATGGGTTCCTGGGTCTGGATCCAGAGGAGGTTGCCCTTGGAGTCGGGCTTGGACTTGTAGATGTTGTTCATGATCCAGAAGAACAGGGCGCCGGCGAACATGGCCAGGGTGTACAGCGGGGGGATGACCACGCCCAGGCCGATGGCGATGGGGCTGATGGGGAACTTGTTCTTGGTGCGGATGCGGGTGACCTCGAGGACCACGCCGGCGACGCCGGCGATGACCATCGAGATGATCATGCTCGTGGTCAGCAGGGTTCCGGTGCCGCCGCCGAAGAGCGTGGCCATGAGGTCGGATACGCCCTTCCACTGGAGGGCGGAGGGGAAGGTGAACTGGCCGCCGGCGGGGGCCATGACATTCTGGATGTAGGTGTCGGCGACGCCGGCCTCGGCGGAGGCGGCGGCGGAGGCCGCGGCATCGGCGGCGTTGTAGTCGGACATGAACAGGGCGTAGAACAGCGGCGTGGAGGCGAGCGCGCCCGCGACGACGCCGATGCAGTGGCCGATGGCCTGCTGGCGGGGCTTGGCCCCGAGCATGTAGCCGGGCTTGATGTCCATGAGGAGGTTGGAGGCGTTGGAGGCGACCTCAACGCACATGACGGCGGTCATGAGGTTCGTCGGCGGGTGCTTGGGGTTGAGGGCGCCGTAGGTGAACTGCGGGATCTTGGAGAGCGAGCCCGTGGGCGTGATGCCGGTGAGGCCCGTGGACGAAGCGGCGATGAGCGTGAGCAGGATGATCAGCGGGATGGCCGTGGCGCCGTAGATGATGGGCACCTCGAACCAGTACCAGGCCAGGAACACGCCGGCGGCGCCGAGGATGGGGATGCCGATCCAGGAGATCCACAGCGGGAGTTCGATGTCCTTGAGCACGTCGTGGCGGTTCTCGGCCTTGTTGCCCTTTCCGGTGAGCATGCGGAAGGCGTCGACGAAGACCTGGGGCTTGGCGAACATCGCGATCATGGACGCGACGATCATGATGGTGATGCCCCACCACAGGGCCCAGTTGTTGAGCACATAGGCGGGGGACCACGCGCCGCCGTTGGGCGGGGGCTTGATCTCGCCGTAGTGGACCATCAGCGGGACGAGGATGACGAAGTTGATGACCATGCCGATGATCATGCTGACGGCGGCGCGGATGCCCATGAGCCCGCCGGCGCCGATCATGGCCAGTTCGAGTGTGGGGATGAGGCCGATCTGGCGGATGGGCACGCCGGCGAGTTTGGGCTCGGCGCCCAGGGATGCCAGCCAGTCGTAGAAGAAGCCGACGTCGTGGGGCAGGTGCCAGGTCTCGAGGATGGCCTGCTTGTTGTCGGCCAGGTGCTGGGACCAGGGCTTGCCCGAGCCGAGCCAGGTGAAGAAGCCGGCGATGGCGCGCATGTACGACGCGCCGGAGATGAAGGTGATCAGCCCGGCCGCGCCGGCGGAGATCGCCAGGGCCCGGGCCTTGAACACGCCGACGTTGGCGGCGGAGGAATAGAGCGTGTCGAGCACGACGCCGCAGGCGCGTCCCTCCGGGAAGGGCTGCTGCTCGTCATTGATGAAGCGGCGCTTCATGGGGAAGGCCACGAGCACGCCCAGCAGCGACAGGACGATGTTGAACCCGAGCATCTGCCACCAGGGCATGACGACGTTCTCGACCCACATGTACGCGGCCATGCCGGAGATCAGCGGGCCGGTCATGTAGCCGGCGGCGGTGGCGATGGACTGCGAGCAGTTGTTCTCGAGGATGGTCATGTCGCGGGCGCCGACGCGCGCCATGATGCGGAAGACCGCGAACGCGAGGATGACCGAGGTGATGCCCACGCCCAGGGTCCAGCCGGTCTTGGCCCCGACATAGAGGTTGGTGGCCGAGAGGGCCCCGCCCAAAAGAAAGCCGGTGAGGGCCGAGCGGAGGGTGAGCTGGGCCATGGAGCCGCGGAAGACGTTGTCGAGCCACCAGCGGTCCTTCTGGTCTCGGGTCCAGGTGCGGATCTGCTCGTCGGTGAGGTGTGGGATAGCCATGCGGGGGGACAGTGTACAGGGAGGCGGGGGTTGGACCAAGGGCGGGTATTGTGGGGAGGGGGGCGGGGAAGTGGCAGAGTGGCAAAGGGGCAGAGTGGCAAAGGGGCAGAGTGCTGGGTGAGGATGGCGGGGTCGTGGTCGAGCGGGCTGGGGTTGGGGATGTGGGGGCGGTGGCGCCGTTGTTTGGGGCGTATCGGGGGTTCTATGAGGCCGCGGCCGATGCCGGGGCGGAGGCGGCGTATCTGCGGGACCGGATCGGGCGGGGGGAGGCGGTGGTGCTGGTGGCGTGGTGGGACTCGGGCGGGGCCGGGGCGGGTGATGGAGCGACCGGCGGGACGGGCCCCTCGCGCGAGGCGGTCGGCTTCACACTCATGTACCCAACGTTCACGTCGGTGGCGATGCGGGCGGCGTGGATCCTGAACGACCTGTACGTGGCGCCCGAGGGGCGGCGGCGCGGCGTGGGGCGTGCGCTGCTGGAGGCCGCGGCCGGGGTGGCCCGGGAGGCGGGGGCCATGCGCCTGGAACTGCGGACCGCCCACGACAACGTGGCGGCCCAGCGGCTCTACGAGGCGATGGGGTGGAAGATGGACGAGCGGTTTCGGAGATACACGCTGGGGTTGTGAGCGAGGGGTGGGAGAGAGCAGAGACCAGAGAGAAGAGAGTGGGTCGAAGCGGCAGGGAGAGAGTCTCCGGTATGTGGTCCGGGTTTCCGGTCTGAAATCTCAGATTCCAGACCTGGAATCACAGCCGGAGGCGTTGCGACCGTTCCGAGCCGACCGGTGCGGCGCGACCGCGATGGCCCAGGAGAAGCCGCCCGAACACCAAGCATGGAGGTCCGCGATGCAGAACCAGCCCGACCCGATGGCTTGCCCCCGCTGCGCGACGGGGCTGCACTATGTGGGCACGAAGCGGTTCCACGAGGGCACGCGCGGCTGGGCGTTCTTCCTGGGCGACTTGGGCGAACTGTTCGTCAACCGCGAGCACTTCGACGTGTATGTGTGCCCGCGGTGCGGGCGGGTGGAGTTGTTCGTGGATGGGATCGGGGAGGAGTTCCGGCCGCGGTGAGGGGTGGGTGGTGTTCGTGCTGACGCGGACGCTGATTGACCGGATACACACAAGCGGTCGTCGAGCCTCAGAACCGAACATGCCACGCTTCAAACGCGTGTTGCTGTCAGGCGCGGACCCCCTGCAAACTCGCCACCGACTGCTTCAGGCGGTTGACCGCCGCGAGGATGATGCGGACGGCTTCGTCGATTTCGGGGCGGGTGGTTTCGCGGGAGATGCTGAAGCGGATGGAGCCGTGGGCGGTCTCGCGGGCGCAGCCCATGGCCAGCAGGACGGGGGAGGGTTCGAGCGAGCCGGAGGAACAGGCCGAGCCGGCCGAGGCGCACAGGCCCATCTCGGAGAGGAGCATGAGCAGGGCCTCGGCCTCGAGGCGTGGGAAGCCGATGCTGGAGGTGTTCCACATGCGCGGGCAGGGCTGGTTGCGCACGCACGCGGGGCCGTTGACGACCGCGCCGGGGACGGCTTCGAGGATGGTCTGCTCGAAGTGGTCGCGGAGGTCGCGCTGGCGGCGGAGGTTGTCGGGGTCGGCGAGCCACTCGCGTGCCTCGCGGCATGCGACGCCGGCGCCGACGATGCCGGGGACGTTTTCTGTGCCGCCGCG
The DNA here is from genome assembly GCA_041401985.1 of Phycisphaerales bacterium. Classification (GTDB taxonomy): domain Bacteria; phylum Planctomycetota; class Phycisphaerae; order Phycisphaerales; family UBA1924; genus JACKHA01. The sequence goes on from JAWKTE010000011.1 coordinate 24,882, forward strand.
GCGGCCGAGTTCCTGCGAGCCGTGGATCTGGGGCGGGAGCCGGACGCCGCGCCGGAGCCAGACCATGCCGACGCCTTTGGGGCCGTAGAACTTGTGCGGGGCGAAGGTGAGGACGTCGATGGGGGTTGGGGTGGCAGGGGTGGAGTAGGGGTCGGGTGCTGTGGTGGCGGGGTTGGTGGCGTTGGGCTTGGGCGAGCCGTTGTGGTTCGTGGGGGCGTTGGCACTCGCTTGCGCGTCGCGTTCGCTGAGGGCGATGGTGCGCTCGCCGGGGTCGATGCGGGTGGGCATTTTGCCGACCCACTGGGTGCCGTCGCAGTGGAAGGTGACGTTGCGCTGGCGGCAGATGGTGCCGATGGCGTCGATGGGCTGGACGACGCCGGTCTCGTTGTTGGCCCACATGACGCTGACGCAGGCGACGCGCTCGGCGTCTTCGAGCATGGCGGGCAGTGCGTCGGCGTCGACGAGGCCGGCGTGCTTGACGGGCAGGATGCGCTCTTCGATGACGCCGCGCTTGGCCAGGTCGTGGACGAGTTCGCGGACGGCGCCGTGCTCGATGGGCGTTGTGATGACGACGGGCTTGTCGGCGGTGCGGCGTTTGAAGTCGACCAGGCCGCGGATGACCAGGTCGATGGACTCGGTGCCGCTGGCGGTGAAGACGATCTGGCGTGGCTTGGCGCCGATGAGGTCGGCGGTTTCCTTGCGTGCGAGTTCGACCTTCTGGCGGGCGAGCTGGCCGGCGCGGTGGATGCTGGAGGGGTTGTGCCAGCAGTTCTCGAGGGCGTCGTGCATGGCGGCGACGACGCCCGGCGAGGGGCGGGTGGTGGCGTTGTTGTCGAGGTAGATCACAAGGCCATTCTACACGGGGGGGTTGGGGGCACGAACAGAAACCTCGTTGCAGCCGAGGACGGAGGGGGGCGCGACGGACGCCGGATCTGAGGCTCTGCGAAGATCCGGGTATCGCCCGGTGAGTGGTCGAACGAGCGGGCGGGCTGGGGCGAGTCGACCCGGACCTTTGCAGAGCCTCAGGTCCGGCGTCTGGGCGACTTGCGTTGTTTGGCACGACCTTCGGCCAGAGCCCCGATGGTCGTGGTACGGACTGGGGCACGGGTTCGGACACGCGTTCGGGATTGTTTCGTATACTGCGGGCGTGAGTGAGAGCGTTGAAACGAGTGGGGCGGGCGTGGACGAGCGGGTGCTGGAGGTCGTGCGCGCGACCTTTGGGTTCGATGGGCTGCGTCCGCTGCAGGCCGAGTCGATCGCGGCCACGCTGGGCGGGCGCGATGCGCTGACGGTGCTGCCGACGGGCGGGGGCAAGTCGCTGTGCTACCAGGTGCCGCCGCTGGTGACGGGGCGGCTGACGCTGGTGGTGTCGCCGCTGATCGCGCTGATGCGGGACCAGGTGTCGGGGATGCGGCTTGCCGGCGTGCCGGCGGCGGCGGTGCACAGCCACCTCGAGGCGGACGAGAAGCGGGAGATCCATCGCCAGGCCGAGCGCGGGGAACTGCGGATCCTGCTGGTCGCGCCGGAGCGGCTGCTGCAGGCGGAGTTTCTGGGGTGGGTGCGGGGGATCGATGTCGGGGCGATCGCGATTGACGAGGCGCACTGCATCAGCCAGTGGGGGCACGATTTTCGGCCGGAGTATCGGCGCTTGGTGAGGCTGCGCGAGTTGTTCCCGGGTGTGCCGCTGGGGGCGTTCACGGCGACCGCGACGCCGCGGGTGCGCGAGGACATCGTTGTTCAACTCGGGCTGCGTGATCCGGCGGTGCTGGTTGGGGTGTTCGATCGGCCCAATCTGACGTATCGGGTGCTGCCGCGGGTCGATCCGGTTGGGCAGGCGCACGAGGCGCTGGTGCGGCACGCGGGCGAGGCGGGGATCGTGTACTGCCTCAGCCGCAAGGACACCGAGGCGCTGGCGGCGGCGCTGCAGGCGCGGGGCGTATCCGCGGCGGCGTACCACGCGGGGATGGACGCCGGGCACCGCACGCGCGTGAGCGAGGCCTTCCGGAGCGAGCGGCTGGACGTGGTCGTGGCGACGGTCGCGTTCGGGATGGGGATCGACCGGGGGGATGTGCGGTGCGTCGTGCACGCGGCCATGCCCAAGAGCATCGAGCACTACCAGCAGGAGACCGGGCGCGCCGGGCGCGACGGACGCCCGGCGGAGTGCGTGCTGCTGTATTCGAGTGCGGACGTGGTTCGCTGGCGGCAACTCATGGCGCGGGGCAACGCGGAGGCGATCGGCGACCCGGATGCGCTGCGGGATGCGCTGGCGGCGCAGTACGAACTGCTCGATGGGATGCAGCGGCTGGCGGGCTCGGCCCGGTGCCGGCATCGGCTGCTGAGCGAGTACTTCGGGCAGGCGTACGAGCCCGACGACTGCGGGGCGTGCGATGTGTGTTTGAAGGAACTTGTCGAGGCGCCCGATGCGCACGACACGGCTCGGAAGATCATCTCGTGCGTCGCACGCTGCCGCGAGGGGTTCGGGGCGGCGCACATCGCGGACGTGTTGCGGGGCAGCCGGGCGCGGAAGATCGCCGAGCGCGGGCACGATCAGCTCAGCACGTTCGGGTTGCTGAGCGGGGTTTCGAAGGAGCGGCTGACGGGGTACATCAACCAGTTGGTGGACGCGGGCGACCTGGGGCGGACCGAGGGCGAGTACCCGACGCTGTACCTGACCGAGCAATCGGCGGCGGTGCTGCGGAGCGAGCGGACGGCGACGCTGGTGGAGCCGAAGGGGATCCCGGACAAGCCGACGCGATCGGGACGGGCGGCGGCGGCGGAGACGCTCGAGCCGCTGGACGATCGGGAGCGGGCGCTGTTCGAGGCGCTGCGGAGGGCGCGGCGTGAGATCGCGACGGCGCGGGGCGTGCCGCCGTTCGTGGTGCTGGACGACAACTCGCTGCACGAGATGTGCCGCGTGCGGCCGGGCTCGCTCGAGACGCTGGTGACGGTGCGGGGCATCGGCAACAAGAAGGCCGAGGCGTTCGGGGAGGAACTGGTGGAGGCGATCCGGCGGGAGTGCGGGGCGTTGGGGCTGGAGTTGGATGCGCGGACGGGTTCGAGGCCGCGGACGTACAAGCCCGAGGGAGCCCTGAACGCGGGACCAGGTGGTTCCGATGCGGCTGAAGATGCGCGTCCGGCGTTGTCGACGGGCGCTGCCGCCGCGGCTCCGATGTTCCGCGAGGGCCGGACGATTGAGGAGGTGGCGGCGGCGTTGGGACGGGCCCGGAGCACGGTGGAGGGGTATCTGGGCGAGTTCGTGCTGAGCGAGCGGCCCGCGTCGATCCGGGCGTGGGTGGATGGGCCGACGCAGGCGCGGATCGAGGAGGCGGCGCGGGAGGTCGGGGAGGGAAGGCTCAAGCCGATCTACGAGCGGCTTGGGGGCGAGGTGGGGTATGTGCAGATCCGGTTGGTGCTGGCGCATGTGTGGGGTTGATCTGCGCCGAGATCCGACCAAGAGGGCCGGGGCTTTCCAGCCCGCTCGCAGCGGCGAGTGCGTCTGAGAGAACCGAGCGGCTCTCGACGTCGGCTCAAGAACCGAGACGGACGCTGACCGACGTTGGCACGTCGCCGATGGGAGCGGGCTGGAAAGCCCGCCCCCTCTTGAGGATTCTTTGTGTTTGTTGAGCACCCTGGGTTGAACGCATGCTTGCTCAAAGCAGCAAGCATGCCACACCTCAATCCGCCCTGTATCAAGCGGCGGGCTCGATGGTGTATTCCACCCCTGTCGCCACGACCTCCAGCACCGCCTGGTCATCTGGGTCGAAGAAGCGGAAGCACATGATGTTCGGTGGGGGATCGCCCACCCAGTGACGTTTGCAGACATCACAGAAGAACAACGACTCCGAGCGACCAAGAGCAACCCGCGCGAGTTCATGCGCACCAAGGTCACACAGCCCGACCACGCCGACGAAAGCGGCGCGTAGCGTTCGATCGTCCCAGCAGCGGTAGGTCACGACGACGCTGGTCCCGTGGCGGTCGATGGACAGAACCTCGCCGTCTGCCAGTCCGATCGGCGGGGTTGCGTCGTTCGACATGCTCAAGCCCGGATGAGGGAACTACACGCTCGCGGCCTTCACGCCCGATAGGTCGCGGACCTCGACGAAGGCCTGGCGGTCGCTCTTGGGCGTGATGCCGAGGGTGGCCAGGTGCTGACGCCACGCGATCTCGTGGGCCGCCCAGAACTCCTCGAACGACTGCTCCAGCGAGCAGGACTGCATCGCGTCGATCGCGGCCCGGGACATCTCGGCGCGCCGGGCGTTGTCGGCGATCAGTGCGACGATCGCGTCGACCCACTGCTCGGGGTTCTTGTGCCCGAGCACGTGCCCGGTGCGACCGTCCTCCATGACTTCCTTCGGCCCGCCCATCTCGGTCACGAGCACGGGCAGCCCGGCGGCCTGGGCCTCCATCACGACCTGGCCCAGCGTGTCGGTGATGGAGGGAAACAGGAACATGTCGGCCGAGGCGTAGAGTTCGGAGAGTTCCTGGCCGTGGCGGAAGCCCAGGAAGTGGGCGCGGCAGCCGCGGAGGTCGCGCTGCATGCGGGCGCGGTAGGGCCCGTCGCCGACGATGACCAGGTCGGCGTCGAGGCCGCGGCGTCGGCACTCCTCGTGGACCTGCTTCCAGATGGGCGTGAGCATCGGGAGGTTCTTCTCGACGCTGACGCGTCCGACGAAGATGGCCTTGACGCTGCTTGTGGGCACGCCGGTGGCTTCCCAGATGCGGTCGGTGCGGAACTGGGGGCTGAAGGTGGTGGTGTCGACGCCGGGCTTGAGGGCGACGATCTTCCGCTCGTCGAGGCCGATGGCCCCGAGCGAGTGGATGTACGACTTGCTGCGGGTGAAGATGGTCTGGAAGGGCTTGTAGAACGCGCGCATGGCCTTCTGGCAGAGGAAGGTCATGCCGGGGTCCTCGAAGAGGTTGTCGATGTAGGCCGGGAAGTCGGTGTGGTAGACGCCCAGGACCGGCACGCGGAGCATGCGGGCGGTGAGGAAGCCGACCAGGCCGATCGGGCCGGGCGTCGAGATGTGGATCGCGTCGGGCTGGTGCTTGTCGGCGAAGCGGAGGATGCGGGTGGCGGGAGGGAGGACGAACTCGAGGTTCTCGTACTTTGGCATCTTGCCCGCGGCGATGGGCTTGAAGTTGTGGATGTAGGACGATTCGGCGACGGGGAAGTTGGTGCTGGTCACGACCTGGAGGTCGCGCCCGGTGCGGGCGCCGATGTCGGCCATGTTGTAGATGAAGCGGGACACCCCGTTCACGTCGCCCAGGGTGTCGGTGAAGAGCAGCACGCGCATCGGTCGCTCCAGGACGCTCGCCCCCGAGCCGGGGCTCGAGATCTCGTGTGCGAACTTCTCGATGAACACCCGCTCTTTGTTCTGGTGGAACAGGCTGTAGATGTAGGGGAGCTGGGCGGCCTCGATCATGGCGTAGGCGGCGAGGTGGTCGATCATCGCGGCCTTGTCGCGCCGGGCCAGCGAGCGTTTGACGCCCGGGGCCAGGCTGCCGCGGAGCCCGTCGAGCAGGTCGTCGATGAACGAGGCCATGCGGTCGTGCTGGCTGATGGCGGCGCCGGCGGTCCACTCGTCGGGGCGGAGGCGGTCGCGCAGGTCGGGGTACTGCTCGAGCACGGGGCCGATGGACTGGCGCAGGGCGCCGACGATCGGGTGCATCTTCTTGCGCTTCAGCAGGCGACGCTTGGCGTAGGCGACGGCCATCCGCTTGCGGCTGGGCTTGTCCATCTCGATGCCCGCGAAGCGGAGCAGGCGGCTGGCGACGGCCTTGCCGGTCGTGCTGGTGCGGGCGCCGAAGCGGTCCTTGTAGAAGTTGGCGCCGACGGTGGTGAACTGGTGGGCCAGCAGGCTTGAGTGCCCGGCGTCGCCGCCGGGGCGGCTGTGCCCGCCCATGACGCGGCGCATGAACTCCGCGGGGTCGGTGACTTTGCGGGGCTGGCCATCCGCCCCGGGCACGGGGTCGAGTTCGGTCCAGGTGCGCCCGATGTTGAGCAGGCCGTGGTCGTCGGAGCCGCCGGTGCGGCCCTTTTCCCAGGCGCGGGGCCAGATGGGCTCGAACCCGTAGCGGGCGGCGTACTCGTCGATCCGGTCTGGCGTGAGGGCGTCGAGGAACGCGCGGATCGGCTCGACGGCGATCGAGGAGTGGGCCCCGTTGACGATCTCGAAGCACTTGAACAGCAGGGCGCACTTCTCGATGTGCTCGCGGCTGAGGCGCCCGTTCTGGACGTAGAGCGGGTGGGCCAGCGAGTGGGCCAGGTTCTGCTCGCGGAGCCAGCGGGCGAAGGAGTAGACGTCGTCGCGCAGGCCCAGGGCGGCGATGTCCTCGTGCTGCGAGGGGGTGAGGCCCCAGACGAGCACGTGGAGTTTGCAGCGGTCCTCGGGGAAGTAGACGGTGACCTCTTCGCCGACGATGAAGCCCTGGAAGCCCCGCTCGACGAGTTGCATCGCGCCCTTGACGGTGTCGTGGTCGGTGATGGTGACCAGGTCCATGCCGCGGGCCTTGGCCTGGTCGTAGACCTTCTCCGGGGGCGAGTAGCACTCGGGCACGCCCATGAGGCCCAGGGCGGCGATGGCCGGGCCGTCGGAGGCCCAGGAGTGGACGTGGGCGTCGAGGCGCGTGAGGAGGTGGCCGGCAGGGACAGGCTGGGATGGCGGGTTCGAGACCGGTGTTCAGAGGCGTTCGACCCGGGCTTCGACTATGGGATGGATCGACAGAGCATGGTCATCGCGTCGGCCTCCTGCGCGAACCGCCGGTCGAGCAAGCCGAGGGCCGGCGGGCAGTCCTGTCCGGGCCATGCCCGCCCGTCGGGCGGTCGTGACGACCGGGCGTAACTATATCGCGCCGCTGGGGATGGGAGCCCGGATTGGCCGCGGCGTCCCTGGCTGCCCACAGGTTTTGCGCGGCTCCTGAGCGGGGGCTGACCCGATGCTTGCGGACGGGCGTCCCGGGTGGTTTATGGGGCGTGGCGTGGCGGGGTTTCGGGGATTCGCGGACGAGCGGTGCCGGGGGCAGGGCGGGTCGGTGGCTGGGCGGTGGCGGGCGTCGCTGGGTGCCGGGGGATCTACCGTTGGGCATGGACCCAGCAGCATTTATCGCCGCGTTCCGGGAGCGTCGGGCCTCGGCCATCATCCGGACGGCCGATCCCCAGGCCGGGTTCGCCTGGGGCAAAGGTCGCCGGCTGAAACTCGTACCGCTGCCCGGTGAACAGGTCGAGTTCCAGCAGGCTCTGGCTGTTTGTCTCGTCGGTGCGCGCGACTAACCGGGAATCGCCATTGATCTGTGGCGGGCAGAAGAACCGCTGCAACCCGGACTGAGGACCCGAGCCTCGGGTCGGCAGCGACGGCGGGAAGAACCGCCAGTCCGATCCCGACACATGCGAGCGGATCGAGCCGCCCGGCTCGGCGACATACACCGCGCCGTTCTGCGTGACCACCACCCAGTCCCCCGGGCGTGGCGGCGGATTCGGGTTGGACTGGGCCGCGGCTGGAAGGCCAAGCCCGAGAACCACACTCGCGCACGCGGCGATCGCGCACAGGTCACGGCCGGTCATCGGAACCTCCCCGACAGTCGCGTCGTTCCAGGGATGGTCGTCCGAGCGGGACGGCTTGCTGGCCGTCGCTTCACCCGCGGCATCCCCCGGCTCCCCCGGCACGGCTGGGCGGGAGCGGTTGAACCAAGAGTACGCGGCCCGGAACCGGCGGATCCACGGACCCGGCGTTCCCGTCGCTCCCGGTAGACTCCCCCCATGGCGCAGCACCTGGCCGTGTTCCCCGGCTCGTTCGATCCGATCTCGTTCGGGCACCTCGACGTGATCCGGCGGGGGCGGCGGCTGTTCGATGAACTGGTCGTCGGCGTCGGGCACCACCCCGGCAAGGACCAGCTGTTCACGACCGAGGAGCGGGTCGAGATGGCCGAGCGCCTGGTGGAGGGGCTGGTGGCCAAGGAGGCGTCGGCGGCGCCGGTGCGGGTGCTGGCGTTCTCGGGATTGACGATGGAGTTCGCGCGGTCGCTGGGGGCCGCGACGCTGCTGCGCGGCGTGCGGAACCTGTCGGACCTGCAGTACGAGGTGCAGACGGCGGTGACCAACCGCGAGGTCGCGGGGATGGAGACCGTGTTCATCGTCGCGGGCCAGTCGTTCGCGTACACGTCGAGCAGCCTGATCAAGCAGATCGCGGCCATGGGCTCGGACCTGTCGCTGCTGGGCACGATGATCCCGCCGCTCGTGATCGAACGCCTGGAGCAGAAGAAGGCCGAGCGGCACCCGGCGCTGGAGCGGCTGAAGGCGGATCAGGGGTGAGGGCGCGAGCCGGGGCGTCCCGGCCCCGGGGGGGTGGCACGCCCACGCCCCGCGCCAGACGTTCCGGTACTTCATTGCGGGCCAACGCGGGGCGCGGGCGTGGTGAGCGCTTCGTGGTCCTTGCCACGCCCGCGCTGCGCGTGGGCGCGCCATCCAGGCACGGTGGAACGGACCGGGGCGGGGACGCCCCGGCTCGCGCGCCGATGGCGTCTGTTCTGACGCGTGGGCGTGCCACCCGGTGTGGGGCGTGCTTCTACGCTTGGGCGCGACACACACCCGCCGGAGCCCGCATGTTCGACAAACTCAAGTCCATGACGGCCCTCGCGGGCCTGATGCAGAACAAGGCCAAGGTTGAGGAGGCCGCCGAGCGCGTCAAGCGCGAGATGCAGGAGGTCCGCTGCGACGGCGAGGCCGGCGGCGGGGCGGTCCGCGTGACGGTCGGCGGGGACATGATGGTGCTGGCGATCGAGATGACCCCCGCGCTGGCCGCGGGGCTGGCCGCGTCGGACTCGGCCCGCGAGTACGCCCAGACGCTGGTCCGCGACGCGACCAACGGGGCCCTGGTGCGTGCGCGGGAGCGGGTCCGCCAGATCGTGCAGCGCGAGGCCGACGCCCTGGGCATCGGCGACCTGACCGCCGACCTTGGCGGCATGAAGCACCTGTTGCCATGAACGGCCAGGGCGCGATCAAGGGAACGATCGGGGGCGTGACGGTCCAGACGCTGGCGGTGGCTCGGCGCGATCTGGTGATCGCGATGGATGCGCCGGTGCGGCGGCTCGACCCCGACGCCCGCCGGCGCCTCGACGAGGTCTGGGAGCGCGAGGCCGCCCGCAACCCGCGGCTGTTCGACGGCCCGATCCTCTCGTGCGTGGACGCGGACGCGGCCCGCGGGCGGTTGTCGTGCCGACGGGCGTCGTACCGCGAACTGATCGCCCACCCGATCGTGGACACGGGCGTGCTGCAGACGTCGGTGACCGGCGTGCTGTCGGCGGTGGGCGCTGACGGGCGCGAGCGGGTGCTGCTGGCGCGGCGCGGCCCGCAGACGCGGGTGTACGCCGGGCATTGGGAACTGGCCCCCAGCGGCGGGCTGGACCCGCCGACGCCCGCCGACAGCCACGCGGATGCCGTTCTGACCGGTGACGACGCGTGGCGGCAGTTGCTGGTTGAAATCGAGGAGGAGTTGGACCTGGATGTGGGGGCGCTGGAGAACGGAACGGGGCCGGAGGCGCCCGATCCGACGTGCCTGTGCATGGATCATGTGGCCCGGAGCATCGACATCGTGTTCCCGGTGCGTTTGGAGGGCGACGCGGCCCAGCGGGCTCTCGATGGCGAGGGCGGGGCGAACTGGGAGTACACCGAGGCGAGGTGGATTCCGATGGACGAGTTGGCGGAGTTCGATGCGCGCGAGGCGGCACGGATCATCGCGCCGACGCGGGCGCTGCTGCGGTTCTTTGGGTGGGTATAGGGATGGGAGGATTGGGTGGCACGCTCATGCCTCGCGCTCGGTCGCTCTCGGTCGATGGAGCGCACGTCTCGAGGCGCGGGCGTGGCATAAGCAAGGTTGGCGGCTGGTCCACGCCCGCGCTGCGCGTGGGCGTGCCACCCGGACCGCTTCCGCAACACCGGCGCGAGCCGGGGCGTCCACGCCCCGGACCCCATCAACGCGCTGCGCGAGTGCGAAGACGTGTCTTGATGTATGACCGGGGCGGGGACGCCCCGGCTCGCGCGCGGGAAGGGGCGTCTACCGTTGCCCGTGCCCGCCTGGCTCTCCTCGCACGAGTCTGTGACGTTCGATCCCGCGCCCGCCGAGTGGTGCTGCCGCGCGGCCCCGACCGATCACGACCTGCTCGCCTTTCGGGGCGAACTCGGACTGCCCACGGATCGCCCCGTGGTGATGAGCGGGCATCAGGCAGCGGTCTGGCACGCCGGGATCGCGGCCAAGGTGTTCGCGCTTGATGCCGCGGGCGAGCGGTTCGGCGCGGCGTCGGCTTGGGTCGTCGTGGATCAGGACCTCGGCGCGCCGGGACGCGTGGCGTATCCGTCGTGGAAGGCGGAGGGTGGAACCGGCGGATCGGGGAGTCGAGCGCCGATACGGCGGACGCTCGATCTGCTGCCGGCCGCGCCCGCCGACGTTGTAACGGGTCGTCAGGGCGCGCAGCGTCCGGGTAGCGTGGAACTTGATGGCGGTGCGACGCGGGAGACGCGCGAGTCGATCGGGCGCGTCGCCGGGGCTGTCGCGGCGCACGCCGGTGCCGAAAGCCGCGCGATGCAGATCACTCGAGCGGCGTTGGGTCTGCTCGGGCCGGTCCGCCGCGCACGTTCGCTTGAGGACGGTGTCCCCGTTCTGGTGTCCGCACTGGCACTCTCTCGCACGGCTTTGTTCGCTCGCGTTCTCACGGCGATGCGCAACGACGCCGACGCGTGCGTCGCCACCTACAACGCCGCGGTGACGCGGCACCCCGACGGCCGCCTGCGCCCGCTGGCGGCCACCGCACCCCGCAGCCTGGAACTCCCGCTGTGGCGGATCGACGACGCCGGGCGACGCCACCCGGTCTTTGTGGGCGACCTGGGCGACACGCCGCCTGAGAGCCTCGCCCCACGTGCCCTGGCCATGACCGCCCTGCTGCGCTGGGGCGCATGCGACCTGTTCATCCACGGCCTGGGCGGCGGACGCTACGACCCTGTCATGGAACGCTGGCTGGGCGAGTGGCTCGGGGTGCGCGACCTCGCGCCGGCGGTGGTCGTCTCGGCGACGCGCCTGCTGCCGATGGTGGACGAGCCGCCCCCGACGCCGGAGCAAGTCGCGCAGGCCCGATGGGCGGCCCACCATGCGCGACACGACCCGGTGATCGCGGTTGAGCGCGAAGCCGGGCCCGCACGCGGCGACGACGCAAACGGCACAGGAATCAAAACCCTATCCGTCAGCGACAAGAAGCGCGAACTGGCCGACGCCGTCGCACACGCCACCGGCCCCGACCGCGCCGCCCGCTTCCGCGCCATGCACCAGTGGCTCGCCGAGCAGCGGGCCAAGCGCTCCGACGCGATCGTGGCGCTCGACGCACGGGCCGCGGCACTCGCCGAGCAGGCCGATCTGGCCGGCGTCGTGTTCGATCGCACCTGGCCATTTCCGTTGCTGCCCGACGCGTCGATGCGATCGTTGGCCGACGAGATTCATGCCCAGGTGCGTTCCCATCCAACCTGACGCGCGCGAGCCGGGGCGTCCCCGCCCCGGTTCCGATCACGCGCGGGTTTGTCGTTGATCGCGAACGAAAAGAGCCGGGGCGGGGACGCTCCGGCTTCGCGTTGTGTGCGTGTGGCGAGGCGTCCGCGCCTCGGCAGATGGTTACGCCGCCCGGCGAGCCTCCCCCTGCCAGCAGGAACGCCAGTTCGAGCGACTGGCGTAGTTGAGCGCGGGTCGCACGCCGAGGCGTAGTTCACGCAGCGTGTCCTCGGTGACGCCGCTGGCCCCACCGATGCACTCGGTCACGTCCTCGCCGGTGAGCCGAAGTGGACGCCGCCAGGCGCGCGTGCCGGCCGCGGCGTGGGCGTCGATGGGTCTCGTGGAGTTCGCTCAGGATGGCATCGAACGAGCGGGTCTTGATGCCGGCGGGGGTCGTCAGCCCGTTGCCGTGCATCGGGTCGGACATCCACAGGACAGGGCCGATGCCGGTCGGCGTCCCGCGCGTCCGCGGCGGGGCGCGGTGCACCTGGGCCAGCAGCGGGCCAATCCCCGCTTTCGCTTTTGCTGCCCGCCGAAGCGGTGATGAGTACGATCTGCCCGGCCTCGCCGGGTTCAGCAGGCGGACGAGGTCGATCACCTCGCCGCCGCCGGCAGTCGCGCCGATCTTGGATGCCGACCGGGTTGGCGATCCCGCGGAAGTACTGACGAGTGCGCCATCCAACGCCCTGGTCCGCTCCCCGATCCACGGCATGTGCGTGGCCAGGCCAGGTGTGCTCGGGCGACGCGGCACGGTCCGCGTCATCGCCTGCTCGCGAGATTCAGCCTCGTGGTCAGAAGAACTCGACGCGCTGCAGATCGTCCACCGCCTTCTCGCCCAGGGCCTCCATGAACTTCAGGGCGTCGGCCAGCGTCCGGGCCATCGCCTGTACGGGCCCGGGCGCTGGGGCGTCAGCGAGGCGCGAAAAGAACGACAGGTCCCAGTACCTGGGTGGTGCAGGTCCGCGAACCCGGCGTCGATCGAAGCGCACGAAGTTCAGCGTCAGGGCGGCCTGCCAGGGCCAGGACCATCAGTCCGGGTCGGGCGTGTGGGCCTCGGGGGCGAAGGTGGCGCGAATGACCTGGTCGCCGGCGAGAGGCAGCGTCACCGACGCCCCGTCCACGAGGCGCGTCTCGGTCGGGCTGCTGCGCGGCTTGGCGTACTGCCCGGCGAACCGCCCGATCCGCACGACCGGCGTCCGGATGCCGTGGACCAGCACCAGCGACATCTGCAGCAGGATCTTGAGTTTGCTGGCGATGGCTTCGGACGTGCACTCGTCGAGCGATTCGGCGCAGTCGCCGCCCTGGAGCACGAACCGCTCGCCCCGCTGGGCCCCGGCCAGCAGGGCCTTGAGGCGTTCGATCTCCCAGGAGGTGACCAGCGGCGGGAGCGAGGCGAGTTCTCGGAGCGCGCCGTCGAGGCGAGGCGCGTCGGGGTAGGCCGGCATGTGGGCCGCGGGGCGGGAGCGCCACGAGTCGGGCGACCATACGGTTGCTGCAGGGGGCGCGGTCGAGTTCCCGGCCGCCTTGCCGTTGGGCGTCGCGGCGTTCGCGGGGGTCGCACCCGACACGCTGTCATCTCGGATTGACTGGCTCGCGCCGCCCACTTGTGAACTCCTGAGTCGCCCGGCGACGCCCATGAGTCGTCGCTTCGACGCCAACTCTACGGGCCAATTCTGCGCTCCCAATCAAAAACGGGGCCGCGCCATTGCAAATCCACTCGAAATCCTCACGAGAACCTGCCGCGTTGACGAAGGACAACGAGGCCCGCGGCTTCGCGGGGGCGGTCATGGACGACCGTCGCGGCCGTCGCCGTCCGACAGAACATGCGGCCCGAGGGAACGGACGCCCTGGGGCCACGCCTCACGATGCACGGCGACACACACAAAGGCTCGTCGCCCAGGAGCAACGGAATGCCGACCACCACCACGCGTCGCACCTCTTCCCGCACCACGAACCGACGCACGACCCGCTCGGCCAGCCGCCCGGCCAGCCGCACCGGCTCGCGCAAGACCACCGCCCGCAAGACGACCGCTGGCAAGACCACGGCTCGCAAGCCCGCGGCCCGGAAGACCGCCGCCCGCAAGACGACCGCCGGCAAGACCACGGCCCGCAAGACCACGGCCCGGAAGACGACGGCTCGCAAGACCACGACCGGCGCCCGGAAGACCACCGCCCGCCGCACCACGGCCAAGCGGACTACCACCCGGACCGGCACCGGCACCACGGCCCGGCGCACCACCGCGCGTCGCACCGGCACCACCGCCCGCAAGACCACGACCGGCGCTCGCAAGACCACCGCTCGTCGCACCACGGCCCGCCGCACCGGCACCGCCACTCGCACCGGCACCGCCCGTCGCACGACGGCGCGCCGCACGGGCACGACGGCCCGTCGCACCGGCACCGCCCGGACCACGACCGCTCGTCGCACCACCGGGCGTCGTACCGCCACCACCGCCCGCAAGACGACCGCCGGCGCCCGCAAGACCACGGCCCGCCGCACGACCGCCAAGCGGACCACCGCCCGGGCGACCACCCGGACCACCGCCCGCACGAGCAACACCCCGGCGACCCGGTCCTTCACCGTCGCCGCCCGTCGCGCGAGCACCTTCAACACCCGCAACGCCTGGCGCCGCGCGGCCTAAGGCCAGCAAGCCTGCCAGTCCAACGCACGCCGCCGGCTTGTCCGGCGGCGTTGTCGTTTTGGACCGAAGGGTCACGGCGTGATCCATCGCGGGTTGCGTCGCGGTCCCACGCCCGCGGCGGTCACGCACCGCCGCGACCGCATCCTCTACCATCCCCCCATGTCCGCCCCACGCTCTCTGGCCGACATCGAGTCCGTCCGCCTCGTCGTCGGGCTCGAGGTCCACGTCGAACTGGCCACCCGCACCAAGGTGTTCGCCGCGGTCGGCAACCCCGCGCACCCCGAGTTCGACGGTGCGCCGCCGAACACGCTGATCGACGCTGTCGTTCTGGGGCTGCCCGGCGCGCTGCCCGTGCTGAGCCATGCCGCGGTCGAGGCGGCGGTCCGCGTGGGCCTGGCGCTGAACTGCCGCATCGCCGAGCAGTCCAAGTGGGACCGCAAGTCCTACTTCTATCCCGACCTGCCCAAGGGCTACCAGATCAGCCAGTACGACCTGCCCCTGTGCTTCGACGGGCACCTGGACGTCGCACGCATCGACCCGGACGCGCCGGGGCGAAGCCAGCCCGATCCGTCCAAGGGCACGCGCCGCATCGGCATCCTCCGCGCCCACCTCGAAGAGGACGCCGGCAAACTCCTGCACGAGGCTCCCGGCGGCCTGCCCATCGACGGCACCATCGCCGACTACAACCGGGCCGGCGCCCCGCTGCTCGAGATCGTCACCCAGCCCGACATCACGTCCGCCGACGAGGCCGTGACGTTCTGCCGCACGCTCCGCAACATCTGCCGCTTCCTGGGCGCGACCGAGGGCGTGCTCCAGAAGGGTCACATGCGGTTCGAGCCGAACATCAACTGCGTGCTGACGCTGCGGGACAAGCGCCTGGTCCGCACGCCGATCGTCGAGGTCAAGAACCTCAACTCGTTCCGGGCCGTGCGCGGCGCGATCGAGGCCGAACTGCGGGACCAGCCCGCACGCTGGGTCCAGACGGGCATCGAGCACGCCCCCGGCACCAAGCAGACCCGTGGCTACGACGAGCGGGCGCTCGGCGAGTCCGGCGGCGGCGCCAGCGATGGCGGCGCGACCGTCCTGCAGCGCGAAAAAGAAGACGCCCACGACTACCGCTACTTCCCCGACCCCGACATCCCCGTGCTCGACCTCGACCCGGCCTGGGTCGAGTCGCTCAAGAGCGCGATCCCGGATCTGCCCGACAAGCGCTACCGGCGGTTTATCGAGAACTTCGGCCTCTCGCCCAAGGAGGCCGCGGCCCTGATCGACGAACGCGACGACTGCCTGTTCTTCGAACGCATCGTCGATCTGCTGGTCGAGCGCGACGTGCCCCGCAGCCGCGCACCGAGGGTCGCGGCCAATCTCGTGCTCCAGACCGGCCTCAAGCATGCCAACGCGAAGACGACGGGGCAACCTGCGAAGGACGCAAAGGCAGACACAGCCCCAGACATCGCCAGCGACGAAGCCGACGCGACCGACTCCTCGCAGATCGCTTCCGGCCCCGTCCTCGTCAGCGCCCTTGGCATTTCTCCGGAACAGGCCGCCGCCATCGGCGTCATGCGCGAGGACGGACGCCTCTCGGCCGCCAACGCCGACGCCCTGTTCGCCATCCTCTGCGAGCCCGACATGCGAGGGCGCGACGCGGAGGGCGTCGCCGAGTTCCGCGCCCTGCTCACCGTCCGCGACGACGCCAAACTCGACGCCTGGTGCGACCAGGTACTCGCCGAGAACCAGCCCATCGTCGAGCAGATCAAGGCGGGCAAGGTCCAGGCCGTCGGCCGGCTCGTGGGCGCGGCCATGAAACTCTCCGCCGGCGCGGGCGACGCCAAGGCCATCCGCGAGCGCCTGCTCGAGAAGATGGGCGTGAAGGAGTAGAGCCGCACGCCAACCGCTGCCGCCGGGCCAAGCCCGCCGTGCCATCGGCCGCGGCTCGGAGCGGCCGATGCCACCGGCCGCCAACACCGATCTGATACACAACTTTCAACGCATTCGCCGCGCGGCGTCGATACCACAACACATGAAGTTTCCTGCACTGGTGCCGGCGGCACTGACGCTTTCCATCACGGCCGCACCCGCGCTCGCCGTGCCCCCCCAATACAGGGCCGTAGTTTTTCGTGGTGAATCGCGTCTGTATCCACTCGCCGTGGCCAACAACGCCCGCCTTGCCGGCGTGAACGACACAGCCCCGGCCGAGGTCGTGATCCTCGGCGGGTCCGGCCCGACCCGCATCCCGAATCCAGTCGGCCAAGCCGCCTTCGCGTGGGGCATCAACAACTCCGGCGTCGCGGTCGGTGAGATCGGCTCCCAGGGCGCAACGCCGATGATCTTCCACGCCGACGCCACGACCACCGCGTTCTCGCCTTTCGGCGGCGACTTCGGCATCGCCTACGCCATCAACGACGACGGGTGGATCGTCGGTTCGCAGAACTCCGTCGCCGAGCCCGGCATCTTCCGCGCGTTCCAGTGGCGCGACGGCGTGCAGCAGTCGCTCGCCACCCCCGCAGGCTTCGAGCATTCCATGGCCGTGGGCATCACCTCCACCGGACTCGTCGCCGGGCGCTTGACTACGTCGTCCGAACTGTCCACCGCGGTGCTGTGGGACGATGGCCAGCCGCGGCTGCTCGAGACACCCGCTGCGTTCGGCAACTCGTTCGCACGCGGCGTCAACAACCACTCCCTCGCCGCCGGCGACGCCTGGAACGACCCAAGCGCACCCGCCGCATTCGCGTGGGAAGGCGGTGTCGCGATCGCGCTGCCCAACCTCGGCGGCCCGAGCCGCGCCGTCGGCGTTGATGATCTGGGCATCATCGCCGGCTTCGCTGAGACGTTGGGGGGCGAAAGCGTCGGCGTCGTGTGGGCCGACGACCGCCTGTACCGGCTCGACGACATTGTGCTGGCCGAGCCCGGCTTGCGGATCTTGGCCGCGACCGCGATCAGCGAGTCGGGTTTCATCGCGGGCGTTGCCCGCGACGCGAACAACGCCCAGGTCGGCGTGTTGCTCGCGCCGGTGCCGGCCCCGGCCTCGCTTGTGCTCCTTGTGGGCGCGGGCATTCTCGCCCGCCGCCGTCGCACTACGACAACTTGATCACCCGCCGCCCGACCCACTCCATCACCAGCAGCCCCAGCAACAGGATCAGCGCCAGCGGCTTGTCCCACAGCGTCTCGACATCGGGCCGACCCTCGATCGTCCGCGCCCGGCTCGGCAGGTCCCGCAGCGACGCCATGTCCCCCGCCGACAGGACCCGCCCCGCGTTGGCCTCGCCCAGCGACGCCAGCAGCGCGTGGTCGGTCTCCAGGCGGCGGAGTTCGTCGTCCGGGTGGGAGACTTCGATCTCGCCGACCAGGTCAGAAAGCAGCGTGTCGTCGGTCTCGACGATGTACCGCCCCGGCGTGGTTGCGACCCATGTGGCCGCGAATGTTGTGGGCGCGTCGAGCCCCTCGATCCCACCACCCGCCGAGCCGCTGGCCTCCGGCGCCAGCCGAAGCACTCCCGCCGGCGTCGACCCGCCCGTCGGCCCCAGGCGGCGGACCCGCAGTTCGATCGCCTCCGACCGCCGGTCCACCAGCGCCTGATCGATCAGGCGCACCACCACCCGCACGGGCTGGTCCACCCGGGCCCGTCCCGGCGTGATCTCCAGCACCGCGCGCTGGCCCGTCCGCGCCAGTCGCTCGCGCGCCAGGGCCCGCACCAGCGGGATCCAGAACCGCTCGGAGAGTTCCTCGCCCCGACCGTACCGCCACCGCCAGATCTCGTCGGTCGCGACGTAGATCACGCGCCCCGCCCCGTATCGCATCGACAGCACGAGCGGCGACGCCTCGGCCAGCGCCTCGGTCCCGGGCGGCTCCAGCGGATCGCTCCCCCGCACGCGCCAGGCCGACTCCGGCACGCCCACCGCCAGCACCTCGGCGGTCGCCTTGATCCGCTCGGCCTCGATCCGCTGCACCCAGCGCAGCAGCGACCACCCGGTGCGCGGGTCGGACACCTGCATGGGCCACGCCGCCGGGCCGCCCGTGCCATCGCGGCTGCCAGCGCCGCCGGGAGCCGCACTGGCTGGGTCGCCAAGTTCCAGAACGCCCAGCCGCTCGGCCAGCGGCGTGCGCCAGATCGTCACGTCCTGGTCCCACACCGCCAGGTCCGCCCCGCCCGGGCCGGACAGCGTCATCGGCAGCAGGCTCGCCAGCGGGTTGCCCGCCCACGAGCGCGGCGTCGCCCCGCTCCCGCCGATCCACAGCACGCCCGCGCCATTCGTCGCCACGTGGCGCGCCAGTGAGCGCGCCTGGTCCTGGCTCAGCAGGTCCGCGCGGAAGTCGCCCAGGATCACCACGTCGTACGCCTGCCAGTCCTCGTACGTCCGCGGCAGCACCGTCAGCAGCACGTCGCCGTCCTGTGCGTACCGCCGGTCGGGCGACAGAATCAGCGCCGAGCCCGTGATCGACTGCTCGCGCAGCAGCAGGTTCTTGATGTACCGCTGGTCCCAGCGTGGGTACCCGTCGAAGTACAGCACGCGAACCGGGCGATCGACCAGGTCGATCTCGACCGACTCGGCGTTGTTCCGCGCGATCAGGTCGGGCGTGTCGGGCACGATCTCGACCCGCCACTCGGCCTTGCCCGCGTCGCCGGGGCGAACGGTGATGGTCGTGTCCAGCGGGGCGCCCGAGTCTCGCTCCGCCCCGCCGCCCGTGCCGCCCGCGCCCCCGGCGTCGAAGTCCTCTGGTTCGACCCGCTGCTCGCCCAGTACCAGGCCAGTCGCCGTGTCGATCACCCGGACCGTCGCGCCCGGCGTCTGGCCCTGGCCAAGGCGTTCGATCCGCACGTTGACCGGCACGGTGTCGTTCACGAACGCGGCGCGCGGCCCCTCGGCCCGCGTGATCGCCAGGTCCGGCAGCGCCTCCGGGCTGCCCAGCGCCACGCCGAACACGTCGACTCGTTTCAGCCGCTCGCGCAGCCCCTCGCCGATCTGGTCGACCGACCGCCCGTCGCTCATCACCACCACCGCCGCCACCGGGCGGGCGGCCACCAGCGACAACGCCTCGGACAACGAAGCCCCGATCGCGGTCCGCCGTCCCGTCGGCTCGCCAAGCACCGGACGCACGCGCCCGCCCTCGACACGCGTCTCGAGTTCGTACGCCCCGGCGTCGAAGCCGAGCCACAGGATCCGCCGATCCGCCGCCAGCACGTCCAGCGTCGGGTACGCCGCGTCCAGGGTCGCCTGCAGTTGCGCCTCGCGCGTCCGGCGCTCTGCTCCACCCTCACCCCCGCCCTCGAAGGGCGCGTCCGGGATCGTCATCGACGACGACCGATCCACAAGCACCACCACCCAGTCCGCCTCGGTCGCCAGGTTCGGCTTCGTCAGCCGCGGCCCCGCGAGAAGCACCAGCAGCAGCACGATCACCAGCGCCCGCAACCCCGCCAACGCCGCCCGCCACGCCACCGGCCCTTGCAGGCGTCGATACGTCAGCCCGGCGAGCGCGATCGCTCCGACCACCAGCAACGCCGCGGCCCACGCCGGCACCGAGTGGGCCAGTTCCAGCGAAACCCCTTCATCGCCCAGGTTCAGATCGCGCAGCCCGAGCAGGCCCGACAGCCACGACCCGCCCTCAGCGTTGCCGGCCGACGCGGTTCCGATCGCGCTCGCAAGCGGCGACAGCAGGCCGTCGAGCCCGGCGAGCCCGTCAACGTGCAGCCGCCCGAAACTCACGCCGCCCCCTTTCCGCCACGCTCGCCATCCACCCCGGCATGCGAGAACGCCCGCGCCGCCACCGCCTCAACAACCGCAAGCCCCAGCGCCAGCGCAAACAGGATCGGCAACCACGACCAATCCCGGCGCGACGCTTCGGCCTCCGCACCATCACCAGCCGACGCCAGCCGCGCCCCGCCATCATCCTCCAGCCACAGCACCGGCCCGCCCCCGGTCGTTTCCAACCACGCGCCGATCTCCGCGCGCGTCCGCGTCGTCGTGTCCGAAGCCGCGGCCGCCGGGTTCACGATCACCGCGCCCACGTCTGCCCCGGTCGCATCCACCCCGCCCCACACCCCCGCGTGCCGGATCGCCTGCTGGGCCACGCCCGACGGCTGCACGCGCACCACCTCGTCCGCTCCCTCCGACGCTCGCCCCGGCCCGAGCCAGCGCAGTTCCACGGCCCCCGCCGACGCCACCGCCACCTCCCCCGCCTCGATCCGCCACCCGCCCCGCGCCGAAGCCACGCCCTGACGCACCACCTCCTGCAGCAGCGGGATCATCAGCGGCTTGGTCGGCAGGTCCGACCACGCCAGATCCATCGCCACGCCGAAATACACGACCAACCCACGCGACACGCCGGTGCCGCGCTCGCCGCTCTCACCATCCTCTCCACCCGAGCCACCAACCCGCGTCGCCAACGCCAGCACCCGCCCATCCTCCAGAGCCAGCAGCGCCTCGCCCGAACCCAACTCGTCCGCCGCCACCGGCATCGCCCGACGCACGCCGACAGGCCGCAGCAGATCCCCCATCTCGCCCTCGACCAGCGCCAGCAGCCCCGACACCGCCTCGGGCCGCACGACCGCCACGCCCGCATCCCCACCCACAACCTCCGCCTCGCGCGCCAGCGTCCAATCCAGCCCGAACGCGCCCATGGCCGCGTCGGTCCACACCTGCGCGCCCTCGCCCGGCTGCGGCATCAGCACCACCAGCCCGCCAAGATCCGCGAAGCGGCGCAGCGCCCGCCACCCCTCATCGCCCACACCCTGCGGCTCGGCAACCACCACCGCCTGCAAACCCGCCAGCCCCGACGCATCGACCCCGCCCGGCGGGATCGCCTCCACCCGGATCTCGCCCCCCTCCCGCCGACCCTCCGGGTCCAGCGCCGCCTCGACCCAGTCGAAAGCCCGGTAGTTTGCGACCCCTGGCCGCGGCCCAAACCGCGGCGGCGCGACCACACCCACCTCCAGCGACTCGCGCCGATCGATCACACCCCGGCGCACATCATCCCGCGCCAGCGCATCGCCCCGCCCCAGCCTCGCCTCGACCACGATCGGCCCGCGCACCTCGCCCACCAGCGCCGCCGCCGCCGCGATGTCGATCCCCAGCGCCACCGACGCCTCGCGCTCCCCGGCCTCAAACACCAGCGTCCCGCTCGCCAGCGCGGGCGTCGCCCGCGCCACCGCCGACGCCCGGCGAACCACCAGCTCGACCTCAACGCTCGCCGCGCCGCCGACCGCGCCATACCGCGCCGCCCGCACCCGCACCTGCGTCGTCGACACATCCCCTTGGCCCAGCACGATCGGACGCAGCGGCTCCACCCCCGTGATCGCGACGTTTTCCACGACATCCGTCGCCGGCGCGGTCGCCGCCAGCACCAGGTCCCGCGTTTCGCCCAGCGACGGCAAGCCCCGCTCCAGACTCCCCAGCCCGGCGCGGAACTCGCTCAGCACCGCGACGACCACGCGGTCGTCGCCGCTCCCACCCGCCCGCTCCTGCGCGATCTCCCCCGCGATCCGCGACAACGCCCCCGCCAGATCGCCGCGGCTATCGGCCCCCTCCAGCACCGCCACCCGCTGGGCCGCCGTCGCCAGCGTGCTCGTCGCGGGCGCGACCACCGCGCTCGCCGGCCCGGCGAGCGCATGCACCGCCACCCGGTCCCCGCGCGCCGGGTCGAGGCGCTCGATCAGTTCCAGCGCCCGCTCCCGGTGCCGCTCCAGCGCACCGGGCGAGCCCTGTCCCGCCGTCAGGCTGTTGTCGATCACGAGGTGCAGCGTCGTGGCCCGCGAGCCCAGCAGCGGATCGGCCCCCGGCACCATCGGGCGCGCGATCGCCAGCGCCGCCAGCAGCACGATCAGGCACCGGGCCGCCAGCAGCAGCAACTGCTCCAGACGCACCCGTTGGCGTTGCCGCTTGTACGCCTCGATCAGGAACCGCATCGCGGCCCACCGCACCGGACGCCGCCGCCGACGCATCAGAATGTGGATCACGATCGGCAGCGCGACGCAGCCGAGGCCGAGGGCGAGCAGGATGGGGTGGGCGAAAGTCATGAGGGGAAGCGACGGAGCGACGGAGCGACGGAGCGACGAAGGGAAGGGCGAGGATGATGCACGGCCGTTGGGGGCGGCACGGTTGCATGGATCGGTATCCTGGTACAAACCGACAAGCAGACACTGGCATGGCGACGATCAAGACGTTCCGGGACCTGATCGCGTGGCAGCGGGGGATGGACCTTGCCGTGTGCGTCTACAAGGAAACGGCGGTTCTGCCCAGTGAAGAAAAGTTCGGTCTCACGGCCCAGATGCGCCGCGCCGCCGTCAGCATCGCGAGCAACATCGCCGAGGGGCACGCCCGCCAGTCCCGCCCCGACTTCCTCCGCTTCCTCCGCACGGCCCGAGGCTCGCTCGGCGAACTCAGCACGCAGGCAGAACTCTGCCGCCGACTCGAGTACTTTGCGGACACGCCCCGCCTGACCGATCTGCTCGCCGAGGAGGACCGCATCCTGCAGGCGCTCATCCGGAGCCTCGAACGCAAGGGGGCGGAATGAAGGCAGCGACGAAGCGACGGAGCGACGAAGCGACGAAGAAAATGCGGGGCGACCGACAAGCGAGCATCGACGCCGCAGGCGGCTTCCCCCCTTCGTCGCTCCGACGCTTCGTCGCTCCGTCGCTTCTCTCTCATCCATACTTCGAACTCTTGATCTGCGCGTTCCTTCTCGCCACAAACGCCGCCAGCGCCGGACCCAGCCACTCGTGCGTGCTTAAGCGCTGGTAGTCGAACCCGAACCCCAGCATGATCTTCTGGATCGACTTGAAGTGCGCCTCCAGCGTCTCCAGATAAGCCTTCCGCAGCGCCCGCGGATCGACCCGCACCCGTCCCTCGCCCTCGAGCCCCTCGAACGGGGCCGAGTCCGCGAAGTCGAACGCCGTCTCGGCCCGGTCGAGCACCTGGAACGCGATCAGGTCGTGCCCGCGGTGCCGCACCCGGGCCATCGCCTTGCGGATCTGGGCCGCGTCCTCGAACAGGTCGCTGATCAGCACGATCAGGCATCGGTGGTTCAGGCGCGCCAGCGCCTGGTCCATCGAGCGCGCCAGGTTCGTCGCCTCCCGCACCGGGTGCGTCGAGAGCGCGCCGATCACCTGGCGCCACATCCCGCGCTGGCTCGACCTCGCCAGCATCGTCTTGACCCCGTCGGCGAACAGCACCACGCCCACGCGGTCGCCCTGCTGCAGCGTGATGTACGAGATCGCCGCCGCCACCGCCGTCGCGTGGTCGAACTTGCTCCAGTACGCCCGCCCGTCCGGGCTGGCCTTCCGCCCCTGCCCGCTGGCCGACTCGAACGACCGCGAGCCGTAGTCCATCGAGCCCGAGCAGTCGACCATCACGATCAGGTCGAGGGCCGTCTCCTGCTGGTACTGCTTCAGGTGCAGTTTGTCCGTCCGCCCATACACCTTCCAGTCCAGGTGGCGCACGTCGTCGCCCGGCACATACGGGCGGTGCTGGGCGAACTCCACCGAGAACCCGTGCAGCGGCGAGCGGTGCGACCCGCTCATCACGCCCTCGACGATCGTCTTGGCCCGCAGGTCCATCGACCCGAGGCGGGCCAGCGTCTGGGGGTGCAGGTACAGCGAGGCATCGACGTCCGGCGGGCGCACGCCGCCCGGGCTGGCCCCACCGGCCCCACGCCCCGCGCCCGCCCCCGAGCCGACCACCCTGTCGCCCGCCTCATCCATGCGAGGGATGGTACCGGCCCCCGCCGATCCCGATGCCGCGGCGGCCGAATGGAGTTCGGGGATTCGAGTGTTGATGAGGACTGCTCAGGATCCCTGGGGTGGCGGGCGTTCCGCCCGCCCACCAACCGACGAACCCCCCCATCAAAACGACGCCTGGCGAATGAGGGCGCTCGCGGCCCCAACCGAGCGGGCGGGGCGTTCCAGCCACGCTCGATGGCGGCCAGACGCCCAGAGAACCAACCACCCGCCATCGTCCACGACCACGCCCAACTCCCCAACGAAAAAGGGGCGTGCCCCACGGCCCGCCCCTCACGGTTCACCAGTTCGAGACGATCACTTCCGCACGATCAGCCACACCACGATCAGGATGATCCCGACCACGGCGATGAATCCGCCGCAGATCCCGCCGAAGATTGCGAACGCGCCGCCGACCAGGGCCATCGCGTCCGACTCCTTCAGCAGCGAGAACGCCCGCTGGTCCATCTCGCCGCTGCTGGTCACGGACAGGGTGTAGTTGCCCGCCGACGGGGCATCGAACGTGCCGACGAACCGCCCGCTGTTGTTCCCGATCTGCAGGCTCGCCTGGCCGTCCGGCGAGGACACCGGCACCGACTGGCCCTGCCCGTTCGTGACGGTGAGGGTCGTGTCGTTGGTCGGATACTGATCGCTCGGGGCGTAGGTCCGCCCGCCCATCTCCAACTGGTCCCACGCGATGATGATGTTCCCGCCCTCCTGCAGGCGGAACGTCTTCTCGCCGGGCGCCACCAGCGTCGACTCCTCGTTCGCGAGGTTCTCAAGCGTCGAGACCATGCTCGCACCGCCTCCCACGCCCACGATCACCAGGATCCCGCCGATCACAAGGGCGATCAGCCCCAGCACCAGCAGCACGATTCCCTTCTTCTTCGGAGGCGGGCCGTACTGCGGCGGGCCGCCCATCGGCGGACCCGGAGGCGGACCGTACTGCGGCGGACCCTGGGGCGGCATCTGGCTCATCGATTCCCTCCGATCTGGGTGCCCGCCCCGAACAATCGGACGCGGCGGCGCAGGTGGCTCATCGGCGCGACACGCGCCTGGTTGGGAGAAACCCGCCCAGAGTATCGGCTCCCGACACCCGGCGTCCCCACGAGGCGATATCCCCGCCAGCCGACCACATGCGACCCCGGGCGATGAACAGGGCCGCCTGTCCCCGCCGTGTGCCCGCAATTCCAAACAACCAACCAACAAACCGGCCCGCATCGAGCATTCACTGGGGTTGCGGGCGTCCCGCCCGCTCGCAAGTGCTGAGGTTCGAGTGAGGGGGCGCGGCTTTCCAGCCCCGCTCGATCGCGGCGACCACTCCCCGGCCGCGACCGACCGCCGTCGGCCAACTCAAGGCGCGCCAGAACCATTCGGCGCACCCGACCCCGGCGGCGTCGGCGTGGCCGGCTCCTCCGCCGCCTCCTCCGCCGTCTCCTCATCCGTCGCCGAATCCACGATCCCGAGGAACGGGATCGCCGAGTCGATGTTCGACAGCGTCCGGCGAAGCGACGCCAGGTGCAGGTCCAGCGCGTGCAGCGAGGCCTCGATCGACTCGAGCCGCTCCAGCCGCCCCAGCGTCTCCCGCAGGCGCTCGTTGGTCACGTCGATCTGCGCCAGGCGCACGTCGAGCATCGCCTGCGTCGTGGCGAGTTGGGCCGACACCGCCTCCAGGTTCCGATTCGCGTCGGCCATCTCCAGGCTCGTCTCCTCGAGCCGGTCGTGGATGTCCTGAACGATGCACCCCGGCATGACGCCGAGGCCGACCACAGCCAACGCCGCCATCGCTCGCACTCCGCCCATCGTCCACCTCCACCGATCGCGACCCGCTACGCCGCCGCCTTGGTGCCTTTCCGCTTCTTCGCCGCCTTCGACGCCAGCAGATTCAGCACCTCCACCAGCACGCTGAACGCCATCGCCGCGTAGATGTACCCCTTCGGCACGTGGTGCCCCATCCCGTCGGCCACCAGCATCACGCCGATCAGCAGCAGGAACGCCAGCGCCAGCATCTTCGTCGTCGGGTGGCGCTTCACGAAGTTCGCGATCGGCCCCGCCGCCACCAGCATCACCGCCACCGACACCACGATCGCGATCACCATCGTCCAGATCAAGCCACCGGCCATGCCCACGGCGGTGATCACCGAGTCCAGGCTGAACACCAGGTCCAGCAGCATGATCTGGAAGATCGCCGCCGCGAACCCCGGCGGGGCCTTGCGGTGCATCTCTCCCTCCGGATCGTCCTCGAGTTTGTGGTGGATCTCCATCGTCGCCTTGTAGACAAGGAACGCCCCGCCCAGCAGCAGCACCAGGTCCTTGCCCGTGACCGAGTGCCCCATGACCGCGAACAGCTCCCTCGTCAGCGTCATGATCCACGTGATCGAGAACAGCAGGATCAGGCGCATCACCATCGCCGCCAGGATCCCCGTCCGCCGCGCCTTGGGCTGCTGCTCGGGCGGCAGTTTCTCGGTCAGCACGGCGATGAAGATGATGTTGTCGATCCCGAGGATGATCTCCATCGCCACCAGCGTCACCAGCGCGGCCAACCCCGCCGCCGTGAACACCTCCGCGATCGACCAGTTGATCCCCTGCACCGCCTCGCCATGCCCGTGTGCGGCTTCCCCCGCCGCCGCTGCCGCGTGCTGGGCCCCCTCGATCGCCGCCTGGGCCGCCTCCGGATCGACCGGCGGGGTGGCGAGCAGCGCATGCACGACGCTCTGACCGATCTCGACCAACTCCAGCATCATCGCGCGGCCATCGTCCTCCGCTCCCCCATTCCTCCCACCCCGCCGCCATCTCGTCCTTCGACCGAATCGTCGTTCCGTCCGAGCCCCGCGATCTCGAGTCGTGCTCCCCTCGCAGATCGGATTCCCATCCCCCACCCGGCACCCCACTCTGGGCCCGACTCGGGCACCCCCCCGCATGTCAAACGCCCACAAAGTCGGCTCGCGGCACTTCCCAGATCTCGATGACTGACGCTCGTTCCTCCCCGACATCCAGCATGCCCCGCTCGATCCACAACCGCACCGAACCCACTCCCGGGCCTCCAACCAGCAGCACGCCCATCCCCACCTCCGTCATGCACCGGAATGGCGTCCACTCCATCCCCTCCCCCTCCCCTCCACCCCATGGGCATCGACGCCTGGATCACCCTCATCACCATCCTGCTCATGTTCGCCGGCTCATGTCCGGGAGCGTCGGGGCCGACATCGTCGTCGTCGCCGCCATGGCCGTCCTGCTTGTCACGGGCGTGCTCACCCCCGCCGACGCCCTCCGCGGCTTCGCCAGCCCGCCGCTGGCCACCGTCGCCGTGCTCTACGTCGTCGCCGCCGCCCTGAAAGAAACCGGCGCCCTGGCCCTGGCCACCCGCGCCCTGCTCGGCACGCCCAAGACCGCCCTGGCCGCCCAGGCCCGCCTGGTCCTGCCCGTCGGCGTCCTCTCCGGCGTGGTCAACAACACCCCCATCGTCGCCATGTTCCTACCGGTCATCGACGGCCTCTCCCGCCGCACCGGCATCCCCGCCAGCCGTCTCCTGCTCCCCCTCTCCTACGCCGCCATCCTCGGCGGCGTCTGCACCCTCATCGGCACCAGCACCAACCTCGTCGTCGACGGCATGATCAAGGCCCACAACGCCGGCGTCGCCGACGGCTCGCGCACCGGCCAGCACGTCGACGGGTTCTCCATGTTCTCCATCACGCCCATCGGCGTGCCCGTCGCCATTGCCGGACTGGCGTACATCCTCCTGCTCGGCCGCCGCCTCCTGCCCGACCGCTCCGCCAACGAGCCCGAGGCCCACGCCCCACGCCGATACACCGCCGCCTCCGCGTCCTGCCCACCTCGCCCGTCGTTGGCAAGACCCTTGAGGCCGCGGGCCTTCGCCACCTGCCCGGCCTGTTCCTTTCCCGCATCGAACGCGCCAGCGAGACCATCATCGCCGTCGGGCCCGAAGAGGTCCTCCACGCCGGCGATGTGCTCGTGTTCGTCGGCGTTGTCGAGTCCGTCGCCGACCTCCAGCAGATCAAGGGCCTTGAGCCCGCCGGCGACGACACCGACGGCACCGCACGCCGCCGCTCCGGCAACCGCCTCATCGAGGCCGTCATCGGGCGCGACTCGCCCATCCTGGGCATGACCGTCCGCGAGGCCGGCATCCGCACCCGGTACGGCGCCGTCGTCGTCGGCGTGCACCGCCAGGGCCAGCGCAAGAAGGGCAAGATCGGCGACGTCATCCTCCGCCCCGGCGACACCCTGCTCATGGAGGCCGCCCCCGGCTTCGCACGCCGCCACCGAAACTCCAGCGACTTCACCCTCGTCTCCGAGGTCGACGGCGCCGCCGCCCCGCGCCACGAGAAGTCCTGGATCGCCCTGGCGATCCTCATCGCCATGGTCGCGCTGGCCGGTTCCGGCGTGCTCGACATGTTCGTCGCGGCCCTGCTCGCCGGCGGCGCGCTCATCGCCACCCGCTGCCTCACCGGCCAGACCGCCCGCAAGAGCCTGGACTGGACCGTGCTCGTCGTCATCGGCGGCGCGCTGGGCATCGGCGGCGCGATGGAGCAGTCCGGCCTGGCCACGTCCATCGCCCACGCCGTGCTCAACGCCGTCGACCCACTCTCCGCGGCCCTGGGCCCCTGGGTCCTGCTGGGCGTCGCCTACCTGCTCACCCTGGCCTTCACCGCCACCATCTCCAACAACGCCGCCGCCGCGCTCATGTTCCCCATCCTGCTCGAACTCGCCTCGGCCCGCGGCCTGGACTTCCGCCCGTTTGCCGTCTGCCTCGCCGTCGCCGCCTCCTGCGAGTTCTTCACACCAATCGGCTACCAGACCAACCTCATGGTCATGGGCCCCGGCGGCTACAAGTGGATCGACTACCTCCGCTTCGGCGGCCCGCTCACCATCCTCTGCGGCATCGTGTGCGTGGGGTTGGCGCCGGTGTTGTATTGACTGTCTTTGAGCGGGATGGCGCGTGGCTACTGCCGGTCCTGATGATGGCCGGCTCATTAACCTTTACTCGCGAGCGTTGCCCGATACACGGATTGCCAACGTCGCGTACATCTGCTTTGCGGCGGCTTCGAGTGGGCCAAAGTGCACGAAGATCAGGGGAGTGTCGGCGAGCTTCGTGTAGACTTCGACACGCCACTGAGGCTCCGACGCTTCAACGGCGTCCACGGCAACATCCCACTCCCCCGCGGCCGCGGATACCGCCGCGAGGGTCCCTGAGCCGATCTGATTCGCCAAGCCGTGCTCTACCCTTACTTCGCGAATCGCGCGTGAGGGGATTTCGCGAACCGAGTCGCCCTGTACATCAACGCAAACCAGTCGCTCGGCGGAGTACCCGAACAAGTGTGCTCTGAACCGAGGCGGCTCGACGCCGAGTTCGAATCGAGAGGTGTCCTCGTGCCACTGAACAGACGGATCTCGCTCTGCGACTCGGCTCTTCAGGAGTTCAAACATCGACTTCGCAAACGCACGTGCGGCGGCGACCAATTCGTGGCTTGGAGCTCGGGTCGAATTCAACGCAACCCATGTGGTCCCCAAGGCGGCCACGAACAATGGAATACCGATACCGAACCCGATTCCAATTGCTTCGGTCCCGTCAAAAGTCTCGCTTGTGCTTAGGGCCGCCCCGGCAACGGCCCCGACCGTCGCACTCAGAATCAGCCATAGAATGGCGGAAGTCACAAAGTTCGATGCGCGATCCGCGCGGGCACGCTCCACATGCGCTTGATTGACCTTGGCAAGGTGCGTGACCAACCCGGACTCCCACGGAGCCGTGGACAGAAAGGAACTCAGAGCCTTTGCAGCGGGCACGTCCTTTGGCATGGCGAACTCCCGCACCAGTGTACCGGCAACTGTGCCACCGAGTCACGCCCGCTCTGGGGCGTTACTCGGTGCCGATCAACCCGCGACCCACGAACGCCTTTGTGCGCAATCTGACGCGCCACGAGCACCTTTGTGCGCCAATTACTGCCCATAACCCAACACCCCCTTTTGAACCCACCCCACCCCATGCAATCCTGACTGCATGGCCGCCCCGCCCGCCCATCCCGAACCAGCCCAACCCGAGTCTTCCCAACTCGAAGCCGATCTCCAAGACCCTATCGGCGAAGTCTCCGTCAGCCCGCCGCCCGCCCACGCGCGCGATCCGCCCGCCACGTTCACGACGCCCGCCCCTACTCCTGCAGCGCCAGCCGGCACATCAGTTCCACGCCGGTCGGGATCGCCTCGTCGTTGAAGTCGAATCCGGGCTGGTGCAGCAATGCCGGCGGCTCCTGGCCCGCGGGGGTCAGGCCCAGGCAGAAGAAGCAGGCGGGCACGTGCTCGGCGTAGTACGAGAAATCCTCGCCGCCCATGAACGCGGTGGGGATGTGGATCACGCGTTCCGGCCCGAGGCTGTCGCGCGCGATCGAGAAGAAGCGCTCGGCGGCCCCGTGGTCGTTGGCCGTGACGGGGTAGCCGGGCTGCCAGTCGATCTCGGCGCGGCAGCCGTGGGCCTGGGCCGTGTGCTCGACCACGCGGAAGAACAGCTCGCGGGCCGTGGCCCGGGTCGCGGGCGAGAGCGTGCGGATCGTGCCCGTGATGGTGCAGGTCTCGGGGATGATGTTGTTGGCGGTGCCGGCGTTGATCTGGCAGACGGAGCAGACGAAGGGCTCGCGCGCGTCGATGCCGCGGGAGGCGATGGTCTGGAGGGCCACGACGACGTTCGAGCATGCGGCAATAGGGTCGCGTGCGGCGTGGAAGAACGCGGCGTGCCCGCCGACGCCGCGGATGGTCACGACGAAGTCGTCGGTGGAGGCCAGCAGCGGGCCCGGGCGCGAGCCAACGGAGCCGAGGGGCATGGTGGGCCAGCCGTGGAGGCCGAAGATGCGGTCAATGGTGGGGCGGCTGGTGGGCAGGCCGGAGTCCTTCAGGGCGAGCGCGCCGTCCTTGACCATGTGCTCGCCGCCGCCGCCGTTCTCCTCGGCGGGCTGGAAGAGGAACGCGACGTGGTTGGGCCGCTCGGGCGTGCGGGCCAGCACGCGGGCGGCCCCGAGGAGGATGGTGGTGTGCCCGTCGTGCCCGCAGGCGTGCATGACGTTGGGGGTGGTGGAGGCGTGGGGCTTGCCCGTGGCCTCGTGGATGGGCAGGGCGTCCATGTCGGCCCGGAGGGCGACGGTGGGGGTGTCGGGCGTGGGGCGCGTGGCCGGGAGGTACCCCACCAGCCCGGTGCCCTTGGCCAGGGCGGTGCGGACGGTCATGCCGAGGGCCGCGAGCTGGCGCGCGGCCAGGGCGCTGGTGCGTCGCTCCTCCCACGAGAGTTCGGGGTGCTGGTGGAGGTCACGCCGAATCCGGACAAGGTCGGGCAGTTCGGCCTGGATGGCGGCGCGGAGCGCGGTGGGCATGGTCAAGGGTAGTCTTGGATGATGTGGAAGCCGCTCTCGCCGGAGTTTGGTTCGAGGCTGGCGCGGCTGGCGCTGGCGGGGGTGCGCCGGGAGTTTCCGAACAAGTTGGACCACGTGATGGGGTCGGCGGCGGACGTGCGCGGGCCGCGGGACCTGCACCCGGCGTTCTATGGGTGTTACGACTGGCACTCGGCGGTGCACGGGCACTGGCTGCTGGCGCGGGTGCTGCGGTTGTGCCCGGACGTGGCGGAGCACGACGAAATCGCGGGCGTGCTGGACGAGCACCTGACGCCGGAGAAAATCGCGGCGGAGGCCGCGTACTTCAAGCGCCCCGAGTCGCGGGCGTTCGAGCGGACGTACGGGTGGGCGTGGGCGCTGAAGTTGCATGAGGAGGTGGGGCGGGGGGCGAAGACCGGTGGCGCGGCGGCGGGTGACGGTGTGGGGGCGCGGTGTCGGGCGTGGGAAGAGGCGATGCGGCCCTTGGCCGAGGTCGTCGCGGATCGGTACGCGGGGTATCTGCCGCGGCTCTCGTATCCGGTGCGGACTGGGGTGCATCCGAACACGGCCTTCGGGGTGCTGTTCGCGTGGGACTGGGCGGCGTGGTCGGGCAACGCGTCGCTTGCGTGGCTTGTGGACGAGACGGCGCTGCGTTTCTTCGGGCGTGACGAGGAGTACCCGGCGTGGCTGGAGCCGTCGGGCTCGGACTTCTTCTCTGCTTGCCTGGTGGAGGCGGCGTTGATGTCGCGCGTGCTTGCGGCGGACGAGTTCGTCGAGTGGTTCGCCACGTTTCTGCGGGGCGCGGCTCGCGGCGAGCCGGCAAGCCTGTTCACGCCGGCGGAGGTGTCGGACCGGAGCGATCCGCAGATCGTGCATCTGGACGGGCTGAACCTGAGCCGCGCGTGGTGCATGCGGATGGTGGCGGGGGCGCTGCGTGCGGCGGAGGGCAGGATGGGTGGAGCGAGGATGCTCGGGCGGTACTGCTCGAGTCGGCGGACCGGCACGAGGCGGCGTCGCTGGCGTTCGTGGCGAGCGGGGACTACGCGGGCGAGCACTGGCTGGGGACGTTTGCGCTGCTGGCGTTGACGGGGGCGGATTGAGGCCGGTTCGTGGCTTCTCGCGAGACTGGGCGTCGCTGGTTGGTCGCCACGCCCGCGCTGCGCGTGGGCGTGCCACCCACTCTGGCCCGGCGGGGCGTCGGGCGGGCTGGTATCGTGGGCGGATGGACTACGAGAGCCGGGTGAAGTATGAGGCGGCGCGGATCCACGCGGCCGCGCTGTATTGCTCCGACGGGCGTGTCGGCGAGCACTTCGACGACTTCCTTCAGAACGGGCTGGGGCTGCCGCGGTACGACCGGTTGTCGCTGCCGGGGGGAGCGGCGTGCCTGGCGGGGCATCCGGAGGCGACGCTCGAGGAGCGAGGCGTTGTGGACGAGCTGCGGTTCCTCGTAGACGTACACAAACTCAAGCGGGTGGTGCTGGTGGCGCACCAGGGGTGCGCGTTCTATGCGACGCGCCTGGGGCTGAAGGAGCCGCGGCTGGAACTGGTGCAGCGGGCGGACCTGGTGCGTGCGGCGGCGTATGTGCAGCGGGTGACGGGGCTGGACCAGATCGAGGGGTACTTCCTGCGGCTGGTGGACGGCAAGGCGCGGTTCGAGGGGGTGGAGGTGTAGGGGGGGGTGGGCGCGCGAGATGACAAGGAGGTCGGATGGTGCCACAGCAACCACCACGAGACGAACAGAACCCGGTGCTCGAGGAGATCTGGGCGATCCGAGAACGCATGTGGCGTGAGGCCGGTGGGACAGCGAAGGGATACGTTGAGCGGCTGCGGCGGCTTGAGGCGGAGCGACGCAACGCGGAACGGGCGGCGCCGGAGCGCAAGAAGCGCAAGTCGGCGGAGCGGAGTGAGGCCGAGTCTCGGTCACTGATAGGAGGGTTTGCCATGCGCAACGGGTCGTTCGTCGTCGCTCTGTTCACCGCGTTCGCGTTGCTGGCGGGGCTGGACTGGTTGCCGGCGTCGCCGGAACAGGAAGGGGCCGCGGCCCAGGCGCCCCGGGAGTCGGCCGAGCCGACGCGCCTGGCGATCGTGTGGACGAGCGGGGACCCGCACGTGGCCCACCGCATGACGCTCATGTACGCGGGAGCCGCGAAGCGCAACGGGTGGTTCGAAGAGGTGCGGCTGGTGATCTGGGGCCCGTCGCAGCGGCTGGTGGTGGCGGACAAGGACGTGCGGGCATATATCGAGCGGCTGATCGAGGGCGGGGTGGTGGTGGAGGCGTGCCTGGCGTGCGCGGACTCCTACGGCATCGCCGATGACCTGCGGGCGATCCCGGGAGTGGAGGTGCGGTACATGGGCGGGCCTGTGAGCGAGTTTCTGAAGAGCGAGGAGTGGGAGGTGGTGACGTTTTGACGGGTCTAGGCGCGAGGGGGGACACTCTGCACCGAGGACTCGAGCCAAGAATTGGTCGAAAGTCTGTTGACAGCCTGTTGACAGGCGGCGCGGTATACCGATAGTATTCCTGTAGTACACCCGCCGGGCGCGCCGCGAGGCAGCTCACTTCGGCGGGTTTTTCTTGCGCCTGCGGAGCCGGTCTTGGAGTACGCCAAACCAGCGTTGACGTTGGAGCAGCAGGCAGATCGGCTTCTCGGACGCGGGCTGATCGCATCGCGAGCCGATCTCATCGAGCGGCTGCGCGTGGTCGGGTACTACAGACTCAGCGCGTACTGGCACCCGTTCCGGCGCGACGATCCAAGCCAACCCGGCGCCCTCTTGGATGAGTTCCGAGAGGGAACATCGCTCGACGTAGTCTGGGATCGCTATGTATTCGATCGCCAGCTCAGACTCATCGTGCTCGACGCAATGGAGCGGATCGAAGTGGCTCTCAGGGCGATGCTCGCCTTGGAGCACGCCACGCGGCATGGCCAATTCGGGTACGCGCTTGATCGACGCGCGGTTCCGCACTTGGCCTGGGATCGTGTTGGTGATCTGCTCTCCAGAATCGCGATCGAGCAGGCTCGGAGCAAGGAGGCGTTCGCGAAGCACTTTCGGAGCCGCTACGGCGATGAACACGCGTTCTTACCGCTCTGGATGGCGGCGGAAATCATGACGTTCGGTACGCTCCTCACGCTGTACACCGCGACTAGTTCAGAAGTGCGCCGTGCGGTTGCAAGCGCATTCGGCGTGCATGACACCGTGTTCGAGTCTTGGTTCAAGTCTCTCAACGTGGTTCGGAACATCTGCGCGCATCACGGAAGGCTCTGGAATCGAGAGCTGGGGCTTTCGCCGAAGATCCCCGAACGTCTCACCGAGTGGAAACACCCCGTGCGAGTGAAGGGCGACCGAGTGTTCGGTATTCTCACGATCTGCAAGTGGAGCCTTGACCGAGTGTCGAGCCCATCCTCGTGGGGGGAACGAGTTGTAGGATTGCTACGGCAGCATCCGCGCGTTCCACTGGTGAGCATGGGTTTCCCCGAAGGCTGGGAATGCTCTCCGATCTGGCGATAGCTCGTCGCGGTGTTGGGTCCGCTAGAACTTCCTCCGGAGCCGCGCCGGCGGAATCCCGAGTTGGCCGCGGTACTTGGCGACGGTGCGTCGGGCGATCTCGAGGCCGCGCTTCTTGAGTTCGTCGACCAGGGCGTCGTCGGAGAGGGGGCTGGCGGGGTCCTCGGCGTCGATGCACTCCTTGAGGGCGGCCTTGATGGCGTCCCAGGAGACGTCCTCGCCGGCCTCGTTCTGGGTGCCGCCGGTGAAGAAGCGGCGCAGCGGGACGATGCCGCGCGGGGTTTCGAGGTGCTTGTCCGCCACGGCGCGGCTGACGGTGGCGACGTGGATGCCGAGCTGCTCGGCGACGCCGGTCATGGGCAGGGGCTTCATGGCCTGCCAGCCGAGGTCGAAGGCCTCTCGCTGCTCGTGGACCACCACCTCGATGACGCGCAGGAGCGTGCGCTTCCGCTGCTCGACGGCGTCGATCAGGAACTGGGCGTTGGAGAGGTTGGTCTTGAGGAAGTCGCGGTCGTGGCGGGGGACCTCGCGGTCCTTGGCCATCAGGGCGTACTCGCGGTTGATCCGCAGGGCCGGGAGCGTCCGCTCGTTCAGGTAGGCGATGTAGCGGTCCTGGTCCTCGTCGTACTCGACGACCGCGTCGGGGATGATCGGCTCGGGGGCCTCCTGGATCAGGCGCCGGGCCGGGGCGAGGCTCAGGCGGCGCATGAGGGCCAGGCCGGCCTTGATGTCGTCGAGCGAGAGGCCGGTGCGCTCGCTGATGCGGGGCAGGCGGTTCTGCATCAGGTCGTCGAGGTGGTGCTCGACGAGTTCGCGGGCCACGCGGAGGGCGGTGGCGTGCTCGGCGTCGTCGCCCAGACGCCGGAAGGGGTGGTCGTCGTCCTCGAGCGAGTCGAGCTGCAGCAGCAGGCACTCGCGGGCGTCGCGGGCGGCCACGCCGGGGGGCTCGAGCAGGAACTGGACGGCGGTGTGGGCGCGCTCGAGGTCGTCGACGGCGATCGGCTTCATGGGGGCCGGGGCGCGGTCGGCGATGGTCTCGAGCGGGGTGCGGAGGTAGCCGTCGTTGTCGAGGCTCTGGATGATGAGTTCACCCAGGGGCCGCAGCGGCGGCTCGACGTCGGCGATGCCCCACTGGCGGAGGAGTTGCTCGCCCAGGGAGGCCGAGCGGGTGGGGGCGGCCGCCATGGCCTCGTGCTTGGCGTCCGCGTCGCCCCGGACGCGGAGGGTCGAGAGCGAGTCGAGGCCCGAGTCGCGGGGGTCGGGGCGGTGGTCGTCGCGCGAGGGGGCGGGCTCGTCGGCCTCGGTCGATTCGGGGTTGTCGGCGACGAAGTCGTCGAGGCGAGCGAAGTCGTCCTGGCCGGTGGCGTCGACGCGGAGTTCGGCGGTCTGGTCGGGGTCGCGCGAGCCCGGCTCGGACGGGGCCTCGGTGGCGGCGGCGGCCCCGTTGAGGTCGGCCGGGTTGTCGTGCTCGGTGAGTTCGAGGGTGGCGTTGGACTCGAGTTCCTGCTCGATGCGTTCCTGGAGCTCGGCCAGGGGCATCTGCAGGATCTCCATGGACTGGATCATCCTGGGGGCCAGGCGCATCTGCTGGCCGAGCCGCATGTTCTGAGAGGTTTCGAACCGCATCGACCCGTCGGCCTCCGGCGCTGGTGCGAGGCCCGCGATCCTGCGGGCGTTTGGTCGGGCATGTGGTACAGGCTTTGCAGTGGATCGTATCGGCACGGGGTCGAAAGGGGCGGGAGATTTGTGGGGCGGGCCGGGGCGGGGAGCGAGGGGGAGGATGGTGGAGAGGGAGCCACGACAGGAACCACCCCGGCATCGGGTGGCCCCGCGTGGGGCGTGGGGACGGATTGCGGGTCGGGGCGTGGTTTCCGCGTTGTGATACAGTGGTGCCCCGCCGCGCCGGTGCGCGGGGGTTGTGGCGTGGCCCGCTCGTTGAGTCCGGGGAGCATGGATGGCATCACAGGTCCACTGGCACGAGGGGCTGTTCCTCCAGCCGCACCACCTGCAGGCGGCGGACCGGCACGCGCTGGAGCGGGTCGAGCGGGAGCGGCGGCTGGCGTGGTCGTACCCATACGGCGTAATCGAGTACAAACTCAACGAGGACGAACTCGAGAACATGCGGGTGCGGTTCGACCGCCTGCGCCTGGTGATGCCGGGCGGGACGTACCTGGACGTGCGTGAGAACGCCGACCTGCCGCCGCTGGATGTGAAGAAGGCGCTGGCCGGGGCGTCGGGGCCGGTGCGGATCGAGATCGGGATCCCGATCTGGTACCACAACCGTGCGAACTCGATCGAGCCGGGCGGCGGGGACTGGCGGGTCAAGCGCCTGTACCGGGTATCGGAGTCGGAGCAGTTCGACGAGAACTCGGGGGACAACAAGCAGCCGATGCTGGTCCGCAAGATCAACGCGCGCCTGCTGCTGCCCGACGACGACCACAGCGAACTCGAGTGCATGCCGATCGTCCGGATCGCGGCGGCGTCGTCGGCCGAGGGCACCGTGCCCAAGCAGGATCCGAACTTCATCGCCCCGTGCATGGTGGTCACCGGCAGCCCGACGCTGCGCGACTGGGTGCGGGACCTGGCCAGCGCGGTGGAGGCGGCCCGGACCGAGGCGGTGGTGGTCATCAACCGCGGCGGGTTTAACCTGGAGATGATGCGCGGGCCGCAGGTCCAGCAGATGATGCTGCTGCGGACGCTCAACCGCTTCGCGGGCACGATGCCGGCGATGGCGGCGGCCCCGGGCGGGATCTCGCCGTTCGAGATGTACCTGCACATGCGGGAGCTGCTGGGCGAGTTGTCGGCCCTCACGCCGGGCAACGACCAGTGGGAGGTCCCGCTGTACGACCACGACAACCCGGCGGCGAGCCTGCTGCCGCTGGTGCAGAAGATCAGGCCGCTGCTCAAGCCGCAGGGCGGCGAGACATTCAAGAAACTCGTGTTCGCCAAGAAGGGCGAGTTCCTGGCGATGGCGCTGACCGAGGAGGACACGACCAAGCCCAACGAGTACTACCTGGGGATCAAGCACCAGGAGGACCCGCGGGCCATGGCGGCGCTGGTCGAGAACGAGAACGAGTTCAAGCTGAACATCGAGCCGATGATCCAGACCCGCGCGTTCGGGCTGAAACTCAAGGAGGAGCGCCACCCGCCGCTGCAGCTGCCGGCCTCGCCGGGCCTGCAGTACTTCCGCGTGATGCGGAGCGAGGGCGAGATGGAGCGGAAGAAGTGGGAGCGGGTGCAGAAGGACCTGACGCTGGCGATCCAGTGCCCGCGGGTCGAGTCGCGTTTCGACGCCGGCGAGGTGGCGTTGTATCTGACGTATGCGGGGTAGGGCAGAGAAGCGAGAAGAGAGACAAGAGAGAGAAGAGAGCGGAGACGGGTTGGTGAAGGAGGCCAGGCTTGGCGGGTGTGCGGCGATTCCGAGACTTGGTGGCGTACCAGCGTGCGCGGTCGCTTGCGGGTGCCGTGCGAGCGTTTGCGCGGTCGCTGCCTCGGGAGGAACGCTACGAGTTGGTGAGCCAGATGCTGCGGGCGGCCCAGTCGGTGCCGCTGAACATCGCCGAGGGCTTTGGAATCGGAACGCGGGCTGGCACGCTCCGGCACCTGAGGATCGCGCGTGGCTCGTTGTGCGAAACGGACGCGGCCATCGAACTCGCGTGCGACGCGGGGTTCGGGCCGGCGCCGGACGATCTGTTGGAGTTGCTCGCCGAGACGCAGCGTGTGTTGCAGGGTTTGATTCGGAGTCTCGAGGCCGAGCGAGTCGGAGCGGAACCCATCGGGCGTTCGGGCGGGGAACAGGAATGATTCTGACGCATCTCTTCTTCTCTCCTTCTCTCGCTCTCTTCGCAAGGACGCACGCATGACCCTGGTCGAACTCTGCGAGCCGTTGTTCCAGTATGTGTGCCGCCTGAACCGCTCGGCGCGCCTCGGGGCGTCGATCGCGCAGGGGACGGTGCGTGCCGAGATCCACGCGCTGTTCGCGCAGATCCG
Organism: Phycisphaerales bacterium; assembly: GCA_041401985.1. Taxonomy (GTDB): domain Bacteria; phylum Planctomycetota; class Phycisphaerae; order Phycisphaerales; family UBA1924; genus JACKHA01. The sequence goes on from JAWKTE010000011.1 coordinate 63,622, forward strand.
CGAGAAGGCCCAGCAGGTCCCCGGGATGGGCGAGCAGTACGAGCGGGTCCGCCTGCCACTGGTCTACTTCGTGGACTTCATGATCAAGGAGAGCGCGCTCCCGTTCGCCCGAGGCTGGGAGGAGCTCGCTTTCGAGGAGGAGAAGTTCGCCGGCGACGAGGACTTTTTCGAGATCCTCGAGCAGACCCTGGCCGACCAGAGCGCCCAGGCGACCGAGCGGCTCGCGGTGTTCTACACCTGCGTCGGCCTCGGCATGGCCGGCATCTACATCCGCCAGCCCGAGAAACTCCGGTCGTACATGAACGAGATGTGGGCCCGTCTGCGGCCACGCTTCGGGGGCGACGACACCACACGCATCTGCCCCGAGGCGTACGAGAACGTCGACACCCGCGTCATCTGGCCGACCGCCGCCCGTGGCATCGGCTTCATCGTCGTCGCCCTGGTGGGCCTGGTCGTGGGCGTGCTGGGGGCGAACTTCTATATGTACTACAGCGCGGCCAAGGGCCTCAAGTCCGCCCTGGCGACCATCCGCGACGGGGCCCGGGCCGTCATCGGAACGCCCGATGTCGGCACCGATCCGAACGCCCTGACCCAGGACGGGGAGAACTGATCCATGAACCTGCTGAGCATGTTCGGCAATCTGTCCCCGGCCGGCAAGATCGGCGTGTTGCTGCTGGTGGGCGCCTCGCCGCTGGGGATCCTGGCGGCGGTGGGATTCGGCAACATCGTGCTGCTGATCTTCATCGTCATGGCGTTCGTGGGGATGCTGCTGCTGGTCTTCAAGCTCGTCCTGTCGAAGATCGACAAGGGCAAGAGCAAGAAGATGGAAAAGGGCGTGAAGGAGCAGGCTTCGGCGGCGCCCGCCGGGGGGCTCGACGCCGCCAGCCGCGCCCGCATGGACGACCTGCGCAAGTCCTGGGAAGAGGGCATCCTCAAGTTCCGTGAGCGCGGCAAGGACCTGTACTCCGTGCCCTGGTACCCGATGGTCGGCGAGTCCGGCTCGGGCAAGACCGAGGCGATCCGCCACTGCAACGTGGGCTTCCCCCCCGGGCTGCAGGACCGCCTGCAGGGCTCGGGCGGCACGCTGAACATGCACTGGTGGTTCACGAACCAGTCGGTGATCATCGACACCGCGGGTCGCCTGCTGCAGGATTCGGGCCGGCAGGAGTGGCGTCAGTTCCTGCGGATGCTGCGCAAGGCTCGTCCGCTGCGCCCGATCAACGGGCTGCTGCTGGTGATCCCGGCCGACAGCCTGATCAAGGACACGGGCGACGACCTGGAGCGCAAGGGCGGGCGGCTGGCCAGCGCGCTCGACGAGATCCAGGAGGAACTCGGCGTCCGGTTCCCGGTCTACGTGATCGTCACGAAGTGCGACCTGATCAACGGGTTCCGCGAGTACTTCGACGCGATGCCCGACCCGGAACTCAAACTCCAGGAGCAGATGCTGGGTTGGTCGAACCCCTCGCCGCTCGATGAGGCGTTCGATCCGTCGGTGGTGGAGGAGCACCTCAAGACGGTACGGTCACGCCTGATCCAGCGCCGGTACCAGATGCTGCTCGACCCCGTGCACACGGAGGACTCGACGCGCCGGCGGATCGAGCAGGTCGACGCGATGTACTCGTTCCCCGACGCGCTGCTCGCCCTGGCGCCGCGCCTGCGCCGGTACCTCGAGATGGTGTTCGTCGCGGGCGAGTGGTCGCGCAAGCCGCTGTTCATCCGCGGGATCTACTTCACGTCCTCGATGCAGGAGGGCGCGGCCCTGGACTCGGAACTGGCCGAGGCCCTGGGCATCCGCATCGCCGACCTCCAGCAGCAGAACGTCGAGGCCCGGCGCGAGAAGACGTTCTTCCTCCGCGACGTGTTCGTCGCCAAGGTGTTCAAAGAGTTCGGGCTGGTCACGTCGGCCACGAACGTGAAGAAGAGCCAGGGAGCCCAGCGGACGCTGCTGGTGGGCATCGGGTTCGTGGCCGCCCTGCTCGTGCTGGGCTGGACGGTGTGGGCGTTCCTGTCGCTCAAGAACTCGATCGGGTCGTACAGCGAGTTCTGGCAGGACACCGCCCAGGGCATCGGCCAGCGGTTCGACAAGGCCAGCATCGTCGTGGACTACGGCAGCAGCGGGTACGAGTACTTCGGCGGCCAGCCGGTCCCCGAGGCCCTCGTGCTCAACGAGGTCGGCATGGACGCGATCGGCGACCTGGGACGCAACGCGGAGTACTACCGCCTGCCGTCGCAGAGCATGCAGATCGCCCAGGAGGCCAGCCAGGAGGGCGTGTCGATCATCTTCGCGCCGATCGCGGCCATGACCGGCGGCGACCCGTTCGACGGCCAGGTCGACGCCCACGCTGCCCTGTTCGAGGGCACCGTGCTGTTCCCCCTCGTCCGCGCCACGCGACAGGAGATTCTCGAAGCCTCGCGCGAGGGCGCGGCCGATCGGCCCGAGTGGACCGACCAGGCCACCGCGGCCCTGGCGCAACTCATCCGAGTGCAGGCCGCGGAGGTCAACCGCGCGACGCTCATCGGCGCCGAGGCCGCGGCCTTGGCGGCGTCGGCGACGCAGCGAGGCGGGGAGGGCGCCGAAGGCGGGCAAGGCGCAGCGCCGGACCTCCAGGCCGCCGGGCGCGACGCCGCCTCGCGGGCCACCATCGGCGAGTTCGGCGGCGTGCCGCAGATCGGCCCGATGCTCCGATTCCTGCTCAGCCCGTCGGCCACGCCCGAGGACCTGGACACCCACATCGCGGCGTATCAGGAAGTTTCGGACACGACCTACGGCACGATGCTGCCCAACCGCTGGAAGGGCGACACCTCGGCGCGCCTCCGGGATGCGGAGACCAGCGAGGCGATCCGCCTCGGCACGCAGCGGTTCGTCGCGACCTGGCAGGAACGGGCCAGCCAGGGCGGATCGGTCCAACTCGACCGCCTGACCAGCCTGCGCAACGCGATGGTCGAGTTCGACGCCGCCGAGCGGGCCATGTGGACGCCGCTGACGCTCGTCAACGCCCGGACGCTCGAGGACTATCGCAACGGGCGTCGCGAGTGGATGGACAACTACGGGCGATTGGAGCGGGCGGCGACCGCGCTGCGCGGCTCGATCGAGGCCCTGGGCGGCAACGTGTCGGACCTCCAAGGCGTGATCGACCGGGCCAAGGGCGAACTGCTCGAGGGGGCCAACGGGGCGTACACGCAGTTGCTCCGCGAGATCCCGGGCGGCGAGCGACCGGCCAGCGTCTTGAGCAGGACCGATTACACAGTGCTCCGCGACGCCGAGGCGTCGCTCCGCAGCGGCCAACGGGCGCTGCGCGAGGGCGTCGACGCCCAGATCGCCGCGATCAACGAGAGCCTGCGCGTCCTGCACGCGCCCATGCTGGCCCGCGTCGGCGGGCCGACCGGGCCGCACGCGTTCGAGCGGCGCTTCGCGATGTTCCAGGCCGCCAACGGGCGGATTGTGGCCGCGGGCGCCGTCGGTGAGTCGTCGCTCGACGCGGGCGTGCTGACTTTGGCGGGTGTGCTGGAGGGTTCACGCGGGCAGGCGGCGGCGGCGACCCAGGCCATCGCGGAGGCCGAGCGCGACATCCGCAGCGGCACGTTCGAGCAGGAGCGCCTCGAAGGGGCCAAACTCGCCTGCGAGCGCGCCATCGCGGCGGCCCAGCGGAAGATCGGCTACGACGCGATCTCGATGGCTCTGGGCCAGGTCGATTCAACCCGCGCCGTCGAGGCCATGGTCCGCGAGGCGGCCCAGGCCTCGCCCGCCGGCGTCGCCGAACTCCGCCCCATGGAGATGACCGATTCCATGACCGGGATCGACGTCGATCCGAAGTACGACCCGGCGGCCGCCGGACGCGCCTTCGCCGCCATCACAACCGCCCTCGGGCTGGTCGGCGCCAGCGAGGACCCCAACGCGGCCGGCTCCGTCCTCGAACGGGGACAGATCGACGGCATGGTCGCCGATGCCCAGGGCGTCATGCGTGACTACGCGTCCGACTACGTCCGCTACTGGGGCGAGCAGGTGCCCGAGGCGCTGTACCGCGTCCGCCCCAACGGCACATGGGCCGAGTTCCAGACCGCCGCCAGCCGCCTCAACCGCCGCACGATCGGCGGGAACATCGAGTCCAACGGCGAGGTGCTGCGCGATGCCCTCGAGGTCGTCGACACCGACCTGCTCGAGTCCGAGCGCGACCGCGAACTGCTGACCCTGCAGCGCCGCATCGCGGCCCACGAGGCCGACGTCGGCGGCGTGAACGAGACCGCCAGCACCGCCCAGCGCCTGCTGAGTTCGTTCGCCAACCTGCCCTCGCTCGTGCCCGCGGCCCGCCAGCGGGTGCTGGCCATGGACGTCGGGGCCTTCGAGAACGACTTCCTCAACTACTTCTACCTGACCAACGACGACGGCGAGGTCGTCCGCTACTGGCGGTACATGACCCTCGCCGGCTTCGAGAAACTCGCCGCCGAGTCCAACGACCAGGCCGGCGCCGCGCTGCTCTCGCTCCAGCAGAACCGGCGCGTGTTCCCGCTCTGCAAGGACTCGCCCCAGAACCTCAGCCCCGCGGACCTCGCCGCGGTGGCCCAGGAGGTGGCCCTCGTCGGCTCGGCCGCGGCACGGAACCAGCAATCCGGCGCGGCGGGCACCATCGGCATGCCGCGCTCCATCGACGATCAGGAGATGGAAGACCAGATCGCCATCCTGCGCGGGGCCGGCGTGCCGCAGGGCCAGCGCGAGTGGTTCGAGGGCGTCCGCGCCATGGTCGGCGCGCTGCGCCCGGGCGAGAACGCCCCGCCGCTGACCTTCAGCCTCTCGACGCCCGCGCCCGACGATCGCCTGCGTCTGGCCGACCCGGCGGTGGACGCCGCGTTGACGTACCTCTATCTGCACCTGGCCGAGAACGGCGCGCCGAGGCGGTTCGAGAACGAAACGGCCGCCCAGCGCGGCGGCGTGAGCATCCGCGGGCAGGCCTGGACCAACACGGGCCTGCGCGTGCCGAACGCCGAGTCGCTGGAACTCTGGTTCTACGACGAGGAAGAGGGCGTCGCGAACCGCGAGCAGCAGCGGGTGCCGCTTGGCCAGGGCGCGACCGACCCGTGGGCCGCCCTCCGGGCGATCGCGCGCGACGGAGCCCGCCCCATCGACCCGAACGAGTCCGCGGGCACCTGCAAGGCCTGGTGGGTGCCGATCGAGTTCAACGACTCGGGCGGCCGCCAGCAGTACTGGGTCAAGATCGAGTTCAACCGGGACATCCCGCTGCCGCCCCGCTGGCCCACCTCGGGCAACTGGGCCCGATCGAACTGACACGGGCCAGACCGGCTCCGTGCGAGCCGGGGCTCGGGGCTTCGCCGCGGGAGCGGTGGACGAAATCGACCGCTTCGGGGAGACTAGGTCCGATACTCGCACGGGCACTCGCAGGGGCGGACGGAGCCGCCCGCACGGAGCAACGCGTTGGCGGTCCAGGGACTCTCAGGGATGCTCGGGCGGAACGACGCAAGCGGGGAGACCCGCGCGCACGTCGCGGTGTTCGGGAAACATCCGGGCTGGGACGACCACATCGACGACATCGGCCTGACCACCGAGCGTCTGGTCCAGATCAAGCGCATCCTATATGTCGAGGGCATCGGCGGGAACATCGACGCCGGCGCCTGGGACGCCATGCCGGAAGAGGCCCGGATCGCCGGCTTCGAGCACGCGTTCGTGTGGCGGGCGGGGGGCGAACTGGCGGTCGGGCGGTTCTGGTCGAGCACCGACGGCAAGGGCCGCCAGCGGTACCCGATGGTGGTGTGCGCCCAGGTTCGGGGCCAGCCGATGTCCTGGCAACTCCGGTACGTGCTGCCGGTGCTGGAGCGCCTCGAGGACGAGTTCAAGCAGGCCAAGACCGCCGAGCGGGTCCGGGCCCTGGCCGAGAACGCCCAGAAGGAACTCGAAGCGCTGGCGGGCGACGAGGTCGCCCCGCCCGATCGGCACGCCGCCAGCGCGTCGGCGACGCTGGCCGGTGGCGAGGCGATGGGCCCGGAGCGCCGGGGGATGTACCGCCTGCTCTACCAGATGGAGCGGGAACTCTCCTCGTTCCTGCGGGGCGAACTGCGGGACACGTCCCGTTCCCGCGTGGCGGACCTGACGCCCCGGCACCTCCGCGTCCCGCGCGTCGAGCGCGGCGAGAGCGAGTCGCTGGCCCTGTGGTGGCGGTTCGTCTGCGAGAACGTCGGAGACGCGGCCCCGCTGGTGCTGCTCTCGCCGCGCGGGCAGGGGTGGATCGACATCCTGGTCGGCGAGCCGAGCGTGTCGCTGTTCACGTGCGTGCGAGCGGGCGAGCAGAGCGTCCCGCTGGCCACCGATATCCCGTACACGTTCGACGAGGCGTTCACCAGACGCGCCGACGAGCGGATCGCGGCCGCGTCGGCCGACGCTGGCGCCGAGGCGCCGACCAAGCGGATCGCGCCGATCGGCACCGGGGGCGGGCGTTCGAGCGAGAACGGCGCCGGCGGGGGCGGGCTCGAGCCGCGCCAGATCGCGATGATCGCCGGGGCCGCGGTGCTGGGGATCGTGGTGATCGGCGGGGCGATCGCGCTGATGTCGGGTGGTGGCGGCGGCACGTCGGGCGAGAACCCGTCGCCCCCGCCGCCGCCCAGCACGGGCAACCCGACCGGCTCGAACGGCGCGGGCGGCGCCGGCAACGGCGCGCAGGCCGCCCCGAACACCGCGAACTTCGGCGCCGCCGAGCGCGAGGCGTTCGCGGCGTGGTGCACCAAGGCCGAGTGGGCTCTGGACGTGCGGAGCCGCCTCGCCTCCGCGGACCTTGGATTGCTCAGCGCCGATCCGCATCTCGCGCGCGAGCTCGTGCCGCTGCTCGAGCAACTCCGCGCCCAGGACACCGCGATCGATCCGCGCCGCGCCATCAGCGGGGCCGGACGCGCGTCGCTCCCGTCGCTGGCGGAGTCCCCGCCGGTCGCGGCCCAGACCGACGAGGGCATCGCCAGAACGACGGCGGCCATGGACCTGATCCGGGGCCTCGAGCGGTCTGTGTCGAGCGAGGCGTGGGCGGCCCGGCGCGCGGTCGAGCAGGCGGCCCGCGAGGCCGAGCGGCGCGGGTGGAACGCGCTGGGCTCGTCGCTGATGGGCGTGTCGAACGGCGTGCGGCTTGATGGCAGCGGCGCGCTGGCCTCGCTGACGGGCGTGATCCAGGCGGCCGAGCCGTCCGAGCGCCTCATCGCGGCGCTCAGGCGATTCGACGCGGCGGCGCGGGCCGCGGCCGAGGGTGCCGCGGGCGACGAACGGATCGCGCGGCTGCCCGAACTGCTCGCAAGCGTCCAGGGGGCTGGCGGCGCGGACGCCGCCCAGGCCGCGGGCGCGGCGGCGGCGCGGGTCGAGGGGCTCGCGGACCTGGGCGAGTCGGTCGCGACGCTGGTCGGGCGCCGATGGGGGCAGATCGACGCGGCCTACTTCTTGGCCGAGTCCGCCGCCGCCGACCCAGCCGGCTCGGTGGACGAGCGGACGTACCAGGCGTGGATGCAGGAGATCCGGCGGGAGGCCTACACGCGGCTGCCCACGGACGCCGACCCGCGCCGGTCGTGGGACGTCGAGCGCCGCCTGACGCAGATGGGCGAGTCGATCGGCGCGCTCGCCCAGGCCGAAACGCCGATCGAACCGGCGGACGTCGAGCGGCTGCAGACCGAACTCGCGTCGCTCAATCGTGGTCTGGCGGACCTGAAGGCCGAGTCGTGGGACCGAACGCACGAGGCGAGGGTCCGCCAGGGCGCGGCATCGCTCGACCGGCGCGTCACCGCGCTGCAGAACGGGTTCGATGCCCTCACCGGGCAGTTGCAGGCCCAGTGGGAGCGTGAGACGGCGCGCCTGGCCCAGCGCAGCCAGATCGAGGTCGGGTCCGACACGCTCCAGGAGGCGTGGCGGACGCGCCGGGACGAACTGCTCGCGCGATACACCGCCCCGGAACGCCTCACGGCCCTCACGGACGCCGCCGAGGCGCTCGAAGACGGGCTCCGCCGGATCGACGCGGCGGTGCCCGAGGTCGAGGTGCCGCGCGACCGCCCGGGCGGGGTCGACGTCGACGCCCTGGAGCGCGCCCTGCGGGGCGAGCGCGAACGCTGGGTGTCGCGGGTGCTCGGCGCGCTGGCGTGGGACGGGACTCGGATGGACATGGCCGGCCTCGACGCGAGCGCCGCCGAGGCGACGCGCGACGGACGGGCGTGGCTCGATCGCGTGGGCGAGGCGTGCCACGACATGGCGGCGGCCGAGCGCCTGCTGGGCGGGGCGTACGCGCTGGACGAGGCCGGGCCGGACGGCGGGACGCTGCTGGACCTGGCCGAGTCGGCGGGCCAGGACCGGGTCGGGGCCGATGTGGCCGCGGTGTTCGGCGGTCTGGCGTCGAGGGTGCAGGACCAGCGCCGGGCGACGATGCTGCGGGGCACGGCGGAACTGCGGGCACTCGCCGGCGAACGCGACGCGCCGCTGGGCGTGTCGATGGCGGCGTGGCGCACGCTGGAGGCCACCGGCTGGCCCGCGTCGCCCGAGCAGGTCCAGCAGGAGGCGGCCCTGGCGCGAGGGCTCGTGGAGCGGGCGGGTGCGTTGGGCGAGGCGGCACGCCGGGATGTTCTGGTCGAGCGGATCAGGACCGGCTCGGCGGCGCGATGGGAACGCGCGGCGAGGGCGGCGATGGGCGGGAATGACGCCGCGGCGCTCGGTGCGGTGCTCGACGCCCGCCACGAGTTCGCGGTGGCGGACGCGGGACTGCCTGCGCCCCTGCGGTTCAACCTGATGCTCCTGGACCTGCGGCGGTCGGCGCAGGAGGCGTCGGGCGCCGACGCCCAGGCGCGGACGCTGCTGGCAGAGTTCCTTGCGTCGGCCGACGCGCTGGGGCTGGACCCCTCGGTGATGGCGCCGGTGGGCGAGTGGCTGGGACAGGCGCGGGCGCTGGTGGGCGACGCGCCCGCAGAGGTCGTGATCGATCCCACCACGCTCGGGCCGGGGGCGATCGGGTGGCGCGGCGAAGAGGTCGATGGCCAGCGCGTGCGGTTCACGTCGCCCGATGGGGCGGCGACGCTCGAGTTTGTGCGCCTGGACGTGGGCGACAGCGGGCTCGGGGCCGCGGCTTATCTGTGCACGACCGAACTGAGCGTCGGGGCGCTGCAATGGGCGACGGATCGCGAGGGTCGCGTGTCGCGTCTGCGGGAACTGACCGCCGCGTCGCCGCCCGAGTCGGCGGTCGGGATCAAGACCTGGGTGTTCGTGACGCGCCCGACCGGCGACGCGATCGTGCCGGCCGACGGGTGGTACCTGGCCAAAGACCGCCGGCCCGGCGTCGAGCCGCTCGCGCCTGGGCTCGACGCCGGAACGCCCAGCCCGGGCACGCCCGCGACGTGGATCCCGGCGGCTGCGGCGCAGGAGATCGCCGGCTGGTTCGGCTGCCGACTCCCCAGCGCGGGCGAGTGGCGGGCGGGGCTGGCCCGATACGAGGGCGGCGACGAGGCCCCGGCGTCGTGGAACCTGCGCGACGCCTCGTGGGCGCCGCAGTTGGCCCACGTGCGGGGCAGCCAGCGGGTGTCGATCAGCGCGCCCGACGACGGCGCGTTCGTGCCCGACGAATCGACCGCCCCGACCGGGGCCAGCGCCGAGGTGTTCCCGAACTCGGATCGGTCCGTGTTCTTTGAGGATGTGGGCGTCGGGCACGGCCGGGTGCTGCGGCACATGGTCGGGAACGTCTCCGAGTTTGTGACGCTCGCCGGCGGCGGGGAGTCGTTCGGCGTGATCGGGGCCTCGGCCCTTTCGGCCCCGCAGGACTACCGCACGCTGCTGGCTGGCGCGGAAGTGCCGGGATACACGATCGAGTATGGGTGGGCGGATGTCGGGCTGAGGCCGTGCTTCTCGCTGGACGGCGCGGGAGGCGTGGCGCCGCTGCATCGGCGGATCCGGCAGTTGGCGGAACGGGCTCCCCTGTTGATGGGGGTGGATGTTCGCGGAGGCGGGGAGTGAGCGCGGGGAATGGGGTGGTGCGGGCCCGGCGCAGAAAGTGCGCCGCTCGGTCCGGTTTGCGTGGCGACCTGTCGCTTGTTAGTGTTCACGTCTGTTCCGGCTGGCCGGGGGCGCGTTGGGTGCGCCCGGGCTCGTCGACAAGTCGCGGTCTGGCCGACAAGGCTGCTGCTGGGGGTCCGGTGCGATGAAGAGGGTGCGCGAGCGGATGGCGATCTCTGGCGACGGTCGGCGTGTCGTGGCGCTGGCGGCGATGGCGGGTCGGGCGCGGGCTCTCGCGCTGGTTGCCGGCGTGGGGCTCGTGGGGCTGCCGGCGATCGGCCAGCCCGCCGTGCCGCCGGGCCAGGGCGATCTGACGTCCGGCTCGCAGCCCCCGGCGACGCCGGGCGATACGCCCGCGACGCCCCCGAGCGGCGGCGAGAGCGTGCCCGCGGCTCCGCCCCCCGGCGGCGGGTTCGACCTGTCGCCTGAGGACACGCTGATGCTGATCCAGGAGCCGACGCCGGGCGACGGCGAGGCGTACCGGATCGGGCGGATCGACGCGGTGTACGACGTTGACAACCCCGGCTTCCCGCCGATCGAGGAACTGCTGAACGTTCCGTTCGAACTGCTGGAGTTGCCCGAGGGGTTCGTGCGCCCGCGCGAGAACCTGCCGACGGTGACGGTGACGCTGGCGCAGTTGTCGCAGATGCCGACGCGAACGATGTACGCCAGCGCGATCGACTCGGCCCTGCGGGCGCTCGTGGACCATCTGAACCGCAACCGCCAGATCCTGGGCGCGTTCGCGACGGTGGACGAACTGGACCTGGCCAACTCGCTGGACAACCGGGACGAGGGCCAGACCGGGATCACGATCCGGGTGCTGGCGGCGCGGGTGACCGAGATCCGCACCCTGGGCGCGGGCGAGCGCGTGCCGCAGGACGACCGGCGCATCGACAACCCCGCGCACACGCGGATCATCGAGCGTTCGCCGGTGGCCGCGGGCGGGCCGGGCGGCGGCGGGCTGCTGCGTCGGGACCTGATCGACGAGTACGTGCTGCGTCTGAACCGGCACCCCGGTCGGCGCGTGGACGTGGCGGTCGCGCCGGGCGATCCGGAGGACGGCGTCGGGGCGGCGGTGCTGGACTACCTGGTCTATGAGGCCAAGCCCTGGAGCGTGTACTTCAACGTCTCCAACACGGGCACGGAGCAGACCAACGAGTGGCGCGAGCGGTTCGGGTTCGTGCACAACCAGCTCACGGGCAACGACGACATCCTGACGATCGACTATGTGACCGCCGGGTTCGACGCGGCCAACTCGATCGAGGTCGGGTACGACGCGCCGGTCTTCGACGCCGAGCGCCTGCGCTGGCACATCCGGGGCGGGTGGAACGAGTACACCGCGTCGGACATCGGGCAGCTGGGCGACTTCAACGGCGAGGGGTACTTCGTCGACGCCGGGCTGTCCTGGAACATCTACCAACACCGCGAGCTGTTCATCGATCTGCTCGGCGGCGTCCGGTTCGAGAACTTCGAGGTCGACCCGCCGCCGCCCTCGACCGGGGGCGACGAGAGCCTGTGGTTCCCGTACATCGGCGTGTTCGCCGAGCGGAGCACCGACCGGTGGTCGTTCAGCAGCCTGGCCCGCCTGGAACTCCAGCCCAGCGGCGACGACACGGACCTTGCCGACCTCGGGCGGCTCGACGTCGATGGGACATGGGCGCTGCTCCGCGGCGAGGCGAACATCTCGTTCTTCCTGGACCCGTTCTTCTACGGGTCGGGCTGGGACACGATCAACGAGGACGTGCGGACCGATCGCGACTCGACCCTGGCCCACGAGGTGCTCTTCAGCCTGAGGGGTCAGACCTCGTTCGGGGCCCGCCTGATCCCGCAGGCGCAGGAGGTCGCGGGCGGCCTGTACACGGTTCGCGGGTACGACGAGTCGATCGTGGCGGGCGACGACGCGATCATCTTCACGGCCGAGTACCAGTTCCACCTGCCGCGGGCGCTGGCGATCGAGCCGGAACCCACGGCGCGGGTGTGGGGGCGTCCGTTCAAGGTCTCGCCGCAGCAGCCGTTCGGGCGTCCGGACTGGGACTGGATCTTCCGCGGGTTCCTGGACATCGGGCACACGATCGAGCACGGCGACGTGTCTTCGGAGGGCAACGAGACGCTGGTGGGCGTGGGCGTGGGCACGGAGATCCAGTTCATGCGGAACGCCGGCCTGCGTCTGGACCTGGGCTTTGCGCTGCAGGACGCCGGGCCGGAGGACGACCTTGTGGCCGAGGCGGGCGACGCGCGGCTGCACGTGCTGTTCTCGCTGCTGTTCTGACGGCGACCAGATGGGAAACCCCCGATTCGGGGGCGAACGGAGCAGCCACCGATCGGGCGCCGGAACGCGCCCGGGCGGCTTGAAGAAAGGGTGCGATGGGGCTCGCGCTGCGGGCTCTGTCGCGTCGTGGGGTGTGTTTTCGGATGGACTCAGGGGGCGGATGGATCGCCCCGGTTCGGTCGATTCGAGGAGGCGGCGATGTTCAAGGCGCGCGCGGGCAAGGCTGTCGGGTTCCGTTCCAGCAACACGGGTGCTTCGGCAGGCCGGGGTGCTTCGACTGGGCGTGGCTCGCGTGGGCGTCGGGGGGGCGGGCTTGGCCTGGCCGGACCGGTGCTGACCGTCCTATGCATCGCGGCCCTCCCGGCCGAGGCGGGCGGACCCCGGAACGGGCGTCGCCAGAACGGCGTGAGCGGGCAGCGGGTCGTGTCGGGCGAGGCGTCGTTCTCGCGCTCCGGGCGCACGACGACGATCACGGCCAGCGACCGGGCGATCATCGAGTACGACCGGTTCAACATCGGGCGACGCCAGACGGTCGAGTTCGTGCAGCCCGGCGCGGAATCGCGCGTTCTCAACCGCATCACGGGCGGGGATCCCTCGCACCTTCGCGGCACGCTGCGGTCCAACGGCATCGTCTACTTCGTGAACCCGGCGGGCGTGATCTTCGGCCCGAACTCGCGGATCGACGTGGGCGGGCTGTACGCCGCGGGCGCGAACCTCTCGAACCGCGACTTCCTGGCGGGCAACGACCACTTCACGAACGTGCAGGGGCGCGTGGTCAACCGCGGGGAGATCCACTCGGACTCGGTCACGGCGCTGATCGGTCGGCGCGTGGCGAACTTCGGGTCGGTGGTGGCCCCGACGGGCACCGTGACGATGGTCGCGGGCGATGAGGTGTGGATCGGCGAGCGCGACGGGCACATCTACGCGCGGTTCAGCGTGGACGCGGCGAGCGAGCGCGTGCAGGGCGGCGTGGCCAACCACGGGGCCGTGGTGGCCGACCAGTTCTACGCCGGCGTGGGCGACTATTTCGCGCTGGCGGTGTTCGACACGTCGCAGGTCCGGGCCCGGATCGCCCAGGTCCGCGGCGGGACGGGCACGACGACCAGCGTCGCGGGCGTGATCGACGTCTCGAACCAGACGCCCGGCGGCGTCGGCGGGTCGGTCACGGTCACGGGCGAGCGGGTCGCGCTGCGCGACGCGACGATCGACGCGTCCGGGCACGCCGGCGGCGGCGACGTGCGCATCGGCGGCGACTACCAGGGTCGGGGCGACATCCCCAACGCCGAGCGGACCTACCTGTCCTCCGGGACGACGATCAACGCGGATGCGACCGTCCAGGGCGACGGCGGGCGCGTGATCGTGTGGTCCGATGTGTTCACGAACTACAACGCGTCGATCTCGGCGCGCGGCGGGGCCCAGGGCGGCGACGGCGGCTTCGCCGAGGTCTCGGGCAAGGACACGCTGGCGTTCCACGGCACGGCGAACCTGTCGGCGACGGACGGGGCGGCGGGCACGCTCCTGCTGGACCCAAAGGACATCGTGATCGACAACGCGGGCTCCGACCCGGTGCTGGCCAACAACGAGTTCGGTGAGGATCCGACCGGGACGGTCACGATGGATCCCGCGGACCTCGAGACCATCCTGGATGCGGGCACGGCGCTGGTGCTGCAGGCCAACAACGACATCACCGTCAACGATCCGATCGACTCGACGAACCCGGGACCGGGCGTCAGCGGCGACCTGACGATGCAGGCGGGTCGGAGCGTCGTGCTCAACGCGAACATCACGCTCGAGGACGCGAGCCTCTCGATCACGGCGAATGAGACGCTCGCCAACGGTGTCGTGGATGCGCAGCGCGACGCCGGTGCGGCCGTCATCTCCATGGCCGACGGCGTGGCGATCGACGTTGGCACCGGCAACGTCACCATGACGCTGTCGACCGGCGCGGGGCTGACCAACTTCGCCAGCGGCAACATCACCGTCGAGGACATCACGACCACCGGGAACGTGACGATCACGAACAACGGGCCGACGGCCGGCTCGTCGATCCTGGTCGAGGCCACCGGGCCGGATTCGCTGATCACCGCGGCGAACCTGGCGCTGTCGGCCCAGGGGGCCGGCGGGGGCGGGGCGGTCGGCGCGTCGGGCATGCCGATCGCGTTCACCGCGACGAACGTGGAGGCCGCGGCCGATTCGGGCGGCATCTTCCTTGATACCACCAGCACCGTGAACATCGGCGGGGCTTCCGGCTCGCTGACGGGCCTGGCGACGACCAACGCCGGCGCGATCGAGGTCGCCACCGGTGCTGGCAACCTCAACACGAGCGAGAACATCACCGGCACGGGCACGGTGGACCTGACGGGCACGGCCATTGGCCTCGGCGGCAACGTGGTCGGCAACGACGACGTGGTGCTGACCGGGCCGATCACGATCACCGGTTCGCGGACGATCTCGGCCGGGGCCGGGCAACTGGACGTGGTCAGCACCGTTGCGGTGGGCGCGGGCGACACGGCGACGTTCATCGGCACGCCCGATGGCGCGACGCCGGCGATCGGGTTCCAGGCGAACGTGACGCCCGGCGCGGGCAGCGTGCTGGTGTTCGAGCAGGCGACCAACGCGACGGCGTTCAACGTCAATGGCGCGAACACGAACCTGCTGGACAACACCAACGGCCTGAACCGCCTTCAGGACGGGTTCTCGTCGATCACCATCGGGCGGGCCGATGGCACGCAGAGCATCGCGGTCGGGGCGCTGACGTTCAACGATCCGGTGACGATCCGGACGGCGATGGGCAACATCAACCTGAACGGCGCGCTGGCGGGCGCGGGCGACGCGAGCATCACGCTCACGCCGGGGCCGGCCAGCCGCGTGCTGTTCAACGCCAACGGGACGATCCTTTCCACCGCGAACCAGAACATCACCATCAACGGGGCCGCGCGGGTTGGCGAGGGCTTCGCGTCCACGGTCTCGACCGGGGCCGGGGCGGGCAACATCTCGATCACGGGAATCGTGGACGGCACCAACGCCGGCGCGGCCGAGACGGTGATCTTCAACGCGGGCACGGGCTCGCTGACCACCGGCGTGCTGGGCGCGGGCCAGGCGCTGGACCTCGAGACGATCACGATCACCAACGCGGGGATCACGACGCTCGGCGGGGTGAACACGCTGGGCACGTTCTCGACGACCAATCCGCTCACCGGGGCGTTCAACGCCACGGGCGCGGCGGCGGCGGGCACGGTGACAGTGAACGGCACGTCGATCGACTTCGACTCGACGCTCACGGGCGACGCGGGCGGGATCGCCCTGAATGGCACGGCCGTCACGCTCGACGGACTGGCCTCGACCACGACCAACGGCAACATCGCCATCACGAACTCTGGCCTGCTGAGCATCAACGGCGGGCTCACGTCCACGGGCTCGTTCACGCAGACCAACAACGGCGGCACGGTCACGGTCGCCAGCGATGTCTCGGGCGTTGGCGCGACGTTCAACAGCGCGACGACGATCAGCGGCACGCGATCGGTCTCGGCCACGACGGGCGCCCTGGCGTTCAACTCGACGCTCGGATTCAGCGGCGGGCCTTCCACCGCAACGCTCACCGGCGCGACCATCGCCTTCGCGGCCAACGTCACGCCGCAGTCCGGCCAGACGGCCCTGGTGTTCCAGTCGCCGACGGTGACCGACGCGTTCGGCGTGGCCAACGGCGCGGGCAACCAGTTGATCTCCGGCGCGTCGCTGGCGTTCCTGCAGAACGGGTTCACGCAGCTCACCTTCGGGCGGGCCGCGGGCCAGCACGCGATCGGCATCGGCGCGGTCTCGTTCCAGGACCCGGTGCGGTTCCAGACGCCCTCCTCGGGCAACATCACGGTTTCGGGCCTCATCACGGGCACCGACGACGCGAGCGTGACGCTCGACACCGGCGCGGGCCCGGCCCGGATCATCCTGGATGTGACGGGCAACACCATCGTCACCGCGGGCGACACGATCCTGTTCGACGGGCTGGTGCGCGTGGCCGAGGGCGAGGCTCCGGTCATCGACTCAGCGGGCGGGCTGATCCGCTTCGGCGGGGCGGTCGACGGGACCACGGGCGGCGCGGCCGAGTCGCTCACGCTCGACGCCGGGACCGGCAACATCGACTTCCAGACCGTGGCCTCGGCGATCTCCGGCGCGGGCGGCGCGGCCGACGCGACGGGCCTGGCGACGCTGACCATCACCGACGCGACGGCGCTGAGCCTCCAATCGCTGCTCATCACGGGCGCGTTCACCACCACCAACCCGCTGGGCGGGGCGGTCCAGGCCCTGGGCACGGTGCAGGCGGGAACCATCAACCTTGATGCGGACTCGTTCGACTTCGACGCCGCGGTCACCGCCGGCGCGGGCGGGATCGACCTGTCCGGCGGCAACGGGATCAACTTCGACTCGACGCTGACGGCCGGCGCCGGCGGCGTGACGATGCTCGGCAACATCATGACGTTCGATGCGCTGGTCTCGACCAGCGGCGGCGGCGACGTGGGCCTCAACGGCTCGGCCATCACGCTCACCGGCGGCATCACCACCGCCGGCGGCGCCGCCAACGTGGCCCTGACCAACTCGGGCCTGCTGACCATCGGCAACGACGTGACCGCCGACGGCACGTTCACCCAGAACAACAACGGCGGGGCGGTCAGCCTCGCGGGCGACATCAACACGTCCAGCGCCGACGGGCTGATCCAGTTCAACTCCGCGGTCACCGCGACGGCAGGCCTGGAACTCAACGCCGGGGCCGGGGCGGTCGACCTGAACTCGACCTTTGCCGCGGGCGCGAACGACATCGTGTTCACGACCAACGACTTCCTGCCGTCCGGGGACAGCACGGTCACCGGCACGGGCCAGGTCACGCTGCGCCCGGAGAACGTCGGCGACGCGATCAACATCGGCTCGGCCGCCGGCGGCGCGCCCGTGGCGACGTACGACCTGTCCGACTTCGCGGCCCTGGCCAACGGGTTCGCGACCATCCACATCGGCTACGACACCACCGGGACGCACACCGTCCGCATGGGCGGGTTCAACGGCGGCTCGGCCCTGCGCGACGATCTCGAGGTCCACGCCCCTATGGGCGGCGGGAACATCACGCTCCTGGACTCGACGGACACGGGCGGCAACGACCTGACCTTCGACGGCGTGTTCGCCGCGGGGGCCGCGCTGACGATCGACACCGGCACGACCGGGCAACTCGCCTTCGCCGACGATGCGGGCTTCGGCGCGAACAACATCGCCCTCGTGGGCGACATCTTCGCGACCTTCGGCGGCACGCTGACGGGCTCGGGCGAACTGATCGTCGAGCCGACGACCGCGACGCGGGCCATCGACATCGGAACCGTTGGGGCGCCCCAGGGCGGCATGGTGATCCCGGAGGCGTTCATCGACGCCGTGACCGCCGCCGACTTCACGTCGCTACGGGTGGGCCAGAGCACGACCGGGCAGCACTCGATCTTCCTGGGCGCGCTCGGCGGCATCACGCCGCTGGACTTCGACTTCTCGCTCGTCGCCCCCGTCAACGGCGCGGGCAACCTGGGCGAGGTCCGCCTGCACGGCGACGTGACGCTGGCGGCCAACAACATCGTGTTCGACGCCGACGTCCGCGTCGACAACACCCTGACCCCGACGATCACCACCGGCGGCGGGAACGCCTCGTTCATGGCCGCGATCTTCGGCACCACCACCGGCGCGGACGAGACGCTGACCGTCGACGCCGGGGCCGGCGACATCACCGTGGACGGGACCATCTCGGGCCAGATCGGCGGCGGGACCAACGCCACGGGTCTGACGCAGGTCACCCTCACCGGCGCGAGCGTCGATCTGAACGGCGTCAACATCGTTGCCGGCTCGACCAATGGCGACGGCTCGCTCACCGTGAACAACTCGGGCCTGCTGACCCTGGGCGGGGCGATCAACGCCGCGGGCGGCTTCAGCCAGACCAACGCGGGCGGCACGACGAACCTCGGCGGGAACATCACGACCGTCAACACCCCGATCGCCTTCATGGGCGCGGTCACGCAGATCGCCGACGCCGAACTCCGGGCCGGCACGGGCGAAATCGCCATCAACGCGGCGTTCAACACCGCCGGGTTCGACCTCACCCTGGCCTCGCGCGACATCGACATCAACGCGGCCCTTTCGGGCGGCGACGGCACCAACACCCTGACGCTCGAGCCCGACGCCGACGCCACGCCGATCGAGATCGGCAACGGCACCTCGATGGGCGCGGGCGCCCTGCTGCTGAGCGCCACCGACATCGGCAACATCGCCGATGGGTTCGGGGCCATCGAGATCGGCATCGCCGGATCCGGTGCGCACGCCTTCGAGATCGGCGGGGCCGGCTTCACCGACCCGCTCACCCTGCGCTCCCCGATGGGCTCGTTCACCGTGCTGGCCAACCGCACGCTCTCGGGCACCGACGACGCGTCGATCACCTTCGACGGCAGCCACGCCACGCTCACGCTCAACAACGGCTCGCGGATCACCACCGCCGGCACGAACATCGACATCGACGACGACATTCTGCTGGCCGACGGGGCCGGCAACTCGGGCATGAACGCCGACATCCCGCTCATCTCCACCGGCGCGATGGGCGGCGACATCCGCATCGACGGCTCGATCCGTGGCACCGACATCGCCTCGGGCATGGTCGAGCGCCTCCGCGTCGAGGCCGGAACCGGCAGCCTCACCGTCGGCGACGTGCTCAACGCCAACGGCACGCAGACCAACATCTTCGGCGCCCTGATGGGCATGACCGAGGTCGCCAGCGACCAGGGCCTGATCGATTTCGGCATCGTGTCGGCCTCAACCGTCACGCTCGAGGGCGTGAACATCGCGGGGCTGCTGGAGTCCGAGGCCGCCCTGACCGGCGCCTTCACCGCCAACGAGAGTGTGCTGGCCCAGGCCATCACCCTCGCCGGCACCACGTTCGACTTCCTCGACGGATTCGAGGCCACCAACAACGGCGGCGGCACGGCCGCGTTCACCAACAGCGGCCTGGTCACGACCACCGAAGGCGAGGCCGACGGTGACATCACCACCACCGGAAACCTGACCGCCACGACGCTCGACGCGGGCGGCTCGATCGCGGTCGGCGGCAACCTGGACCTGGGCGATGAGGCAATAGCCGGGACCGACGTCTCGGTCATCGGGACCAGCACCATCGGCGACCGCATCATCGCCGGCAACAACATCACGCTGACCGGCGACGCCACCTTCGCCGTCAACGCCGGCGCGACGGATCGCGGCCTGTTTGCGGGGGGCTCGCTGACGGCCGACGGGATCAACACGAACGCCCAGGACACCACGCTCTCGGGCGCCGAGATCAACTTCACCGGCGGGTCCGCCTCCGTCATGGGCGGCGGATCCCTGGCCCTCGAGCCCGACAACGCCGCCCGCGACATCAACGTCGGCACGCCCGCGATGGGCAACCCGGGCGCGACCAGCCTCGACCTGACCGACACCGACCTGGCCGCCATCGCCAGCGGGTTCGACTCGGTCACCATCGGCATCGCCGGCGGGACCCACGACATCGTCTTCGGCTCCAGCAACTTCCGCAACGCCACCGTCATCAACTAC
This sequence comes from Phycisphaerales bacterium, assembly GCA_041401985.1. Taxonomy (GTDB): domain Bacteria; phylum Planctomycetota; class Phycisphaerae; order Phycisphaerales; family UBA1924; genus JACKHA01. Next base: position 83,496 of record JAWKTE010000011.1, read on the forward strand.
CAGAACGGCACGGCCAACATCACTGGCAACATCGTCGCCACGGGCGCGGCCTCGTCGCTCGCGTTCCTCGGCGGGGACTCCGGCGGCACCACCCTCTCGGCCAACGTCACCACCGACGGGGCCGATATCACCTTCGACGACGACGTCACCCTCGGCGCGGCCTCGGTCGTGGCCAACAACGGCGCAGGCAACGGCACCGGCACCATCGACTTCGACGGAGCCGTCGACGGCGCGTTCGCGCTGACCGTCATCGGCACCGACGGCGGGGTCGACGTGGACGGGGCCATCGGCGCCACGACGCCGCTGGCCAGCCTCGCGATCTCCGGCGCCAACGTCTCGATCAACAACGGCATCGGCACGATGGGCGCCGCCGGCGTCGCGGGCTCGACCGCCATCACCGGGGCGAGCACGCTCACGCTCCTGGGCGAGTTCTTCAACACCAACGAGGCCTTCTACGACACCGCCGGGTTCGGCACCATCGAAGGCGCGGGCATGGGCACCACCGCCACGTTCCTGGCCTCCGGCGACGACATCAGTTTCACCGGCGGCGGCTCGTTCGACGTCGAGGACGGCGTCGGGCTGACCATCAACCCCGGCCCCGGCGGCACGATCGTCCTGGCCGCGGACTTCCAGGGCGCCAACTCGGGCGACCTGCTCTTCTCCCGTGCCGTCACGCTCGACGGCGGGGTGAACATCGGCGGGCCGGGTGGCATGGGCGGCTCGGTCACCTTCGCCGACACCATCGACGGCGCGTTCGATCTGTCGGTTTCGACCGGCGCCGACGGCATCTTCCTCCAGGGCGACGTCGGCACGGGTGCCGCGCTGGCCTCGCTCACGCTCGACTCGGGCGATGGCGTCGAACTGGCCAACATCGGCGCGGCCGACAGCCCCGGCGTCACCGGCGCCGTCGATGTCGACGCCGCGGCCGACATCACGTACAACGGCACCGAGTACGCCTCCGGCTCGGCCAACTACAACGCCGCCGGGCAGCACAGCGTCGTCAGCGGCGACACCACCTTCGCAACCAGCGGCGGGGCGCTCACCTTCGCGGGCGGTAACATCGTCCTGACCGACGGCAGCGACCTGACCGCCACGAGTTCCGGCGGCATGATCACCACGACCGCCATCCGCGGCGCGTCCGACGAGAACGTCACCATCAACGCCGGCGCCGGCCAGGCCAACCTCGCCGCCATCGGCATGGACGACGAGATCGGCGACATCTCCATCACCGCCAACCAGCTCCAGCTCACCGGCAACATCGTCGGCAACACCTTCACGCTGCTCACGGGCACCGCCGGTCGCGGCATCGAACTCGCGGGCGACGGCACCACGCCCGGCGCCCTGCTGCTCAGCCGCGCCGAGTTCGCCCGTCTCCAGGACGGGTTCACCTCCATCACCATCGGGCGCGACGATGGCATCGGCGCGATCCTGGTCGGTGGCGACAACGGCGGCCCGCTCGACTTCTCCGATCCGCTCACGCTCCGCTCGCAGGGCAACGGCGGCTCGGTCTCGGTCCTCGAGGGCATGTCCGGTTCCGGCGACGCCAGCCTCATGCTGCTCGGCACCAACGGGTTCGTCGGCCTCTCCGGGCCGATCACGACCGCTGGCGGCGACGTGACCATCGAGGGCGCCTCCACCCTCCTGGGCGACACCTCCATCGAGACCAGCGGCGGCAACGTCGCGTTCCTCTCCGATGGCACCATCAACTCGCCCGGCACCGCGTTCGCCCTCGATATCGACGCCGGCACCGGCGCCGTGGCCATCGATGGCGCGATCGGCCTGGCCAACCGCCTGGCCAGCACCGACTTCCGCGGCTCCACCATCGCCATCCGCGCCGTCAACACCGTCGGCGGGCAGACCTACACCGGGCAGACCTTCCTGGGCGGCTCGCTCTCGTCCCGCACCGGCCCGATCCTCTTCGACGGCAACACCACCGTCACCACCGACGCCAGCGTCTCCGCCGGCGACGGCATGTTCTCGAACACCGCCAACGTCACCTTCCGCGGCGCGATCGACGGCTCCGGGGCCGACCTCACCGTCGTCGCCGACGGCACCAGCAACGCCAACAACGCCCAGGGCACGGCCGCCTTTGAGGGCCCCGTCACCGACGTGGGCAACTTCATCGTCCTGGCGGGCACCATCGACGTCCGCGACGTGACCACCAACGGCCCGCAGACCTACGTCGCCACCAACGCCCTGCAGATGCAGGGCGACCTGTCCACCGCCGCCGGCGGGATCGACATCACCGGGCCGGTCGTGCTCCTGGCCGATTCCTCCATCACCACCGGCGACGGCGACGACCGCGACATCGACATCGACGGCACCGTCGACGGCGCCTTCGCCCTGGCCCTGGACGCCGGCGAGAACGACATCACCGTCGCCGACGACATCGGCGCCACCGATCGCCTGGGCGACCTGACCATCGCCGCGGCCCGCAACGTCTCGCTCCAGGGCGTCAGGCTCGCCAACATGCAGTTCAGCCAGGCCACCACCGGCCAGGTCACCATCGCCGGGGCCCTCGACGCCGACGGCGACACCGGTGTCAACATCGACTCCGGGCGCAGCATCGACCTGGCCGGTCCGGTCGACGTGGCCAGCAACCTCGCCCTGACCGCCAACGAGGGCGTCACGACCCGCGGCACCGTCGACGTCGGTGACAACCTGGCCATCACCGCCCTCAACGTCCGCCTCGGCGACGGCGCGGGCGACACCGTCGATGTCGGCGGGCTGATGCGACTGACCAGCATCGGCGCCAACGCCAGCGCACGCTTCGACGCCCCGGTCATCATCCGCGGCACCGACGTGGGCGCCCAGGCCGCGGCCATCCTCCGCGCCCAGCGCCTCGATGTCCGCAACCGCCTCGAGGTCACCCGAGGCACGCTGCAGATCGACAACGCCGGCAACTTCCTGCTCAACCGCGCCAACTCCCAGATCGTGCTCAACGGCAACGACCTGTCCCAGATCGGCACGGGCCAGAGCGTCTTCGGCACCGGCATCTCGTCGGCCGGCTCGGAACTGGCCTTCGCCGGCCCGATCCTGCTGCAGAACGACGTGACCTTCGAGTCGCGCCGGTTCATCGCAAACGGAACCATCAACTCGGACAGCGACGCCACCCGCCGCGCCCTGACCATCAACACCAACGGGCGCACCGAACTGAGCGGCGAGGTCGGCAGCACGACCCGCCTCGCCTCGCTCACGACCGACGCCGCCGGCGGGCTGGTCAGCGGCGGCACCACCTTCATCCGCAACAACGTCTTCGTCGCGGGCGATCTGGCCATCAACGACAACGTCGTCACCGGCCCCGAGACGCTCCCCGGCGACGCGGTGCTGATCGAGACCGGCGGGGCGGCCACCTTCGCTCGCCGGGCCTCCATGGCCGCCGACATCGTCTCCATGGGCCCCGTCACCTTCCAGGACGCCGTCCTGCTGCGGGCCGACACGAGCGTCGACACGTCCTCGGCCGGCTCGGCCGGGCGTATCGCGTTCCTCGGCCCGATCGACGCCGACGTGGCCGGCAACGGCGCGTCCCTCTCGCTCCAGACCGACATGCGCCTGCTCGGGCCCGACCTGGCCACCATCTCCTTCGGCGCCCCGATCGGCGCAACCAACCCCATCGGCGACCTCGAACTCAACCTGGGCCAGAACGTCCCGGGCCTGGGCAACCTGACCCGCGACCAGATCGCCGCCGATCCGCAGTTCCAGACCGTCACCATCAACGGCGAGACGCTCGCCGGCGTCACCGCGGCCCTCGTGCCCACCATCGTCTTCCAGGACATTGCCTTCGACCCCAATGCCGCCCCCGACGAGCGCGGCATCTTCATCCGCACCGAGGGCGACATCCGCACCGGCGCGGGCGAGAAGATGGCCGCCACCTTCGCCTACGACCGCGACTCGTTCGGCAACTACGCCCTCGACAACGCCGGGCGTCACCTCGTCACCATTAACAACCAGACCGTCTCCATCCGCTCGGCCGCCACACGGGCCGGCGGCAACGCCCCGGCCCTGGGCCTGTTCGCCGGCGGGAACGTCGTCATCGGCGACGTCACCGTCGATGGCGACCTGGACGTCCGGGCCGGCGGCGGCACCATCCGCTTCCAGCCCCGCCAGCCGGGCTTCCTGCTCACCCGCCCGCAGATCGATCCGCGGACCGGCATGCTCGAGACCACGGCCCGCTACCTGGAGCGCGTCGTCGCCGCCGGCGACGACTCGGGCCTCGACATCTTCCTCAACGGCGTCGGGTTCTTCGATCGCGCCCCGCTGGGACCGGGCGCCATCGGCACCACGTACGCCCCCGAGTTCGGCGCCGCGAGCGTCGGCCAATTCGCCATCCTGTCCGTCCTGCGTTCCGACTTCGACCCCTCGCAGCTCGAAGTCCGCGACGCCAACGAACTCGGCGTGCTGGGCCTGTCCGGCTCGATCATCCTGGACCTCGGCGCCGAGGGCACCACAACCTCCAGCGCCAACGTCATCCAGCGCCCGCCCAACGAGGCCCAGACCAGCACGGTCACCGAGGCCACGACCATCGGTGTGTCCGCCAAGGAGGCCCTGGCCGACCTGGGCATCAATGCCCGCGACCCCGTCGACCTGCTCGACGCGCTCATCGGCCGCGCGCTCTACAACGACCTCTCAGGCACCGAGTACGGCTCGTCGTTCGTCACCGCCAACCGCGTCAGCCTCGAGGTCGCCAACGACGTCGTCAACGAATACAACGCATTCCTCCGCCGCCTCGTCCTCGACGAGAACGGCCAGCCCGTCATCGACCCCGAGACCGGACGCTACGTCTACGAGTCTCGCCAGGGCGAGATCCAGGCCGGCCTCACCGCCGCCCTCCGCCGCCACCGCAGCCAGGCCCGCGGCCCGCTCGACCCCGTCGCCTTCCGCCGCTTCATCCGCTCCAGCGCCCAGTACGACCAGGTCGAGCAGGACCTGCTCTCGCTCGAGCGCGTGCTCACCAAGCTCCGCGCCCTGGGCCTCTCCTCGGGCGAGTACATCAACGTCCGCGACGCCATCCTCCGCCTGGTCAAGCCCACCGCCGGCATCAGCGAGGCCGAACTGCTCGCCACCGTCGAGGCCGGCAAGGATCTGCCCCCGGCCTCGCAGCTCCAGTCCGATTCCGTCACCGACCAGGACCTGATCGACGTGCTCGACCAGCCCGAGCCGGATGCCGGGGACGGCGGGGATGGCCAGCCAGACGGGGGTGCCGGTTCGTGACCTGAGCCGGCGACACGCCCGACCACGCAGGAGACCCCGGACCCGCCCAGCCCGCGAGAGAGACCACCGCTCCATGCCCATCGACACCAACAAACTGCTCACGCCGATCGAGGGCGACAACCCCTGCGGCCCCGACCTGCGCTACGACCCCGACTACGCCGCATTGATGGAACTGGCCAAGGGCAAGCCCGAGCAGGAGATCATCGAGGGCAGCGGCCCCAGCGCGACCAAGACCATCGTCCCCGGCGAAGAGCCCTCCTGGTCCGAGGTCAAACGGGGCTGCGAGGCCCTGCTCGGGCGGGCCAAGCAGCTCCGCGTCGGGCTCTACCTCGCCGTCGCCCTCATCCGACTCGAAGGCTACCCCGGACTGGCCCAGGGCATGACCCTCCTGCACGGCCTGATCGAGAAGTTCTGGGAAAACCTCTACCCCGAACTCGACACCGACGACCCCGGCAACGCCGCCCTCGAACGCGTCAACATCATCGCCTCGATGGCGACCACTCCCGATTCGTTCGGCGACGCCGTCCGATTCCAGAACAGGATCCTCGAGGCGCCGATCACCGAGTCCGTCCAGGCCGGGCGCTTCAGCCTCCGCGACATCGAGCGGGCCGCCAAGGGCGAGCCCGCGGCCGAGGGCCAGCAGGCCGTCACCCCCGCCCTGGTCGACGCGGCGTTCCAGGACACCCCGCTCGACCGCCTGCAGGCCATCGCCGCGGCCACCACCACCGCCAAGCAGAAACTCCAGGCCCTCGACACCCTCCTCACCGAAAAGGTCGGCGCGGGCAACGCGTGCGATCTGTCCCCGCTCAAGCGCCTCCTCACCACGGCGGAAAAGACCGTCAACGAGCAGGTCGCCAAGCGGACCGGCGCCCCCGCCGGGGGCGAAGCCGGGGCCGAAGGGGCACCGGCGGGAGGCACCGGTGGGGGGGGAGCCCCGGCGGCCGCCCTGGCGGGCGAGGTCAGAAACCGCCAGGACGTGGCCTTGGCGCTGGACAAGGTCATCCGGTACTATGAAAACAACGAGCCGAGCAGCCCGGTCCCGCTCCTTTTGACCCGGGCCAAGCGCCTCGTCACGATGGGTTTCTTCGAGATCATCCAGGACATGACGCCCGAGGCCATCCCGACGCTCACCAAAATCGCCGGTGCCGAGGCCAAGAAGGCCTGATCTCGTTCTTGCTCTGGGGCGACGCCCCGATCCAGCGCGTTTCCCGGGCCCGGATGACCCCCCGGACCCGGCGACTTCGGATTCGAAAAAGGTCGGTTCGCGACGCCCAGCGGGGCCGACCGTCGCTCTTCATGTGACCGTCCGCTCAGCGGACGGGCCACCGAGCCGACGGATCGCACCCGCTCAAGGCGTGCCGGGCCCCGCCCGGCCCCCGCCCGCCGCTCCCATCCGTGGGGCGGCCCCCGGCGGGGCCAGGGCCGACCTCCGGTCCGGGTATCGGGCCGTTCGGGCCGTGGATCGGGCGATCGTTCGCCCGGCGGCGAGGGTGGGGCACCGGCGCTCGTGGGCGTTCCGGGCCCCGGCGACAGGGAAAGGAGCCGCGATGGCCGCGGGCAGCAGTCAGAAGTTCCTGGGGCGCAACCGCCCCGCGCGCGTCCACATCGAGTACGACCTCGAGGTGTACGGCGCCCAGAAGAAGATCAACCTCCCGTTCGTGATGGGCGTCATGGCGGACCTCTCGGGCAAGCCCGCCGAGCCGCTCGCCCCGGTCGCGGAACGCAAGTTCCTCGAGATCGACGTCGACAACTTCGACGACCGCATGAAGGCCTACAAGCCAAGGGCCGCGTTCCAGGTCCCCAACACCCTCACGGGCGAGGGGAACATGAACGTGGACGTCACGTTCGAGAGCATGGACGACTTCTCGCCCGCGGCCGTGGCCCGCAAGGTCGAGCCGCTCCGCAAACTCCTCGAGGCCCGGACCCAGCTCGACAACCTCATCTCGTACATGGACGGCAAGTCCGGCGCCGAGGAGCTCATCGCCAAGGCCCTCAAGGACCCCACGCTCCTGAACGCACTCACCGCCGGCAAGAAGCAGGAGGGCTGATCACATGGCAGAAGCAGAGAACCAGGCACAGGCAGCAGCCGGCGGCCAGACGCTCGAAATGAACGAGTTCGAGCAGCTCCTCTCCAAGGAGTTCAAGCCCCAGAACGACCGCACCAAGGACGCCATCCTCACCGGCGTCCAGACCCTCGCCCAGCAGGCCCTCTCCGAGACGGCCCTGATCTCCGACGACGCGATCAAGACCATCAAGTCCATGATCGCCGAGATCGACCGCCGCCTCACCGAGCAGGTCAACCTCATCATCCACAACCCAGAGTTCCAGCAGCTCGAGTCCGCGTGGCGCGGCCTGTCCTACCTCGTCAACAACACCGAGACCGACGAGACGCTCAAAATCCGCGTCATGAACATCTCGAAGAAGGACCTGGCCAAGACCCTCCAGAAGTTCGAGGGAACCGCCTGGGACCAGTCACCCATCTTCAAGCGACTCTACGAGGACGAGTTCGGCACCCCCGGCGGCTCGCCCTACGGCTGCCTCGTGGGCGACTACCACTTCGACCACTCCCCGCCCGACGTGGCCCTGCTCCGCTCCATGTCCCAGGTCGCCGCCGCGGCCCACGCCCCGTTCATCACCGGCGCCAACCCGTCGCTGCTGAACATGGACTCGTGGACCAAACTCGCCGACCCGCGCGACCTCACCAAGATCTTCCAGACCGCCGAGTACGCCGCCTGGCGCTCCCTCCGCGATTCGGACGACTCGCGCTACCTCGGGCTGGCCATGCCCCGGTTCCTTTCCCGCATGCCCTACGGCTCCAAGACCAACCCCATCGAGGACTTCGCCTTCGAGGAGGACACCGAGGGCGCCGACCACTCCAAGTACACCTGGGCCAACGCGTGCTACGCCATGGCCACCAACGTCACACGCTCCTTCAAGCTCTACGGCTGGTGCAGCCGCATCCGAGGCGTCGAGTCCGGCGGCATCGTCCAGAACCTCCCCGTCCACACCTTCCCGACCGACGACGGCGGCGTGGACATGAAGTGCCCCACCGAGATCGCCATCACCGATCGGCGCGAGGCCGAGCTGGCCAAGAACGGCCTCATGCCCCTCTCGCACTGGAAGAACACCGACTACGCCTGCTTCGTCGGCGCCCAGAGCCTCCAGAAGCCCGCCGAGTACGACGACCCGGACGCCACGGCCAACGCCAACCTCTCGGCCCGCCTGCCCTACCTCTTCGCCACCTGCCGCTTCGCCCACTACCTCAAGTGCATGGTCCGCGACAAGATCGGCTCCTTCAAGGAGCGCGACGACATGCAGAAGTGGCTGCAGAAATGGATCAGCCAGTACGTCACCCTCGACCCCAACGCCAGCGAGGAAATGAAAGCCCGCTACCCCCTGGCCGCCGCCGAGGTCGTCGTCGACGAGGTCCCCGGCAACCCCGGCTACTACAGCGCCAAGTTCTATCTCCGCCCGCACTTCCAGTTGGAAGGCCTGACCGCCTCGCTGCGTCTGGTCTCCAAACTGCCGTCGCAGAAGAAGTAGCCGGACTCGCCCCCCGCCGCCGGAAACGGTTGCGGACAGGGGAACCGGCCAACGCCAAGTCCTGTGTCCCCGTCCGCGCGGGATTCCGGATGGTCTGGCGAGAGCAATCCTGAGACACGCCCGGGCGGGCCGACGCCCGCCCGGGAGATTCAGATCAGGCCCGCCCGCGCGGGCGGCACGCATCAAGAGTCGCATCAAGAGTCAGAGTTCCGTCCGGGGAGGGCCCGCCCCGGTGAACCGTCGGTGGGCAACGTCGCCCCCGACCGCAGGCCCCATCCGGGGCACATCCAAAGGAGTCACCAGACATGGCGTTCGACGCATTCCTCAAGATCTCGACCATCCCGGGCGAGAGCACCGACGACAAGCACCAGCAGTGGATCGAGATCCTCTCGTTCCAGCACGGCCTGAGCCAGACCTCCACCGGCTCGGTCTCCACCGGCGGCGCCCGCACCGCAGGACGCGTGGACCACGCCGACTTCAGCGTCATCAAGGCCCTCGACGCCGCCTCCACCCCCCTCTACCTGGCCTGCTGCCGCGGCGACCACATCCCCGAGATCACCATCAACTTCCACCGCGCCACCGGCAACAAGGAGAAGTACTACGAGATCAAGATGACCGACGTGCTCGTCTCGGGCATCCGCCCCGGCGGCTCGGCCCAGGGCGGCGAGACCCTCCCCCTCGAAGAAGTCTCCTTCAACTACGCCAAGATCGAGTGGAACTACATCCAGCTCGACCACAACACCGGCGCGGTCGCGGGCAACTTCGCCAAGTGGTGGGACCTCAAGACCAACACCGGCGGCTAAACCCAGTTCCAATCCACGCCCAGCCGCGCGGGCCGCGGCCGGGCACAAACGGAACCAACCGTGCGGTCGGGGCCAATCGCCCCGCCCGCACTTTCGTCAAGACGCCAAGGCGTCCCGCTACGTCCCCGACCCGAGCCAAGCACGAGCCAAGGAGGGCCCATGTCCGCACAGGACCTGATCCGAGAGGGCAAACCCGCCGAAGCGCTGGCCGCGGTCCAGGACGAGGTGCGCAAAGCCGCCGCCGACGCCAAGCCCCGCGTCTTCCTCTTCCAACTCCTCTCCGTCCTGGGCAACTGGGACCGGGCCCTGACCCAACTCAACGTCGCGGCCGACCTGGACAAAGAGTGCGAACTCATGGCCAAGGTCTGCCGCGAGGCGATCCAGTGCCAGGCCCTCCGCAACGCCGTCTTCAAGGGCGCCAAGAGCCCGCTGATCTTCGGCGAGCCCGAAGAGTGGATCGGCCAGATGGTCCAGGCCGCCACCCTCACCGCCCAGGGGCACGCCAAGGCCGGTGCCGACCTCCGCGCCAAGGCCCTCGAAGCGGCCCCCGCCGTCGCCGGCGCGATCGAGATCGAGGACCGCTCCGGCCCCAAGCCCACGAACAAGGAAGAGGACTTCGAGTGGGTCGCCGACGCCGACTCGCGCCTCGGCCCGATGCTCGAGGCCATCGTCAACGCCCGCTACTACTGGATCCCCATGCACCGCGTCCGCCTCGTCACCATCGAGGCCCCCTCCGACCTGCGCGACATGGTCTGGCTCCCGGCCAACTTCATGTGGTCCAACGGCGGCACCGCCGTCGGGATGCTTTTCACCCGGTATCCAGGCTCGGAGTCCAGCAAAGACGGCCTGGTGCAACTGGCCCGCAAAACCGACTGGTCCGAGGACGAGGCCGGGGCCTCCATCGGACTGGGCCAGCGGCTGCTCATGACCGACGCGGGCGACTACCCCATCCTCTCCGTTCGATCGCTCCGCCTCGGCGGCCCGCTCACCAACGAAGAACAGCAGACCATCGCCATGGACCGAATGGCCCGCTCCGGCGGCATCCCGGGCCTCGGCGGCGGACCCCCCGGGAACGTCTCATTCTCCGGCGGCCTGACCGCTCGCCCGCCGGGCGAGCCCCCGGACGGACCGACCGAACCGACCGGTGCGGGCGACGCGGGTGGAGACGCCGACGGTGGCTGACCTCTCCCAGTCCGAACGCCTGCAGCCCTGCCTGCTCGACCGGCTCTCCGACGACGACCCCGACGTCCAGGTCGAGAGCCGCGAGCGGCGCGTCATGTCCATCGCCCAGCTCCGCCGCGCCGTGCTCCGCGACATCGAGTGGCTCTTCAACGCCGCCAACAAGGACAACACCGGCGAGTTCGACGACTACCCACAGATCCGCTCCTCGACCCTGAACTACGGCATGCCCGACCTCTGCGGCGTCTCGATCGCCTCGCTCCCCGAGGAGCAGATCGAGCGCATGGTCCGCGACGCCATCGAGCGCTTCGAGCCCCGCCTGATCCCCGGCGCCACCCGCGTCCGCGTCAGCAAGGGCCAGAAGGACAAGGCCGGCCAGACCTCGCTCACCCTCGAGATCGAGTCGGACATGTTCGCCAACCCGATGCCCGAGGCCGTGTTCCTCCGCACCTCGCTCGACCTCGAGACCGGGCGCTGCTCGCTGCAGGAGGGCGCGCGTGGATAGCCGCCTCAAGAACTACTACGAACGCGAACTCCGCCACCTCCGCGAGACCGCCGGCGAGTTCGCCGAGGAATACCCGAAGATCGCCGCGCGCCTCGGCGTCTCCAAGCAGGAGTGCGCCGACCCATACGTCGAGCGCCTCCTCGAGGGCGTCGCCTACCTCTCCGCGCGCATCCAACTCAAACTCGACGCCGAGTTCCCCGGCTTCACCCAGCACCTGCTCGAGTCCGTCTACCCCCAGTACCTCGCCCCCATCCCCTCCATGGCCGTCGTGGCCATCAACCCCGACTACGACGACAACGCCCTGGCTTCCGGCTACACCCTCTCCCGCGGCACCGCCATGCGCTCCAACATCGGGCGCGGCGAGAACACGCCCTGCTACTACACCACCGCACACGAAACCACCCTCTGGCCCGTCCAACTCATCGAGGCCGGCTACCACTCACGCGACCTGGGCACCCTCGACCTCCCACGCAACCTCCCCGGCCCCCAGCCCAAGGCCGCGATCCGCCTGGGCCTCAAGTCCACCGCCGGCCTGGCCTTCCACGAGACCGACATGGACTCGCTGGACCTCTACCTCAGCGGGTCCGACCAGACGCCCATGCGCGTCTACGAGCAACTCCTCGCCCACGCCACCGCCGTCGTCGCACGACCCCCCGGCAAGCCGCCGGCCTGGACCGAGGTCATGGACGCCCTCACCGGCGCGCCCTCCGGCTCTGCCCCCGGACCCGACGGCCCGAAGCCCATGATCCGGCGCGTCGGCTACCAGGACGACGAGGCCCTCCTGCCATACCCCCACCGCGCGTTCCACGGCTACCGACTCCTCCAGGAGTACTTCGCGTTCCCCCAGCGCTTCCTCTTCGTCCGCCTCTCCGGGCTGCTCCCGCTGGTCAAGAAGTGCAAGGGCAACCGCCTCGACGTGATCATCCCGCTCTCGAAGGAAGACCCCGCCCTCGAGTCGGCCGTCACCGCCTCCAACATCCGCCTCTACTGCACACCCGCAGTCAATCTCTTCCCGCGCGTCGCCGATCGCATCCACATCTCCGACAAGGTCCACGAGCACCATCTCGTCGTCGACCGCACCCGACCCCTCGACTTCGAGGTCTACGAGGTCACGGGCGTCACCGGCTACGGCTCCTCTTCCGGCGACGAGGTCGAGTTCCGGCCCTTCTACACCACGCGCGACGCCGACCGAGCCTACGGCCGCGGCGCGTACTTCACCGTCGACCGCGTCCCCCGCGCACTCTCGGCCCGCGAACGACGCCACGGCAAACGCTCCTCCTACGCCGGCTCCGAGGTCTACCTCGCCCTCGTCGACGCCGCCAACGCCCCCTTCCGCTCCGACCTCCGCCAGGTCGGCGTCGACTGCCTGTGCACCAACCGCGACCTGCCGATCGACATGCCCATCGGCGCGGGCCGCACCGACTTCTCGCTCGAGGCCGGGGCCGTCGTCGATTCGGTCCGCGTCGTCGCCGGTCCGACCAAGCCCGCCCCCAGCCGCGCCGAGGGCGAGACCGCCTGGCGGCTCATCAGCCATCTCTCGCTCAACTACCTCTCGCTCGTCGATGAGGCCCCGCCCGAGGGCGCGGTCGCCCCGGGCCGCCCGCCCCAGTCGGGCGCGGCCGCCCTGCGCGACCTGCTCCGCCTCTACGCCAACACCGCCGAGCCCGCCATCGCCAAGCAGGTCGAGGGCGTCCGGAGCATCAAGGCCCGCGGCATCATGCGCCGCGTCCCCACACCCGGCCCCATCGCGTTCGCGCGCGGGCTCGAGGTCACACTCGGATTCCAGGAGGAGAACTTCGAAGGAACAGGCATCTTCGTGCTCGGCGCCGTGCTCGAGCAGTTTCTCGCCAAGTACGTCTCGATCAACTCGTTCACGGAGACGGTGGTCGCCAGCGAGCAGCGCGGCCCGGTGATGCGATGGCCCTTGAGGATGGGTACACGATCGACGATCTGATCCGCGACCTGCGGAACGACCCGTACGGACGCGACTTCTTCGCCTCCGTGCGGCGGATCGAGTGCGCGCACGCGCCCAAGCCGCGCGTCGGCCTGTCCATCACACTCGCCGACGACCCCGTCCGCCTCGGCCAGGAGGGCACGCTCGACTTCGCCTCCAGCACCATCTCCATCGTCCAGGCCCGCAAGGGACCGCGCCCCGAACGCATCCTCGTTCGCTTCTTCGGCCTGCTCGGGCCCAACGGCCCGCTCCCGCTCCACATCACCGAGTACATCCGCCAGCGCGAGCGCAACGCCCACGACCCCACCCCCGCCCGCTTCCTCGACGTCATCCACCACCGCCTGCTCTCGCTCTTCTACCGCGCCTGGGCCCTCAACCAGCCCACCGTCTCCTACGACCGCCCGAACGACGACCGCTTCAAGGTCTACATCGGCTCCCTCGCCGGCCGCGGCATGGACTCGTTCCGTGACCGCGACAACGTCCCCGACGAGGGCAAACTCAACTTCGCCGGGCACCTGGCCAACCTCACCAAGCACGCCGACGGCCTCCGCCAGACCATCGAGGACTACTTCCAGGTCAAGACCGACCTGGCCCAGTTCGTCGGCGAGTGGTTCAAACTCCCCCAGGACGCCCTGTGCCGTGTCGGCCGCTCCCGCGAGACCGGCCTGATGGGCAAGAACATCATCGTCGGCTCGTCCATCTGGGACTGCCAGCAGAAGTTCCGCCTCCGCCTGGGCGCGATGGGCCTCCGGGACTTCGAGCGTTTCCTCCCCACGGGCCGCTCGTTCCCGGTGCTGGTCGACTGGGTCAAGAACTACGCCGGCCTGGCCTACCTCTGGGACTGCCAACTGATCCTGAAGAAGGAGGAGATCCCCAAGACCCAACTCGGCAGCGGCACCCGCCTGGGCTGGACCTCGTGGATCGGCTCCAAGCCCCACGACCGCGACGCCGACAACCTCGTCCTCCGCCCCCCGGCGGCGTGACGGGATTCGATGAACCACGGAGACACGGAGACACGGAGCAAAGCGTGGTGCAGAACTCGTAGCGCAGCACAACCGAAATCGAAGCACGTGCCGCACGCCCGGGACTCATCCTTCACGCCTCGCTCCGTGACTTCGTGCCTCCGTGGTTGAACCACTGAGCAACCACCCCCCGCCCCCGGTATCTTGAGCCAACACCACCGGAGACCTCCCATGGCCGGCATCGACAACAAAGCCCTCTTCGGGAAACTCAACTCCATCGCGTACAAGGCCGTCGAGGGCGGCACCGTGTTCTGCAAACTCCGCGGCAACCCCGTCGTCGAGGTCGAGCACATCCTCCAGCAGATCCTCCAGCTCCAGGACTCCGACGCCCACCGCATCCTCAAGCACTTCGAGATCAACGCCTCGCGCCTGGCCGCCGACATGACCGCCGCCCTCGACCGCCTCCCCCGCGGCGCGACCTCCATCTCCGACTTCTCCCAGAACCTCCTGCTGGGCGTCAAGGAAGCCTGGCTCTACGCCACCCTCCAGTTCGGCGAGGGCGCCGTCCGCACCGGGCACCTGGTCTACGCCTGGGTCGCCACGCGCGACATGCGCCTCGTCCTGCCCGGCATCTCCCCCGAGTTCGCAAAGATCAAGCCCGAAGCCCTCGGCGAGAACTTCGCCAAGATCGTCGCCGGCTCCCCCGAGGAAGCCCTCACCGCCAAGGACGGCTCCACGCCCACCGGCGGCGGGGCCGCCCCCGGCGAGGCCTCCGGCGCCATGGCCCCCGCCCAGATGGGCAAGCAGCAGGCCATCAAGCAGTTCTGCAAGGACCTCACCCAGCAGGCCCGCGACAAGAAGATCGACCCCATCGTCGGACGCGACGACGAGACCCGCCAGGTCGTCGACATCCTCATGCGCAGGCGC
Organism: Phycisphaerales bacterium; assembly: GCA_041401985.1. Taxonomy (GTDB): domain Bacteria; phylum Planctomycetota; class Phycisphaerae; order Phycisphaerales; family UBA1924; genus JACKHA01. Next base: position 98,580 of record JAWKTE010000011.1, read on the forward strand.
CAGAACAACCCCGTGCTCGTCGGCGAGGCCGGCGTGGGCAAGACCGCCGTCGTCGAGGGCTTCGCCCACAAGATCATCTCGGGCGATGTCCCCCCGCCGCTGAAGGAAGTCCGCCTGCTCGAGCTCGACCTGGGCGCCCTCCAGGCCGGCGCCAGCATGAAGGGCGAGTTCGAGAACCGCCTCAAGCAGGTCATCGAGGAGGTCCAGGCCAGCCCCAAGCCCATCGTCATGTTCATCGACGAGGTCCACACCCTCATGGGCGCGGGCGGCTCGGCCGGCACCGGCGACGCCGCCCAGCTCCTCAAGCCCGCCCTGGCCCGCGGCACGCTCCGCACCATCGGCGCCACCACCTGGGCCGAGTACAAGAAGCACATCGAGAAGGACCCCGCCCTCACCCGGCGCTTCCAGACCGTCAAGGTCGAGGAGCCCGACGAGGCCAAGGCCATCCTCATGATGCGCAAGGTCGGCGACATGCTCGAGAAGCACCACAAGGTCCAGGTGCTCGACGAGGCCATCGAGGCCTCCGTCCGCCTCAGCCACCGCTACATCCAGGGGCGACAACTCCCCGACAAGTCCGTCAGCCTCCTCGACACCGCCTGCTCCCGCGTCGCCGTCGGCCAGCACGCCGTCCCCGCCGAGGTCGACGACACCCGCAAGCGCATCGAGGCCCTCACCACCGAACTCGAGATCCTCGCCCGCGAGACGGCCGTCGGCTTCGACCACACCGCCCGCGTCGCCGACGTCAACGCCCGCATGGACGAGCAGAAAGCCTCCCTCGCCACCCTGGAAGAGAACTGGAAGAAAGAGAAGGACCTCGTCGAGAAGATCCTCGAGATCCGCCACAAACTCCGCGGCCCCAGCAAGACCGAGCCCGTCGAGAAGACCGGCACCCCCGCCGCCGACGCCGCCGCCGCCGCCGCCAAGAAGGACCCCGTCGCGTCCCAGCAACTCTCCGACACCGATCGCGCCGCTCTGCTCGACGAACTCCGCAAGTTCCAGGGCCAACTGGCAGAGGTCCAGGGCGAGACCCCGCTCATCCTGCCCAGCGTCGACGCCCAGGCCGTTGCCGCCGTCGTCGCCGACTGGACAGGCATCCCCGTCGGCAAGATGGTCAAGAACGAGATCGAGGCCGTCCTCAAACTCGCCGACACCCTCAACGCCCGCATCATCGGCCAGCGTCACGCGCTCGAGGCCATCTCCAAGCGGATCCAGACCAGCCGGGCCGGGCTCGAGAACCCGTCGAAGCCCATCGGCGTCTTCCTGCTCGCCGGCACCTCCGGCGTCGGCAAGACCGAGACCGCCCTGGCCCTGGCCGAGGCCCTCTACGGCGGCGAGGACAACGTCGTCACCATCAACATGTCCGAGTACAAAGAGGAGCACAAGGTCGCCACCCTCATGGGCCCGCCCCCCGGCTACGTCGGCTTCGGCTCCGGCGGCGTGCTCACCGAGGCCATCCGACGCAAGCCCTACTCGGTCCTCCTGCTCGACGAGATCGAGAAGGCCCACCCCTCCATCCACGAGGTCTTCTTCCAGGTCTTCGACAAGGGCACCATGAAGGACTCCGAGGGCACCGAGGTCTCCTTCAAGAACACCATCATCCTCCTGACCACCAACGTCGGCTCCGACCTCATCATGAACATGTGCAAGGACCCGGAACTGCTCCCGGACGTCAAGAGCCTCACCGAGGCCATGCGGGCACCGCTGCTCCAGAAGTTCCCCGCCGCCCTCCTGGGCCGCATGTTCACCATCCCCTTCTACCCCCTCTCCGACGAGATGATCCGCGAGATCACCAAACTCCAACTGGGCCGCATCGCCAAGCGCATCCGCCACAACCACAAGGCCGAACTCGTCATCGCCCCGGAGGTCTACGACCTGATCGCGTCCCGCTGCACCGAGGTCGAATCCGGCGGCCGCGCCATCGACGCCATCCTCACCCAGACCATGCTCCCCGAACTCTCCAACGAGTTCCTCTCCCGCATGATGGCCGGCGGCGAGATCAAGAAGGTGCATGTTGGGGTTAAGGACGGGGACTTCTCATATTCCTTCGAGTGATGGACAATGGGTCGATCGGGCCCCACCCGATCGCCCAGTTCCGATCGCCCAGTTCCGCCCGACCCCCGCCGCGACCCGTGGCGGCAACCGCCCCCGTCCGACGCCTCTCCCCTGAGCCCAAGCGCGGCCCGACCCGGAGCACACGATGCCCAACTACACCCAGGCCCAGCGCACGCTCTCGATCGCAACCCCCCTGGGCGAGGACGAACTGCTCGTCCGCGCCGTCTCGGGCCAGGAGACCCTCGGCCGCCCCTTCTCCTACGACCTCGACCTCGTCTCCGAGAACCACGCCATCGACCTCAACGCCATGCTCGGCGCCAACGTCACCCTCCGCATCGCCCGCGGCTCCGAGCAGCCCCCTCGCTTCATCAACGGCCTGGTCTCCCGCTTCGCCCAGGGCGCCACCGGCGGCTCGTTCACCGAGTACCGCGCCACCATCGTCCCCTGGTACTGGTTCCTCACCCGCCTGACCGACTGCCGCATCTTCCAGAACAAAGACGTCCCCACCATCGCCGCCACCCTCTGCCGCCTCCACATCTCCACCGACTTCGACCACGGGCGCCTCGCCGAGTCCTACCTCCCCTGGGAGAACTGCGTCCAGTACCGCGAGAGCGTCTTCGACTTCCTCTCCCGCATCCAGGAGCAGGAGGGCATCTACTACTACTTCAAGCACGAGGACGGCAAGCACACCCTCGTGCTCGCCGACGCCCCCTCCTCCCACGACCCCATCCCGGGCCACGAGACCATCCCCGACTACCCCCCCGCCGAGAACCTCCAGCGCGAGGTCGAGCACCTCCGCTCCTGGGACATCGAGATGGAGGCCCAGACCGGCGGCTTCACCGTCAAGGACTTCAACTTCAAGACCCCCAAGGACGACATCTCCGCCAAACTCGCCGCCCCGAAGGGCCACGACCTCTCCGAGTTCGAGCAGTTCGAGTACCCCGCCGAGTACGAGGAGTTCGCCCAGGGCGAGACCCTGGCCAAGGTCCGCCTCCAGGAACTCCACGCCCGCAGCGAGATCGCCTCGGCAGAGGGCGACGTCCGCATGATGCAGGCCGGCTACACGTTCGCGCTCACCGACCCCACAAACGCCCTCCGCCCCGACCAGCCGCGCGAGTACCTCGTCACCCACTCCTCGATCCGCGCCGTCCAGGACCTGTTCCAGTCCGGCGGCGACCAGGGCGAGGACCTGTTCATCTGCCGCTTCCGCGCCATCCCCAAGGACACCACCTTCCGCCCGCCCCGCACCACGCCCAAGCCCATCATCCCCGGCCCGCAGACCGCCACGGTCGTCGGCAAGGAGGGCGAGGAGATCGACCCCGACGAGCACGGGCGCGTCCGCGTCTACTTCCACTGGGACCGCTGGGTCGCCAAGAAGGCCGACGAGGAGAAGGCCATCAGCGCCCAGGAGGCCGCGTCCTGCTGGGTCCGCGTCAGCCAGGCCTGGGCCGGCAAGCAATGGGGCATGATCTCCATCCCCCGCATCGGGCAGGAGGTCGTCGTCTCGTTCCTCGAGGGCGACCCCGACGCCCCGCTCATCACGGGCCGCGTCTACAACGCCGTCAACAAGCCGCCCTACGAGCTGCCCTCGTTCAAGACCGTCACCACCCTCAAGACCAACTCCTCCAAAGGCGGCGAGGGCTTCAACGAACTCCGATTCGAGGACAAGGCCGGCGAAGAGCAGATCTTCATGCACGCCCAGAAGAACCTCGACATCCGCGTGCTCAACGACCGCTTCGAGTGGATCGGCCACGACCGCCACCTCATCGTCGAGAACGACAAGTTCGAGCACATCAAGAACGACCGACACGAGAAGGTCGACCGACACCACCACGAGGCCATCGACGGCGACCGCCACCTCAAGGTCGGCGGCAAAGAGGCCCTCCACACCGTCGGCTCCCGATCCCTGAAGGTCGAGGACGACGTGATCGAGGAGTTCAACACCAACCAGTCCACCGTCGTCACCGAGCAGCGATACCTCAAAGCCGACCACGTCGCCATCGAGGCCGACACCAACATCACCCTCTACGTCGGCGAGAACTGGATCGCCATCAACTCAGAGGGCATCAAGATCCGAACCCCCGGCAAGATCACCCTCGACGCCGACGGCGCGATCGAGGTCGTCTCCAACCAGTCCACCATCGACATCCTGGCCTCCCTCGACGCCATCACCATGTCGTCGGGCACCTCCAGCGTCACCATCGAGGCCCAAGCCTCCGACGTCAGCATCACAGGCCTCAATCTCACCGCCGAGGGCACCGCCGAGGCCAAACTCACGGGCGCCATGGCCACCGTCAACGGCGATGCGCAACTCACCGTCTCCGGCGGCGTGGTCATGATCAACTAGCCCCCGCCCCATTCCACCCCGCGCATCCGCCGCCCGCACCACCGACGCCAGCACCCCGACCGTCCAAACCGGAACCCCGCCATGCAGAAGGAAACAGGCACCGCCGGCACGCTCGTCGAGCCCACCGCCCCCACCGAGGCGGAAGAGGCCGACAACGCCAACCCCGGCGCCGTCGAGGACGCCAAGGCCGCCCAGAAAGAATCCAAGACCGGCAAGTACGGCTCCGTCCCCGCCCAGCCCTTCAAGCCCCCGCTCTCCCCCGAGCAGTGGGACGGCAAAGAAACCACCTGGATCGAGGTCGAGATGGTCGACGAGGACGACCAGCCCGTCACCGGACAACTCGTCGAGATCACCGTCCCCGATGGCCGCGTCTACAAGTCCTCCACCGACCACAAAGGCAAGGTCCGCGTCGAGGGCTTCGAGACCGGCGATTGCACCATCAGCTTCGTCGCCCTCGACGAGGCCGCCTGGGAGGAAGCCTGATGCCAACCCAGCCACGCCCCGGCACCAGCGTCGCCATCATGGACGCCCCGCCAGCCGCCCCCGTCGGCAACGGCCAGTACGTCGCCCAGCCCGGCGACTGCATCAGCAGCGTCGCCTTCAGGCACGGGCACTTCTGGGAAACCCTCTGGAACGACCAGCGCAACGCCGCCATCAAGGAGGCCCGCAAGGACCCCAACGTCCTGCTCCCCGGCGACCGCGTCCACATCCCCGAGAAGCGGAAGAAGGAAGTCTCCAAGCCGCCGGAGCAGACCCACCGCTTCCGCCTCAAGGGCGTCCCCGCCAAGTTCAAACTCTGCCTCCAGATCGACGGCCAGGCCCGCGCCAACCAGAAGTACAAACTCAAGATCGGCGCCACAACCATCGAGGGCACCACCGATGGCGACGGCTTCCTCGAAGCCCCGCTTCCCCCCTCGGCCCGCAGCGGCGAACTCCACGTCATCGGCGAGCACAGCACCCAGATCCTGCCCCTGAACTTCGGCGTGCTCGACCCCATCGACTCCGAACTCGGCGCCCTCCAGCGCCTCGCCCAACTCGGCTACGAGATCGGCGAAGACGCCGGGCCAGCCATCCGGAAGTTCCAGGCCGACAAGCAGATCCAGGAAACCGGCACCATCAACCAGGAGACACGCGACAAACTCCAGGAGGTCTACGGCCAATGACCCTCCGCGACATCCTCAACTCCATCGCACGCCTCCACAGCGGCTCCTCGAGCCACAACACCTTCAACATCCGCACCATCGAGATCTTCCTCCAGAAGTCCGCCGGCGTCGACGAGGGCGACGACCGAGGCATCGAAGGCCTCGCCTACCGCGTCACCTCCGACGGCAACGACGTGCTCCGCGGCACCACGGAGGCCGACGGCAAGATCGCCGTCCCCTTCCGCCCCAACACCGCCATGGTCCTCGAACTCCTCCACGAGGGCAACCCCGTCGCACGCTACAACCTCCACATCAACCAGAACCCCTTCGAGCCCGATTCCGAACTCATCGGCCTCCAGCGTCGGTTCCGCCAACTCGGCTACCAGCTCGGCAACGCCGGCGACGCCCGGGACGGCATCGACGGAGAGATGGGCCGACGCACCGACAAGGCCATCCAGGACTTCCAGATCGACGCCGGACTCGCGTTCGACTCCGTCGCCGGCGACAACACCAAGGCCGCGTTGAACGACGCCGTCGGGGGGAGCGCCCAAAATGGTTGAGGTCACCGCCACCGACGAATGGCGCATCATCGTCCCGCTCCGATTCAACCGCGCCAACCACGGCCAGTTGCCCAACATCGACTGCCCAGAGATCGACGATCGCGGCTACATCAAGGGAAACCGACCCGGCGTCTGGGGCGACACCACCGTCCGCGGGCCATCGTTCGGCGTGCTCGCCGGCGACGCCGTCCGCGTCCGCGTCGTCCGAGACGACATCGATGGCGACGTCCCCCTCGCCGCCACCTCGTCCGACCCCGCCGTCCTCACCATCCGAAACGCCAACGGCCTCATCGCCCCCGACGGCGAACTCTGGGTCGAGGGCCAGGCCTCCGGCACCGCCGCCATCGACATCCACCTCGGCGACGCCCGCGGCCCCATCATCGGGCAGGCCGATGTCCGCGTCCACTCACGCCTCCGCGTCGCCCTCACCCCGCACCTGGTCCGCATCGACTCCACCACAACAAACGGGGTCGTCCCCGCCATGCCCATCGACCAGATGGTCAGACGCCTCCGCGCCATCTGGCGGCCCTGCGGCATCGACTTCAACGTCCGCGCCACCGTCAACGACACTATTCGGCTTCCCAGCGACCAAGCCAACTTCCTGGCTGCCGCCGGGCGGAACGACACCATCGCCGTCCTCGGCCTCCAGCGACGCCGGCTGGCCTTGCCCGCCGCGCAGCGCGACCAGTCCATTAACTGGTACATCATCCAGGAGTTCCGCCCCCGCCCGACCGGCGCGGTCACCGTGGGCCGCGGCATCTCCCGCCGCACCGCCGATGAGTGGGGGATCAACGACACCGGTATCATCGTCGCCGCACAGGCCAACGGTGTCGCGCGGGACTCGGAGTTCACGGCACGCACGCTGGCTCACGAGGTCGGCCATTTCTTCCGTCTCGAGCACGTCCAGCGACGGAACTCCAGCGACGCCGTCCGCGACACCTACGGCAGGCGCCAACTCATGTACCCTCTTTCCGGCCTCAGCGGCGGCACCGGCGGCGTGGCGCTGCCGCGGTTCGACAACGTCGGATACGGCGACGGAGTCCGAGGATGCCTGCTCACCATGAAGAACCACAACCACCACTCCACCGACGGCGAGTGCGCCACCGCACGCAACGCCATCCACTCCAACAACTGGTCCTGACCCTCGCCGCCGCGGTCTGCATCGTCGCCTGCGGCCCCAGCCGGAATCCAGCCCCGTCGCCGTCGCCATCGGACCCCCCTGCACAGGAGCCCCCAATGAGCACCGCCACGCTCGTCGAGCAGATCCGACGCGGGGAGTCCGACGCGGTCGCCACCGCCATCCGCATGCGCGACGACGCCGTCCCCACCCTCACGTCGCTCATGGGCGATGAATCACCCGACGCCCGCCTCGGCGCCCTCTCCTGCTTCGACGCCCTCGGCGGCGAAGCCGCCCAGGCCGCCGCGCTCAAGGCCCTGACCGACCCCGACGCCCAGGTCGCCTCCCGCGCCGCCGCCCTGCTCAACAACCACCCTCCCGCAGGCAAGGGACCCGAACTGCTCGCCGCCTTCCGCCGCGTCCGCAACCAGGAAGTCCGTCCCCAGATCGCCATCGCCGCCGGACGCCTCGCCCCAGACCTCAATCCAGACATTGACCCCGCCCCGTGGGTCGCATTGATGACCCCCGCCGAACCCTCGCGCGACGCCCTGCTCGCCGCCACCGCCCGCATGGGCAACGCCGACTCCCGCAAGGAGTTCCTCGAGCGTCTGCCCGCCGTCACCGAGTCCAGCGCCGAGCAGTGGATCGACTGGGCCGTCTATATGGACAACCCGTGGGTGCTCCCCGGCCTTGGGCCGCTCCTCAGCCGACAGGAAACCGTGTACACCGTCGATCCGGACTTTGAGCCGGTGGACGTCCGGATCTGCGACCTCGCCGCATACGCCGTGTTCGCAATCACGAAACCCAACGTCGACTTCCCGACCACAAAGCGCCGCTACGAGGCCGCCCAACTCGACCGCGCCCGCGCCATCGCCGGTCGCGGCTAACCCATGCCAGTCAACCCGCGCCGACCACCCCCCAGAACAAGCGACGCCGCGTGATCCCCTTCAAGCCGAATTTTGCCGCGCAGAATCCATCCCAATCGCACCTGCGATTCCACAAGACCGCCCAACGCGGCTAGTGGCGGGTATACTCCCGTCCTGTCGGATCAACTCCGCGTCCGCCCCCCAAAGGAGGGGGGCTTCAATCTCCCAACGGATTGGCGTATTCCGTGCATCGGAGGGGGCTCCCCATGAAGCGTGGTCTTTCCCGAATCAGTGGCCTGATCGCGACCGCGGTCGCGGCGGTCGCCTTCCTCGGTGCGTGCGAGTCCGGCGGCTCGTCGCCCACCATCCACACCAACCGCCTGCCCGGAACGTCCTACCTGCCGAACCACGGCACCCAGGCCGCACCGGTTATCCCGGCCCCGCGCCCGGCCCGTGAGGAGCCCGTCGCCGCCCAGCCGGCGGCCCAGCCGCGCCCGGCCGCTCCCATGGCCACCGGCAACGCCGTCATGTACTACCCCTCCGGCGAGCGCAACTCCTCCCAGCTCATGATCGAGCAGATCATGCCCCGCGAGGTCGTCCGCGGCGCCGAGTACCAGTACCAGTACCGCGTCACCAACCTCACCGGCGGCACGCTCCAGAACGTCGTCGTCAACCAGCTCTCCTCCTCCAACATCGAGCCCCGCTCGTCCAACCCCCAGGGCTCGGCCTCCGGCTCGGGCATCCTCTGGGCACTGGGCGACATGGGCGCCGGCGAGGCCCGCACCATCGCCATCAACGCCGTCTCCACTTCCACCGGCTCCGCTGGCAACTGCGTGACTGTCTCGTTCAACAACTCGCTGTGCGCCACGACCAACGTCGTCGAGCCGGCCCTCCGCCTCGTCAAGGAGGCCACCAGCCAGGCCACCACGTGTGACCCGATCGTGATGCGATTCACGGTCTCCAACCCCGGCTCCGGCGCCGCCTCGAACGTCGTCATCCGTGACACCCTCCCCGAGGGCCTCGTCACCGCCGACGGCAACAGCCGCAACATCGAACTGCCCATCGGCACCCTCGCCGCCGGCGCCTCCGAGACCCGCGAGGTCCGCGTCCGCGCCACCGGCACCGGCACATTCCCCAACGTCGCCACGGCCTCCGCCGACGGCGGCCTGACCGCCGAGTCCAACCGGACCAGCACCGTCGTCACCCGGCCGGCCCTCACCATCGCCGCCAACTGCAACGAGACCCAGTTCCTGGGCCGCAACATCTGCTTCGAGTACACCGTCCGCAACACCGGCTCGGCCCCCGCGACCAACACGATCGTCACCGCTAACATCCCGAGCGGCACGACCTTCGTTGAGGCCTCCCAGGGCGGCACCGCCTCCGGCACCGCCGTCACCTTCAACCTGGGCACCATCGCCCCCAACGGCTCGGCCACCGTCCGCTACTGCGTCCGCACCGCCTCCGTCGGCACCGTCCGCTCCCAGGCCAGCGTGAACGCCGGCTGCGCCGACGCCGTCACCGCCGACTGCTCCACCGAGATGCGCGGCATCCCGGCCCTCCTTCTCGAGGTCGTCGACGGCCCCGATCCGGTCGAGGTCGGCACCCAGACCACCTACACGATCACCGTCACCAACCAGGGCTCCGCCGTCGGCACCGGCATCCGCATCGCCTGCGTCCTGCCCGCCCAGCAGACCTTCGTCTCCGGCGGCGGCGCGACCAACGCCAACAACTCCGGCCAGAACGTGACCTTCGCCCCGCTGGCCTCCCTGGCCCCGGGCGCCCGGGCCACCTGGACCGTCGTCATCCGTGCCAACGACACCGGCGACGTCCGCTTCTCCACCGTCATGACCGCCGACCAGCTCACCAGCCCGGTCCAGGAGACCGAGTCCACCAACCTCTACAACTGAGCACGCGGTCCGACGACTATAACCTCTAACCTGATCTGACCCAAAGAGAGCCCCGGGCGCAAGCCCGGGGTTCTTCTTTTCACCCGACGCCAGCGGGCGAGCGTGCCGCCCGTGCCACCACCTTGCGAAGTCCGCGGAGCAAGGTGGTGCCGATCAACCGCGAGTCACGACCGCCCGCTACCCCTCCCCCCCAACCGCCGCCGGCAAACCGACCACAACCTCCCCATCCCCAACATTCCGCAGCACCAGCGCCCCGGCCCCGACAACGCACCCATCCCCGACGGCCACCCCCGGCAGCATCGCACTCCCCAGCCCCACCAGCGAGTCCCTTCCAACGCGGCACGCCCCGCCCATCACCGTCCCGGGCGCCACGTGCGCGTTCTCGCCCACCTCGCAGTCGTGCTCCACGATCGCACCGGTGTTGATCATCGCGTGGTCGCCCACCCGCGCCCGCGCGTGCACCACCGCCCCCGGCCCGATGTACACCCCGCGCCCGATCGACGCCGACGGCGAAACGAACGCCCGCGGGTGCACCACGCTCACCGCCCGCCCCAGCGTCGCCCCGTCCTCACGCCCCAGCCGCTCCAGCAGCACCCGCCGCGCCACCACATCGCCGATCCCCAGGATCCACGACCGCCCCTCGGCCCGGATCCCCCCGAGCCACGGCATCGAGTGGTCCCCGCGGCACGCCGCCGGCGCATCCGCACGATCATCCATCACACCCGCCACCGCCACCCTGCACAACGCCGCGGCCTCACCAACCACCAGCCCGTGACCCCCGCCCCCAAGGATCACAAGCCCGTTCGGATCGATCGCATGGATGCCGCCCATGCACGCAGCGTAGCGGCACGCGAGCCAGCGGGTGCCGGTGTTCCGCTGACCACGCCGCGTGCCGCCGCGCCGCGAGCGCGACACCAGAGCCACGTTCCGACACGCCGGATGCCGCGAGTCCTGCTTCTCCGCTACCGCACCTCCCGCCACGCCGCATCTGACCCGACACCCCAGTCCTCCGCGAAAAACCCGCATCCCACCACGCCGGCGCGCCCACCGTCGCTATCGACCAGCATCGACGAGTCGATGATCGTCCAGTCCGGGTAGTGCGCGCCCGACACGAAGCACGGCAGTTGCTCCGCCAGCCGCAGCCCGGCCGTTCCCGTGCCCGCAACCACACCGACCGACGCGACGCCCGAACCCGGCCGCGGCCGCACGAACAGGCACGACAGGTCCTCGCCGCGCACCTCCCGCCCGTCCACCGCCACGCGTCCGCGCTCCACCACGATCGGGCAGTCCACCAGCAAACGGTCCCACGCCGCGTTCATCGCCCGGTGCCCGTACAGCACCACGCTCCGGTCAGGATCCGCGATCCCGTCGGCGATGCCCGCCGCTTCACCTTCCGGATCCAGCGCCGCCAGCAGCATCTCGTCGGTCACGATCTGCATCGCCCCGTTGCCTCGATACCAGAACGTCTCCGCGTCGTACCGCGCCTTGGCCAGCGCCCACGCGTTCTCCTCGGGCGTGCCGTGCGTGCCAATCACCAGCAACACCCGATGCGCGAACGCCTCCTTGATCGCCCCGCTCCGCGCCGGGCCCTTCAAGTCCGGATCGAACGCGCCCGCGATCCGCCACGACTCCCCATCTCGCGTCAAACGCAGCGTCCCCGCGTCCCCGTCGCCCGTCCACTCCAGCGCCTGCCCATCGACCACCACGCGCACGCCCGATCCGCCCGCGCCGTCGCCCGCCTCCCGAGTCGGTATCGCCAGCGCCAGCCGCGACACGTTCTGGGTCGACACCTCGATCGCCCCACCCGGCCGCGAGTCCCGCACCCGCACGCGGCTCGCCTCCCGCGAAACCATCTGCCCCTCGACCGTCGCCCACCCCGACGACGCGCTGATCCCCGGATCCACCGTCACAAAGTCGATCGTGCGCTCACGCCCCAAGTCCTCGCGCCGGTTCCTCGCCAGAAACTCCATCAGCGCCGGCCAGTCCACGCACTGGTTCCCCCACCAGTGCCCGGCCCCCGCCCGCTCGTAGTACGCGAGGTTCGCGTGGAACGACCCAAGCCGCTCCCGCATGAACCGCGCCTGGTCTATCGGCACGTTGTCGTCCGCGTCCCCATGCAGCACGTACACGCCAAGCCGGGCGTAGTTGGACTCCATCAGCAGCGTCCGGCTCACATTCGCCGCACGCCACAGCACCCGCCCCACATCATCCGTCGGCGCGGCCTCGGCCCGCGCCGCGTACGACCAGAAGTCACGCCACCCGGCGCTGGGCGCGATCGCCGCGAACCGCGGCGCCATCTGCGCCCCCAGGATCCACGTCCCGTGCCCGCCCATCGAGTGCCCCGTCAGATACGTCCGCGCCGGGTCGGTCGCGAACCGCGCCGACGCAAGGTCCAGCGCCTCCATCGCGTCCATCCGCCCCCAGTCCTCCCAGTCGAACCCGTACGGCCTGCGGTTCGTCGGCGCCACAATCCACGCCCAGTCCTTCTGCCCATACGCCGCCGCCTGCCCCGAGCCCTCCACGCTCGCGCCGTGCAGCGTCAGGATCATCGCCCGCGCCCCATCCCCGCCCGCCCCCGCTCCCGCCGGCGGCGGCGTCACGCCGTAGTACTGCACGCTCCCGTCGATCCCGCTCACGAACGTCCGCACGTGCTTCTCGCTGGCCCCCCGCACCCGCAGCTCCACCGTCCGCGAATCCAGCACCGCCCCGTCCGCATCCACCAACTCCAACTCCACCGCCACACGCTCCGCCCCGTCCGCGGCCCCATCTGTCGCCCCGATCGCCGCCGCGATCCCGGCCCCCGGAATCCGCACCGGGGCCTTGAAGCTCCCGAGCGGCACGATCGCCGGCACAGGCGTCTGGGCAACCCCACCCCCCACACTCGCGCGCACGACCAGTCCCTCACGCCACCCCTCGCCCGCGTTCATCACCAGCACGCCCGCCCACAGGTCCTCTTCCTCGCCGCGGATCGCGTCCGGCAGCGTCAGATCCCGCCCCTCGAGCATCACCTCCCCGGGTGGCGTCACCAGCCGCGCCCGCAGCCCGCCGCGTCCGCCCTTGAACAGCAGCGTGTTCGCTCCCGCGCGCAGGCGCACCGCCACCACCGTGTTGCCCAGGTCGTACACATCCCCGACCCGCGCCTCGCCGTTCACGTACACGAAACGATGCCCCCTCGCCTCGAGCAGCATCACCCGCTCTCGATCGCTCTCGACCATCGCCACGCCCCACCCGCCCGCCAGCGCCCGATCCCGGAACCCCCCATCCTCCCCAGCCTCGATCCGGCGCCACGACTGCGCCCCGCCGCCCGGGCCGACAACCTCATCGCCCTCCGACGGCGGCTCCCACGTCCCCGTCACCACCGCGTGCTCCACCGCGTCGGTGTACACCGGCGACCGCCCGCTCGACCCCACCCGCCCTAGCACCAGCAGCGACCGGATCTCGATCACCCCCCATCCTGAACCGCCCCATCCTGCACCCCCGGCCCCGCCCGCGTCGCCCGACCCGGACGCCCACCACCATCACCACCCACAACGCCAGCACGCACATCCATCGCATCGCTCGATCCTCCATCCCGGATCACCGCACTCTACAGGCCCAGCCCCAACCCACACGCCCCAACACCCGCCGCCACGCCCAACCGGCGCGTCCCCCGCCCCCTCGCCCCGCCCACACGCCCATCCACCCCCACACTCCCACTACGATCGCTTCGGCGTCGCTTCGTCGCTTCGTCGCTTCGTCGCTTCGTCACTTCGTCACTCCGTCACTTCATCACTCCGTCACTCCCGAGCCCCCCATGCCCACCAACCTCATCCCAGGCAACGCCGTCATCGGCCAGGCCGGCGGGCCCACCGCCGTCATCAACCAGTCCCTCGTCGGCGTCGTCCAGGGGCTTCTCGAAGCCCGCGCCGGCATCGACCCCGCCACAGGACGCCCCGCCTCTGGCGCTACCCCAGGCCAGCCCTCCCCCATCAAAAAGATCCTCGGCATGCGCCACGGCGTACGCGGCCTGGTCAACGCCGACTTCTTCGACTTCACCGCCACAAACCCCGACCACCTCGAACGCCTCGCCCGAACCCCCTCCGCCGCCCTCGGGTCCACCCGCGACAAGCCAGACGCCGCCTACTGCCAGCGCATCTTCGAAGCCTGCAAGAAGCACGACATCCGCTACTTCTTTTACATCGGCGGCAACGACTCCTCCGACACCTGCCGCCTCGTCAACGAAACCGCACGCTCCACCAACTACGAACTCCGCTGCTTCCACATCCCAAAGACCGTCGACAACGACCTCATGGAGAACGACCACTGCCCCGGCTTCCCATCCGCGGCCCGCTTCGTCGCCATGGCCTGCATGGCCGACTTCATGGACAACATCTCGCTGCCCGGCATCAAGATCAACGTCGTCATGGGCCGACACGCCGGCTTCCTCACCGCCGCCTCGGCCCTCGCCCGCCGCTCCGACCGCCTCGACCCCTCCACCGACGGCCCCCAACTCATCTACCTCCCCGAGGTCCCCTTCGACATGGACCGCTTCGTCGCCGACGTCGAGCACTGGTACGCCAAGAAGGGCCGCTGCCACATCGCCGTCTCCGAAGGCATCCAGGACAAGGACCACAACCCCATCGCCGCCAAACTCTTCGAGGGCGAGACCGACGCCCACGGCAACGTCCAACTCTCCGGCTCCGGAGCCCTGGGCGACGCCCTGGCCGACTTCCTCAAGAAGAAACTCACCCCCGCCGGCGGCAAGCCCCCGCGCGTCCGCGCCGACACCTTCGGCTACATCCAGCGCTGCTTCCCCGACCCCTCACCCGTCGACGCCCGCGAGGCCCGCGCCGCCGGCCGCGAGGCCGCACGCCTGGCCCTCTCCGGTGACCTCGACGGCTCCATCGCCATCCAGCGAACCAGCCCCATCGAGCCCGGCGCCCTCTACGCCGCGGCCCTCAAACGCGTCGACCTCTCCGCCATCGCCGCCAAAACCCGCGTCATGCCCCCCGAGTTCATCGATGGCCACAGCAACGTCAGCCGCAGGTTCCTGGACTACTGCAGGCCGCTGGTGGGCGAGTTGCCGCCGTTTGAGAGGTTGTAGCGTTCACAGTCGCGCTCGGACAACCCGCACGCGGCCACCAAGCACCGCCGCGACCTCATCGACGAACACCCCCCGCAGCGGCGGCCAGTTCCAGAACTGCAACCCGAGACAGCCGAACGCCCACGCGAACTCCCCGTCCCACTCACGGATCGGGCACGCGGCCCCGCACCGCTCGCACGCGTACGACGCCCCGTCGTCGCCCCCCGCCCAGGCGGCCGCCGCCGCGTCGTACCCGCGGCCCGGAGAACTTTCTCAAACACGCAGACAAGGATCCGACGGCCTCACGCCTCGCAGCGTAACGGGATGCCGCTGCCTCCGGTGTCGAACACCGTGCGTCCCATCTCACTTGAGCCAGTCGCATCCGCGTACTGTCGAGACGAGGGCCATGCTGGTGTGGGCTATGCACGCGTGGCCCGAGATGTTCTGTCTCTAGCCTTGAAGCGTCAACAGCCGCAGACTACGAGACCTGGGCCGCGATGCGTTGACAATCCGGATGGCCTATTGGACCCGATGCTCGCCGCAGTTGCGAGCCTCGGCCCTTCCGACGCTCCCTTATGACTTCTCGTTGCGACATGCAACGAATTCGGGTACTTCGAGGGGCGATGGGAGGACAAGCGTGGATGACAATCGCAAGACGTGTGAAGAATGCGCGCATCCAACGGGGAACGACGAAGATCAACCGCAACGATCGTCTCCGTGGAGGATTGTGTCGCTTCGATTGCCGCTATCGGCTCTGCGCCGAACGCGTGCCACAATGGTCTTGGTGGGCCCATTTCGTTCCGAGGGCCGACTGGAAGCGAAGCAGTGCACCAGCACTGAGAAGGAGCTCGAGGAGGCGAGCGAGAAAGTCAAGACCAGGCACCGTGTGTGGGTGATTGGGTTGGCTGCATCGCCGCGGAGCGTGGCTCATGCGGGCCGTCATAGGCGATGACTACGGTGAGATGCCCGACCTTCCGACGGACGATTGCGCCCGCAATCATGATCGAGTGTTGACGATCTTCTGCGTCATTCTGTTCCTGATCGGCTGGTATCACGCTGCCTACTCCGCCCGTGTGCCCAAGCGCCTCCGTTCGATAGGCACGAAGGCAAGAACCCTTGACTCGCCGCCATCCAACGCGACGCCCCCGCCCCCCACGAGATCGCCGCCTCGCCGCCTCGTGCCTCCCAGGCCGTCATCGCCCATGTCTGCCAACCACCCCAGAACCCCACGGTGCCCACGCCCGACATCACCTCGATGGTCGCCGACCACGAACTCGACGCATGGCTCAACCAGGACGAGGCCGCCATGCTCGCCAAGCCCCGCGCCTCAAGCAGACCGGCGCCCTCCACGAAGTTCTCACCGTCGATCGGCCGCCCCATGGAGTACTCGTCGTCCAGACGCCGCCGGGCCTACCAGAAGCCACGACACGCTCGACCGCCTCGAAGCCATCGACGGCCAGAGCCTTGATTCCACGGGCCGCAACGAACGTCCACGCCGTCATCGAGTTCTTTGGGCCGACCTCGACACGACGCAGTGCCTCGGGATGCCCGTCCGAGGTCCGCGTGACACGGTCCTATGCGCGAAGACGAGATCGTGGCGATGGAGGACCTGTTCTTCTGCGTCCACCGACATCACCGACCACGCCCTGGATCGCCGCCCAGCGGCACCTTCTCCGAGCCGCTCGATGCGTCCCCGACGACATCGAGCACGCCATCGCCTCGCTCGCGACCATGCCCGATCGGCTCCACTCCGAGGCCGAACGCCTTCGAACGACCCATACGCCAACTGCTCTTCAAGTCGCACCGGATCCTGTTCATCATCGCCAGGCGTCGGTTACATCCTCCAGGGACGACACGCCGAACTGGGCACGTGATGGACGAGCCGCGACCCGCCACCGTCGCGGACACCGCCAGTTGCCGCCAGTTCGCTGCGACTCCCCGAGCCCGAAGGGCTCAAATCCAATAGCCGGGGGCAACGCCCCCGGTCCACGCCAACGCGAGCACCGATCCTGAGAGGGATCGCATCGATCTCAGGGCGATTACCAACCCATCACCTCGCGCCGCTTCCGGAACTCGATGCCTCGATGCCCGTGCCTGGATGCCTTCCCTCCATCATCCTCACCACCCATCCCACAACCCCACACAATGCCAGCCCCGAGCCTGGCACGCTGTCTCTACCCTCCCCATGCCCGGCCTCTTCGACGGCACACCACTCGAGCGACCCGTCACATGCCCACGCTGCGAGCCGCCCCTCGCCGACTGCCGATGCCCAGCGCAACGCCCGCGGCCACATCACGACCCCAGCCGACCAACCCCTCCACGTCCAACGACAGACCGGCGGTCGCCGGCAAGACCGTCACCGTCGTCATCGGACTCGACCCACACGCCACCGACATCCCCGCCCTGCTCAAAGACCTCAAGCACACGCTCGGCACCGGCGGGCGCCATCAAACCGCCGGACATCCCGGCCCGCACCAAGCCAACCGCCAAACCACCCGGCCCCACACTCGAACTCCAGGGTGACCACCGCGAACGCCTCCTCGAACTCCTCGCGCCCGCGGCTATCCCGCCAAGCCCGCGGGCGGATGAACAGCCCAGCCAAGCACGCCCGCCCCCGCACCCAAGGCCCGATCGCCCGCGCCCCGCATCCGCTTCCAACAACAAAGCACCCCGCGGCCGAAGCCAGCGGGGCGCCCTCCTTGCCTTTCGAGTTGCCATCCAGCGATCCGGTCGCTCACGCCATCGGCGGCGCGCCGTACGGGCCGACCGCCGCGCCCGATTCCTGCGCCTTGACCGCCTTGCTCGCGATCATGAACGCCACCGCCAGCGAACCGACCAGCATGACCAGGTCGAGGCCCAGGAACGCGACCTGCGGCAGGCCCAGGTTCATGGCCGCGAGCATCATGCCGAGCGCGAAGCCGAGGATCGGCGTCACGACCAGCACCAGGCCCGCGATCCGCGCGGGCGTCCCGACCGCCGCACGACCCTTGCCCAGGCTGAACTTGCCGGTGATCAGAACCACGATGCCGTAGATGAACGCGATCAACTGAATCATGACCGTCCCCTTGCGCGTGAGTGTCCGTCCGAGCCGACCGGTGCCGGCCCGTCCCATCCGTCGCCCGGGCCCGAGAAGGGCCACGTTTCCGGGCGGCCACAGGACCAAGCGGCAAAACCGAGCCAACGCTGCAACAAGGAAACGCAAAGAACCAATCGCCCCCTCAAACTGCAACGCTCGAACGGGGCCGGTTCGGTATCGGACGCCTCGCACGTCCGAGTCGCCCCTACACGAACACGAGCACCGCCCCCACAACCGTCGCCTCCAGAGGCAGCCGCAGGTCCACCCAGTCACGCACCCGCGCCGGCCGCACGAGCCGGACCACCATCGTCGACACGATCGTCGCAACCCCCCACGCCACCCGCGGCCACCACGCCCCCCACGGCACGACCAACATCGCAACACCCACCACCAGCCGCAGCCCATCCGCAACCGCCCACGCACCCGCCGCCCCGAACCGCGTCGCGATCGTCTCCGTCGCGAACGCCCCGTCCGCGGCCGCGTCGTCCACGTCGCACAGCACCGAGTCCGCCAGCACGCGCACGAACACATGCCCGATCGCCAGCGCCATCCCCCGCCACGCGCCAAGCCCGCCGGCCATCGCCCACGCCGTCGCCCACGCCAGCCCCGTGATCCCCACCGCGACAAAAGTGTTCTTGACCAGCAGCACGTCCTTCGGGCGGGGCGACCGCCCGCGCGGGCGGCCGGCGTACACGAGCACGCCCACGAGCATCGCCGCCAGCCCCGCGACCAGCAGCCACGACAGCATCGCGCCAAGAACGCCCGCCGCGATGGCGAGCACCACGATCAGGCCGCGGATCGCGTGCCGATGCCGATCGATGAACGCGGCCCGAGCCGGGTGGGCTCGCCGATCGGGCGGGTCGGCCCACGCGTCGCGAAGTTTCACCCGATCGAGCAGGTACGCGCCCATGCCGGTGCAGAACGCGAACCCGAGCCCGACAGGCCACGATGCCTCCGGCTGCTGGCCCGCCACCTGCGCGATGGCAACGACGCCGGCGGCGGTGTACAGCCCCAGCGGGATCGCCAGGTGCGAGGCCTTGTTCTGCAGGGAGTCGGTCACATGGCCCCGCGTTCGCGAGGGCCGCCCGGAGCGGGCAGCGCCGCCCGACGATAGCCACGCGGCGAGCGGATGTCGGCCGGGTCGCTGCACGCCCGCGCCGGCGCGACAAACCGGATCACCGGCCCTGGGCGAGGGTCGGGTCGGCCACCAGCGTGATGGGAATGATCGCCTCGGCCTGCTGGCCGGTCGCCTCATCGCGGACCATCACCTTGAGCGAGTACGACCCGGCCGCGAGCGTCGAGGGCAGTTCGATGGTGTCGATGATGTAGAAGTCGCGGACGCGGTCGCGCGAGTAGTCGGTCACGACCTGCGGCGGGCGACGCCACACCAGCAGCCCGCCCTCGGCGAAGTAGAGGTTGAGCGACTGCGTCAGGCTCACGACGAAGCGGGCCTGGTCGGGGGCGCGGACAGACGCGGGCGTGGTGGTCGCGGCGGGCGTGGCCGCGACGGCCTCGGCGACCGGCGTCTGGCGGAAGCGGTCGAGTTCGACGTACACGATCATCGGGTTGGAGCGCCCGGCCAGGAACGTGTTGGAGGCGAAGGTCTCGTAGCGGGCGAAGCCGTCGACGCGTGTGCAGAGTTCGGCCCGCTGGATGCGGACGGCCTGGGCCTGGTCGAGGCTGGCGGCGGCGGCGCGGAGGGCGTCGGCGGTGATGGAGGGATCGGCGGCGTCGGCGGCGGCCAGGCGACGGGCCGTGGCTCGGGCGGCCCGCAGCGCGGCCCGCTCGCTGGGGGCCAGCAGCGAAATGAGTCGCGCCGAGTCGGAGGCCTCGTCCTCGCCGAGGCCCTCGAGCACGCCGGGCGCGACGCCCTCGAGCATCGCGACGCGGGAGAGGTCCTCGAACGGCGTGGTGCCGGTCATGGCGCGCTGGGACAAGGAGGCGGCGAGTTGCCGGGCCATCGCTTCGATCGATGGATCAGCGGGCCGGGTGGCAGCGCCTGTTCCGGCGGTGCTCGACAGATCGGTGCCGCTGGGGCTCGTTGCGCTCGCCAGGTCGCTCGCGGTGCTCGCGGCGCCGTTGCCGGTGGCCTGGGGGTTGGCGGGCGATTCGGTCGGCGAGCGGGGCGTGCGGTCGACGAAGACGCCCGAACGCGAGGCGTTGTCGGCTGCCGAAGTGGTGGCCGTGCCGTTCTGCCGGTTGGCCTGGAGTTCGGCGAGTTCGGCCATGTCGCGGGCGTACTGGTCGGCGAGGGTCGCCGCGGCGTCGGGGTCGCCGGGCGAGAGTGTGTTGTTGCCTGTTGCGCCCGTCGAGCGGGACGCGCCCGCGCAGGCGGAGAGGGAAGCGGCGCAGGCGATCGCCGCGCCGATCAGGGCGACGAATGCGGCGTGGCGGCGAGTTGGGCGTGTCGTCATGGGTGGGCCTCCTGCCCGTGGGCGCAGGATGTGCGCCCGGCCGCGTCCGCGGCTTGGGGTGGTATCGGCGGGGGGCGGTGGGGTGGCCGCAGTATTGGGTTGGACGCGGCGGGCGGAAGGCGGTGCCGCGGATTCCAGCGGTTTCCGCGGGAGGATGCGCTCTCACGCCCGGGGCAGGATGACGATGTCGTGCGGCTGGATGGAGAGCGTGACGCGGGCGGCGCCCTTGGTGGGAACGGCGGCGGAGCGTGGTGCGGGGTTGAGTTCGGCGGCGCGGAGGACGGTGCCGTCGGCGAGTTTGAGGCGGTGTTGGGCGATCTCGCCGAGGTAGGTGGTCTCGGTGATCTCGGCGGTGAGCGCGCTCCCGTTGGATGCGCCAAGGTCGACGCCGGCGAGGGTGGGGCGTCGCAGGGCGATGGCCTCGGGGCGGATGGACAGCAGCACGGGGCCGGTGGTCGGCGTTCCGTCGCGCGAGTCGGCGCGGAGGGTGGTCTTTGCGAACTTGAGTTCGATCATCGCGCCGGCGGGTGCGGCGTCGGCCTCGATGATGTTGGTCTCGCCCAGGAACTCGGCGACGAAGCGCTCGGCGGGGCGGCGGTAGAGGTCGGCGGGGGTGCCGGTCTGGACGACCTTGCCGTCGCGCATGATGGCGACGCGGTCGGCCATCGAGAGGGCCTCTTTCTGGTCGTGGGTGACGTAGATGGTGGTGAGGCCTGCTTCTTTGCAGACGCGGCGGATCTCGGCGCGGAGTTCGAGGCGGAGTTTGGCGTCGAGGTTGGAGAGCGGTTCGTCGAGCAGCAGGACGTCGGGTCGGATGACCAGGGCGCGGGCGAGGGCGACGCGCTGCTGCTGGCCGCCGGAGAGTTGGTTGGGGCGGCGCCTGGCCAGGTGGGCCATCTGGACCAGTTCGAGGGCCTCGGCGGTGCGCTGGGCGCGTTCCTTGCGAGCGACCTTGCGGACGCCGAGGCCGAAGGCGACGTTCTGCTCGACGGTCATGTGGGGCCAGAGGGCGTAGGACTGGAAGACCATGCCGGTGTTGCGTTTGTTGGGCGCGAGGTGGGTGACGTCGCGGAAGGCCTCGGGGGCGGGGGGGTTGGCAGAGGAGGCGGCGGGGCGTGGGGCCAGGAGGATCTGGCCTTCGTCGGGATCGATGAAGCCGGCGACCATGCGGAGGAGCGTGGTCTTGCCGCAGCCGGATGGTCCGAGGAGGAAGAAGAGTTCGCCGGGGTTGATCTCGATGGAGACGTTGTCGACGGCGCGTGTGGTGCCGCTGGGGCCTTTGAAAGCCTTGAGGAGGCTGCGGATGGAGATCGCGGTGCTCATGGGCGGGCGAGGGTAGGGGGCGGGGAGCAGAGAGGGGAGAGCAGAGCGGAGAGAGTGGACAGTCAGATTCCAGATCCGAGATCTGAGATTCAAGGAGAAAGAGCTGCGTGGGAGGTCCAGGAGGCGTTGGGAGGACAGAGGGGGGAGGCACCGAGGCACGAGGCATCGAGGCAACGAGTAGGAAAGACACTGGGAATGAGGCGCTGGTCAGCGCTGGGGCTGGGGGGATTCGTGTTCGACGGGGGCGCCGGCGGCGGACCAGGCGTCGAAGCCGCCGGCGAGGTTGGTCACGTCGTAGCCGGCGCGTTTGAGGAAGGCGCAGGCGCGGCCCGAGCGTCCGCCGGCCTTGCAGTTGACGAGGATCGGGCGGTGCTCGGGGAGTTCCTGGAGGGCGTCGGCCAGGCGGGTGTAGGGCGTGTGGGCCGCGCCCGGGAGGTGCCCGGCGTCGAACTCGCTCTGGTTGCGAACGTCGAGGACGAACATGCGGGAGTTGTCGACATCGGGGGCTGCGCCTCGGGTGTCGGTCTCGGGGATGGAGGCGGGCTTGACGGCGGCGAGGATCTGGGAGAGGTCGGTGGGGTGGATCCAGCCGCGGATGTCGTCGAGGCCGATGCGGACGAGGCAGCGGACGATCTCGTCGAGCGGGGCGCCGTCGGTGATGATGTAGATGTGCTCGTCCTCGGAGATGAACGATCCGGCGACGGAGGGGAACATGTTGTCGAGCGGGATCCAGAGGGCGCCGGGGATGTGGGCGGCGCGGAAGTCGCGCCAGGGGCGTGTGTCAATGACGGCGACGGCGCGTGCGTCGAGGGCGACGGCCTCGCCGACGGTGAGGCGTCCGGGGCGGGGGAGGTTTCCCAGGACGCGCGGGCCGGCCTTGTTCTCGCGTTTCATGCGGGCGAAGTAGAGCGGGGGGTCGGGCTGTCCGGCGAGGATGTCGGCGACGAAGGCGTCGGCACCGGCCGCGCCGACGCGGATGGCGGGGTTGAGTCGCTTCTCGTATCCGACGGTGGACTGTGGGACGGCGCCGAGGGCTTTGCCGCAGGCGGAGCCGGCGCCGTGGGCGGGCCAGACCTGGAGGTAGTCGGGCAGGGCGCTAAAGCGCTGGATGGAGTCGAACAGGGCGCGGGCGGAGGGTTCTTTGGCGCCCTGGACACCGGCGGCGGTTTCGAGCAGGTCGGGGCGGCCGACGTCGCCGACGAAGACGAAGTCGCCGGTTGCGATGCCCATGGGGTCGGCGGCCCCGGAGCCGCGGTCGGTGACGAGGAAGCAGATGTGCTCGGGGGTGTGCCCCGGTGTGTGCATGACGCGGAACTCGATGTTGCCGATACGGAAAGTGTCGTTGTCGTGCAGGAGGGTGTGGCTGTAGGCGCCGCCGCCGAGTTTTTTGGTGGGCCACTGGTACTGCCAGTCGGGGCCGCCCTCGGCGGAGAGGTAGAGGTGGGCGCCGGTCTTCTCGGCGAGTTCGCGTGCGCCGGAGAGGAAGTCGGCGTGGATGTGGGTCTCGGCGACGGCGGTGATGCGGACTTTCTCGCGGACGGCCAGGGCGAGGTAGCGGTCGATGTCGCGCTCGGGGTCGATGAGGATGGCCTCGCCGGTGCGCTGGCAGCCGATGAGGTAGGCGGCCTGGGCGAGGCGGTCGTCGTAGATCATGCGGAAGAGCATGGGGGTCTCCTCGGGTGTCTGGAATCGTAGGTGAACGGGGGGATTGGGGCGGGGCGCGGGGCGGCTGGGAGGCGGCGGGATGATGGTGGGGAAGGCATCCAGGCACGAGGCATCGAGGCACCGAGAGGAGCGGCGCGAGCGGTGGCGTGCGTGCCCCCTCCGTCTGACTCGCAGAGCCTCGTCAGACACGTCTTTGAGGTTTGGCCCCGCACGCGGGGGAGGGGAGCCGCGGCGGTACGATCGCGGCATGGATGATGCGCGATGGATGGCTGAGGCGATCGCGGAGGCGCGGTCGGGGATGGCGGCGGGGCAGTCGCCGTTCGGTGCGGTGGTGGTGCGGGATGGCGCGGTGGTGGCGCGGGGGCACAACCATGTGTTGGCGTGGACGGACGCGACGGCGCACGCGGAAGTGGTGTGCATCCGGGAGGCGTGCCGCGAGGTTGGGGGGATCTCGCTGGCGGGTTGCGTGATGTACTCGACGTGCGAGCCGTGCCCGATGTGCGCCAGCGCGATTCATTGGGCGCGGCTGGACGGGGTGGTGTGGGGGGCGTCGATCGAGGACGCGCGGCGGGCGGGGTTCAACGAGTTGTCGCTGGCGGCGATGGATGTCTACCGGATCGGGGGGAGCGCGGTGCGGGCGAAGGCGGGGGTGGAGCGGGGGCGTGCGGCTCTGTTTGATGAGTTTGTGGGGGTGGGGGGCGCGTGTATTAGGGGCACGGGTGGGATTGATCGCGTGGCCGGCTGGTTTGAATGGGGCTGCGGCCACGGCACCCGACGGGTGTGGGCGGGCGTCGGTCAGGTCGGGAGAGCGACGCTGAAGTTGCGGGGTTGGAAGGGGTCGAGCGGGATGGGCTCGGTGTGGTTGGGCCAGTGGAGGTCGATGCGGCGGTCGCGCGGGCGGAGGACGGAGGCGTAGAGGGTGCCGGAGGCGCGGGCGTAGTCGGTGCGCCAGAGCGGGGGAGTGAGGAACGCGGCGAGGGCGGCGGGGAGCGGGGCGTTGTTGGCGGCGAGGCGGTCGGCGGCGGCGAGGCGTTCGCGGCTCTGGGTCTGGCGTTCGTAGGCGGGCCAGTCGCCGGCGTTGTGGTGGTTGGTGGAGGCGGGCTGGGTGGTGAAGGCGGGGGGGCGGTCCGGGGCGAGCATGGCGGTGAGGGAATCGCCCGCGGCGTCGAGGACGACGAAGGTGTAGGGCATGGCGATAGGGAGGCGCGCGAGGGCGGCGCAGGCGTCGGCGGCGGTGGCGCAGGTCTCGAGCAGGTAGCGGACGATGAGGGGCGCGGCGAAGCCGGGGGCGTGGGCGGGGCGGCCTCCGAAGGCGAGGGCGACGGCGAGGGCGTGGGCGTTGACGCCTTCCAGGGCGCCCCAGAGGCAGTCGGTGATGGCGAGGGTTGGGGCCGTGAAGTCGGCGCGGAGGATGAGGGCGTCGAAGAGGTCGGGGTGGTGGTCGTAGGTGCGGAGGAGGACGGGGTGGTCGTTGTCGCGCAGGATGAGCTGGGAGCAGGCGCGGACGAGGCGGGGTGGGCTGTAGAGGCAGAGAAAGCGGGCGATGAGGGCGCGTTCGGCGGTGGTGGCGGCGATGGCGTCGGCGCAGGTGTCGAGGAGCGAGGTGTAGGCTTCGAGGAGTTCGGGAGCGTGGGTGCGGATGGCGTCGGCGCACTGGTCGGCGGTGAGCGCGGGGGCGCGGCGGGTCCAGCGGCGGTAGGCGGGCCAGTACTCGGCGAAGATGGCGGGGAGGGTTGCGGGGGTGAGGGCGCGGAAGTCGAGGGTGTGTTGTTGGGGTGGGGTGGTAGCCATTGAGATCGTTGCGCGCGGCGGGCTGGCTTCTCGTCGGCCCGCCGGGCCGCTGCCGATTCGGCGGGTGTCCAGGGGCTGAAGCCCCTGGCAACCATCGTGCGCCCTCCGGGCGGGTGGGCATGCCAGCGAGCTTGCGAGACGGGCGGACGCGGGGGGGTCAGAGGAGTTTGAAGCCGCCGGGTTCGATGCCGGCCTGGGCGGTGGCGGCGGGGTTGAGTGGGGTTCCGGCGTACATGGAGGTGATGCCGTGGATCCAGGCTTTGGCGCGATCGGTGAGGGTGAACTCGTCGGTCATGAAGCGTCCCGGGCTGACGAGGATGCCCAGGTCGGCGCCCTCGTAGCGGTAGTCGCCGGGGCCGGAGATGCGGAGGAAGAAGGCGCGGTTCTCGTACTGGACGGTGCGGCGGTGTGTCTGCATGCGGACGTAGGACATGCGGGCGTCGGCGTCGAGTTCGTAGATGCCCGACGGCGGGGCGGTGTGGATGTGGTCGACCTCGTCGCGGGTGTGCTTGATGACCAGTTGCGACCAGGAGTCGATGTTGTCGGGGTCGGCCCAGCGGGCGTTGAGTTCCTCGACGTCGAACTCGTAGTCGACGCCCATCCACTCGAGGAGGTGGAAGATGAACAGGGGTGCGTCGGCGTGGGCGAAGCAGGCGAGGTTGGTCATGGACGAGGCGCCGGTGATGCGGGGGTTGCACTCGCCGAGGTAGACCTCGCCGGAGTCGAGGTCGGTGAGGAAGTCGAGTTCGAAGTAGCCTTTGTAGCCCATGCGGCGGAGTTCCTCGCCGAAGGCCATGGCGTGGGCGCGGGCCTGGGCGCGGCTCTTGGCGTCGAAGGCACCGGCGAAGACCTCGTTGCCGCACCAGCCGCCGCGGTATGGCGTGAGTTCCTTGAAGCCGACGAGTTCGGTCATGAGGGGTCCGACGATGGTGCCGTGGCGTGTGACGCAGGCTTCGAGGGCCGAGCCGCGGCATCGGATGCGCTTCATGATCTTGACTTCGGGGGCCTCGGTGATCTCGTCGGCGTGCTTGTCGAAGTCGGCCTCGCTGGAGATGAAGAAGGTGGTGTGCCCGGAGTCGCCGTAGGCGGTCTGGACGACGAGATCGTTTCCGAGTTTCTCGGCGACTTTGCGGAGGGTCTGGTAGGAGTCGACCTTGGCCAGGACGTTGGGGACGGAGGGGACGCCCGCGCGGTTGGCGATGCGTGTGGTCTCCATTTTGTCGTCGACCATGGAGCGCATGGCCGCGGGGGGGAAGCAGACTTCGAGGCCCAGGTCCCGGGCGAGCTCTTCGGTCTTCTCATCGAACATGAGGAAGACGGCCTTGCCGCCGGGACCGCGTCGGCGGATGTGCTCGATGACATCGGGGTGCGAGAGGAGGTAGTTGTTGATGTCCTCGATGGACTCCCACTGGTCGTGGGGGATTTCGCGCGGGACCAGGACGTTTGGGTGCTGGCCGTCAAAGCAGTCGATGGCGTTGATGAACTGGAAGCCGCGGATCCATTCGTCGAGGCCCAGGAGGTTGAAGGGTGTTGCGGAGACGAAGTAGACGGGCTCGGTGTTGCGGAAGAAGAAGCGTCGGATGTCGGAGATGCCGCGGAGGGTCTTGGGGGCGGCGGCGGCGCGGTCGGCGGCCAGGGCGCGGGTCGGCAGCGGCTTGGTGCCGGGTCGATCGGCGGCGGGGGAGGGAGAGTTGGAGGTGCCGGCGCCCATGGGAACTCCTTTGTCTGGCGATGATCGGGACGGCGTGATGATCGGTTGGCGGGGCGGTGTGGTTCAGTCGGCGCGGGCGTGGCTGGCGCCGGCGCGGTTGAGGGCTTCGGGGGTGAAGACGCGGAAGCCGTTGACGGGGTGGTAGCCGTGGATTTCCTTGACGTCGAGGGCCAGGAGGTACTCGAGGATCTCGGGGCTGACGACCTGTCCTGGGACGAGCACGGGGAAGCCGGGCGGGTAGGGGATGACGAAGGAGGCCGAGACGAGTTCGGGGCCCTTGCGGACGGCGTCGAGGGTGTCGCGGGAGATCATGGCGCCGCGGACGTTGTGCTCGTCGTAGGTGAGGAAGTAGGCGCGGCGGAGGTCGCCCTCGCGGGTGGGCGTCTTGGAGGAGGCGTCCGGTTGGAAGGCGGGGTGGAAGCGGGAGAAGTGGGGGAGCGGCGGGCCGTTCCTGAGCGACTCGACGCGGGCGTTGTGGCGGTCGCGTCCGGCCTGGCTCTCGAGGGAGAGGCGTTCGGCGGCGTCGCGCGAGATGGTGGCGAGGACTTCGACGAGGTAGGCGATGTCGCCGCGGGTGGTGCCGATGTTGGGCATGAACAGGGCGGTGTTGCGTGAGGTCTTGTTGATCTGGATGTCGAAGCGGTCCATGAGGACGTGTCGGAAGGCGTCGCCGTCCATGCCGGTGGCGCCGATGTGGAGGGTGACGCGTGTTGGGTCGAGTGTGAACTCGTCGCGGTGCCAGGCCTGGTCCATGGGGCCCCAGCCGCGGACGGGGTCGAAGTAGAACTCGATGCCGGAGGGGCGGTACTCTGCGGGGATCATGTCGGCGGGTCGCATGACGGCGAAGCAGCGTTTGAGGTCGTCGTGCTCGCGGACGCGTCGGCGGAGGGTCATGGCCAGGCCGATGGCCTGCTCCGTGAGCTCGTAGCCCTCGAGTTCGACCTGGCGTCGTCCGACGTCGAGGGAGGCGACGATCTGGTAGTTGGGGGAGGTTGAGGTGTGGGTCATGAAGGCTTCGTTGAACGGCTCGGCGGCGCGCTGCTCGAAGTCCTCGTCGTAGACGTGGATCATGGAGCCCTGGCGGAGGGAGGTCAGGGTCTTGTGGGTGGACTGGGTGACATAGACGCGGATGCGGGCGCGGTCGGGGTCGGGCATGGGCTCGGCGTCGGGCTGTGGCGCCGAGGGCGAGCCGTTCGTGGAGGCGGCGGTGCCGCCGGCGCGGGATCGCTCCCAGGCCTCGCGGTATGCGGGTGAGCGGAGGGTGGCGCGGAGTCGTGCGGCGGCGTCCATGCCGGTGCGTCGGCGGAGGGTGGGGTTGAAGCGGGCGAAGGCGAACCAGGCCTCGTCCCAGAGGAAGATCATGTCGGGCTTGATGGCCAGGACGCGGCGCATGACGCGCTCGGGGTCGTAGGTGATGCCGTCGAAGGTGCAGTTGGTGAGGATGAGCATGCGGACGCGGTCGAGTTTGCCCGCGGCCTTGAGGGCGAGGAGTTGGCGCTCGATCTCTTCCAGCGGGACCGCGCCGTACATGGAGTATTGCGGGAGGGCGTAGGCGTCGAGGTAGACGGGCATGGCGCCGGCGAGCACGAGAGCGTAGTGGTGGCTCTTGTGGCACTCGCGGTCGATCAGGACGATGTCGCCGGGGCGGACGAGGGCCTGGGAGACGATCTTGTTGGCGGTGGAGGTGCCGTTGGTGACGAAGAAGGTCTGGCGTGCGCCGAAGGCTCGTGCGGCGGCGTCCTGGGCCTTCTTGATGGGGCCGCGGGGCTGGAGGAGCGAGTCGAGCCCGCCGCTGGTGGCGGAGGTCTCGGCCATGAAGATGTTCTGGCCGTAGAAGGCGAGCAGGTCGCGGGCCCAGTGCGCGGTGGACATGGACTTGCCGCGTGCGATGGGCAGGGCGTGGAAGACGCCGGTGGGCTTTGCGCTGTAGCGTCGGAGGGCGTCGAAGAAGGGTGCCTCGAAGCGTTCGCGGACGCCCTTGAGGATGGAGAGGTGCTGCTCCATGTACTGCTCAAGGCGGTAGAAGACGCGCCGGAAGCCGCTGCCGGCGTTGCCGGCGACGTTGTCGAGCGGGGAGTCGGTGACGAGGAAGAGGTCGAGTTCGGGTCGGATGGACTTGACGAGGCGGGCGAGGGCGGCGCTGCGTTCGACGCCGAAGCAGACGGGGAGTTTTTCCCATTCCAGGATGCTGAGGTATCGCTGGAGGGCGGGGTGCTTGTGGTTGGAGTGGAAGGCGTAGTTGTACCGGAGGAAGACGGACTGGATGGTCCAGTTGAAGAGGCAGGCGATGATGGCGTCTTCGAGCGAGGGGACCGAGACGATGTCGTAGACGAAGTCGTCGGAGTCTCGTCGGCAGGCGCGGAGGCCGTCGCGGAGTTCGTCGCTGTCGTAGGCGTCGTCGCCATCGACGACGAGGACCTCGAAGTATGGCTTGTCGGCCAGGGCGAGGAGGGGCGCGCCGGTTTCGCTGTGGCGGGGGCGGTCGCGGGATGGGTCGCGCTGGGTGGATCGCCCGTCGCGGCTCGCGCGGGCGCCGGAGGCGTCGCGCGTGGCCTGGGAGCAGCGGTAGGTGTCGCCGATGAGCAGGCGGGCGAGTGCGGCGACCTCGGCGGCGAGCGCGGCGTATTCGCCCCGCTCGAACATGGCGTTGATGGCGTCGATGCGTTCCTGGCCGGGGAAGGCCCAGTAGAACTCGAGTTGCTGGAGGAGGGCGAGGCAGCGAGCGACGGCGGCGCGCGGCTCGGCGGTGTCCTTGCCGTGCTGGGCGAACTCCTTGAGCCATGCGCAGCG
The DNA here is from genome assembly GCA_041401985.1 of Phycisphaerales bacterium. Lineage (GTDB taxonomy): Bacteria > Planctomycetota > Phycisphaerae > Phycisphaerales > UBA1924 > JACKHA01. The sequence goes on from JAWKTE010000011.1 coordinate 128,403, forward strand.
GAGTTGCAGGTCGTTCCAGGTGTCCATGCGCAACTGGGGCGCGTTGTATGGGGCCAGGGCGCGGTCGCGCGTGGGCTGGGCGGATTGGGCGGGTGCGGTGGTCATGCCGGGACGCCCCCGTTGCCGTAGTCGGGCGGGGTGGCGGCGGGATCGGCGGGCGGGTATGGCGCGGGGGCGGGTGCGGGCGCGGCGGGGGGAATCGGCGCGGGGAGGATTGCGGCGCTAGGCGGGGTCTGGGGGCTTGGCGGCGGGGGAAGGATGGGCGGCGCGGAGGGGACGAGATGGGTTCCGAAACCGAGGCCGGCCTTGGAGTTCCGTGTCATCTTCTCGAGCGGGCCGAGTGTGTTGAGGTAGGCCGCGGCGGTCGTGGAGCGGTCGTAGACGGAGAAGTCGACGGCGCGGTCTCGGAAGGATTTGAGGGGTTGGCCCAGGCCCTTGAGGCCGACTTCGCGGGAGCGGCGGACGCGGTCGAGGTCGATCTCGATGGGGAGCATTTCTTCGGAGCCGCCGGCCTGGAAGAGCACGTCGCCGGTGGGGGCGACGAGGTTGGAGCGTCCGTTGCCGCCGTCGCCGACGCCATTGATGTCGAGCACGAAGCACTGGTTGGTCGCGGCGGTGGCGCGGACGATGGCCAGTTCGACGTCGCGGTCGATGGTGGGGGTGAGTGTTGGGTGGAGGATGACCTCGGCGCCCATGGCGGCCAGCGTGCGTGAGGTTTCGGGGAACCACATGTCGTAGCAGATGCTCAGGCCGAAGCGTCCGACCTCGGGGACGTCGAAGACGCAGAACTCGGAGCCGCTGAGGACGCCGGTCTCGTAGGGGAGGAAGGGGAACATCTTGCGGTAGCGGGCGATGACGTTGCCCTGGGGGTCGATGACGGGCGAGGTGTTGTAGATGCCCTGGGGCGTCTTCTCGTAGAGCGAGCCGGGGATGAGCCAGATGCGGTGGCGTGCGGCGAGTTCGCGGTAGGTGGCCTCGACCTCGTTGGGGAGTTCGGCGGCGTGCCCGGTCCAGCCGCCGAAGGTGGCCAGTTCGCTGAGCATGACCATCTGGACCCAGGGGTAGAGATGCATGAGCATCTCGATGCGGTCGCAGAGGTGGGCGAGGTTGGACCTTCGGCCCGAGACTTTGAGTTGCAGGCCTGCGATCGCGAAGGGACGCATGGGGGTCAGGCTCCTTGGGGCGCGTGGGCGGGGCGCGGGGCGGCGGGCGTGGGGGCCGCGTGCTGGAGGATGGCGGCTTCGAGGATGTCGAGCCCGCGGGCGAGTGTGGCGTCGTCGATCACGAGCGGGGCCAGGACGCGGATGGCGTTCGAGTCGACACCGGCGGGGATGACGAGCAGGCCCTGGTCGCGGCAGGTGTTGATGATGGCGGCGACGGTGGGGGCGTCGGGGCGTTCGGGGTCGGCGTCGACAGAGAACTCGATGGCGAGCATGGCGCCCAGGCCGCGGACGTCGGTGATGGCGGGGACGCGTGCGGCGATGGCCTCGAAGCGGGCGCGGACGGTGCGACCGTCGCGGGTGGCCTTGGCGTTCAGGTCGAGTTCCTGCATTCGCTTGATGGTGGCGAGGGCGGCGGCGCAGGCGACGGGGTTGCCGCCGTAGGTGCCGCCGAGGGTGCCCGGCGTGACGCGGTCCATGACGCTGGCCTTGCCGATGACGCAGGAGATGGGCAGGCCGCCGCCGAGGGACTTGGCCCAGGGGGAGAGGTCGGGCTTGATGCCGAGGTGCTCGAAGGCGGCCCACTTGCCGGTGCGTCCGAAGCCGGTCTGGACCTCGTCGAGGATGAGGGTGATGGCGTGCTCGCTGCAGATGTCGCGCAGGCCTCGGGCGTAGGCGGGCGGCAGGACGTGGAAGCCGCCCTCGCCCTGGACGGGCTCGACGATGATGGCGGCCAGGTCGCGCGGTGCGACGGTGTTCTTGAGCGCGGCGCGGAGGCGGGCGAGTTCGCGGCTGGCGACGGCGGCCTCGTCGTCGTTTGGGCGGACGACGGGGAAGGGGAGGCGATAGACCTCGGGCATGAACGGGCCGCAACCGGCCTTGTAGCCGACCTTTGAGGTGAGGGTGGCGGCGAGCAGGGTGCGGCCGTGGAACGCGCCGGTGAAGCAGATGACGGCGGAACGCCCGGTAGCCTGGCGGGCGATCTTGACGGAGTTCTCGACGGCCTCGGCGCCGGTGTTGACGAGCATGGCCTTGGTCGAGTCGTTGGAGCCGGGCTCGTGGTGGGGCAGGAGTTCGACGAGGCGCTCGCAGAGGGCGACGTATGGCTCGTAGGTGGCGACGTGGATGCAGGTATGCAAGAGGCGGGAAGCCTGGTCGTTGATCGCGGCGACGACGGCGGGGTCTGTGTGCCCGACGTTCATGACGCCGATGCCGCCGGCGAAGTCGATGAACTCGCGTCCGTCGGCGTCGGTAAGGATGGCGCCGCGAGCGGAGGCGGCGGTGAGGGTGGAGAGCCGCCCGACGCCGGGGCAGACGACGCGGTCGCGGCGCCGGATGAGGTCGGCGGCGTTGGATTCGGACGGTGCGGGCATCGGGTGCTCCCGGGGTGTCGCGCGGCGGGCGTGGATTCCGGCCCGCTTCTGGACCGGCTTCCGGCCCGGAGTTTGCGGTGCGGCGCGACTCCCCGAAGGACATCCTAGCGGGCGGGTGTGCGCGACGCCTGATGCTGGCGTCGCCGCGTGTTTGGGGTGGGTTTTGCAGCGGTTTGGCCGGCGAGGCCGGCTCTGCGGACCGGCCTGGTGGGCGGGCTCAGCGGACGGGCACGTCGTCCTCGAAGATCTCGGGGTGGTCGTGCTCTTCGTCGGGATTGAAGTTCTCGCGCTGCAGCAGGCGGACGCAGGTGTTCCAGCGGAGCACGGCGTCGTCGTTCTTTGGCGGGGCGATCCTGTCGGACTTCTCGAAGTGGTCCATCGCCTTGCGGAGGCGGTCGTAGACGCTGGCCATGGCGTAGCCGGCGTGGAGCAGGTGCTTGACCCAGCGTTCTTCGATGACGCCGGCGTAATACTCGCGCTCGTAGTCGCCCTTGAGGCGGGCGAGCAGGGCGACGGCGTCGTCGCGCCGGGCCGTGCGGTCGAAGAGGTCGGTCAGGGTGAGGATGAGGCAGATGATCGCCTGCTGGTTGTCGGGGTCGGCGGCGAGCACGTCCTGGCAGATGCTCTCGGCCTCGCGCGGCTCGTTGAGCAGGCGGTAGCGCTCGGCCTTGGCCAGGGCGGCGGGGACGGCGTCGCGTTCGATGGGCTTGAGTTTGAACATGGCGGCTCCTGGGAGGGTTCACCGCAGAGGCGCAGCGGGCACAGAGGGAGGCAAGGGCAGAGGGCTGAGGACCGAGTGCTGCTTACCGAGTGTTGGGTCAAGTTCGCGCCGCGGCGGCGCTCCACAGGCTTTTTCGGAACTGACTTCCTCTGCGTGCTCTGCGCCTCTGCGGTGAGTCATGGCTCTGCGGTGAGTCATGGCTCATCGGTGGGTCATGCCTCTTGCTTTGGCTTGAAGATGCGGAAGAGTCTGGTCAGCGGATCGTAGAACTCGTCGACGACGCGTTCCTTGAGGGGGATGATGGCGTTGTCGGTGATGGTGATGTGCTCGGGGCAGACCTTGGTGCAGCACTTGGTGATGTTGCAGTAGCCGATGCCCCCCTCGTCCTTGAGGTCCTTGAGGCGGTCCTCGGTGTCGAGCGGGTGCATCTCGAGGGCGGCGGTGTAGACGAAGAAGCGGGGGCCGGCGAACTCCGGGTGCTTGTGGTGGTCACGCAGGACGTGGCAGACGTCCTGGCAGAGGTAGCACTCGATGCACTTGCGGAACTCCTGGACGCGTTCGACGTCGGCCTGCTGGACGCGCCAGGTGCCGTCGTCGGCGTCGGGCTTGCGGGGCTTGAAGGGCTTGATCTGCTTCTTGACCTTGTAGTTCCAGGACACGTCGGTGACCAGGTCCTTGACGTGGGGGAAGGCCTTCATGGGCTCGACGGTGACGGGCTGGGTGAGGTCGAGGTCGGACAGGCGGGTCATGCACATGAGGCGGGGCTTGCCGTTGACCTCGGCCGAGCACGAGCCGCACTTGCCGGCCTTGCAGTTCCAGCGGCAGGCGAGGGTGGGTGCGGACTCGGCCTGGATGTTGTGGACCGCGTCGAGCACGACCATGCCCTCGGAGGCCTCGGTCGTGTAGTCCTTGAAGGCGGCGGATTCGCCCTGGCCGGTGAAGATGCGGAAGGTGGCGGTGGGCATGCGATCTCCTGAAAGCACAAGGACGTTGGGGGGATCACTCGGAAACCATCGGCGGTTCGTCCGTCGGCTGGCCGAACCAGAGCCAGTAGTCGTCGGGATCGCGGACCTCGAACTCCTTCATGCCGTAGTTCGTGACGCGCAGATCGGAGGCCGCGACGCCCCTGGCCAGGAACTCCTCGCGTAGGGCCGCGGCATCGGGGCAGTTGAAATAGAAGATCTGGTAGTTCCTGGCCGATCGCGGCACGTCGCGCTCGATGCCCTCCCGCGGCGGGGCGTTGAACATGATCGAGACGCCGTCGCGGTCGAGGTCGCACCAGACGGGCGGGTTGCCGAACATGGAGTTGCAGTTGAAGCCGAGTTTCTCGACGTAGAAACGGACCGTGGCCGGGAGATCCCGGACGGCGAGCATGGGCCGCAGGAACTGGAGTTCACCGCGTGGCATGGGCTACTTCTGCTGCTCCTCGATGATCTTCTTAAGGTCGTCGCGCATGGGCTTGAGCGGCTCGCGCCGGAGGCGCATCTGGCCGTCGTCGCCCTTGGAGACGACGGTGTTGTGCCCGGCGAACTCCTGGCTCTTGTCGGGGTAGTCCTCGCGGAAGTGCCCGCCGCGGGACTCGCGCCGGTCCAGGGCGGAGCGGGCGACGGCCTCGGAGACGGTGAGCAGGTTGGGCAGGTCGAGGCAGGTGTGCCAGCCAGGGTTGTACTCGCGGTTGCCGTCGATGCCGACGCCGGCGGCGCGGCCCCTGAGGGCGGCGATATCTTCAAGCGCGCGGGCCATCTCGGGCTCGCTGCGGACGATGCCGACGTGGGCCTGCATGGTCTCCTGCAGGTCGCGCTGGATGACGTAGGGGTTCTCGCTGCCGGGGCGGTCGAGCGGGGCGAGGGCGGCTTTGGCGGCGGCATCAACCTGGGCGTCGTCGATGGAGCCGTGCTTGTGCTCCTTGGCCCAGATCGCGGCGTGCTCGCCGGCCCGCTTGCCGAAGACGAGCAGGTCGGACAGGGAGTTGCCGCCGAGGCGGTTGGCCCCGTGCAGCCCGGCGCCGACCTCGCCCGCGGCGAAGAGGCCCGGGACGCTGGACATCTGCGTGAGGCCGTCGACCTTCACGCCGCCCATGACGTAGTGGGTCGTGGGGCCGACTTCCATGGGCGTGGTGGTGATGTCGACGCCGGCGAGTTCCTTGAACTGGTGGTACATCGACGGGAGCTTCTTCTTGATGTGCTCCGGGGCGTTGGGGAGTTTCTCCTTGATCCAGGCGATGTCGAGGAACACGCCGCCGTGGGGCGAGCCGCGGCCTTCCTTGACCTCGCGCACGATGCAGCGGGCGACGTGGTCGCGGGTGAGCAGTTCTGGGGGGCGATTGGCGGCCTTGTCGCCGGTGACGTAGCGCCAGCCCTCTTCGGCGTCGGTGGCGACCTGGTTCTTGTAGAGGTCGGGGATGTCGTCGAACATGAAGCGCTTGCCGGCGGAGTTGAGGAGGCGCCCGCCCTCGCCTCGGACGCCCTCGGTGACGAGGATGCCGCGGACCGACGGTGGCCAGACCATGCCGGTGGGGTGGAACTGGACGAACTCCATGTCCATGAGATCGGCGCCGGCGTGGTAGGCAAGCGAGTGGCCGTCGCCGGTGTATTCCCAGGAGTTGGAGGAGATCTTGTACGCGCGTCCGATGCCGCCGGTGGCCAGGACGATGGCGGGGGCCTTGAAGAGGCGGAAGCGGCCGCGCTCGCGGTCGTAGCCGAAGGCGCCGACGACGCGCCCGGCGTCCTTGAGCAGGGCGGTGACGGTGTGCTCCATGTAGACGTCGATGCCGCGGTGGATGCCGTGGTCCTGGAGCGTGCGGATCATCTCGAGGCCGGTGCGGTCGCCGACGTGGGCCAGGCGTGGGTACTTGTGCCCGCCGAAGTTGCGTTGGAGGATGCGGCCGTCCTTGGTGCGGTCGAAGACGGCGCCCCAGGCCTCGAGTTCCTTGACGCGGGCCGGGGCTTCCTTGGCGTGGATCTCGGCCTTGACCCAGTTGTTGAGGTAGCCCCCGCCGCGCATGGTGTCGGCGAAGTGGACCTGCCAGTTATCGCGGTCGTCGACGTTGCCGATGGCGGCGGCCATGCCTCCCTCGGCCATAACGGTGTGGGCCTTGCCGAGGAGGGATTTGCAGACCAGGCCGACGGAGACGCCGGCGGCGGAGGCCTCGATGGCGGCGCGGAGGCCGGCGCCGCCGGCGCCGATGACGAGCACGTCGTGGGTGTGGGTTTGGAGGTCCATGGGGTCGTGGGCGTCCGAGGGTGTGTGAAGTGTGGAGGCCGCCGGTCGTCGAGTCCTTTGTCCTTAGTCCTTGGTCCTTGGTCCTGGAGGTCGGGCACCAGGGGATCGGGAGGATGCGACGGGTGTCTTTGTGGATCGCAGGCGGGTTGCGAATCTGGTGATCGCCTTGGTGAGATCCGACGCGTCGGCGCTGAGGCTATCGAACTGCCTTTGGGTGAGATAGCCGATGTCCAGAGCGGCGAACAGCATCGATCGGACCTCGGCGGCGGAGCCCTTGGCGATCGAGAGGAACTGGAGAAACTCCGTTCGGCGGTATCGCTCGAATCCCTCCGCGATGTTGTTCATGACCGAAAGCGAGGCCCGGCGGGCTTGCGTCACGAACGCGAAGTCCTTGGCGGCTTCTCCCGAGCGGGTCCATCGGAACACGCGGCGGCTGAGCGCGCGAGCCAGTTGCCAGACTTGCAGTTCTTCGAATCGAGTGATCGCCACGCCCGACACTCCTTCCGCCCGCAGTCGACCGATTGCCCGACCTCCAGGACCAAGGACTCAGGACTCAGGACCCGATGAACCTCATGCTCGCGCCGCACCCTCGCCTCAGATCAACCTGAAGTCCGTGATCACCCCCATCGAGCACATCCGCACATAAAAGTCCGTGAAGCCGACCCAGAACAGGCTGACCCACGCCCAGAGCATGTGGCGGCTGTTCAGGCAGCTCACGCAGTCGTACGCCTTCTTCTGGGCGGGGCTTCCCGAGAGGGCGTTGCGCCGGCCGCCGATGAGGTGGCGGAAGGAGTGGCAGCCGAAGGTGTAGAGGCCAAGGAAGATCGGGTTGAGGGTGAGCACGATGGTGCCGACGCCGACGCCGAAGGTCTTGGTGCCGTCGGGCGTGGTCCAGATGTACGAGATGATCGCGTCGTAGGCCAGCAGGAAGATGAAGGCGATGGCCAGGTAGAGGAAGTAGCGGTGGACGTTCTGGAGGATGAGGGGGAACTTGCGCTCGCCGCGGTAGTTCTTGCCGCGGAACTTGGGCTCGCCGACGGCGCAGGAGATCGGGTCGGCCCAGAAGGCCTTGTAGTACGCGCCGCGGTAGTAGTAGCAGGTGAAGCGGAAGCCGCCGGGGGCCCACAGGATCAGGAACGCGGGGCTGAAGACCATGAACGAGGGCCACAGGTTCAGCAGCCACTGGGGCGGCTGGCCGAACCAGGCGTGCCCGGTGGTGACGCCGACGGGATCGAAGATCAGGGGCGAGTAGAACGGGGAGAGGTAGTGGGCCCCGCCGGCTTCGAGCCAGAAATGCGCGGCCTGGAACGCGGCCCACGTCGAGTAGACGATGAACGCCGAGAACCCGAGGAACACCAGCAGCGACTGGAGCCACCAGCGGTCCTTGCGGGCCGTCTGGCCCAGGGGGCTGAGTTGCGGCAGAGGCAGATCGACCTGGGCCATCGGGCACTCCGGGGCGGCACGCGGGATCGCCCCGGCCACCGTCGCCCGAGCGAGCCGCGATCCTACAGAATCCCGCGGCCCTCGGCCAGCGAAACCGAGGACGACGCCGCCAGACCCTGACCGCGACCGCACGGAACACCGCTATGACCGAATCCGAACCGAAGAACCCGCTCCTCAAGGCGTGCCGGGTGGGCGCGTGGAATCTGCCGCACCGGGTGGCGATGGCACCGCTGACGCGTTCGCGGGCGGCCATGCCCGGCAACGTGCCGCAGGCGCTGAATGCCGCGTACTACGCCCAGCGGGCCGCGGGGCGTGGCGGGGCGTCGCTGATCATCTCCGAGGCCACGCCGATCTCGCCCCGGGCCCACGGCTACTACGCCACGCCCGGCATCCACACGACCGAGCAGGTGAAGGGCTGGCGGCTCGTGACCGACGCGGTGCACGACTCGGGCGGGCTGATCGTGTGCCAGTTGTGGCACGTGGGGCGCGTGAGCCACGCGACCCTGCAGCCGGGGGGCGAGGCGCCGGTGGGGCCGACGGACGTGGCGTCGCAGTCGAAGACATTTGTGGATGCGTCGATGGCCCGCGTGCAGACGAGCCGCCCGCGGGCGCTGCGGTCGGAAGAGGTGGCGGGGGTTGCGCGGGAGTTTGCGGAGGCTGCGGGGAGGGCGATGGACGCGGGGTTCGACGGCGTCGAGATCCACGGCGCGAACACATACATCCTCGACCAGTTCACGCGGGATGGCATGAACCTGCGGACCGACGAGTGGGGCGGAACGCTGGAGAACCGATTGCGACTGGCGTTTCTGGCGGCCGAGGGGGTGGTGCGGGAATGCGGGGCCGATCGCGTGGGGTACCGCATCAGCCCGCTGTCGGAGCACCACGATGCGCGCGACTCGGACCCGGGCGCGACGTTCGCGGCACTGGCGAGCGGGCTGGGCACGCTGGGTATCGCGTACATCCACGCCGTTGAGACGTGGGACCGGGCGACGCTCGATCCGCGGACGCCCGAGGTGATCCCGCGCGTGCGGGACGCGTTCAAGGCGGCGCACCCGCACCCGAAGCGGGCGGCCTACATCGCCAACGGGGACTACTCGCCAGCGCTGGCGGCGTCGGCAATCGCGGACGGCTGGTGCGACGCGGTGGCGTTCGGACGGGCGCTCATCTCGAATCCGGACCTGGCGGCGCGGATCGGGGCCGGGGCCGCGCTGGCGCCGTGGGATCGCGAGACGTTCTATGGCGGTGGGGCGGAGGGGTACACGGACTACCCGGCGAGGGACGCCGTCTGATCCGACGCCCCCCGCAACGCGCGGACGAATCGCCCCAGTTTCGCGGCGTCCAGTTCGCCGTTGGTCCGCACGCCGCTACACAGATCGACGCCGAAGGGGGAAGCCGCGGCGATTGCCCGCGCGACGTTCGCCTCGTTCAGGCCGCCCGCGAGGAACACCGGGACCGGGGAGGCTTCCACGATCCGCCGGCTGATGGCCCAGTCGTGGGCCCGCCCGGTGCCGCCGAGTTCGCGGGCCGCGGGGTTGCCCGAGTCGAGCAGGAGGGCGTCGACGCGTGGCGCGGCGGCGAGGGCGAGCACGACGGAGGCGTCGCCCAGCACATGGATGACCTGCACGATCCGCACGTGCGGCGTGGCGCGTCGGAGGGCGTCGTAGACCGTCGGCACGGTCGTGTCGTCCACCAGTTGCACCGTGTTCACACTCGTGCGCCGGACGTGGTCCACCACGGCGTCGGGCTCGGTCTGGCTGGTGAGCAGGAACGTCGCGATGGGCGGGGGCACTCGGGCCGCGATCTCGTGGATGAGGTCGTCCGCGATCGGGCCGGGCCCGGTGGGCATGCGGGCGACAAGGCCGAGGGCGTCGGCGCCGTGTGCGATCGCCAGGCGGGCCTCATCGACCGAGGCGATGCAGCAGACCTTGAGGCGGATTCGGCGGTCCATCGTGTTCGGCCTCGCTCTTCCGCGCTGTTCGTTCCAGAAGATCAGTGCAACCCGGCGGGCTTCTCGGCCTCGGCCTGGGCGTCCGCCGCCCGTCCGTCCATCTGCCCCAGTTGCAGTCGCAGGAAGTCGGCGTACCGCCCCTCGCGCTCCAGCAGTTGCTCGTGCGTGCCGACCTCGATGACGCGCCCGTTCTCCAGCACGACGATGCGGTCGGCGTGGCGGATGGTGGAGAGGCGGTGGGCAATCACGAAGCACGTCCGCCCGCGGATCAGGCGGGCCAGCGAGCGCTGGATCAGGGCCTCGCTCTCGGAGTCGAGGTTGCTGGTCGCCTCGTCGAGGATGAGGATGCGCGGATCGGCGAGCACGGCCCGGGCGATGGCGATCCGCTGCTTCTGCCCGCCGGAGAGTTTGACGCCGCGTTCGCCGATCAGGGTCTGGTACCCGTGCTCAAGCCCGGTGATGAAGCCGTGGGCGGCGGCGGCCTCGGCGGCGGCGCGAACCTGCTCGTCGGTCGCGTCGCGCCGGGCGTAGGCGATGTTCTCCGCGACGGTGCCGTCGAATAGGAACACGTCCTGCTCGACGATGCCCAGCAGGCGGCGGAACGAGGCGACATCGATCTCGCGGAGGTCGGTGCCGTCGAGCAGGATGCGCCCGGCGGTCGGGTCGTAGAAACGGGCGACGAGGTTGCACAGCGTGGTCTTGCCCGAGCCGCTTGGGCCGACCAGCGCGATGGTCTCGCCGGGAGCGATGTCGAGGGTGATGTCTTCGAGGACGGGGGCGGGCGACTTGTCGGATGATGGGCCGGAATCCGAAGGCGATGCGTCGGCCCCGCTGGCCGCGCCGGTGCCCGCCTGCGGCAGCACCCCATTCGACGCGGCCTTCGCGCTCTTCGCGCCCTTCGCGTTCCCAGCCTGCTCGGCAGCGGGGCGTGGAGCGTCCTTGAGCGCCGATGTCGTGTCCTTCTCGAGGCGCATCGCCCCCGCCCGCAGGCCGCGCCGCGCGGGGTACGCGAACGAGACGTGCTCGAGCGTGATCCGTCCCGCGACGCTGGCCTGGTCGAGCCGCAGGCCTGGTTTCTCGCCGTCGCCGCGCTCGAACTCGCGCTTCTCGTCGAGCACTTCCAGCACGCGGTCGAGGCCCGACAGTTCGTTCTGCACGTTCTGGGCGGTGGAGACCAGCGACTCGAGCGGGCCGAGGAGCATCAGCAGGTACGCCGAGAACATCATCAGGTCGCCGAGGGTCAGACGCCCCTCGATGACGCCCGTGCCCGCGTACACCAGCACGCCCGCCGAGGCCAGCGGGATCAGCGCGGCCCACAGCAGTTCCAGCACGCGCGAGAACCACCACGTCAGGATCTCCTGGCGCGACATCACGTGCCCGCCGGTGACGAACCGCGTGGCTTCGCCGGTCTGGCGGGCGAAGCCGCGGACGACGCGCATGCCGCCGAAGGCCTCGGTCGCGTGGGCGTCGACCGCGGTGCGGGTGTCGCGGATGTCGCGGTACATCGGGCGGATCTTGGAAATCCACGTGCGGTGGCTCAGCCACACGACCGGGATCAGCACGACCGCCCCGGCGAGCATCCGCCAGTCCACCCACGCCAGGATGCACAGCGTGCCGGCGAGCTGGATCACCGCCCGCCACGGGTTGTAGATGAGCGAGAACAGCAGGCCCCCGACGTTTCCCGCGTCCTCGCGCAGCAGGCTTGCGACGCCGCCGGACTTGAGGTCCTGGACGCGGTCGAGCGGGAGGCGGACGGCGTGCTCGAAGAGGCGCTTCCGCACGCCGACCTGCACGCGCTTGCTGATCCGCGTGACCTGCCAGCGCCCCCACAGGCCGATGCAGATCGACACGACACTGGTGGCGACCAGCGCGAAGAAGATCAGCCACAGCAGCGTGCGCGGCTCGCGCGGGCCGGGGAACCAGTCGGGGATGCCGCTGGGACCGGGGTTGTTGGTCAGGACGTAGTCGATCGCGATCTTGGTCGAGGCCGGCATGACCAGGCCGATGGCCGTGGAGACGGTCAGGGTGGCCAGGGCCATTGCGGTGACGAGGCGGTGGCCGCGCATCAGGCCCAAGAACGCGCCGAAGAGTTCGCGGAAGGAACGGAGGCGCTTGCGGCGTTCGCGCCCGGCGAAGGCCGAGTCGGCCCCGGCGTGGGTGGCGTGGGGTTCGTTTTGCGACGCGGCGTCGGACCCGGCGCGGCGGCGCGACCGCCTGGCCTCCCGGGCCGCCGTGGCTTTGTCACGCCGGCGATCGAGGTAGTCGTTGTACCGCTGCCTGCTGGAACGACGGGGCATTCAGCGATGGTAGCGCGGGGCGGGGATGGCTCTGCGTGTGGTGATCGGTTTGCGACGAGGTGGCGGGGTTCTGCGGCCCCGCGGAGTTCGGGAGCAGGTCTTCGCGGGCCGTGCCGCCGCGTCGGCCGGAGGGGTGGTTGCACCGATTCGATCCAGTCCGACCAGAGAGGTTGTCCCCGATGCGAGGCGGGCTGGAACGCCCGCCCCCCTCATTCGAAGCGTTTCGGCGTGGCGAGCGCAGAAGGCCGCGCAGGTGGATCGCTGCTCAGGATGGGCGCTCGGTTTGAGCGATGTCGATGCTGGTCGCGCCGTTCAGGACCGCGTACCGCTCGATGGCCTTCTCCAAAGCCGCCCGCTTCGGCTTGGTCGGTTTCTGCCCCGCCTCCCACCACACCGCCCGGACCCGCAGTGTGCCGGCGTCGCGGTCCATCTTCGGATCGACGCGGGCGACGAGTCGCTCGCCCTCGAGCACCGGCAGGACGAAGTAGCCGTAGCGGCGCTTGGGCTCGGGCGTGAAGGCCTCGAAGCGGTAGTCGAAGCCGAAGAGGCGCAGGCAGCGGGCCCGGTCGCGGACGAGCGGGTCGAACGGGCTGAGCAGGCGCATGTCGCTCGGAGCGTCGGGCAGTCGCTTGGTGCGGCGTTGCCAGCCGACGATCGCGACGCCGGGCTTCGGGGTGGCGGGCGAACCGTTCGTCTTGCCCGCCGGCGCGTCCGTCGCGTTGGGCGGCGCGCTCTCCAGGCGCACGCGCTCGGCTCGCCCCTCGCCGACCGCGGCCTTGCACCACGCCGTCGCCTCGGCGATCGTCACGGTGCCCCAGAACTTGGCGATCTCGGAGGGTGTGGCCGCGCCGAGGCGATCCAGGGCCGCGGCACACGCCCAGTCGACGTGCTGCTCGCGCGTCGGCGCGGGGACGCCGTGCACGCGCGGCAGGACGCGCTCGGTCAGGTCGTACACCTTCTGGAAGTTCACGCGACGGGCCACCGCCAGTTCGCCGGTCCGCCACCAGAACTCGAGCGCGGCCTTGGCGGGCTTCCAGTCCCACCACTTGCCACTCTTCTCGCCCGCACGCTCGAAGTCGCGGGCCATCAGCGGGCCCTCATCGCGCACGCGGGCGAGCACCGCCTCGGCCACTTGCTCGTGGTCCTTGCCCATCCGTTCGCGCAGCCAGGAGCCCCACGCGACGTGCCCGAAGCGGCACCGCCAGTGCGGGAACGCCTCTTCGGGCAGCACCGAGGCGTCGTGGGTCCAGTGCTCGAAGACCCGGCCGCGGCGTTGGAGCGTGTCGAGCGTGCGTGGCTGGTAGGCGTGCAGGCGGGTCCAGAGGATGTGGTGGTGGGCCCGCTCGACGACGTTGATGCTGTCGAGTTGCACGAAGCCCAGGGCGCGGATCTCGCCCAGCACGCGCGCGGGCGTGGCCGGTCGGGCGGGGTCCTCGAGCAAACGCTGGCCGCCCATGAACAGGCGACGGGCCGTGGCTGCGGGAATGGTGGGGGGTGGGGTCACGATCCCGGCGTTGCCTGCGACGGAGGCTGGCGGAACTCCATGCCGTGGCGGCTGCGGGTCTCGACCGACGCGTGGGCCAGCCCCGGGCCGGGGTTGGTGATGGTGACCAGGATCTCGTCGGCATTGCGCGATTCGGCCACGCGCCCGCCGGGGCCGACCAAGCCTTGGGACTCCTCGACGTTGTCGACTGTCAGCGTGTAGCCCAGCGGCTGCTGGCCGATGTTGGCGATCTCGAACCTGATGGGCGAACCGGTGAGGCGGATTGTTGCGGACTCCCCGGCGTGCAGCACGGTGCCGGTGGTGGTGCGCGAAGCGCACGCGGCAAGGGCCATGCTTCCGGCAAGGAGCAGCATGGTCCTCGCGACTCGACCGAGCCGGCGCGAGCGTGAACGGAGCGGGTTCATTGGGTGTCCCTCAGCGCTGTCACCAACGATCGCTCGCGCGATCGGCTCCATCAGAACGGGATGTCATCCTCCGGCACGGGCACGCTGGAGGCCGGGGCGGAGGACCGGTTGCCGCCGCCGCTGCCGCCCGAGCCGCGGGATTGGTAGTTGGAGCGTCCGCCGCCGCCGCCTCCACCACCCGAAGACGCGAAGTCGCTGTCGCCGCCTCCGCCGCCCCCGCCGCCGGGGCGGCTGTCGATGAACTGGAACGACTCGACCACGACCTTGAGTTTGGACCGCTTGTTGCCCTGCTGGTCCTCCCACTGGTCGAGTTTCAGGCGTCCCTCAATGAACACGGGGCGGCCCTTGGCCAGGTACTGGCTCATGACCTCGGCCGTGCGCCCGAAGGCGTCGCAGTCGACGAAGGTCGTCTCTTCGCGCTGCTCGCCCTCGGGCGTGCGCCAGCGCCGGTTGACCGCCAGGCCGATCTGGGCGACGGCCGTATTCCCGGAGGTGTGGCGCAGTTCGATATCACGCGTGAGGTTGCCCATGAGCATGACTTTGTTGAGGTTGGCCATCGGGGTTCTCCATTGGGTGGGCACGGGGCGGTCGGCCCGTGGCCGCGCGGCGATCGCGCCCGGGCGGATCATCCCAGACGCGGGCCACCGGCGGGCACAAGCCACATGATACCGATCGAAACCCTATCGTGCAAGTGGCTCGGAGCGAGGTGTTCCAGGCGGACCGACGGTCGCGCCCAAACGCCGGACCTGAAGCTTTGCGAAGGTCCGGGTCGGCGCGATGGCGGCGCGCCGTGCGTTCGGCGTTCATCGACCCGGACCTTTGTCGCAGAGCCTCCTCAGGTCCGGCGTCTGGGCGTCTGTTGGTGTTCGAGCGCGCGGTGTTTCCGCGCGATGGAGCGAATGCGGACGCAGGGGACGCCCGGCTCAGTTGGTCGATTCGCCGGACTCGCCCGAGTCGTCCTCGGCGCCGGCCTCGTCGGTCTCGCCCTCGTCCTCGGCCTGGGGGGCGCCGATGGTGACGGCCGGGCCCTGGGTCTCGGCCTCCTTGGCCGCGCGCTCGGCGCGGAGGCGGGCCTCGACGCGGAGTTCCTCGCGGGCGTCGGCGCTCTTCATCTCCTCCTCGGTGAGGTGCTCGGCTTCGAGGATCATGCAGCGGAGGATCCGCTCGGAGATGTTGCAGTCGCGCTCGAGGTGGGCGACGTCCTGGGTGTCGCAGCGGATGTAGGCCAGGATGTACACGCCGCGCTTCTGCTTGTTGACCTCAAAGGCCAGGCGCCGCTCGTCCCACTTCTTCATGGCGACGACCTCGGCGTGGGCGCGGGCGAGCAGCTCGTTGATGTGCTCGATGAGCCCGTTGAAGTCGGCCGCGGCCGACTGGCTGACCAGGAACATGACCTCGTACTGGCGTGTGCGCTTCTGCATGGGATCCTCAATGGAGTGCTGAGTGCTGAGTGCTGGGTTCCGAGTGCTGAGTGTGGTTGCTGGATGGTGATCGGGAGTCAACCGAGCGAACCGAGTGCCTAGTGCCTAGTGCCTCTCTGTTCGGCCTCGTGCTCCGCGGGTCTGGGGTTCTTGGGTCGCACCGGCGCGTCCGGGTCCACGTTGGCCCGGTTCATGGCCGCGTCGATGCCGCTGCGGATGAAGGTCTCGACGGCTTCCACGACGCGCCCGAGCGTCGTGTCGATGGCGCCCATCTCCTCGCCCGTGAACTTCGACAGGACCCAGTCGGCCTGGTCCATGAAGTCGGGCGTGGCCCCAACGCCGACGCGGCATCGGGGGTACTTGTCGCCGCCGAGGGCCCGGGTGATGTCGGACAGGCCGTTGTGCCCGCCGGCGCCGCCCGAGGGCTTGATGCGGATCCGCCCCATGGGCAGGGCGACGTCGTCGGTGATCACGAGCAGGTCGGACGCGGGGTCGACCTTGTAGAAGGCGATGGCCTGGACCACCGATCGCCCGGAGAGATTCATGAAGGTGGTGGGCTTGAGCAAGGCGCAGCGGATCGGCTCGCTCGGTGCCGCGCCCGGATCGGGCTTGCCCCACCCGCCCCCGCCCGTGGGCGAGACCCGCGTCTCGACCAGGGCGGCCTCGAAGCGGCCCCGCGGCGTCTCGCCCGGGGCGAGTTTCGCGACGAGGCGGTCGATCGCCATGAACCCGGCGTTGTGCCGCGTCTTCTCGTAGCGAGGTCCCGGGTTGCCGAGTCCGACGATGAGTTTCATGGGAGAAAAAGGACAGGTGTCAAGGTGTCGGGGTGCGAAGGTGTCGAGGGTGTGGTGCCGAAGGAATCGGATGCGCGTTGCGCGCCCTTGGCGCCTCGGCACGTTGCCACCCCGACGCCTCCCGGGATCACTTCTTCTTCGCGTCGGCCTTCGGGGCCTCCTCTTCCTTCTTGGCGGTGATCACCTCGGGGGCGGCCTGGGTGGCGACGGCGCCCGCCTCGGCGGTGGGCTCCTCGACTTCCTTCTGGACGACGATCTGGGCCACGATGCCGTGCTTGTCGGAGAGCAGTTTGGCCCCCTCGGGCAGCGGCACCTTGGCCGCGGTGATCGGGTGCTCCTCGTCGAGCGCGGTCACGTCGACCTCGACGTAGTCCGGCAGCGACTCGAGCGGGCACTCGATCTCGACCTCGTTGACGGGGTGGATCAGCACCGCGCCGGCGACCTTCAGCCCGATCGCCTCGCCGACCAGGTGGATCGGCACGCGCGAGTGGACGCGGTCCTTCAGGCTGGCCCGGGCCAGGTCGGCGTGGACGATGTTCGTGCCGAGGTAGTCGAAC
Source organism: Phycisphaerales bacterium (assembly GCA_041401985.1). GTDB lineage: Bacteria > Planctomycetota > Phycisphaerae > Phycisphaerales > UBA1924 > JACKHA01. The sequence continues at coordinate 145,247 of JAWKTE010000011.1, forward strand.
TGGACGGCCTTGAGCAGCACCAGCTGCTTCTCGGCCTTGCCCTCGATCTCGACCTGGAAGACCTTCTCGCCCTTGTGGATGTAGCGGAGGGCCTCGCGCGCGTCGAGCGTGAGGGCGACGGGGTCCTCGCCGTGACCGTACATGACGGCCGGGAGGCCGCCCTGCTTGCGGGCCCGCTGGGCGTAGCGCGACCCGATCTTGGGTCGGATGGTCGCGGTCAGGATCGGTGACTTCTCGTGCATGGCGTTGGTCCTTCGTGGATCGGGGCCGCGCCCCGGTGCTGGCGTTGCTGGCTCGGGCCGCTCAGGGCCCGCATGAACTCAATCCGCTGGTCGGCGCCGCTCGCGCCGCGTGCTCGTCTCCGGTTCTCTCCGTCTCTCTATCTCTCAGTCTCTCTATCTCTCCGTCTCTTCCCTTCGTCGCTCTCTCGCTCCGTCGCTTCCCTATCGCTTGCTCCCCGCCGTCACCTTGAACAGCGCGGAGACCGACTTGTTGTGGTGGATGTTGTTGATCGCGTTGCCCAGCAGCCCGGCGACGGAGAGCACGGTCAGGCGATCGCCCAGGGCGGCCCACGACTCACGCCGCGGGATGGTGTCAGTGACGATCAGCCGCTCGATGGGGCTGCGGACCAGGCGGTCGATCGCCGGCCCGCACAAGACGCCGTGCGTCGCCGCCGCGATCACTCGCTTGGCGCCCCGGTCCATGCACAGGGCCGCGGCCTCGCACACCGTGCCGGCGGTCGAGATCATGTCGTCGTACAGCAGCACCGTCTTGCCCTCGACGGTGCCGATGAGGTTCTGGGTCACGACCTCCGAGCCCGAGAGGCGGCGCTTGTTGATGATCGCCAGGTCGCCCCCGAGCAGGTTGGCCATCTTCTCGGCGACCTTCACGTTGCCCACGTCCGGGCTGAGCACGCACAGATCGCGGGTCAGTTCGGGGTTGGCCTCGAAGAAGCTCAGGAACACGGGCGTGGCCGAGAGGTGGTCCATCGGCAGGTCGAAGAAGCCCTGGATCTGGGCCGCGTGCAGGTCGATCGCCACGACGCGGCTGCAGCGTGTCGCGGCGATGAGGTTCGCCACGAGTTTGGCCGTGATCGGCACGCGCCCCTCGTCCTTGCGGTCCTGTCGCCCGTAGCCGTAGTACGGCGTGACGACCGTGACGCGCCGGGCCGAGGCGCGGCGAAGACAGTCCAGGAAGATGAGCAGTTCGACGAGGTTGTCGTTGACCGGATCGCAGGTCGAGAGGATGACGTAGCAGTCGCGCCCGCGGACGTCCTCTTCCACCTTCACCATGAACTCGCCGTCGGGGAACACCATGGTCTTGGCGTCGCCCAGCGGGATGTCCAGGTGCTCGCAGACGCGGCTGGCCAGCGACTTGCTGTGCCGGCCCGCGAAGATGCGCAGCCTGTTCGCGTCGCGCTTGCTCATCCGTGATGCCCCCCGGGCCGCGTCCCAGCCCCGATGCCCGTGCGCCCCGCGTTGCCCCTGGAGCGGAAGATCCGGTCAACCTCCGCCAGGTGCTCGGGCGTGTTGATCGACAGCACGTCCTCGGGCGGCACCGCGTCGATGACCTCGACACGCCGCCCACCGGCCCGCAGCAGTTCGAACACGTCCGTGATGTAGTACTCGCCCGTGAGCGGATTCCGCCCGACCTGCTTGAGCGCCCCGAACAGGGCCGCCCCGTCGAAGCAGTAATAGGAAGGATTGACCTCGCGGATGGCACGCTCGGTGTCGCTGGCGTTCTTCTGCTCGACGATCCGCTGGAACGCGCCCGAGGCGTCGCGCACGATGCGCCCGTACCCGGTCGGGTCGTCGATCACGCTGGTGGCCAGCGTGGCCGCGGCACCGGTCTCGCGGTGGCGGTGCAGCATGCGCTGGATCGTCTCGTCGCGGATGAGCGGGCCGTCGCCGCAGAGCACGAGGATGTCCCGCCCGCGCCCCGCGAGCACCTGGCCCGCGAACGCCGGCTCCGCGCTCATGACCGCGTGCCCGGTGCCGAGCTGCTCGCCCTGGACGGCGAACTCGAGGCGGAGCGGGCCGCGAGACTCGTCGGCGGTGTCCGAACCGCCGGGCCCGGCCTCGCCGATCGTCGTCGCGACGTACCCCGCCAGCGCCTCGCGCACCAGTTCCTGCTTGTAGCCCACAACGACCACGATGTGGCGCACGCCGGCCCGCAGGCACGCGTCGACCACCGCGCAGACCATCGGGCGGCCGCCAACCGGGTGGCACACCTTCGGCAGGTCGGAGTTCATCCGCGTGCCCTTGCCGGCCGCCAGGATCACCGCCGAGACCGGGCGGGCACCGCCCTTGGCCTGCGCATCCGTCCGTGATGTCGTCGCGTCGCCCGCCATGTCGCGTGTGCGCTCGCGTCGGGTGGCCGTGTGGCCTTGAACATCAGCGTTGCCGATTCAATGGTGCTGCTGGCCGCCAGACCCGCCCCGGCCCCCGCCGGCCCCCAGCCAAGGCGAACTGCCCGGCCTGGACTCGAACCAGGAAAGCCAGAACCAAAATCTGGTGTGTTGCCAATTACACCACCGGGCAATGCTCGGACGACTCACCGGCCCTTCTCGCCGCGGCATGACGCCTTGTCAGCGTCGCCCCGCGTCCGGCCGTCGCGTCCTGTTCCACCCGCTCGCCGCGCGTGCTCCTTCGTCTGGGCCCGCCCGCCTGCCCGAAAGCACGCGGATCGGACGAACCACCGGACCAGTCGCGGTCCGGCGGCCCCCAGACAGTGGGGCACCGTCGGCCGCGGCACAGTGGCCCCCGGCCCGCCCGCCGATCGCTCGGCACGCGTCCGAAGGCCTGGAGCTTGACCCGTCCCCTGCCGCGGCGGGATCATGGGGCGGACAAATCCGCCTTCCGACCCACCCGGGGCCCAAGCCGCTGGGGGCGCCTCGTGGTCCCGACCCCCGCCCGAAGGCGGAAGCCGCGACCCCTCCGTCGCCGCCGGCTCCGAAAGCGTGGGAGTGTAGGGGGATGGTGGGACGGGTCAAAGCTGGAGCGGGCGCCTCAATGTGGGCCGTGCGTCCCCACAGTTGCGCCCAGACGCCGGACCTGAGGAGGCTTTGCGACGAAGGTCCGGGTCGGTTAACCGTCGGCGCGCATCCGCGAAGGAGGCAACCCGGACCTTTGCTCGCCGACTCGCTCAGGTCCGGCGTCTGGACGCTTGAGGTTGTTCGATTCGAAGTCAGGGCGTCTGAGATCTGAGATCCGAGATCGCGAATCACCCCTTGCAGCACCCCGGCTTCCCACACCCCTCGCTTTCCGCGTGGTGTGAGTGGCCCGCGTGCTCCCCCTCATGTTCATGGCCCTCAACCGCCGCTCCCTCCCCGTGGCACCCGCACCCCGCCCCGCACGCCCCGATGCCGACCACCGGCGCCGGGCCCAGGAACCGCTCGACCTTGGCGTTCAGGAACCACGCGTGGTGCTCGAGGTGCCAGGTGTTGAGTTCCACGAACTCGCGCAGCGAGACCGTGCCGCGCTCCGGGTGCATGGCCTTGCGGGCGAACTGCTGGGCCTCCAGCCCGGCCAGCCACTCGCACGTCCAGGCCCGCAGCGTGTAGATCGTCGCCACGAACCCGCCGACGTTCGGCAGCGGCGCGCCCGGGCGGCGCTGCTTGCCCTCGTACACCCCGCTGTCCACAAACGCGTTCTCGTCCCACAGCCCCAACAGCGGGCGCTCCTCGGCCACGATCCGGCGGAACCGGTGCACGAACACCAGTTCCGCATCCGCCAGGTGCCCCAGCAGCACCCGCACGGGCCAGCGCCCCACCCCGGCATCGGGCAGGAACGCCGCGTCCAGTTGCTCGTCCTCGAGCGAGAACAGGCGCTGATCGAAGTGCTCCACCCCGACCGCGGCCCGGCGGAGCAGGGCGTCGAGTTCCAACGCCTTCAACTCGCCCATCTCGGGACGGGGACGCTCAAGCACGGACTCGGACATGGGGGTGCTCCAAAGGAGGGCGGATCGAGAGACGGACTCGCACGTCCGGAATGGGCGGCATCGAAGCGTGAGCTCGCGGCCAAGTCGAGCCGCCCCAAGAGGGTACGGCGCGAGGCCGTGGCGGGCGGCCACTCGACGGGAGTGCAGCGCCCGATCGGCGGAAACACCGAGAATTTCCGGAACAAACCGGTGCTTCGTCCGTATATCACATATGCCCCGCCGGGCCGGTTTGTTTGACGGCCCGCCGGTGTGTTTTCTCTCCTCGGACCCCGCGCCGGGTCACCCGGCGCGGGGTGCATTGTTTTTGGCGTGGTCGTGCACCCGGGATCGCCCGACTCGGCCCAACCCCCCCGCGCGGCGGCGGCTACCGGGCGACCGCGCGACCGGGCTGCACGCGGGCGCTCGTCCCGTCGCCTCTCTATCCCGTGCGCCGATCAACGCCGCGGGTCACGAACGGTCGCTATCGGGCGGTTGTCTGAACGGGGCGGACCCGTACTGTCCTGTATAGGTAGATGGGCCGGAGGATCCGGTCGCGACGCGCGGTTGCCCGTCTGTGCCCGGCCCGCAGGAGGCTCGACATGCCCGGACTCGCCACCCCATGCCTCGCGCTCCTGGCCCTCACGGGCGCGACCGCTGCGGGTCTTTCGCCCGCGAACCAGCCGGAGCCGCCCGCGGGCGACGCCGCGCCGGGGCTGACGATCCAGGTCCATCCCGAGCCCATCGACATCACCGCCATCGAGACGGCCGACGACCTGCTGGTCGCGCTTGAGACCGCCGACGCCGACCTCGAGTCGCTCACGACCGATGTCCGCTGGGCCCAGTTCTTCGCGCTGGCGGGCGACATGCAGGTCCGAACCGGGACGATCGCGTATCGGGCCACGCCGAGCGCCGAGGGCCAGCCGCCGCGCCGGGCGTTCGCGATCACGTTCACCGAGAAGTGGGTGGGCGACCGCATCGCCCCGCCGGAGCGGATCGACTACATCTTCGACGGCGAGTGGTTCCTCGAGCGGATCTGGTCCGACCACCAGGCGTTCAAGCGTCAGGTCGTGCCGCCGGGGCGGATCGCCGACCCCTTGCGCATCGGCGAGGGCCCGTTCCCGATCCCGGTGGGCCAGCGGCGCGAGGAGATCCTGTCGCGCTTCGAGGCCGAACTGGTCGACCCGATCGAGAGCATCGACGACCGCCTGGTTTCCTTCGTGGAGGCCGGCGACGGGACGTGGTGCCTGAGCCTGACGCCGCACCCGCACCTGCTCGAAGACACGACGTGGCGTCGGATCCGGGTGTGGTACTCGAAGGCGGACCTGACGCCGATCCTGGCCTGGACGATCAACGCGGCCGAGGACGAGTCATACATCCAACTGATCAACGTGGAACGCGGGGCCGAGGTCGAGGACGCGGCGTTTGACACCTCGATGCTCGACGATGAGGACTGGACCGTGCACCGCACCTTCTGGCAGGAGTCGGCGGGGGGCGGCGGGCAGTAGGCGTCGCCCGGAGGCGCAAAGACCCGGCACGCCTGTTGGACGTGCCGGGCCGGGTCGTGCTATCTCCCTCACCCTCCGATCTCGATCGCGAGCGCATTCTGTTGCACGCGGCTTTGCTCAGCGGCGGCGGCGCGCGAGCAGCCCCATGCCCGCGAGCAGGCCCAGTCCGGCGGGGGCCGGGACGTAGAACCCGCGGATCTCGCCGCTGCCGACGAAGGTCGTGTGGATGTTGAGGTACGCCTTGCCGTCGGCGAAGGCGCCGAACAGGACCGATCGTGCCGAGGCGACGGTGCCGCCGTTGTTGGTGATGAACGCCGCGTTGTACGACGAGGCGAGGGTCATGTCGAAGGTCATGTCGTAGGAGCCGCTGGTGACGCCCGAGGGGAAGCCCGGGAACGTCGGGGTCGGCGTGGCGACGCCGACCGTGCCCGTGAAGGGCACGGCGGTCGGGGCGTGGATGTGCGAGGCCGTCGTGCTACCGATCAGGTCCTGGAACATCGCCTGGACGCGCATCGTGTTCAGATCGGTGTCGATGGTGACGGTGCTGGTGCCGTTGCCGGGCGTGACTACGGGCGGGAACTCGTTGGCCCCGTTGAGGGCGGCGGTGTAGACGAAGATGTCGGCGCTCGCGACGCCGGTGAAGGCCAGGGCGCACAGGCCCGCCGCGGCGAACGCGAAACGACTCGAACGAACGCTGCTCATCGGATCACTCCTTCGTGTTAGGACTCTCTCGTTCCGCAGGCCGTCGAACGGGCTCGCGGGGCGTCGGGGCCGGTCGGCCCTGGCTCCGCGCGGACGTTCTCGGACTCCCCCTTATGTCGCCCGGGTGGCCGGCCCTTGCACGCCGTTGGCCGGATCCGGGCGCGAGTTCGCTCGGGGCGAAATCCGGACGGCTTGATCCCTAGAGAGTTAGCGTTTACTATCTTATGGGCACGGCCGACGCCCGCGGCCCAATCCGGGCCGCCCCGGTCAGTGCCAACACCCGGAGGCCCATGCCATGACAACGACCCTCGCCGAGCCGACCCGATCCGTCCGCACCGCCAGGAACGAGCCGCACCGGTCGCCCGCACCGGCCGCCGCGGCCGCCGCACGCGACGAGGGCCGCGGCGGCGTGCGCCGACCCGTCGTGGTCGGTGTGGTCGCCCTGCTGATTGGCCTGGGCGGGGGTGTGGCCGGGGGCTGGGCGGCCGCCAGCGCGTCGGCGTCGCCGGCGGGGGACACGCTGATGGTGGCCGGCGAGAACCTGGCCCGCCCGGGCGACGGGCCGCGCGTTGGTGTTGTGCGCCGGACGGAACTGCTGGTGGCGTACCACAAGTCGCCCCGGTTCGCGGCGTGGCTGAGCGGGCTCCGGGCCGAGCGCGACGCGGCGGTGCAGCGCGGCGACACCGAGGCCGCGGCCCGGTACGAGGCGTTCGGCGCGGAACTGCAGGAGGTGGGGCACCGCCAACTGGCCCAGCGCGAGCCGCTCTACACGATCCTGCTGGGCGCGCAGGGCGAACTGCGCGAGGTGATGGAGCGGCACGGGCTGGTGTGGGTCCGCGAGGCCGGGGCGGATGTCGGGTTCCCCGCGGCGGAGGTGGTGGACATCACGGAGGAACTGTGCGAGTTGCTGATGGCGGCGGAGGCGGAGGCGGAGGCGAACGAGGATGCGCCCGCGACCTGACGCCCGCGGGCGCGGCATCGCTTCGGGGCGTCGACTCGGTCTGGTATGCTCGACTCGACGCCCCCGGCGCCAAGTTGAAGCGGAGCGATGCGCGATGAGCCACGCCGACGAACTGGCCCGCCTGAAGGAGTTGTACCTCCCGCCCTCGACGCACCCGGTGCTGGTGGATGTGCCCCAGTTCCGGTACGTCGTGATCGACGGGCACGACGCGACGGATCGCGCGGCCCTGGAGTACGCCACGAGGTGGCTCTTGGCCGCGGTGCTGCCGACGAAGAAGATCGCGCGCGAGCGGATGGGCAAGGAATTCGTCGAGGCGCCGCTCGAAGGGCTGTGGTGGGCCGATGACCCGGCGGACCTGGTCCACGCGAATAGAGAGCGTCTGCGCTGGCGGCTGATGATCGTGACGCCCGAGTGGATGACCGAGGCGATGCTGGAGGAGGGCGTGCGGGCCGCGGCGGCGCGGCTTGGCGAACGCCCGGAGAGCCTGCGGTTCGAGGCGCTGCACGAGGGGCTGAGCGCGCAGGTCATGCACGTCGGGCCCAACGCGCAGGAGCCCGCGACGATCGCCCGTCTGCACGACGAGTTCCTGCCGGCCAATGGCCTGATCGCGCACGGCAAGCACCACGAGATCTACCTGAACGACCCGACGCGGGTCGCGCCGGAGCGCCTCAAGACGGTGATCCGCCACCCGGTGCGGCGGGTGTCGCACCGCTGACACCTGGTTGGTGGGGGAAGTCGATTCATCGCCGAATTGGCGCGGACGCCACCACTTCGCTGGAGTGACCGGTTTTTCGCCGGATTCCTTTTGACAAAAACATTTGTCAATGCTACCGTGCCCGCGTGGTGGACCTCTGTGTCATCGACGATCCGGCCTCGGCCGGGGTGGCCCTGGACCCGGTGCGCGGGCGGCTGCTGGCCGAGCTGGCGACGCCGGCGTCGGCGGCGACGCTGGCCGGGCGGGTCGGCATGGCCCGCCAGAAGGTCAACTACCACCTGCGGACGCTCGAGGCCCACGGCCTGGTGCGGGTCGAGAGCGAGAAGCGGTGGGGAGGGCTGACCGAACGCCGCCTGGTCGCGACCGCGTCGTCGTATGTGGTTTCCCCTGGGGCGCTCGGGCCGATCGCGGCCGACCCGGAGCGGGACGTGGGCGGTCGGCGGATGGACCGGCTCTCGGCGGCGTACCTGGTCGCGCTGGCGGCCCGGGTCGTGCGCGAGGTCGGGCAACTGCTCCGCAAGTCGGAAGAACTGGGCAAGCGATTGGCGACGCTGTCGATCGACACCGAGGTGCGGTTCCGGTCGCCGGAGGACCGGGCCGCGTTCAGCCGCGAGTTGGCAGCGGCGGTGGCGACGCTGGTGTCGCGGTACCACAACGAATCGGCGCCGGGTGGGCGTCGGCATCGGGTGATGGTGGGGGCGTACCCGACGCCCGAGGATCCCAAGGGAAAGGAACAAACGTGAGCGTCAAAGTCGATCCATCCGGCACACGGTCCATCCAGGTCGAGGTTGAGGTTCCCGGCACGCCCGAGGAGGTCTGGGAGGCCATTGCCACCGGCCCCGGCGTCACGGCCTGGTTCGTGCCCACGCGGAGCGAGGAGAAAGAGGGCGGGCAACTGGTGTGCAACTTCGGGCCGGGGATGGACTCGGCGGCGACGATCACGCAGTGGCAGCCGCCACTGAAGTTCGTCGCCGAGGGGGACATGGGCATGCCCGGCTCGCCAAAGATGGCTACGGAGTGGTCGGTCGAGGCCCGCGCCGGCGGGAAGTGCCTGGTGCGGGTCGTGCACAGCCTGTTCGCCAGCACCGACGACTGGGACAATCAACTCACGGGCATGGAAGAGGGCTGGCCCACGTACTTCCGCATCCTGCGGCTGTACCTGGAGCACTTCAAGGGCCAGGCGTGCTCGTCGATGCAGTTCGTGGGCTTCTCGGGCGAGTCCGAGGATGCCGCGTGGAAGAAGGCGGGCGGCGCGCTCGGGCTGTTGGGCGTGAAGAAGGACCAGAAGTGGAGCGGGCCCGCGGGCCTGCCGCGGCTGGGCGGCGTCGTGGACGCCACGGGCGTGGGCTCGCACGCCAACACGGTGCTGCTGCGGCTTGACACGCCGACGCCCGGCACGGCCTACATCGGCGCGTTCTCCTGCGCCGGGATGGTGATGGTGTCCATGAGCGTCTACCTCTATGGGAACGCGGCGAAAGCGGCGGTCGAACGGGATCAGGCGTCGTGGCAGGCGTGGATGGGCGAGCACTTCCCGGCGCCGCAGATGGGCTGACCACCGACGCGGAGTCGGAACGCGTGACCGATTCGGCGCGGCGGCGTGCGTCCGCGATCTAGCGGCGCGATCGCCGCGCACGCAAACACCCCCGCCAACCGGGGCGGGGGTGAGGGAATCGGATTCCGGGCGTTCGGGATTCAGCACCCGGCGGCGAAGAGGGTCAGGTAGAAGTAGAAGTCGTCGTTGTTGATGATGCCGTTGGGCACGCCGTAGCCGGGCTGTCCGGCGATGGCGCCGGTGGTCAGGTCGGCCACGGCGAGGTTGCCGTTTGCGAAGGCGGCGAGGTAGAAGAAGAAGTCGTCGTTGTTGAGCGTGCCGTTGGGGATGCCGAAGCCGGGCGCGCCGGGGATGGCCGAGCCGGTCAGGTCGGCCGGGCAGACGCCGCAGGCCGAGTTGGAGACGGGCTCGCCGTAGATGAAGTCGTCCATGACGACCGGGTCGGCGCCCTGGAGGTCGCCGGTCACGATCTCGACGCGGGCGACGATCGCGTCCTGGAAGTCGATGCCGACGAACGAGAGCGACTCGGCGGGAGTCGGGCCGACGGGGGCCTGCCAGAGGCCCAGCGAGTTGTTCCAGACGTCGAAGTACTCGACGGTGGTGGAGCCGTGGATGTTCACGTCGGTGAAGACCACGCCAAAGCCGCGGCTGGTGGCGGGCTCGTCGGTGCCGGGGACGAAGAACTCGACGACGGTGCGGTTGGCGCCGACCGGGGTGAAGAGGCGCACGGGGCTGAAGGTCGCGAACATGTCGGCGAAGGCCGGGTTGAGGTTGGCGAACTCGACGCCCGCGCCGCTCTGGAGGTTGGCCGAGACCTGGAACTCGGTGCCGGGGGTGGTGAACTCGGCGCCGCGGGCGCGACCGGGGGTGTTGGCGTTGAAGAAGTCGCCGGGGAAGGCGTTGGGGGAGGCGAACTGGTTGGGCACGCCGTCCCAGTTGATCTCGCGGCGACCCTGGCAGACCGAGCCGGGGTTGTTGGCGTTCAGGGCGCCGAGGGCGGCGCGGTAGGCGTCGACGGTCGCCTGGATGGAGGCCGCGTCCGGGCCGGAAGCAAGGAACTGGCTCTGGGCGGTGGCGACGCCGGCCAGGGCCATGACGGAAGCGATCGCGATGGTCGTGCGGGTCTGCATGTGAGTCTCCTAATTCGGGGGTCAGTGGAGTGCCGCGAGCTCGCTCGTCGGCACGGGTTCGATCCGGTTCACCAAGTCCTGCGGGGGCTGCGGGTCGCGCGGCTCACGATTCGAAAAGTTCTGTGCGGGGCGCCTGCCGGGGCTTGCGTCTGAAGCCCAGGGGCGCGCGGCCCGACCACTCCCGGCGCGCTGGCCGGGTCGCCCCGTACACTTCTCTGGGGTGTGGTCGGGCGCGCGCCCCGAAGGGCTCACCCTCTCCGTGGAGCCTCCTGCGGCAAGCGCGGCCGGGGCGGCTCAGGATTCGGGGGAAAGTCTGGGAGGGGCCCCGAGCGGCTGATCCGAATGAGCGCCGACGACGTCACGCTGCTGCTCAACGCGCTCCGCACGGGCAAGCCGGACGCCCCCGGACGCCTCATCGAGGCGGTGTACGACGAACTCCGCCAGATGGCCGACGCGAAGATGCGTCGCGAGCGGGCCGGGCACACGCTCCAGCCGACGGCCCTGGTCAACGAAGCGTTCCTCCGACTGGTCGGCAACCAGGAGGGGCTGGAGGATCGAGCCCACTTCTTCGGGGCCGCGGCCAAGGCCATGGAGCGGGTGCTGGTTGACCACGCCCGCCAGAAGCAGGCCCTCAAACGAGGGGGCGGGGCCCGCGGCGTGACGTTCCTGGATGTTTCCGCCGAGGCCCCGGACCCGAATCTGGACGTGCTCGACGTGCACGAAGCGATCGCGGCCCTCGACCGGGAAAGCCCGGACCTCGCCTCGCTCGCCCGCTACCGTTACTTCGTGGGGCTGAGCCTGGAGCAGGTCGCGGAGATCGAAGGTGTCTCACTCGCCACGATCAAACGCCGATGGACCTTCGCCAGAGCCTGGCTCTACGACCGGCTTGCCGGCTGAGCGCGGGACGACGCGGGGCGGGCTGATGGGCGACTTGCAGCGGGAACTGGACCTGTTCAGCGGGGCGCTGCAGCAGGAGCCGGCGAACCGGCGCTCGTTCATCCAGCGGTCGCACGCCGACGAGCCGGACCTGGCCGCCCGTCTGCTGCGGCTGCTGGACGCGCACGAGCGAGCCGAGGAGTCGGAACGCTGCACGCTCGGCTTCACGGGCATCACGCCGCCGATCGACCCGACCCCGGAGCGGATCGGCCCGTACCGGATTCTGGAGCGGATCGGCGAGGGCGGCATGGGCGTGGTGTACGCCGCCGAGCAGACCGAGCCGTTCCGCCGGCGGGTGGCGATCAAAGTGATCAAACTCGGGATGGACTCGCGCGAGGTTCTGGCGCGGTTCGAGGCCGAGCGCCAGGCCCTGGCGATGATGGACCACCCGGGGGTGGCCAAGGCGCTCGACGCGGGCGTGACCGAGCAGGGCCGCCCGTACTTCGTGATGGAACTGGTCAAGGGGCTGCCGCTGGTCGAGTACTGCGCCAAGCAGCGGCTGCCGCTGCGCGAGCGGCTCGCCCTGTTCGTGCAGGTGTGCGCCGCGATCCAGCACGCCCACCAGAAGGGGATCATCCACCGCGACCTCAAGCCGTCCAACATCCTGGTCGCGATCCAGGAGGGGCGTCCGGCGCCGAAGGTCATCGACTTCGGCGTGGCGAAGGCCACGGCCTCGCGCCTGACCGAGCGCACCGTGTTCACCGAGCAGGGCCGGCTCATCGGCACGCCCGAGTACATGTCGCCCGAGCAGGCCGAGATGTCCGGGCTCGACGTGGACACGCGCACGGACGTGTATTCGCTGGGCGTGATCCTCTACGAACTGCTTACCGGCGTGGTGCCGTTCGACGCCAAGTCGCTCCGCGAGCGCGGGTATTCCGATCTGCTGCGGACCATCCGCGAGGTCGATCCGCCCCGGCCCAGTTCGCGGATCACCGATATGGCGCGGACGGCAACCGCGGCCCCGAGCGGGATCGACGCGCAGCCGCGCTTTGTGCGGGGCGAACTCGACTGGATCGTGATGCGGGCCATCGCCAAGGACCGGACCCGGCGGTACCCGGCCGCCAGCGCGCTGGCCGAGGACGTCGAGCGGTACCTCACCAATCGCCCCGTGCTGGCTGGCCCGCCCAGCGCGTTCTACGTGGTCAGCAAGTTTGTCCGGCGGCACCGCTACGCGTCGGCGATGATCGGCGGCGTCGTGCTGTCGGTCGTCCTTGGTGTGGCGGGGCTGACGGTGGGGCTGCTCCGCGCACGCGAGGCCCAGACGCTGGCGACGCGCCGGGCCGACAACGCCCAGGCCGCGGCCGACTTCCTGGAACGCGTGCTGTTCCAGTCCGATCCGGAGTACGCGGGGCGTCCGCTGTCGCTCGACGAGGTCATGCGCATTGCCGCCGGCTCGATCGACGAGCAGCTCGGGCGATTCCCGGAAGTGGAAGCCTCGGTCCGCGAGTCGATGGGCGTGGCGTACCGACGGCGTTCGATGTTCGCCGAGGCCGCCCCGCACCTGCGGCGCTCGCTGGACCTCCGGCGCGGCCTGTTCGGCGACGAGAGTCTTCAGACCGCTCCCTCGCTGGTGGCGATGGCCAACCTGGTGTTCGAGTACCAGGGGGACATCGAGCAGTCGCTCGACCTGCTCGGGCGGGCCCGCGGGGTCTACGCGGCCCACGACGCGCGCAGCCTCGCGGTCGCGTGGGTGGACCTGGACATCGGGTTCTCGTGTCTCGCCGGGGACCGGCTGGCGGAGGCGCAGTCGGCGTTCGAGTCCAGCCGCGAGCTGCTCGCGCTGCATCGCGGCCCGTCGCACGCCGATGTCAGCCGCCCGATCCGTGGGCTCGCGCTCGTCGCGCTCGCTCGGGGCGACTTTGCGGAAGCCGAGCGGCTCGCGCGATCGGCCGTGGCGCTCAGTTCGGGCCAGGGCAGCCGCTACATCGGCGCCCGCGCCGAACTGGTGCTGGCCGAGGTGCTCATCGCAACCGGGCGGTTTGAGGCGGCGAGCGGCCCGCTGGACAAGGCGAGCGACCAGTTCGCCCAGACGGTCGGGGCCGAGCACATCCGCGTCGCCGAGCGCGACGCGGTCCTCGCGGCGCTGCACCTGGCCCTCGGTGAGACCGAGGCCGCCGAGACCGCGGCTGCCCGCTGCCTGGACATGCGAGGCCGCCTGCTGGACGAGGACCACTGGGCGATCCTCGAGGCGCGGCTCGTGCACCAGCGGGTGCTCATCCGCATGGGAGAGATCGACGGCGCGGACGCGGAACTCCGGGACATGTTCGACCGCGCGGCCGGCGTCCTGGGTCCCGACCACCCGCTCACGCTAGCGGCCGCGGCCGGCGTGGTGGAGTGGGCGATGGCCGAGGGCGATGGCGAAACGGCGCAGACATGGGCGGATCGGCGCGCGGCGCTGGAACTGCGGCGTGCCGCGCGGCTGGGGACCGGCCGGAGGTAGGACCGCCCCGGGGGGTGGGGCGATTCGCGCGTGCGTCATACCTTCCGGGCGAGTGTGGGCGCCTCAGGATCGCCCGGTCCGTTGCGCGGGCCCCGCCTGGTGGAAGTGGAGCGGTCGGGGTTTCCGAATCAACGGGCGGCCTGGCGTGTCGGGCTTGGAACCCAGTTAGGCGAGTTGCTATCGCGCGACGAGATCGAGGGTCCAGGCGAGGCCGCGGGCGTGGCAGAAGCGTCCGAGGCGGCCGGTGGGATCGACGCCCAGGTGCGCGTCGGGCTCGGGCCACTCACCGTTGTGCTCGGGGAGCGGGGTGCCGGGTTGCCAGTAGCGAAGACGCGGATCGTCGGCGCTGAAGATGGCGTGGTGGATGCGTTCGTTGGCCCAGTGCCTGCCGACGAGCGGCGTGGCGGCGGCGATGCGCTGGCGGAGTTGCATGCGGGCGCGGATCTGGGGCGGATCGCGGAAGCGGTAGTGGCGGATGGGCATTCGCTGGACGGCCATGGGGCCGGGGTTTGCGGGGTCGGGTCGCTGGGGGAACCAGCGCATCGTGGGGCGATAGCGAAAGAACCGGAGCTCGGGGAAGGGTTCGAGGATGTAGTGACGCCGGCGGTCCTCGATGGGGCGGGCGCGGTCGGCGAGGGATTCGCGGCCGTCGTGCCAGGCGTCGGCCTCGGGGCGGGTGAGCACGAAGAAATACTGGCGGACCGCGACGCGGGCCTCGTGCGGGGCGACGGCGTCGCGGAGGAACTCGCGCGGGTCGGTGTGGTAGAACTCGTCGGCATCGACGCGCGCGATCCAGTCGCCGGGGCGGAAATGGCGGCGGTGCGTGTCGAACAGCACGGAGCGGAGGCCGCACTGGAACGGCTCGGCGGTCTGCGTTGCACGCACGCGCGAGGGCTCGCGTGCGGCGCGGTCGCGGACGATGTCCCACGTTGCGTCGGTCGAGCCGGTGTCGAGGACGTAAACGCCCGCGGCCCACGTGAGCAGGTGGTCGAGGCACTGCCCGATGATGTCGCCCTCGTCGCGGACGAGCAGGAGGGCGTGGATGCGGGGCGGCGGGCGCACGCCGACGGTATGCGGCGTCGGCCATCGCGTGGGCGGGGACTGCGATCAGGGCAGCGCGGACGCCGCCCTCGTGTGGTCGGCGATCCACTGGCCGACCATCCGCATCATGTCCGGGTTCAGGCGCGCGGTGCCCCAGGCGTGGTCGCCAGGCGCGGCACCGGGGCTGCGGAGGAAGAAGTGCCCCTCGTCGGGGATGATGCGGATGGTGCAGTCGTCGTTGCCGGCCTCGGCGAGGGCCGTGGCCAGGCGCGGGGCGTCGAGGCGCGGCGGGGTCTGCTCGTCCATCGCGCCGTAGATCGCCAGCGTCGGGACGGTGAGCAGACGCAGCGGCCGCTCGGGATCGCTGGCCAGATACTCGACGTACCACGGAGCGCTGTGGATGCGGACGATGCCCGCGGAACTCTCGGGCGTGAGCGTGGCGCGGTCGCGTCCGAAGGCGACGAGCACGTCGTCGGCGGCGGCGCGGAGTTCGTCCTGCGTCGGCTCGGCCAGCGAGACCTCGACGATGTTGTCGATGGCGGCGCGGATGGCGGCGCGCTCCTCCGCGGGGGCGGACTCGGTGCCGAGCATCTGCTGCTGGACGAAGATCTCGCGCCCCGGGCGTGCGGGGCAGGCCAGCAGCACGCAGAACGCGATGGCGGGGTCCCGCTCGCACACGAGCGGGGCGATCATCGAGCCCTCGCTGTGCCCGAGCAGGCCGACGCGGGCCGGATCGATCTCGGCGCGGGCTCGCAGGAACTCGACGCAGCGGCGGACGTCGGCGACGCGCCCGGCGGTGGTCTGGATGGGGTAACCGACGCCGGTGGAGTCGCCCGTGCCGCGGGTGTCGATCTGGAGGGTGGCGATGCCGCAGGCGGCCAGGTGGTCGGCCAGCCAGCGGAACATCGGCGCGCCGGAGATGATCTGGTCGCGGACGTGGTCGCCCGAGCCGGTGATGAGCACGACGGCGGGGACCGGCCCGTCGGCGTCGGGCACGCGGAGGGTGCCGGCCAGGGCGACCTCGTCGCCGGCGTCGATCTCGATCTGCTCGTATCGGAACCCGATCTGCGCGGCCGCGTGCGGGACGGCGACCGAGAAACACACGCCCGCCAAGGTGATCGCGATCCGCCGCGCCGCCACGTTGAAGCCCGTCATCGCTCCTCGCTTCGTCCCCAGCCCGGGGCGATCCTACTACATCTGTAGAACTCCTGCGCGCTGCGGGATTGCAGGATCGTGCGGTCCGGCGTCAGTCGCTCGGGCCGATGGCCAGCGGCGTGCCCGCCAGCGACTGCACGCGTGCGACCTGCACCGCGTCGCGGCCTTTGACCGAGAGGATGGGGCAGAGGCCGGCCTTCTCGATGGCGTCGCCGGCGCGGGTGGTGAGCCAGGCCTCGGCGGCGGGGAGGGCGACGCCGACGCCGGTGTCGCGCCAGGAGTGGTAGGCCATGCCGTCGACCTCGCCGCCGTGGCCCGCGGCGAAGGACCAGCCCTCGTGGCGGAACGCGCGCCCGAGCAGGACGGCCAGCACGAACGAGGACGAGGCCCAGAGGTAGTCGTTGTGGCGATCGGGGTCGAGGTATTGCGAGGGGTCGATCTCGGTGAACTCGAACAGGTCGATGGGGTCGCTGTCCGGGCCGTAGGGGCGTCGGAGCAGGAAGCGGGGCGTGGCCAGCGCGACGTGGCGCGAGGCGGGGAACTCGCGGAGCGCGCCCCAGAGCGGCGCGGCTTCCTCGTCGAGCGCGCGGGTCCACTCGGCGGGATCGGCGTGCTTCGGGAGCGCGGGGCAGGCGAAGAGGTGCTCGGACGCCCCGGCGAGAAGGGCCGCGCCACCGGCCTGGGCGATACCCGCCCAGCGCGCGAGCACGCCGGCGTCGGCGGCGCGGGCGCGGAAGACCTCGGGCAGGACGATGAGCGACCACGGGGTCATGCCCGGCGTGCTCGTCGGCTTGTCGGCCAGCAGGCGGTGCAGGCCGCTGCGCGACGGGTCCTCCTGTGAGAGGAGATCGATCGCGGCCTCCATGCGGGCGACGTCGACGATCCACACGCCCAGCGTCTCGTCGGTCTCGAGGCGGGTGAGCAGGAAGTGGACGCCCCGCCAGGCGGCTTCGAGTTCCTTGAACGATGGGTGGTGCAGCAGGCGACGCATCTCGGCGCTGGTGGCGCGATCGATGGCGGCGATGAGAGCGGCCTGGTCGGGCGGCGCGCTCGGGGCCGTGGGGCCGATGGTGGCTTTGATGAGGCGGGAGACGGCGTCCTGGACGCCGGCCTTCGGGGCCTGTTCCGGCGAGGTCATGGGGCGTCCCATGAGGCGCTCGATGTCGGAGGCGGCGTCGGGTTCTGGGGCTGACGGCGCGTTTGATGATGCCGCGGGCGCGTTTGCCGACGAGTGCTGGTCGAGGCCGAGCCAGCCGCGGACCTCGCGCGCGGCCTCGGGATAGGTCGAGGGATTGGCGAGCTGCGTGCGCAGGTCCTTGAGGCGGCGGAACAGGTCGATCTTGCGGTAGAGCGAGTCCGGGTGGAAGTCGTCGAGGCTGGTGGCGTGGAACTCGATGGGAGAGCCGTCGAGATCGATCTTCAGTCGGACGTCCATGCGGGCCATGGCGTCTTCGAGGGTGTCGACCTCGACGCGCAGGGGCGTGAGGCCGGCGAGCGTCGCGGAGTCGGAGCGCTCGCCGCGCGAGTCGCGGCCGGAGAAGTCGGCGACGACGAGGATCTTGAACGGGTCTTCGGGTTCGATGCGCCGCGCGCCCGGCGGGACGCTTCCGAAACCGAAGTTGAAGGACTGGGACATGGCGTGCCTCCCCCGCGAAGGTGTTTGGGTGAGGATAGCGCATGGGGGTGGGGTTTTGGTGCGGGCGGCGGGGCTCGAGGGCCGGGCTTGAGGGCTTGGACGGGGCGAACGAAAAGGGGCGGACCTGGTCGGCCCGCCCCTTGGCGATGCTGGTCTCGGGTTGTTTGGGGGAACCCCACGCTCGCGCGTGGGGCCCTGCTCAGCAGCCCGCGGCGAAGATGGCCAGGTAGTAGAAGAAGTCGTCGTTGGTGATGATGCCGTTCGGGATGCCGTAGCCCGGCTGCCCGGCGACGGCGCCGGTGGTCAGGTCGGCGACGGCGGCGTTGCCGGCGGCGAACTGGGCGAGGTAGTAGAAGAAGTCGTCGTTGGTCACGACACCGTTCGGGACGCCGTAGCCCGGCTGCCCGGCGACGGCGCCGGTCGTCAGGTCGGGCTGGCAGGCGGGCGGGTTCGTGCACTCGCGGGCCTCAATGAGCACGGCGTCGACGCCGGCCTCAACAACGTCGCCCGGGTTGTTGTCCGCGGCGACGAACCGCACGCGGACCGTCGCGCCCATCGGGACCGCGACGGTCTCGGTCCGCCAGGCCGAGGCGGTCGAGGTCGCCTGGAACACCGTCTGCCAGTTGGTGCCGGCGGCGTCGGTGGCGATCTGGCAGCGGAAGAAGTCCTCGCCGCCCACGGGGTTGGGCGTGTCGTTGTACCAGTAGGAGAACCGGAGCGTCGCGCCCGGCTGGGCGACGCTGAGCACGGGCGAGGTCAGGTAGACCGCGCCGCCGTCGATGTCCTCCTGCGAGGAGTTGCCCGAGACGTAGCAGATACCCGAGCCATCGGCATCGACGGTGGGCTCGCCGCGCGTGAACGAGGGGTTGGGCACCTCCCGATCCCAGAAGCCGGAGGTCGTGGAGGCGTCGGCGGTGGCGGTCCAGCCCATGTTGGTCTGGAAGTTGTCGTCGAGGATCGTGGCGATGCTGCCGACGATCGCCGAGAACGACTCGGCGGGGGCGTTGGACGGCACGGTGTTCAGGCCCGTGACCGAGCCGGTGGCGGCGACGTAGAACTCGGGCTCGGCGGCGCAGTCCAGGCCCGGGATCGTGGCGGCATACGACATGCCGCCGGTGCTGGCCAGATCGACGGCGGTGAACGCCTGGCCGCTGGCGGTGCGGTAGAGCAGTTGCGGCGTGCCGACGATCGACTCCTGGCGCGGGTCGATGGTGACCACGAAGTCCTCGGCCTGGCCGGGGTCCAGTTGCGTGGGCGCGCCGTTCGGGAGCGAGATGATGATGCCGGGGAACGGCGGCGGATCGACCGCGATGCCCAGCGTGTAGGCCTGGATCGGGCGGTCGCTTGTGGCCTGCGAGGTCTGGCGGATCCGGACGTAATAGGTGCCGGGGGTCAGGGCCTCGCCGATGGCGGTGTCGACCGCGCCGAGGCCGGCGGTGGCGGCGTTGGCGATGAC
This sequence comes from Phycisphaerales bacterium, assembly GCA_041401985.1. GTDB lineage: Bacteria > Planctomycetota > Phycisphaerae > Phycisphaerales > UBA1924 > JACKHA01. The sequence continues at coordinate 164,394 of JAWKTE010000011.1, forward strand.
CGTTGTGCCGTTCGAGGCCAGGATGGCGATCTCGAGGTTGGCCCGGTCAAGGGTCGAGAACGTCGGGCCGGTGTTGCACTGCGAGGTCTGGGTGCCCGCGGAGTAGGACGCGCCCGTGGGCGTCATCGTCGCGGTGATCTGGGCGGCCTGGTTCACCTGGATCGTGTAGAAATCGACATCGCTGGAGCGGTCGATCGAGAGCATCGGGCGCGTCAGCGACTGGCCCAGCGAGAGCGGGCCCAGGTTCGTGGCGGTGCCGGCGGTGTCGTTGTTCTCGTCGGCGTCGCCGTAGTGCCACTGGGTGGCGAGGATGTCGTCGAGTTGCGGCCCGTTGTAGGCGGTGGAGATGAACGGCTCCATGAGTTTGGTCTGGTTGGCGGGGCAGACGTGGAAGAGCCCCTGGCCGTGCCCGTGCTCGTGGGCGAGCACGTTGCGGAGGCGGAGGGAGTTGTTGGCGGTGTTGGTGTAGAAGGAATCGCCCGTGTCGATGACCATGTCGCCGTCGGCGGGGAAGTTGTTGTACGCCAGGACGCCGGAGTTGCCGTCGAGTGGGATGCCGGCCATGCGGAGGTCGCCGCGGACGCCGATCTGCCCGTTGCCCGAGACGTTCAGGTTCGACCCGTCGTCGTTCGGCTCGTAGACGTACGACAGGCCGCCGAGTTCGGCCCAGCGTGCGAACATGTCGTCGTAGATCTGGACCCAGGTCTGCTCCGTGCCGTAGATGCCGGTCAGGAACGCGCGGAGCGTGCTGGGGCCGGAGTATCCCAGGCCGACGGCGTTGGGCACGAACGTGCCGTCGGGCACGATGCTCCAGGTGAGCACGACCGGGTTGCCGGCCCCGGGGAACGAGCCGCTGGCGGTGTTGGACCAGCGGGTGCCTGGCTCGAAGTCCGTGCCGCCGCCGCCGTTGGTGCCGGTGGCGATGGAGAAGGCCTCGACGACCTCGACCGGCGTCCCGGGCGCGAAGCACAGGGCCCCGAGCGGGTGGCCGACCTCGAGGCGCTTCTGGTACACGCCGACGAGCATGCGCTGGTGGGCGTTGGGCATGGCCTCGAACGTGTCGCGGTCGATGATGTCGGCCACGAGCGAATAGTCGCCCGGCTCGCCGCCGTGCATGCGCTCGTCCTGGACCCGCGGCGAGAACTGCTCGACCATCCATTCGGGCAGGTTGGCGAGCGTCTCGGCGGGCACATCGCCCGACTCGATGCGTCCGATGATCAGGCGCCGGTTCTCTTCGGGCAGGGCGAAGAACGTCTGCATCTCGATGCGGGCCAGCACATCGCGCTGGTCCGGGGTCATCGAGGCCCTGTCGAGAGAGGCCCTGTCGAGAACGGACGCAACATCGCCGGCCTGACCGGCCGCGAGCATGAGCGCCAGAGCGATTCCGCCAACCATGCCGAACTCCTTCCCCTCGGCCTCGATGGGCCGGTTGTTCCCCGGGTGTGGCATCCGCGCCGCGCCGGCCGCCGCACAAACCAGACACGGGCCGCGCCCCGACTCATCGCCGGGCCGACGGCACGCACGCGTTTGAGAACTGGCGACCGGATCGGCCGATGGACCCCAACAACCCCTTCACACCCCGCGAGCGGTGCGATTCACAGCACAAGCAAGATACAGGCTCCGTGCTCCGGTTCAAGCCAACCGTGCTCACGGTTCCGTCGGGCGGCCGCAAACTGCGCGCAGGGTCCGATCATGTCCCGCACGAGAACCCGCGGGAACTCCCGATCGACTGGAATCTGGGCGGGTTGGGCAGGCTGCACGCGACGCCCGCGCCAGCGGCCTACGGCACGATCAGCACGCGGCTGATCTCCTCGGCCAGCATCTCGTACACCAGTTCCACATCGCCCGAGAGCATCCGGACGCAACCCATCGAGCGCTGCTGGCCGATCGAATCCGGCTCGATCGTGCCGTGGATCCCGAAGCCCTCGTGGACGACCGAGTCCCCGACGCCTCGGATGCCGACCCAGCGTTCGCCGATCGGGTTCTGGGGGTCGTCGGCGGCGAAGCGCTGGCCGTTGCGCGGGTTGACCCACACCGGGTTGATGAGGCGCGAGTTGCGCTTGACGACGAAGTCGCCCACCGGCGTGCCGTCGCCCTCGCCCAGGCCCACGCGGAACGAGCGGATGAACACCCACTCGTTGATGTTGTCGGGCGGACCCGCGTACAGGTCGAGGCGGTAGTCGCTCTTGTCGACGACGGCGTGGAACGGGCCGCGGATGAGTTTGAGCGTCTGGCCCTCGCGGATGTTCGTGGTGCTCATCGCGTTGATGCGCTGGATGAGCCGCCAGTCGACGCCCAGGCCCTGACGCCCGGCGATGCGCGAGAGCGAGTCGCCGCCCTGGACGCGGTACGACTCGGTGATCGGGTCGTCGGGGTATTGGCGGGGCGAGAAGAGGATCTCGTCGTTGAGCGTGCCGATGCGGTCGCGCAGGCGGGCCGCGTCGCGCTCGGAGACGCCCGTGCGGGCCAACGCCCGGAGCAGGATATCACGCGCGACGGTCGGGCGATTGGCCTCGACCTCGGCCTCGGCGGCGCGGATGGCGGTGGCGGTGTCGCTCGACGTCTCGGCCGCGGGCGTCTGGACCTCGCGCTGCGGCTCGCGTGGGGTCGGCTCCTGCGCCGGGGCCGTCGGCGAGGGCGTCGCGACGCCGGGCGTTGCCGCGGGCGTGGCGCCCGGGCGCGTCGTGTTGCCCGAGGCGTTGGCCTGGCGGTTTGCCGGCGTGCCGGTCTGGCGATCCGGGCGTCGTTCCGGCTCGGTTGGACGGGCGGCCTCGGTCCGCGGGGCCAGCGTCGGCGTGTGCGAGGGGTTCTCCGTCTGGGGCGCGCCGTCGCCGGAGCCGACCTCCGCGCCGCCCGCGGCACTCGGCGAGCCGAAGAGCGGACGCACCGCGACATACAGCAACGACACGCACAGGATGGCCGCGACGCCGGCGATCGCCATCGGCACCGGGCGACGCCGGCTGCGACGCGTCATCGGGGATCGGAAGCCCAACATCTGGCGGGACGACTGCGAGGGAAGCGGCATGGGCTGGTCTCCGACCGATGCGGGCGCGGGCGGCTTCCAGCCGTCCGTGGCGGTCGCAACTGTATCGGCCCGCCCGCGCCGGCTCGACCAACGCCGTCGGAGCACGCAACCGGACGCGAGCGTCCGCTGGTGTTATTGCGCTCCGGTCGGCTGGCGGGCCACCGCCAGGTCCGCCAGCGCTTCCTCCGCGAGCATCTGGATGTACGCGCGCATCTGGCGATCCTGCGCATCATCGCGGCGCAGGCGGATGCCGGGCAGTTCCGACGCCGCCCGGCAGAACTCGGCCAGCAAGTCGCGCTCGACGGGCATCCACGCGAGGTCGGGGTCGGGCGGGCCGGCACCGATCTCGTCCAGCACGCCCGCGGCCCGCGGAACGATCGCTCGGTACTCGACGCCCAGCCTGGCCGGCAACAAGGCCGCGGCCATGTCCTCGCGCATCGCGCTGATCCGAAGCCGGGCCCGCTCGTCCTCGCCGCGCAGCGCCAGCGACACCGTC
>JAWKTE010000012.1:0-143825 GCA_041401985.1 Phycisphaerales bacterium
GTGCAGGAGCCGGGCTTGGTGGGTGTGACGCCGGGCAGGGGCGTGAGCATGTGCCCGCCGGTCTCGGTCTGCCACCAGGTGTCGACGATCGGGCAGACGGATCGGCCGATGTGCTGGCGGTACCACATCCACGCCTCGGGGTTGATGGGCTCGCCGACGGTGCCCAGGACCTGGAGGCTGGACAGGTCGTGGCGGGCCGGGTGCTGGTGGCCCCACTTCATGAAGGCGCGGATGGCGGTCGGGGCGGTGTAGAACTGGGTGACCCTGTGGCGGGCCACGATGGACCAGAAGCGGTCCTCACCCGGGGCGTTGGGGGCGCCCTCGTACATCAGCGTGGGCACGCGGTTGGGCAGCACGCCGTAGAGGATGTAGGAGTGCCCGGTGATCCAGCCGACGTCGGCGGTGCACCAATAGACCTGGCCCGAATCCGGAATCAGGTTGAACACGTACTTTGCGGTCAGATACGTGTACACCATATACCCGCCGACGGTGTGCACGATGCCCTTGGGCTTGCCCGTTGAGCCGGACGTGTAGAGCATGAAGGCCATGTCCTCGGCCTCGAGCGGCTCGCACGGGCAGTCGCTGGAGGCGGCGGCCATGGCCTCGTGCCAGTCGTGGTCCCGCCCCTCGGCCCAGGTGCCCTGGCCGCCGCAACGGTCGAGCACGACGACCGCATCGACGCGGTGGCCCTGGTCGGCCAGGATGTCGCACGCGGCGTTGACGTTGTCCTTGAGCGGGACCAACTTGCCGCGGCGCCACGCGGCGTCGCACGTGACGACGACCTTGGAGCCGGCGTCGATGACGCGGTCGACGATCGACTGGCTCGAGAACCCGCCGAAGATGACCGAATGGGGCGCGCCGATGCGGGCACACGCGAGCACGGCCACCGCCAGTTCGGGCACCATGCCCATGTAGATCGTGACCACGTCGCCCTTCTTCACGCCGAGGGACTTCAGGACGTTGGCGAAGCGGCACACCTCGTCGCGGAGCTGGGTGTAGGTGAGGCGGCGGATCTCCGGGCCGCTGCCATCGAGGTCCTCGAGGATGGGCTCGCCTTCCCAGATGATGGCGGTCTGCCCGCCGTGCCCGGACATGACGTGGCGGTCGACGGCGTTGAAGCAGAGGTTGGTGCGTCCGCCCGAGAACCAGCGGGCGTCGGGCGGGGACCAGTCCACGACGCGGTCCCACTTCTTGAACCAGTGCAGTTCGCCCGCGGCGTCGCCCCAGAACCCTTCCGGGTCGCTGATGGAGCGCTCGTGCATCGTGCGGAACTGCTCCCAGGAATCGATGAGCCAGCGGGGGGCGCCGGCGTCCCGCGGGCGGGGCGGGGAGAAGAGGCGCTGCTCGTGGAGGACGGACTCGATGCCGCTGGTGTCTGGGGCCATGGGGGCAGAATAGCGGTTTGGATCGCCCGGCTCGTGCTCGGGCGGGGCTTGGGGTTCACCACGGAGGCACGGAGACACGGAGAGGAGACACGGCGAGACCAGGCGCGGCGACTTGAATGCCGATTCCGCGCTTTCTCGGTGCCTCCGTGCCTCCGCGGTGGGCGCGCCCGGATTCCGTGATCCTGGTCGTTGCGCCCGGTCGATCCTCGGCGTGGGTTATCGGCTCGCGCAAAGTGTGGCCGAACCGTGACATCCGTTCCGGGCTCCGACGGTAGAATGGACACCTCATGGGCATCGGCTCCATCCTTCTCGACCAGGGCATGATCTCGCGGGATCAGCTCGACAGCGCTCTCGGGCAGCAGCGCACGAGCGGCGAACGCCTGGACAAGGTGCTCGTTCGTCTCGGGTTCGTGTCGTCGAACCAGGTGCTTCGGGCCATCGGCGAGCAGTTCTCGATGCCGGTGGTGGACCTGGCGGAGACCGCGGTCGAGCAGTCGGTGCTCGACGCGCTGCCGGCGAGGCTGGTGTACAAGCAGAACTGCGTGCCGATCGCCAAGGCCGGGCACGTGCTGACGGTCGCGACGAGCGACCCGTTCGAACTGTCCGTGCTCGACGAACTCAAGTTGCTCACCGGGTGCTCGATCGAACTCGTGCTGGCCGACGAGGCCGAACTGCACAAGTTCATCCGGGCCAACTACGGCGTCGGCGGCGACACGCTGACGGAGATGGCCGCCGCCGCGGGCGACGCCCCCGCCGCCCAGGTCGAGGCCAAGAACGAGGTCGAGCAGGCCGAGGAGGCCTCGGTCATCCGCCTGGTCAACGACCTGATCGTCGAGGCGATCACGGAGCGCGCCACCGACGTGCACATCGAGCCGTACGAGGACGCGTTGGTCGTGCGGTACCGCATCGACGGCGTGCTGCAGCGTGCCAACGTGCCGGCGACGATCAACCGCTTCGCCGCAGCCATCATCAGCCGCCTGAAGATCATGGCGTCGCTGAACATCGCCGAGAAGCGCAAGCCGCAGGACGGGCGGATCACGATCCGCCAGCGGATCGCCGGCAAGCCGCAGGAGTACGACCTGCGCGTGTCGGTGATCCCGATGCTCTCGGGCGAGGGCGTGGTGCTGCGCATCCTGAACAAGTCAGCGGTCCTGATGGGCTTGGAGGACCTGGGCATGCCCGCGCCGGTGCTGGACCGGTGGGCGGGGATGATCGCCAGGCCGCACGGCATCCTGCTGGTGACCGGGCCGACCGGCTCGGGCAAGTCGACCACGCTGTACGCCTCGCTGAACCGGATCGTGTCGGACGCGGTCAAGGCGATCACGATCGAGGACCCGGTCGAGTACCACGTGCCGGGGGTGAACCAGATCCAGGTGAGCACGCAGGTCGGGCTGACGTTCGCATCGGGCCTGCGGGCAGTGCTGCGCCACGACCCGGACGTGGTGATGGTCGGCGAGATCCGCGACAAGGAGACGGCCGAGGTCGCCATCCAGGCCTCGCTCACCGGGCACCTGGTGTTCTCGACGCTGCACACCAACGACGCGGCCGGTGCAAACACCCGCCTGCTGGACATGGGCGTCGAGCCTTTCCTGGTCGCGTCGTCGGTCGAGGGCGTGCTGGCCCAGCGTCTGGTGCGGAAGGTGTGCAAGGCGTGCGCCCAGCCGTACGAGCCGGACCCGGCGGACCTGCCGCGCTCGCTGGTGCTGGAGCCCGGGACCACCCTGGTCAAGGGGCAGGGCTGCCGCGAGTGCCGCCAGACGGGCTACCGCGGGCGGCTGGGGGTCTACGAGTTGCTGCGCGTGTCCGACGAGATCCGCGAGATGATCATGAACCGCGTCAACGCCCCCACGATCGTGGCCAAGGCGGTGGCGAGCGACGACCTGCTGCAACTGAAGCAGGACGGACTCGCCAAGGCGCGGGCGGGGGTGACGACGGTGGAAGAGGTCATGCGGGCGCTGAGTGCCTAGGCGACGCGGCCGCGGGCTTGGGAGTGCTGCGCGTGGGTGTTCTTGGGAGCCTCTTCGGTCGGCGCGAGGCGTGCCCGAGTTGCGGCCAGCGGTCGGGGGTGAGCGGGCCGGCCTCCCGGTGGGAATCGACGCCGGACGGGCGGCGGTGCCGAGACTGTGGGCACGTAGTGACAACTCCCGCGCCTCCCCACGCTGGCAGCCTCACCCCGCCGCCGGCCGCTGCGCAAGCCGAGCCCGAGTACACCATCGACAACAGCATCCACATCGCTGCCGAGCAAGGCGATGTGGAGCGCGTCCGCGGGTTTCTCGATCGCGGCGAGTCGGCGTGCAGCCCCGATCCGGTGGGGCTGCACCCGATGCACTACGCGGCGAACCGGGCGCACCTGGGCGTGATGGCCCTGCTGCTGGAGCGCGGGGGCGACGTGGACGCGCGGGGGGACCAGGGGCTGTCGCCGTTGCACGGCGCGGCGTACCACGGGCGGGTCGACGCGATCGAGTGGCTGGTCCGCCGTGGGGCGGACCCGAACGCCCGGACGCCCGGCGGGGCCACGCCGCTGTCGATCGCGCGGATGAAGGGGCAGGAAGCCGCGGCCGAGGCACTGGTGCGGCTCGGGGCAACGGAGTGAATCGTCCCGCCGGGGAATCCGGGCTTCGGGGCTGTTTGTCCGCGTTGGGGCGATCGCCTAAACTCGTCCCCACAAGCGGATGTGGCGGAACTGGCAGACGCGCTAGGTTCAGGTCCTAGTGGGATTAAAACCCCGTGGAGGTTCGACTCCTCTCATCCGCATTGGTTCGATGTGGCCGCCCCCGGCGGGTGCCGGGCGGCGGCTGAGGGGGTCGGGCGTTCCAGCCCGACCCGGCGCCCCCCCCCGCTCGGTGCGGGCCTCCTCGCTGTTCCCAACCGACAATGACCTCCCGCAACCTCGGGGCTTTCGGCCCTCGCGGTACGCTGGCCCCATGCCCGTGATTCTCGCCGGCATCGACGAGGCGGGGTACGGCCCGCTGCTGGGGCCATTGACCGTGGCGATGGCGGTCTTCCGGGTCGAGGACTGGGCTGCGGGCCAGGCGGCCCCGGACCTCTGGAATCTGCTTGGGTCGGCGGTCGCCCGCGAGGCACGGGACAAGCGGGGACGCATCCCCGTCGCGGATTCCAAACGCCTCAAACTGCCCAACGACAGCACGACCCGCCACCCGCTGACGCACCTGGAGCGGGGGGTGCTGGCGTTCCTGGCCCAGGCGGAAGGCGACGCCGAGCAGGCGGGCGGGCCGGTCGGAACCGACGCCGCGTTGCTCGCACGGCTCGGGGCGACCCACACCGGGCTGGCGTGGTACGGGGGCGAGGCGGCCGCGCTGCCGGTGGCGGGCACGCCCGAGCAGCACGCGGTGGATGCGAACCTGCTGCGGGGGGCGCTGGCGTCCGCGGGGGTTGAGGTCGTCGCGCTGCGGTGCGTCGTGGTCGATGAGGCGGCCTTCAACGACATCGTGCGCCGGACCGGGACCAAGGGCGAGGCGACGCTGCACGCCATCGGGCGGCACCTGCGGTGGCTGCGGGAGCGGTTGGTGGGCGGCGGCGGGGATCAAGCCGGGGAAGGAATGCCGGTGCGGGTCGTGTGCGATCGGCTCGGCGGGCGGACGGCGTACGGCGACCTGCTGGCGCGCGAGTTGGACGTGGTGGTGCGGGTCACAGAGGAGTCGGCGCGGGTGAGCCGCTACGAGTTCGAAGCGGACTGGGCCGCGCTGTTCCAGCCCGAGTGCGAGTCGGCCCACCTGCCTGTGGCGCTGGCGTCGATGACGGCCAAACTGGTGCGTGAACTGGCGATGGCCCGGTTCAACCGGTATTGGGGGGCGGGTGGCGGACCTGAAGCCGACGGCGGGGTACCACTTGCGGACGCGGCCCGGTGGCTGCGGGACGCGGGCGGCGTGCTGACGGCGGAGGTGCGGCGGGAGATGATCCGGATTGCGTGACGATGCGACGGAGTCGCTGGGGCTCTCTCGGCGAAGTGGGCTGCGAGTGGTTGGGGACCGGGGCGGGGACGCCCGCTCGCCGCTGTGGGGCTTGGGACCGGGGCGGGGACGCCCCGGCTCGCCGCTGTGAGGTTGGGACCGGGGTGGGGACGCCCTGGCTCGCGCGCGGGCTGGGGTGCGATCACGCCCATTCGCGTGCCCGCCATCCGCTGGCTTGTAGACATCGTCGTGCCATGCGCCACCACGCCCGCGGTGTCGTAGCCCAGGTCGCCGGTTGAATCGCCAGTGAGGCGGCTGCTCCGGAGCCTGGTCAGGTGCCGCGTTGACCTGCGGGAGGTAGGTGACCACGACGGCGCCCGTCGACGCGGAGGATCGCGCCCTCGGTCAGCACCGAGAGTTGCCGGGTCGAACGCGACGGCCGAATCGGCCACGACCGGGGTCAGGTCGCTGACGTACGAGATCTGGTTGCCGATGACGATCCACGCGAGCGAGCCGTTGCCTTCGACGGCCTCGGAGGAGCCGCCGCCGAGTTGGGCGTTGATGAGGTACGGGATGGCCTGGTAGATGTTCAGCGCGTCCGCGACGCGGGCGCCCGAGACGATCTCCTGCTCGTTGTGCTTCTGCAGCGCGCCGGTGACGATGAACCGGATCGGCTCGGAGACCTCGCCGGCCTCATCGACGCGCTCGGAGAGCAGGGCCGTCGCGCCGTCGCGCCAGGCCTCGTCGGCCCCGAAGACGGCCGCCCACGCGAGCGTCGTGTCCGCGTCGGCAACGTCGAGCGAGGCCAGGTGCTGGAGCACGGCCTCACGCACGTCGTCGCCCGAGCGGGCGAAAGCCTCGAGCATGGCCGGGAACGAGATCGGGTCCGTGTACTGGCGGAGGCGGTGGATGCCGATCTGGCGGGTTTCCTCGTGGCGGGTGCGGAAGTAGGTGGCGTTCAGCCGGCGCAGTTCCCGCTCGACGCGCCGGAGTTCGACCTGGCGGGAGCGGTACAGGGCGAGGGTCTCGGGGTCGACGTCGGCCATCTCCTCGATGATCCAGGAGGGGACGACCGGGGCCGCGCTCCCGTCGTGGACAGTCACGCCTGGCTGGACCATGGTCTGACCGAGCGCGGCCGGGACAGGCGCGAGCGCGAGGGCGGCGGCGACAGCGCCGGCCAGGGCGGCTGGAACGCGGGGGCTGGAGGCCGAGCGGGTCATGGGTGGACTCCTTCGGAGGGCGGTCCGGCGGGTGGCGGGGTCGGGCCGCGGGTTGGGCCCGTGCGGTCGGGTGCCGCGTTCGGGCCTAGCGGCCGTCGGGCCGTCGTGGGGCGGACCGCTCCGAGCCGCCAGCCATTCTCGGGCGCGGGGCGACCCGGTGCAAGGCGGAACCCGCGGGTCGCGCCCCGCATCGGCGTTTGACGCCTGGCCGCCCCGGAAGTTCCCGAGCGACGCCAGAATCTGTACGCGGGCGGAGCGGGGCGGATGCCCCGCGGGGCAGCGGCAGCAACCGACTGGCACCGGCTTGCTGGCTCGGGGCTGGGGCTGGTCTGGGGTGGGTCTAGGCGACCTGCGCCACCTGGAGTTCGATTTCGTGCGCGGCGCACGCCGCGGCGACGCGGGCGAAGCGTCCGGGCCGACCCGGAGACAGGGGTGATCGTGCCGGGGGCGGGCGCTCGCCGCAGGCTCCGGGACATGGCCTCGATGCCGGCGGGGAAGGCGAAAACGAGGTTGCGGACGGGCGTGGCGGTCTCGTTGGTGAAGCGGTGCCACTGGCCGCGCGGGGCCCAGACGAACGAGCCGGCGGGGGCGTCGAGGCGCCGGCCCTCGACGTAGAGGGTGAGCGTGCCCTCGAGGACGTAGAACGCTTCGTCCTCGCGGACGTGGCAGTGCATGGGCGGGCCGCTGCCGGGGACCGTCGCCTCGTGCAGGTACAACGGCCGTCCGGTGTCGGCGCGGTGGCGAGCAGGTGGTAGACGTCGCCGACGAGCGAGTACCTCGGCCTGGCTCGTGCTCCGGACGTAGGTATGGGAGGTCGGCTCGCCGCAGGGCGGCACGGTCTGGTCCGAAGTCGATGCCGGCGGCGAACATCGCCGCGCCGAGGGCCTCGCCCGCGCTCTCGGGCATCGGGGGAGCGATGATGGTGCCCGGCGGGATGGCCAGGGACGTGGCCCGGAAGACGGCGTCCATGCCGGCGGGGATCATCGCGACGAGGAAGCGGACGGGGCGATCGGTTCGATTCGTGAACCGGTGCCAGCGGTGGCGCGGCGCCCACGCGAACGAGCCGGAGGGCACCTGGGTCTCGCGACCTTCGACGATGACGGTCAGGGTGCCCTCCAGCACGTAAAGCGCCTCGTCCTCGCGCGAGTGGCGGTGCATGGGCGGGCCGCCGGCGGGCGGGCACCAGACCTCCACCAGCACGAGGCGGGCGTCGGTGCGGGCGCTGTCGGCTAGGACGGCGAAGGCTTCGGAGCCGAGGGCCAGGGTCTCGGCGGTTGCGGCGTGGGCGACGAACTCGGTTGACATAGACCGAAGATTATCCAATCAGACCGGTCGATGGAAGGGGGAGTTCCGGCGCCGGGCGTCGCCTACTCCCGCCGAGCCACGACCTGGACCACCGACGCTGTGCCGCGGTGGAATCGCCCCTCGTTGACCTCTCGCTCGATCGCGGCCCGGTGCTCGATGGCCAGACCGCCGAGTTCGCGCTCGATGGTCTCAAGGGACGCGTACCAGGTTGGGTCCGGGGGGCCGCCGGTGCCTCGCCCGATCTGCTCCGGCGCGTAGGCCTCCAGCACGAACAAGCCGCCGGTGCGGAGCCACGACCGGACGCGGGCGAGCACGGTTGCTCGCAGGGGCGGCGGCAGGTGCACGAAGATGCAGGTCACGACGTCGAGCGAAGCGGGCTCGGCGTCGAACTCCCGAAGATCGGCCGCCTGGGTGCGGAGCGAGAGGCCGCGTTCGTGGGCGAGGCGGGCGGCCCGCTCCATGCCGACGGGGCTCTGGTCGACGGCGAGCACGTCCAGGCCGCGCGAGGCGAGGAAGAGCGCGTTGCGGCCCTGGCCGGCACCGAGATCGAGGGCCCGGCCCGTTCGGGGCAGGCGTGGCGTGAGACCGGCGAGGAAGTCGTTGGGGGCGTCGCCGTAGACGAGTTCTTCGTGGGCGTACCGATCGTCCCAGAACGCCGCGTCTGCCATGGCGAAGGGTATCGCCGGCGTGGCTGGGACTGGTGTCCGACGGAGGGGCGGTGCCGGATCGCTTCGGGGATGGTTCCGTCGGGCGGGTTCCGAATAATCAGGAGTGAGCGGTGCGTCGCCATCTCGTCCGAAGGTGCTGGTCGCGATGTCCGGCGGGGTGGACTCGTCGGTGGCCGCGGCGTTGTTGCAGCGGGAGGGGTACGACTGCGTCGGGGTGTTCATGCGTCTGGGCTCGCCGGGGGAGGCGCTTGACGAGTTGATCCCGGGCGAGGCGTGTGCCTCTGGCTCGGGCGGCGGGGCGGGCGGCACGCCGAAGGTTCGCATCGGCAAGCAGGGGTGCTGCTCGATCAACGACGCGGCCGACGCGCGGCTGGTGGCGGCGCAACTTGGCATCCCGTTCTATGTCGTGAACTTCAAGCGGGAGTTCGGGCGGATCATCGACTACTTCGTGGATGAGTACGCCGCGGGACGGACGCCCAACCCGTGCGTGCGGTGCAACGACTGGCTGAAGTTCGGACGGCTGCACGAGTACGCGGGGCAGCTGGGGGCGGACTTCGTGGCGAGCGGGCATTACGCGCGGGTGGAAGCGACGGAGCGACGGAGCGACGCAGCGACGGAGGGGGGAGGCGGCGGCGCGGCATCGGGCGCGCGAGGCGGGACATTCCGCCTTCGGCGTGGGCTGGACCATGGCAAGGACCAGTCGTATGTGCTGTTCGGCGTGCCGCGGGGGCAACTGGCGCGGATGCTGCTGCCGATCGGTGGGTTCCGGAAGGCTGAGATCCGGGCGATGGCGGCGGACCTGGGGCTGCCTGTGTTTGACAAGCCGGACTCGCAGGAGATCTGCTTCGTGCCGGACAACGACTACGCGGGGCTGGTGGAGCGGCGTCGCCCGGACCTGGCGGCGACTGGGCGTGTGCTGGATGAGTCGGGGCGGGATGTCGGCGAGCACGGGGGGCAGCACCGCTTCACGATCGGGCAGCGGCGCGGCGTGGGGATGGCGTTCGGGCGGCGGCTGTATGTGGTGGGCAAGGACCCTGAGGCGAACACGGTGACGCTGGGGCCGCGCGAGCGGCTGCTGGTGGGCGGGTGCGTCGCGGGCGAGGCGAACTGGCTGGTGGATGTGGCGCGCGGCGAGTGGTTCGGCGCGCTGGCGCGGTATCGCTCGAACGGGGCGCTGGTGGGGGCGCGGGTGCGGGTGATGGATGAGGCGGCGGGCGGTGGCGACGCGCCGGCGCTCGGCGATGGCGACGCGGGCACGCCTTCGGGGCGTGTCGGGTCGTTCGAGGTCGTGTTTGAGGAGGCGCAGGAGGCCGTTGCGCCCGGGCAGGCGGTGGTGCTGTACGACGCGGCGGAGCCGGATGTGGTGATTGGCGGTGGGTGGATCACGGCGACGCATGCGGCGTGAGCGTGCGGCCGTCTCCTCCCCCACTGCTTATTCCACTGAGAACGGCCCGCCGCATTAGCCGCCGAACTGCCCGCGGTTGGCCCACCCGTTACGGGTCTCGGCGTTCTCGCGGTAGTCGATGCGGGTGTCGCTGAAGGCGGCCAGGCGGGAGTCGACCATGTAGAGGTAGCGGCGGAAGTAGACCTCGCGGCGCTTGTCGTAGGCCTCGACCTGCCACTCCTCGAACGTGCGCCCGTTGTCGGTCATGCCGCTCTTGAGGTTCGTGTATTCGGCGGGGAAGGTGGCCAGGGCCTCGTCGCGAGACATGCCGACGTGCAGGGTGCGGGTGCGGGCGACCAGGTCGGCCATCTGGGCCTGGGTGACGGGCGAGGCAGAGGTGTAGACGCGGGTGGTGCTGACGGAGATGCAGCCGCCGAGGAGCGTGGCGGCGGCCAGGGAACCAGCGGCCACGATTGCTGGCGTCGAACGCGTGCGAGCCATGGGAGATCCCTTCGATTGACTGGTCGGGGCCGGGGCGGTGGGCGACGCGCGGGTTCGGCGTCGTGTGGGCCTCGGCCACTGCAAGCGGGTGCCAGGTGGGGCGCCTCGCTGTGTGCTCAATGTACCGGTTGCTGGGAGGCCGGTGGCTTTCGCGCTGAGGGGATCGGACAACACGACCCGGCACCGCGATCAGTGGATCAAGCGGATGGTGATGGGGTAGCGGTGGTATTCGCCGCGGTTGGCACGGGTGGCGGCGACGACGGTGAAGACGATGGCGACGACCGGCAGGGCGATGAGCAGGGGGATGGTGATGCCGCAGGTGATCGGGGCCAGGGCGCCCAGGCCCAGGGCGTAGATGATGTAGGACAGTTGGGCGTTCATGGCCTCACGCCCGTGGTCGTCGAGGTAGGGCGACTCGCCCTTCTTGATGGCCCACATGATCAGGGTGGGCACGACCGGGACGGAGACGAACCCGAGCAGGCCGGCCAGGTGCATGAACAGGGCGTAGGTGCGCTGGGACTCCGTGGCCGCGGCGTCGTGCTGCGGTCTGAACGAGCCCTGGTTCTGGCCGACGTATCCCATAGCCACTGCGACCGCCATGGCGCCCTCCAGACCTCCGGTGTCCGATCCAGCCCGCCCGGCGTCGGTCCGCCGATCCGGGGGCCATACCCCGGCCCGGGGGCTTGTTCGGAACTCGGACCCGCCCGTTTCAAGCCGGCGGGCCGGGTCTTTGGAACGCCTGGGGAATCGTCCCCCCACAAACCTCGCACGGCCAGCCCGGGGGCGGGTAGGCTGTGGCGATGTCTCCCGAGGCCCTGATCTATCTGCTGGCCGGGTTCATCGCGGCTTGGGGGATCTCGCTGGTGGTGCGGACGCGGGCGACGCGCCGGGTGGCCCGGGGGCGGTGCGCCGAGTGCGCCAGGCTGTGGGACGATGATGAGCAGCGGACGTGCCCGTCGTGCCGCGGTGATCGGGTGCGCCAGCGGGGTGCGGCCCTGAAGCGGCCGGCGTTCTGGGGGATGCTCGGGATCGTGATCGCGCCCGTGGGCGTGGCGTGCCCGGTCTGGGCCAAGTTTGTGCTGTACGCACTGACGCAGCAGCACCTCCAGACGGACATCGGTACGGTCGGGGCGACGGGGCTGATCCTGGCGACGCTGGCGGGGGTGTGGCTGATCCGGGAGCTGCACGGCGATCCGTCGGGCGGGCGGGCGCGGTGCCGGCGGTGCTGGTATCCGATGCAGGACGAAGCGCCGGCGACGTGCCCGGAGTGCGGGACGAGGGCCGCGCGGCTGGGAGAGTTGCACCGGACGCGTCGGCGGGCTGGCCCGATCGTGCTGGCGGCGTTGCTGCTGGCGGTGGCGCAGATCGGGTGGCTGGACGCGCGGATCCAGCGGTATGGGGTCGTGGGGCTGGTGCCGACGCAGGTGCTGATCGCGGGGATTGGGATCGTGCCGGATGCGTGGGTGGTGCGTGATCCGAACCGGGGGAACCGGGGGAACATGCTGCTCTACAACCGGGATCGGTCGCTGGCGACGCGGGTGGCGAACGGGGAACTGAGCGAGGAGCAGTTGGCGCGGGTGCGGCGGGCGGCAGTGCGGAGGATTCGTGGGTCGACGGCGTTTGAGGTGCGGGCGGCATATTACGAGTTGGTCGCGGCAACGGACCGATTGTCGCGCGGCGGCGGACGTGCTCCGACGTACATTTCCGGCGCGAGGTATTTTCAAACCCCTTCTGGCTTCGCCAGCCGTTCTCTCGACAGGGGGCCGAGACTTGATTCTCCGCCCACGCCGGAACTCGATTTGGCGGCAGCCGCATTCGTTCGGCTTGCCGTGACGGATCTACGAAGTGAGTCGCGTGATGTCTCGGGGTTGGAGACAATGTGGCTCTTGGACCGTGTCTCCGAGGCCGCCACTGACTCCTATCGGCAGGGCATCGCATCCCAGCAGGTGCTGGACGAGATTGTGGCCGCGGAGTCTGATCTGCGCGCCTTGGTGGCAGGCGAGGACGCGCGGAACCAGGCGACGGCGTTGCTCTTGCTCGCGATGGCCGGGCTGTCGAAGCCGGGCGACCTGGACTTGCTCGAACCACTCGCTACGAACGCCGATCCGGAGGTGTGCCTGCCCGCTGGGGCGGCCATCGGCTCCATCGCGCTGAGCGATCCGGACTCCGTTGGCGCGCTCGGGAGTTTCCAGATGGCCGAACCGTGGAGCATGGGCGCCCAAAGAGTTTCGTTATGGAACGAGCCGGACTTGGCCAGAGCGATGTTTGATCGCGGTTTGGCGACGGGGTCGATGTTCAGCCCCGAATTGATCGGGTCCCACGCGTCGCGGGACCCGACGATGGTGGACGCGGCGCTCGACGAACTGATGAGGAATCCGGGTTCCGGCACGTGGCCTCAGTTCCTGAGCGGCGTCCCGTCTGAGGTGCTGGGCTCCCGGACCGACGCCCTTTGTCGTCTGCTGGCGACGGATTCCAGCGTGATCAACCTGTACGTCGCGTACAGCGTCTTTGCCGGACGGCACCCGGAGGACCTGGACCTTGATCCGAAGGTGCTCGACGCGCTCGAGCGACTCGTCGAACACTACACCATGCAGGTAGAAAGCCCACGCAGGCTCACCGAAACGTACCGCGGGCTGTTCAGGGCGCTGGCTCCGGAGAGGAACCGCAGCCTGTATGAGCCCGGTGAAGAACCTTGACCAGGCGACGGAGCGGGACTCTCAACGACGCGCGTTGCCCCCTACACCCCCGCCCCCACCGGCGTCGCGGCCCGCAGCCCCCCCACGATCGCGTCCACGTTCTTCTTCGCGTCGCCGAAGAGCATGCGGGTGTTGGGACGGTAGAACAGGGGGTTGTCGACGCCCGCGTAGCCGGTGGCCATGGAGCGTTTCATGACCACGACGGTGGCGGCCTTCCAGACCTCGAGCACGGGCATGCCGGCGATGGGGCTGGCCGGGTCGTCCTGGGCCGCGGGGTTGACGATGTCGTTGGCCCCGATGACCAGCACAACGTCGGTCTCGGGCAGGTCGTCGTTGATCTCGGACATCTCGAGGACGATGTCGTAGGGCACGGCGGCCTCGGCCAGCAGCACGTTCATGTGCCCGGGCAGGCGACCGGCAACGGGGTGGATGGCGAAGCGGACCTCCTTGCCCATCTCCTGGAGCAGGCGGACGCCCTCGGCCAGGGCGTGCTGGGCGCGGGCGACGGCCATGCCGTAGCCGGGGACGATGACGATGCTCTTGGCGCTGGTGAGCAGTTCGACCGCGGCGTCGACCTCGATGGGTGTGTGGTCGCCGGCGGGTGCGGCCCCGGCGGCGGGGGCCGCGCCGGAGTCGGTGCCGAAGCCGCCGAGGATGACCGAGACGAACGAGCGGTTCATGCCCTTGCACATGATGTAGGAGAGGATCGCGCCGGAGGAGCCGACCAGGGCGCCGGTGACGATGAGCAGGTCGTTGCCGAGCATGAAGCCGGCGGCGGCGGCGGCCCAGCCGGAATAGGAGTTGAGCATCGAGACGACCACGGGCATGTCGGCCCCGCCGATGGCCCAGACCACGTGGAGGCCGAGGACGCCGGCGATGGCGGTGGCGATGAGCAGCGGGGCGAGGGCTGTGTTGCCGTCGGCGATCAGGAACCAGGCGAGCAGGGCGGCGAGCGCGACGCCCATGGCCAGGTTCATGGCGTGGCGCCCGGGCAGCGTGAGCGGCTTGCCGGACATGATGCCCTGGAGTTTGAGGAAGGCGATGATCGAGCCGGTGAAGGTGAGGCTGCCGATGCAGACGCCGAGGTAGACCTCGATGTCGTGGATGGCCTTGGCGGCGCCGGCGAGCGGTTCGTGCTCCAGGAACGTGGCGACGCCGACGAGGACCGCGGCCAGGCCCACGAACGAGTGGAGGATGGCGACCAGTTGCGGCATGGCGGTCATGGCGACGCGGGCGGCCAGGACGGCGCCGATGACCACGCCTGGGACGACTGCGAGGGCGAGGACCCAGTAGTTGGTGACCTGGGCGCTCAGGGCGCAGGCGAGCAGCGCGATGGCCATGCCGGCGATGCCGAGCCAGTTGCCGCGGCGGGCGGTCTTCTGGTTGGAGAGCCCGCCGAGGCTGAGGATGAACAGGACGCCGGCGGCGAGGTAGGCGACGGTGATGAGGGTTTGGGGGAGCATGGGGTCTCGGTTCAGCGGGTGTCGTTGGCGGGGTCGGTCGGCGTGCCGGTTGCGTTGGTTTCGGGACGGAAGAACTGCGCCACGTCGTAGTTGGCGATCGTCGCGGCGAGGCTGGCGGGCGAGACGCCGTGGGCGTTCGGCAGGTCTTTGTTGGCCCCGGCTCGCAGGAGCATCGCGATCATCTCGCCCCGCCCGCGGCACTCGAACACGGCTGTCGACAACGGGGTGTTGCCGTGCGCGTCGGCCAGATCGACGCTCGCGCCATTCTGGATCAACAAGGTGGCGAGGGCGGGCTCGTACTCCTGGGCGGTGAAGTGCAGGGCCGTCCACCCACGTCGGTCCTGGGCGTTGACGTTCGCGCCCCGGGAAATCAAGGCGGAGACGATGTGCGGGAGGCGGTATCCGGTCGCGTTCATCAGCGGCGTGCGCCCGTCGCGATCGCGCTCCTCGAGATCCGCACCGGCGGCGAGGTCGCGCTCGAACCCCTCAAGATCGCGGCGGAGGAGCCGATCGTTCAGCGACATGCCCTGCTGTTTCTTCACCGGCCGACTCCTATTCCCACTGGATCACCTCTCGTTGTTCTCGATCACCGCGGTCTGAACATCGCCAGCATTCGCTGGGTGACCAGGAACCCGCCGGCGATGTTGATGGTGGCGATGAGGACCGCGACCGCGCCGAGCACGAG
Organism: Phycisphaerales bacterium; assembly: GCA_041401985.1. Lineage (GTDB taxonomy): Bacteria > Planctomycetota > Phycisphaerae > Phycisphaerales > UBA1924 > JACKHA01. Next base: position 15,219 of record JAWKTE010000012.1, read on the forward strand.
CACAACGGCGCTGGTGCCGGCCGAGAGGTGGAGCATGCCGCCGATGATGATGATGCCGCTGATGGCGTTGGTGACGCTCATGAGCGGCGTGTGCAGGGCGGGGGTGACGTTCCAGACGACCTGGTAGCCCACGAAGCAGGCGAGCACGAAGACGGTGAAGTGCTGGACGAAGTCGGGAGGGGCCCAGACGCCGATGGCGACGAACGCGATGGCCGCGAACGTGAGCAGGACGATGAGCCCCGCGTTGGGGCGGGGCACGGGCTTGCGCGGGTGCTCGGCAGGCTTGGGGGCGACGTAGGGGGCGGCGGTGTCGGCCCGCTTGGTGGGGGTGGTGACGGTCGGGGCGGCCGGGGGCGTCTTGGGGGGCCAGACGAGGTGGCCCTCGTGCAGGACCATGGAGCCGCGGACGATGTCGTCCTCAGGGTCGATCTTCCAGGCTTCCGCGCCGCCGAGGTCTTCGAGGAAGTGGGCGATGTTCGCGGCGTAGAGGCGGCTGGCCTGGGTGGCGAGGCGGCTGGGCAGGTCGGTGTAGCCGATGATGGTCACGCCCTTGTGAACGATGGCCTTGTCGGCGACGGAGAGCGGGCAGTTGCCGCCCTGCTCGGCGGCCATGTCGACGATGACCGAGCCGGGCTTCATGGCCTCGACCGCGCCGGCGGTGATGAGTTCCGGGGCCTTGCGGCCGGGGATGAGGGCGGTGGAGACGATGATGTCGACCTCGAGGGCCTGGTTGGCGATGAGTTCCTGCTCGGCCTTGATGAAGGCCTCGCTCATGGCCTTGGCGTAGCCACCCTCACCGGCGCCCTGCTCGTCGAAGTCGAGGGGGACGAACTGGGCGCCCATCGACCTGACCTGCTCGGCGACTTCGGGGCGGGAGTCGAACGCGCGGACGATGGCCCCGAGGCCGCGCGCGGCGCCGATGGCGGCCAGGCCCGCGACGCCCGCGCCAATGACGAAGACCTTGGCGGGGTCGATCTTGCCGGCGGCGGTGACCTGCCCGGCGAAGAGGCTTGGGAAGTGGTGGGCGGCCTCGACGATGGCGCGGTGCCCGGCGAGGTTGGCCATGGCCGAGAGGGCGTCGAGTTTCTGGGCCCGGGTGATGCGGGGGACGCAGTCCATGGCGAGGACGGTGGCGCGGCGAGCGGCGAGGCGGTCGAGCAGGTCCTTGTTCTGGGCGGGCCAGATGAAGGACATGAGGACCGCGCCCTCGCGGAGCATGTCGGCCTCGTGGCGACCGGCCGTGGGGTGGTCCATCGGCGGGCGGACCTTGGCGATGACGTCGGATTCGGACCAGAGTTCGTCGGGGGTGGCGGCGATGGTCGCGCCGGCTTCGAGATAGGCCGCGTCGGCCGCGCGGGCGTGCTCGCCGGCGCCGGTCTCGACGGCGACCTCGAATCCCATGGAGCGGAGGCGCAGGACGCTCTCGGGGGTGGCGGCGACGCGTCGCTCGTTGGGGTGGACTTCCTTCGGGATGCCGATCTTCATGGTTTCTCCGGCGCGTGCGGCGTGCCGTGTGTATCGGGTGTTGGAGGGTCGATGGTAACGGACGGGTGGGTCGGGTGCGAGGGGAAAGCCCGGAGGGCCTGGGGGCGGTTTGGAGGGTGCCGGGTCCGGCGAGCCGTAGACTCTGCCGATGCCACTCGCGATCGTCGGAATCACGCCGGATGTTGCCGTGGTGAACCATCGGCTGCGGGTGCAGTGCGCGCTGGCATATTCGGATGCGGTGACGCGGGCCGGGGGGACGCCGGTCGTGCTGGTGCCGGATGCCGATCGGGCCGAGGAGCAGTTCGGGCTGTGCGACGCGATCGTGCTGACCGGGGGGGACGACCCGCGGACGGAGGCGTACGGCGAGCCGACGCACCCGAAGGCGACGCCGGTGCACGCGCGGCGACAGGCGTTCGAGACGCGCCTGCTGGAACTGCTGGAGGCGTCGCCCAGGCCGGTGCTGGGCGTGTGCCTTGGGATGCAGATGATGGCGCTGCACGCGGGCGGTCGGCTGGACCAGCACATGCCGGACACGCGGGCCGACGCCGGGCGGCACTGGGATTCGGACCACGAGATCGTGCCGACGGACGCCTTGGTCGATGGCGCGATCGGCGGGACGAGGGGCAAGGCGGTGCGGACGCGGGTCGCGCTGCCGGCCGGCACCGTGCACTCGAGGCACAAGCAGGCGGTGTGCGACGCGGGGCGGCTTGCGGTGCTCGCCACGTCCGACGACGGCGTGATCGAGGGTGTGTGCGACACGCGGCGGCGGTTCCACCTCGGCGTGCAGTGGCACCCGGAGCGGACCGCGGACCCGGCGCTCGGCCAAGGGCTGTTCGACGCGCTAATCGAGGCGTGCCGGCGGAGCAGGGGGAGGGGTGCAGCGCGAGCGACCGCGCCGGCGAGAACGGCTCGGGCCGCTACTGCCCCACCACTTTGATCACCACCAGCGTGACGTCATCCTCCTGCGGCTTTCCGGCGCGGAAGCCCTCGAGCGTGTCGGTGATGGCCCTGGCGATGGCCTCGGCCGGGCGGGCGGCGTGCTCGCGGACCAGGTCGCGGAGGATCTTCTTGCCGAACCAGCGCCCCTGGGGGTCGCGTGCCTCCCAGATGCCGTCGGTGCCCAAGAGCAGGATCTGGCCCTCGCGGAGGCCCTCGAATCGGTGCTCCTCGTAGCGGTAGAGCGGCTCGATGCCCAGCGGGATGTCGCCGCCCTTGAGGTCCTGGAACTCGCCAGTGCCGGCGTCGAAGAGCAGGGCGGGCTCGTGCCCGGCGTTGACCCAGCGGATGGCGCCGGCGTCGCGCTGGATGATCATGAACAGGAGCGTCATGAAGCGCCCGCCGGTCTCCGTGTCGATCGACAGCAGGCGGTTCATGCGGGTCATGAGCTCGCCCAGTTCGCCGGGCTGGGCGGCGTGGGAGCGGAGGATGGCGCGGGCGGTGGTCATGAGCAGCGCGGCGGCGACGCCGTGCCCGACCACGTCGCCGACCGCGACGCCGACGGCCGAGGGGCCGACCTCGGAGAGATCGAGATAGTCGTAGTAGTCGCCGCCGGTCTGGTCGCAGTAGATGGACTTGCCGGCGATCTCGAGCCCGGCGATGTTGGGCGCGGCGTCGGGCAGGAGGCCCTGCTGGACCTCCATGGCCAGGGCGAGCGACTCGCGGAGTTTGAGGCGGTCGCGGAGCTGCTGGGTCATGGCGTTGAGGGCGGTGGAGAGGGCGGCCATCTCGCGGCTCTCACCGCCCTTGAACTTGGCCGTCAGGTCGCCCTCGCCGATGCGCCGGGCCACCTCGCAGGACTGCTCGATCGGGCGGGTCATCTGGCGGGCCAGGAAGACCGAGAGCAGCACGACGACGCCGACGGCCAGGGCCATGGCAACCAGGCCGTACACGAGCAGGGCGTTGGTCTGGGCGAAGACGTTGCTCACGGCCATGTCGACGCCGACGAAGGCGACGGCGGCGCCGTTCTCATCGCGGATCGGCGCGGTGCCGGAGAGCCACTGGCCGTACTCGTCGGTGACGAACTCGGTGAAGCGGGACTCGACGTTGAAGGGGACGGAGTTGGTTCCGGCCTCGCCGACGGGGGACTTGTTGCCGGTGCCGCGTTCCTCGGCGTCGACGACGTAGGTCCAGCGGGAGGGATCGCCGGGGACGGGGCGGCCCGTGTAGACGTAGCGGAGGTACACGTCGTCGCGACGGTTGGCGTCGCGGATGGCGCGGAGTTGGGCCTCGACGGCGGCGTAGGCCTCTGAGTCCATGTCGCTGGCGGTCTGGACCTGCTGGAGCCGCTCGACATCGACCTGCCTGGCGGCGGTGGCGGCGATGGAGAGGACCTGGCTGCGGATGGCGTCGATGAGCACGCCGCGGGCGAGCCAGAAGTTGAGGGCGACCACGAGCAGGCCGGTGAGCAGGACGACGCCGCCCATGGTGATGATGAGGCGGTCGCGGTAGCGCATGGAGGGGCTCCGGCGGGGCGAGGGCGTGGAGGGGAGCGTAGCGGGCGGGGCGGAGGGATTGGGGCGGGCGACGCCGGGAGCGGCTGGTGCGTGGAGTGCTTGGGGTGCGGCCCGATCCGGGACTACCGCGGGTGCGGGGCCAGATCGATGTCGGCGCGGATGGCGGGGTCATCGACCGGGACGCGAGCGACGAGCGCCGGGTTGGCCCGCCAGAACGCGCCGAGGCCTTCGGCGAGCGGCTGGTCCAGGAGGCGGCCGGCCAGCGCGGGCGGGATGAGCGCGGGGTGGCCGCCCCGGCCTCGGTGCTCGGGGAGGACCGCGCGGCCTGGCTGGAGTTGCGCCGCCGAGGTCAAACGCAGGATCGTGTGGCGGCTCACATTGGGGAGGTCGGCGGGGTGGAGGAGAACGGGCGCATCGGGGGCCGCTTCGCGGGCGGTGCGGAGGCCGGTCCGGATCGACTCGGCCATCGGGGCGTCGGGGTCGGCTTCGACGGCGGTGAAAGGGCGTGGGGCGATGGCGGCCCGGACGATCGCTGGCTCGTGGCCGAGGACGACGAACATGCGGCCACATGCCCACGCGATCGCGTCGAACGAGACGGCGATGAGGGGCTGGAGGCCGGCGGGGGTGAGGACGGGAAGGAGTTGCTTTGAGCCGCCGGCACGACGGCCCCGCCCGGCGGCGAGGAGCAGGCCGGTGAGGGGCGGAGTCGGTGCGCGTGTGTCGGGATGGGCCGGAGGCACCGCGTCAACATAACCGAGTTCGAGGAGGTCGGGCTTTCCAGCCCGACTCGAGGCGGGTTGAGATAAACGGAGCCCGGTGGCCAGATCGTCAGGGCTCCGCTGACAACGTCGTGACACAAGTTGGTCGGCGATCTGTCGCCGCGTTCGGGCGGGGCTGGAACGCCCCGCCCCCTCGTCGGGAGTCCGTCCTCGAGAGAAGCGATCGTCGATCCCCGCGCTTCACCCCCGTGCGTTCACGCCGCACTCCGAGACGCCGCTCGCGTCGGCACGGAGGGGCTCGAACGGGTCGGGGCCGGCGATGCGCTCGACGGGCTTGCGGGCGCTTCGGCGGCGGACCTCAACGAGTTGGGCGGCGATGGACACGCCGATCTCCTCGACCGTGACGGCGCCGATGTCGAGCCCGACCGGGGCGTGGACTTGTTCGAGGGCTTCGGGAGAGACGCCCATGGCGGCCAGGTCGTCGAAGATCAGTTTGACCTTGCGACGGCTGCCGATCATGCCGACGTAGGGCGCGCCCCGCCCGACGACGGCGTGCAGGGCCTGCTCGTCGTGGCGATGGCCGCGCGTGACGACGAGGCAGAAGGTGGACTCGTCGATGGGGGCATCGGCCAGACGCTCGGCGATGTCGCCGACGACCGGGATCGCGCCGGCGGGCAGGTGCTGCTCGATCAGGTCGGCCCGGTCGTCGAACACGTGGACCTCGAACTCGAGGGCCAGGGCCAGGCGGGCGACGGCCTGGCCGACGTGCCCGGCGCCGGCGATGTAGAGCCGGTCGCGCGGGGGGATGTGGAGGCGATAGTTCGATTGCACAACCGCCTTCGTCCCGCTGGCGGCTGAGGCGTCCGCGGCGGACGCGGCGTCGATCGACAGATCGAGGTGCGTCGCCCGGCGAGCGTTGATGTCGGCGATGACCGCGTCGAGGCGATCGGGGGTCGGCGGCGGGGCGACGATGAGTTCGAGCGTGCCGCCGCAGATCAGCCCGTCGTCCCATCCATAATCGTGGTTGAGTCGGAAGCGCAGCGGGGCCGAGCGGGCGCTGGCAAGCAGCCCAAAGGCGGCCCGGCGGACCTCGGCCTCGACGCAGCCCCCACCGATGGTGCCGAAGGTAGAGGCGGCGTCGTCGACGAGCATGAGGGCCCCGGGTTCCTGGGGCGTCGAGCCGCGCGAGGCGACGACGAGGCAGAACGCGCAGACGCGCCCATCGCGCCGGATGGCGGCGGCGCGGGCGAGGATCGTTGTGAGGGGTTCGTTCATATCCGGGGCAATCGCGACCGATCGCGGTCAGTCTACCGCAGAACCGCCGACGGTCCGGAGCGGCGGCGCGGGCGTTGGGATTCGCGGAACAACCCGCGTGCGGGCGGGGTTCGCGTCGGACCGGGCTGCTGGTGCGCCCGAATCGGGATCGGGCCGGGGCTCGGGCCCCGGCCCACGAAACCGGCGGCGGCGTTTCTGGTATCCTTTTGGCCCCGGGCCGCGTGGCCTGGGGAACGAGAATCGAGATTCCGGTTGTGCTGCACGCGGCTCGCGTCGGGAGCCCACAGACGGCCGTCCCCAGATGGAGCGAACCCCCATGCGTACGAAGTTCACGTCGCTTGTGGCCCTGGCCTGCGCGGCCGGGCTGGCCCTGCCCGCGATGGCCCAGACCGCCGAGGAGATCCTCGCGGAGGAGGATGTCGAGTTCGAGGCGCCGGACCTGATGGTGGGCGATCGGGCGCCGGACCTGAACATCACGTCGTGGGTCAAGGGCGACGAGGTCTCTTCGTTCCGCCAGGGCCAGACCTATGTGGTCGAGTTCTGGGCGACGTGGTGCGGGCCGTGCATCCGCGGGTTCCCGCACCTGACCGAGATGCAGGAGCACTACGGGCGCGACGTGACGATCATCGGCGTGAACATCTGGGACGACAACCGCGGGCGTGACTCGCTGGACGCCCGGACCGAGCGCGTGACCGAGTGGGTCGGCGGGCGCGAGGACATGGGCTACACCGTCGCGATCGACGGGAACAAGGTGATGGAAGAGGAGTGGATGGGCGCCGCCGGGCGGAACGGCATCCCGTCGGCGTTTATCGTCGATGGCGACGGGATGGTCGCGTGGATCGGGCACCCGGGCCAGATGGACTCGGCGCTCGAGCAGGTCGCGGCGGGCGAGTGGGACACGCAGGAGGCCGCGGCGTCGTTCATCGCCGAGCAGAAGTGGCTGCCGCACATCTACACCCTGTGGGGCGAGGGCGAGTGGGACCACTCGTACCGCGTGCTCAACGCGCTGCTGGAAACCGAACTGGCCGACGCGCCGCAGGTGCTCAACCAGGTCGCCTGGACGGTGCTGACCAACCCGCGGATCGAGCAGCGTGACATCGGCTTCGCGATCCGGGCCGCCGAGCGGGCGTGCGAGGTGACCGAGTGGGAGAACTCGGACATCATGGACACGCTGGCCCGCGGGTACTTCATGGACGGGCAGATCGACGAGGCGATCGAACTGCAGGAGAAGGCCATCGAGGTCTGCGACGACGACGAGATGCGCGAGTCGCTCCAGGCGACGCTGGCCGAGTACCGCGAGGCCCGTCGCAGCGACGGCTGATCGCGCTGAACCCGTCCCGGCGTGGCGCCCCGGAGTCGGGCGGCCCGGCGCGGGCGAACAAAACCAGTCAGGCACGCCCCCGCTTCCCTAGGAGGCGGGGGCGTTTGTTTTCGGGCCAGAGGCGTGCGGGTGGGGCGGGGGCGTGCCCATCCCAGCGGGGCGCGATACCCTGCCGGGCGGAATCCCAAGAACGGGCGGGCGGGGGCTGCCTCGCGGCCACGACGAGCGACCCTCGGGCAGGAGCCACAAGCGGATGATCAAGATCAAGTGCGACAAGTGCGACCGCACCATCGAGGTGGACAACGACAAGGCCGGGCAGAAGGTCCAGTGCCCGTCGTGCGGCGACACGAACGTGGTGCCCAGCCGCCAGGACCGGGCCGCCGCCGCGGGGTTCCCGCCGGACTCCGGGCCGGAGCAGCGGGTGCTGATCGTGCGGGAGTCGATGTTCCGGGCCCATCCGATCCTGGTGTCATTTCTGTTCGTCGTGTTCATCGGCGGGCTGATCGGCGGGGTGGCGATGGCCCTGACCGTCATCGGGCTGCCCGGGGCGATCCCGGCGTGGATCCTGGGGGTCATCGCGGGCATCTGGCTGGGGATCTGGAAGATCAAGACCTTCGGCGAGACGCTGGAAGTGACCAACAAGCGGAGCGTGCTGCACATCGGCATCTTCTCGAAGAGCACGACCGAGGTGGTGCACGACAACATCCGCAACGTGCAGGTGGACCAGTCGTTCTGGAACCGCGTGTTCAACGTGGGAACGCTGGGGATCTCGTCGAGCGGGCAGGCGGGCATCGAGGTGCACGCCAAGAACATCCCCAAGCCGCACCATGTGCGGAAGGTGATCGACCTGTACCGTCCGATGGATTGAGCGGGACGGACCTCGGCCTTGGCGGCCCGATGAGCGCACGGCGTTCCACGATCTGGACCCGCGACCGGATCACCGACGAGGTGGAAGGGTTGGCGGTTGCCGCGTCGGACCGGCGGACCGCGTTCGTACGGGAGTGGCGCGAGCAGCAGCGTCTCCGCATGGCGGATGGGGGATCGCCCGTTCCGATTACTGCCCGATTGCTCCACGACGACTCGGACGGGAACTCGCCGGCCGGTTCCCCCCCGGTGGTCCGAAAGCGACGCGGGCTGCTGCCGGTGATCGGGCTCGCGCTGCTTGGCTTGGCTTTGTGGTCGATTGTGACCAACCCGGGCTGGCGATCGCTCCAATCGGCCGCGTTCTTGCTCGTGCTGTTCGCAGGACCAGCAGCGGCGGCGCTGCTGTGGCGCGGTCGATTCTGGCGCATCCGACGATTCCATGCCGACTGCCGTCGGGTCCGACTTGGGCGATGTGCCCGCTGCGGGTACGACGTTCGCGCCGTTGCCTCTCCGGTTGGGCCGGAGCAGCTCGACGGCGTCGTCCTTGGCCCCCGACGGTGTCCGGAGTGCGGACTCGACTGGCCGCTTGTTCCGAGGCTGCGAGACGAGGACTAGTCCTCGCCCTGCGGCCCGGCGAGTTGCTGCCACCGGGCCGCCTCTTCCGCGTAGCCCTGGCCGGGCAAGGCTTCGTCCATGCGCCGGTACAGGCGCATGAGGTGGGCCGCGACGGTTTGGACGCGGTTGTGCTCGGGGCCGAGAGCCGCGGCTGAGGCGTCGTACGCGGGAAGCAGTGTCGCCTCGGCCTCTTCGAGACGCCCGCAGGCCAGAAGCGCGGCCCCGTGCGAGCCGCGGAGCACGCCCAGGAACCAGTGGTCGGGCGGGAGGGCGTGGGTCGCGGCCTCGACGGCGGACCGGAACAGGGCCTCGGCTTCCTCCGCGCGGTCGGCCCGCAGCAGCGTGAAGGCCAGGTTGTTGGTGATGTTTATGGTGCCGGGATCGGCTTCTCCGAGCGTTCGCAGGTTGATGTCGCGGGCCTCGCGGAGCATGGCGATGGCCTGGTCGTAACGCTGCTGGCGGAGGTAGGCGACGGCCAGGTTGTTGATCGCCAGCACGGTGTCGGGGTGCTCGGGGCCGAGGGTGGCGCGCCGGGCGTCGACGAGTTCGAGCAGAAGCGGCTCGGCCTCGTCGAAGCGCCCGGTGTCGTCGAGCAGGGTGCCGAGGTTGTTGATCGACGTGAGCGTCTCGCGGTGCGTTGGGCCGTAGCGGGCACGTCGAAGGGCCAGAATGTCGCGGTAGATCGCCTCGGCCTCGTCGTGGCGCTCCTGGAGCGCGAGGTTGTACGCGAGGTTGGAGCGCGAGAGCCAGGTGTGCGGGTGGTCGGCCCCGAGGATGCGCGTGCGGACCTCGACGATCTCGCGGAGGATCGGCTCGGCCTCGGCCGAGCGGGCTCGGGTGTCGTAGAGCGTGGCGAGGTTGTTGGCTGCGACGAGCGTGTCGGGGTGCTCGGGGCCGAGCGTGCGCTTGAACGCCTCGTAGACCTCGCGGAAGATGGCCTCGGCCTGGTCGTAGCGTCCCTGGTTCATGAGGAGGAACGCGAGGTTGACGCGGGACTGGAGCGTGTCGTCGGACTCGGGGCCGAGGGTGCGGGTGCGCCGCTCGATCACCTCGTCGAGGACGCGCTGTGCCTCTTCGTTCCGCCCGGAGGTGATGAGCATGGCCGAGCGGTCGTGCAGGAGCGTGAGGCGGATGGGGTCGTCGGCGTCGAGGGCGGCGTCGGCGTCGGCGAGCGCCTCGCCGTTGATCGCCTCGGCTTCCTCGAGGCGGTCCTGGTCGACCAGGGCGATGGCCAGTTCGCCCCGGACCTGGATCGATTCGGGCGAGCGCGGGCCGCGGGTCTGGGTGCGGAGGTCGACGGCGCGGCGGAGGTGGCGCTCGGCGGCGTCGCGTTCGCCGAGGCCCTTGTAGGTGAGGCCGAGGGTTCGATGGAGTTCGCCGCGGACCTCGGGTTGGTCGTCGAGCGGGCCCCCGGTGGCGGACACCTGATCGAGGCGGCGCGAGGCGGTGTCGAGCACGTCGCGCATGCGGACGTCGATGCCCATCTGCTCGGGGTCGACCGAGGCGAGCAGGTCCTCGTTCACGAACGTGTTGACGGCCAGGGCGATGCGCCGACGGATCTCCGCCTCGTGCATGGCGGCCTCGGCCGCGTCGCGCTGGGTCGTCGCCTCGGCCAGCGCGTTCTCGGTCTGCTTGCGGGCTGTCTCGGCCTGGCGGCGCTCGAAGGCCTCACGCTTGCCGGCCTCGACGGCCCGGGCCCACGCCACGCTGACGCCCGCGAGCGCGGCAGCCAGCGCGACAAACGCGACCGCCACGCCGCCGACGATGGCCTTGTGGCGCCGGGCGAACTTGGCGACCTGGTACATGGCCGAGGGCGGGCGGGCCTGGATCGGCTCGTCGATCAGGTAGCGCCGGATGTCGTCGGCCAGGGCCGAGGCGGTCTGGTATCGCCTGGCGCGGTCCTTCTCGAGGGCCTTGGCGACGATGGTCTCGACATCGCCGCGGAACACGCGGGAGACGACCGAGAGGCGGGTCGGCTCTTCCTCCTGGATCGCGCGGGCGGCCTCGAAGATCTTGCGATCGTCCAGGCGGTAGGGCGGGCGCTCGGCCAGCAGTTCGTACAGCACGACGCCCAGCGCGTAGACATCGCTGCGGACGTCGAGGGCGTCGGTCTGGCCCGCGACCTGCTCCGGGCTCATGTAGGGCAGGGTGCCGACCAGGGCGCCGATGTCGGTGTGGAGGGTGGTCATCTGGACGTCGGCGTCGGTGGCGCGGGCGACGCCGAAGTCGAGGATCTTGGGTTGGGCGTCGTCGGTGACCAGGATGTTGCCGGGCTTGAGGTCGCGGTGGATGACGCCCTTGGCGTGGGCGTGCTGGACGGCCTCGCAGACCTTGGCGAAGAGGGCGAGACGCTCGCGTGTGCCCAGACGCCGGGCCCGGGCGTAGTCGGTCAGGGGCACGCCCTGGACCAGTTCCATGGCGAAGTAGGGCTGGGGTCCGGCGCCGGTGTCGGCGGTGCCGGCGTCGTAGATCTGGGCGATGCCAGGGTGGTGCAGGCGGGCCAGGACCAGGGCCTCGAACTCGAAGCGGCGCAGGAGGGCGGGCGAGGCCATGCCGGGGCGGATGACCTTGAGCGCGACCTGGCGGCGTGGGTTGTCCTGCTCGGCGAGGTAGACCACGCCCATGCCGCCCTCGCCCAGGACGCGGAGGGTGCGGAAGCGCCCGATGACCGGGAGGGGGCGGCGGGGCGCGCGGTCCGGAGGCTCGGGAACGCCGTCGGGGTGCGCGTCGCCCGAATCCAAGGCTTTTCGTTGGTGAGGGTTGAGATCGCCGGTCGCGCCGTAGGCGTCCATCCGCCGCTCCGATGGCGTCGCCGCGACCGCCGCGCGGCCCTGCCCCGGACCGGGAACGGGGTCCGGGGGAACGCGGGGCTTCGGATCGGGCGACTGCTGATGCAAGAGTACGATCGCCCGATGGCCCGTCGCGTGCTCCACGACCAGTACTTCAAGAAGGCCAAGGACGAGGGGTACCTGGCCCGGTCGGCGTACAAACTCCAGGAGATCGCCCAGCGCCACCGCCTGATCGGCGCGGGCCAGCGGGTGCTGGACCTGGGCTGTGCGCCGGGGGCGTGGCTGCAGGTGGCGGCGGGGTTGGTGGGGCCGAAGGGCGTGGTCGTCGGGATCGACCTGAAGGAGGTCCGCGACGCGATCGGGGCAAACGTCGCGACGCTCGTTGGCGATATCTACGAGACCGACGCCGCCGCGCTGACGGAGATGGGGGGCGGGCTGTTCGATGCCGTGGTGTCGGACATGGCGCCGGACACGACCGGGGCGGGGGACACGGACCACCACCGATCCGTGCGATTGTGCCGCCATGTTCTGGAGATGCTGCCGGGGCTGCTGAAGCCCGGCGGGAACCTGGCGATGAAGGTGTTCGAGGGCGGGACGTATCCGGCGCTGGTGAAGGAGACGGGGCGGCTGTTCGCGTCGGCCAAGGGGTTCAAGCCGAAGGCGAGCCGGGATGTGTCGCGGGAGATCTATGTCGTGGCGCTCGGATACCGCCCGCGGCGCGATGAGGCAGGGGCGGCGGGGCGTGCGGAGTCCGGGGCGTGACGCTGCTCGCGCCGTGGACCGCGCTGGCGGCGGGGCTTGTCGGCGGCGGGCTGCTGCTTGTCATGTACATGCTGCGTCTACGCCGTCGCCCGGTGCGTGTGACGACGACCATGTTCTGGGGCGATCCGCCGCGCGATCTGGAGGCCAATGTGCCGCTGCGGATGGTGCGTCCGGCGTGGACGCTGCTGCTGCAGGCACTGGCGGTGGCGATGCTGGCGCTTGCGCTGGGGCGTCCGGCGACGGACGCGAGCGTCGGGTCGGCCGACGAGGTGTACATCCTGATCGATCGGTCGGCGTCGATGAACGCGCTCGACGGCGGGGGCGGGCGGTCGAGGCTGGACGCGGCGCGGGAAGGGGCGCTCGAGGTTGTCTCAGGCGTCGGCGGGCTGGGCGGGGCGCGGGCCCTGGTGGTGGCGTTCGCGTCGCGGGCCGAGGCGGTGACGTCGATGACGAGCGATCGCGGGGCACTGGCGGCGGCGATTGCTGGGATCGAGCCCACGGACGAGGCCGGGGATCTTGGGGCGGCGCTCGACCTGGTCGGGGCGTTGATCGCCAGCCGCGCGGGCGAGCGGGATGCGCCGGCGGCGGCGCGGGTGGTGGTGCTGAGCGACGGATCCTTCGAGCGGGGTGCGGCCCGTTCGCTGGCCGGGGCGGCGATCGAGTTCAGGACGATGGGGTCGATCGGCCCATCGGGTGGGGTCGGGGTTCAACCCGGTGTGAGCGAGGGGCAGGGTGCAGAGCCGGATCGCGGGGCTGCACGAGATGGCGGGCGCGACAACATCGCGATCGCCGCGCTCGCGGCCCAGCGCGATGTCGCCGATCCGGCGCGTGTGCGGGTGTTCGTGCGGCTCATCTCGGTGCGGAGCGTCGAGACGCCGGTCACGGTGACGCTGCGGCTCGACGGCGCCGAACTGGCGCGGCGGGCGGTTGTGCTGCCGGCGATGGCATCGGCCCCGAGCAGCGGTGCGGGTGGTGGGGACGAGGCATCCGAGTCGCGTCCGGCTGAGCGGTCGATCTCGCTCGAGTTCACGCAGATCGCGGGCGGCGTGCTGACGGCTTCGATCGACCGAGAGGATCTGCTCGCGGCCGACAACCGCGCGGCGGTCGTGGTGCCGGCGGTGCAGCGGCCGCGGATCGTGCTGGTGTCGCCGGGCGAGCCGGACATGTTCCTCGTGGATGTGCTGGAGGCGTTGCCGCCGGCGTGGCTGCGATCGATCTCGGCGGCGCAGTACGAGTCGCCTCTCGGGGCGGAGTTGGGCGAACAGGCCGATCTGGTCGTGTTCGATCGGGTGCGCCCGGGTGTGTTGCCGCGGTGTGCGTCGATCTCGTTTGGGGCTGGGGTGCCGGTGGCGGGGCTGGATGGGGAGCCGGAGGATGCTCGCCCCCCCACTGCCGCAGCCGGCACGTCGTCGGGCGATCCGCCGGTGTTGATCTCGGCGTCGCAGTGGGACCGGAACCACCCCGCGCTGGCGAACGTGACGCTGGACTCGCTGCGGGTGTCGCGGGCAATCCCGCTTCGCGTCGGTGCGGATGAAGTGGCTGTGGATGGCGAGCCGAGTTCGGCCCAGGCCGTGCCGGATCGCACGCCCGTTCGCGTGCTCGCGTGGGGGCTGGATGGGCCGTTGATCGTCGAGGCCCGAGACGCCGGTGTGCGCCGGATCGTCGTCGGGTTCGCGCTGCGCGACTCGAACTGGCCGCTCACCGTCGGATTCCCGATCTTCCTCAGCGCGGCGATCGACGACCTGGTGTTCGCGGGCAGCCCGGGTCGCGGCGTGGCGTACGACGCGGGCTCGCTCATCGCCCCGCCCGACCTCGCCGGGCAGGCGTTGGAGGTGCGCGACGCCGACGGGCGCGTCGTGGCGCGGGGGCTGGGATCGGGGGTCGTCCCGCGCGCGGGGCTGTACACGCTGGCGGGCGGCGGCGCGGAGCGACCCCTGGCGGTGAACGTCGCGGGGTCGCACGAGTCCCGGGTGCTTGTGGAGCCGCGGCTGCGGATCGCGGGAGCGGAACTGGCCGGGGCGACGGGCGCGGCCCATCCGACGGAACTGTGGTTCTGGTTCGTGCTAGGCGCCGGCGCGCTGCTGCTGGTGGAATGGGTTGTGTACCTGCTGGTCGCGCGGGTGTAGCGTCGACCCTCGCAGGCTCCGAACGCGCGACGAGGAGCAGCGGGCGTCAGTCGGCGGAGCGTTCGCGATCCGGGGTCCGCTCGCAGCCCGAGTTCCAGCATCCGGTATATTCCAGCCCGCCCCAGCGGGATCGGCGGCGTCGCGCGCTGGCGCGGCCGGCGGACCGAGACAGATTCCGGAGCGAAAGGGAACCGCTTGCGATACACCTTCCATCTCGCCGCGCTGGCGGGTGCCGCGGCGTGCGTGCTGACCAGCCCCGCCCAGGGCCAGGTCTCGACCCGGCGTGACTCGATCGGATCGAGCGCGTCGGGCCAACCCATCACGGTCCTCACGCTCGGCGAGGCCCGCGTCGATCGCTTGGGGCGGACGATGGACGAGCGCCCGGCGATCCTGATCGTCGCGGGGCTGCAGGGGCACCACCGCGTCGGCGTTGATGTGGCTCAGGGCGTCGCCGAGCGGATCGCCGCCGAGCATGCGGACCTGCTGACCACCCGCACGGTGTACATCATCCCGAACGCGAACCCGGACGGCGCGGCGTGGCTGACGGGCGTGGGCGGGCTGCGGGTCGAGTCGGGGCGGGTGCCGGCGTCGCGTGATGCCGATGGCGACGGGCGGGTCGATGAGGATGGGCCGGACGATCTCAACGGCGACGGGCTGATCACGCAGATGCGTGTGCGCCTCCCCGATGCCCGCTGGGGGCTGACGGCCAACCTCGTGCCCGACCCCGACGAGCCGAGGCTGATGCGAGCGGCCAAGCCGATCGAGGGCGAGTCGGGCCAATGGGCCGTGCTGACCGAGGGGATCGACAACGACGGCGACGGGCGTTTCAACGAGGATGGCGGGGGGGCGCTGACCGGCGGGATCGACCTGGGCATGAACTTCCCGACGCACTACCCCGAGCACCAGGACGGGGCCGGTCGCTATCCGCTCGAGAGCGCCGAGGCGCTCGCGCTCGTCCGGTGGATGCAGGCCCACAGCAACATCCAGGCGGTGATCGTCTACGACCCGCACGACAACCTCGTGACCGTGCCCGCGGCCGGGCAGTTCGGGCCGGAGGGCCGCGTGCCGCGAGGCGTCGAAGAGGGCGACCGCGCGTACTACCAGCACATCTCCGACGCGTTCAAGGAGATCACGCGGATGACCGGGGCTCCGACGGGCTCGACCGCCGGCTCGTTCGCGTCGTGGGCGTACGCGGACTTCGGGGTGCCGACGTTCTCGACGCCGGTCTGGGTGCGTCCCGACCAGGTCCGTGCCGAGGGCGAAGAGGCGGAAGATGCGGGCGGACAAGACGATGGCGGTGCGGAAGCGGATCGCGAGGGCGAGCGGCAGGCGTTGATCGCCGAGGGCTTCCCGGCCCACCTGGCCGACTTCCTGCTGGCGACGGTCGAGCAGCGTCGTGTGATGATGGAGGAGATGGCCGCCAGGCCCGCGGCCGAGCACGAGCGGATGATGGCCGAGGTCATGGCCCTGCCGCCCGCGCTGCGTGAGCGGGTGATGCGTGCGGCCCAGGAGGTGCCGGACGTGCCGTTCCTGGGCCAGGAGCAGGACCTGCACGACCATGACCACGACCACCGCGGTGGGACGCGAGCGCCCGTCTCGATGGGTGCCGACGGCGGCGTCGGACTCGAGACGATCCGCCAGCCCGCCGGTCGGCGACCGGGCGGACGCGCCGGCGGCTCCGGATCGGGCGGCGGCGCGGGCCGTGGCCCGGCAGGCGGAGCCGGCGAGACCGACGACCACAAGTGGCTTGCGTTCTCAGATCAGCATCGCAACGGCGAGGGATTCGTCGAGTGGACCGAGGTGGAGCACCCGCAGTTCGGCACCGTCGAAGTCGGCGGGTTCGTGCCGGGGTTCCGGTTCAACCCTTCGCCCGAGGTAACCGAGCGGCTGGCCGATGAGCAGGCCGCGTTCGTCGCGGCCTTGCTGCCGATGCTGCCCGACGCGGTGCTCGACCCTGTGGACCAGGAGCAGATCGCCCCCGGCCTGTGGCGGGTCCGCGCGAGTGTTCACAACCCCGGGTTCCTGCCGACGCACTCGGCGATCGCGCTCAAGGCCCGGCGGGTGATCCCGATCGTGGTGCAGATCTCGGTCGAGCCGGAGCGTGTGCTGGACGGGGCCCGCGTCGAGCGGTTCGACTCGATCGAAGGGTCGAACGCGGTGCGCCGGGCCGAGTGGCTCATCCGGGGCGAGCGCGGCGACGAGGTGACGGTCGAGATGCGGTCGGACTCGTTCGGCGTGCAGCGGGAGACGATCCGGCTGGGCACGATCAATCTTGGCGGGCCGGGCGGAAGCGGCCAGGGAGGTGGGCGATGAACGGTCTTCGCAGCAATCGTCGCGCGCGTCGCGGCATCGCCTCATGTGTGGCCGCCGCGTGCGTGCTGGGCCTCGGCGGGCACGCCTCGGGCCAGGCATTCAACGCCTCGCGGGCCGACGTGGCGTTCAACCGCTACTACACCCACGCCGAACTCAACGGGCACGTCCGCCGCATCGCCGAGGCGTACCCAGAACTCGTGTCGCTGACGACGATCGGCCAGAGCGGCCAGGGGCGCGACCTGATCGTCGCCACCGTCAAAGCCCCGGGCAGCGACGACCTGGACCGCCCGGCGATGTGGATCGACGGGAACATCCACGGCAACGAGATCCAGGCCTCCGAGGTCGTGCTGTACACGCTGTGGTACCTCACGAAGGAGTACGGGCACAACGACGACATCACGGACCTGCTCGACCGCGTCTCGTTCTATCTGCTCGTGTCGGTCAACCCGGACGGGCGGGAGAACTGGTTCGAGAACGTCAACAACTCGAGCACGAGCCGGCACAACCGGGCCGACGACGACGACGACCGCGACGGCCTGGTCAACGAGGACGGGCCGGAGGACCTGGACGGCGACGGCTCGATCACCCGCATGTGGGTCCGCGACCCGAATGGGCAGTTCGTGCGCAGCCGATG
This sequence comes from Phycisphaerales bacterium, assembly GCA_041401985.1. Taxonomy (GTDB): domain Bacteria; phylum Planctomycetota; class Phycisphaerae; order Phycisphaerales; family UBA1924; genus JACKHA01. Next base: position 32,575 of record JAWKTE010000012.1, read on the forward strand.
GGACGACCGCGTGTTCGAGCGCGTCCCGCCGGGCGAGCGCGGCGAGTGGACCAGCGTCGGCTGGGAGGGCATCGACAACGACGGCGACGGACGCGTCAACGAGGACGGCGACGACGGGTTCGACATGAACCGCAACTGGGGCAGCGACTGGCAGCCAAACTATGTTCAGTTCGGGGCGGGCGATTATCCCTTCAGCGTGCCGGAGACCATCGCCGTCCGCGACTTCGTGCTGGCCCGTCCCAACATCGCCGCGTTCCAGTCGTACCACAACTCCGGGGGCATGATCCTCCGTGGCCCGGGCGCGGCGTACCTGAACGACGCGTACGCGCCGGACCTCGGCGTGTACCGCGAGATTCAGGAGGTCGGCGTCCAGATGCTGCCCTACTACCGGGCGCTGGTCACGTATCAGGACCTGTACCAGGTCCACGGCGGTGAGAGCCACTGGGCCTCGGAGAGCCTGGGCATCATCGGGTTCACCAACGAGATGTGGACCGGGGCCAAGTACTTCCAGGGCGACGTGACGCGCCCCAACGAGGAGCAGATGACGCTGTTCCGCGACCGCCTGCAGTTCGGGGCCGACTTCACGCCCTACACCGAGGTCGAGCACCCGCAGTACGGCACCGTGCTCGTGGGCGGGCCCAACAAGTGGTCCAGCCGCAACACCCCGACGTTCATGCTTGAGGAGGAGTGCCACCGCAACGCGGCGTTCACGCTCTACCACGCCTCGTGCATGGCCGATGTGTCGTTCGATCGGGTCGAGGTCGAGGGGCTCGGCGACGGCATGTGGCAGGTCACGGTCGAGATCCGCAACGAGCAACCGATCCCGACGCGCACGGGGCGCCAGGCGGCGAGGAATATCGGACGGGCCGACCTGCTGACCTGCGAGGTGCCGCGCGGGAGGGTGGTCGCCAGCGGGCGGCTCGACAACTGGCGCGAGCCGGGACTCCGCGAAACGCGCTTCGAGCCGGGACGGGTCTTGCTCCCTTCGGGCGTGCCGGGGCGTGGGTCGATCATCCACCGGTTCTTCATCGAGGCGCCCGAGGGCACGACCGTGACGCTCCGGTTCGATGCGGAGCGGGCCAACGACCTGGAAACAAGCGTGCGCCTCGGCCCGGTCGGCCAGCCACCCCGGAACCGGTGAGGAAGCGGCGCAACCCGTCGGGGCCGCGCGCCACAGACCGGTATCCCCCCGTGGAGTCCGATTCGCCGCGGGCCGATACACCACCCGAAGTCCCCGGCGCCAGAGCGGCGTCGCATCCCCGCGTAGGGGTGAGGTGGTGCCGTGTCCCCACAGCCCAAGACCCAGAACAACTCGCGCGCCGAGGATCGGAGCCGTGGGGAGGCCGCGCGGGCGACGCCCGACGCGCCGGCCCCACCACCGACCGCCCCGGGCTCGGAGCGGCCCCGCTCGTTCGGCCTGGTCCGGGGTGAGCGATGGATCGCGTCGGCCGGCCTCGTGACCGCCGCGCTGCTGGCGCTCGTTGCGGCACTGGCGGGGGGCTGGGCCTGGTGGCACGCCGAGCACAGCGCCCGGCGTCAGCACGGCGAACTCATCCGCTCGCAGGGCCAGATGCTCGCCGACGCGGTCGCCGCGCTGGCCCGTTCCAACGACATGTCGGGGATCCGGCAACTGGCCGGCGTGCGTGCGATGGCCACGGGCCTGGACGACGTGTGCGTGCGTCTGGGCGACGGCACGATCATCGCCGCGAGCGATCCCTCGCGGATCCAATCGATGGCGGCCCCCGAGTCGTGGCCGATCCTCAACGAACAACTCTCGCGCGAGATCGTGGAGCACGACACCACGGGCGGCGTGATCCGCGCATCGTTCGTCGCCCAGGCCGACGCGGAGAAGACGCTCGTCGTCGAGGTCCGCGACGGGGCGGCCGCACGCGGCGACGGGGCGACGCTGGTCGCGGGCGTGCTCGCGTCGGTGTGCGTCGCGCTGTTCGGGTTCCTGGCGCTGTACCGCTGGGTCCGGTCGCGCATGCGAGCGATGATCGCGCTGCGGGCCGCGGTCGTGTCGTACGCCGCGGGCGAGCGCGACCGGGCGGCCCTTGAACTCGGCGATCGCCTGGGCGACGAGGCCCACGGCTGGAACGCGCTGCTCGACGAACTCCAGAAGGCCGAGACCACGGCCACAGCCGACGCCTCGGGCGCGGCCCGCCCGTCCGAGATGGCCACCGGCGATTTCCGCCCCGTGTGCGACGCGATGTGGCACGGGCTGATGGTCGTGGACGACTCGGGCATGATCCTGTACGCCAACGGCGCGGCGGGCATCCTGCTCGGCAAGCCGCGCGACGTGCTCATGTGCGCCGCGATCTCGGAGGCGATCGACTGCCCGGAGATCGCCCAGGCCGTCGACACCGCCACGACCGGCGAAAACCGCCAGCGCGTGACGGTCGAGATGCAGCGGGGCGACGGGGCCGGCGTGCTGCGCGTCGGCGTGCGATCGCTGCGCAAGGGCGACCTGCCGGCGGCCGTCCTGTTCATCGAGGACATCACCCAGCAGAAGGCCGCCAGCGAGGCCCGCGACGGATTCGTGGCCCAGGCGGCCCACGAACTCCGCACGCCGCTGACCAACATCCGCCTGTACGCCGAGGAGGCGATCGAGTACGGCAGCGACGACCCGCAGGTCCGGGCCAAGGCGCTCAACGTCATCAACACCGAAGCGCGGCGCCTCGAACGGATCGTTGGCAACATGCTCAGCACCGCGGAGGTCGAGGCTGGCGCGCCGCGCCTGTCGATGGCAGAGGTCCGCCTCGAGGCCATGGTCAGCGAACTCGAGGACGACTACCGGGCCCTGGCAAGCGAGAAGGAACTCACGCTCAAGTTCGACCTGCCGCCCAAGTACCCGGTGGTGTTCGCCGACCGCGACAAACTGATGCTCGCGCTGCACAACGTCGTGGGCAACGCGCTCAAGTACACGCCCGCAAAGGGGTCGGTCACGGTCCGGCTCGACGCCGACGAGAAGCAGATCACGGTCGACGTGACCGACACCGGCATCGGCATCAACCCCGACGAGCAGGAGAAGGTCTTCGAGCGGTTCTACCGGGCCAACGACAACCGTCTCTCGACCGTCCAGGGCACCGGGCTGGGGCTGGCCCTGGCCCGACAGGTCGCCCGCCTGCACGGCGGGGACATCACGCTCAAGAGCGAACTGAACAAGGGCAGCACCTTCACCATCACCGTGCCCACGCACGCCAAGCCCGTGGGCGCCGTCGCCGCCTGACCGTCGCGACGGCTCAGCGTCCGACCCGGGGCGACCGGAAAGGAGTGTGCATGGAGATCGACGAACAGAAGCAGGGCGCCGTCACGGTGCTGCGTCCCAAGGGCCCGCTTGTCGAGGCCGACGCCCCGGTGTTCGCCAAGCGCGTCCGCGAGGTTGTCGCGGGCTCGCTCGGCCGCGTGGTCATCGACGCCAAGGCCCTGCCCTTCCTGGACAGCGCCGGCCTCGAAACACTGGTCGACCTCGCGGAAGAACTCGGCGAGAGCGGCCTGACCCTGCGCCTGTGCGCCGTCAACGAGACCGTCCGCGAGGTGTTCGAACTCACCGGCACGTCGGGCCTGTTCGAGTACCACGAGGACTCGACCGCCGCCGTAAGGAGTTTCCTGTAACCGAGCACGCGCCCATCCCGGACCCGCCGCTGCGCCCCCGCGTGGGCGAGGCGCTCGTCGCCGCCGGGGCGATCACGAGCGAGCAGTTGAGCCGCGCGCTGGCCGAGCAGCGGACGGCCGGGCGTCTGCTGGGCGAGATGCTGGTCGACCAGGGCGTCATCTCGCCCTCGGTGCTCGTCCAGACGCTCTCCCGCGTCCTGGGCATCCGCGGGTGCCACCTCCGCCACGGCCTGATCGACCCGGCCCTGCTCCCACTGCTGGGGGAGGAAGAAGCCCAGCGCCTCAAGTCCATCCCGCTCTTTCGCGTGCGCGACGAACTCACCGTCGCCATGGCCGAGCCGCAGTCCCTGCCCACCATCGACCGGCTCCGCAAGATCACGGGCCTGCGGATCCGCCCCGTGCTGGCCCTCGAGAACGACATCCGCGACTTCATCAAGAAGTACGCGGGCGGCGAGGTCAACGTCGACGCGTTCCTCACGTCCCTGGCCGAGTCGGACATCGAAGTCGTCGAACGGGAGTCGGTCGACGACGACGACACGACCAACCTCGACCGCCTCGTCGAGGGCAGCCCGGTCATCAACCTCGTCAACGTGGCGCTCGTCACCGCCGTGCGCGACCGCGCCAGCGACATCCACATCGAGCCCAGCAAACGCGGCACGCGGATCCGCTACCGCATCGACGGCGTGCTCCGCGACCTCATGCGCCCCCCGCCCGGCATGCACTCGGCCATCACCAGCCGCATCAAGGTCATCGGGCGGATGGACATCGCCGAGAAGCGCCTGCCCCAGGAGGGGCGAGTCCGCATCGTGGCCGAGGGGCGCGAGATCGACCTCCGCGTGTCGTCGATGCCGACCATCACGGGCGAGAAACTCGTCATCCGCGTGCTCGACAAGTCCAACCTGAAAGTCCGCCTAGAGGACCTGGGCTTCCGCGCCGACTCGATGGCGACCTTCAAGCGCATGCTCGACCAGCCGCACGGCCTGCTGCTGGTCACCGGCCCCACAGGCTCGGGCAAGACCACCACGCTCTACTCGGCCCTCGACCTGCTCCGCAGCCCCGAGGTGAATCTGGTCACCGTCGAGGACCCCGTCGAGTACCAGCTCGACCTGATCAACCAGGTCCAGGCCAACGAATCGATCGGCATGACGTTCGGCCGGGTGCTGCGCTCGCTGCTCCGCCAGGACCCGGACGTGATCATGATCGGCGAGATCCGCGACGAGGAGACGGCCCGCGTGGCCGTCCAGGCCGCGCTCACCGGGCACCTCGTGCTCGCGACGCTGCACACCAACGACTCGCCCAGCACGGTGGCCCGCCTGCTGGACATGAACGTCGAGGCGTACCTGCTGGCCAGCGCACTCATCGGCGTCGTGGCCCAGCGCCTGGCCCGCACCATCTGCCCGTCGTGCGCGACTCGCTACTACCCCAGCGAACAGGTGCTCGACGACGCGGGCCTTTCCGACAAGGCCGGCCGCGCCTTCCGCAAGGGCGAGGGCTGCCAGCAGTGCCACGACTCGGGCTTCCAGGGCCGCATGGGCGTCTACGAAGTGATGGAGGTCACCAGCCCCGTGCGGCGCGCTATCCACCGCGGCGTGGCGGCCCACGAACTCCGCGACGTGCTCCGCCGCGAGGGCTGGCGCTCCCTCCGCGAGGAGGGCGTCGAGGCCGCCCTGGCCGGCAAGAGCACGCTCGAGGAGATCCTCCGCGTCACCAGCGAGGACGACATCAGCGAGCCCGCGCTGCCCGCGCCGATCCTGGCCGGGACCGAGGGCACGCCCGCGGGCACGGGCACGAGTGCCGCCGCCGCAGCCACCGCACCGATCGAACGCCGGGGTGCCGCATGAAAGTGGCATACACCGGCTTCGATCGCCAGGGCGGCGCGGCCAAGGGCGTCATCGACGCCGCCAGCGTCGCCGATGCGCGCGAGGCCCTGCGCGCCAAGGGCATCTTCGCGACCAAACTCGCCGAACACGGCGAGGGCGACGGATCAGGCGACGCCAAGGCCGCCCGCCCCTCCGCCAAGGGCAGCACAAAGCGCGTCGCATCGTTCCTCAAGCAACTCTCGCTGCTGGTCACCAGCGGCACGCCCATCGTCGACGCGCTCGGAGCCGTGGAGCGTCAGACCGCCGACCCCGGCTTCAAGGCGGTCGTCACGCAGGTCCGCGCCAAGGTCGAGGAAGGCTCCTCGCTCTCCGAGGCGCTCCGCCAGCACCCGGCCCACTTCGATGGCGTGGCCCTGTCGCTCGTCGCCGCCGGCGAATCGGGCGCAAGCCTCGACAAGATGCTGCTGCGCCTGAGCACGATCCTGGAGCGGACCGCCCAGATCCGCGGGGCCGTCATGGGCGCGATGGTGTACCCGATCGTGCTCACCAGCGTCTGCCTCATCGTGCTCGCGGTGATGGTGACGGTGGTGCTGCCGAAGTTCGAGGGGCTGTTCCGGGCCACGGGGCGCGAACTGCCCGCCTCGACCGAGGTGCTGATGATCGCCAGCGAGTTCCTGCGATCCTACTGGTGGGGAGTCGGCGGCGCGATCATCGGGCTCGTCGTCGGCCTCGTGCTGTTCCTCCGAACGCCCCAGGGGCGGTACCAGCGCGACGTGCTCATCGTCAGCGTCCCGCAGTTCGGGAGGATCTGCCGCTCGTTCGCCACGGCCCGGATCGCGCGGATCCTGGGCCTGCTGGTCGAGAGCCGCGTCCCCCTGCTCGACGCCATCGACCTCACGCGCCGCGCCTCGGGCAACGCGGTGTACGCCCGCCTGCTCGAGGACGTCGCCGGCGCGGTCGAGCGCGGCGAGCCCATCACCGCACGCCTGGGCCAGAAGGGCCTCATCGGCGCGGGCGTGTGCGAGGCGGTCCGCACCGGCGAGTCCACCGGACGCCTCGGCGAGGTGCTCACCAACGTCGCCGAGTTCATGGACCGCGAGAACGAGACCATCGTCCGCTCGCTCACCAGCATCATCGAGCCGATGATCCTGCTGGTCATGGGCGTGCTCGTGGGCGGCGTCGCGATCAGCATGTTCCTGCCGCTGTTCGACCTGGCGGCCTCGACGGGGGGTGGCTGATGCTCGGCCCTCGCGCCTTGACACCGATCGGCCTGGACATCGGACGCCACGCCATCAAGGCCGTCCAGTGCGCCGGCTCATCCCGCACGCCCCGAGTGGTCGCGTCGCTCACACTCCCCCGCATCGCCGCGACGCCGGGGCTGGGTGTCGCAGAGGCCGCCCGCCTCGGCGATGTGCTCTGGCGTCACGGATTCCAGGGGCGGGCCGCGATCGTCGGCGTGCCAGAGTCGATGCTGCTGGCCTCGACGATCGAGATCCCCCCGCCCTCGGCCGGGGCCCCGCTGGCCCAGATCGCCGCCGGCGAACTCGCTCGCCTGCACGGGGCCGACCCGGCCGGGCTCGAAACCGACTTCTGGGTGCTGCCTCCCACCGGCCCAAAGGGCCAGCGCCACGAGGCGATCGTCGTCGGCGTCCGCTCGGCGGAACTGCTGGCCCTGCTCGAGCCCCTCCAGTCCGCCGACGGCGCGGGCCTGATCGTCCGCGCCGTCGACGCCGGCCCCTGCGCCCGCGCCCGCGCGAGCCTGCTCTGCCCGCCCACCGACGCCGCGTACGCCGTGCTCGACCTGGGCTGGACCGCCTCGCGCCTCTCGGTCGTCCACAACGCACAACTGGTCTACGACCGCACCCTCCCCGACGCGGGCCTGGCCCACCTCGAACGCCGCCTCGAGCAGGAGTGCGCCCTCCGCCCCGACGACGTCCAGGCCGTGCTCCGCGCCGGCCCCGACGGCCCCGCACGCCGCATCTCCGGCTCGTGGGCCGCCACCGTCGCCGCACATGCGACCACCTGCGCCACCGAGGTGGCCGAGTCGCTCCGCTACCTCGCCCTGCACCGGGGCGTGGAACGCCCCAAGGCCGTGCTGCTCACGGGTGGCGGGGGCGAGTGCGTGCCCTTCGTGGCCAGCCTCACCGAAGAACTCCAGGGCACGACACCGCTGTCGCTCGCCGCCCGGCTCGGAGCCCGATCGAACGCCACGGGCGACGGCGCACCCGAACCGTCGCGCGCGGCACTCGCCGGCGCGCTTGGCCTCACGCTCTGGGGCTCCAACGCCGGCGTTCGCTCCGGCTCCAGGAGGCGGGCCGCATGAAGCACGCCATCAACCTCATCCCGGCTTCGATCCTCGACCGACGCGCCCGACGCAGCCGCCTCCGCCTGTGGATCGCCGTCGACGCCGCGGCCCTGGCGATCGCCGCCGCCGCCTGGCTCTCGGCCCGCCCGCAGGCCGACGGGCTGATCACGCGTCTCCAGTCCGAGCACCTCGACGCCGGCGCACGCCTCGCCGTCGAGCAGGCCAATCTCGCCCGGACACGCGCGGCCCTCAACGACGCCCTCCAGCGTGAGGCCACCGCTCGACGCATCGGCGCCCGCCCGGACTTCTCGGGCCTGCTGCTCGTCGTGGGCGAGCGCCTCGACCCTCGCGCCACGCTCGAGCAGGTCCTCATCGCGCCCGCCAACGCCCAGGCCCCCGACTCCGACCCGTCCGGTCGTCCCAGCGCCCGCGCCACGGGCCAGCCCGGCGCCAGCCAGATCCCCTCGTACGCCTCCGAGGACACCCAGTACCAACTGCTCATCAACGGCGTCGCGGTCTCCGCCGGCGTCGTCAACCGCCTCGTCCTGCAACTCGACGAGACCGGCTACTTCTCGCACGTCACGCTCAACTCCACCGGCCCACGCCCCGTCGGCGACATCCACGCCGTCCAGTTCCGCATCACCGGCACCCTCGGCGTCGGGCGCGTCGCCGCCGCACCGGAGGACAAGCCATGACCAGCGCCTGGCGGACATGGCGGGAAGACGCCGGCGGTGTCGGCGTGCTGCTGGCCCTCGCGGCCGGGGCGTATTTCCTCGTGCTCGTGCCGCGCCAATCGACCCACGAGCAGGCCCAGACCATCCGCGACCAGACCGACCTGGTGTTGAGCCAGGTCGCGATGACCGGCACGCAGCGCCGCTTGGCCGAGCAGGAACTGGGCGCCGTCGCGACCGGCACCGGCGACGACGCCCCGCTCCGCCCCGCCTCGGAGTTCAACCACCTGCTCGCCCGCCTGAACGACGCCGCCGTCCGCTCGGAGATCACGCTCGACAAGATCATGCCCGGCTCGGTCGATCTCACACCCGAACTCACACGCCGCCGCATCAGCCTCGCGGGCCAGGGGAGTTATCCGGCCTGCGTGACGCTCCTGCGGACCATCCGAGACGAGTTCCCGGACGTCGTGGTCGTCGCGGTGTCCGCGACGCGTGGGGGGCCTGACACGGGTGGGCGGGCCATGGTGTCGCTCGAGCTTGCCTGGCACGCGCAACCCTCGCCCGTTGCCAACTCGCCGGCGCAATAGGCTGGCACGCATCCGCTTCGGATTCGACCCTTGCGGTGCGATGCGGATCACCCCCAAGCACATGGCGTACGCGAGCGTTCTGGGACTGGGCGCGGTCGCGCTGGCGCTCGACTCGGCGTTCCCGCCGGCCGGAGCCTCGGCCGCCACACCCCCGCCCACCATCCCCGTCGGCGTCGCGACGCCCGGCGCCTCGCCCGCCGCCCAGGCCCGCCCCGACGCCGGCCTGGCCCCGCTGGCCGATCGCCTCGCCCAGATGAACGCCATGTACGGCACCGAGGGCCAGCCCGCCCGCGACGTGTTCGCGGTCGACGAGCAGGCCTGGGGCATCCAGACCGAACTGGTCGCCCCGGCCCCGCAGCCCGTGGCCGACGCCCGGAACTTCAACCTCATGGCCATCATCGTGAACCGCACCGAGAGCGTCGCGGTGGTCAACGGCACGATGGTCAGCGTGGGCGACTTCGTCGCCGGAACCGGGTATCAGGTCACCGACATCTCGCCCCGCCGCGTCATGCTCGAACGCGACGGCAGCACCGTCGTGCTGTCCTGGGACCCGAACCGCAACTGACCGCTGACACGCGCCAGGCGGACCAGCAGGCAGCGAACGCGGAGCGGCGCGCTTCTCGGACGCGGGTGTTCCCCATATCCCCCGACGAACCCCCGGAACCCTCAAGGCACCGCCTCCCACGCCCGATCTTGCTCGTGGTCAGTCCCCGGTCGAGCGGCTCCGTGTACCGCAGACCAATCGCCACGGTCGCAAGCGAGGTCAACACCATGGTCCGCAAGGCACGCGCGTTCAGCCTGGTCGAACTGGTCATCGTCGTCGTGATCCTCGGGATCATCGCCGCCATCGCCATCCCCCGCATGAGCCGCGGCGCCCAGGGCGCCGTCGAGTCCCGCCTCAAGTCGGACCTGGCCGTGCTCCGCAGCGCCATCAACCTCTACGCCGCCGAGCACAACGGCACCTTCCCCACCGCCGGCACCATCGCCGCCCAGCTCACCGGTTACACCGACATCGACGGCACAACCAACGCGACCAAGACCGGCGCGTTCATCTATGGCCCGTACATCGAAGCGATCCCGACCCTCTCCGTCGGCACCACCAAGGGCCGCAGCGCCATCGGAACCGCCGACGGCCCCACCATCGCCTGGATCTACGACGCCGCCGCCGGCACCATCACCGCCAACATCCCCGTCGGCGAGCTCGACTCCGCCGGCACGCCCTACGCCGCGTATTGAAGATTTGATCGCCCTGCTGGGGCCTCCGCGCTGTCCGCGGACAAGTCAGGAACGCCACGGCCCCGGCGCCTCACCGCCCGGGGCCGCTTTGTTTCCACCTCGGGCTGGCACTCCCCGCGTCCACCCTCCCGCCGGAACCACCGCCCATGCACAGGCGCCGCCCGGGCTTCTCGCTGATGGAACTGGTCACCGTCGTGGCCATCATGGCCATCATGGCCGCCATCGCCATGCCCCGCATGGCCGAGGCCGCCGCCCGGCGCGACCTCGACGCCGCCGCCCAGCGCCTCGTCGCCGACCTCCGCCACGCCCAGCAGCACGCCCTGGCCTCCAGCACCAACATCAGCGTCACCTTCAACACCGACTCGGACGGCTACACCGTCGACGCCCCGGACCCCATCTCCGGCGCAGCGTCCTACACCGTCGACCTCGCCGTCGCCTCCGGCCGCGCCGACCTCCGCGCCTCCACCCTCGCCGGCGGCGTCGCCACCTTCGACGCCAACGGCCTTGCGACCACCACCGGCGTGATCGAGTTCGGCGTTGGGCGATACCGGCGCAGCGTCACGATCACCGACGGCTCGCTCGCGATCGACCTGTCCGACATCACCTACGCCCCGTAAGCCGGAGCGCCCGTGCCCGACGCCCGCGCCATCTCGACCGCCCGCTCCCCACGCCGCCCCCGGCGCGCCCTGACCATGGTCGAGATGGTCGTGGCCCTGGCCATCACCTCCATCATCATCGGCGCCGCCACGTCCATCATGTTCGTCGCCAGCCGCGCCCTGCCCGATCCCTCCGACCCCGTCGTGCTCGCCACCGACGCCGCCTCGGCCCTGGCGGTCTTCGAGGCCGAGGCCCAGTGCGCCACCCGCGCCAACTTCGTCGGAACCACCCTTCGCGTGGCCATCCCCGACCGCGATGGCGACCTGGCCGAGGAACTCATCACCTACCGCTGGAGCGGCACCCCCGGCGACCCCTTCGAACGCGTGATCGACGGCGAGACCATCACCCTCGTGCCCAACGTCCGCAACGCCGTCTTCGCCTGGACCGCCCCGCGCGGCGACGCCGACCGCGTCGGCGTGCTCTACATCACCCTCACCCTCGACCGCGGCTTGCTGGTCTACTCCACCGTCCGACTCATCAACGAGCCGGAGAACACCCTGTGAGCCGCCGCCTCCCATCTCGGACGCCGCGGACCCGCCACGCCCTCGCCCTGGTCGAGGTCGTCGTCTCCGTCGCCATCCTCGGCGGCCTCATGGGCGCGGTCATGACCGCCGTCGGCGCCGCCGCGCTGACCCGCACCACCGCCATCGAACGCTCCCAGGGCGCCGCACTCGCCGAGTCGCTCACCAGCGAGATCCTCGCCACGTTGTACGACAACCCCGCCGAGCCGCCCCCCGCACTCGTCACGGGCGTGCTGAACATCCTCGGCACGGTCGTCAACGTCGTCTCACCCGGCGGCACACTCTCTCGCAGCGGGTTCGACGCCATCGACGACTTCGACGGCTGGCGCTGCTCGCCGCCGCTTGACCGCAACGGCGGCATCATGGTCAACTTCGAGGGCTGGGCCCGCGCCGTCGACGTCGAACTCGTCTCCCCCAACGACCCCGGCGGCGCCGCAGTCGGCACCGACCAGGGCCTCAAGCGCATCACCGTCACCGTCACGCGCAACGGGCGCGAAGTCGCCCGCGTCGTCACCCTCCGCTCCCGCGCCTGGGAGGAGGCCCTCGATGCCCGCTGACGCGCACGATCCGGCTCGCCCGCACCACCCCTCCCCCGCGTGCGGGGGAGGTGCCCGCAAGGCTCTGCGCCGCGGGCGGAGGGGGCGGTTGCGCCCGTCATCCACGAAGCCCCGCCGCGCCTCCGTCTACGTCCTCGTCCTGGCCACCGCCGCCATCGCCACCGCCGCCGGCCTGGGCGGCATCCTCGTCCAGCGCACCCGCCTCCGCGCCGCATCCACCAACGCCGACATCGACGCCGCCCGCCTCGCCGCCGCCTCCGGCCTCGAGTACGCGCTGGCCCGCATCGACGCCGACCCCAACTGGCGCACCACCCTTGGCGCCGGCTCCTGGCTCGACGCGGCCCCCCTCGGCAACGCCACACTCCGCGTCAACTGCATCGACCCCGCCAGCCTCGCCAAAGCCGCGCCCCCCGGCCAGTCCCACGGCCTCTCCGCCCAGGGCATGCAACTGGCCCAGAGCGGTTCCACGCCCCTCGACGACTCCGACCCCACCAGCCCCATCATCCTCCAGTCCATCGGCGAGGCCGGCGACGCCTGCCAGGTCTTCGAGGCATGCATCGAGTTCGACCGGTTCCCGATGGGCGTGCTCAACTGCGCCGCCTACGCCGGCGTCTTCGCCTACACCGAACTCACCACCCTCACCGCCAACGCACCGGTCCACTCCGCCGGCAGCATGAACGCCCTGGTCGCCAACGTCAACGCCGATGCCGAGGCCGTCGGCTCCATCACCGGCCTCACCTACGCCCGCGCCAGCAACTCCTCCGCCACCCCGCGCACCGCCCCCGGCACAGACCTGGTCGCGACCTGGGCCGCCCTGGGCACCACGATCCCCAGCGGAGTCTACCCGGCCAACACGATCCAGCGCGGCGTGCTGGCCCGGGGCGTCGCCTTCGGCTCCTACACCAACACCACCTCCGACGTGTTCGTCATCAACGCCGCGGGCGCGACGATCACGATCCAGAACGTCCGCGTCTACGGCACACTTGTCATCCTCAACGCCGCGTCCGTCGTCGTCGCGTCTTCGGTCCGCTTCGACCCCGTCACGCCCGGCTACCCGAGCCTGATCGTCCAGGGCCCGATCCGCATGCAGGTCTCGACCACGGCCCTGAGCGAGTCGACCAACAACACCAACTACAACCCCACCGGCGCCCCCTACGCGGGCGTCACCGACAACGACAAGGCCGACACCTACGCCTCCGGCTTCTCCGGCATCGTCTTCGCCACCGACGACATCACGATCGAGAACAACCTCACCATGACCGGCACGCTCGTCACGCTCGACACCCTCACCGTCCGCAAGCCGCTGACCATCACCCACGACCCGAACGTGCTGACCGCCGCGGCCCCGGGCTTCTACACCATCATCCCCCGCCTGGCCGACGCCGGCGTCGAACGCGTCTCCCGCTGATCGCACCCAGCCCACACCACCCCGCGCGCGAGCCGGGGCGTCCCCGCCCCGGACCCCACACCACACCACCCCGCGCGCCGACTGGCCGGGGCGTCCACCCCGGACCCCAAACCCACCACCCCGCGCGAGCCGGGGCGTCCCCGCCCCGGTCCCCAAATCCACCACCCCGCGCGCGAGCTGGGGCGTCCCCGCCCCGGACCCCAACCCGCACCACCCTCCGCCGCCTTCGGCCAAGAAGAGACTCACCGCAGAGTCGCAGAGGACGCTGAGGAAGGCAATGAAAGAGTCGGGTTCGGGTTCGGAACCCCTCTTCGTTCCTGCCTTCCTCTGCGCCCTCTGCGACTCTGCGGTGAGTCCCTTCGCCTTGCTCGATTCGCGCAGTCGCAAGAGAGTCACGCCACCGCCTCGCCCAGCAACCCCGCGAACCGCCGCGCCAGCCTCGACCTCGACCGCCCCACCCGCCACGCCAGCGCGATGTCCCGCGTTGGCGCCCGCGAGCGGAACTCCACATACGCCCGCTCCGGGCTCCGGTCGTGCCCCGCCACCATCGCCGGCACGATCGACACGCCCAGTCCCAGGCGCACGAACTCCAGCAGCGTGTCGATCTGCGTCATGCGGCACGTAATCGTCCGCCCCAGCCGCTTGGCCGCGCAGAAGTCCCCGATCTGCCGGCCCAGACAGTGCATCTCGTGCAGCGTCACCGTCGGCAGGTCGCGCAGGTCCCCCAGCCCGACGCCGCCGCCCTCGCGCAGCGGGTGACCCGCCGGCACCACCACCAGCATCGCCTCCCGCCCCACCACTTCGAGTTCAACGACCTGGCTCTCGATCGGCGTGCTCATCACCGCCACGTCCAGTTCGTTGTCCGCCAGCGCCTCGACCAGGTTCTGCGTCAGGTCCTCGCGCACCGCGATCTCGCAGCCGGGCGACTCGCGCCGCAGGTGGGCCACGACGCCCGGCAGCAGGTAGGGCGCCATCGTCGGGATCGCCCCCACCGCCAGCCGCCCGCCGCCCGCCTCCAGTTCAGTCCGCAGCCGCTCCCCCAGCGCCCGCGCCTCGCCCACCAGCCGCCTCGCCCGCGGCAGCAGCGCCCGCCCCGCCTCCGTCAGCGCCACCCCCCGCCCCAGCCGGTCCAGCAGCACCACCCCCAGTTCCTCCTCCAGCCGCAGCATCTGCTGGCTCAGAGAGGGCTGGGCAATCCCCAAACGCCGGGCCGCCTTGCCGATCCCCCCGGCCTCGGCGACCGCGATGAACGACTCCAGGCGACGCAGATCGGGCGACTGATCCATAGGCAAAGTCTATGGCTCGAAGTCCAATCGTACCATTGACGCCTCTGGGCCACTCCCGATATCGTTCCTCCCAGATTCCAAGCAACCGCGGCGCGAGGGCCGCGCGCGGTTCCGTTCGCCCCCACCCGAGCACCCCATCAGGAGGTCCACCGATGGCCACCACCAACGACGGCACCTGCCCCATCCTCACCACCGCCGAGGGCGCCCCCATCGGACGCCAGCAGGCCCTGACCGCCGGGCCGCGCGGCCCGCTGCTCATGCAGGACGTCCAGCTCATCGAGCAGATGCAGCACTTCAACCGCGAGCGCATCCCCGAGCGCGTCGTCCACGCCAAGGGCTCCGGCGCCTACGGGACCTTCACCGTCACCAACGACATCTCCAAGTTCTCGAAGGCCTCCATCTTCTCCAAGGTCGGCAAGAAGACCGAGTGCTTCCTCCGCTTCTCCACCGTCGCCGGCGAGCGCGGCGCCGCCGACGCCGAGCGCGACGTCCGCGGCTTCGCCGTCAAGTTCTACACCGACGAGGGCAACTGGGACATGGTGGGCAACAACACCCCCGTGTTCTTCGTCCGCGATCCCTACAAGTTCCAGAACTTCATCCACACCCAGAAGCGCGACCCCAAGACCAACCTCCGCGACATGGACATGCAGTGGGACTTCTGGAGCCAGTGCCCAGAGTCCCTCCACCAGGTCACCATCCTCTTCTCCGATCGCGGCATCCCCTCCTCCTACCGCCACCTCCACGGCTTCTCCAGCCACACCTACTCCTTCATCAACGCCAAGGGCGAGCGCGTCTGGTGCAAACTCCACTTCAAGTCCAACCAGGGCATCAAGAACTGGATGGACGACCACGCCGGCGGCGTCATCGCCTCCGACCGCGAGAGCCACCAGCGCGACCTGTTCAACGCCATCGAGCGAGGCGAGTTCCCCTCCTGGACCCTCAAGGTCCAGGTCATGACCCAGAAGCAGGCCGACGAGTGGTCGGCCCGCACCGGCTGGAGCCCCTTCGACCTCACCAAGGTCTGGCCGCATGGCGACTTCCCGCTCATCGAGGTCGGGCGACTCGAACTGAACCGCAACCCCGAGAACTACCACGCCGAGGTCGAGCAGGCCGCGTTCAAGCCATCGGCCCTCGTGCCCGGCATCGGCCCCAGCCCGGACAAGATGCTCCAGGCCCGCCTGATGTCCTACGCCGACACCCACCTGCACCGCCTCGGCGTCAACCACCACCAGATCCCCGTCAACAAGCCCCGCTGCCCCGTCATGCACTACATGCGCGACGGCCAGGGCGCCACCGCCGAGACCTATGGCTCGCAGCCCAACTACTGGCCCAACACCCGCCAGGGCGCCCCCATGCCGCACGAGAAGTTCGCCGACCCCGCGTGGGACCTGGGCCAGGCCGTCGTCGACCGCTTCGACTCGACCATCGACCACGACGACTACACCCAGCCCGGCAACCTCTACCGCATGTTCGACGACGCCCACCGCGACCGCCTGACCACCCGCATCGCGGGCGTGCTGGGCCAGGCCCGCAAAGAAGTCCAGATGCGCCAACTCTGCCACTTCTTCCGGGCCGACGAGGACTACGGCCGGCGCGTCGCGGAGAAACTCGGCCTCGACGTGAGCGAGTTCATGCAGCACGCCGCCCAGCCCGCCGCGGCCCGCTGAGCCGCACGAATCAATCACCCTCCACGGCCGGGGCGGCGAGAGGCGCTCCGGTCGTTTTCGTTGATGGCGCCGGCCTTCGTGGAGCCGATCGCGCAAGCGATCGACCCCAAGTGCCGAGCCACCCGCGCCACCGCCCCGCAACCGCCCACCCGCCGCCCGCGAACAATCGCCCGTGCCCCGCCACGTGCCCAACGAGTACGTCCTGCTCTGCGAACGCTGCGGCTACGAGATCGAAGGCCTGCCCGCCGAAGCGAACTGCCCGGAGTGCGGAAGGCCCGTTGCCGAGTCCCTGCCAGCGACAAGGTACGGCTCGCCGTGGCAAACCGAACACAGCAAGGGTCGACTCGTCAGGACTTGGTGGTCGATGCTCCGCCGGCCGCGCTCCACCTTCGATCGAGTCTCGGTCGAGACCGGGGCGTCCGACTTGCAGTCATGGACGATCAGCCACGCATCGATCGTGCTCGGCGTGTTGTGGCTCTTGGGTGTGGTACTAAGCGGTCAGGTGGAGCCCGGCACAGAGTTGATGCTCGCCGTGTTCTTCTTGTACGTCATTGCAGTGCTTTCGTTTGCATCGCTCGCCTTCCTGACCGCGATCGAACAACGCGGCATCCGCTTCTGGGGCCCACGCCGCGGCTGGCGCATCACACCCGCCATCGCCAAGGTCATCTGCGCCCACGCCAGCGTCGGCTGGCTCGTCGGCTCCGTGCTCGCCGTCGCCGGCCACGCCCTCGGCTGGGTCCTCAGCGACATGACCAACCACGGGAACTACGGCATCCTCCGCGGCCCCATGCAACTCGCCCCCATCAGCCTCCCCGCCATCGCCCTCATCGCCGGCATGCTCCACTTCGAGATCCTCGTCTACATCGGCATGACCCGCATGAAGTTCGCCAACCGCCCCCGCCCCACCCCACTCGATGCCTCGGTGCCTCCTGCCTCGGTGCCTTCCCCGCCATCATCCGATCCCTGAGCAGGCAGCACCATCGACTGTGCCACCGAGTCACGCCGGCTCGGCGGCGTGACTCGGCGCCGAGCAACCCGCCGCCCCCAACCACCCAACCACCCCACGACGACGGGGCAGGGCTTTCCAGCCCTGCCGGCAGCGGCGACAAACTCAAACGCATTGGCGATCACCTCGGCCATCTGTGCCACCGAGTCACGCCGGCTCGGCGGCGTGACTCGCCGCCGAGCAACGCGTTGCTCCCGACGACACTCAGTCGATCTTCAAGGGGGCCGGGCTGGAAGCCCCGCCCCCTCGACCACAATCACACTCCATACTCCACCCGCGGCGCCAATTCCTGCCCATACCGCCCCCACCCCTTGAGCCGCCCCCGCCGCCCGGTACGCTCTTCCCCATGACCACGCTGCCCACCCTCATCGCCCTGGCCCTCGCCCCGTTGCTGGCCCATACCGCGACGCCGACGCCCCCCGCCATCCCAGCCAACCACCCCCACGCCGCACTCCTCGAACAGGTCTCCACCGACCGCCTCATGCAGACCCTCACCGACCTGCCCCCGTCCCGCTCCCCGCGCGGCGGCGGAGCCAACCAGCGCGCCCTCGTCGACACCGAACGCTGGATCACCGAGCAACTCGAAGCCCTCGGCTACCAGCCCACAGTCCTCCCCATCGAGTCCGCCACCGGCCCAACCTTCGAGAACGCCCCGCCCGCCTGGACCAACATCCTCATCGAGATCCCAGGCCAGCCCGACCCCGCGCGCACAACCCCGCCCGAAACGATCATCCTCTCCGCCCACTACGACTCCGTCCAGGGCTCCCCCGGCGCCGACGACGACGGCACCGGCGTCGCCGCGTTGCTCGAGTTCGCCCGCATCCTCCGCGACCACCGCCCGGCCCGCACCATCCGCCTCATCTTCTTCAATCTCGAAGAGACCGGCCTGATCGGCTCACGCGACTACTGCTCCACCACGCTCCGCGAAGCCATCAACGCCGACGACGAGAAGGTCATCGGCATGGTCTCCCTCGAGATGCTCGGCTACTTCTCCGACGAGCCAAACTCACAGGGCAGCCCCGTCCCGATCCTGCCGGGCGGCGAGCCCGCCCCCACCGTCGGCGACTTCATCGCCATGGTCGGGCTCGCGGCCCACCGCGGCTTCAGCCGCCCGTGGGCCGACGCCATGCTTGCCGGCGCACCGGGGCTCAAGGTCCAGCGGGCCGACGTGTTCCCGCTCCCGATCCCCGACATCCTCCGCTCCGACCACGCCCCGTTCCTGCTGCTGGGCATCCCCGCCGTGATGCTCACCGACACCGCCAACTTCCGCAACCCCAACTACCACCGCGCCAGCGACTCGATCGCCACCATCGACGCCGAACGCTTCGCCCTCGTGACCCGCGGCGTGCTGGCGGCGATCCTGGAACTCGCGGGCGAAGCCGAAGCGCCTGCCGACGACGACGAGCAAGCCGATCCCGCGCCTCTCCCAGCCACACAAGCCGATCGCTGACCACCGGATCGCGGCACGCCGCACGCCGAATCGGTACCATCGCCCCCCGGTCCGCGCCACACCAGGGGGCACCCCACCACATGCAGCAGTTCGTCGGCATCCTCGGCGTCCTCGTGCTCATGGCCCTGGCCGTCGCCATGTCCTCGGCCCGACGACGCATCGACTGGCGCCTCGTCGTCGGCGGCGTCGCCCTCCAGATCGCCATCGCCGTCGTGCTGCTCTACGTCCCGGGCGTCCGCGACGCGTTCGGGCTCTTCTCCAAGGGCGTGGTCCGGGTCATCGTCTGCGCCAACGAGGGCGCCGCCTTCATCTTCGGCGAGCAACTCACCGCCCCCGACGGCCCGGTCGGATTCGTCTTCGCGTTCCGTGTCCTGCCCGTGATCGTGTTCTTCGCCTCGCTCATGGGCGTGCTGTACTACGTCGGCCTCATGCAGCGGATCATCGCGGGCCTGGCCTGGGTGCTCCGCACCTCTCTCCGCGTCACCGGTGCCGAGGCCCTGTGCACCGCCGCCAATGTCTTCGTGGGCCAGACCGAGGCCCCCCTGTGCGTCCGCCCCTACATCCCGACCATGACCCGCTCGCAACTCATGGTCCTCATGGTCGGCGGCTTCGCCACCATTGCCGGCAGCGTCATGGCCTCCTTCGCCGGCATGCTCGGGCACGGCGACGAGGCCCGCACCGCCGAGGTCGTCAAGCACCTCATCGTCGCGAGCGTCATGTCCGCGCCCGCCGCGTTCGTCATGGCCAAAATCGTGATCCCCGAGACCGAGGAGCCGCGCGACGAGGGGCTCCGCGCCGCCCCGCCCACCCAAGACGCCTCGAACCTGCTCGAAGCCGCCGCGTCCGGCGCGACCGACGGCCTGCGCCTGGCCCTGAACGTCGCCGCGATGCTCGTCGCGTTCGTCGCGATCGTCGCGCTCATCAACTGGCCGCTCGAAGCCATCGGCCAGATCCCCGCGATCGACCGCTGGCTCGCCTCCCGCGGCGTCGAGGACCTCGACATCAAGACCATCTTCGGCTGGATCCTCGCCCCCCTGGCCTGGTGCATGGGCGTGCCGTGGGGCGAGTGCCCGGCGTTCGGCAGGCTGCTCGGGACCAAGATCGCCGTCACCGAGTTCATCGCCTACACCGACCTGAACCAGATGACCCTCCAGGACAACCCGCCGCTGTCGCCGCGATCCGTCATCATGGCCACCTACGCCCTGTGCGGCTTCGCCAACTTCCCCTCGATCGGCATCCAGATCGGCGGGCTGGCCGCCCTCGCCCCCGAACGCCGCGCCGACGTCGCCGCCCTCGGCCCCCGCGCCATGCTCGCCGGCGCCCTGGCCTCCTGGCAAACCGCCGCCCTCGCCGGCATCATGACCCCGCTGTCGTTCACCATGTGAGCGCACAAACCACCCACGGCTCCCCCCCTCCCCCCCCTCCCTTCTCTCCTCTCTCTTCTCTTCTCTCTTCCCCCCCCCCCCCCCCGGACCCACCCATGTTCGCCCACGCCAAATCGCTCATCGGCATGGTCCACGTCGGCGCCCTGCCCGGCACGCCGCGCAGCCAACTCGCCATCGACGCCCTGGCCGACGCCGCCGTCCGCGACGCCCTGACCCTGGCCGAGGCCGGCTTCGATGCGCTGCTGGTCGAGAACATGCACGACCGCCCCTACGTCCACGGGCGGGCCGGGCCCGAGATCACTGCCGCCATGGCCCGCATCGCCGGCGATGTCGAGCGCGCCTGCGGCTTGCCCATGGGCATCCAGCTCCTCAGCGGGGCCAACCACGAGGCCCTGGCCGTCGCCCTGGCCGTCGGGGCCGCGTTCATCCGCTGCGAGAACTTCGTGTTCGCCCACGTCGCTGACGAGGGCCTGCTCGCCCAGGCCGAGGCCGGCCCGTTGCTGCGCTACCGGCGTCAGATCGGGGCCGAGTCGGTCGGCATCTTCGCCGACCTCAAGAAGAAGCACGCCTCGCACGCCCTGACCGCCGACGTCTCGCTCGACGAGGCCGCCCAGGCCGCCGAGTTCTTCGGGGCCGACGGCGTGATCGTCACCGGCGAGTGGACCGGGCGCCCGGCCAGCCCCGCGGGCGTGGCCCAGGTCCGCAAGGCCACCAGCCTGCCCGTGCTGGTGGGCTCGGGCGTCACGCCGCCCCAGATCGGCCCGCTGTTCGCCAGCGCCGATGCCCTGATCGTAGGGTCATACATCAAGCGCGAGGGCCTGTGGTCCAACCCCATCGACCCCGCCCGCTGCCGCGAGCTGGTCGCCGAGGCCGAACGCCACCGCAAAGCGGGCTGACCGACACGCAGACGACGACGCTCGCTCGCTCCGATCAAAGGCGAAGGGACTCACCGACCCAAGCGTGCAGGAACTTCGACAATCATGCATCACGGACCGGTCATGGAACGATGCGGCCTGTTCCGCAGACGCCGCTTGAGTTCGATGAGCCGCGTGAGCGCTTTGCCATCACGCCGCACGCACGCAGGAACCCGCGGCCCGGGCACAACAAACCCCGCCACCCCCCCGCGGAAGGCAGCCCACTGCCTCGCCACGCTCGCGCCCGCCAGGCGGTGCGCCCACAGCCAGCCCATGAGCGCCGGAAGAACCCACCCAAGCCGCCGCGCATGGCGTCGGCACATCCACACCCAGTTCCGCGTCGAGAGCACGAACCACCGCACCCGACGCACCGTGATATGCGGGCTGTCGTGCATCGCCCACCACGACGGGTCGTACGCCACGTCATACCCGGCCCCGAGCAGTTTCAGCGCCAGGTCCGTGTCGTTGCGGTACAGGAAGAACCCGGACTCGTACCCCCCCACCCGCTTCCACGACTCACGCCGGACCAGGTTCGCGCACCGCAGGTCGGGCCAGTTGTTCATCCGCCCGACGATCCGGTCAAACGGCCACTCCCGCTGGCCCGTCCGGGGGTGGACCGGCTGGAGCATGACCGCACCGAGCACGTCGTCCCGCTCCAACTCGGCGAGCCCCTCGTCCAGCCCGCGCGGCTCGGGCCACGCGTCGTCGTCGAGGATCAGCAGGTGCTTGCCCCGGGCCGCGACCTCGCCCCGGTTGAACGCCTCGACGCCGGTGTTGGCGTCGAGTTCGATCACGCAGCAGAACGGGAAGGCCTCCCGGACCGCCGCCGCGGACCCGTCGGTGGAGGCGTTGTCGACGACGATGATCTCGGCCAGGGCGTTCCAGGCGTCGGGTGGCACGCCGGGCGAGCGAGCGGGATCGTCCTCGGAGAACGACACAACGCCGGTGCACGATACGGATTCCGGAATGATCGCCCCAGACCGCACCGCATCGAGGATGTCGACAGGCGGCTCGCTTTCATCGGCGGGCGCGGCGGTGGCCACACGCCCGGGCGGGTCCGTCTTCGCCGGTCCGCTCCCGGTCTGGCCGGCATCGTCCGGTTCGTCCGGGTCGGCTTCGAACTCCACCCGCTCGATGCCGGGCTCGTCGGATTCCTTCGCCCGCCATGCCTGCCTTTCCCGGCGCGCCTGCACCTGGGCCAGCGCGACCGTGACGTGCTGGATCGTGCGCAGCACCGCCTCACGACGGTTGTAGACCACGATGATGACCGAGAGCGTCGGGGGCACGTCGGCGCGAGCATAGCCGGATGGGGCGGGCGGCGGCGGGGGCGAGTCCCCAGACAGATCGGCAAGCGTGAGCACAACCATGGCTGTGCAGAGCCACAGCCATGCCACACTCCGGAGCCGCATCCGCGTTCTGGCTTACGGCGCGATCAGCATGTCGTAGTACGTCGGCAGCGGCCACAGGTCCGCCGGCACACGCTTCTCCAGTTCGTCCAGCACGACCCGCAGGTCCGCCGTCGCCGCCAGCACACGGTCGCGCATGTGCCGGGCGTGCTTGCCCAGGTCCTCCCCGGCGTGCTCGTCGAGGGCCGCCTCGACCCGGGCCGCGCTCTTGCGCACCCGGACCACCAGCTCGGCGACCTCGTCGAGCATCGCCCGGACCTCGCTGGCGTCGGCGTCGGCGCCCTCGGTGGTGGCGACGGCCTCGGCCAGTTCGATCTGGGCCCGCACCGCGGCCGGCAGCATCTCACGCTGGGTCATCATCAGCAGCGTGCGGGCCTCGATCTCGCCCTGCTTGACGTACTTCTCGAGGAAGATGGCCGTGCGGCTCTCGACCTCGACCTTGCTCAGGACGCCCAGCCGCTTGAACATGTCCACGTTCTTCTTGGCCGACAGCACCGGGATCGCGTCGGCGGAGTTGGTCAGGTTGGGCAGGCCGCGCTCCTTCTCGGCCTCGCGGTGCCAGGCGGGGTCGTAGCCGTCGCCGTCGAAGCAGACCCGCTTGTGCTTCTTGATGATCGACTGCAGCAGCGTCTTGCACGCGCTCTGCACACGGGCCTCGGTTCGGCTCGTGCCCAGGGCCTTTTCGAGCGCGTCGCCGACCTGGCGGAGCGAGTCGGCCACGATCGTGTTCATCACGGTCGTGGGCCAGGCCACCGCCGCGGAGGAGCCGACGGCCCGGAACTCGAACTTATTGCCGGTGAACGCGAACGGGCTGGTGCGGTTGCGGTCGCCCGAGTGACGCGGGATCTGGGGCAGCGTGCGGGCCCCGAGGTCGAGTTTTCCGCCCTTCATCGTCTTGCGGGCCTGGCCGGCCTCGATCTGCTCGATGATGTCCGTGAGCATGTCGCCCAGGAAGATCGAGATGATCGCCGGCGGGGCCTCGTTGGCCCCGAGGCGGTGGTCGTTGCCGATGCTGGCCACCGAGGAGCGGAGCAGGTCGGCGTGCTGGTCGACCGCCTGGATGACGGCGCACAGGAACGTGAGGAACGTGAGGTTGTTGTGGGCCTCGTCGCGCGGGTCGAGCAGGTTCACGCCCGTGTCGGTCGCCATCGACCAGTTCAGGTGCTTGCCCGAGCCGTTGACGCCGGCGAACGGCTTCTCGTGCAACAGGCAGGCCAGGCCTCGCTCCGCGGCGACGCGCTTGAGCACCTCCATGACCAGCATCTGGTGGTCGCACGCGAGGTTGGCGCCCTCGTAGACGCACGCGAGCTCGAACTGGCCCGGGGCAACCTCGTTGTGGCGCGTCTTGACGGGCACGCCCAGTCGGTAGAGTTCGTTCTCAACCTCCTCCATGAACGCCATGGTGCGGGTCGGGATCGCGCCGAAGTAGTGGTCCTCGAGCTGCTGGCCCTTGGGAGGACGCACGCCGCAGAGCGTCCGCCCGGTCACGACCAGATCGGCCCGCTGGCGGAAGAGTTCCTGGTCGATCAGGAAGTACTCCTGCTCGGCGCCGACGGTCGCGGCCACGCGGGTGGCCCGCGTCTCGGGGTCCAAAATCCGCAGCACGCGCAGGGCCTGGGCCGAGAGCGCCTCCATCGAGCGCAGCAGCGGCGTCTTCTTGTCGAGAGCCTCGCCGGTCCAGGAGACGAACACGGTGGGGATGCACAGCGTGCCGTAGCCCGGCCCGCGCTTGATGAACACGGGGCTGGTGGCGTCCCAGGCGGTGTAGCCGCGGGCCTCGAACGTCGTGCGGATGCCGCCGGAGGGGAAACTCGACGCGTCGGGCTCGCCCCGGACCAGGGCCGAGCCGGAGAACTCGTTGATGGCCCGCCCGCTGGGCGAGGCCGACAGGAACGAGTCGTGCTTCTCCGCGGTCGCGCCGGTCAGCGGCTGGAACCAGTGGGTGTAGTGGGTCGCGCCGCTCTCGACGGCCCAGTCCTTCATGGCGGCGGCGACAACGTCGGCCACGTCGTGCGACAGCGGCTCGGCGTTCCGGATCGTCTGCTGGAGCTTCTTGAACACCGCCGCCGGCAGGCGCGACTCCATCGCGTTCTCGTTGAACACGTCGTTGGAGAACAGCTGGTCCTGGCGCGAGCCGACGCCGGCCACGTGCTGCTGGGCCTTGGCCTGCCCGTTCATCGAGGGCCGGCCGTTCGTGCTCGTGGCGTGCTCCAACGCGTGCGTCCCCATGCTGCTCTCCGTGCTGGTGCGATCCAAAGCCCGACGGGTGTGGTTGCCCGGGCGGGCCTTTCCGATTCCGCTGCGAATGGGCATCGCCCCGCCGGGAGGTGTCCCGGCGTGCCCTGCCGTTCCATCGGCGATCCGTGCTCGAACCGACGCCGCCCGCCGCTGGTTTCCGGCCCTCGGGGGATTCTCCCCGACAGTATCGGACTTTCAAGAATCGCGGGGATTTCCGCCAGCGAGCCCCTACCTGGCCGCGGCCCCGTTCGGCAGGCCCGATGCCAGTTGGCCCAGGAAGACCTTGGCGTCCACCACGGGGTCCCGCCCGGCCTTGCCCGCCTCGGAAATCCGGCGAACCAGCCCGCTGCCGACGATCGCGGCATCGGCGTGGGCCACCACCGCCCGGACCTGCTCGCGCGTCGAGATCCCGAAGCCGCAGGCGATCGGCAGGTCCGTCGCCTCGCGGATCGCCCGGACGGGGGCGGACACGTCGGGCACCTTGGACTGCTCGCCGGTGATGCCGGAGCGGGTCAGCAGGTAGACGAATCCGGTGCTGGCCTTGGCGATCTGGGCGGCCCGCTCCGGGGGGGTGGTCGGGGCGATGAGCAGGCTGAGGGTAGTCCCGGCCTCACGGGCGGCGTCGGCCAGGTCGCCCGACTCCTCCAGCGGCGCATCGGGGATGATGAACCCGTCGAACCCGGCCTTGGCGGCCTGGCCCATGAACGCCGCCGGCCCGCCCATGCGGTGCACGATCGAGACGCTGACCATCGCGACGAGGCCGCAGCGGACGCGCGGGCGGACCTCGGCGATCTCCTCGAACACGCTTGCGGGGGTGGCGCCGGCTTGCAGGGCGTCGTGCATTGCGGCGGCGATCACGGGGCCGTCGGCGATGGGGTCGGAGAAGGGGATGCCGACCTCGATGACCGAGGCGCCGGCGGATTCGAGGGCGGGGATGAGGCGGCCCAGGTCGCCGCGCGCGGGATGCCCGCCGCAGAGGAAGGGCATGAGGGCCTTGCGGTTGCCGGCGCGGAGGGTGGCGAAGATGTCGTCGATGCGGGGCATCGGGGCGAGTGTATCGCGGGTCGCGGCGCGACCAGCGCGCGAGCGAGCCGGGGCGTCCCTGCCCCGGAAGATCTGGCGCGCGAGCCGGGGCGTCCCCGCCCCGGTTCCGATCTGTGGGAGCGCCGGCGTGCGAGCCGACACCGGTTGATCGACCGGGGCGGGGACGCCCCGGCTCGCGCGCCTTGAGACCGGGACCGGGGCGGGGACGCCCCGGCTCGCGCGCCGAGGGTTCGTTTGCGGTGCTGTCGCAGGTCAGCGTCGGAAGGGCTGGGCTTTCCAGTACGTCAGGCTGCGCCAGGCCCATTCGGCCGGGCCGAAGCGGAAGGCTCGGAGCCAGAGGGGGCTCCAGGTGAGTTGCAGGGCCCAGATGCCGACGACGATGGCGATCAAGGCGGGGCGGTTCATCGCGCCGTACTGCCCGAGGCCGTAGCCGTAGAAGATCAGCGTGCAGATCAGGGTCTGGGCGAGGTAGTTGGTGAAGGCCATGCGCCCCGTGGCGGCCAGCACCGCCCGGACGCCGGCGACAGCGCCGGACTTGACCAGCAGCAGCAGCACCGCGGCGTGCCCGAGGGCGATCGGGACCGAGCCGACGACGTTGAGCTGCGTCCCGACCAGCGCTGCCCGCATCAGGTCGAAGGCGTGGGCCTCGTTGTCGATGATGGCAAACGCGACCATGGGCACGCCGATGGCGTAGCAGACCAGCGCCATCGCGGCGTAGAACCCGGCCGATCGCTGGGCGGTGAACACGCCCATCTTGACCAAGGCCATGCCGAGGAGCATCATCGACGCGGCCCGCCAGAAGATGAAGAACAGGAAGCCCTGGATCTGGATGAAGGCGTTGGCCTCGGCCCGGGCCTCGAACACGTCCATCCACGAGCCGCGGTGCTGGGCGATGTTCTCCTGGACCATCTCGGGGGTGGGGGCCATGAAGGACTTCATGCCCTCGCGCATGGCCTCGAAGTCCTCGCGGGGCATGTTGAACGGGGTGCCGTCGCCGTGGTCGCCGAAGGCCATCCACACCGAGAAGTACTGCGAGAACGACAGGGCCAGGTGCACGAAGAAGAACGCCGCGCCCGCGAGCAGCAGGCCCCAGACGGGCAGACGCCTGAGCCACCAGGCCGCGATCGCGCCGGTGAGCGCATACGCGACGAGGATGTCGCCCTCCCAGAGCAGCCAGGCGTGGGCCATGCCGATGACAAAGAGCCAGAACATCCGGCGCAGCCAGAGCCAGCGGAGGCGGGGCGTGTCGGCCTTCGACGCGGCCTTGCGGTCCCAGATGATCACACCGGCCCCGAACAGCATCGAGAACAGCGACATCATCTTCATGTCGAAGACCAGGTGCTGGACCCAATAGATGATCCGGTTGCCGCCCTCGTATGGGAGCGGCCAGATGGTCGGGTTGGTGTAGCCCGCGAACGGGCCGGAGAAGGCCATGATGTTCATGGCCAGGATGCCCAGGACCGCGAAGCCGCGGAGCACGTCGAGGGACTGGTAGCGGTCGGCCTCGGTGATGGGCGTCGGGGGCGGGCCGGGGGGTGCGGTGGGATCGATCGGCTCGGTCGGCGGGATGTCGCCGTGCGCCGGCGGTGCGGCAGGCGGCTGATCGGGCGTTGCCGATGCTTCGCGGTGCGTCACGATTCGTCCCCCAAAGCGGCCGTCTGGACCCTGGCACGCTTCTCGCGGCCTTCGCGGCCCCCACGTCCTTCGCGTTCCCGTCGAATCAGCCTACAGAGGCACGCGAGCCGGTGCCCCTTGTTCGAACCCGGCATCGATCCATTTCACGAGTCCGGCGAGATCCTCGAGCGTGTCCACGACCAGATCGGCGCCGGCGGCCTCGAGGCGGTCGCGCCGGCTGCCGCCGGTCGCCACCGCCAGGCTGCGGTGCCCGTGGGCCCGGGCGCACGCGACGTCATGCGCCGTATCGCCGATGATGAGGACGTGCTCCGCCGGCACGGGCCGCCCGGCGTGGCGGGTGAATCGTTCGGTCGCAACTGGAGGGAGGTGGTCCCGCAGGGGCGGCGTGTGAGGCGAGTCATCGCCGTAGACGCGGATGGTGAACGCGTCGTGGTCGAGGCCGCAGTGTTCGAGTTTGAGGCGAGCGCCCTCCTCGAAGTTGCCCGTGAGCAGGCCGAGGGTGATGGCGGGTCGCTGGCGTGTGAGGTGGTCGAGCAGAACCACGACGCCCGGGAGCGGGCCCGAGGCCGATTCGCCGAACGCGCCGCGGGCGTCGATGGGGCGGCGGGCCAGGTGGCGGCGGAGGTGGGCGGGGTAGCGGGCCCGGACGTCGGCGAGGCGCGTCGGCGTGACCTCGTGCCCGGCCCGTTCGAGCATCCGGGCGATGATCACGGGGTCGAGGCTGCCGGCGAAGTCGATGCCGTCGGCGGAGAAGGACGGGCCGACGACCTCGCGGCCCGCATCTTCGAGGGCCCGCATGCCGGCGCCGTGGGTGCGGATGAGCGTGCCGTCGATGTCGAAGAGGATGAGCACGGCGGATCATTGGCCACGGGTGAAGGACCAGACCGAGGTTCTTCCGACGAGGGGGCGGGGCTTTCCAGCCCCGCTCGAACGCGGCGACCAATGCGGCAGCCACCGAGGGCCTTCGCCGTCCCCGGCGACGCGATGCACCGAGGAAGCAGAAGATTGCTCTGGCGATCGCTCCCGATGCGAGGCGGGCTGGAAAGCCCGCCCCCCTCGATTGGGAGTTCGCGGTGTTGCGTCAGATCCCGATCCACCCCGTCGGCGCCGACTGCGACGACACGACCAGCCCGTACCCCCGTCCCGCGTGCCCGGCCATGGCCCGCTCGGGCGTGTTGCACTGACGCGAAAGATGCAAGAGCACGACGCGGCCCGCCCCGATCGCGTTGCACGCCTGGGCGCACTGCTGGTTGGACAGATGGCCGCGCCCGCCCATGATGCGGTCCTTGAGGAACTGCGGGCGGTTTGAGGCGATCTGCATCTCCGGGCAGTAGTTGCTTTCGATGGCCAGCAGCCCGACGCCGCGGACGTGGTCGATGAGTTCCGGCGTGACGCGCCCGACATCCGTCGCGAACCCGACATCGCCGCCCTCGCAGCGGACGCGGTACGCCACGACGCCCTCCTCGTCGTGGTATTGGACGAGCGGCTCGACCAGCACGTCGCCGAACGGCTCGAACGGCGCGTCGAACAGGCGGACCCGCTGGCGGTGTCGGCGCAGGCTCTCGGCCGCCGGCCAGTGGCGCTTGTGCAGATGGATGGTGGCCCGGAAGTCGCGGTGGGCGAGCCAGGCGTGACGCCAGTGGTCGGTGTCGAGGTGGGTGAGCAGGACGTCGGTGACCTCGTGCAGGCGCACGCCGTGGCTGGACAGGAGGCGGGCGGTGGTCCGGGTGCCCAGGCCCGCGTCGATGAGCATGGTGCGCCGGTGCGTGCCCGATCCAATCCTCAGCACGCTGCAGTTGCCCGAGGAGCCGGAGGCGAGCACGCACAGGCTGGCCGGGCCGGCGAGGCTTCGGGCGTCGGCACGAATCGTCGCGCCTGGCGAGGGGCTCGACGCGGGCATCGGCGCGTCCTGTTCGAACAGCCCCGGTGTGGCGCACCCGACGCTAGAGCGCATCGTCGCCCTCCTCGTCATCGGGGGTGTCCGGCTCCAGCTCGAGGCGACGCAGCCAGGCCCGCAGGTGGCGGCGGCAACGCGGCGGACACGCATACAGGGCTGCGCTTCGCCGTCGATAGAACGCGATCCACTCATCGATCAGCGTGTGTCCTGGCCGAACGTTCTCGAGGCCCTCGATGACGTCGCTCTTGGCCCGCGACCCTTCTCGTGGAAGACCTCCCGGTAGGCGGCCCGCATCAGCGTGATGTCCTCGCGGGCCATGCCGCTGCGCGCATCCCGACGACGTTGAGCCCGTGGATGAGGTTGCGCTCGGCCCCGATACAGAACGGAGGCAGATCGTCGCAGGCGAACGTTCCGTTGCCGCTGGCCATCGCCAGGCGACCGATGCGACCGAACTGGTGGACGAGCGACGTGCGCTGACGTTGGCCCGGTCGCCGATCGACGAGTGCCCGCCAGATCGCGCTGTTGTTCACCAGGACCACGTTCCGTTGCCGACCCGGGACGTCGTGCCCGCAGGTGCGACCCGACCATCATGAACACGCGGTCGCCGATCGGTGGTCGGGAGCGTCGGGCTTGGTGGCGGCGTGGACCGTCACGTGCTCGCGGATGATGCACCGTTGGCACCGATCGCGACGCCCGGCGTCGGGTCGCCGGGCTTGACCTTGTAGTCCTGGGCCGGCGTGCCGAGGCAGGCGAATGGATAGATCGTCGTGCCGGGGCCGACGGTGAGCGGCCCGACCAGGAACGCCGCTCCGAGCACGCGGACGCCCTCGCCGAGCGCGCACCGGCCCTCGATCACGCAGCCCGGGCCGATCACGACGCCCGGGGCCGAGTTCGGCCTGGTCGGACACGATCGCACTGGGATGGATCTCGACGCCCTCGCGCACGCTTCGCCCCGGCTCGGCATGGGACGATGGTAGCGAGCGGGGGCGGGGCCCGACGAGATTTGCCGACGCGCCCTCCCGCTCGTGGTACCCTCCCCCCGAGGAGCCACGCCATGACCCGCGCCCTGCACACGCTGATGTCCTCGCTGATCGACTACGCGGGCCTCTTCCCGCCCGCGAAACTCGACATGCAGCCCGCGGTCGAGAACTACGCCCGCGCCCTCCAAGGCCCCCACGCCGACTTCCTGGCCCGCTTCATCTGCCCCTCGAAGCGCCTGCCCGAGTTCTCGAAACTCGCGGCCCCGCTCATGCCTGGCACCTTCGCCACCAGCGGCTACCGCGAGCAGGCCGACATCGCCGAGCCGTGGCGCCTCAGCGTGCTCATCGACGACGACCTGCCCGCGTGCCTGGACCGCATCGACGCCTTCAACGCCCACCACGACGCGACCGACCACGGCCTGGCCCGGGCCGACGCGATCGAGATGAAAGCCAGCGCCCTGAGCGACATCGACGACGCCCTCGACGCCCTGCCGGAGGACATCCTGCCTTTCTTCGAGGTCCCGATCGACCGGGATTGCCGCGGCTACGTCACGGCCATCGCGGGCAACGCCGACTCGGGCGGGGCGGCGGCCAAGATCCGCACCGGGGGCGTGACGCCCGAGGCCTTCCCCGCCCCGCGCCACGTGGCGGAGTTCATCCACGCCTGTGCCGCGGCCCAGGTGCCGTTCAAGGCCACCGCGGGGCTGCACCACCCGGTGCGGGCCGAGCACCGCCTGACGTACGAGGCGAACAGCCCGCGCGGCGTGATGCACGGGTTCCTGAACCTGTTCCTGGCCGCGGCTCTGGCCCGGGCGAGGCGGCTGGACGTGGCGTCGACCGCCGCGGTCCTTGAGGACACAAGCCCCGACTCGTTCCGATTCACCGACGACGGGGCCTCGTGGCGGAACCACACGATCGACCTGGTGTCGCTGGCGAAGGTGCGCGAGGCGTTCGCGCTGGGGTTCGGCTCGTGCTCGTTCGATGAGCCGGTGGAGGATCTGAAGGGGTTGGGGTTGTTGTAGATTGGGCCCACTCGAGTGACCGCCCTCGGCTCCCCGGACGTTTTTGCTGAAGTCGGGGGCACGACGCACTCCGCTCATCCCGCCCTAGACTTCCGTGCGATGGCGAAGCGCCCAAAGTACAGAGCAAACAAGCGCGGTCGGCTCATCGATTGGCCGGAAAACGCGGATTCCCCCGATGCGCTCGCTCAGGAGGTGCGATACGCGGGCCATCCCAAACACAAGACATACACCACTCACGCTGGTCCGGGGGCGTTCCAAGCAGACGACTACAAATGCGACTACTTCGCTCGAAGTCAGTGGCCGCTTCTGCAAAACGCCCTTCAAGCGGCGATTCGCGCGGGATGCGTGGCGCAGTTTCGTGGTCGGTTTCCGAGTCGAGCATGGGTTCGGATAAATGGCGTATTGCACGAGGCTCGACAGAGTGGACACGATAGCCCGGAGTACCACGGGTTCCCCATCGACGATCCGCGGCACTTTCCTATCCCCGGTTCTAGGCTAGACGAGGTTCCCGATGTCTCGATTCCTCCAGTTTGAATGTGAGCCGCTTGCTCAGCCAGCCGCGACCGATCCACTGGAGAAGGCCAGTTGGTCATCTCTTCGCATTCGTGCGGGCGGACAAGCTGTGAGCCGGGTCTTTGATCGCAAACTGGGCGAGGAGCGGTCGCTGCTCTACGTTCCGGTCTTCTCCGTCGCCGAGTGGATCGCCAACAACTGGTGGACGATTCTCCATGAACCGTGTCGGACGGCGCTTATTCCTGACGCCGATGCCGATGAACCCCACTTCTCCTGGACGCAACGGCATTGCTTGCGGTCTGCGGAATCGGACCTTCTGCTTCCGGCTCTGTATCTCTACAGCGAAGGCCATCGGCTTCGAGCGGAGTGGCAAGCCGACGATCAGGCCGACCTACCCCACATGCCAGCCTATTTTGTCGGATCCGGCTCGATGAGTGTGGAGCGTGAGGCGACTGAGCAAGTGTTTGCAGAATTCGTGTCGGAAGTGATTTCACGTGCATCGCATGTCGACGACTCCCGCGTGTGTGACCTTCGGGAGCTTTGGCAGGCAATTCGCGATTCAGACGATAGCGAGCGTACTTTTTGCGTGATCGCGGGAAGGCTCGGGCGCAATCCGTACGACTCGCAGGATGTTTCGGACGCTCTGGCAAAGGTGATCGAATCGCTTGGCGACGAAGCGGATCCACTCGTTGAGGACGTGACCTCCGCGACGGCTCCCGACAACCTCGCCTCACACTGGGATTGGACGCAGCGAGCGCGCTCAGCGCATGGCCTGCAGGGCCTCGCCCCGCTGCCATTGGTGCCGAACGACATGTTCGATTCGGCACCCGCTCAGTTCGGATATAGGTTATCGCATGTTTTCCGCGACCGAGCGGGCCTTGGCAAGGACGCCCCATTGTCGTCTATTGATGAGGCCGGAACGAAAGCGCTAGGCAGGACCGTGAAGCGGGTCGAGGAGAATCACTTACCTGGAAAAGAGATCCGACTAATCGTTGGCGGCGGGCGTGATTCCAATGGGCCTGCGCTGATCGTTGGCCCGCGCAACTCTTGGGAGGAAGGCGAGAGGTTCCAGATGGCACGGGGGCTCTTTCTGATCGCCTCGGCCGCAAGCAACGGCCCGCGTCTAGTCACCGAAGCCTTCACTTGGAACCAGAAGGCATCTCGTGCTTTCGCCGCCGAGCTATTGGCACCAAGAGTCGCACTTAAGAATCGTGTGGGGGACACTGCGGATCGCGAGAGCATCCGCGATCTCGCTGATGAGTTCAGGACCAGCACAATGTTGATTGAGAATCAACTTCGGAACGCACGCGTGAATGTGCTTTTTGATTGATGCCAGGCTTGTTAAACTCTACCCGCCGGTCTAGCGGAGTCCCACTCAAAAATTTGGCGTCGGCGCCCGGAAGTCCTCCCACCGCACGCTCTTGAAGTACGCGATCGTCCGCTCCAGCCCCTGCTCCAGCGCCACCTTGGGCGACCAGCCGAGGCGGTCCTTGGCCAGGCCGATCACCGGCTGACGCTGCATCGGGTCGTCCTGCACCGCCGGCTTCTTGACGATCTTCGACGTGGATCCCGTCAGTCGCAGCACCGCCTCGGCCAGCTGCAGGATCGTGAACTCGTCCGGGTTGCCCAGGTTCACCGGGCCGACGAAGTCCTCCGGCCCGTCCATCATGCGGACAAAGCCGTCGATCAGGTCGTCGACGTAGCAGAACGAGCGGGTCTGCTGGCCCGTCCCGAAGATGGTGATGTCCTCGCCGCGCAGCGCCTGGCGGATGAAGTTCGAGACGACCCGCCCGTCGAACGGGTGCATGCGCGGGCCGTAGGTGTTGAAGATGCGGACCACCTTGATCTTGACGCCGTTGGACCTGTGGTAGTCGAAGAACAGCGTCTCGGCGGCCCGCTTGCCCTCGTCGTAGCAGGCGCGCGGGCCGATGGGGTTGACGCTGCCCTTGTACGACTCGGGCTGCGGGTGGACCTCGGGGTCGCCGTAGACCTCGCTGGTGCTGGCCTGGAACACCTTGGCGCGGCAGCGCTTGGCCATGCCCAGCACGTTGATGGCGCCCATGACCGAGGTCTTCATGGTCTTGATGGGGTTGTACTGGTAGTGCCCGGGGGCGGCGGGGCAGGCGAGGTTGTAGATTTCGTCGACCTCGAGCCAGAGCGGGTGGGTGACGTCGTGGCGGATGAGTTCGAAGTTCGGCTTGGCCAGCAGGTGCTGGACATTGGACTTCTGGCTGGTGAAGAAGTTGTCGATGCAGATCACGTCGTGCCCGGCGGCCACGAGGCGATCGCACAGGTGCGAGCCGAGGAACCCCGCCCCGCCCGTGACCAGCACCCGCTTGACGCTCACGAATCCCTCCCCGCGCCCGGCCGCTGCGAACTCGGCGTCGTGCTCGACTGGGCGGAACCCGCCCCAGCCGCGGCACCGCCACTCCCCGGCACCGCCTCAACCCCAAGTGCCTCCGGCGTCGCCTTCAGGTACGCCGCGTAGTCCTTGATCCCCGCCGTCGGCTGGCGGCGCGGCAGCCACCCCAGACCCCAGTCCGTCACGGACAGGTCCGCGCACGTGTAGTCCTGGTAGAAGGCCCGGATGCTCGCCGGCATCTCGAAGTACTCCGTGGGCAGGTCGCCCGCCCCCAGCCCGAGGCCCTCCCGGATCGCCTCGAGCATCTGGTTGAAACTCGTCGCCCGACCCGACCCGACGTTGTACACCCCCGGCGTCGGCTCGTGCCGCTCCGTCAGCCCCGCGCCGGCCAGGCAGCACTCGACCACATCATCGACGTGGACCTGGTCCCGCGCCTGGCTTCCATCGGCGAATAACCGGGGCGACTTGCCCCCGAGCATCTGACGCGTCAACTGGTGCACCATCGAGGCCATCTTGCCCTTGGTCTGCTCCCCCGGCCCAAAGACGTTGAAGAACCGCAGGCCGACCACCCACGGCTCCGGGTCGCCCGCATCGGTCGCCAGGCGGGCCGCCCGGCGGTGCAGGCCCTCCATCAGCCACTTGCTGAACCCGTACACGTTGCTCGGGTTCCCCGCGGCCTCCAGCGGGAAGGGCGTCCGCTCGCCCGCCTGGGCCGGCGTGCCATAGGTGGCCGCGCTCGATGCGTACACCAGCGGCACCCGCCGATCCACGCACGTGTTGAGCAGCCACTGGAACGACTCGGCGTTGACCGTCACCATCTTCCGCTGGTCGGTCTCGGTCGTGTCCGTGATCGCCGCCATGTGAAACACGTGCGTCGGATCGATCTCCTCGAACTCCGCCGCCCAGTCCAGTTCCTCGACCGCCTCGGCGATCAGGCGCCCGCTGAACGCGGGCACCCCCCACCTCCGGCACGCCAAGCCGATGTTCCGCCAGTCCCCCGTGGCGAACGAGTCCACCACGATGATGTGCCCGCCGGGGTCGCGCTTCATCAGCGCCGCGACCAGGTTCGCCCCGACGAACCCGGCCCCACCCGTCACGACATACACGCCCGTCTCGGCCATAGCCCGGATTGTAGAGGCGCGGGTCGCGGGCTTCGGCCCCGGCTTCGACACCGGTTCGGCCCCCCGTGGCGCGCCGCTACAACTCGAACGCCACCGACGCCCAGTACGATTTCCAGTCCACGTCGTCCCGATCGTCGGTCCGCGTCATGTGCAGCGTCGTGAGCAGCCACGGGCCGCCCCGCTCGGCGACGAACTCGACTTGGCCGTGCTCGTCGGTCTCGAGTTCGATCAGTTCCTCGTGGGCCGAGGCCGCGACCGCGACGACGCGAACGCCTCCCAGCGCCTCGCCCTCGAAGAGCACCTCGGCCCGGATCGCCACGCCGCCGTTGGCCGTCTCGCACGAGAGCAGCACGATCTCGCAGGGCAGGCCGATCGGGGCGTCGTGCGGAACCGCGACTGTCGCTTCGGCCCGCCCGTCGCTCGCCGCCGCGCCGCCCGCGTCGTCGCCACGCTCCTCGACCGTCACCAGCGCTTTGGCGCACCGAACATAGGCTTCACGCCCGATCGCGCCCGTCTCCCCGAGGTCGGCCCGGCGACGCGAGATCTCCTCCAGCCCCTCCTCGGCCAGGTACGCCTCGAACCGATCGGCCGGCAGCACGTTCACGAACTCGCGGGTCTCGTAAACGATCGTCGCCCCGCCAGCCGACGCCGGTCGCAGGAAGCCCTGGTCCATCGCGTGCAGCCCGCGCACCGGCGTCGCCACATCGCCCGCCACGAGTTCGAACCGTTCGATCATCGTGTCATCGCGCGGCACAACCTCCCCGGCGAACCGTTCGCCGTGGTGCAGTTCGACTCGGACCAGCCCGCCCACCCCGACGCGGAACCGGTCGGGCTGCACCCAGAACTCGTGGGCCCCGGCCACGCTGCACATCCCGCCCAGCATCCCGCACACCGTCGCGACTCCGACAACTCGATCGACCACGATCCGTCTCCCGTTCCAGAGGGTTTCCAGTCTGTTCCGTTCCAATCGCCGCGCGGCCCGTTGGGGCCGCGCGACGCGAGGGAGGTTTGACGTCGGACTTCTCCG
Organism: Phycisphaerales bacterium; assembly: GCA_041401985.1. GTDB lineage: Bacteria > Planctomycetota > Phycisphaerae > Phycisphaerales > UBA1924 > JACKHA01. The sequence continues at coordinate 68,905 of JAWKTE010000012.1, forward strand.
ATTCGCGCGGCTCAGCGAGCCCGATCGAACGCCGCCAGGTACGCGAAGAAGTCGTCGTTGGTGATCGCCCCGTCCTGGTTCACGTCCGCGATCTCGAAGTCCGTCAGGCCCGAGTCCTTGCGGTTGAACGCGCCGGAGTGGGGCGTCGCGGCGTACGGGAACACCTGGTTGAACGCCGCGTCGTTCTCGGGCACGTTGTCGCCCACCAGCGTGATGGTGGAGTACGCCGGCCCGCTGGCCACCGCGGTCAGCGCGATGTCCACCACGTCGTCGCCCAGGCGCCGCCCGTTGGGCCAGCCCGAAGACACGCCGCCGGTCGTGTCACCGCCGATGAAGCCCAGGCGGCTGAATCCCGGCTGGCCCTCCAGGCGCACCGGCCCGGTGGTGGTCGCGACCCGCAGCACGTCGGGGATGAACACGGCGACCAGGTCCGCCCGGTTCTGCGTCTCGAACGACGTGCCAAACACGAAGTTGATCAGCGACGCCAGCTCCGGGTTCGCCGCGTAGGTCGCGAACTGGTCGTCCTGGTCGGGCGTCAGCGCGTTGTACCGGTCCTTGTCCGCCGTCGCCACCAGCGTCTCGTTGAACAGCGGATTGCCAAGGCGGTTGACCTGCACCCACGCGCCCAGGCTCGTGGCCATGCCCGGCTCGCGGAACGTGATCGTCGGGCGGCTCACCGACGCGTACACGCCAACGCCCATCTGCGGCCCGAAGAACGCGTCGTTGTACGGCATCGGGTTCAGCGAACTCAGCGGGATCTGGATCGCGATCGTCAGGACGTTGAACCCCTTGAACCCGTCCACCCCGTTGCCGTCCTGGCCCAGCCCGTTGGCCAGCGTGCCGTCGTTGTCCAGGATCCGCGGGTTGAGCAGGTCAAACACGCCGGGCACGTCGGCATAGAACGAGTCCTCTCGCGGCCCGGCCCAGAACACCAGCCCGTCCGGCCCGGTCGTGATCGCCTGGCGCGTGTACGAGTCCAGCCCCGCCAGCGAGGTGGCACCCGACATCGCCACGCCGTCCGCGTCGTTGTACAGCGGCGTGACGCGGTTGCCCGCGTTGGGCGGGGCGACCAGGGCCGCGGTCGCCACGCTGGTTGTCGTTCCGGCGGTCGTCCGCTGCACCGAGTACGTCTGCGTGTAGTTCTGCTGGGCGTCGCCGATCTGCATGATCGCCCCGGCGGCGGTGCCCAGCCCGTACGACAGGATCGTCTGCTCGTTCTTGTACCCGTCGTCGACCGGAGAGAAGTGGAAGTCGTAGCGGGCCACGGTCTGGCCGGTCGTCGGGTTGGTCACGTGCAGGCTGTACCGCGCGTCGGGGGCGAACCGCTCGTAGTGCGGGCCGTCGCCCGGCTCGGAGAACGGGCGGACGTTGGCGATGATGTTGAGCACCTGCACGTTCGGGTTGTCGTAGCGCGTGCCGATGAAGGCGTAGACATCCGTCAGGTTCGCCTGTGGGTCCTGCTTGATGAGCGGCGCGTCGGAGTGGCTCGACGCCAGCGCCGGGGCCGCGGCCAGCCCGGCAGCCGCGGCGATCAGGCCGATCGCGAGGCATCGATTCCATCCGCCGCCCGAAACGGACTTCAACATGGGTCGCCCTTCCTGTGTCGTGGCGGCGCAGCCATCGCGCGGCCCGTCTGGTCGCGCCGTGGCCGTGCCGCCCTTGCTTGGGATCGCATCCGCCGCGGCTCGCTGCCCCGGCACGCCTCTTTCGTCCCCGGCTCGGCCACGGATTGGCCCAATCTCACGCCGCGACCGCTGCAGACCCCGACGTCTGTCGGCCGATGGACGACCCCTAGGGACCGGCGGGGTGGAGGCTGCTACGTGCGATCGCAGAACTTCGGGCCTCTCGCCCTCGTGCTCACCCTGTCACTCGCCGCGTGCGCCGGCCGCCGGGCCGATCGTGGCGAGCCGCCCCCGCTCACACCCGCCGAGGCCCGCGAGGCGGATGCCAGGGGCCGGGGCGGCGCGCCGATGACCGGGGCTCCCACCCCCGAGTTCTACCCGATCCCATCGCTGGCCCAAGGCTCGTGGGCGGCCATCGCCTCATCACGCCAGCAGCGCCCGATCCTCGCCTCCACTGTCGCCGGCGCTCGCGTCGCCACGACTTCCCCACGCCTCTACATCATCGCCTCGATCCACGGCAACGAGACCGAGGGCCTCGCCGTCATCGACCGACTGGCCGACGACCTCCGCGCGAGCCCCACCGCCGCAACCATCCGCATCGTCCGCGACATGAACCCGGATGGCACCGCCGCCCGCTCACGCACCAACGCCTCGGGCATCGACCTCAACCGCAACTGGCCCGCCCGATCGTTCACGCCCTCTTCCGACCGCGGCCCATCCCCGCTCAGCGAGCCCGAGTCCGCCGGGGTCCTCGCCGATCTCGAACGCTTCGCCCCCACGCTCGTGATCGTGCTGCACTCGACCGCCGCCGGCCCGTTCGTCAACTACGACGGCCCGGCCACCGACGCCGCCACCCGCTTCGCCACCGCCGCCGTCGCACACGACAGCCGCTGGCGCGTCGTGCCCGACATGGGCTATCCCACCCCCGGCTCGATCGGCTCGCTCATCGGCGACGACCACCAGGTCCCGATCCTCACGATCGAGTTCCGGCGCGGCCAACCTCCCGAGTCGGTGTGGCCCGTGCTGCGCGACGGCGTACGGGCGGTGGCCGCGCCTCGATAGCCGTCAGTTCCAACTGGGGTTGCGGGCGTTCCGCCCGCAACGGCTTCTTCACCGAAAGGCCCACGAACTCAAACGGAGCCGTGTCATGCGGGCCGGAGGCCCGCAACCAGCCGAGCCAGGATTCACGACCCGCTGCGTCGGACCCGAGCCTCACTCCACCACATGCACCGGCCGCGCCGTGTCCTCACCCACCTTCTGCTTCTTCGGCTCGCCGTCAACATCCGCGATCGTGATCAGCCACACCTCGTCGTTGAACCGCATCTGCAGATGGCACGGCCTGCCCCAGATCACCCGCAGGTTCCGCAGCACCTGCACCGCCTTGGCCGCGTCCACTTCCAGCCCCGTCCACTGGTGCGCCAGGTACAACTCGCCCCGATTCAGATAGTTCGCGTCCACCACATAGATGAACGGCTGGCCCATATTCGTGATCTGGTACAGCAGCGACTGCTTGATCCGGTCCAGGTCGCGCGACACGATCCGCAGCTCGCCCGTCTGCGGGTCCTTGCGGTAGTGGTACATCCGGTGCCGGTCGACGAACTCCTGCGTCAGGAACTCGTCGACGAAGTTCACGTCGTTGTAGATCCGGCGCACCTCGAAGATCTTCTCCCGCCCCTTCATCGACTTGTCGTCGAACCGCTCACGCTCGCCCAGAGCCTCCATCCGTTCCCACTCCGGCCCGTGCTGCCCGCGGTTCCAGCGCCGCTCGATGTCCTTGAACAGTTCCACCCCGATCTTGTACGGGTTGAACCCCCCCGCCGGCATGTGCACCACGCCCGAGTGCTGCTCGGCGTAGTCCACGATCTCCGACGCCTCAAGAAAATGCTCGGTCATCAGTTTCGAGTGCCAGTACGTCGCCCAGCCCTCGTTCATGATCTTCGTCTGGGCCTGCGGCGCGAAGTAGTACGCCTCGTCGCGGATGATCCCCAGCACGTCCTGCTGCCAGTCCTCCAGCGGCGCGTGGCGCAGCAGGAACAGCAGCACATCCCGCACCGGCTCGCGCGGGAACGCACCCCGGGCCGCGCGCTGACGCTCCTCGAACTCCTCCCGCTGGCGGCGCATCTCCGACTCGGGGTTGATGAACGGGTCCATGTACTCCTTGGCCGGCAGTTTGTGCGGGCGGAACCGGTCCCCGTCGTCTCCCTTCTCCTCCAGCATCCCCGGCGGGCGCGGCCCCTCGTGGCTGACGCGCCGCTCCTCCCGCTGCACGAACACCGAGTGCGGGTCGATCATGTGCTCGAGGCTCAGGCACGCGTCGAGGAACCGCTCGACCGTCTCGTGCCCGTGCCGCTCGGCGTGCCGGCGCACGCGGGTCGCGTGGTTCGCCATCTCGTCCATCATCTTCCGGTTCGTCTTGCTGAACCAGAAGTTGTTCTTGAAGAAGTCCGCGTGTCCGTAGACGTGGGCCATCACCAGTTTCTGGTCCGTGACGGCGTTGGACTCCTGCAGATACGCGTACACCGGGTCGTTGTTGATGACCATCTCGTAGATGCGCCCCATGCCGTAGGCGTCGCGCTTCGAGAGCTTCTCGAACTCCATGCCCCAGCGCCAGTGCGGGTACCGCACGGGGAACCCGCCGTAGGAGGCGATCTGGTTCATGGTCTCGAAATCCAGGACCTCGAAGATGACCTCGAAGAAGTCCAGGCCGTACTCGACGGCCTTGGCCTTGATCCGCTTCATGTGCGCCAGCAGTTCCGGCGAGAGATCGGTCGAGGTGCGCGCCATGGGGGCCTCCTGCCCGGATATCGGCTCGTGGGACGGAACACTCTACGAACAGCGGAAGGCGGCGGATCGTTCCCGATTTCGGCACTTGGTGCCTCGATGCCTCCTGCCTTGATGCCTTCCCCGGCCGTCATGGGCTCCTGTGCCACCGAGTCACGCCGGCTCGGAGGCGTTACTCGGTGCCGCCAAACCCTGGTCTTTCAGAACCACGGCCAGATCGCCCACGAGGTAAACACCAGCCAGTACACGGCATACACCCACGCCCCGATCCGGAACAACGCGAGCGTGCTCGCGATTCGCTGCTCGTGAGCCGGCGGCCGAATGGGCGCGCGAAATGCGAACCAGCCACAAACCACCAGCGCGGCAGTCTGTGCGAGGTCGAACGAGGACTGGAGCCACCCGTAGATCCCGAATCCATACGTGATGCTCATCGCCACGCGATACGCAAGGAAGGCACCCCCCGCGATGAGCAACGGGACACCAATCCGGCGCATCGCCGCCGCGGCCCTCGATGGCGACTCACTCGACGCCGATAGACGCAGCCACAACCCCTCTCCGCACTCCGGGCACCTCGCCCCGCCCACGCCGTGCAAGTCATACCCGCACGTCGGGCACGCCACATGCCGCTCGGCCAGGAACGCCGCCACCAGCGGATCGGTCTCGCGCATGCCGCCGAGTCTACCGCCAACCCCACTCGATGCCTTGGTGCCTTGTGCCTTGCTGCCTTCCCCTCCCCTCATCCCGACTTGACCCACCTGTGCCACCGAGTCACGCCGGCTCGGAGGCGTTACTCGGTGCCGATCAACCGGACGCCCAGATTCACCACTTGAGCGCACGAGCGAGGGGGCAGGGCTTTCCAGCCCTGCCCGCATCGGCGACACGCCCACGCCAAACCCCGCCGCCGCCTCGGCTCACCCGCGCCCGACGCCAGCAACCGCCCGCACAGATCACCCGCCGGCCCCTGCGGGGCTGGAAAGCCACGCCCCCTCGCGCGGAAGCCCACCGCTCCGAGTTGTGACCCAGAATCTCACTTCATACTCCACCCGCGCGCGCCAATTCCTGCCCATATCCGTTCCCACCCTTGAATCCACCCGCCGCGCCCCCATCATCCGGTACACTCGCCCCGTTCCAAATAAGGAGGCACCCATGCCCGCCACCTTCGACCGCGCCACCCTCATGCCCCTCTTCGAGGAACTCCAGGCCGCCAAGAAACGCATGGCCGACGCCCTCAAGGCCGCGGCCCGCATGCCCGTCCAGGACTACACCTTCCAGACCACCGCCGGCCCCGTCGCGCTCTCGGCCCTGTTCGGCCCGAAGGACGACCTGGTCGTCGTCCACAACATGGGGCGCTCGTGCGTCTACTGCACCATGTGGGCCGACGGGCTCAATGGCCTGGCCCCCCACCTGGCCGACCGGGCCGCGTTCGCACTCAGCAGCCCCGACGACCCGGCGACCCAGGCCCAGTTCGCCGCCTCGCGCGCCTGGCGTTTCCCGATCGTCAGCACCCAGGGCACCACCTTCGCCGCCGACATGGGCTTTGCCCAGGGCAGCGGCACCATGCCCGGCTACTCCGTGTTCCGCCGCCAGCCCGACGGCACGATCACCCGCACCGGCGCCTCGTTCTTCGGCCCCGGCGACGACTACTGCGCCATCTGGCCCATGATGGAGCAGATGGAAGGCGGCGTGGGCGGGTGGTCGCCGAAGTACCAGTACTGATCGAGCATCGGCGCCGGGCTCGCGCACCAACAATCCGCCCGGATGCCCTCCCCCCTCTCCTTCTCCATCGCCGGCCGCTCACGCCTCACCGGCGCCCGCGTCGGGCGCATCACCACGCCCCACGGCTCGATCGACACCCCCGCCTTCATGCCCGTGGGCACCCGCGGCACCGTCAAGGGCATCCTCCCGCGCGATGTCGCCGCCACCGGCGCCCAGATCCTGCTCAACAACACCTACCACCTGCTGCTCCGACCCGGCCCCGAGACTGTCCGTGCCCTCGGCGGCGTCCACCGATTCATGGGCTGGGACCGCCCCATCCTCACCGACTCCGGCGGCTACCAGGCCTTCTCCATGGCCGACACCAACGCCGTCGACGACGACGGCGTGACCTTCAAGTCCATCGTCGACGGACGGGCCATCCGCCTCACCCCCGAACGCGCCACCCACGTCCAGAACGACCTCGGTTCCGACATCATCATGGCGTTCGATGACTGCCCGCCGAGCGCGTTGCCCGACGACGACCGGGCCTCGATCGACTCTGCCGCGGCCGCCGGCGACGACTCGTCCACAGGGCCGGGCCCGTCCGCCGAACCCCAAGCCCCCGCACGGCGCGACCCGCGCCTCGCTCGCTCCATCGCCCGCGACGCCAGCCGCGGCCACTACGACCACGCCGCCCGCCTCCGCGTCGCCGCCGACCGCACCATCCGCTGGCTCGAACGCTGCAAAGCCGCCCACCAGCGCCCGCACGACCAGGCCCTCTTCGGCATCGTCCAGGGCGGCACCGACCTTGCCATGCGCTCCCGCTGCGTGACCGACATCTGCTCGATCGAACTGCCCGGCTACGCCATCGGCGGCGTCGCGGTCGGCGAGGCCAGCGAGCAGATCGCCTCAGTCGTCCGCCACACCGCCCCGCTCATGCCCGACGCCAAGCCGCGATACCTCATGGGCGTCGGCTACGAGCGGGACCTGGTCGCCGCGGTCTGCGCCGGGGTCGACATGTTCGACTGCGTCCTGCCCACCCGCAACGGGCGCAACGCGAGCGCCTTCACCCCCACCGGCCAGATCCGCCTCCGCAACGCGAAATACGCCGAGGACCCGGCCCCCATCGACCCCGCCTGCGACTGCCCGGCCTGCGACCCCGCCGCCCATGGCTGGGCGATCCCGGCCCCGTTCAGCCGGGCCTACCTCCGCCACCTGTTCATGGCCGGCGAGATGCTGGGCCCGATCCTGGTCACGCTCCACAACCTCCGCCACTTCCAGCGGTTGATGGTGGACTTACGCCGGGCCGCGGCTCAAGATTCGTGGTCGGACCTGGCCCGGGCCTGGCCCGTGGCCGCCCCGGGCCTTCCACCCGGGCTCGTCCCGCCCGAGTCACTCCGCTGATCCCGACCCCGCCCCGGCCCTCCGCCCGGGCACGCAAGGACCTTCGATGCACGATCCGATGCCCCTGGCGCCCGTTCTCGCCCAGTTCGCCCTCGCCCAGCCCGAAGCCGGGGCCGCCCCGCCCGCTGGCGGAGCCGAGATGATGGGCGGCCCGTCCACCGGCGCCGCCGGCCCGACCGCCACAGGCACCCAGGCCCCCGGCGGCCTGACCTCGGGCGGCGGCCCCCCCCAGCCCAGGGGCATGTTCGACCCCTCCATGATGCTCATCGTCGTCATGGTCGGCATGCTGGCCCTGATGATGTGGACCGCCTCCCGCCGCCAGAAGAAGGAGCGGGCCGAGCGCGAGAACCTGATGAACTCCCTCCGAAAGGGCGACACCGTCCTGACCATCGGGGGCATCAAGGGCGTGATCGCCGAGAACCCCGACGGCAAGGACGAGATCGTCCTGACCGTCGACGAGACCACCCGCAACCGCATCCGCTTCGTCAAAACCGCCATCACCCAGGTCGTCCGGGGCGATTCGGTGATCGACGTCAAGTCCGATCGCCAGGGCTCAACCGCCAACGCGGGCGGGGCGGCCGTCGCCGCCGGCGCCTCGGCCTGACGCGCACCGGACGAACGGGCGGAGTCGTTCGAACCGCACCCGATCTCAACCTACCATCCGCCCTCTTGAACCCGCGCCGCCACCCGGCGGCCCCAGACCGGCGCCAGACCGGCCCCCACCGGACGGCGGGCGATCGCTCCCGCTCTCCCCTGCCTGCGGACGACCCACTCGATGCGTCAACTCGTGCGAACGGCGGTCCTGGTCGTGGTCGTGATGGCCATCTTCACGATCTCGATCTTCCCAGCCGACAAGAACCTCAAACTCGGCAAGGACCTCCGCGGCGGCGTCAGCCTCATCTACTCCGTCGCCATCGGCCCGGGCGAGAGCGCCGACCAGGTCCTCGAACGCACCATCGACGTGCTCAAACGCCGCGTCGACCCGGACGGCCTGTTCGAGATCTCGATGGTCGCCGCCGGGCGCGACCGCATCGAGATCACGATGCCCCTGCCGGGCGAGCGCGTGAAGGAACTCCGGGCCCAGTACGAGGCGGCCCTGGAGGCCGTCGGGCGCATGGCCCTGACCGACAGCGAGTTCAACCGCCTGATGGCGATGGAACGCGCGGCCCGCGAGGCGGAGATCACCCGCATCGCCCAGGGCAACGCGCCGCTGGAGGCCAACCTCCGGGCCGCGGCCACCGCCGCCGACACCGGGCGCGACGCCGCCCGGGCCGTCTCCCAAGCCATCGCCTCCGGCTCGCCCGCCGAGGAGATCGACAACCTCGCGGCCATGAAGGCCGACGCCGACGCCCGGTTCGCCTCGATCCGGGCCGAGGTGCTCGGCTCGTCGCTGACCGCGGAGATGGTCCGCCAGGCGCTGTCGCTCTCGAACCGCGAGTCGCGTCTCGAGAACGAGGACACCGGGCAGATGGTGCCGATCCCCAGCGAGCGTGAGCGGGCCCTCGACGCCCTCCGCGAGCGGTTCCCCGAGTCCCGCCAAGCCCTCGAGAACGTCGTCGCGGCGTACAACCAGTACACCGCCGAACGCCGCACCCTCGACGACCCGCAGGACCTGGTCCGCCTGCTGCGCGGCTCGGGCGTGCTCAACTTCCGCATCACCGTCGATCCGGGCCAGCACCCCGACGAGCAGCGCCTCCGCTCCGAACTCCGCGAACGTGGCCCGACCGGCACCTCCGCCGCCGACGCCCGCTGGTTCAAAATCAACCAGATCCGCACCTGGTATAGCTCGCTGCAGACCTATGAGGCGCTGACCGCCAACCCGGCCGGGTACTTCCTGGCCCGCGGCTACGTCGTCGAGGAATGGGGGGGCGAGTACTGGATGCTCTGCTGGGACGTGGACGGGTACCGCCTCACTTCCGCCGAGGGCCAGTGGGCCGTCGCCGCCGCCTTCCCGCAGTCGGACAGCCGGGGACGCCCCGGCATCGGCTTCCAGATGGACCCGCGCGGCGCCACGCTGCTCGGCCGACTCACTGGCTCGCATGTCGGCGACCAGATGGCCGTCCTGCTCGACGACGAGGTCTACACCGCCCCCAACCTGAACAGCCAGATCTCCCGCAGCGGCATCATCGAGGGCGCCTTCAGCCAGCAGGAGATCCAGTACATCGTCCGCGTCCTGTCCGCCGGCTCGCTCCAGGCCAAACTCAGCCGCGAACCGATCAGCCAGATCACCATCGGCCCGGAACTGGGCCTGGACAACCTCCAGCAGGGCGTCAAGGCCGGCTGGATCGCCCTGGCGGTCGTCGGCGGGTTCATGGTGGTGTACTACTTCCTCTACGGCATCGTCGCGCTGGTGTGCCTGGTCAGCACCGCGCTGCTCATCCTGGGCGCGATGGCCCTGCAGGAGGCCGCGTTCAGCCTCCCCGGCATCGCGGGCATCATCCTCACCTTCGGCATGGCGGTGGACGCCAACGTGCTGATCTTCGAGCGCGTCCGCGAGGAACTCAACGCCGGCAAGGACCTGCGCACCGCCATCCGCCTGGGCTTCGCCAAGGCCCTGTCCGCGATCGTCGACGGCAACGTCACGAACCTGATCGTCTGCATCGTGCTCGTGCTGCCCGGCGTCGCCACGCCGGAGATCAAGGGCTTCGCGATCACGCTGGGCGTCGGCGTGCTGGCGACGCTGTTCTCGGCGCTCGTGATCGGGCGGCTCATCCTCAACCTCTTCCTCGCGGCGGGCATGCGCCGGATGAAGATGCTCCCGATGGCCGTGCCGTTCATCGACCGCCTCCTGACGCCGAACATCAACTGGCTCAAGGGCCGGTGGGTGTTCGCGGGCATCTCAACTGTCTACGTCGCGCTGGGCCTGGGCATGGTCGCGTTCCGCGGCAACCTCATGCTCGACACCGAGTTCCGAGGCGGCACCAAGGTCACCGTCCAGTTCCGCCCCGGCGCCGACGGCACCCTGCCCACCCGCGCCATGGTCGACGAGCAGATCCGCGGGCCCGAGGGCGTGCTGGCCCATCTGGAGCAGCAGGCCGCCGATCTCGCCGAAGTCGCCGCCCGCCCGGGCGCGACCGAGCAGCAGCGTTCCGACGCCCAGGCGGTCCAGCGCCGCCTCACCGCCGTCGAGCAGCTCCGCAACGCCGACATCCTGCCCGTCAACCCGCGGGCCGACGGCGTGACCTCCGACCGCTTCACCATCAAGTCTCTCGTGACCGACGCCCCCGCGGTGCTCACCACCATCACCAGCGGGTTCGCCGACTTTGCGTTCGATATCGACGGGCGTCCGGCCCTTCCGTTCGCCGGCTCGACCATCCCGGTCAACGAGATCCGCTCGGCCCCGGTCTACCCGATCCTCACGCCCCGACTGGCCGGGGCCGTGCCCGGCGTGGACGCGACCAGCGACGTCGACGTGACCGCTTTCCAAGGCGGCGTGGCCATCCTGCTCGAAGGGTTCGCCACCCCGCCCTCGCTCGAGGACATCCGCGTCTCGCTCGAGGACATGCGCCAGAAGCCCGACTTCTCCTCGACGCTGGCCCGCGACTGGGACGTGCGCGTCCTGGCCGGCACCGACGCCGCGGTGCAGCGGGCGGTCGTGCTCGTGGCCGATGAGAACCTCTCGTTCTTCGACAACGAGGACCGGTGGTGGAGCCAACTGGCCCGCACCGAGTGGTCGCTCACCGCCCAGGGCCTGACCGACCCGACCACGCTGGCCCAGGTCGAGAACTTCAGCCCGCAGGTGGCCGACACGATCCGGGCCCAGGCGATCGCGGCCGTCACGCTCTCGTTCCTGCTGATCCTCATCTATTGCTGGGTGCGGTTCGGCTCGGTGCGGTACTCGATGGGCGCGATCGCCTGCTCGGTGCACGACTGCCTGACGGTGCTCGGGCTGATCGCCCTGTGCGAGATCGTGTACGAGAGCGAGGCCCTGGCCTCGGTCGCCCAGTCGATCGGCATCATGCCCTTCAAGATCGACCTGAACCTGATCGCCGCGATCCTGACGATCATCGGCTACTCGCTCAACGACACGATCATCGTGCTGGACCGCATCCGCGAGACCAAGGGCAAACTGCCCTACGAGACCGCCGAGGTCATCAACACCTCGATCAACCAGACGATCAGCCGCACGGTGATCACCTCGGGCACGACGCTGCTCTCGGCGATCATCCTGTACTCGTTCGGGGGCGAGGGCGTGCGTGCGTTCGCGTTCGCGCTGATCGTCGGCATCGTGGTCGGGACGTACTCCTCGATCGCGGTGGCCGCCCCGATCGTGTGGTCGAGCAAGCGGTCCGGCCAGCCCGAAACGCCCGACGAGGACGACACCAAGGCCCTGCCCGCCTGATCCCGATCCGGGCACGCGAGCCGGAGCGTCCCCGCCCCGGTCCCCCAACCGCGCGCGAGCCGGGGCGTCCCCGCCCCGGTCCCCCCGCCCCCCTGCCGACGCGTACAGTGCCCGTGCCGCCCACTCGCCCACCCAGGAAGGACCCGGGGAGGCCGCCGTGACCCACACCGCCCAGCGCCTGCTCGGGGCCGTCGCCTTGCTCGCGGCGACGTGGGTGCTCGTCTACTGGCTCTGGCAGCCCGGCCCGCCGCCGATCCGCTTCGCCGACGAACAGCCGGGCCCGGGTCGCCAGCCCCCCACCGCCGTCGAGCCCGCGCCGGCGCGATCGCCGCCCGCCACGCCCGCGTTGCCGACGCGCCTCGCCATCCGCGATCCGCTCCAGTCGGAGCCGCTCGAGCAGCCGCCCGCACGCGTGCAGCCCGGTGGTGCCGCCACGCCGCCCCGCGCGCCCGCCTTCCGCGAGTACACGATCCGCGACGACGACACCTTCGAAGCCATCGCCCTCCGCGAACTGGGCTCACGCGGGCGGGTCTCGGAGATCCTCGCGGCCAACCCGGACCGCGACCCGCGCCGTCTCCGCGCCGGCGACGTGATCCGCATCCCCGCCGGAACAAGCGACGCCCCGCCTCCCGCGGCCCCCATCGCCGCGTCGCCCACCCCCGCTGCTGCGCCGGCAACCGCCCCCCCGGCGCCGACGCAGACCTACACCGTCCGGCGAAGCGACACGCTCTCGGAGATCTCCCAGCGCGTCTACGGCACCTCGCGCCTGGCCCAACTCATCTTCGAGGCCAACCGCGACCAACTCGCCTCGATCGACGCGGTCCGCGAGGGACAGGTCCTCCGCATCCCACCTCGGCCGGAGTAGACGGACTCACCGAAGAGAGGACTCACCGCTGAGGCGCAGAGAGCGCAGAGGAAAGCAGGAATCCAACGCCGGTGCCTTCCTCGGCGCTCTCTGCGCCTCGGCGGTGAGTCCTCTTGTTCCGGGACCGAGCGCAGAGAATCTTGAGAGCCCGCGTCAGACCAGTTTCGCGATCGCGTAGGTCACGTCGTCGTTGGCCCGGGCCTGGCCCAGGAACCGCTCGAGTTCCTGGTCGATGGTGCGGGCGATCTGGGCGGCCGAGTGCCCGGCCTGACGCCGGATGATCTCGCGGAGGCGCTCGATGCCGAACATCTCGCCCGCCTCGTTCTTGGCCTCCCAGATGCCGTCGGTGCCGATGGCCAGGATCGCGCCGGGCGAGAGTCCCTCGATGGGGTACTCGCGGAACTCGGTGCCGGGCACCACGCCCAGTGGGTAGTCCCCGCCGGTGAGCGTGCGGAACGCGTCGGTCGATGGCTCGTAAACGAGCGGCGACTCGTGCCCCGCGCACGCCCAGCGGGCCCGCCTCGCCCCCGGCTCGATCAGGGCGATGGCCATGGTCATGAACCGCCCGTCCTGGAAGTCGTCGGCGAGCACGTTGTTCATGTCGGTCAGGATGCGCCCGAGGTTGGCCGTCGTGCGGGCCCGGAGGCGCAGCGTGGCCCGGGCGGTGGCCATGAGCAGCGCGGCCGCCACGCCGTGCCCCATCACGTCGCCGACCACGACCATCATGCCGGGCTTGGAGTCGCTCTCGGTGACCGGCTGGGGCGTCGCGCCGGCCGCGCCCGCCGGGGCCGGGTGCACGTCGATGAAGTCGTAGTAGTCGCCGCCCGTCTCGTCGCAGTACGTCGAGTTGCCGGCAAGGTCCAGCCCCGCCACGGCCGGCGGGTGCTCGGGCAGCAGGCTGTGCTGGACCTGGTTGGCCAGCGCGAGCGACGCCTTGACCTGCACGTGGTTCCGCAGGTCCAGGGCCGCGGCATTGACGTCGCGCGACAGGTCTTCCAGTTCACGCGCCGCCCTGAGTTCAAGCGGCGTCTCGTACTCGCCGCGCGACCACCGCTTCATGTGGGCGCGCAGGGCCAGCACCGGCTGCACGAGGCGCTCGGAGAACCGCAGCGCGACCAGTGCGGCCGCGATGGACGCGACGATCGCGATCAGCAGGGCTCTGGTCTGGGCCGTCCGCGCCTCCCCCATGAACGACGACTCGGGGATGACGGTGGCGAGGCGCCAGTCGAGGCCCCGGAACGGCGTGATCGCCGAGATCGAGACGAGCGCCGATTCGCCCGCCACACGCACGCGTCCCGACTGGCTCGGGGCGATGACGCCGGCGCCGTCGTCCCCGGTGCGGACGCGCGACGCGATGGTTGCCACCTGGCGGGCGGCCCGGCTGGACGAGTCCGCAAGCGCGAGCCGCTGGCCATCCTCGGACGTCACCGCGCCCTCTGTGGCCGCGACGAGCACGCCGTTCGCGTCCGTGAGAAACAGGTTCCCGCCCTCGCCGATGGGGATGTCTTCGAGGAACGCCGACAGGTCGGAAAGCGTCACGTCGATCGTCAGCACGCCCAGCAGCGTGCCGTCGGCGTCGAGCACGGGACGGGCGTACCCCGCGCCGGTCTCCGCGTCGCCGCCGTGGGTCGCGAACCAGAAGTAGACGGGCGTCCACGTCGCCTGCCCGGCGTCCACCGCGGCCGCGTACCACGGACGGGCCACGGGGTCGTACCGGTACACCCGCAGTGGCTCGGCGGAGACGACGCCGCCTGCGGAAACCTCAAACTCGCGGCACTGGTTCTCGCCCGGTCCCACACCCAGCCCATACTCGATCCGCCCGTTGGCCCGCTGGAGGTACACCGCCCGCCCGTCGGCCTCGCCGAAGCAGATCGACGCGACGCCGGGCGACGTGACCAGGTCCTGGAGCATCGGCCCGCGCCACGCGTCCAGATCCGACGTCGACAGCGTTCCATCTTCGATCCGCCGCGCGTACAGGTCGCTGACCCGGACCGCATCGGACAGGTACGCCCGCACGTTGTCCCCAACCATCGCCCCGGCGTGCTCGGTCATGGTCCGCCCGAGGGCCTCGGCGGTCCGCGTCGTCGAGCCCCAGATCAGCAGCAAGAGGATCCCGGCAACCGCCACAACCGGGGTGACCACGCTGGCCGCGGCGAGTTGGCGGATCGAGACGCTGCGCATGGGCGGGATGGTACCGTCTGCAAGGGTTCGATCGGCCTTGGCGCCGGACCCCGCCCAGGGTGAGACGGACGCCGGCCCCGAGGTCCCGCGAAGGTCCGGGTCGATCAACAGTGACCGCGGATCATGGCTCCCGCCCGCCCCAACCACCCGCCCATCATCGTTATACTGACCCCGTGCCCCCTCCCCCACCCCAACCCGCCGGCCCCAATTCCCACGACGCAGACGACCACGACGCCATCGCCTCGCGCATCCCAAAGGAAGCCACCCTCACCACCCGCGTCCTGCTCGAGAAGTCCACGCGCGGCGACAAAATCGCCGGCAACAAACTCCTTGAGGCCCTCTACGACGAACTCCGCTCCCTGGCCAAGGCCCGCATGGCCCGCCAGCCCAAGGGCCAGACCATCCAGCCCACGGCCCTCGTCCATGAGGCGTACATGCGCCTGGTCGATGGCGGCGACCCCGGCTGGGACTCCCGGGCCCACTTCTTCGGCGCCGCCGCCCGCGCCATGCGCAACATCCTGGTCGATCGGGCCCGTCGCAAGAACGCCGTCAAGCACGGCGGCGACCGCAAGCGTGTCGAGTTCGACGAAGCCCTGATCCAGGACGAGCCCGAGCCGGAGCAGATGCTCGGCCTCGACAAGGCCCTGCAGGACCTCGAGGCCCAGTACCCGCGCCAGGGCGAGGTCGTCATGCTCAAGTACTTTGCGGGCCTGGGCGTCGAGCAGATCGCCGAGGTGCTCGAGACCTCCGAGCGCACCGTGAAGCGCGACTGGCGCTTCGCCCGCGCCTGGCTCCAGGCCCGCCTCTCCGGCGGACTGCCCGATGGCGTCGCCGGGCCCGAGCCGGACGCCGACCCCGCCGACACGGGCGACGAGCCATGACCAACCGCCCCGACCGAGCGCGTGCCGCCCTGGTCGAGCGCCTCTTCTTCGACGCGGCCGACCTCAAGGGCGCGGCCCGCGCCCGTTTCCTCGACGAGCACTGCAAGGACGACCCCGACCTCCGCCGCGAGGTCGAGGCTCTGCTCTCGATGGACGAGCGCCACCAGACCGCCGCCGGCACCCAGGGCGTGCTCGGGCACACGCCGGTCTCGGCGCGCGACCTGCCCAAGGCGATCAGTTCCGGCGCGACCGAGACACTCCCGATGTGGGTCGGCCCGTACAAGGCCGTCCGCCGCCTCGGCGAGGGCGGCTTCGGGCTGGTGTATCTGGCTGAACAGTCCGAGCCGATCCGCCGCCAGGTCGCCCTGAAACTCATCCGCCCCGGCATGGGCTCGCCGCAGGTCGTCGAGCGGTTCATGGCCGAGCGTCAGGCGCTCGCCCTGATGGACCATCCCGGCGTGGCCAAGGTCTTTGACGCCGGCGCGACCGACGACGGGCGCCCGTACTTCGCCATGGAGTACGTCGAGGGCCCGTCGATCACGACCTTCGCCCGCGACCTGAACCTCGACGACCGCATCGCCCTGCTCGTCAAGGTCTGCGACGCGGTCCACCACGCCCACCAGAAGGGCGTCATCCACCGCGACCTCAAGCCGACCAACATCCTCGTCGAACTCGAGGACGGCGTCGCCCGCCCCAAGGTCATCGACTTCGGCATCGCCAAGGCCCTGGCCGAGCCGCTCACGGGCCAGACCCTCAACACGCTCTCGGGCCAGCTCGTCGGCACGCCCGAGTACATGAGCCCCGAACAGGCCGGCTCGGCCTCGGACGTGGACATCCGCGGCGACGTCTATTCCCTCGGCGTCGTGCTCTACGAACTGCTCACCGGCATGCTGCCGTTCGACTCGGCCCGCCTCCGCAGCACCGCGCTGGCCGACATCCAGCGGATCATCCGCGAGGAGGAGCCGCCCCGCCCGAGCGACCGCCTCCAGAAAGCCGCCGACCAGCAGGCCAGCGGCGCAACGACGACGGGCCTCGAACGCCTCGGCCTCGAGCCCCGCGACGCCGCCCGTCGCATCCGAGGCGAACTCGACTGGATCGTCGGGCGCGCGATGGAGAAGGACCGCGAGCGCCGCTACGCCTCGGCCCACGATCTGGCCGCGGACCTCCGGCGCTACCTCGCGGGCGAGCCGGTGCTGGCCGGCCCGCCGAGCACGGCGTACCGCCTCTCGAAGTGGGCCAGGCGGCACACGCCGCTGCTGGTCACCGGGGCCGCGGTCTCGATCGCCGTGATCGCCGGGCTGATCGGCACGTCGTGGGGCTGGAGCAAGGCCCTGGCCGAGAGCAGCCGCGCCCGCGACGCCGAGCAGCAGGCGCGGCTCAACGAAGAGGCGGCCCGGGCCAGCGAACGCGTGGCCCAGAGCGAGCGCCAGCGGGCCCGTCTGGCGGAGCAGCAGGCGATCGCCGAGGCCGATCGGGCCCGCGACGCGGAGGAACTGGCCCATGCCGAGGCCGAGCGGGCCCGCGTCGAGGCCGTGTCCGCCAAACGCGTCGCGGACTTCCTCGAGGAGATGCTCCGCGGCGTCGGGCCGGTCGTCGCGCAGGGCGCCGACACGACGCTGCTGTGCGCCATCCTCAACGAGACGGCGGAGAAGGTCGGCGACCAGCTGGCCGCCGAGCCGCTGGCCGAGGCGCGACTGCGGTACGCCATCGGCTCGGCGTACCACGGCATCCAGCGTCTGGACGACGCGATCGAGCAGTTGCAGCGGGCCGCGAGCCTGTACGAGTCGCTGCCCGACGCGCCGCTGCGCGAGCGGCGCATGACGCTGCACAACCTGGCGACGACGTACCACGCCGCCGATCGCGCCGGCGACGCCGAGCCGATCTTCCGCCAGGTGCTCGCGTTGGAACTCGAGAACCCGGAACTCGCGGACTCGGCGGCCCAGACGCTCTCCAACCTCGCCCTGATCGCGTACGACAACAACGACTTCGACGCCGCCGACCGCCAGGCCCGCCAGGGCATGGACCTCTACCGCCAGGCCGGGACCGACCAGAGCGACGACGCCTGCCTGCTGCGCAACACGATGGCCATGATCGCCAACGAGCAGGGCGAAGCCGATCGGGCCCTGACGCTCTACGAGGAGTCGCTCGAAATCTCCGAGCGCCTCCGCGGGCCCGACCACCCCACCACCCTCACCACCCGCGCCAACGTCGCCAGCCAGTACGGCAGCATGCAGCGCTACGAGGACGCGGTCCGCGTGCTGGCCGAGTGCGTGGACGACATGCGCCGCGTCTACGGCCCCGAGCACTCCGAGACCATCACCACGCTCTCGAACTACGGCACGAACCTGCTGCTGATCGGGCGGGTCGACGAGGTCGGGCCGATCTACGAAGAGGCCGAGCGTTTGGCGACCAGCCACCTGGGCGACGACCACTTCATCACGCAGTACACGCGGAACAACCTCGCGCGACTGGACATGGAAACGGGCGAGTTCGCCCGGGCCGCCGAGCGGTACGCGGGCGTGACCGCGTTCTTCGAGTCCCGATACGGCCCCGCCGACCCGGACGTGCGCCGCTTCCGCAACCGGTTGGCCGAGGCCCTGCGCCGGTCGGGACAGAACGAGGCGTGGCGCGACGCGGGGCTGGCCGGGGCCGCCGGCGCCGAGTCCGCGGGTGTCGTCGACTCGACGTATGCCATCGCGCTGCGCCACGCCGCCTGGGCGAGCGTCGAACTCCAGGACGCCGACGGCGCGGCCGCGGTTCTCGACCGGCTCGACAACGCCGCCGAGGCTATGGGCGGGACCAGCGGGCGCGACATGCGGGCCTGGGCCGCCGACCTCCGTGGACGGGAGCGCTGGCTCCGGGGCGAGCGTGAGGAGGCGGCCGCGCTTCTGGAGGCCTCGTACGGCCTCTGGGTCGAGGGCTACGGCGAGCGCGACACCGACGCGACCCGCGTCGCGGGCGCGCTGGCACGCCTGCTCGACGAGATGGGGCGCGCCGACGACGCGGCCGAGTGGCGGGCCCGCGCGAACCCGGAAGAACCCGGCGGCGAACACTGATCCCGCCTCCTTCTTCCGCGATCCACTTCTACCATCCGCCCCGCCCCGACACTCGCCCCGGAAAGGCCACCATGTCCACCATCCTCGTTACCGGCGCGGCCGGCTACATCGGCTCCCACGCGGTCAAGCGGCTGCTTGCCGCGGGCAAGCGCGTCGTCGGCGTCGACAACCTCTCGCGCGGCCACCGCCCCGCCATCGACCGCCTCGCCTCCCTCGCCCCGGACCGCTTCGCCTTCGAGCAGGCCGACGTCGGCGACACCAAGCGCATGGCCCGCATATTGGCCGAGCACAAGGTCACCGACCTCATGCACTTCGCGGCCTACGCGCTCGTGGGCGAGTCGGTCGAGCAGCCGCTGCTCTACTACCAGAACAACACCGCCGCCACCGCGCGGCTGCTCGAAGCCTGCGACCTGGCCGCCGCCGGCACCACCCTCGGCAGCCGCTCCCCCGGCGTCCAGCGCGTCGTGTTCTCCAGCACCTGCGCGACCTACGGCGAGCCGGACGAGTCCCGCATCCCGATCGAGGAGTCCTGCCCCCAGAGCCCCATCAACCCCTACGGGCGCAGCAAACTCGCCAGCGAGATGCTCCTCAAGGACTGGGCCGACGCCCGGAACCGCGCCGGCACGCCCGTCGCCATGGCCCTGCTTCGCTACTTCAACGTCTGCGGCAGCGACTCGGCCGGCCTACTCGGCGAGCACCACGACCCCGAGACCCACCTCATCCCCGTCGTGCTCCAGGTCGCCCTTGGCCAGCGCGACAAGGTCAAGGTCTTCGGCACCGACTACCCCACCCCCGACGGCACCTGCCTCCGCGACTACATCCACGTCGAGGATCTTGTTGATGCCCACGCCGTCGTGCTCGACGCGCTCAACCCCGCCAGCGCGGCCAAGGGCGGCGCTGGCGCGGCGCGGATCTACAACCTGGGCACGGGCAAGGCCGCGTCCGTCCGGGAGATCCTGGAAGCCGCCCGGCGCGTCACGGGCCACCCGATCCCGGCCGTCGAGGTCGACCGCCGCCCGGGCGACCCCCCGGTCCTGCTGGCCAACCCCTCGCGGATCGCCAGCGACCTGGGCTGGAAGGCCGCGACCACGAGCGTGGACCGCATGGTCGAAACGGCGTGGCGGTGGTTCAGGGAGAACCCGAAGGGGTACGCAGCCAAATAGGTTCGAGGGCACCACCGGCTCTGTCATCTGACGAGCGGATCATGGGCCTCGGCGTAACGCAGGGTCGGGAGAGTTCCAGACCCATCGACCGGGTGCGGTCCACTCTACCGGGCACTCGATCGCCGACAACGAGCCGCCCCGCTCGACGCGATCCGGCAGACGATTGCCCCGTATGGCCCTGATCTTCAGCCCGCGCACGTTGTGGTCCGACGCTTCGCGAAGGTGCTGGGCGCGCTTCCTGCCGGGCGGAAGCAGCAGCACAACCTCGACGCCCGCTCGTCGGACCGCTTTCACGGCCGGGACCAGGTCGGCGTCCGCCGACATGACGACCGCGACGTCCAACCGCTTCTCGTACGCGTCGCACAGCATGTGGGTCGCGATGTTCACGTCTGTGACTTTCTCTTCGAATCGCGGCGTGACCGCGCCACACGCGCACACAAGCGGGTCGTTCTCCGAGTACCACCCCAAGATGACTTCAACGAGCGAGAGCGTTCGCAACGCTTCGAGGAAGGTGCGCTGGCGTTCATTGCTGGCAATGTACGCCGGTCGCTCTGCCTCCGAGGCAGTGCGCGGAACTCGCCGTGGGGCCGAGAAGTACTTGATCGCAACGCAGTGCTCGGACGGCTTGAGTTGAGACAGGAACACCGCTTGTAGATCGATCCAGTAGAGCGAACGGCCGAGGAGTTCCTCCAACGGCCCGCCGTGTTTGCGGGCTAGCGTGTCCGCGTCCCGACTCGCGTTCTTGAGCCCGTAGTAGACGTTGAAACCGTCGATGTACCCGATGACTCGCCGCTTTGGATAACGGGCCGAGGAACAATCCTCCGATGACAGCGGTATACTCACGGTACTACCCCATGGTGACGAGCCATGGCCCGAGCGCTCCCTTCCGAGGGGGCGTTTTTTGTTAGGGCCGAGTCTTGAAGACGCCTCAATCCCACCACCGATCCTTCCCGTGCCGCCTCGACTCAACATCCGAGAAGTCGGCCCGCTGGGCCACCATCCAGTGCTTCGGGGCGTAGGCCGGTAGGCGGGGGTTGAGGTCCGCGAGTTTCTGGTCGCAGATCTTGCGGGTCCTGGCCATCTCGTCGTGGACCAGGGCGGATCCGCTGCGGTGCAGGACGTAGGCGTGCATGCGGAAGGTGCCCAGGCACCGGACGACGCCCGGCGAGACCGGGGCCGGGCGGGAGCGTGGGCGGTGCTGGCCGCCCAGGTAGAGCAGTTGCCAGTCGCTCGGCACCTCAGCGCGGAACGCGGCCAGCCTGTCCCCAAAGTCGGGGGCGAGCATCGCGTCGTCCTCAAAGATCAGGGCCGTCTCGGCCCCCTCGGCGAAAACGTTGGCGATGGCGAAGCGGTGGCTGAGGGTGCAGGCGTAGCCACCGGGCGTGCCGGTCCACCACGAGGGCGTGAGCAAACGCTGGGAGTCGAAGGCGGAGAACCGCTCGATCCGGTCGGCGGGGATGTGGGGCGTCGCGGAGGCCAGGAACCCCTCCCAGCGGTCCGGCCGCCGGTCGAGGTTGATGCAGAGGATGCGGTCGAAGGGGACGCCGCCGGGGGATGCGGGCGGCAGGGTTGGGGCTGGATGGTCGGGCAAGGTGGCTCTCGGGGGCTTGGGTGGAGGATGTTCTACGCGGGCCGGGGGCGTGGTGCCAGCGGAGGCGTGCAGCGGACGCACAAGTTGGAGACGCCCGGCCGGTGAACGGAGGTTGGACCCATTGAGGGGGTCGGGCGTTCCAGCCCGACTCGAATCGGGCACAGTCCGGCGGCAAAGCGGGGGCGGGTCGGGGCAGCGGTGCACGAACTCGCCAAACCAGATCTGGAGTTTGCCGCCGCGATCGGGCAGGGCTGGAAAGCCCTGCCCCCTCGTTCGAACGTCCCGCCCGGCAGAGGCTCCTGGCGCGCCACGATTGCCCCGGCCCCCCGGCCCCCGAAAGATGCCTGTCTCGGAGGGGACCCACCCGGTGCAGCCTGCCCAAGCCAACGCGAGCCAGAACGCGGCCCAGGTGGCCGCGCCGGCACCCGCCGCGCCCCCCGCACCCGGCGGGACACTCCGCATCACGCCCGACACGCGGCCGGCGTCGATGGTGGAGCCCAAGCCGCGGGGCCGCGCCGTCGGCGGCGAGGCTGGCCCGCTGCCGCGCATCGCGGTGCTGATCGTCACCTGGAACCGCAAGGACATGGTCGCCGGCGTGCTCGACGCTTTGCAGCGCCAGGACTACCCCGCCGACCGCCTCGACGTGGTGGTCATCGACAACGCCTCGACAGACGGCACGCTCGAAGCCCTGACCCGAAACCGTCGCCCGGACCTGATCGTCGACAATCCGACCGACAAGGCCCACCACCCCGACTTCCGACCCCGCCCCGTCGGCGAGCGAATGGGCAACAAGCCCGGATTCGCGTCGCTGACGGTGATCCGCAACGGCGCAAATCTCGGCGGGTGCGGCGGGTTCAACACCGGGCTGTCGTATGTGGAGCAGGCGCTGGCCGCGGATCGCGGGACGCGTTTGGTCGATCCCGACGCCAGCGCGGCCGCCGCCTCCTCACGCCCCGAGTTCGCGTGGCTGGTTGACGACGACGTCGACCTGCCGCCCGACACGCTGCGCCGCCTCGTCGAGGCCATGCGGAGCGACGACGCGATCGGGCTTGTCGGCTCGCGCACCGTCGACATCCGCGACCGGCGGACGACGATCGAGACCACGATCTACCAGGACCAGAGCACCGGGCTGTTTGCCGACCAGCCCGACGAGCGGCATCCCCGCAAGGCCGACCACGACGCCTGGGCCGCGAGCGTCGGCGGCGTGAAGGGCCGCCACGAGTACCACGGCCTACGCGACGTGGACATCGTCTCGGCCTGCTCGATGCTGGCGCGGTGGTCGGCGGTGGAGAAGGTCGGCTTCTGGGACCATCGGTACTTCATCTACTGCGACGACGCGGACTGGTGCCTGCGGTTCGCGCGGGCGGGGTACCGCGTGGTGCTGAACCTTGACGCGGTCGTGTTCCACACGCCGTGGCACCACAAACTGACGCCGGCGCGCCTGTACTACGCGCAGCGGAACCTGCTGTGGACGATCCGCAAGACGTTCGAACCGGCACGGTTGCGCGAGGTGATGGGGCTGCGGAGCCGCACGCTGCTGCGGCAGTCGCTGCAGGCCGGGATGTGCCATCGCTTGTCACACGCGGAGATCATGCGCCGGAGCCTGGATGATGCGATCCGGGGGCGGGATGGGAAGCTGGAGCTGGAGGCGGCGAAGCCCCGGTCACTGAACGGCGTCGCAGCCGAACTGCTTGGGGGATCCGCATCGGCTGGATCAACTGGGGTTGCGGGCGTTCCGCCCGCAGCCAAGGCCGACCCCGAATCAAGCGGGCCGGAGGCCCGCAACCCCAGTCGAACCAACTCCACTGGGGCTGCGGGCGTTCCGCCCGCAACCGGGTCCGAAGCAGGATCGAGCGGGCCGGAGGCCCGCAACCCCAGCCGAACCGGCTCCGGCGTGCGCGAACTCACCGTCGCCTTCGTCCTCGCCCGCCCCATCGCCCTCGGCTGGGCCAGCGGCCTGCGCCGGCGGCTCCGCGACGCCGTCGCCGCCCACGCCGGTGTGAAGCCCGGCGATATGCCCATCCGCTGGTTCGAGTGCCTCCGCAACGACTTCCCGGGCGCCCACGAACTCGAGCCCGCCTCCGACGAGTGCGGCCCGGTCGAGCGAATCGTGTACGCCTCGCACTGGAAATCGCGCCTGCGCCGGCAGACAGCGCTCATCAAGCGCCGGGCCGACCTGCTCGTGATCTTCGACAACGCCGCCGACCTGCCCCTGGTCCGTCCGCCGCGGTTCGTGCTGCAGATCGACTCGTCGCGCCCGACCGAGGGCGTGCTGGAGAAGACCGGAACGGGTCCGCGCCTGTCGTTCCTGCGCCGCTGGCTGGGCACCGCGATGCGAGCGCGGGGCTGGGTCGCCCGCATCACGCCCGCCGGCCCCGACTCGAAGTATGGTCGGATGCCTGCCAGCGCCACGCCCCCCGGCTGATCCGGCCGCTACTGTGCAGCCCGCCAAGTCCCGGTGGCGTCTCATTCTCTCTGCTGTCGCTTGCAACTCGCTTCGTTTCCCATGCCCTCGAACAACGGCACAACCCCGCCCGCGATCGCCGCACCGCCAGCCTGGCCGCGCACCGCTGCGCCGCGGCGGATCGCGTTCCTGGGCTGGGCCCGCCTCTCGGCCCAGTGGCGCGAAGGCTCGGGGTACAACCTCTCGGCCTCGGAACTGGCCGCGGGCCTGGCCCTGTCCGGGCACAGCGTCTTTGCGCTGCGCTCGGGCATGGACTACAGCCCGCTGCCGGGCATGCGCATCCGCCCGCACGAGACCTGGCGCGGCATCCAGTGCTTCCGCCTGGTCAACTCGCCGAACCTCGCCCCGGCGGTGTTCAACTTCACGAACATGGCGAGCGAGACCGCGTGCCCGCAGCAGTGCCGCGTCATCACGCGCTGGCTCGACGAGGTGGGCGCCGAGATCGTGCACGTCCACTCGCTCGAGGGCTACCCGATGGACATCGTCGCGGCCATCCGCGCGACCGGGCGGCCCGTGGTCGTCACGCCGCACAACTACCACTACGTCTGCCCGCAGGTCGATCTGCTGCGCCATGAGAACGGGGTGTGCCTCGATTACGACGGCGGGCGGGCGTGCGTGGGCTGCCTGCGACCGGCCCCGCCCTGGAAGGCCCGCCTGCGCCGGCGGTTCGAGCAGTCCATCGCCACCATCTTCGGCAAGGGCGTCGCGGCGATCGTGCGGAACGAAATCCTCGAACCGGCGAACCATGCGAAGCGAGTCGCGGGCGACCCGACCGCCCCGTCGCGCGGTCTCGACAGCGGCGGCTCGAACGGCAGCGCCAAGCCGCGCCGCGGGCGTCGGGCCGCGGAACTCGCCTCGTCGCCGCCCGATCCGGAACTGGCCCTGGGCTTCGAGTCCGTCGAGCCCGACCCTTCGCACCCCGGCCTGATCCAGCACAACCTCACGCTCGACGCTGACGAGACCTGGGCCCAGCCGCAGGCCTGCGAGCCGGACACCAACGAGCGGTTCCTGGCCTCGACGCACCACCTGACCGTGCTGAACGAGTACGGCACGCGTCGCGCGGCCGGGGCCGCGGCCCTCACCGCCGCGTCGCTGGTCACGCCCCCGAGCCGCTTCATGGGTCGCGTGTACGAGTCGATGGGCGTGCCGACGGAGCGCATCCGCCACGTCCGCCTCGGCCAGCCGCACTTCGACCAGATCAACCGGCGGGCCCGGCGCAGCCCGACGTACGACACCGTGCCGTGGGCGCCAAGCGACGAACGCCCGCTCCGCCTGGCGTTCCTGGGCACGACGCGGGCCAACAAGGGCGTGGCGGTGCTGGCCGCGGCCATCCCGCTGCTGCCGCACGCGATCCGGCGTCGGTGCCAGATCATCATCCGCGCCTCGGGCGAGACGTGGGCGCTGCGCAAGGCACTGTCGGCGTACCCCGAGGTCACGTTCCAGGGCCCGTTCGACCCGATCTCGCTGATCGCGGCCGGTGCGGACTACGACGTGGGGCTGCTGCCGTTCGTGTGGTTCGAGAACTCGCCGCTGGTGCTGCTGGAGCACCTGCACGCGGGCAAGTTCGTGATCTCGTCGCGTCTGGGCGGGCCGCCGGAGTGGGTGGTCGAGCCCGACCGGGCCGCGGGCACGCCGGGCAACGGGCTGCTGTTCCCCGGCGGGCGGCCCGATGCGCTGGCGACGTGCATCCAGCGGATCGTGACGGGGGAGGTTGGGCTGCCCACGCCGCGCGAGGTGCATGGGGCGAGCGCGCTGTGGTCGTATCCGGCGCATGTGGCGGAAGTGGAGTCCGTCTATCAGGATTTGCTGGGGCGCGAGAAGTCTGCACAGGCCTCTGCCGGAGGACAAGCACCGGCAAACGCATCGCCGCCCGCATCGAACGGGAGCGTGGTGGAAGCCGCGCCTTCCCGCCCGAGCGAAGCGGTCCGCTGACCCCCCGCCCGGTCGGCGCGGTGGCCCCGACCAAGCCGGCGTCCGTTCGGGTCTACCATCTCGATCCCAGCAAGCACCCGGTACCGCGTTGTCGGAATCGACGCGACGCCGACGAACGAACGCCCGCCCCCGAGGACGCGTGTTGAAACTGATCATCCAGATCCCGTGCTACAACGAGCAGGACGACCTGCCCAAGACCCTGGCCGACCTGCCGCGCCAGGTGCCCGGCGTCGACCGCGTCGAGTGGATGCTCGTCGACGACGGCTCGACCGACCGCACCGTCGAGGTCGCACGCGAGCACGGCGTTGACCACATCGTCGCCCTCCGCTGGAACCAGGGCTACGGCAAGGCCTGGGCCATCGGCCTCGAGCAGGCCATCGACCGCGGGGCCGACATCATCGTCAACACCGACGGCGACAACCAGTACCACGGGCCCGACGTCGCGACGCTCTGCGAGCCGATCGTCCGCGGCCAGGCCGACATCGTCGTGGGCACGCGCCCGATCGACCACATCAAGCACTGGTCCCCCCTCAAGCGGTTCCTGCAGAAACTCGGCTCGTCGTTCGTCCGCACGCTCTCCAAGACGCCGGTCGAGGACGCCCCCAGCGGCTTCCGCGCCATGACCCGCGACGCGGCCCTGCGGATCAAGCTCTACAACGACTTCTCGCCCTCGCTCGAGTCGCTCATCCAGGCCGGGCGGAGCAACCTCCGCGTCGTCAACGTGCCGATCCGGGTGAACGGGCCCACGCGCCCGAGCCGCCTCATGAAGTCGATGACCCACTACATCCGTCGCAACGGGTGGAACATGGTCAACGCCTACATGATCTATCGCCCGACACGCCTGTTCGGCATCATGGCGTCGGTGATTCTGGTGCCGTCGGCGCTGCTGGCGCTGCGGTACATCTGGCTCGCGTGGATCATGCCCAGCGGCGGGAGCCACCTGCAGTCGGTCATCCTCGCGGGCGCGCTGCTGGTCTGCGGGGTGTTCACGGGGATGGTCGGGTTCCTGGCCCACCTGCTGGCGATCAACCGGCGCTTGCTCGAGGAGATCCGGTACATCGAGCGGTCCCGCCGGGCCGAGGAGCGGGCGAAGGTCTACCACGAGAGCACGCTGGTGGAGCCGAAGCCATTGCCGCGGGCGGGGCGGCAGGCCCCGCACGCAGACGTCGAGCCCGCCGCCACCGGCGCGTAGCGCGAGTGCCGTGGCCACGCCACCCATCGGGCGGCCTCGCCCCCTAAACTCGCCCCATGAGCCAGATCAAAGCCGTCGGCGTTGTTGGGGCGGGGCAGATGGGTGGCGGGATCGCCCAGGTCGCCGCCCAGTCCGGGTTCACCACCGTCCTCTACGACGCGTTCCCCAGCGCGATCGACCGCGCCAAGGCCAACCACCAGAAGTTCATGGCCAAGGGCGTCGAGAAGGGCAAGATGACCCAGGCCGACATGGACGCGGCCCTGAAGCGGATCACCTACGCCACCAAACTCGATGATCTCTCCGGCGTGGACATCGTCGTCGAGGCCGTCGTCGAGGATGCGAAAGTCAAAACCGACCTGTTCAAGCAGCTCGCCGGCATGCTCGACAAGGACCAGATCCTTGCCAGCAACACCTCGTCGATCTCGATCACCGAACTCGCGGCTTCGGTGGGGCCTGCGGCCGACCGCTTCATCGGCATGCACTTTTTCAACCCCGTGCCGATCATGAAACTGGTCGAGGTCATCAAGGGCCTCGCCACCAGCCCCGAGACCACCGAGCGCACCATCGCCCTGGCCGCGGCCATGGGCAAGACCCCCGTCCCCGCCAACGACCGCCCCGGCTTCGTCTCCAACCGCGTGCTCATGCCGCTGATCAACGAGGCCTTCTACGCCTGGATGGAGGGCGTGGCCGAGCCCAAGGACATCGACGAGATCATGAAACTCGGCTGCAACCACCCGATGGGCCCGCTCCGCCTGGCCGACTTCATCGGCCTGGACACGTGCGTGCACATCATGGACGTGCTGGCCGACGGGCTCAACAACGACCGCTACCGGGCGTGCCCTTTGCTGAAGCAGTTGGTGGCCGCGGGGCGGATGGGGGACAAGTCGGGGCGGGGTGTGTACGAGCACGCGAAGTAGGCGAGATCGCAACGATGACGCAGCAACGCGAACGCCGCTGGAAGCATCCCATCCGCGACATCGCGCTGCTGCTCGCCGCCATCGGCGTCCTGCGGCTGCTCTACCCCGTCTACTGGGTCATGACCGCCCGCGCCAACCCGAGCACCGACTACGCGGCCCGCCTCCGCGAACTCGTCGCCGCCGCCCAGCCCGGCCCGCCGCCCGGCGCAACGTCCGACGCCGACGGCTGGCCGGCACTGGTCGAGGCCGGGCTCGAGATGCGACGTCTCTACGAGGAGGCCACCGGCGACGAGCGCGGCGTCGACCCCACGCTGCTCACGGGCGGCTACGAGGCCTCGGTGGCCGACATCGCGCCGGACAACGAGGATCGCGAGTCGATCATCGCCGACCTGAACGAGCAGAGAGCGCTCGCCCGCCGCGTCGTCGAGTCGCTCGACCAGTCCGACCTGCCCGCGCTGCTGGCCGAGGTCGCCGCGTCCCCCCGCGCTGTCCGCCCCGTTCCGGACGTCCCGCTGTGGGAGGTGCTCCTGCCGGAGCTCACCACGGCCCGCAGCCTCGCGCGGCTCTGGCGGGCTCGCATGCGCCTGGCCGCGCAGCGTGGCGACGGCGCAACCGTCGTGGCGTGCTTCGAGCAGTCGCTCGCCCTCGCCCGAACGCAGGCGTGCCAGGGCACGCTGGTCGAGCGGATCGGCGCCTCCACGAGCGCCTTCTGGATCATCGACGAACTGCACGTCGCGATCGACGCTGGCGCGCTCTCGCCCGACCACAGGGACTCCGTCCTTGTAGCCCTCGATCGCCAGTGCCGCTGGCCGGATGCGACGCTCGGCGCCGAAGTCGAGCGACTTCTCTACCTCGACTTCATCCAGCGATGCTTCACCGACGACGGCCGCGGCGGCGGACGGCTCCTGCTGGCAGAACTGGAGCAGTCATTCGGCGGCCTGGAGTCGAACACGAACGTCCTGGAGCAGATGCAGGCCGGCTTCATGGCCGACGGACGCCGCCAGACCACGCGGGATCTCAACCAGTACGCCGACGCGGTCGCGACGTGGGTGGCCCTGCCACGTGGCGAGCGAGAGACGCAGGCCCCGTCGCCCGGCGAGGTCATGGTCGGCCTGCCGGAGACCCAGGTCTTCCTGAAGCGCTGCGTCCGCTGGAGCGACACGGTGTGCGACACCGAAGACGCCCTCCTCTGCCGCCTCGCCGCCCTCCGCATCCGCCTCCACATCGAGCAGCACATCGCCGCCCACGGGTTCCCTCCCGCGGCCCTCGACGACCTCGCCCCGGCCTTCGGCGGCGAACTTCCCGAAGACCCGTTCGCCGCCGATGGGCGGTTCCGGTACGCAGTCGTCGGAGCATCCGGCGCACCGACCGCGTCCGCCGCCGCTCCAACTCCCCGATACCTCCTCTACTCCGTCGGCTGGGACGGCCAGGACGACACCGGACGCGGCGATCTCCGCGACGCCGCCGAACTCTCGTCGCGGCACGCCGGGCTGGACTTTGTGATCTGTCGCCCGGAGTCGGCTGCCGGGGAGCCGGAATAGCCCGACTCGGGGTAGCGTCGTATCGGGACGCGGGATTGGTCGGCTGGCCGATGGCCGTCCGTCAATCGGCACCGAGTCACGCCGCAGAGCCGGCGTGACTCGGTGGCACAATGGGCGTCGGGTTTATAAGCACCAACTCAATGCACGCATCGCGCAAGTCGATGGCGGCAATCGCTGCAGCGATCGCTGCCCCGACCGCCACCTACGCAAACCGCCCCACCAGCGACGTCTCGCCCCGCGTGTCCCGCTCGGCCGCCAGCGCCGCCGCCGCCTCGGGCAATGCCAGCGCGCCAAGGTCCTTCTGGATCCCCCGCGCCCGGATCGACACCGTCCCGTTCTCCTCATCCCGCGGCCCCACCACCAGCAGGTACGGGATCTTGAGGTCCGCCGCCACCTTGATCTTCGCCTGCACGCGGTCGTTCGAATCGTCCATCGTCGCCCGCAGGCCGCGCTCCGCAAGCGCCGCCAGCACCCGCGCGGCGTACTCGTTGGACTTGTCGGAGATCGGCAGCACCCGCGCCTGCTCCGGGCTGAGCCAGAGCGGGAACGCGCCGGCGAAGTGCTCGATCAGCACGCCGCAGAACCGCTCCATCGAGCCGAACGGGGCCCGGTGGATCACCACCGGGCGGTGCGGCTTGTTGTCCGGGCCGATGTACGACAGGTCGAACCGCAGCGCCATCTGGTAGTCCACCTGCACGGTGCCGAGTTGCCACTCGCGCCCGATCACGTCCTTGACCACGAAGTCGATCTTCGGGCCATAGAACGCGGCCTCGCCCGGCTCCTGGCTGAACGCCACGCCCAGCGACGCGGCCGCCTCCAGGCACGCCGCCTCGGCCTTGTCCCACGACTCTTTCGACCCCGTGTACTTGCCGCTGTCCGGGTCGCGCAGGCCGACGCGGACGCGGTACTCCTTCATGCCCAGGACGTCGAAGATCGTCTTCACAAGGCTCAGGCAGCCCTGGATCTCGGCGGGGATCTGGTCCTCGGTGCAGAACAGGTGCGCATCGTCCTGGGTGAAGCCGCGGACGCGGGTCAGGCCGTTGAGTTCGCCCGACTGCTCCCAGCGGTACACCGTGCCGAACTCGGCCAGACGCACCGGCATGTCGCGATACGAGTGCGGCGCGGAGGCAAAGATCTTCGCGTGGTGCGGGCAGTTCATCGGCTTGAGCATGAAGCCGTCGAGCAGTTGGTCATCGGGCAGAACGCGGTCCGGGGCGATGGTCTCGCGCCCGGTGCGCTGGTTGATGCCCGCCGCCAGACGCCCCGACACGCCCTCGACACGCCGCAGCATCTCCGAGCACGAGCAGCCCGAGTCGGCCAGAGCGTTCAGTGCATCACGCTCGACGATCGGCGGGAACTGCGAGTCCTTGTAGTAGGGGAAGTGGCCGGAGGTTTTGTACAGGTCCAGCCGCCCGATGTGCGGCGTGAACACCTCGGTGTACCCCTGCTTCCGCAGTTCGGCCGCGATGAAGGTCTGGAGTTCCTTGCGGACGACCGAGCCCGCGGGGGTCCACAGGATCAGCCCCTGGCCGACGTCCTCATCGATATGGAACAGGCGCAGGGCCCGCCCGATGACGCGGTGGTCGCGTTTGGCGGCTTCTTCTTTTTGCTTGAGGAACTCGTCGAGTTCGGCCTGGGTGGGGAAGGCAGTGCCGTAGACGCGGGTGAGGCGGTCGGCGTTCTCGTCGCCGTGCCAGAACGACGACGCGAGCGACAGGACCTGCGCCGCACCGATACGCGCGGTCGACGGCACGTGCGGGCCACGGCACAGGTCTTCCCAGTTCTTGCCGGGCTGGCCCGTGGCGTAGAACGAGAGCACCTGCTCACGGGGCGCGGCCGCCGGATCGCGCGGCGCGGCCTTCGGTCCCTTGTACACAGACGACGGGAGTCCCAGCGCACGCTCCGCGTTGTCGACCTTGTACTTGTTGCCCTCGCCGTTCAGCCGCGGCAGGGCCTCGCCCGCCGCCTGCTCGTACCGCGTGAACGCCCGATCCTCCTTGATGATCGCCGCGATCCGCGCGTTGATCGCGTCAAAGTGCTCGGTCGAGAGTTTCTTTCCCTCCGGGATGAACATGTCGTAGAAGAACCCGGTGTCCGTCGGCGGGCCGTAGGCCAGCAGCACGTCCTTGCCAAGCACGTCCTGGATGGCCTCGGCCATGACGTGGGCCGCGGAGTGGCGCATCAGGTACAGCGCATCGGCGGTGGCCTTCTGGTTCGGGCGCGGGGCGGTGATGATCTCGAGCCGGCAGTCCCGGTCGATGGGCGCGCCCAGGTCGCGCAGCTCACCGCCGGAGCCGAAGTCGGCCTTCGCGCCGATCGCCGCCTTGGCCAGCCCGGCCCCGATCGACGCGGCCACATCGCGGGCCGAGACAGGGTGGTCGAAGGACTTGGTGTCGCCGTTGGGGAGGGTGATGGTGGGCATGGGGGGCTCGGGGGGCAAGAGACAGAGAGAGGAGAGACGGAGAGAAGAGAGATGGAAACGTCGGGGGAACGACTTCGAGGATCGGCGAGGCTGCGGCGGCGCCGCGGCAGCGGATCGCGGGGTGAGGATATGAACAAAGCCCGGCGTTCGCGGCCGGGCTTTGGCGAGGGGTGGAGCGATGGCGGCCGCCCGGCTAGCCGCGGTTGGGAGTGGGAGTCGTCGTGGTCGTGGTGGTCGGGCGGATCAGCATGACGCCAGAGTATATCGGCGCGAACCCGGCCCGTCTGGAGCGGCCGATCTGGAGCAGCCCCTCGCGAACCGGCCGGCGCACCACAATCGCCCCACCTGGCATCGGCCCCCACCGCTCCCTCGCCGTGCCCGCCGCCCCTACCATCCCCGCGAACCCGGGCATCCCCGCCCGCGCGGAGTTCCAGATGGGCATCGAAGCCGCACTCTCGACCGACACCATCCTCACCACCAGCCTCCGGCGCGTGGTCAACTGGGCCCGACGCTCCAGCCTGTGGCCCATGCCCTTCGCCACCGCCTGCTGCGGCATCGAGTTCATGGGCACCGCCTGCAGCCGCTACGACCTGGCCCGCTTCGGCGCCGAGGTCGCCCGCTTCAGCCCACGCCAGGCCGACATGATGGTCGTCGCCGGGCGCATCGGCATCAAGATGCTCCCCGTCCTGCAGCGCATCTACGAGCAGATGACCGAGCCGAAGTGGGTCATCTCCATGGGCGCCTGCGCCTCCACCGGCGGCGTGTTCGACACCTACGCCACCGTCCAGGGATGCGACCAGTTCATCCCGGTCGACGTTTACGTCCCCGGCTGCCCGCCCCGCCCGGAACAGTTGATGGAAGGCGTCATGGCCATCCAGCGCATCATCGACAGCGAGGGCATCCCGCCCAAGGGCCCCGACGGCCGCCGCCTGCCGCTGAACATCGCCATCGAGCCGACCCACCGCGTCCGCCCGCAGCCGATCGGCGTGACCATCGGCCGCTGATCCCGGACGCCAAACCGCGCAGAGCCCAGTGCGCAAGCACGGGGTCCGCCGCAAGGCTCGGCGACGCGGCGAAACCAACCCGGTTTACCCCCGCCGAACCGACCACGACGCTCGCGCGTCGGGCTCCGTTCCGATCTCACGCCACCTCGAACACGAAGTCCACCTCAACCGGCGCGCCCAGCGGCAGGTCCGACACCCCCACCGCCGCCCGCGCATGCCGCCCCGCGTCGCCGAACACGTCGAGCATCAGCTGGCTCGCCCCGTTGCCGATCTTCGGCTCCTCGTGGAAGCCCGCCTGGGCCGCGACAAACACGCCCAGCCGCACCACCCGCCGCACGTTGTCCAGCGAGCCCGCGGCGTCCCGCGCGATCGCCAGCCCGTTGAGCGCACACTGCCGCGCACACGCGATGGCCGTCTCCACATCCACCTGGTCCGGCACCCGCCCGACGGCCAGCAGCGATCCGTCCTTGAACGGCACCTGGCCCGAGACGAACACGAGGTTCCCGGTGCGGACGTACGGCACGTACGCCGCCACCGGACGCGGCGCCGCCGGCAGCGTGATCCCCATCGCGGCCAACCGCCCCTCAGGCGTCGTCGAATCCATCACAGCACCTCGCAAGAACATCGAACACTCGGTTGAACACAATCCCCCACCGCGACGGACTCGTCAATCTCTCCGTCTCTTCTTCTCTTCTTCTCTCCGTCACTCCGTCACTCCGTCACTCTCACAGCAACCTCGCGATCTTCCTCGCCAGGTCCGCCCCGGCGTCGTGGTCGAACGCCCGGGGCTTCCACGTGACGCGCAGCCCCGTATCGTCGGCGGGGTACCGCGGGATCACATGCACGTGCACGTGCATGACCTCCTGCCCGGCGTCGGCCCCGTTGTTCTGCAGCAGGTTGTACGACGCCGCCCCCGTCGCCTTCACCACCGCCCGGCAGATCCGCGGCAGGGCCTTGCCGAGCCCCGCCGCCGCCGGGTCCGACAGGTCCGCCATCGTCGCCGCCGGCTCCTTGGGCACCACCAGCGTGTGCCCGCGCGACAGCGGGTTGATGTCCAGAAAGGCCAGCACCCACTCGTCCTGGTACACCCGGTGGCACGGGATCTCCCCGCGGATGATCTTCGAGAAGATCGAGTCGCTCATCCCGGCATGGTACGAGGCAGTGGCGACGCGACGGGGTGAGAGACAAGCCCGCCCAAACGGGGCACGCCAAACCACACCGACGGGCGGACAAGGCGGAGCCGGCGTGCGATTGCCCGCAAGGAACGACCGGAATCCGCCGGGTCGGCGTCCGATCGGTTCGGGAAGGGGGCGGGCGCGGGCCGATATACCCGGTCCGGGGCCGACCGCCAGGTCCGATCTGCGGGTCCGGGTCCGGGTTGACGCCTCTTGGCGTCGTGCGCTCGCGGGGCGGCTGGCTCGCCTCCCGGACGCCGATGGAGTATGCCCGCCGCGATCCGACGCCGGCTCGGACGCGATCAGGGGTTTCCCTGGGCGGAACGAGCCGGCGGGTTCGACAGTCCCACGCATTCGGAAAGGACGGACCATGAATCTGGAGCAGAGGATCGCCGCTCTCGAGTCCCTCACCGCCGACCTGGCCGGGCAGACCGCCCTGGCCCGCCGCTCGGCCCGGCGCTGGCGCCTGACCGCCCTGGCCGCGGGCCTGGCGATGGTCGCCGGCATCGGCGCCGCGGCGGGCAACGGACGCACCCGCGCCGATGTCATCACCGCCGAGCGCATCGAGATCGTCAACGACAACGACGACGTCGTGATCGAGCTCACCTACGACGACTTCGGCGGCATCGTCGCGGTCAACAACGCCGACGGCGCCCGCTGCGCCAGCGTCGAGGTCGACGACTTCGGCGGGATCGTCGCGGTCAACACCGCCGAGGGCTCCCGCGCCGCCAGCATGGAGGTCATCAGTTCCGGCGGCCTGGTCACCGCCTGCAACGCCGACGGCGAGGTCAACGCGGCCATGGCGGTCGATGAGGCCGGGGGCATCGTCCGCGTCATGTCCACCGAGGACGACGAGGTCTTCGGCGTCATGGACATCCTGGGCGGCAACGCCCGCGTGATCGTCTCCGACAGCCGCGGCAACCAGGAAACGCTCGAGCCGTAATCCCCCGGAGCGCGTCCGCTCCCGCACACAAGCGGTTCGATGATCGAAGGCCGCGGCCCGGGGCACACCCGGGCCGCGGCTTTTCCTTGGATGGGGGTTGTCGCTCGCCCCGCTGGGCCGCGTGCCCCCGCCGCTACGATGGTCCGATGGGCGGCACGGAGGCGACTGCGCAGGCGGCGACGGAGCGGCGCACGATCCGCGCGCTGCCCGCGCTGCTGGTCAACCAGATCGCCGCGGGCGAGGTGATCGAACGCCCGGCCTCGGTGGTCAAGGAACTGCTCGAGAACGCGCTCGACGCCGGGGCCACGCGGATCGCCGTCGAACTCGAGGGCGGCGGGATCGAACTCGTCCGCGTGACCGACGACGGCTCGGGCATCGAGCCAGGCGAACTCCCGCTGGCCCTGGCCCCGCACGCCACGAGCAAGATCGCGGCCAGCGACGACCTGGACCGCATCGCGACCATGGGCTTCCGGGGCGAGGCGCTCGCGTCGATCGCGTCCGTCGCGCGGGTGCAGGTGCGCTCCCGCACGCGGACCCGCGACGCGGCGGCGGTCGTGGAAGCCGAGGGCGACCAGATCGGCCCGGTGCGCCCCGGGGCCGGGCCGGTGGGCACGAGCGTGGCGGTGCGGAACCTGTTCTTCAACACGCCGGCCCGGCGCAAGTTCCTGCGGACGCCCGCGACCGAGCAGCAGCGGTGCCTGGAGTGGGTGCGCGACCTGGCGATGGCCCGCCCGGCGGTGGGGTTCCGGGCGACGGTGGAGGGGAGGGTGGTGCTGGACCTGGCGCCGGAGCAGGGGCCGCGCGACCGCGTGCTGGCGGTGCTGGGCGAGGACCTGGCCGACCAGATGGTGGTCGTCGAGGCCGACTCGTTCGACGACACGCGCGGCCTCGCGCTGTGGGGCCTGGTCGGACTTCCGGCGCTGGCGCGTTCGACCGCGTCGCATCAGAAGGTGTTCCTCAACGGTCGCGTCGTCCGCGACAAGACGATCCAGCACGCGATCCGAGAGGCGTACCGCGGGCTCGTCGAGCCGGGACGCCATCCGACCGCGGTGCTCATGCTGGAGATGAGCCCGTCGGCGGTGGATGTAAACGTCCACCCGGCCAAGTTGGAGGTTCGCTTCCGCGATTCGGGCATGGTGCACCAGGCGGTGCTCGGGTCGATCCGGCGCGGGCTGCAGCGCGCGGACCTGACGCCGAGCGTTGGGGCACAAAGCGGCGGCGCGGGCTCGCTGCAGCGCTCGCCGATGGCCGGGCGGCTGCCCGGGGCGGGCTGGTCGCTGCGCCCCGGAGGCAACGACGTGTCCGCCGAGCGCTTCGCGGCATTCCTGCGCGAGGGCAAGGCGACGCCGCGGTACGACGACTTGCGTGGCGTGCTCGAAGCAGACGAGTCGCACCGCACCGATGATCAAACACCCACACAGAGTGGTCCTGGACCCGAGGCCCCCACGACTCCGCCGCGATCGATCGCGGAAACCGCCCCGCTGCCGCTGCCGACCAAGGCCGCGTCGCTGCTGCAGGTGCACAAGTCGTTCGTGGTGGCCGAGGACCCCGAGGGCGTTGTGATCGTGGACCAGCACGCGCTGCACGAGCGGGTGATGTTCGAGCGGCTGCTCGAGCGTGTGTCGCGCGGCCCGCTGGAGGGCCAGCGGCTGCTCACGCCGGCGATGGTGCCGATCCGGGACGGGCAGGCGGGGCTGGTCGAGGCGTTGGGGCCGCTGCTGGAGCGGATCGGGATGGACGTGTCGCTGGCCGGGCCGCGCGAGGTGGCGGTGCACGTGTTCCCTTCGCTGCTGTTCGAGCGTGGCGTGGAGGCGGGCGAGTTTCTGCGGGGTCTGCTGGACAAGGCCGAGGGCGAGTCGTTCACGCCGACGGGCGAGGAGGCTCTGCGGGACGTGCTGGACATGATGGCGTGCAAGGCGGCGGTGAAGGCGGGCGATGCGCTGTCGGAGGGCGAACTGCGGGACCTGCTGGCGATGCGCGAGACGGTGGAGCGTTCGAGCAACTGCCCGCACGGCAGGCCCACGTCGATCCGCCTGACGGTGCGGGAGTTGGAGCGGCTGTTCGGGCGGACGTGAGGCGTTCGGCGGGGTGGTCCGGGGCGGGGACGCCCCGGCTCGCGTCGTGGGAGTCGGGTCCGGGGCGGGGACGCCCCGGCTCGCGTCGTGAGAGTTTGGTCCGGGGCGGGGACGCCCCGGCTCGCGCGCGGCTCGGGTGACCCGGGTTCAGTCGAGCAGCGGGACGTCCGCCAGCATGTTGGCGATGCGCTGGGTCGATTCGTGGTTGCCCACGCGTGTGCGGGCCTGGCGGAACTCGGCGTTGGTGTCGACGAGCGGGCGGGCGAACACGTCGCGGATCTGCTCGCGGGTCCACTGAGGGGCCATGGCCAGCGTGTCCATGCAGGCGCGCCAGCGGTCGATGTGCGGGGCGATCTCCGATGCGACGCGGTCGGCGTCGGCGGTGGAGCGCATGGCGCGGATCGACTCGGTGACGCTCTGGACCGACTCGATGTAGGCCAGCACGAGGTCGCGGGTCTCGGTGTCGAGGGCGGCGCTGGCGTCGGGCGGGGGCGGCGCGGGTTCCGCCCGCGTGTCGGGCGCCTCGGCGCGGCCGGGGATCATGGAGGTGCGGGATGCCCGGCGCGGAGTCGTGCGGCGGACGGCCTCGCTGATCGAGCCCTCCTCGGTGGGGCGCACGGGATCGTGGGGATCCGCGGCGGGTGCGGCCGCTGGGCCGCAGGCGGTCAGGAGCAACGCGGCGGCGAGCGTGCCCAGGGCTGGGACGGCGAGGCGATGGCGTGGCGTGCTGGCTGGCATGGCTGGACCCCCGTCGGCGCACTGCGACCGGGGGTGTGTATCGGCGGGGTCGGTCGGGTCGATTTCGATCGGGTCGCGGTGGCGCGTCGGGAACGGGCGAGGTCGCGCGGATTCGGGTGGTTGCGAGGCGTGATTCTCGGGCGTTGGGGATGACTCAGGCGGTCGGCGATGGGTGGGCGCGGGGGCGGAGCGGCTTGCCGGTCGCGGCGTACCACGGGGCGATGGTGAGCGCCTGGATGCCCAGCAGCGGCCAGAGGACGCGGATCAGCGCAGGGCGCATGAGGGACTCGGCGGCGAGGAAGCACGCGGGGCGGCGGAGGCGGAGGCGGCTGCGGTAGCGTGCGGCGTAGCGGCGGTGGATGCTGTTGAGCGATTGTGGTGAGGGGGACGTTGGTGTCGCGGCGAGCGACTCGATGAGCAGTCGCGCGAGCGTCGTGCCGGACCAGATGGCCAGGCCGATGCCCTCGCCGCCGACGGGGTCGACGGCGGCGGCAGCGTTGCCGAGGCGGAAGGCGCGCGGGTGGCCCGTGGTCTGGAAGCGCGAGCGGGCGACGCCGCAGGAGAGCCAATCGGTGGTGCGGGCGTCGGGGTTCCAGTCGGGCCAGAGGGCGCGGACCATGGCGTCGATGTCGCCGCGGTGGCGTTGGAGCAGTCGGCGGCTGGCGCACAGGGCGATGGTGGCCAGGCGCTGGTGCTGCTCGTCCGGTTCGACGTCGATGGTGCCGATGTAGGCGCCGGCGGCGGCGCGGATGGTGACGGCGCGGATCGGGGTGGGCGGGATGAAGTGGCACTTGTGGGCGATGAGGCGGGGCGCGCTGGGCGTCGGCGGGGTGGGGCAGAACCTGGCGTGCCCGTCGGCGTGGAGGACGAGATCGGCGTGGATCACGCGGGCATCGGCGAGGTGGATAGCCGGGCCACCGGGCGCATCGTGGTCGACGCTGGCGACGGGGGCGGGCTGGAGGACGGTCGCGCCGGCGTCGCGGGCCGCGGCGAGCATCAGGTCGTCGAGCGAGCGTCGGCTGAGGGCCCACGCGGGCGAGGGCATGGCGAGGGTGCGCTCGCGGTTGCCGCTTTGGAGCACGAAGCGGTCGGTGCGTCGGGCACCGGCGGCGAGGAGGCGGTCGGGCGGGAGGATGGCTTCGAGCAGCGAGGTCGCAGCGGGTGAGATGAACTCGCCGCAGACTTTGAGGCGGGGGAAGGGGCGGGCCTCGATGACGGTGGTGTCGAAGCCGGCGCGGGCGAGGTGGAACGCGGCGGAGGAGCCCGCGGGGCCGGCGCCGATGATGG
This sequence comes from Phycisphaerales bacterium, assembly GCA_041401985.1. Lineage (GTDB taxonomy): Bacteria > Planctomycetota > Phycisphaerae > Phycisphaerales > UBA1924 > JACKHA01. The sequence goes on from JAWKTE010000012.1 coordinate 108,176, forward strand.
CGATCGAGGGAGGCATGGGAGTGACGAAGTGACAGAGTGACGGAGTGACGAAGCGTGGAAGAGAGAGAGAGAGAGAGAGACGGAGAGACAGAGAGATGATGAGGCTGCTGTGGGCGGGGTTGGTGCGAGTCAGTCGTTGGGGGCGGCAGACTCTGAGATGGTTGGGCGGGGTGGGGGTTTGGTGGTGGTGACGGTGAAGCGGTGGGTGAAGAGGGACCAGCGGTAGGCGGGGCGGGTCCAGCCGGCGCGGGTGGCCAGGTCGATGGCCTCGCGCTTGGTGAAGCCGGCGCGGACGCTGACAGTGGCGTCGTGGCGGATGATGCGGGGCGTGCCGAGGGTCATGAGGTTGATGGCGGCGTAGCCGATGCGGGAGCGCACGAGATCGTTCCAGATGGCGGCCCGGGCCGCGAGGCGGTCCATGATGCGCAGGACGGTGAGGACTTCGAGTTCCGAGAGGTGGTGGAGGAACAGGCCGGCGTGGACGACGTCGAACGAGGCGGGGGCGAAGTGGTCCATGAGGCGGAGGGCGTCGGCCTGCTTGAGTTCGATGGAGGAAGCGAGCGGGGATTCGGCATTCGACTCATGGTTTCGGCTGCGATCGGCGGCGTCCTGCTCGGCGACGTGCTCGCGTGCGAGTGCGAGAGTGGTCGGGTGGAGGTCGACGCCGGTGATGCGGATGTCGAGGTTGTGGCGCCGGGCCCAGCGGGCCGCGGCGATGGGGAGGTCGGCGGATCCTGTGGCGATGTCGAGCAGGGTGAGGGGGCGGCCGCGGGGCCAGTCGAAGGCGGTGTCGCGTCGCCAGGCGTCGAGGTGCCCGAGGAGCGCGGACACGCCGCCGAGGCGTCGGTTGACGGCGCGGATGTAGCGGAGGGAGAGGGCCAGATCGTGGCGTGAGACGCCGGGGTCGTCCATGAGTTCTGGAGTGCGGACGCGGCGCATGGTTGATCGTATGAGGAATCACCGCTGAGGCGCAGAGGACGCGGAGGAAGGCGGGGTGTGGGGCGGAGCGCGGGGGTCAGCACCGCGTTCGTGAGATCGCGATGGATCGGGTGCTCGAGGGTGCCCGTGCACGCCACACCATCTCGATCGAGATGTCGAGCCGACTCATCGCGACTTCACGATCGCGGCTCTGATTGGAACCGCGCCGCTGGCGGCGAAGGCGGCCGCGTCGCCGAGCGTGGTCACCAGGCGGAGGGCCAGTGCGATGGCGGCGGCTTCGGGGCGGCCGAGGTCTGAGGCGAGTTCGAAGGTGATGATGGCCTCGCGGACGCCCGCGCCGGCGGGGGCGCCGGGGGCGACGGTGCCGACGGCCCAGGCGACGGCGTAGATCCAGATGGCGCGGATGGCGGTCGGGGGCGTGGCGCTCTCGGGGGCGGCGGCGAGGCAGAGCCACCAGAGCAGCAGGCCGGTGGCGATGAGGAAGATGGTGTGGATGATGAGGGCGGGGCCGAGCAGGAGGATGCTGCGCTTTGTCGAGAGGCTGGGCAGGTCGGCCATGCGGGGCTTGAGGAAGCCGAGGCGTCGGGCGAGGGCGTCGGCGATGGGCCAGGCGAGCAGGGCGGCGACGATGAGGGCCGCGATGATGGGGAGGGCGAGGGCGAGGCGTGCGCCGGCGTCGGGTTCGATGGCAGGTGCGGGGTCGGTCTGCGTGATGGCGCGGGTGCCGAGGGCCAGGCCAGCGGCGCCGATCATGGCGGCGGCGCCGAGGATGCTGACGAGTTCGAGGAGGCTGGCGGCGGCCATCTCGGCGTGGTGGAGCCCGAGGCGTCGGCCGAGGACCTGGCGGCCCAGGTAGTGGGCGACGTTGCCGGGGAGGTACTTGACGATCTGGGTGCGGCACCAGACGGCGGCGGTCGGGAGGGCCGGCGCGGTTCGCCCGTAGAGGCGCGTGAGCCACCACCAGGCGGGGGCCATGCAGAGCCAGAGGGCGACGGCGTAGGCGAGCGAGCCGGCGGTGAGGGCGAGGGCCAGGCCCGGGCGCGTGAGCATCGGGGCGATGGCGGGCCAGTTTGTTGCGATGGGGGCGATGACCCAGGCGAGGGCGGCGAGGGTGATGGTCAGGAAGAGGAGGCGGAGGAGGGTGCGCTTGGGGTTGCGGGGTGCGCGCTGCGAGGCGGCCTCGGGCGTGGGGCGCTGGTCATCGGCGCTGCTTGTGATTGTCGCTGGCGTGTCGGGCACGCGGCCTCACGCCTGCTGGAGCACGAACAGTTGGTTCGCGCCGTAGAGGAATCGCTTGAACTCGGCGACTTTCAGTCCGGTGTCGCCGGCGAAGCGCCCCATGAGTTTCTGGTCGATGAGCACGTTGTGCTCTTCGCTCGCGGCGCGGCTGAACAGGCCGAGACGGGCGCCGACGGTGTGGGCCCATTCCAGGCGCGGGTGCGGCGTGGTGAGGACCATCCGGCCGCCGGGGGCGAGGCGGCGCTTCATCTCGTCGAGCCAGGCCTTGGGGTCGGGCACGTGCTCGATCACGGCGAGGCCGACGATGGTGTCGAAGGTTTCGCTCGGGTCGTGGGCGGCGAACTCGTCGAGTGTCATGAAGCGGTAGGCGGGGTTCTTCTCGCGGGCGGCGAGGACCGAGTCGCGGTCGAGGTCGATGCCGAGGTAGCGGTCGGGCGAGATGTAACGGGTGAGCAGGCCGATGCCGCAACCGATGTCGAGGACGCGTCCGGCGCCGAGGTATGGCTCGGCGGCGCGGAAGCGCTTCTCGCGCAGGTACGGTGAGAGTTTGCCGTTGATCTGGTCGGGCATGGACGAGCGGAGTTTAGGCGGGCGGGTCGGGCGGCTGGCGGGGGCGAGCGCGCGTCAGAACGGGGCGTCCCCGTCGGCCTCTGGGTTTTCCGGCGGGAGATCGAGCGGGAGCTGCGACCAGACCTGCCCGGCGACGCCGGGGCGGGGCAGGAGGTCGCGCCAGATGGCCCGGTGCATGGCCAGGGCGGCGACGACGGCGGTGCGGTTGGCCTCGCGGGCGGCGCGGAGGGCGTCGTCCTCGTCGAGGCCGTCTTTCTGAAGTTGGTAGGCGAGGCGTCGCCCGCGGGCGGCGAGATAGTTGGCCAGGGCGGGGTAGGACGCGAGGGGGTCCTTGTCCTTGCGGGCGGACAGGATGGCCTGGTCGATGTCGCGACGGGCGAGGATGCGCTCGTCGTCGGGCTCGTTGCGCGGGCCCTGCGGGCCTCCCCTCCATGAAGCCATCGTCGCCTCCTTGCCTCCCGCTCCGCGGGGCGTGTGCCAGCATAGCCGAGACCGGCGAATGGATTCGGGTGCGACAGGTTCGGCACGCCAAGCGCCGTGGGCCGCGCGCAAGCGACCTGGCGCTATGCTCTGCGATGCCGACGATCGAAGCCCTGGAGGCGCTGCTGGCCAAGTCGCCGGACGACGCGGACCTGCTGTACGGCCTGGCGATGGAGCACGCCAAGGCGGGGCGGGCGGACGTGGCGTGCGGCTTCTTCGACCGCTGCCTGGCGGCCGATCCGGCGTACTGCTACGCGTACTTCCACAAGGCACGCACGCTGCAGGCGGCCGAGCGGGACGCGGACGCGGCGGCGTGCCTGCGGGCGGGGCTGGAGGCGGCCAAGCGGGCGGGGGATCGGCAGGCGATCTCGGAGATTTCGGGGTATCTGGATGAGTTGGATGTGTGACGTTTTGCGGCTCGATGCCTGATGCCGCCCGCATCGGTGCCTTGCTCTACATGGGTTCAGTTCGAATTGGGGACGACGTCAACGGGGCGCGCGGCTCCGGCATGGTCCAACCCGCCGGTGGTGATCGAGCCGTCGCGATTGATTTCGACCCAGACGGCACCGTGGGTGGCGGTGTCGATCCACGCGGCGGCGGCGATGGACTCGGGCCAGCGCGGGTCGTCGCGGCGGCGGAGGCCGACGCGGGTGCGTCCGGTTGATTGCACGATGACGGCGGGGGCGACGGTCTCGACCAGGGCCGCGGCTTCGCGTGTGTACGAGCCGTGGTGCGGGGCCTCGATCACGTCGGCGGCGAGGCGGTCGCGGGCGTCGGGCGTGAGCAGGCTGGCGATGGCGCGGGCCTGGATGTCGCCGGTCATGAGCAGGTGCCGCGGGCCGGCGTCGGTGTTGACGCGGATGCGGGCGACGAGGGACTGGTCGTTGGCGGGCCAGGACGCGGCGGCGTCGGGATCGGGCCAGAGGAACTCGATGTCGGCGTCGGCGAGGCGGAGGCGGTCGCCGGCGGCGACTTCGACGATCTCGATGTTGTGGCGGCGGAGCAGCGCGAGGAACGCCGCGCTCGCGCCGGTCGGGCGGCGGGCCGCGTCGGCGGTGAGCAGCGGCGAGACGAGGACGCGCCGGACGCCCAGTCGCCACGCGGCGTCGGGCAGGGCGTTGTAGTGATCGAAGTTGGCGTGCGTGATGATGGCGGTGCGGATGGGCGGCGTGCCCAGGGCGCGGACCGCGCCGGGGATGCGAACCTCGCCCGCGCCGGCCCAGGACGCGCCGCAGTCCCAAAGGATGGCTTCGGAGCCGGAGCGGATGACGTGGCAGGTGGCGTCGCCGACGTCGAGGGTGTCGAGGCGGAGGGCGACGTGCCGGCCGGGCGGGCGGGCGACGGTGATCGAGATGGCGAGCCATGCGCCGAGGGCGAGGGCGAGGGACCATGTGGCGAGCGTGCCGATGCGCGGGCCATGGAGGGGCAAGGTCCATCGCCCGCGTGTGAGGAGCCAGAGCACGCCGACGCTCGCGGCCCCGCCCCAGGCGAGCGGGATGCTGCCGGTGGCCAGCGACGCACCGGGCAGCGTGTCGAGCGTGTCGACGCACCAGAGCGTCGCGGATGCGAGCGGTTCGAGCGCTCGCCACAGGACTTCCGCGCCGGGCACGAGCGTCGAGAGCAGCAGCACCAGGAACCCCGCGAGCATCAGCAGCGACACGGGCACGCCGACGATGAGCGAACTGATCGGCGCAAGCGGGGCGAGCAGGCCGACGCGGGCGGCGATCCAGGGCGAGGCGACGGCCCAGGCGAGCAGGCTGGCGGAGGCGGCGTGCTTCGCAGGATCGAGAGCGCGTCGCCACCACGAGCGGCGGATGCCCACATCGCCCAGCGGCGAGGGTGCGCCCCACAGACGCCGGTGGAACGCACGTCCGCCGCCCAGCAGCACGCCGGTGACGCCGAACGACAACTGGAACCCGAGCGAGAAGAGGTCCATCGGGCGGAACAGCAGCATGATGACGGCTGTCCACGCGAGGATGGCCACGCCGTCGTAGCGCCGCCCGAGGGCGTCGGCGAGCAGCACCGCCAGGACCATGACGCCCGAGCGGATGATCGGGGCCTCGGCGGGCACGACGAGCATGTAGAGCAGGACCGCGCCGGCGGCGAGCAACGGCTCCATCGCGCCGAAATCGCCCAGCAGGCGCAGGGCCAGCAGCGTGGCCCAGGCGAGCATCGCCATGTGCACGCCGGAGATGGCCAGGACGTGGGCCAGGCCGATGCGCTGGAAGGTGGTGGCGATGGCGCGGCCTTCTTCTTCCTCGGCGCCGAGCAGGAGCGAGCCGGCCATGGCGCGGGCGCGGGGATTTTGGATGTGCTCGAGACCGGCGCGGGCGCGGGCGTGGAGCCAGGCGCGGGCCTCGCGGAGGGGTGTGAGGGCGAGGTCGGCGAGGGCGGGTGTTGATGCGGCGACCTCAAGGAGTTGTTCGTCGGGCACGCTGAGGGTGCCGACGACGGCCCGCTGCGCGGACCAGAGGCGCGAGTCTCCCTGGCCCGGGTTGGTCGGGGCCGGCGGCGCGGCGGCGATGCCCGAGACGCGGACGCGTCGCCCGATCGGGGCTTCGACGTCGCGGGCGGCGAACACGATGAGGCGGCCCGACGCGGTTCGCCACGCGCCGTCGGCGCCTTGCACGCGGCGGAGGTCGAGCGTGAGGCGTGTTGAGGGGCCGACGATGGCGAACTCGGCCAGCGAGCCGCGGGGGGTCTGGCGCTGGGGCGGCTCGATGACGACGCCCTCGACGCGGAGCAGGACCTCGGCCGGGGCGGGAGGGAGGCGGAGGCGGTCGCGGGGCGACTCGACGACGCGGAATGTGAACCAGCCCGCGGCGAGCAGCGTCGCGGTCAGGGCGAGCAGCGCGGCGCAGAGGCGGCCGCGCGTGAGGCCCGTGGCGGCCCCGAAGAGCAGCGACGCGCCGAACCACACGCCGGAAGCGATCGGGCGGTTGAGGACCGCACGCAGTTCGAGCACGCCCACGAAGCCGAGGGCGACGCAGGCGACGGCGGCGAGTGCGCGGACGCGGGCCGCGGCGACGGCGCGATCGGATCGCGCGTCGTCTGCTTGCCGCCCTGGCACTGGTGCAACCGCGGGGTCCACGGGCTGCAGCGTCCCAGAGGCGGGGCCGCGGCGTCAAGCGACAGATCTGGGGACCTTGGGCGCCTGCGCCGGCGGGTCCGCCCGCTTGCGACTCCTATGCTTGCTCCCGCTCGCCCGGTTCACCTCGCGGGGCGGGCCATCCAGCCCAGATTCACAGTTCTCGAACGGAGCACGACATGTCCGGCCTCATCTCTCCCCACGGCGGCACCCTGGTCAACCGCGTTGTTTCCTCCGACGCCGCGGGCAAACTGGAGGGGGAGGCCAAGTCGTTGCCTCGCATCGACCTGACGCCGAAGCAGTCGTGCGACCTGGAACTGATCGGCGTGGGCGGGTTCAGCCCGCTGATCGGATTCATGGGCCAGGCGGACTTCGAGAGCGTGTGCCAGAAGATGACGCTGGCCAGCGGCGTGCCGTGGTCGATCCCGATCCTGCTGTCGGTGGCGAAGGACAAGGCCCCGTCGGCGGGGCAGCGGGTGGCGCTGTATGCCCCGAACGGGCGGCTGCAGGGCGTGATGAGCGTGACCGAGACGTTCGCCCACGACAAAAAACTCGAGATCCCAAGCGTGTTCCGGACCGAGGACGCGGCCCACCCGGGCGTGGCCCAGGTCGTTGCGGAGGGAGACACGTGCCTCGGCGGGCCGGTGGACGTGCTTCGCGTGTGCATGGACCCGGACGGGCCCGAAGCGTTCCTGGACCAGCGCCTGACGCCGGCCCAGGTCCGCAGCGCGTTCGAGCAGCGCGGCTGGAAGACCGTCGTGGCGTTCCAGACGCGCAACCCGATCCACCGGGCCCACGAGTATGTGTGCAAGTGCGCCCAGGAGATCTGCGACGGGCTGCTGATCCACCCGCTGGTGGGCGAGACCAAGAAGGGCGACATCCCGGCGGACGTGCGGATGGTCGCGATCGACGCCCTGGTGAAGAAGTACTTCAACCCGGCGACGACGATGGTGACGGTGCTGCCCGCGGCCATGCGGTACGCCGGGCCGCGCGAGGCGATCCACCACGCGATCATGCGGCGCAACTACGGCTGCTCGCACTTCATCGTGGGGCGGGACCACGCGGGCGTGGGCAACTACTACGGCACGTACGACGCCCAGAAGATCTTTGATGACGTCGACGGGGCGGCCCTGGGCATCCGCCCGTTCAAGTTCGAGCACACGGGCTACTCCAAGTCCTACGGCGGCATGGTCTCGGGCAAGACCTACCCGAAGATCGAGGGCGACATCGTGAACCTCTCGGGCACCGCGGTGCGGGAGATGCTGGCCAAGGGCGAGCGCCCGCCGGCGGAGTTCACGCGGCCGGAGGTGGCGGACGTGCTGATCAACTGGGCGCGGTCGGTGGCGTGAATCTGGCGACCGTGCTCCTGTGACGGGCACTGTTCGGAAACGTAACGGTTCGGGCGGGCACCGCTTCGATCGCCCTTCCGAGCGGGCGGGCCGTGCGGCGGCTCGGGCTGCGGCGGTGCGCGCGTGATTGCGGGCGCACGCGTTGCGTGCCGCCTCTGATATGCTTGCCGACTGTGGAGTGCCCGGCATCCAGGACCAACCCGGAGACATGTGCATGAACTTCCGTCAGATCCGGCCCCGCCGCGTGCTGGCGATCGCCGGCCTCGCAGTCGTGTCGATGGCGCCGGCGTTGCTGCAGTCCGGGTGCGACGTGCGGGTCACGCCGAGCGTGCGATCGAGTGCGGGAACCGGTGCGAACGCGAACAGCGCCCCGGATCTGCGCAATCTGACGATCGAGCAGTATGAGGAGTTGCTCGCGACCCACACACGGTCGGGTGATCCCGAGGTGTGGTCGGTGATCCAGAATGAGCTCGGAAACGCGTGGTCCAACCTGGAAACGGGCGACCGCGCGGCGAACCTCTCGAAGGCACTGGAGTGCTACGAGGCAGCGCTGGAAGAGACGATGCGCGACACCCGCCCGGACGACTGGGCGACGACGACAACGAACATCGGCAACACCTGGCAGGACTTGCCGGCGGAGGATCGCTCCGCGAATCTTGCCCGCGCGATCGAGTGCTACGAGTCGGCGTTGGAGGTGCACACGCGGGCCGACTATCCGCTGAAGTGGGCGAGCACGCAGAACAATCTGGGTCTGGCGTGGCGGCGGCTGCGCACGGGCGACCGAGCGGAGAACCTGGAACGGGCGATCGCGTGCTTGCAGGGCGCGATGCAGGTCCAGACCCGCCAGGCCGACCCTTTGGGCTGGGCCCGAGCGCAGGTCAACCTCGGCGCGACACTGCTGACGCTTGTGGAGCAGCCGGGCAGGGCCGAGCCGGGCCTCATTCGAAGCGGGATCGGATGCTTCAAGGCCGCACTGCTCGTGTTCACGGCGGCCGAACATCCCGAACGCTTTGCCGAGATCAGCGACGCCCTCGCGCAAGAGCGGCAGCGCTATGAGGCTTTCAACCTCCACACCGGCCCGGGGGGAGTTCCGTTCGACGAGATTCCCGCGGCGCAATAACGCAACCTGTCGACGGTCATCACAGGCGGCACCCGAAGTCGAGTTGCGCCGTGCGAGCCGGCGTTGGGGATCGGAGAACCGTCGGGCGGGCGATCGCACGCGCACCGCCGCCGCCGAAGCCGAGACTTCGGTCGGCGTGCAGGCGTCGGTCAGTGGGTGGACGAACCGGCCGCCGCGTGGTCGTTATGGTGCTCGGCCGGGGCGGCGGGGGTTGGGGCGGAGCCGCGGGCCGGGGCGGCCTGGACGTAGGTGCCGGCTTCGAGGCTCGACTCCATCGGGCCGTTGGCGAGGAACACCAGGGAGAGCACGCCGCCGGCCGAGAGCATGGCGGCCAGGCGCCGGGCCCAGAAGGGGTTGTCGCGCAGGGCGGGGGCGCTGTCGTCGCGGGACTCGAGCAATGGGACGGCGGCCAGGCGGAGGTAGTAGAACGCCGCGACCGCCGAGTTCAGGCCCAGGATGATGACCAGGACGATCTCGCCCGCGGAGATGCCCGCGGTGAACAGCGGCAGTTTGCCCCAGAACCCGAGCGTGAAGGGCAGGCCCAGGAGGCTCAGCGAGCAGATGACCATGCACCAGCCCAGCAGCGGGCGGGTGCGGCACAGGCCGCGGATGTCGTCGATGTGGTCGGCCTCGGCGGGGTCGGCGTCGGCGTCCTTGGGCGCGTGCTCGAGGCAGGCCAGCACGGCGAACACGCCCAGGTTCATCACGCCGTAGCACAGAAGATAGAACAGCACGGCGGCGACGCCCGAGGAGGTGAACTCGGACCCGGGGCCGACGACCAGGCCCACGAGCATGTAGCCGGAGTGGGCGACGGACGAGTAGGCCAGGATGCGCTTGACGCTGGACTGGATCAGGGCGAGCGTGTTGCCAACGGTCATGGTGATGGCGGCGAGCACCCACAGGGTGATGCGGGCGAACTCGGGCAGCGATGAGCCTGCGCCGCCTTCCCCGCCCGGGGCCGAGTGTCCGCCGACGTGCGACCAGCCGAGCGTGCCGACGAGCAGCAGGAGCGTGATGAAGCCGGCGGTCTTGGGCACGAAGGCCAGGAAGGCGGAGATGGGCGAGGACGCGCCCTGGTAGACGTCGGCGGTGTAGAAGTGCATGGGGACGGCGGCGATCTTGAAGGCGACGCCGACGATGGCCAGCAGGACGCCGGCGGCGGCGATGTCGTTGATCCCTCCGGCGGCGGACTGGGCGGCGAAGGTGGCGGCGATCTGGTTCAGGTTGGTCGAACCGGTGCCGCCGTAGATGAGGGCGAAGCCGTAGAGGAACATGGCGGCCCCGAGGGCGCCGAGGAAGAAGTACTTGACGCCGGCCTCCTGGGAGCGTGTGCCCCGGGTGGACATGACGACCATGACGTAGGTCGGGAGGCTGGTCAGTTCGAGGGCCAGGAAGAGCCAGATGAGATTGGGCGAGGCGGGCACGAGCATCGCGCCGGTGAGGCTGAACAGGAAGAGCGCCCAGAACTCGGCCCGGTTCATGCGGAGCGCGTCGTAGGGGCGGCCCTGGGCGACGGCGGCTTCCTCGGCCCGGTCCACCGTGCCGACGCCCAGCAGCATCAGCATGATGCCGACGATGGCGATGAGGCCCTTGGAGAAGGGGATGAGGTAGGGGAAGACCGAGTCGGCCGGGGGCGTGTTGGAGGCGAGCAGGCCCGCGACGAGCAGCGTGGCGAACACGATCATCCACGTCTGGTTGCGGGTGTTGGCGTCGCGTGAGAGGCCGACGACCATCGTCAGGCAGGTGCCGACGAACATGGCGCACTCGGGGAGCATGTAGGGGAGCATCTGGTTCACTGCTCACCCTCCGGCGTCGAGTGCGGCGCGAGCACAACGGGGGCCGCGGCGTGGGCCGGCGCGGACGGCGTCGTGCGCGTCGGACCGTGCGAGGGCGCCTCGCGGTGGTCGATCACCAGACGCACGGTCTGGTTCACGGGGGCTTCGAGGATGGCCATGACCGGCTGCGGGAACAGGCCCAGGGCGATGCAGAGCACCGCGAGCGGGGCGAGCACCGAGATCTCGCGGAAGGTCAGGTCGGTGGGCAGGTGGTCGTCGTCGTGCTTGTGGCCGCCCGCGTCGCCATCGCCATGCCCGTGGCCGCCGCCGTGCCCGTGGCTCGACGCGTGCTTGTGGGCCCCGCCCGGTAGCACCAGCGGGCCCCACACGACCTTGCCGACCATGAACAGCAGGTAGATCGCGGCCACGACCATGCCGAAGCCGGCGAACAGGGCGTACCACGGCCCGAGCAGGCCGGGCGTGCCGGCGACGTCGGGTCGCCCCCAGCCATCGCTGGACTGGAACGTGCCGAGCAGGCACAGGAACTCGGAGACGAACCCGTTCAGGCCCGGCAGGCCCACCGACGCCATGGCGAAGAACACCATGAACGTCGCCCAGACCGGCATGCGGGACGCCAGGCCGCCCAGTTCGCGCATCGAGCGGGTGTGGTATCGCTCGTAGACCATGCCGATCAGGAGGAACAGGGCGCCGGTCGACAGGCCGTGGTTGATCATGTACAGCACCGAGCCCTGTAGGCCGGTGGCGTTGATGGCGAGCATGCCCAGCACGCAGAAGCCAAGGTGGGCGACGGAGGAGTACGCGACGAGTTTCTTGACGTCGGTCTGGACCCAGCAGATCAGCCCGCCATACAGGATGCCGACGATGCAGATGACGCCCAGCAGCGAGGCGTACTCGACGATCGCCGCCGGCGTGAAGGGCAGCACGAATCGGTACAGGCCGTAGGTGCCGAGTTTGAGCAGCACGCCCGCGAGCACGACCGAGCCGGCGGTGGGCGCCTCGGTGTGGGCCAGGGGCAGCCACGTGTGGAACGGGAACAGCGGGACCTTGACGCCGAAGCCCAGCAGCATCGCCCCCATGACCAGGGCCTGCTCGCGGAGCGACATGGCCCGCGCGGCCTCGCCGAGCGTGCCGATGTCCATGGTCCACAGGCCGGTGGTCTGGAAGGTGTGGACCACGACGTAGACCAGTCCCGCCAGAGCGACGATCGAGCCTGTGAACGTGTACAGGAAGAACTTGGTGGCCGCGGCCTTGCGATTCGACGAGCCGAACAGGCTGATGAGCACGTACATCGGCACGAGCGTGAACTCAAAGCAGAGGTAGAACAGCACGAGGTCGCGGGCCATGAACACGCCGAACATCGCGCTCTGGAGGATGAGCAGCCAGGAATAGAACGTCTTCTCGTTCTCGCGGATGGCGGTGAAGGAGCCGAGCACGCAGATCGGGCCGAGCAGGCCGGTCAGGATGATCAGCAGCATCGAGACGCCGTCGACGCCGACCGAGAGCGACAGGCCCAGCGTCGGGAGCCACTCGAGCGTGGCCTCGTGCTGCATGTGGTGCGGGCGGGACCAGTCGAACAGGCCGGCGAGGAAGACCAGGGCGAACAGCGGCAGGATCATGCCGGCCAAGGCGACGCCCTTGGCGTGGCCGGACGGTCGCGAGGGGATCATGGCCGCGAAGACCAGCGGGATCAGCACAAGCGCGAGGAGGATGGCCCAGGTCATCGGGCGGCCTCCTTGTTGATCGGCGTGTTGGTCGCCGCGAGCGACGAAGCCGAACGCGCGTTTGCGGCGCTGGTGCGGATCGGGTTGGAGCAGAGGAGGGTCATGGGAGCGGGATGATGGTCAGGAAGGCATCGAGGCAGGAGGCACCAAGGCATCGAGTCGGAGACGGGGGCGATCGGGTCGGGTCTAGATGATGGTGAGCATGACGATCACGAGCAGGATGGCCAGCCCGCCGGCCATGCCGACGGCGTAGGCGTTGATCTGGCCGGACTGCGTCGGGCGGACCGCCTGGCCCAGGGCCCGCGGCAGCCAGCCGACCGCGTTGACCAGGCCGTCGACCAGCAGGCGGTCGATCAGGTGGCAGATGTGGGCCAAGACGAGCAGCGGCGTGCGGAAGAGGAAGTCGTAGAACTCGTCGACGTACCACTTGTTCTCGGCCCACTTGGCGATCGGGCCGAGGCGGGCGGCGACGGCGTCCATGCGGCAGTGGGCCGCGTCGGTGCGACCGATCAGGTGGAACCACGCGGCGGCGGCGATGCCGGCGATGCCGAAGATCGCCGAGATGAAGTACATGGCGGTGTGGGGGTCGGTCAGGTCGAATCCGCCGGAGGCGTGAGAGGCGGGCGCGTGGGAATCGGCGCCATGCGAACCCGCCGCGTCGGCGCCGGCGCCCTCGGGATCGGCGCCGTGGGCGGGGTCTGCGTGGGCCGGATCTGCATGGGCAGGGTCGGTCGCCGGCTCGCCCGTCTGCGTCTCCGGCTCGGTGTGCTCGGGCTGGAACGCCACGGGCACAAGCGTCGACGCCGCCGGCTTCACGGCCGCGTGCGAGTCGTCGTGGTGGGCGTAGGGCGAGTGGTATCGGGCCGTGGAATGCTCCAGCACGTTGCCGACCCACCCGCCGTGCGTGCCGGGGGCGGCGGGGACGAAGTACAGCCCGATCGCGGCGGTGGACAGGATCGCCAGCGTGGCCAGCACCGCGTTGATGGCCCACTTGGGCGCGTGCGGGTGGAAGTGGTCGGCGTGGTGGTCGCCATGCTGGCCCGGGTCGTGGGCATGGGCCTCGCCATGCGAGGGGCCGTGGGCGTCGTGCCCGTCATCGGCATGGTCGTGGTGCTCATCACCCGGCTCGTAGTGGGTCGGCCCCATGAACACGCGGAAGAACACGCGGAACGTGTAGTACGCCGTCAGGCCGGCGGTGATCAGCAGCACCACGCCCAGCAGAGGCGCGCCCCAGATGCGGTCCCACGGCGTGACGAACGCCTCGGCCAGGATCATGTCCTTGCTGAAGTAGCCCGACGTGATCAGCGGGAACCCGGCCAGGTTCAGGCAGCCGACCAGCATGCCGAACGAGACGATCTGCCAGCCGCGGACCTTGTAAAGGCCGGAGAGTTTGCGGAGGTCCAGTTGGCCCGCGAAGCCGTGCATCACCGCGCCGCACGACAGGAACAGCAGGGCCTTGAAGAACGCGTGCGTGAGCACGTGGAACCCGGCCCCGGTGGTCGTCAGGAACCCCAGCCCGGCGAACATGTAGCCAAGCTGCGACACCGTCGAATACGCCATGATCCGCTTGATGTCGAACTGGGCCATGCCGATGGTCGCGGCCAGCAGGGCCGTGAACGTGCCGATCCACGCGACGATCGTCAGCGCGTGCTCGCTGGCCAGGAACATGGGGTAGGTGCGGGCGATGAGGTACACGCCCGCGGTGACCATGGTCGCGGCGTGGATCAGGGCCGAGACGGGCGTCGGGCCTTCCATCGCGTCCGGGAGCCAGACGTACAGCGGGAACTGGGCCGACTTGCCGAACGCCCCGATCATGAGCAGGATCGGGATCAGTTGGGCCTGCAGCGGGATCTCGCCCCAGCGACCGGCCTCGGCCAGCGCCACGTAGTCGGCCAGCACGTGCCCGGCCTCGGTCGCGGAGTTGAACAGCACGGCGTAGTCGATCGTGCCGAAGTGCACGAACACGAGGAACACGCCCAGGGCCAGGCCCAGGTCGCCCACGCGGTTGACGATGAAGGCCTTCTTCGCGGCCGCGACCGCCGAGGGCTTCTTGTAGAAGTACCCGATCAGCAGGTACGAGCAGAGGCCCACGCCCTCCCACCCGAGATACAGCATGAGCAGGTTCTTGCCCATGACCAGGCAGGCCATCGAGAACACGAACAGGCCGAACGCGGCGAAGAAGCGGCAGTAGCCCGCGCCCAGGTCGTGCTCCATGTACTCGCTGGCGTAGAGCGCGATCAGGGCGCCCAAGCCCGTGACGAAGAGCATCCACAGGGCGGTCAGGCCGTCGATGTAGAACCCGAAGTCGGCAACGAACGACTGGGTCCGCCCGCCCTGGCCCCAGGAGATCTCGAACCAGCGCCAGGCCGAGACGGTCAGGGTCTGGCCGTCAAGGCCCAGGTACGTCGCGACGGTGATGACGAACGCGACGGCGAGGCTGGCGACAGTGATCCAGGCGGGGAGTTTGGAGCGGACCTTCATCGCGGCGCAGATGCCGCAGGCGATGCACGCCAGCAGCGGCAGGAACGGGACCAGGCCCATCCACCACTGCCCGAGCGCGGGCGGGGCGGCCCCCTCGGCCGCGGCCAGCGTCAGCATCGACATGGCGTCCATCGCTCCCAATCCGAACTCCCAGAGGGGCGCTCACGCCCCGTCAATCGACCCGCCCAATTCCATTTCCGCTTCTCTTCTCTCTCGTCTCTTCTTGTCTCTTCCCTTCGTCGCTCCGTCGCTCCGTCGCTCCGTCGCTTCCTACCCCCTCATCTCCCCCCACTCCTCGCTGCTGAGCGACTCGCGCTTGCGGAAGAGCAGGACGACCAGCGCCAGGGCCAGGGCCGCCTCGGCCGCGGCGACCGTCAGCACGAAGATCACGAACGTCTGCCCGCTGTGCTCCAGGTGGAAACGGCTGAACGCGATCAGCGCCAGCCCGGCCGCCTGGAACATCAGCTCCGTGCACAGGAACATGATGATCAGGTTGCGGCGCGTCAGGAAGCCGATCAGGCCGATCACGAACATCGCCGCCGAGACGAACAGGTAGTGGGCCAGGGCGGGCGCGCCCATCGGCTCCGGGAACCCGGTCTGGGCCAGCGGCAGCACGGCATCAATCAGGTGGGACTCGGACAGGGCGGACAGGTTCAGGGGCATCATGCCGCGCCCCCTTCCCGCCGGATGGCCTCGGCCAGACGCCGGGCCTGGCGGGCCTTCACTTCCTCATCGAACTGCACCTGGCGACGGCTCAGGACCACAGCTCCGAGCATCGCCATCAGCAGCAGCACGCCGGCGATCTCGATCGTGCCGGGGTGCTCGTTGAGGAAGTTGAACGCCAGCGACTCGACGTTGCGGGCCTGGAGCGACTCGGGGAACTCGACCGTGACCTCCTCGCCGCGCCGCACCAGCGTCGCCGTCCGGTGCTCGGGGTCGATCGCGGGCAGCCCGGCGGCGTCGGTCGCGAACCGGTCGCCGTCCTGCCAGGCATCGGCGTCGCGGAGCGACCGCTCGACCCGGCGCGGCAACTGGGCCAGCACCGCGTTCCCGCCGGCGTCGATCGTCCCGGCGGGCAGGGCCGCCGACCCGCGGAACAGCATCGTGGAGAGGGCCGCCAGCAGCACGAACCCGATGATCGTCGCCAGCACCGGGTCGCGGCTCTGGGCGTCGTACGCCTCCAGACGCTCGGTCTCTTCCTCGCTGGGCGCCTGGGTGGCCAGCATGATCACGAACAGGTAAGTGATCAGAATGGCCCCGGCGTAGACGATGATGAGCGCGAACGCCATAAACTCAGCCGAGAGAAGCAGATACATCCCGGCCGAGGCCAGGATCGTCAGGATGAAGTACAGGGCGGCGTACACCGGACGCTGGTGGCTGATCACCCGCAACGCACTGCCCAGCGCGAGGATCGAAAACAGATAGAAGTACAGGTTCGGCAGGCCCTCGGGGTTCCGCAGGCCGAGTCCGATGATCACCAAGCCGCCCGCCAGGGCCGCCAGCAGCGCGCCGATGCCCTGGGGCGAGACCCTGGCCCGCGGCAGCGCGAGGCACACGCCGATCGCCCCCAACACGATCCCGACGTACAGGATGTAGGGGTTGATGATCAGGTCCACCGCAACGCGCCCGCCCCCAGACGCGAGCACCGGTGTCGAACGGCCATCAAGCCGCCGACCCAACCGGCACCGCCTATGGGGATGTGAGGGTAGCGAGCCCCCACTATCGCTTCAACCAACCGACGGGGGGTAGAAGGCGGGCGGGCGGGAGAGCACGGCGCTGGCGGAAGGAATCCGGGAACCCGACCCGGCCCTTCGTCGCAGAGCCTCCTCAGGACCGGCGTCCGTCGCCAGCCCCGCTCGCCCACAAGCCCCCGCCTGTTCGCCCCCTCCCCCTTCGTCGCTCCGTCGCTTCGTCGCTTCCCCTCACAACGCCGTCCGCACTTCCCACAGTTCCGGGAAGAACACGTGGTCGATCACCTTCCTGAGGAACGGCGCGCCCGACGTGCCCCCGGTGCCCCGCTTCATGCCGATCACCCGCGTCACCGTCTTCAGGTGCCGGTACCGCCACAGGCTGAACGACTGGTCCACATCGATCAGTTTCTCGGCCATTTCGTACGCGTCCCAGTTGCCCTCCGGCTCGGTGTACACCTTGCGGAAGACCTCCACGATCTCGCCCCGCATCGCGTGCGGCTTGGTCACGTCCCGCTCAAGCACGTCCTGGGGCACCGCGTGCCCACGCCGCGCCAGGTACCGCAGGAACTCGTCGTACAGGCTCGGCTGGTGCAGCACCTTCTCCAGGGCCGCGTGCTGCTCCGGGTGGTAGCGGTGCACCCGCAGCATGGGCTCGTCCTTGTTGCCCAGCAGGAACTCGACCATCCGGTACTGCACGCTCTGGAACCCGCTGGCCGGGCCCAGCACGTCGCGGAACTGCACGTACTCCGTCGGCGTGAGCGTCTCGAGCACCGCCCACTGGTTGAACACCTGCTGCTGGATGTGCTTGACCCGCGACAGGATCTTGAAGCACGGCTCCAGGTCGTCGGCCGCGACGTGGGCGATCGCCGCCTGCAACTCGTGGATGATCAGTTTGAACCAGAGTTCCGAGACCTGGTGCTGCACGATGAACAGCATCTCGTCGTGGTGGGCCGGGTTCGACAGCGGCTTCTGGGCCGAGAGGATCTGGTCCAGGCACAGGTAGCCGTCGTAGGTGGTCCGGCCCTGCAGGTCCATGTGGGTGCCGGCGTCGAGTTCGCGGTATGCCATCTGTGTTCCCCAATCCCAGTCGAGACGGTCCGCCGCCAGCGAGCGTTCGTACGGGGTCAATTGCGGCGACCGACGCGGTACGATGCATTATGACCACGCCGCTGGGCGTCATCGGCGGGACGGGCACCATCGGCCGCCCGCTGGTGCGACGCCTGCTGCACCACGCCCGACCGTTCCGCTGCATCGTCCGCGACGCCGCGCGGGCCGGGCGCGTGCTGCCCGACGGCGTTGAGTTCCGGGAAGCCGACCTCCGCGACCCCGACTCGATCGCCGCGGCCATCGAGGGCTGCCAGACCGTCTACACCAACCTGGCCCAGCCGTTCTCCGAGCGTGCGTGGGACCCGGACCTCGAGGGCACCCGCACGCTGATCCACGCGGCCAAGCGGGCGGGCGTCCGCCGGATCATGCGGATCTCCGCGCTCGGCTGCCCCGAGTACCGCGATGGCTGGTGGGTGATCCGCAACAAGGCAACGGCCGAGGACGAACTGATGGCCTCCGGCCTGGACTGGACCATCTTCCGCCCCACGTGGCTGATGGAGTCGCTCGGGCTGTTCGTGCTCGGCCCGCTGATTCTCGGCCCGGGCTCGCCCGAAACCCCGCTGCACTGGATCGCGGGGACCGACTACGCCGACCAGGTGATCCGAGCCATCGACCAGCCCGCGAGCGCGAACAGGTCGTTTGTCATGCAGGGGCCGGAGGCGGTTTCGATGCGCGACGCGATCCGTCGGTTCCGCAAGGCGCTCGGCGGCGGGCGAGTCGTCGCGCCCGTACCAACAGCGGCTCTCGCCGTGATGGCCAGACTCTCAAGCCGCCCGAAGTACCTCCACGACCTGCTCCGCTTCACCTGGGCGACCAACGAGGGATTCCAGGCGGGCCAGACGTGGGACGAACTGGGCCGCCCCGAGACGACCATCGAGGCCTACGCGGCGTCGATCCGGCTGACCGGCGACCTGCCGCGGAAGTAGTCCGGTTGAAGCCGGTTCAGTTCCGCCCGATCAATCCGTTGCGGATAGCAACGCCAGGTCGTCCCAGAACCCCGGGTACGTCTTGCCCACGCACCCCGGATCGCGGATGAGCACGTTCGGGCGGCGCAGGCCGATCAGCGACAGCGACATCGCCATCCGATGGTCGCGGTACGTCTCGAACTCCACACGCGGGGCGTCCGGGCGGCAGTCGATCCCACCCTCGGGCGGCGTGATCGTGATCGTGTCCTCGTCGCCCGGGTGCTCACGCACGTCCACGCCGACCTTGGCCAGTTCGGCCCGCATCGCCGCGATCCGGTCCGACTCCTTCACCCGCAGCGTCCGCACGCCGCGTACCACCGAGTGCCCGCGTGCCAGCGCGCACGCCACAGCCAGGCTCATCACGGCGTCGGGCATGTCGCCCATGTCGGCCAGCACGGGGCGGAGGCGGTCGCCGCCGCGGACCGTGATGGAGGCCGGGCCGAACTCGCCCTCGCGATCGGTGATGGCCGAGGGATGGCCGGTCGAGACCAGCACGGTCGCGCCCATGCGCCCCAGCACGTGCGGGAACATCGCGTCGCCCTGCAGGCCCGCGTCGCCGAGGCCGTCGACCTTGACGCGCGCGCCGGGCAGGATGGCCGCGGCGGTCCAGAAGTACGTCGCGCCGCTGGCGTCGGGCTCAACGGTGTAGTCGAACGCCCCGAGCCCGCGCGGGCGGCCGTGCGCGAGGTCGGCGATCCGCCCCGGCCCCGGCGCGACGCGGATGACCCGCAGATCGCCCGAGACCTGCACGCTCGCGCCCAGGCGATCGAGCAGGCCGAGGGTCATGCGGATGTACGACGCGCTCGTGGCCCCGTCCGGCAGCGTGACGGTCAGGCCCGAGGGCAGCCACGGGGCGATCAGCAGCACCGCGGAGACGAACTGGCTCGACATCGTCTCGCCGAACGACACGCTCGACGACGCGGGCGCGACCGCGCTGTGGTCGGGCGGCACGTTCCGCAGCGGCGGACAGCCCGGCGTGCCGAGCCACTCGACCCGGGCGCCCAGTGACTCGAGCGCGCCGGCCAGATCGCCGATGGGGCGCTCCCGCATGCGCGCATCGCCGTCGATCGTGACCGGGCCATCCGCAACCAACGCCGCGGCCGCCAGGAACCGCGTCGCGGTGCCGGCGTTCCCGAGGTCGAGTCGAACACCCTCGCTGCCGACTGGCCAGCGCCCGTCCACGCCTTCGATCTCCAGATCACCGTCCGCAAGCACCGTCGCTTTCGCACCGAGGGCCCGAACCGCCGCCAGCATCCGCTCCGCATCATCGGCCCCGAGCAGCGGCCGACGGACGCGCGAGGTGCCCCGCGACAGCGCCGCCAGCAGCACCGCCCGGTTCGTCAGGCTCTTCGAGCCCGGCGGCGTGACGGACACGTCGATCCGCCGCCAGCGGGCCGGCGGGATCGGCGTGATCGGGAGCGGGTCGGGCGGGGCCATGGCGCGGATCACGACTCGCCCGCGGCGTCCTGCTGGCCCGCGCTGCGGAACACCGCCACGATGTCCTCGATCGGGATCACGAACAGGCGGTTGTCGCCCTCGAAGTCCACCGGGATCCCCTGGCGCGGGTTGAACAGCACGCGGTCGTACTGGCGGATCGGGTAGTCCTCGTTCCGCCGGACCAGGGCCGACACCGCCACCACCCGCCCCGTCAGCGTCGGGATCTCCATCTTGTCGGGCAGGTGGATGCCGGTCTTGGTGGTCTTCTTGTCCTCGTCCTTGCGGATGAGCACGCGCTTGCCGATGGGCTCGACGGTCTCGAGCGTGGAGGCGGCGGCTGACTTGCGGGGCGTGGGCATCGGGCGATTCTAGAACCGGCGTCGGGCGCTCTCGCCGCGCCCCGCCGGAGCCGAGAACGCCGGCCGCAGCACGCTGCCCCGCGGCCCCGGCTCGATGAGCACCTCCCCGCGCGCCGCCATCTGACGCACGCCCTCGTACAACGCCGCGCACACCGCCGTCGCCACGTTGAGGGATCGCTCGCCCTCGACCATCGGCAGGCACACCAGCGAGACCCGGCTCGAACCGCCTTCGACTTCGCCCGCGCCCGCCGCTTCAACAATCTCGTCCGGCAGCCCCACCGACTCCTTGCCGAAGACCAGGTGGTCCCCCGCCCCGATCTCCACATCGAAGATCGAACGCCCGCCCCGTGCCGTGAACAGCCAGCGGCGTGCCCCAGGCGTCGCCCCTTGGTACGCCCCCCAATCCGCGTGCGTCGCCAGCGCCAGCCGAGGCCAGTAGTCCAGCCCGGCCCGCCGGCAGGCCTTCTCCGAGATATCGAACCCCAGCGGCTCGATCAGGTGCAGCGCCGAAGCCAGCGCCACGCACGTCCGCCCGATGTTGCCCGTGTTGTTGGGGATCTCCGGCTCGTGCAGCACGACGTGCAGCAGCGCGCGATCGAGCGGAACCCGCTCGCCCGTGTGCCCGGTCGCGCCCGCATCAGGCCCGTCCATCACTCCCGATCACCGCCCGCGCCGGCGGAGGTATTCATCCTCCGCCGCACGCCGCGCCCGCACGCCGGGGTCCTCGCGGGCCACCAGCGCCACCGCGGACTCGAACCCGTGGCTCGTCGAGTCGCCGAACCAGCGGATGACCCCGTCGCTGCTCACCACCGCGGCCATCGTCCGCGGCCCCTGCCCGGACGACGAGAACTGGTTGCCCTCGGCCGCGTTCATGAGCGCGCCGCCCAGGTCGGCCAGCAGCGTGTGGGCCAGGCCCGCGCTGCGGTGGGTCTCGCGCAGCACCGCCCGCGCCTCGGGCCCGCCGACATTCTCCACCGGCTGCCCGAAGTTGTTCTGCTGGTTCATGTTCATCATCACGCCGACGACGCTGATGTCGCGGGCGTACCGCCGCTGGATCTCGTCCATCGGGCGGATCCGGGCCGTCGTCGCCGGCATGTTCCGGTCCCAGAAATACACCACGAACGCCCGACCCTTCGACGCCGGCGCCGACGGATAGAACCCGTCGGCCGGCATCTGCAGGCGTCGCGGGCCCGCCGGCTCACCGAACGCGGGCGTCGCGTTCGGATCGACCTGCACGCGCGGCCAGTGCGCCAGCGCATACGCCGCCTCCGACGGCTCGGGGAACGCCACGTCGGGGATGCTCAGGAGGTCCGCCTGCTGGTTGATCCGGGCCGTCCGGCGCGCCTCGATCTCCGCCCGACGCCGCGCATCGTCGATCCGCGACACCAGCGTCTCGGCCTCCTCGCGCGTCTCCTCGACCAGGTGCTCCACCGCCAGTTCGACCGACGACGTCTCGATGTCCGCGAACCGCAGCTGCCCCGAACGATCGATCAGATAGAAGTCCGGGTCCTGATCCACAAGCAGCGCCTCGCGGAACGCCCCCTCGGCGTCGATTGCGATCGGGAACGTCACGCCCCGGCGCTCCGCGGCCTCAACGCCGTCGTCGAAACCCTCCGGATCGTGCACGCCGATCACGACCAGCCCGTCCTCGCCGTACGTCTCGTACAGACGCTGGGCCATCGCCAGCGGCCGCACCGAAGGCGGGTACCAGCCCGCGAACGTCACCACCAGCACGACCTGGCCATCCAGCGTGTCGGGCGTGGGAGCCTCCTCGCCGATCCGCCAGTCGCTCAGCAGTTCCCACCACGCCGGATCGAACTGGGTCAGTTCCAGTCTGGTCAGGTCGACACGCCGCTCGCCCAGGCCCTCTCGGACGATCTGGTCGTCCAGTTCCATCTGGGCCATCGCGGGCGCGGCCAGCCCCACCATCGAAAGCAGCCCCAGCGTCGTGACCCGTCGCAGCATGGCGAAACTCCTTCGCATCCTCGTTGATCGGCAACCGTCGGTGCCCCGGCGACCCAGGACGCCGCGGCTCTCCCGCCCGCCCCGGTCGGCGCGCAACGCCACCCGAACACTGTACCCGCCAATCCGCCATTCGGTTCGCGTTGTGTGCGATGTTTCGCGGTTTGGACGGGGGTCGCGCCCGTCCGCCCTCGCACCCGTGGCGCTCAAGCGTCTCGCCCGTCCACGATCCGGTCCAGCGCGATCCCCAGCGCGACCACCACATTCAGCGAGTCCACCCCGCCCGCCATCGGGATCGCCGCCCGGACGCCACCCAGTCGATCAACCGCTACCAGCGTCCGGGCCTCCAGCCCCGCGCCCTCGGCCCCCACCAGCAGCGCGACCCGCTCGCCCCGCCCGACGCCCAGCGTCCGCACGCTCACGCCGCCGCCCGGCGACAGGGC
The DNA here is from genome assembly GCA_041401985.1 of Phycisphaerales bacterium. GTDB lineage: Bacteria > Planctomycetota > Phycisphaerae > Phycisphaerales > UBA1924 > JACKHA01. The sequence continues at coordinate 130,923 of JAWKTE010000012.1, forward strand.
GACCAACCGGAAGCCCGCCGCCGCGACCCGGTCGAGCGTCGCCAGCCACCCCCCGCCGCCGGCGTCCCCCACTTGTGCCCACGCCACCCGCAACGCGTTGCCCATCGACACCCGCAGCGCCTTTCGGTACAGCGGGTCGCAGCAACGCGGGCTGAGCAGCACGCCGCCGGCGTCGCCCGCAAGCCCCGCCACCGTCCGCATCAGCCCGCCGACGTTGTCGTGGTTGGCCAGGTCCTCGCCCAGCACCAGCACGCGCGACCGCTCGATGACCGCCTCGATGCTGCACCCCAGCCCGCCATCGCCCGCCCGCCGCCCGGCCGCCAGCAGCCCCCGATGCAGATCGAACCCGACAACCCCCGCCAGCACCTCGCGCGAAGCGACGAACACCGGCGTCTCCGGCGCTCGCTCCGCGATCAGCGCCTCGACTCTCCAAACCTGCTCACGCGTCCCCAGAACCGACTCAACCCCAACCCCACTCTCCAGCAGCGCCCCCACCACCAACACCCCCTCGGCCATGAACAACCCGGCGCCTGCCTGCACCGCCCCTCGCCCCACCCCTCCTCCCTCCGACCCTCCCCCTCCGTCGCTCCGTCGGCTCCGTCGCTCCGTCGCTTCCGGGTTGTGCCCCGCCCGCAACCAAGCATCCTTCTGGTTCCGATACACATCCAGGCGCGGATCGTCGATCGACTCGATCGGGATGATGCGGACCTGCCCCCACGCGCTGAGCATACGCCCCGCCCGCTCACTGCTCGCTCGCGAGGCCGAGCCGCGAGCCGCCACCTCTATGATCGAACACGCCCGCGCCCGTTCCCCCTCCGGAGCACGCCATGCCCGCCCGCCCCCTCCGCCCGCTCCTGGCCCTGCTCGCGCTGCCTGGCTCTTCGCACGCCCCGCCGTCGCCGGCGAGGACTACGACCGCTGGTACATCGTCCTGCTCGCCGGCCAGCGGGCCGGCTGGTCACACGAGTGGCAGGCCACCGAGGGCGACCGCGTCACCACGGCCTCGGTCATGTCGCTCGAGATCCGGCGCGGCGACGCGGTCATCGAGTTCGAGATCGAGGGCGAGTTTGTCGAGACAACCCGCGGCCAGCCCATCTCCGCTCGCTCCTCCCAGGCCATCGGCAGCCAGCCCGTCGTCCGCGAGTTCCTGTGGACCGACGAAGGCGTCGAGGTCACCACCACCCAGGGCGGACGCTCGACCACCACGACCGAGGACCACCCCGAGGGCCGCTGGCTCACGCCCGCCGCCGCGAGCGACTATGTGCTGGCCCGCATGAAAGCCGGGGCCGAGACCATCAGCGTCACGAGCATCGACACCTCTTCGGGCCTGGAGATCGTCACCAGCGAGATGACCGGGTTCCGGCGCGAGGACGCCCAGGCGTGGGGTCGGGCAGTCCCCGCGATCCGCTGCGAGGTCGAGACCACCGCCGCCCCCGGCGTCGTCACGACCATGTGGGCCGACGATCAGGGCAACGCCGTCCGCTCCGAGATCCCGCTCGGCGGGCTGACCATCGTCACCGTCATGGCCGACCGCGCCACCGCGATGTCCGGCGGCGAGGCCCCGGAGGTCATGGTCGACACGCTGGTCGCCCCCGACCGCCCGATCCGCCGCCCGCGCGAGACCCGACGCGGCGTGTACGTCCTGTCCATGGGCGACGGCGCCGAACTGCCCGACATCGCCGAGACCTCCGTCCAGACCGTCGAAACGCTCGGGCACGACAGCGCCCGCGTGGTCGTGGACCTCGACGACGCCGCGTCGGTGGACGCGGGCGACATCGACCGCCGACGTCTGCTGGCCTCGTCGGCGATGATGGACACGTCCGACCGGGCGCTTGTGGAACTGACGCGCCGGTCGCTCCGCCGCGCCAGCGACGATCCGATGGAACGGGCCGAGGCCCTGCGCCGCGCCGTGTACCGCCACATCCGCGAGAAGACCCTCGGCGTCGGATTCGCGTCGGCCTCCGAGGTCTGCCAGAGCCGCGCCGGCGACTGCTCCGAGCACGCGGTGCTGCTGGCGGCGATGCTCCGCGTCGACGGCATCCCGTCGCGCGTCGTCAGCGGCCTGGTCTACGCCGACGCCTTCCTCGGACGCGATGCTATCTTCGGCTTCCACATGTGGACCCAGGCGCTCATCGAGGTCGAGGGCCAGCCCCGCTGGGTCGACCTCGACGCGACGCTCTCGGCCTCCACGCCCTTCGACGCCACGCACATCGCCATCGTCACTGCCAACCTCGACAACGAGTCCGGCTCGGCCGAGATGATGACCATCGCCAGGCTCCTGGGCGTGCTCGAAATCGCCGTCGAAGAGGCAGAGCAATGAGCGATTCTGGTAGCTCAGGCTTGCAGCCTGAGCATCGGCCAAAGGCCGATACCAACGCCCCCGACGCCGCCCTGCCCGCCCAACTCCCCGTCCGCTCCCCACAAGGCCACAAGGGCACCTTCGGCACCGTCCTGGTCGTCGGCGGCTGCAGCGCCGGCACGCGCCGCATGATCGGCGCCCCCGCCCTGGCCGCGATGGCCGCCCTCCGTGCCGGCGCGGGCCTGGCCAGGCTCCTCGTGCCCACGCCGATCCTCGACGCCGCCATCGCCATCGCCCCATCGGCAACAGGGCACGCACTGGCGGTCGACGCCGACGGTGCCATCATCCCGCATCTGGCCGCCGAGGCCTTCGACACCCACTCGTCGGACGCCAACTGCCTCGTCGTCGGCCCCGGCCTTGGCGACGGCCCGGGCCCCACCGCCCTGGCCCTCCGCGCCGTCCAGCACGCCGACGTTCCCGTCGTTGTCGATGCCGACGCGCTCAACTGCCTCGCGGACCTGCCCGACCTGACCCCCGACGTCCGAGCGGCGGCCATCCTCACCCCCCACCCCGGCGAGTACCGCCGCCTCGCCGACGCGCTCCGCATCAAGCACGACCCGACCAACGAGACCTCGCGCACCGCCGCCGCCGAGGCCCTCGCCCAGCGCCTCGGCGTCATCGTCGCGCTCAAGGGTGCCCGCACCGTCGTCTCCGACGGCCAGCGCACCTGGACCTGCCGCCACCAGTGCCCCGCCTTGGCGACCGCCGGCACGGGCGACGTGCTGGCTGGGCTGATCGCCGGGCTCGTCGCCCAGTTCGTCCCGCCGCTGGCGTACCTCCGCCTGCCCCGCCGCCCCGCCGACCGTCCCCTCGACCCCTGGCAGGCCACGTGCCTGGCGGTCGAGGCCCACGCGCTGGCGGGCCAGCGCTGGGCCGATCGCTCGAAGGCCACCGGCGGCATGCTGGCGAGCGAACTGGCCGACCAACTGCCTCCGATCCTGGAGTCGCTCCGCAAGTCGCCCGGCCCGTAGCCTGGGCGGTACAGTGCCAGCCATGCCCGCCACCGACCCGACTCTCGCCCGCCTGGCCCGCCAGCACGCGAAGACCGCCCAACTCATGGGCGTCGACTTCGTCCCCGCCTACCGGGTCGCAGGCAGCACGCTGGACAGCGCGAGCACCGAAACCCACGCGTCCGACGCGTGCGCCCCCCCACAACCAACCCCATCCCGCCCGACACGCAACCCCTCTGAGGTCCAGCGCGCCCTCGATGCCCTCCGCGCCAAGTACGAGTCCGACGCCCCCCACGCCCGCTTTGACACCACCTTCACCAACATCGTCTTCGGCGAGGGCGACCCCTGCGCCCGCCTGCTCTTCGTCGGCGAGGCCCCGGGCGAGGACGAGGACAAGACCGGCCGCCCCTTCGTCGGGCGGGCCGGGCAACTGCTCACCAAGATGATCCAGGGCATGGGCCTCGCCCGCGAGCAGGTCTACATCTGCAACGTTCTGAAGACCCGCCCGCCGAACAACCGCACGCCCACGCCCGAGGAATCCCTGGCCTGCGCCCCGTACCTCTACGAGCAGATCGCCATCGTCAATCCGGAGGTGATTGTCACCTTGGGGCGCCCGGCCAGCCACCTCCTCCTCCAGACCGCCGAGGCCATGGGGCGCCTCCGCGGCTCATGGCACGAGTTCACTATCCCCCCCGCCCCAACCGGCTACACCTTCGCCGCCGACGTCGCCGGCCTGCGGTTCCCCGTCATGCCCACGTACCACCCGTCCTACATCCTCCGGTCCTACACGGAGGAGAACCGCAAGGCCGTCTGGTCGGATCTGAAGCAAGTGCTTGCCCGCCTTGGGCTTGGAGCGCCACGCCAGCCCGCCCGCTGAACCAACCGACAGCCCACCCCGGGAAACTGGGCCGCAAGAAAAATTCCTGCGCGATGCCCGGAACCGCCCGCCGACCACCGGCGAATCGGGTGGCGTTCGAGGGACGCGATAGCGACCCCCGGACGGAAGACCGGACGGAAGAACGGTCCCGGGCCAACCCGTCACAAGGAAGGCCCGGCGACGAGGGGGAACTCCGACGAGCCAGGCGTGATCGGACCTCGGCCCAGGCCGACCCGGATCACAGTCCCGGCCCGCCGGCGAACCCCCGCCCAATCCTGACCCCCACGAGACCCGGTGCTTGGCGCGTGCTGAGTGCCGGGTTTTTCTTTGCCCGCATCCCGCCCACCTACCCTTGCCCATGTTCGTTGATCGGGCGGTCATCGAGATCGGGGCGGGCGACGGCGGCAAGGGTGCCGTCTCCTTCCGCAGGGCCGCGGGCATCCCCAAGGGAGGGCCCGACGGCGGCGACGGGGGCGACGGCGGCGACGTGATCTTCGCCGTCGAGGAGGGCCTCAACACCCTGGTCGACTTCCGCGGCGTGTTCCACTGGAACGCCGAAGCGGGAGAGGCCGGCCGCGCCAAGCAGCAGTACGGGGCCCGCGGGGCCGACCGCGTCATCCGCGTCCCCGCCGGAACGCTCGTGTACGACAACAAGACCGGCGCGCAGATGGCCGACCTCCGCCCCGGCGACCGCGTCGTGCTGGCTCGCGGCGGGCGCGGCGGGCGCGGCAACGAGTCCTTCAAGAGCCCGACCAACCAGACCCCCCGCACCGCCGAGCCGGGCGGCAAGGGCGAGCGGTTCGAGATCCGCCTCGAACTCAAACTCATCGCCGACGCCGGTCTCGTCGGCCTGCCCAACGCGGGCAAGTCCACGCTGCTGGGCGCGATCTCGCGCACGAGCCCGAAGATCGGGGCGTACCCGTTCACGACGCTCTCGCCGCAACTGGGCATCGCCGAACTCGACCCGGACCGGCGCGTCGTGTTCGCCGACATCCCGGGCCTGATCGAGGGCGCCTCGCACGGGGCCGGGCTGGGGCACGACTTCCTCCGCCACATCGAGCGGACGCGGATCATCGTCCACCTCATCAGCGTCCTGCCCGACGACGGCTCCGAGCCCGCGGCCAACTACCGCACCATCCGCGAGGAACTCCGCGGCTACTCCACCGAACTGGCCGAGAAGCCCGAGATCATCTGCCTGAACAAGATGGACCTCCTGCCCGACGAGGACGCCCGCACCGCGGCGGTCAAGGACTTCCGCGCGGCCCTGCGCCTCGGGCACGACGCCGAGGTCCTGGCCCTCTCGGGCGCGAGCGGCCTCGGCACCCGCGCGGTCATCGAACGCGTCTGGAAGGCGCTGCACCCGCGGGGCGAGGTGGAGAGCGGGTGGAAGGCTGGGGTGACGTAAGCCACCCTCGAATGCACCCACTGTGCCACCGAGACACGCCCGCTTTGGGGCGTTTCTCGGTGCGAACAACCCCTGTGCCACCGAGACACGCCCGCTCTGGGGCGTTTCTCGGTGCGAACAACCCAAACGCTACGAACGCCTTTGTGCGCAATCTGCTTCGCTATGAGCGCGTTTGTGCGCCAATTCGTGCCCATACCGCACCACCACCTCGAACCCACCCCCACCCATGCAATCCTCATCGCATGGCCGCTGCATCCACGACCGCTGCCCAACCCGACGCTGCGACCGCGAGCACACCGCCGTTCCTCGCATGGCATGCGCACGATGCCTCCGCCCGGAGGGCGCACGACGGTTGCCAGGAGGTTCACCCCCTGATAATCGCATCAAAGCACCTCGACCCCGGAGGGGTCGGCGAAGCCCCAGAGCCCGCTTCGAATCCCCTTCTCCCACCCCCACCCCCCAAGTACACTCGCCCGGGGAACTCGGAGGGCCGTCCAATGCGTTTCGCACCCATCGCCGCGGCCCTGGCCTGGCTCACGTCCACGGCCTTCGCGCAGACAACTTGGCTGGTCTCCAACGATCCATCCGAATCGCCCGACTTCCTAAGCCTCACCGAGGCCGTGGCCAGCCCCATCGTGCAGAGCGGGGACACGATTCTCATCAGCGAGGGTATCGGCGATTACTTCGAGACGGCGTTGGTAACGAAGTCGCTGACGATTCGGGCGGAGCAGGGCGAGTCGCCGGTCTTGCGGCCCACCGACAGCCCGAACCGACTGACGATTCAGGTTGGAGTCCAAATCTTTCCGGCTGGCTCGATCCATGGACTTGTGTTCCGCCCTGGAAGTGACTTGCGCGGAGGAGTTGGCGCCGGTTCCGCCGGTAGGGTAATATCCGACTGTACGTTTGAAGGGTTGGTTGACGTGGCGCTCGCGACGCTTAGTCTTCAAAATGTCATTTCCGATTGCACCTTCATCAACTGTGCGACTGTGGGATGGCCCTTGGCCGTCGTGGCGACGGGTGCCGGGAGCACCATCGAGCGGTGCGTCTTCATCTCCGACCCTCCGACGCCGGGGACAGGTCCGTTCATCTCGTCCAGCAGTTCTGGCGTCTTCGACTGCACGTTCCGTGGCGGACCGATCGCGGTGACCGGCTCCGGGAGCGGCGCGCTCGGCGTCATGACGTTCGGGCGCTGCACGTTCGAGGATGCGGAACTCGACGCGACCCAGCGCGCGTTCGGGGGGGGAGCCTCCACTGGGTACACGTTCGAGCAGTGCCTGTTCGCGAACATCCGGTCCGAGACGTTCCCGCTCACGCAGTCCGTCAATCAGGATCTGGTGTTCCTGAACTGCACGATCGCCCGCTGCGTGGCCCCGTCGCTCGCCGAGGTTCCGTTCTTCAACCCCAGCGAACGCGTGGTCCTCTCGAACACCGTTCTGGGCGAGAACACGTTCGGCGCGCTGACCAACGCCGGCGAACTCGTCGTGAACTACTCGATCACGCCGTTTAGCGTCCCCGGGGCCGGGAACCAGGTCACCGATCCGCTGCTGGCCGACCCCGAAAACGGCGACTTCACCCTCAAGCGGGGCTCGCCCGGCGTGGACGCGGGGAACAACTCGCTCGTCCCCGGCGCGGCGGCGACGGACCTGCTCGGCAACCCGAGATTCGCCGACGACCCGATCATGCCGGACACTGGCGCGGGATCCACCCCGATCGTGGATATCGGCGCGTACGAGTTCCAGCCTCCCGGCCCAGGCTTCTGCCAAGCCGACCTGACGACCAACGCGATCCCCGGCCTGCCCGGCTACGGCGTCCCCAACGGCATCGCGAACAACGATGACTTCTTCTACTTCCTGACGCTCTTCACCACCAAACTCGGCTGCGGCGTCGGCCCAGGCTTCACCCGCTGCCCCTCGCCCCCGGACCTGACCACAAACGCCATCCCCGGCACCCCCGGCTACGGCATCCTCGACGGCTTCATCTCCAACGACGACTTCTTCTACTACCTCACCCTCTTCGCCACCGGCTGCTGAAGAGAGCCCTGAGCCACCAGCTCGGGACCACGAAGAAAGGACTGACCAGGCGCAACTGGCCGTTCCCACTCGCTCGCGGCGTCGCGTTCGCCGGGGCGGACACGGCGCGTGGCATGGCTGCTGCTCTGAGCAGCCATGCTCGATCAACGAAGGCGTGTTGCACGCCCGCCATGCCCGTGCAGAGCCACAGGCATGGAGCATTTCTCGCCTCAGGCTTTGGCGGACGGGTGTCGCGCCTGCGAAACCTGGCGGCATAGATGACGAGTTTGGCGGCGACGAACCGCTCGACGCGCCCGGCGTGTGCGGACCCACGGCGGCAGGCCGCGCAGGCCCCGGCGAAGTTGGAGAGGTTGGCGAAGGTGCGGCTCCGATCGCGCCGCGCGCCATGCGCGGCCGCGGCCAGGTGCGGACGCTCGCGCCCTACACTCGTCCGGCCTCGCGCCCGCTCGGGCGGGTCCGCGCGATCGTCACGCGGTGCTGCCCCAGCGCGCCCTGACCGGCGTGAACAGGAACGCCCGCGGCTCGGCGGCCCTGTCGTACAGCCGGGAGCTGTCATGGTGCCGTCGGCCAGCACGACCCTGGCCCGGGCCCACGGCCCGAGCATCTCGAAGGCGAGGTTCTTCTCCTGCTGGCGCATGTCCGAGCCTGTATTCGCCGATGCGTCCGCGGTCGTCGGTCATGGCGTTGAGCCTGTAGCCCTTGCAGAACCGCCCGCCGCCGTGCCCGGTGGTCGCGCCGTCGGGATCGCGCAGTTCTCGGTCACGGGCAGGGCCTTGCCGTCGATCATCAGCAGCATGGCCCCGTCGAGCGTGCCGGTCAGGCGGCGGCGTCGGCCTCGAGCAGGGCGGCGAAGCGTGGCTCGGCGATGCGGCTTTGCAGAACTGCGAGACGCTGGGGAGCAGGCGTGGCCTGAACATCGAGCCGAACACGGCGCGGTGGCCACGCGGCACATGGGCAGCTCGTGCCAGACGAGAGCCAGAGAGGTAAGAGGCTGGGGATGAGCCGATCGGCAAAGAGCACCGGCCGCCGCCGGGGCGGGGCCGCCGATCGCATCGAGCGGGTCGCTCGCACCACAAGATCCCAGACGTCGCGGTCCACACTTGGCTCCCTTCTTGACATGGCGTGTCAGAGGCAGGGTGTGGCACTCAGGCTACTGGCACTAAGTTAGTCGGCGGCGCAGGCGCGTGCTCCATACCACACGTCGAGCGTCCTTCCACCCTCGGCACGACCTTCGGCCAAGGCCCCGAAGGTCGATGGGGATGAAGACCTGTTGCTCCAGCCGGGGGAACGATCCCGGCGGGAGTTCGCGTTCCCATCGGGCAGCAGGCATGGAGCTGTACCGGTGTTCATCGGGCTTGATTACCACACTCGCGGCGTGCAGGTGTGCGTCGTCGACGCGGGCAGGCGCGTGCTGGTCAACCGGCGGCGGCAACAGCGTGGCCGACATCGCGGGGCTGGTCCGGCCCGGTGGCGGAGTCGGCGTGGCCATCGAGAGCTGCTGCGGCGGCCGACCTGGCCGAGGCGTTGATCGACCAGGCGGGCTGGTCAGTGAGCCTGGCCCACCCGGGCGTGGCGCGGATGCGGCACAATCCGGACAAGACCGACTACGCCGATGCGCGGATGCTCGCCGAGCTGGCCCGCGCTGGGGTTGGTCCCGCCGGTGTGGCTGGCCCCGGGCCGATCCGCGAGCTGCGGCTGCTGGGTGCGTCTGCGGGCCGACCTGGTGGCCCGGGCCCTTGCGGTCAAGACGCAGGTCCTGGCGACGCTGCGTCTGCAGCGCATCGCCGAGCCGCCCGACGCACGCCATTGGACGCGGGCGTGGCTGGCGTGGCTGGCCTCGCCCGCGTGCGGGCTGAGCGAGCAGGCCCGGTTCGGTGCGTCCGTCGGGACGAGCAGGCCAGCTGCGGGCCGCATCGCCGGGGTCGAGGCCCGGCTGGCCGAGGCCACGGCCGGCGACGCGGTGGTCGAGCGGCTCATGTCGGTCAAGGGCGTGGGCCGGGTGACGGCCTGGGACGATGCGCCGGTGATCGGGCGGTTCGACCGGTTACGACCGGCAAGCAGCTGGCGGTTCTGCAGCGTCACGCCGCGCGCCTCGAGCGGGCAGCGCGTGGCCGACGCGGGAGCTCGTCCGCGCGGCGGGCGACCCGCTGCTCAAGAGCGTGCTGATCGAGGCGGCCCACCGGCTGCGCCGCTACGAGCCCCGGTGGCGGCAACTGTCGGACTCGATGGCCGCGCGGCAAACGCCAGCGTGATCGTGGCGGCGGTGGCCAACCGCTGGGTGCGCTGGAGCTGCACCACCAGATGAAGGAGTGACCGCTGGCGGCGTAGCCTGGGCGACCACCACGCAAGAGACGACGGAAGAAGCCGGACGCGGACCCGCGTGTGGGGCCAGTGAGCTCGGAGTGCACATGGGACCCCAACAGGGCCTCGAGTCGAAGGGCAGCCGGCCCCCATCACGCCTCGGACACCCAGCCCAGATGGGCACGCGGGCGGCCACACACGCCGCCACGCCACGCTCGGATAGACGAATGGGACCGCACACGCCGCTTGACAAACTGCGGGTCTTCATAGACGTGGCACACCCCACTCGCTTGCGCGTCGCGTTCGCCGGGACGGCGGGTCATATCAAGCCGCGGGCGTGGGGCGTCGATAGAGCATCGCACGATCCGGATTCGGATCGGCGCGAGGTCCGATATGGCGCGCCCATCAACCAACGTGACCGGCGTCGAGCGCACGTTTGGCGCCGACGAGATCATCGTCAGCAAGACCGACCCGAAGGGGCGGATCACCTATGCCAACGAGGTGTTCCTGCGCGTGGCGCAGTTCACCGAGGTGGAGGTGCTGGGCCAGGCCCACTGCATCGTGCGCCACCCGGCCATGCCCCGGTGCGTGTTCCGGTTCATGTGGGACACGATCCAGTCGGGGCACGAGATCTTCGCGTATGTGATCAACCGGGCCAAGAGCGGGGACCACTACTGGGTCTTCGCGCACGTGACGCCGACGATGGACGACCGGGGCGCGATCACCGGGTTCCACTCGAACCGGCGGTGCCCGGAGCGACGGTCCGTGGACCGGATCCGGGACGTGTACGAGTCGCTGTGGCGTGTGGAGCAGCGCCAGAGCGGGCCGCGCGAGCAGGTGGCGGCGGGGATGGCGGCCCTGGGCGACTTCCTGCGCTCGAAGGGCACGTCGTACGAGGAACTCATCTTCTCCATCTGATCGGGACGGCCGCGATCGCAACGCAGGGAACCGACGATGGCACGGCACGAGAGTTGGATGACGCCGCCGGATGGGTCGCAGGACGCCGCGTGGGGCGTTGCGCCGGGCTCGCAGGCGGACTTCGACGCGTCTGCGATGCGCGAGTGGGTCCGGCGGGCCTCGGACGTGTGCCGGGCCGCGGCCCGGGGCGACCTCGAGCAGCGTCTGCTGCGGATCGACGTGGACGGGGAACTGGGCGAGCTGCTGCACGCGATCAACCACATGCTCGACATGACCGACGCGTTCGTGCGCGAGGCGACCGCCTCGCTCGAGCACGCCAGCGAGGGCAAGTTCTACCGGCGCGTGCTCGTGGCGGGGATGCTGGGCTCGTTCCGGCGGGCGGCCAACTCGATCAACGGCGCGACACAGGAGATGGACCGTAAGACGCGCGACCTGAACGCCGCCGAGCAGCGCCGCGCCGAACTGGCCGAGGAGTTCCGCGACACGCTGGAGGTGGTCGACGGGCTGTCGCGGGCCTCGCAGCAGATCGGCGGGTTCTCGAAGACGATCGGCGAGATCTCGTCGCAGACCAACCTGCTGGCGCTCAACGCCGCGATCGAGGCGGCCCGCGTGGGCGACGCCGGGCGCGGCTTCGCGGTCGTGGCGTCGGAGGTCAAGCGTCTGGCGACGCAGGCTTCGGAGGCCACGACGCAGATCGGCGACCAGGTCGACGCGATCCAGGGCGCGACCCGCGACACGGTCAAGGCGATCCAGCACGTGCGGGAGACGCTGGCGTCTCAGAGCGCGGCGGCGTGATCGGGCGATCGTTCGCCCGCTAGTGCGGCACTTCCTTGATCGCGTTGCGGTTCCACGCCGGGACGCGGACCACGATCGGGCCGTCGCCCTTGACCTCGCACTGGCACGACAGGCGGCTGTTGATCTGCAGGCCCGGGGCCTCCTCGACGCGGTCCTCCTCGGCCTCGGTGGCCTCGGCCACGTCGTCCATGCCCTTCTCGACGTAGATGTGGCAGGTCGAGCAGGCGCACACGCCGCCGCAGGCGTGCTCGATGTTGATCCCGTGCTCGATGGCGACCTCGAGCAGGTGCTCGCCCTTGGCGGCCATGAGGGACCACTCGGCCTTCTCGGAGCCGGTGAGGCCCTCGGGGTCTTCGAGGATGAAGGTGACGGGCACGGTGGGCGGGCCGTGGTCGTGGTCGGAGTGTCGGAGGTGCATGGATGCCTCCCGGTGTCGCGCCGGGCCATGGTTGGCGGCGCGGGCGTCGGGGTGGGGTATTGGAGAGGGACGCCGGTGGCGTCGGGACGGTGGTTTCGATGGAGGATAGGCGGTTGGATGCTGGGCTTTGCTTCCTGCGGGATCGGCGGGCGCGGCCTGTCTTGGCGCGGCGTCGCAGGCGGGCGTGTCGGACCGGCCCGTTCGGCATGTGCCGCCGCTATCGTTCGGACGATGGACCGATCCACCGCGCACGCGGGCAACGAGGCTGGCAGCGACGCCAACACGGGCGGCCCCGGGCTGCGCCTGTCCGTCGTCGCCCCCGCCCACAACGAGGAGGGCAACATCGCCCCGCTCGTGGACGAGGTCCAGAGGGCTATCGGGCCGCTGGGGATCGCGTGGGAGTTCGTCGTGGTCGACGACGGCTCGACGGACCGGACCCGCGAGATCCTGCTGGGGCTGATGGTCGCCCGTCCGTGGCTGCGGTGCGTGGCGATGCAGCACACGCCGCCGGGCAGGGGCAACGGGCAGTCGGCGGCGTTCCACGCCGGGTTCCGGGCCGCGCGGGGCGAGTTGATCGCGGTGCTGGACGCGGACCTGCAGAATGACCCGGCGGACCTGCCGGCGATGCTGGAGAAGTTGGAAGGCGAGGGCGCGGACTTCGTGCAGGGCGACCGGTCGCGTGTGCGCCAGGACGGATTCGTGCGCCGTGCGGGGTCGAGTGTCGGGCGGTGGTTCCGGCGGATGTTGCTGGGCGACACGATCCGGGACACGGGCTGCTCGCTGCGGGTGTTCCGGCGCGAGATCGGGCTCGCCCTGCCGCTGGAGTTCAAGGGGATGCACCGGTTCATCC